>NZ_JBWKOV010000001.1:209727-1281694 GCF_059416265.1 Arcicella sp. GW821-FHT09D11 | reverse complement strand
CCTAAATCTCGTCGTAACTATCTTCCTAATTACTCCCCTATCTCAACCCGTTGGCGTCGTTTGGGAGTGCAAAGATGTAGGATTAATTCTAAAACACCAAACAACAACACAAAGTTTTTTTTAAACTTTTGAAAAATAATCCATAACATCCACCATAATTGCACTGAAAACCAAGAAGTTATTGACAATGAAAAAAATGAAAAAAATTTGAGAAAAAATGCTCAAACTTTAATCTACTTGAATTTTTATATAAAAAGCGGTCAATCATTTTAAAAATGACTGACCGCTTTTAGTAATTTTAGTACGATTTATATCCAATTTATCCCAAGAAAGGGTACTTATAATCTGTTGGAGATACAAATGTTTCTTTAATTGTTCTTGGAGAAACCCATCTTAATAAGTTTAACATAGAACCCGCCTTATCATTTGTCCCAGAAGCCCTAGCTCCACCGAATGGTTGTTGTCCAACCACTGCTCCCGTCGGCTTATCATTGATATAGAAATTACCTGCTGCATTTACTAGCTTTTTATTAGCAATCTCTAAAGCATAACGATCTTGAGCAAACACTGCTCCTGTAAGTGCATAATCAGAAGTTGTATTTACGATATCTAAAGTTGCTTTATACTTTTCCGCCTCATATATATAGATAGTAAGTACTGGTCCGAATATTTCTTCTGACATCGTAGTATAATGAGGGTCTTCCGTCAAGATAATCGTTGGCTCAATAAAATACCCTTTCGATTTATCATAATTTCCACCTGCTATTATTTTGGCTTTGTCTGAAGCTTTTGCATTATCTATATATCCTGCGATTTTATCAAAAGCCTTTTCATCAATCACGGCATTCACGAAATTTGAAAAGTCTTCTACACCACCAATTTTAATTTCTTCTAAGTCTGTTTGAATATATTCCCACGTTTGCTCCCAAAGCGTATCAGGAATATAAGCTCGCGAAGCCGCAGAACATTTCTGTCCTTGGTATTCAAAAGCTCCACGAACCAAGCCTACAGCTAGGGCTTTGGCATCAGCTGATTTGTGTGCTACTACAAAATCTTTTCCTCCTGTTTCTCCTACGATTCTTGGATACGACTTATACTTATGGATATTTTCGCCTATTGTTTTCCAGATATGTTGAAACACTTTGGTACTTCCTGTAAAATGTACCCCAGCAAATTGTGGATGCTTGAATACGATATCGCCTGTTAGTGGCCCATCTGTATAGATAAGGTTTATTACGCCATCTGGCAATCCTGCTTCTTTCAATACCTTCATTAATACATTCGCAGAATAGATTTGCTGTGGCGATGGTTTCCATACTACAACATTTCCCATTAAGGCTGCCGATGCTGGAAGGTTACCCGCAATAGCCGTAAAGTTGAATGGCGTTACTGCAAACACAAATCCTTCTAAGGGACGGTATTCTAATTTGTTCCAAACGTTTTCAGAAGAGATAGGCTGTTCTGCATATATCTGTGTTGCAAAATGTACATTGAAACGTAGGAAGTCTATCCACTCACAAGCTGCATCAATTTCTGCTTGATAAGCATTTTTCGATTGACCTAACATCGTTGAAGCATTTAATTCATTACGATATTTGGTAGCCGATAGGTCTGCTGCTTTTAAGAAGACTGCCATTCTATTTTCCCAAGGTAAACTTGCCCATGTTTCTCTGGCTGATAGTGCTGAGTCTATTGCTTGATTCACATGACTAGCATCGCCTTCATGATAATATCCTAAAATATGTTGATGGTCGTGTGGGGAAGTCAAAGCTTGTTTATTGCCTGTTCTTATTTCTTCAGAACCTATATACATGGGTACGTCTATTACTTTACCACGCATTTCAGTTAGTTTGGCAATAAGTGCTTCACGCTCCTTTGTATTAGGTGCATATGAGTTGATTGGCTCATTTTTGGGCGTTGGTACGCTAAAAAATCCTGTTGACATTTGATGAAGTTTTTGGTTTGATGTAAAATTAAGTAAAAAGCTGAATAAGGACAATTAAGAAATAAGATTGAAGTAGCAAGACACAAGAAAACAATACTTAAAAATAAAGGTTGATCATAAGAACGAGGTAATGACAAAAGATATGAATTACTATCTTTTTAATCTTTTACTATGATAAGTACAAAATCAAGTTTAACTCACTCTCTGAAAACCTTCCGAACTGAAAGTACATATTACATTATCTCTTGCTTCTTTTGTCTTATGTCTTGCTTCTTCAACAAAAAAGCAACTTTCGGGTTGAGGATGTTCTTTTATCAATCGACATTTGTATTGTTAATTTATAAAGAACATGACAACAGATACATATCATTATGAACGTATTGCCAAAGCAATTGAGTTCATTACCGACAATATTACTGCACAACCTTCCTTAGAAGAAGTGGCCGAAAAAGTAAATCTCTCTCCTTTTCATTTTCAAAGAATTTTTACTGAATGGGCAGGCGTTAGTCCGAAGAAGTTTTTACAGTTTTTAACAGCCGACTATTTAAAAGCTAAAATTAAGGACACTGCCACTTTGATAGAAGCAGCAGAGATAGCAGGGCTATCGAGCCAAAGCAGAGTGTATGATTTGTTTACAGGTATTGAAGCTGTTACTCCCCAAGAATTCAAAAGTGGTGGAAAAGGTTTGCACATTGATTATGCTTATCATGATACTCCTTTCGGAGAATGCTTTATGGCCGTTACCGAAAGAGGAATTTGTGGAATGGCTTTTACCAATGAGATTTCTAAAAATGAAGATTTAGAGACCTTTAAACAGAAATGGCATTTTGCTACTATCGAAGAGAACCCTTCTGTCACCGAACAATATGTAAAACGCATTTTTACACCACATCTTAGCTCGTTAGACAAATTACATCTATTAGTACAAGGTACCAATTTTCAGTTAAAAGTATGGGAAGCTTTATTGACGATTCCTCAAGGTTCATTAACGACTTATCAACAAATAGCAGATAGTATCGGACATAACAAGGCTGTTAGAGCAGTCGGCACCGCTGTCGGAAATAATCCTATTGCTTACTTAATACCTTGTCATCGAGTAATTAGAAAAGAAGGAAAGCTGGGCGAATATCATTGGGGAAGCATTCGGAAGAAAGCCCTTGTTGGATGGGAAGCGAGTAGAAGTATTGAGTGAATGAGTGAGTTGTGATTTAGTGAATTATTACTAAACACCAAAATATTTAATTACTCATTCACTAACTCACACATTCACAATTTTACATTGAACATGAATATCAACTCACTTAACTGGCAAAGTATTAAACAAGATTTGGATGAACAAGGGTATGCTGTTATTCGGGCAGTGATTCCTCGGGATATTTCTGACCAATTAATAGCTTCTTATTCTCAAGCTGATTTATATAGAAGTACTATTGTAATGAAACGTTATAATTTTGGGAAAGGTGAATATAAGTATTTTTCGTATCCTCTACCCGAAAGCATTGCTTATTTAAGGGATGAACTTTATACGCCTTTATCGTCAGTAGCAAACGAGTGGAATCTAAAATTAGGCATTAATCTTACCTATCCCGAGAAGCATCAAGATTTTATTGAAGCTTGTCAGCAACAAAATCAATACAGACCAACACTTCTGATTTTGAAATATGAAACAGGTGACTTTAATACCCTCCACCAAGATTTGTATGGAGAGTTGTATTTTCCTTTTCAGGCAGTATTGTTTTTATCTCAACCTCAGGAAGATTATACTGGCGGAGAATTTGTATTGATTGAACAAAAACCCAGGTTACAATCTCAGGCTATTGTATTACAACCGAACCGTGGCGACATGGTAATTTTCACTACAAACTTTCGGGCTGCCAAAGGAACAAGAGGATATTATCGTTCGCCCATGAAACATGGTGTTAGTAAACTCCATAGTGGAAATCGTTATACAGTCGGGATTATTTTTCATGATGCTAAATGATAAGACATCAAGATATACTAGATGAAAAAGGAACAAACCGTTTATTGCTGTCTTTAATCAAAGACAAGCAAATTATAATAGGTGGTAATAAGTCATTAAAGATTTATGGAACGCTCAATTGTAAATCTGGCAAAAGAATGAAAACCCAAAACAGAGTCTTCTTTAAAGATATTCAAGAAGCTATTGCTTTGGGTTTTCGTCCTTGTGGGCATTGTATGAGGTTGGAGTATTTGGAATGGAAAAAGGGAAATATTGATTGATTATTTAAAAAGAATAAACTTCCTCGCTTCTGAATTAATTGCATTAGGGTCTAATTTATCTGTAATCTTCAAAAAAACTAAAGCACTATCTTTTTCCATATAATATGAATAAGCTATTGCTAATTGAGAATACGCCTCTACGTTTTTATTATCTAATTCAACAGATATTCTAAAATTATCAATTGCTTTATTCAACAATTTAATATCATTGTTTTTAATAAACATTTGGGCATAACTTGTTCCTCTTGAAAGCCATACCTTAGAATTTTTAGCATTTAATTTTAAGGATTTATTAAAGTATATTAATGACTCATCAAACTTCAATTGTCGTCCAAGTATATTTCCAAAACCCCAATAAACATCAGCATTAGTACTATCCAATAACCAAGCCTGATTAAATCTTTTCATTGAAGAATCAAAGTCATCTTTATAATAATACTCCCACGCTCTATATAAATGATGGGATACAGCTTTATTTCTATTTTTAAAAAATCTGTCACATTCATTAAGAAAGTCTTTATCAATTTCTAGTTGTTCTTTGCATTTTTTTACTCCCCCATACATAGGTAAAATATTTATATTTTGTGGGCAATCCTCGGCAGCAGAACAATTTAAAAATAATACGATTGATAATAATATAATCTGTTTCATAGTGATTTATTTATTGTAAAATTTACCTTGTTTTCATAACTCATTGAACAATAACTAGAATAAATATTCATTTGGCTTTATCAAAGGCTAATTTAAGGGCTAGGCTACTCAAAATACCCGCCATAAACCATTTCTGAATTTTAATCCAAGTAGGTCGACTACCAAACCAGATAGCTATTCTGGATGCAAACAATACTATCATTAAATTGACTGTAAAACTGACCGTCATTTGGATTAGTCCTAATTGAAAATTCTGTAATAATACATTGCCGTATTCAGGTCTGATAAACTGTGGAAAGAACGACATATAGAAAACAGCAATTTTAGGATTGAGTACATTAGTGAGAAACCCCATCTGAAAAAGTTTGAAATTACTATCGTCTTCCAATGTCGTTGTTTCAAAAAATGATTTACTTCCCGGCTTGATGGCGTTCCAAGCTAAATACAATAAGTAGCAAACGCCTAGCCATTTCAGAAAGGAATAGGCAAAAGGCACAGCCATCAAAATAGCCGTAAGTCCGAAAGAGACCATGATGACATGGAATAGAAAACCTACAATAACTCCTGCTAGTGAAATCATTCCTGCTTGCTTGCCTTGTGAGATAGAACGCGATATTAGGTATATCATGTTGGGACCGGGTGTGATGACCAACCCAAAAGCGGCAATAATAAAAACGAGTAAGTCTGAAAGTGGTATCATATTATGCTGTAAAATGAGATTTCATCTCGTAATTTTTGTAACTTAATTTTAACGAGATTTCATCTCGTTTTACTGTTTTAGAAAGCTAGATATGGTAAAAGCTTATTGAGTGTTTGTTCATCCAAAAGTTTGATATTCTCTAAATCTTTTCGACTTGAAAAACTCCCGTGCTGTTGCCGATATGCAATGATGGCTTTAGCAACATAAGGACGTAAATATGGATGCTTAAATTCTTCTAGGGTCACCTCATTAATTTTGATTTTCCTGAGTTGAGGATTTTTGACTGTGCCATATTTCAATAGTTCGTCAACTGAAATAGAATCTAATCCCCAAATATTGCGTACTTGCTCTATTGAATAAAAGCCTCCAAGTTTCTCTCGTTCTTGAATAATCCTGATAGCTCGCTTAGATGCAATACCCTTTAATTTCTTTAAGTCGTTGGTGTCAGCTCTGTTTAAATCAAAACTAACAGGTTTGAAATTTTCCTTAGTAACATTTGTTGTTGGCAAATTCTTTTCTGTTACCAACTCAACTTTTGTACTATTGACATTTGGTTGAATGATGGGTGAAGTTGATAAAACAATGTAGGGTGCTAGCTTTTCATAGAGAGCTATTGGGAAGTTATAGATTTTTTTTAAATCTTCTTTATTTCTAAATTTTCCACCTTTATTTCTATAATTGACTATTCGTTCGGCTAGCCAAGGAGCTATCCCTAGCTTCTGTAAGTCGTCGGTATTGGCTAAGTTAGGATCAAAAGTGAATAGTGTAATGGTTCCAGCCCCCTCTTTAAAGTCATTTTCTTTAGCATATTTATCGGAAAAATTATTTTCATGCTCTCTAGGATGCTCAGAACGTTCTTTGATTTCAATTTTTGCCATTAACTCCTCAATCTTTTTCGGATTTATTGAATCATTAACAACTTGTTTTTCAGGAAGATAATCAAAAATGAAAGTAAAAATAATGAGTAAAAAGATTAAGAAAATAAGCAAAACAAAGCCTTTTATTTCTGTTTGATTAAAAGCGAAAAAATCACGTAGATAAGCTTGTAGTTTTTTATACATGGGTGTTAGGTATTAAAATGAATATGATGTTAAACAACAGAAATTAAAATGTTTATTCTGTAATTCAGGCTTTTGAACTAATTTTGTATTGTTTTACCGCTATAAGCTTTAGGCTGTAAGCGATAAGCCATTTTTTATAGTCATTGTCAAAAAAAGGAATCAACATTTTTTAAGCTTTTGATAATACTAATTTACAAGATTTCTTGCCACGAAGGTTTTGAAATTGAAGGATTTATCTGTTCCAAATAATTATGATACTTTACAGCACAAATCATCAAAGTGATGATGTTTCTTTGGAAGAAGCAGTATTTAGAGGACTCCCTCCAGACAATGGCTTATATATGCCTCATGTTATTCCGACTTTACCCTCTTCTTTTTTTGATAAAATAGAAACACTATCAATTTCAGAAATTGCCTTTGAAGTAACTAAAACATTATTGGGCGACGATATCCCTGAGGATGATATTAAAACGATTGTAGAAAGAGCTATCGATTTTGATGCACCTTTGGTCAATCTTGAAAAAGACACTTATGTATTAGAGTTGTTTCATGGACCATCTATGGCATTCAAAGATTTTGGAGCAAGGTTCATGGCATCATTGATGTCCTACTTTTTACAAAAGTCGCACAAAGATATTCATATTCTTGTGGCAACTTCTGGCGATACTGGCGGAGCTGTTGCCCAGGGATTTTATAAAACGCCTGGTATTAAAGTAACTATTTTGTATCCAACTGGCAAAGTGTCGGATATTCAAGAAAAGCAATTAACTACCTTGGGCGAGAACGTAACGGCTTTGGAAGTAGATGGAACTTTTGATGATTGTCAGGCTTTGGTGAAAGCTGCATTCTTAGACAAAGAACTGTCTTCAACTATCAATTTAGCTTCTGCCAATTCTATCAACATCAGCCGATTGATTCCTCAATCATTTTATTATTTCAATGCTTATGCCCAATTGAAGAAAGCAGGCAATACCAAACCTCTTGTTTTCTGTGTACCAAGTGGAAATTTTGGCAACTTATCAGCAGGATTAATTGCTCAGAAAATGGGCTTGCCTGTCAAAATGTTTGTGGCAGCAACCAATGTAAACAATATTGTCCCGAGCTACTTGGCTACTGGCAATTATGAACCAAAGCCATCTCAAGAAACAATTTCCAATGCAATGGATGTAGGTAATCCATCCAATTTTATCAGGATGCGTTTATTAGCGGGTGATGCTTATGAAGAAGTAATAAAGCATATCGCAGGAGATTCTAGCAATGATGAGCAAACCAAATTGGCTATGAAGGAGGTTTTTGAAAGAACCAATTATGTAATGTGTCCACATACAGCCGTGGCTTATTTGGGTTTGAAATCTTATACAGATACGCTTTCTGAAGATGTAGCAGGTGTGTTACTTTCTACTGCTCATTATGCTAAATTTTTAGATGTGGTTGAAGATGCTTTGGGTACCTCTGTTGAAATTCCTGAAAGATTATCGGCATTGTTGTCTAAAGAAAAAGTAGCGATACCGATGACGAAAGATTTTGCAAGCTTTAAAAACTACTTGTTTTCTTTATAGTAAAAATAAAAAGACTCGTAGAAGCGAAATATCGGTAGTCTCTGAATAACAACTTTCCTCTTAGCCCCATCGGGGCGAAATATTTCGCCCCGATGGGGTTAGTGGTAAGTTTACAATTACAAGATAATTCTACCGATATAATGTTCCTACGGAACTATAATCATTTACTCAAAACATCAATCAAAAAAGCGGTCAGAAATGAGTTTTCTGACCGCTTTTTTGATTATAAAATTCGGAAAATTATCAAGAGCTTAATTATATATTCCTTCAATCAACTCTTTATAATTATTATGAATGATTTTTCTTTTTAGCTTCAATGTTGGTGTTAATTCGCCCGATTCAATCGTAAATAATTTAGGTAATAATTCTACCTTTTTTACTTGTTCATATTGAGCAACATTCTTCATCAAGTCTTTTACTACTTCATCTATTTTCTCTTTCACTTTATCATTCTTAATCATCTGAGTGGCATCCTTACAGTCTACCCCGTTTCTAGTACACCACTCTTTTAAGGCATTGAATTCAGGTACAACCAAAGCTGACGGGAATTTTTGTCCTTCTCCTACAACGATTGCTTGTTCAATCAATACAGATTCCTTCAATTTATTTTCGATTACCTGAGGTGCTACATACTTACCACCAGAGGTTTTGAAGATTTCCTTCTTTCTATCAGTAATTTTCAGATAACGTCCTTCAAAAAGTTCACCTATATCTCCTGTATGAAACCAGCCATCCACATCTATCGCTTCGGCAGTAGCATCTGGTCTTTTATAATAGCCTTTCATGATAGATGGACCTTTTACACAAATTTCTCCGTCTTCAGCAATTTTCAACTCCACATTTGGTAATACTGTACCTACACAACCCACTCTAAAATCAGATAAGATACTTGACGAAACTACTGGCGAAGTTTCTGTCAATCCATAGCCCTCCGCAATCGGAATTTCAGCGGCCCAAAATACCCTTGATAAACGAGGTTGCAAAGCGGCAGAGCCAGAAGCAATAATTTTGATATTACCTCCTAAGGCCTCTTTCCATTTACTGAATATCAATTTTCTGGCAATTTTCAACTGTGCATTATACCAAAAACCCATATCCTTCATTGGATCATATTTCAATCCTAAGTTCAATGCCCAAAAGAAAAGCTGTTTCTTAATACCTGATAGTTCGTAACCCTTCGCTACAATCTTATCATATACTTTTTCTAGCAATCTCGGAACAGTTGCGAAAACTTGTGGCTTAACATCTTTTAGATTATCGGCAATGGTATCCATACTTTCGGCATAGTATACCGAAACGCCATAATACATATACACATATACATCGGTACGCTCGTAAATGTGGCAAAGCGGAAGGAAACTTAGGGCTTTGTCATCAGATGATAATTCTAAATGCTTTCCAATCACCAATCCATCAATGTTAGAAATGATATTATCGTGCGTCAGCATTACTCCTTTGGGCTTGCCTGTCGTGCCAGAAGTGTAAATCAATGTCAGCAAATCGTCTGGATGAACAGCTGCTTTATAAGGTTCTATTTGAGCGAAATCCTCCCCTTTGGCTAAGTCTAATAATTCTGTCCAATGTTTTGTTCCTTTAAAAGGATCAAAAGAATAGATACCTTCTATGCCTTCCAACACGCTGGTTGCTTCAAGTACTTTTGCTAACAAGGCCTTGTCAGAAACAAAAATCAATTTAACTTCTGCATCCGTAAAAATATAACGATAATCTTCAATCGTGATGGTCGGATACATCGGCACCAATACAGCTCCTAATTGCTGAACTCCTAATTCAATAAAATTCCATTCTGGTCTGTTATTAGAAATCAACGCAATTTTATCGTCTTTTTTAACCCCTAATTTGATTAAGCCAACGCTTACTTTATTAACGATTTCTATTACTTCGGTAGCACTATATTTTTTCCATTCGCCTTTTACTTTACTAGCGAAGGTGTCTTCTTTATTTACTGCTAGTACACAATTGGGTAGTAAATCAAATACTCTGGTAATGTTAGGATTGCTCTTCATGACTATCTTAGTTTATTCGATGCCTCTTCAAAATAAAATACAAATTAAACCCTATATTTTACAATAGCGTTAAACAAAGATAACAAGTTTAAATAAATGAAAATAGTATGCAAGCATAATTATTTTGTATTTTTTGAGTATTTCAAACAAAGAATTTAACAGCGGATTATTAATAACTATTTTTTGCTAAAATTTACTTTTATCCACCTTCTATCCTATTCATTAACAATTTGAATAATTTCTTTTCTACCATCTGAATATAAATAAGTTAATTCTATTTCACTTATTTCATTATCCTTCAAGATATAATATCCGTCGTCTGTAGTACTATCATTTAAAAATTTCCCTTCAAATCGCTCTCCGTTTTGGAAATAATAAATACCATTCCCTTCTCGTTTCCCTGCCTTATATTCTCCTTCATACATTTTATTTCCGTTTGGGTAATACTGTATTCCATAACCATCTCTTTTACCGCTTTTCCACATTCCTTGATAACTCCCCTGTGTTTTGTGGACAAATAGGCCTTCTCCATCTTTGCAATTTCCAGTCACACAACCTGTTTTCTTGAAAGAAGCTTCATTGGCACTAAGTAACTTATTTTCAATAACTTCTATATTTTCAACTTTTCTATCAACATTCGAATGAACATTTGTTTGGTCATTTTTTGATGCTCTTGATATCTCTATCACCTTATCGTTATCAGCTTCTAGCCATCCTTTTTTGATAGCTTCTAATCTTAACGATTTGGGTGGATGTGTAGAAGTTACATGCTCTTCTTGAAAATACTGAATAGCTTGTTGTGACTGTTCTAAAGTAGCACCCATTTGGTGCAACCAAAAACCTGAAAAATAATCAGCCTCTAATTCTTTTTCAGGACGACTTCCTTCTCCATCTATGGTATGGAAATTGGCATGATGACCAATCTCATGTGCTAAGATAGAAATCGCAGCCCAGTCGGTTTGAGCAGTCCGTTCCACTCTACCCAAAAAGTCACGGTCATAAATAATATAGGGTTGTCCTTCAATAATAGTCGCAAAACAATTATCAGTATTTGAACATTGCATTACTTTAAACTTACTATGAATCTGCCCCATTTTTTTGGCAAATTTCCCGATTACTTCTGCAGCATGACTTTCAGAAATATATCCCATCGTCTGTGGACAAATGTCTTGGGGTAATACTTTCTTGCCAAAATAATTACATGCAAAAACGATTTTTGGTTGTTGAGCCAACAGCTGATTGCTAAAAGCAAGACTAACAATGAAGAGTAAAGAGAAGAGTTTTTTCATGGCTATTTTACTTGATTGTGAATAATTAGAGGATAGACACAAAAAATAAAAAGCAGGCCACTTTGATTAAAATGGTCTTAGCAAATTTTATTTAAAGCAATCA
Organism: Arcicella sp. GW821-FHT09D11; assembly: GCF_059416265.1. Taxonomy (NCBI): domain Bacteria; kingdom Pseudomonadati; phylum Bacteroidota; class Cytophagia; order Cytophagales; family Flectobacillaceae; genus Arcicella; species Arcicella sp. GW821-FHT09D11. The sequence goes on along the minus strand of NZ_JBWKOV010000001.1, from coordinate 1,270,121 downwards.
AGTAAAGTTTTAAACCATACAATGATATTTAGCGGTTTATCCACAAAAAAAGCCTGTAAGTGGATAAGCTTACAGGCCTGATAGTAATACGTTTAGGTAATTAATTTATTGTATCTCCCCTCAAATTTCTAAATCTTTTTCTAGCATCTGCTCCATAAATACTCCCAGGATACTTTATCAACAATTCTTGGTATAATTTCATCGCCTTTGTGGATTGGTTCAATACATCCTGATAAGTTTTCGCTAATAGATACAATGCATCATCGCCTTTTATGTCATGTGGAAAATTCTGGATGACAAATTCTAAATCTTTTATTCCTTTATCCACATTTCCTTGTTTCAAATAGATATTCGCTCTTAGAAAAACCAAATCGTCCATGATAGGATTTCCACGATATATCTTTTCCATTTCTCCTAATTTGGCGATAGCCTCCTCATTACGATGTTGAAAAAGTAGGAGTTCAACAGTAGAATAATCTTTTAAGGCAGTTTCTGTACTATCAAAACCCGTGTTTTCTTGAATCAGTAAACTCAGTTCCATAGCATCATTGGCAATCTCGCGAGTAGTGGCTTGTTTTAAAATATCTAATACTTCTTTGGCTAGCTCAAAGTCTCCTCTGAAATATGCCAATTTTGCATTTCTTAATTTGGCATCATACCCAATCGGACTATCTTTCTCTGATTTTTCCACTTGCGAATATAATAACGTAGCTTCCCAAGGCTCAGATTTCAACAAGAATATATCTCCTAAATCTAGTTTACACTTATCCACAAATATCTGATCATTATTGGCAAGTTTGATGACTTTTTCCAAAACGGCAATGGCAGTATCTTTTTCATTCAAGTAAAACGCATACAAAAGCCCTTTGCTTCTTAGGGCTTCTAATGTTCTCTGATTCGTTCCTATTTCATCCAGCATCTTGGTATATTCGCCAATGAGTAATCGAATATCCGATTGATTGATTGGGTAAGTGGTTTTAATCACTTCTTCTTTGGCATTAATCAACATTCTTCTCCACAATGGATAGTTCTGATGTCTAGGGTATTCTTTGATTAAGTATTCAAAAATTTTACCTGAATTGACATAGTCTTTATTTTGATGCGCCATAAACCCTAAATCCGTCACTTGAACGCCTTCTTTTCTATAGCGTTTATCCAATGCCCGCGCCTGAACAAAAGCTTTATAAAAGTCCTTTTTCTGAATCAAATGCCAAATCAAAATATCGGTATAATAAGATGTTTGTGGATATTGTTGAACTTTCGCGTAGAGTATTTTTTCTAATTCTTCAATTTCCTTGTCTTCCTTCAACTCATCCTGAAGTATTGACTGTACCATTTCTTGATTATCAGTCACTAAACCAAACTTTAGGTACTCTTCTATCATTTGAGTGACTTTGCCTTCCATACGGAACAAATTTGCTAACTGTACAGCGTATTTATCTTCCGTTTTTGTAAAAGCCCTTGATACCTCAATTGTTTGTATAGCTAAATCTGTTTGGTGTTGCTGAGCAAAATAATTCACTAAATCTATCATTTCGTCATCACTTGCCTTTACTTTATCAATCGCCAAATCATAGTTTTTTTTAGCCTCGTCTTTCTTGTCAGTTGACTGATAAAGTCTTCCTAAATCAACTAAATATTTAGCTTGGTTGGCATCAGCATTTTTGATTTGTTTCTTAACAAACTTTTCGGCTTCGTCCCATTCTTTCAACTTCACCAAAGTTTCCAAGTATGGTTTATAAATATCTTTTGCGGCCTCTTTGTTCTTAGCCAATTTTTGAAAAATGGTTTTCGCCTTTTCATATTCTCCCGATTTCAGGTATTCAATTCCCAACTGAGCATCTTGACTGAAAACATCAAAAGACCCCATTAAGAAAATGAAGAAGCAAAGAGCCTTCAAAAAAGTTTTCAACAACATCTTATATTTAATCATAATAATTTTTATTTAATTTTTTATAAAAAAGAAAACTATTACTTCTATTATACTGTGGATATGTGGATGAGTATTGTGAAACATTATTTTCACAGATAATTGTTAATATCAGTTTTTTTATCAACATAAAAAACGTACTTATCAACATATAACTATTTGATTTACAATATCATTAATTTTAATCCACATATTTGTGTATAACTTTTAACTTTTTCTCAACATTATTCACAATGAGTTTTTATGTTGTTAACTTGTCATAAAAATATGGATTAAATCGATAGTTTTCCACGTTTCCAAATGTCCATTTTTTGTTTCCACAATGCCTCTATTTCTATCCACAAAAATAAGGGGTATAAAACCCCTACTTTTCCACTTTTTTGAAAGGCTATTTGCCCTATTTCACGACTTATCCACAGAAGGTTGACCATTTTTTGATATTTAGTCAATTGTAAAGTCATTTCCAGATAGAACGAAATTTTGTTTCAATTTAATCTTGTTCGGATTATAGATTATTTTTTCTGGTAGAGTATTGGTCTGCCAGTCGCCTTCATCCCAACGAGAATTCTGATTTTCATCCACAATCAATCTTACATAATAAATACCTGCTTTAAGAAAGGCAAATTCGTATTTCAATACGTTGTCCACTTTTTCAATTACCTCATTTCGTTCATTCAATAATTGAATAATAAAATGCTTTTTGTTGGGGTTCTTAACTTCCCCTTCGATGATACCATAATTCTCAGGATCTCTGATTGAGTGAAAACTTTCAATGTTAGAAGTACTATCATTTTCAAGTGATATGAATGTTCCTTTTGGAATACGGATTCTTACAAATTCCTTCGGTTTTTTATCATTTTTCTGGATATGCAATTTCGTTTTTCCTTGGCTCCATGTAATGTCTTTTTCAGTAATAGGTACCTTAATAAGTGTATCATTCATGATTTCAATTTTACTAATATCATATTGAATAATAGGTTTTGAAAAATTGATAGTATAACCCACATCCTTTAAATCTATGTCCTCATTATTAGTAGGCGTTATTTTCGTACTAAACTCCTCTTTAACACTTTCATCCTTTTTGCCTTTTACCCTAAATTTAATTTTTTGGTCATGTGTAAATACCCTATGTAATGAATCGGTAACCGATACTTTTACCTTTACAGTATCGATAGTGTTGATAGTATTATATATTCTTAGGTTTTTACTGTCAATTTGTTGATAAGCCAGCGTATCTTTTCTGCCTAAAAAGTCAATTTTTACATTTTTTATCCCTTTACTATATTCTATATAATAGTAGTTAGCTGTATTTCTGGTTTTAGCTACTTTATTTGGACTTTTATCCATCTTAGCCATATTGATTTCTAGGTTCGATAAATTACTTTTTAAGTCAATCGTATCTTTTACAAAACCTATTAATTCTTTGGCTTCCTCATACAATAGATTATTATTAGCATCGGCAATCGCATAAATTCTGTATTTGCCAGAAGCTACATTTTCAATTTTGAAAACACCCGAGCTATCTGTTTTTGTAAAGTAATAAGGTTTTTCTTTTTTAGGATTCAATGTATCAGAATAGGTGTATAAACCGACGGTCATATCCAAAATTGGTTTATTGATTTGTGGATTAAATACTTTACCGCTTACAATCAATGAATCAATAATTTTTCCAGTACTGAAAACCAATCTTATATTTTTAGCAATGTTCCTTTCTGTAATATCCTTTATAGCATTTCTGAAATTTAAACTATAAGTAGTATTTGATTTGAAAGGTTTTTCAAAAGTGAGTCTTACACCTCTTGGCAATGCCTTGGTTTGATAAGCACCTTCAATATTTGGGGTAATCAATAATTGCTGTTGGATATTATCAACCGTTACATATTCATTAAATTCTAATTGAATTACTTTTCCTGAAAAATTGGTTGCTTGATTATTCGGCAATGTTTTAACGATAACGGGAGCTAATGTATCTTTTTTGCCACCTGTTGGTGCTACGATTTGTGCACAACTAAAGAGGATTTCGATGAGTATAAAACTAAGAAAACTTATCAAGACTAAATTCTTCACTTTCATGTTAATATGTTGAAAACTTTGTGGATAAAATAAATGCCAATGGCTTAAATCTGGAAAACTCCCTTTAATTAACCCAAAATTGCTTAAAAAAATTGGTTTATTGAAATGTTGACCATTTTACAAAAAGAAACCCTCAGTGTTTGTTAAACTCTGAGGGCTGTGGAAAAGTGTCTGAAAAATGTTAATTCTTCTTAAATATGTAAATTAAGCTTGAATAATTTTGTTGATTACTTTCAGCTTTGATATTAGATTTCAAACCATCTACAAAGGCTTTGAAATAGTTGATTTTCCCTGTTTGATACTTAGTACTCAACATCGAAACATAGAAGGAATCAAACTTCATAGGGAGGGTTTCTTCCAAAAGGAAGTTATGTTGTTCAAAAAGTTGCTTTATTGTCTTTTGAGAGAAATGATACAAATGTCTGGGAACATCATAGGCTGCCCATTTATTGCCATAAATAGCGGCATCTTCTGATTCATGATTAGGTACAGCTATAATCAACGAACCATCCACAGCGAGTCTTTCATATAACCAATCAATCGTTTCATTTAATTGATGCACATGTTCTAAAACATGCCACAAAGAAATGATGTTAAATTGCTCATTTTGGAATGAACTCAATACATCAGTCTTGATAGTAGATTGATTAATTTGTTCTGCAATTGCCCTTGCATCATCGTCTGGTTCAATACCAAATACTTTCCAACCATTTTCTTTGCATACATTCAAAAACATCCCCGTTCCACAGCCTACATCTAGCAATTTGCCTTTTGCAGGATACAATGTATTAACTAATTCTAATTTACCTTTTAGCGTATATTTTCTAACAGAATGATAAATTTTAGCAATAAGTCCCTTAGAAGTATTAGTATGCGAGATATAAGATTCAGCTTTATAATATGCGCCTATTTTATCTATCTCAGGGCGAGGATTGGTAAATTTAAACCCACAAGTATTACAATTGACGATTTCGAATTCTTCTTGGCTTACTGTATAATCTTTAACAGTAAGATAATGACTAAATGAACTTTGTTGACAGACTGGGCAAGTGCTTATTTTTTCCATGGTTGTTAATTTTCACAAAGGTACAAAAAAGACTTGTAAGGTTTTGGTTTACGATAACCATTGCTTACAAGTCTTTTGTATTTATTATTATCACTATTTATCTGTCCATATAAAGCATCAGAACAGAAACATCAGAAGGCGATACACCGCTAATCCTTGAAGCTTGACCAATAGTGGCTGGTCTTATCCTTGATAGTTTTTGACGGCCTTCGTTTGAAATAGCCTTTAAGTTAGCATAATCAAAACTTGCTGGAATCTTAAGGTTTTCAAATTTCAACAGTTTATTAACCATTACTTGCTCTTTTTCAATGTAGCTTTCATATTTCACATTGATTTCAGCTTGTTCCAAAATTTCATCTTTAAAATTAGCTAAATAAGCCCCTACTTCTGGAGATAATGTTTTCAACTTTTGAACATCAATATCTGGGCGTTTCAATAAATTAATGATAGGTGTTCCTTCTCTTAACAACGCTGTACCAATCGTTTCCAACACAGGATTTACTTCTTCAGGTTTTACTTTCAATGATTTCAATCCATTAATTAATACTGCTGTTTGCTCTTTTTTATTATTAACATTATTTAATCTTTCTTCTGAAGCCAACCCAATTGAGTGTCCCCTCTCTGTTAAGCGAATATCAGCATTGTCTTGTCTGAGCAACGTTCTATATTCTGCTCTTGACGTAAACATTCTGTAAGGCTCTTCTGTACCCTTATTAATTAAATCGTCTATTAAAACGCCAATATAAGCTTCTGAACGAGATAAAGTAAACTCTGGTAAGTCTTGTGCTTTTTGATGGGCATTTATCCCAGCCATTAAACCTTGACAAGCCGCTTCTTCATATCCTGTTGTCCCATTAATCTGTCCTGCAAAGAATAAATGCTGAATCAGTTTGGTTTCTAATGTTTGCTTTAATTGCGTTGGTGGGAAGAAATCATATTCTATCGCATAGCCAGGACGGAACATTCTTACATTTTCAAAACCAGGAATCTTTTTTAATGCTTCATACTGTACATCTTCTGGTAATGAAGTTGAAAACCCATTAACATAAACCTCTACAGTATGCCAGCCTTCTGGTTCAACAAAAATTTGATGTCTATCTTTATCAGCAAAACGATTGATTTTATCTTCTACCGACGGACAGTATCTTGGCCCTAATCCCTTTATTCTACCCGCAAACATAGGAGATTTTTCAAAACCTGTTTTTAATACATCATGTACTTCTTGATTAGTATAGGTAATCCAACAGCTTCTTTGCTCAGTTAAAGAAGGCGTATCTAAATAAGAAAACTTACTTGGATTTTCATCTCCTCTTTGTTCTTCCATTTTAGTATAATCCAAGCTTCTACCATCTACTCTTGGTGGGGTACCAGTTTTCATTCTACCAGCTTCAAAGCCTAACTGTACCAATTGTTCAGTAATACCAGTTGCTTTTCCTTCGGCTGTTCTACCACCACCAAAGTTTTTTTCACCAATATGAATCAATCCATTCAAGAATGTTCCATTGGTCAATACAACAGATTTAGCTTTGAATTCAATGCCTAATTGAGTTTTTACACCTAATACTTTATTATCTTCCACTAACAGACCAGAAACCATTTCCTGCCAAAAATCCACATTAGTGTTTCTTTCCAAAGCCAAACGCCATTCTTCCGCAAACCTCATTCTATCCGATTGGCATCTAGGTGACCACATAGCTGGTCCCTTAGAACGATTCAGCATTCTAAATTGAATCATGGTTTTATCAGAAATAATTCCTGACATTCCACCCAAAGCATCTACTTCACGCACAATTTGTCCTTTAGCCACACCACCCATGGCTGGATTACAAGACATTTGAGCAATGGTATTCATATTCATCGTAACGAGTAATACCTTCGAGCCCATCGTTGCTGCTGCGTGAGCGGCTTCACAACCAGCATGACCAGCTCCTACTACGATAACATCATATTCTTTGTACATATTATTAATTGATATTTGAATCTACTTTTATACTTGTTTTTAACTTCTTGTTTTATTTTCTCTAATAATGGCCAATAGTATGCTGTTTAAGATAATTAATGTAACTCCTTATTTTTGTTACTAATGGCTTACTAGAACTAATATTAATCCCTCTTATTCAGTAGCCTGTGAAACATATCTAATATCTACTTATTTCATCATCTTATGTCATTTCATAGCCATAATTAATCTTATATTACCTTGAATCTGTTTTTAGTTATTTAATAATGATTATTTAGACCATGCAATTCGAGGACTATTCTTTTTCTATTCTCTGACTATGTCCTATTCAAGTAATACTATAGCTTTGTATATTTTTATCTATAAACAAATACTTTAGCCACTGTAATGATTATTTAAAACCAAATAATTGAAATTATGAACGTTTTAAATGAGTTGTAAAAAATGCGTGTTTTTTACAAGTGTTCCACGTGGAGTGTTTGAATAAAATATAAAAATTCAACTATTGAAAATTAAAATATATTTACTTTCGATCTCTCTCATTTGTGCTTCATCTTCATCTGAAAAATCATCATAACCACAAAGATGTAAAAGTCCGTGAACTAACACACGCTTAAATTCATCAAGAAACTCGGTTTTTAATTCTTGAGAATTCTCTTTTACCCTTTCAATACTTACAAAAATATCACCCTCAATCATTTCTTCTTCTTCAGAATTATCAAAGGTAATGATGTCAGTATAGGTGTCATGCTCTAAATACTCAACATTGATTTTATGAAGATACTCATCCGAACAAAATATATAGTTGAGGTCTCCAACCTTAAAGCCCTCTAATTCAGCCACTTTTTTTAACCAAGCTTTTAACTGGTTTTTCTGGCTAAATTTAAAATCAACATCCTCGTTAAAAAAAACAATCATTGTGTAATAACATTATTAAGTTTGAAATAATTCGTTCACAAAGATACAATATAAAATTCAGCTTGTGAATATCAGCTACTTAGAGAGAAAGAAGGAAATGTGTAGAAAGGCAGAGATATAGTACTAGAAGAAAAAAGAAACGGGTCTTAGATAAAATCCAAGACCCGTTTTGATTAATTGATTTGTTTGAAGTAATTATCAACTTGTTGTTTATAATACTGATTCAAGTTGGGTGGTACAGTACGAAGCAACTCTGTTTGCTTTTGTTTATCTTTAACATATTGCTGAAACTGTGGAGGAACCTTCCTTGCTAAATCTTGTCGAGCTGATTCAGCTTTACGTTTTTGCTCTTCTTCTTGTTCTTGCATAGCTTTCTCTGATTCAAGCAAACGAGTCAATAATTCTTGTTGACGTTTCATTAAATTCGGATTCAGGCGTTTGTTTACCAAGTCAGTTTCGCTTTCTTCCATTTTCTTCATCATCTCTTTTATTTCATTTCCCAAGCCTTTGCCTTTATCAGTTCCTTTATTATTATCCAAAAACTCTTGGAGCATCTTCCTGATTTGAGCTTGTTCTCTAGCCATTTTAGCTAATTGTTCCGAAACGCCCCCTTGCCCTTTCTCACCTTTTTGCATGGTCTGTTGCATTTGCTGGTTCAATTCCTTTTGGCTTTCGCTTAGGCTTTTGCCTTTTCCTTTGCTTTTTGTTTTGCCTTTTCCCGCGCTCTGCATCATCATTTGCTGATTTTGCTGCATTTGTTTCAATACATCAGAAAGCAATAAAGCAAGGTTATTCATGGATGTCATCGCAAATTGTTGCTTCGAAGTAGTCATGGGTAATTTTCTATCCTTGATAAGTTTTGAAGCATCAGCCATAAAACCTTTCATATTACTCATCTCACGGGTTACGAAAGATTCAATTTGTAAGACCCTTTTCGATAATGCATATAAACTATCTTCAATCACTTTTGCATCATCCTGTATCTTTATTTGCTCCTGCGAAAGTTTAATGAACCTAGGGTCCGAAGGATTCATACCTCTAAAGTCTTTCATCAACTTTTCTTGGCTTAACGAAATCTTCACAAGATTTTCAAGGATATCACGAAGGTCATCCATATTCTCTTCGTTTTGTTTCATTTCCTGTTCCTGTTTTTCCTTGGCTAATTGCTGAGCCAAATTCTTCATTTGCTTGGCTGCTTGCTTTTGTTTTTGAGATGCACCTTTATTATCTCCTTTTTCAGATTTTTCTTCCGCTTCCTTTTGATCTTGAGAAATATCTTCTTGCTGTTCTTTGCCCATGTCCATAGGTTCAGCATTTTTCATTTCTTTATTAATCTTTTCCGCTTCCTTCAAATCTTTCTTTACTTCTTCAAAAGCCTTGCTCAGTTTTTCTTGCTCTTTTTGATTAGTATCCGCTTCTTTTTGTTTATCGGCCTCTGACTTATTATCCTTATCTAATGCTTCGTTTTTCTCAGCAAGCTTCTCTTGTTGATTAGCTTGGTCTTCCAAATCCTTGATACTCTTATCCAGTTTTTGGTCTAATTGTAATTTCTTGAATAACTCCTGCATACGTTCCAATTCTTTTTCCATGTTACGCTCTTTGTTTTTGAGCTTATCCATTTGTTCAAGCATTTTATTATCATCAGGATTTTGTTCAAGCATTTTTTTCAATTCCTCATACAATTTCTGAGTTTCAGGGTCCATTAAATCATTCATCATTTTCTGGAGTGCTTCCATTTTCTGTTGATTTTCTGGTTTCTGTTCATTGAATCTTTGTTGCTTTTCATTCAAATCTTTATTGGCATCTTGTAGATTTTTAATTTCGTTCATCAACTCGGCTTTCTTCTTAATCAATTCTTCCGCCAATTTCTTGTCTTGATAATCTAACTCCTTTTTGTTTTTCAAACGATTTTCCAAAGCAGCAATTTCTTTACGCAGTTTCTGTGCTTTCTCGAAAGTCTTTTCTAATTGGGCTTGTGTTTTATCAACAGAGTTTTCTATTTGATTATCGATAGCTTGCTTGTCGGGAATGGCATAATTCATGACTTGCGAACGAGTAGACTTGGCACCATTGACACCATCATTATCCCAAACCTGCACGTAATATTCTATTCTATCAGAAGGATTCAGTTTTAAACTATCTAGATTCCATTGCTTATAAAAGCTTTGAATCGCTTGGTTCGGATTTACTTGCAAACCCAAACTAGCATAATTTTGTTGATTGTTCTGCCCATTTCTGAGTACTTTATAAAAAATAGCTAGGCGACTAATACCATAATCATCAGCAATATTTCCGCCTAAAACGATTAAATTATAAAGCGTAGAATCTTTATATTGCTCTAAACTTAATTGTGGATATTTATCAGGAATAACATTTAAATAAAAGCTGATACCGTCTGAATTAGAAGCATATTTATTTTTCAGAAACACTTTGTATGTACCAGAAGCTTTTACTCTTTTATTAAAGTCAAAACCACCTCCTAATAGTTTTTTATCGGCATGGTAAGTGTTTTTATCACCTTCAAAAACCATCGAAATAGAATCGGTATTAGTAACATTAAAATCCCATTCGATAGCCGTACCTTCTGGAACAGTTAGGTTACCAACATTTTTAAAAGATTCATCAGGTTTATTCAAATAAGCAGGATAGTTTACATTCACGTCAAAAAAAGCCAAACTTGGTTTGTTGACCATTTCTACTTCATATTGACCAGATTTAAAACCAGCGGCTTCAAACTGGAAATCGAAACCATTTTGAATTTTAGAAAAAGTATAGGTATAATGACGTTTATCTGTCGTTTCCATTTTCAGCTTTCTGTCGTTATAAACTACATACACAGCGTCAGGAATAGTATTGCCTTGTAAGCTAAGATTTAGGGTAAAATCTTCATTTTTAAAAGCCTGTAAGCTTCTGTTTTCAAGTAGGAAATTGAAAGGTGCTTCTTCTTGGTATTCGTTTTTGAAGTTGACAATCCTTTCAGTACTTTTTGAGAAAAACGAAGGATATAACATCAAGATACCTACTATTAGAATAGCAGGCAAGGCCGCAAACTTTACGTATTTTTTATTATCGTTTATCTTAATAGCATCCGTAAATTTGACAATACCCAGTTGCTGAGACTTCTGTTTGATAGAAGCAATCAACAATTCGTTTTGTGCTTTATCAATATTTCGGGTAAGCTGCAGGGTATTAATTAGTTTGTCACCTACTTCTGGGAAATACTTTCCAATTTGGTCGGCTGCTTGTTCATTCGAAAGCGGTTTCTGTTTTCCGTATAAAAATACCAAGGGTTTAATCACCCAAAAAATACACGAAATCAAGAAGGCTAATAGAAAAGAAAAGAATAAAATCGTGCGGAAAGTAGTACCGAAATGACCGAAATATTCAAGGACATTAAAAACCAAAAAAGCGGACAAGATAACTGCCGCTGAAAAAATACTGCCTTTGATAAGTCGATTGAGATAATACTTTTGCTTGTATTCTTCAATCCGCATGAGTAAAGTCGCGATGGGTGAAGTAGTCATATTGCTAAGGTTTAAGCCTGAAGATTCTTATTTAATTACTAACGAAAAAGAAGTCCTAAAATGTAGAATTAAGAAAAATTAATTAATAAAGAAAAGGCGAATCAAACAATTGAATACTTTCTTGCTTGATTCACCTATGTATTAAATAGCGATTTCTAATAGCACTGGACAATGGTCAGAATGCTTTGCCTCTGGTAAAATAGCCGAACGAATCAGTCTGTCTGCCATGCTTTCGGTGGCACAATGATAATCAATACGCCAGCCCAAATTCTTGCCCCTTGCTCCTGCTCTATAGCTCCACCACGTGTAATGATGTGGCTCTTTATTAAAATGTCTAAATGTATCTATAAAGCCATTATCCAAAAATTTAGTAACCCAAGCTCTTTCTTCAGGCAAAAAACCTGAACTATTTGCATTAGATTTAGGATTATGAATATCAATGGGATGATGACAAATATTATAATCACCAGAAATAATAAGGTTAGGAATTGACTTTTTAAGGTCGTCGGTATAATCATAAAAATCATCTAGCCATTTCATTTTAAAACCCTGACGTTCGTCGCCACTAGTACCTGAGGGCATATAAACAGACATCAATGAAAAGGTGTCGAAATCAGTACGAAGTACTCTTCCTTCTCGGTCATAGTCTGGCAAGCCACAACCAAAATCAATGTTATTAGGTTTGAACTTAGTAAGGATAGCTACCCCACTATACCCTCTTTTTTCGGCTGGAAACCAATATACATGATAGCCCAAGTCCTCAAAGACTAGTTTGTCAATCTGATGTTCTTCGGCTTTAATTTCTTGCAAACAAACCATGTCTGGATTACTCGCTTTCAACCAATCGATAAACCCTTTGTTCATGGCAGCACGAATGCCATTTACATTATAAGTGATAATTTTCATACAAAAACTTCCCTTTCAAAATATTCTATAACTTGAGCTTTCAATAATTTTTCTTGTTCGATTACATTTACAAAAGGCAAAGGCTGAATCAATTTCCAATGTGGCCAACCGTCTTGATCAGTACCTTCTAATGCATAAATACCACTATAGCTAAGTACTTTGCAAATAGCAATGTGCATTAAGTCTTGCTTTTGTTCCTTGGTAAAAAACTGATGTCCTTTCCCTAGTTCTTGAACGCCAATCAGAAAAAGTACCGCATTTAAATCAGCAGGTTTTTTTCCAAGAGATTGTTCTAATTTATCTAATAAGATATTCCATTGCTGGGCAAGATTCTCTATTTCCATATTTTTTTAATTAGCTATAAGCTTTCAGCTATGAGCTGTGAGATTTAATTGTGATTTAGTGAATGGGTGATTTGTTTAAATTATGAATGGAATTTTTAAATAAATACTCCCCATTCAAAACTCAGCACTCAAAACTCTCTACTCAGCACTCCGAAGTTCTTCCCAATACTCAACTGCTCTACGCAAATGTGGGATAACAATAGTTCCACCGATTAAGGTAGCAACCGAGAAAATCTCTTGCATTTCCGCATCAGTCACTCCTAACTCAAAACATTTTCCAAGGTGATATTTGATACAGTCATCACAACGCAAAACCATTGAACATGATAACCCCATCATTTCCTTTGTTTTTTCAGATAAAGCTCCTTCAGCGTAAGTATTGGTATCCAGATTGAAAATCCTTTTAATTACTTTATTATCCGAAGACAAGATTTTATCGTTCATCTTGCTTCTATACTCATTAAATTCTGCGACTAAACTCATGATTATTGTTTGATTGATGTTAAATTGTATGCAAAATACAAAGAAAAAATTGTAATCAGTTTCTAACCTTAACAACATTGCTCAAATCATGTTCAACGCATTTATAGACTTAATTTTTCCTAGAATTTGTTCGGCTTGTTTAGAACCGCTTCAACTCAATGAGGAAGTAATTTGTACACATTGCAGATTCGATTTGCCCAAGACTAATTTACATCTTGAAAAAGATAATATATTGATGCAGAAATTTTTGGGGAAAGTTGAGCTGAAACATGTGATGAGCTATTTAAAATTCATAAAGGGTGGCAAAGTCCAACGCTTGATGCATGAGCTGAAATATAAAGGTAATCAGGAAGTAGGTGAAATGCTGGGAAGATGGTATGGTGCCGAACTAAGAGAAAATGGTTTTGAAGAAGCTTTTGATTTGATTATTCCAGTGCCATTGCATAAAAAAAGGTTAATTAGCAGGGGATATAATCAGTCAGATTGTTTTGCTAAAGGATTATCAGAAAGCCTAAATATTGAATGGCGAGATGATATTTTGGTAAGGGCTACCAACACGACCTCACAAGTAACTAAATCAAGATTAGAGCGCTATCAAAATATGGACAACGTCTTTGCTGTCAAGCATCAAGCATATTTAAGAGGAAAAAAAGTAGTAGTGGTTGATGATACACTGACAACGGGCGCAACCCTTGAATCATGCGTTTTAAGCCTGCAAGAATTCGATGTAAAGGACATTTCCATACTCACCCTAGCAATGGCATAAAAAAAGGCGACAGAATCAAATTCTGCCGCCATCCTAATGGGTAAAAATATTATTTATTAGAGCCTGCTCTAATCATCGCACATCTAAAACCAATCGTTGATGTAGACGAATCTTGATCAATAAATCTACGTGTCCCTGGTGCTAACCAATAAGCCACATCAGCCCATGAACCACCTTTGTAAACTCTTGATTTATTGTCTACTAACGAGTTGTTGTTTTTTCTATCGTAGTTCTTAGCCACATCTAGATAATCGTTTCTACGGATAGGGTTCAAATCGTTGAAGTCTTCATAAGATAACGGACGGTATAAGTCATAAACCCATTCGTTTACGTTACCAGCCATTTGGTATAAACCAAAGTCGTTAGCTGGATAGGTATAAACTTCAGTCGTAATGATAGCACCATCGTTTGATTTACCAGCAATACCCGCATAGTCACCACGTCCACGTTTGAAGTTGGCTAACATAGAACCTTTTTTCTTACCTTGTGAAGCACGCATATTAGGCCCATCCCAAGGATAAATTCTTTGGTTAGTTTGGTTCTCATCTTCATACTGCGTACCAATCATGGCTTTAGCAGCATATTCCCACTCTGCTTCAGTTGGAAGACGATAAGCAGGTAATACTTTTCCAGACTCAATCGCTAAACGCTGACCTGCTGTAAATACAGGAGTGGTTCTGCTTTCAGCACCTTTTTTACCTTTTTTCTTTTTCTGGCTTTTCATTGCGATGTCGTTGTTAACGGCAGCGGTTCTCCAAGTACAGTAATCAGAAGCTTGTACCCATGATACACCCACAACTGGATACATACGGAAGCCAGGATAACGTAAATATTGTTCTACATAAGAGTCGTTAAAAGCTAATTCATCTTTCCAAACCAATGTATCAGGCAATGCTGATTCATAGAATTCTTGAGAAGAGTCTTTCATGACCGAATTCAAATATTCAAGATAGTGAACGTTACCAATCTCTGTTTCATCCATATAAAATGACTGTACAGAAACGGTTCTTTCTAAGTTATCTCTTGAATTGACAACATCCTCTTCTAAAGCTCCCATCGTAAAACGTCCGCCTTCTACAAATACTAAGTTCGGACCCGTTGGTTGACCTTTGAAGGATTTATCAATCTGAAAACCTCCTTTTTTGTTATAAGCAATACCAGTAGCAGTACTTTTCTTGCCTATTTTTACACTCGTTGACTTCTTTGATTTACAAGAACTTGCCAATGCAAGGCTTGCTACAAGAATTGTCATTAATTTGAGAGACAACTTCATCTGTTAATTAATTTGATTGTCGTGATAAGAATAATTTTAAAACTAGTTAATATCCTGAGTTAGGAAGGATGCAATTTACAGAAAAGACTACAAATTTATGCTAAACCGTCTAAATTCTGCGGGTTTTATATTCAAAGATTATTAATTCTTATGATTACAAATGGAATATTACGAATAAAAAGCCACATATAAAGAATATTAAACTTTATTATTTAGCAATTTCTTTTAAAATCCATTTAAATTCTTCGATAGATGTAACCTTATCGAAATACAACATCAACTTACCTTTTACTTCTTTCAACGAGCACTTTCTTGAATGTTGTTTAACATATTCAATAACCTTGCCGAAAACTGCTGATTTATAATACTTTTCATTCTCAGAGGGAACGAAATAACATTTCAAATTATTACTTTTTAATAATATTTTTTCCATTCCCAACGACTCCGCAATCCAACGAACACGGACAATTTCAATCAAGTCAGACATTTGTGGAGGAATAGGTCCAAAACGGTCGGTAATCATGGCTTCAAATTTCACCAATTCTTCCTCATCTTTCATATCATCCAGTTGAGTATACAAAGAAAGCCTTTCAGAAATACTTGATACATATTTTTCTGGAATCAATACTTGCATATCTGTTTCTATCTGACAATCAATCTTCAATTTTTCAGCAGTTTCGGCTAAATCTTTTTCAAATAAAGCCCTAAACTCCGTCTCTTTTAATTCCTGAACAGCTTCATCCAAAATCTTGTGATAGAGTTCATATCCTAAGTCATTGACAAATCCACTTTGCTCTGCCCCTAATAAATTGCCTGCCCCACGAATATCTAAATCACGCATGGCTACTTTAAAACCATCACCCAAATCAGAAAATTCTTCTAAAGCACTTAATCTTTTACGAGCCTCTGAGGTAAGTAATGAAAGGGCGGGCGTCAGTAAATAGCAGAATGCTTTTTTGTTAGAACGTCCCACACGACCACGCATTTGGTGGAGGTCGGATAAGCCAAAATGGTTAGCGTGATTGATAAGAATCGTATTGGCATTTGGAATATCAAGACCAGCTTCGATAATGTTGGTCGAAACCAATACATCGTAATGCCCTTCGATAAAATTCATCATCGCTTTTTCCAACTTATCACCCTCCATTTGTCCATGAGCCACACCCACTTTGGCATCAGGAACCATGCGTAAAATCAGGTTGGCGATAGACTCCAACTCTCCTACTCGGTTATGCACAAAATATACTTGTCCTCCTCTTTTTAGTTCATAACTTACGGCATCACGAATGAGTGTTTCACTAAATATTTGTAATTCAGTGGTAACAGGTTGTCTGTTTGGCGGAGGCGTGGCAATGATAGACAAATCCCTAGCACCCATTAATGAAAAATGAAGGGTTCTTGGAATAGGGGTTGCCGTAAGCGTCAGGGCATCAATATTTACCCTCATTTCTTTCAAACGGTCTTTTACTTTTACACCAAACTTTTGTTCTTCATCGATAATCATCAAGCCCAAATTCTTGAAAACTACGTCTTTATTTACAATTCTGTGTGTACCAATCAAGATGTCCGTTTCGCCAGAAGCTACTCTTTTCAAAGTTTCCTTGATTTGTTTATCCGACTTAAAACGATTGATATATTCTACCCGACAAGGAAATTTCTCGAGACGGTCACGGAAGGTTCTAAAGTGTTGCATTGCCAAAACCGTAGTAGGTACCAAAATAGCCACTTGTTTTGAATCAGCCACGGCTTTGAAGGCTGCCCTAATAGCTACTTCGGTTTTACCAAAGCCCACATCGCCACAAACAAGCCTATCCATAGGGTGTGGTTTTTCCATATCGGCTTTTACATCAGCCGTTGATTTTGCTTGGTCTGGGGTATCTTCGTACAAGAAAGACGATTCCAGTTCTACCTGCATAAAAGTATCTTTAGAAAAAGCAAAACCAGGCGCCATTCTACGTTTGGCATACAGCGAAATCAATTCTTTGGCAATGTCTTTTACTTGTTTCTTGACTTTCGATTTACGGTTCTCCCATTCAGGCGAACCCAATTTCGACATGATTGGTGGTCCACCTTCTTTGCCCGAATACTTCGCAATTTTATGAAGGGAATGTATCGAAACCATCAATACATCATTGTCTTTATAGATTAATCGGATGGCTTCTTGTTCTGAATCACCCACCATGACCCTATCCAATCCTGCAAAGCGACCGATACCATAGTCGACGTGCGTAACAAAATCGCCAACTTGTAAAGAACGTAATTCTTTGAGAGTCAGCGCTTTTGATTTTGAATATTTGCTTTTTTCTCTAAAACGATGGAAACGGTCAAAAATTTGGTGGTCGGTATAACAAACAATTTTAGCTTGCTGGTCGATAAAGCCTTCACGCAAAGAGATATTCATTGCCTGAAAACGAACATTTCTATCAATTTCATCAAAGATAGTCGCTAGTCGTTCAAGCTGTTTAGGCGAGTCTGCCGTAATGATATTGGTGTAATGGAATGCTTGGTTTTCACGAAGATTATCAGCCAATCGTTTAAAATCCTTGTTAAAAGTTGGCTGTACTTTTACCTGATACTGGATTTTTTCGTGAGCAGATTTAAAATAAAATCTCTTCCCAAACTCAATCGTACCGAATTCTTTAATCAGATTCAGGAAACTTCTACGGGTTTCGAATAATTGATTAGGCTCTGAAATAACTTTGATACCACCACTTTTTGCAATAATTTCTTGGAAATTCGCTTCTACTTTTTCAAAAGATTTTTCAATAATTTCAAGCGTCAATTCCACATCTTTGAACCAAAGACGTGTATTATCGGGTAAGAAATTAAAGAAAGGTTCACGTGTTTCTTGAATCAACCTGTTTTGTACATCAGGAATGATATTAATACGAGAAATAGACTCGACAGAAAGCTGAGACTCAGGGTCGAAAGTTCTGATACTTTCTACTTCGTCGCCAAACAAATCAATTCTATAAGGCAAATCATTGGCATAACTAAAAACATCTACAATACCGCCACGGATAGAATATTGCCCCGCTTCGTAAACAAAATCCGTTTTTTCGAAGTCATAACTAGCCAATACTTCCCCTAAAAAAGCCGTATCCAATTTCTCAGATACATTAATTGTAAAAGTATTTTTAGTCAACGAACGTTTATTGATAACTTTTTCAGAGAGAGCTTCTGGATAACTAACAATCAATACTCCTTCGGTATTATTGTTGAGTTTGTTCAATACTTCAGCACGCATCAACACGTTGGCATTATCCACCTCCTCGTATTGATAAGCCTTTTTGTAAGACATCGGAAAAGCCAGTACTCGGTCTTCACCCACTAAATTTTGTAAATCGTTAATAAAGTAAGCAGCTTCTTCACGGTCGGAAAGCACAAAAAGGTGAGATTGCTTTTCGTTAAGTAAATGCAAAGCAGACGCAACTACGGCATCCAAACTACCAATAAAGCCCTTTATTTGAATATGAGGGTAGATTTTGGGAGCTTTAATTTGTTCGGCAATCATCTGCACAAAGCCATCTTCACGATACAGGGTAAGGAAATCTTTTACGAGCATATTCTTATCTTCAATAACAACAATAGCCACGAACCGCCCGATTGGTGAAAATCTGAGCAATTCGTGGCGAAAAATTCGGTACAAATTTAACCTTAAAATCAGCTAATTAGTTTGCTAAATGCTTTATTTTAAAATTAAGAAAATGAAATTATCGTTTTCGTTCTATTTCTTTATTCATTTCTTCGATGTCCACACTCCTATCACTGAAATCATCTAAAAGATATTTAGTAAAATGATCAGCCATTTTCCAGAAGAAATATTCGGTCATATCTCCAAAACCATGTCGCTGTGTAGGTAATGTAAGCATCTCAAAACGCTTGTTGGCTTTTATCAAAGCATTTACCACACGAATAGTATTGGCAGGGTGCACATTATTATCAATTTCTCCGTGAATTAATAATAATTTACCTTTCAAGTTCTTAGCAATATCTGGATTCTTTTCGATGCTGTAAACAAAACTCGTATCATTTTTTTCGGAGATAATTTCCTTTACACCATGGTGTTTTTCAGACCACCAACGGTTGTAAATACTATTGTCATGATTCCCTGCATTACTAACAGCCGCTTTAAAAAAGTCTGGATAAACTAGCATGGCAGCGGTACTCATAAAACCACCACCACTATGTCCATGAATACCAACTTTGTTGATGTCGATAAACGAAAACCTGTCGGTTAACTGTTCAATCGCCGCTTTTTTATCCGCTAAACCATAGTCTCTTAGGTTCCCATAACCATAATTATGGTACCATTTGCTACGAGCGGGATTACCCCCACGGTTACCCACAGTAATGACAATAAAACCTAATTGTGCCAAACGGTCTATCCTATCCATCCCCTTACTGAAAGACTTATTAACACTTTCAGTTTGTGGACCAGGGTAAACATATTCTATGATTGGGTATTTTTTAGTGCTATCAAAATCATAAGGCTTGTACATTACGCCATAAAGGTCAGTAATACCATCATCAGCTTTTACTTTAAAGGTTTGTGGAAATTTATACCCTGCTGATAGTAAAGAAGTTAAATCAGTAGTTTCTAAATCCAAGAGTTTTTTGCCTTCAGTATTGTATAAAACGGCTTTAGGCGTAGTGTTGACTCTTGAAAAATTATCAACAAAATAAAGCTGATTATCATTGATACTAGAGGCATGGTCAAAATTTCCTTCGTTGAGTAGTTTTAAGCCTGTACCATCAAAATTTACGCGATAAGTATGTAAATAATAAGGGTCTTCATTGCTTTCACGGTTGTTGGCAGTGAAGTACAAAATGCGTTTTTTCTCGTCAATACCGATGATTTCTTCCGTATGAAAAGCACCAGAAGTAATTTGATTTTTTAGTTTACCAGCTTCATCATACAAATAAAAATGTCCCCATCCGTCTCTTTCACTCCAATGAATTAACTCTTTACTAGCACTCACTAAACCAAGCTTACGAGTTTCCAAATAAGTATTCATTCGCTCTTGAATGATAGGCTTTACAGTGTTAGTAGTCACATCTGCAACCATCACATCAATACTCTTTAAATCTCTACTGGCACGACTCAAATAAAACTTATCTTTAGTACCCAACCACACATTGGCACGATAATCATCATCACGTGTATTGGCCAGTGGTGTAGTATTCCAAATACTGATGGTTTGGTCTTTGAATAAATCAGCATTCAATTCTAGCTGACTTTTACTTGCTACATCGAAGAGAATGATATTTTCTATCGGACCATCTTTCTCGCCAGGCATCCAATATTTATAGGTTTCTAGGGTCGGGCGTGGGTCAGCCACACTGTTGATTACCCATATATCTTTTACCTTTCTGTTATCAGTGCGAGTCATCACAAATTTCTTGCTATCAGGACTCCAAAAGATAGAAGCAGGCTTACGTTTGTTTTTATTTTTTTCTTTGTCAACATTGGTTTCATTGTCACCAAAAGAAAGAGATTCACGATGATAACCAAAGTTTTCTACACCATCTTTTGTCAATTGAACTTCAACGATGGTACTATCTTCTTCGTTTTTAAGGGCTTTCTCATAATTGAGTTTATCCATCAAATACAAGTTCTGTTTTTTACCAAAAATAATTGTATTGCCATCTGGAGAGATACTTGCCCAAACTGGTTTTTTCTTAGGCTTTTTGAAATCACTTAATTCTACTAATTCGTTTGTGTTAAGGTTATATTCAAAGTAAAATACCTTTTTCACTTTTGGTTTTTCTTTGACAACCTTAGTATCTTTTTTAGTGGTTGAGTCTTTCTTTTCAACCAAATCCTGTGTGCTTTTTACTTCAAACTGAATCCAGTTTTCATCACGGACAAAACGCATACTATCTAGCCCCAAGTGTTGCGCATCAAAAGGGTCTTTTACAATTTTAGTGATAGCCGCCGCCAGTTTTTCATTATCAAAAAGAAGTTTCTTTTCAGCTTTCAGCGGGTCGGCGATATACCATTTTTTGCCTTCAGTAGTTTCATAAACATACCAAAAACGGTCTGACTTTTTTAACCAGTGTGGGTCAACACTGGTAGAGAAAATCATTTTATTTAATTTTTTAGCAGAAAACTTAGCCGCTAACGCATAGTTAGCTTTTACAGTTGAGTGTTGAGCATAACTCGAAATAGACGCTACCAGCAGGAGCATCAAAATAAAGGAGAGCTTTCGCATAGTGTTTTTTAAATTGTTAAATGAAGTGTTTCCTCAAAGATAAAAATCTATGGATGAAAATCATGAAAGTTTAGCTATAATCTGTCTTACTAATAGGCTACTGACAATTATTTGTCGATAAAGAAGTTTTCAAAATTGTATTTGTTGACCAATTTATAGTTGGATTGGCTCTGTTTACGAATATTTCAATTCATTTGGCTCAAAAAATATTAGTAAAAAAGCAAGTGTCGAGGATATTTTGATGAAATAACAGATTAGTTATGGAGAATTAGGATTAATAATAGATATTTATAAAATAGTCTTAAACCTAAAGATATGGAACTCATAACTCGCTTTTGGGAAATACAAAAGAAATCTAATAATATCGTTCTAGTAATTATATATGTTCCATTAAATACTATCAGCGTTTTTAATTACTATAAAACAGTAATGGCAGGGATTGAGTTTAGCTTTTCACTAGCGTATATATGGTTTGGATTGTTCTTCTATTTACCTATTACGTTAATTGTGCTTTTTTTAGGACCATATGCATATTTACAAAAAGAAAATAGAGAGAATAAAAACGAGGAAAATAGTGAGAGGTTAGTCAAAAAAGATAATATTTAAAAAAATATAGAGAAGAAATACACTTAAATTTTAAAAAACATGAAACTCATAACTCAGTTTTGGCACTTACAGAGAAAATCGAAAAATCTATTCCACTTATTCTTCATTTTCCCATACTATAATATAAGTATATACTTTGTATATAAGTCAGACTTATTTAACAATTGGCAAATTTCGTCGTTAATTTTTTGGTCGTTGAGTTATTTACCAATGTGTCTATGGATAGTTTTCCTTCAACCATATGCATATTTACAAAAAGAAAATAGAGAAAAAAAGACAAAGAATTAGGCGTCAAACCTTGACCAAAATGATAGCTTTTTGAAAAATAAGAAACAAAAAATCCTCAGTAATTTATCTACTGAGGATTTTTGTTTTTAATCTCTTTTACTATTTTTCTTTTCTTGCTTAGCCGCTCTTTTTTCTTTTAATGTTTTAGCGGGCTCTTTTTTTACTTCCTTTATGGCTCCTTTATCCTTTGACATAGTTTTATGTGTTTTTTAGTTAAATAAAAATTAGTTTAAAATCATTGTTAGTCTTGTGTATATGTTCTTTTATATAAAAGCAATCAGCGTAAATCAGCGAATAAAATCAGCGGAAATCAGCGAGAAATATTTTTTACCCGCAGATTTTCGGAGATAAATATCGCAGATGATAGCAGATATAAAGAATCTATCAATAAAATTTTATAGCCTAAAGTCATAAAATCAATTCTTCAAAATTTCAAATTCTACCCTTCTATTAATAGCTTGGTTTTCAGGCGTATCATTCGCTACTTTTGGTCTATTTTTACCATAACCCTTTGCCGAAATTCTTTCAGCAGGTACGCCTTGTGTCAATAAATAATTACGCACCACATCGGCACGTTCTTGTGAAAGTCTATTGTTTACTTCATCAGACCCTACATTATCCGTATGTCCACTCACCTCTGAAATTAGCTTAGTATTCGTTTTAAAGAAATTGGCTATTCTATTCAACTCTGGATATGATTCTGGTTTTAAATTAGCTTTACCAAATTCAAAGAAAATATTATTCATTTCAACTTTAGTACCTGCTTCAATAGGTTTTACAGTCATATCCTTGCCTTCTACTTCAAGGTATTTTCCCGTAATTTTACTTAAATCAATATTCTGAGAAGTGCCAATATAACCATCAATTTTTGTACTGATACCATAATTCTTTCCATAAGGTAATACTACTTTATAAATACCCGTTATAGGGTCAGGCGTAGCAATCCCTAATTCTTTACCTGTGCTTAAATCTTCATAAATGATTTGTGCATTTTGTGGAATTTTACCTGTTTTACCATCAATCACTTTTCCAGAAACTAAAACAACGGCATCCGATTTCGTAGGGGTAGGCTGAACAGGACGTCTGTCTTGTGACTTCCTCGTTGGATTTCCGCCAATCGGTGTGCTTTCACTTGGTTTTGGTTCAGTCGGTACAGGCTTATTGACCTCTAATTTTAGCCTGAAAATATCTTTTTTCCCTAACGAATTATTACCCGAAACAAAATATGCATAGTCGCCAGCAGCAGAAATCGTATAATAAGCATCGTATTGGTCTGTATTAATGGGCTCACCGATATTGATGGCTTCTGTCCAATGAATCCAACTATCGTCTTTTCTTTGAGCTACCCAGATATCATTACTGCCCTTTCCTCCTGTTCTATTGCTCGAAAAATAAAGTGTTTTACCATCAGGAGCTAAAAAAGGCGTAGTTTCAGTAAAATCAGTATTGATTTCATTTCCCAAATTCATTACTTCCGACCACGTACCATCGTTTTCTAGAAAAGAAGCGTAGATATCATCCTCATCAGAGTTTTTCTTTTCTGAAAAAGCCATCAATAGTACCTTTCCATCATTAGAAAGAAAACCATACTCATTTTTACCTTTACTAAGGCGTTCATATTTAGGAATAATTACCTTTTTAGGTATATCCCAACCATTAGCAGATTTCTTGGCAATAGAAAAACCTCGAGTTTCGTATTGACCATTCACATAAGCACCCTTTAGTAAAATAGTTTGTCCGTCAGGCGAGATACTCAGAATAGAATTATATTGATCACGGTTTAAGCTCTCAGGCATTCTTCTGGCCGTAGACCATGCCCCCATTACATTTTCAGCAAACCAAATATCTTGTGAGCCTGCAATTTGGTCTGTTCCCGCTACACCATATTTGTTTTGAGGATGGCTTTTCCTACCGAAATACAAAATCCTGCCATCTGGAGCAATCACAGGGTTTAATTCAGAATATTCAGAATTAACAGCACTTCCCAAGCTTTCAGGCTTATTTTGAGCCTTAGATTTGGGCATACATTGCAAAACAATAAGGGTAAAAATAAGAAATGTAATATTTTTCATAGCTTGTGTGGCACAATCTTTATTTACTTTTTGAACGAAAAATAGCCCAAAACATTGTTTTAGGCACGTTCTATCCGTTTGCCAATGATTTCGCCTTCCGTAGCATCATTACGCATTTTTTCCAATAAAGATTCAATATTGTCATCGATAATCAAGAAGTTAAGATTAACGGCTCTCACAAATCCTTCTGAAACCATCTTATTCATCATCATAATCAAATCGTCATAAAAGCCATTCGTATTGAGCAAGCCCACAGGCATACGATGAAGCCCAATTTGTCGCCAAGTAAGAATTTCAAATAATTCATCTAAAGTACCCCAACCTCCGGGTAAAGCTACAACGCCATTTGCTCTTTCAGCCATCAATTGTTTACGAATATGCATTGATTCTACAACGATACACTCTGTTAAACCTGTATGTTGTACTTCCCAAACTTCCATAAAAGAAGGAATAATACCAATTACTTCTCCACCATTTTCAAGGACAGCATCAGCTACTGTACCCATTAAGCCAGCTTTGCCTCCTCCATAAATCATTCGTAAATCTTGTTTAGCAAGAACCTCTCCTACTTGTTTAGCAGTTTTATTATAAATTTCGTTGGTGCCATACGAAGAACCACAATAAATTAAAATGTTTTTCATGTGAATTATCTAGCTAAAAAACAAAAAGCTCCTAGCAATTGAATAAGTTAAATTATAAACTTCAGATTTGTTCAAAGATAAAAAAACTGTGAGAATAACCGCAATTATACAACGATTAAAAACGCTGATGAAGACTCAGAATATGCCAATAAATAGAGGTAGAGGTTATTATGAAATAAAATAACTTAGAGAAAACTAAAACGATAGCAAAATAGTAGAATCTTGATTACTTTTGATGCATAAAAATCTGTAGACTACTAAGAAAACAAAAATATCAATAGAACCGCCCAAATTCATTGATAAAACAGGAAATGCCTTGTCAGTTCCTGCATTAAAATTTACTTTATTAAGCAACCGCCTTTTTCATTAAAATCCCTTTATCGAAATATTGCTTTTATTAAAAAAGAATAGACCGAAACTATGCCGTTGTTGGCAATAGTTTAAGATATACTTTGAGGTTTTTGCCGATAATATTCTTCTGGAAGCTAGGAGAATATGAAGAGGTTAAAACTAATGATACTTGAAGGAGACATTATCTATCAATAATACACCAAACCTTTAATCAATAACGGCCTTTTTAATTATATAAAGATGAAAAACAGAGAATCAAACATTGAACTATTGCGGATAGTTTTGATGATTATGATTATTACTCACCATATTATTGTTCATGGTTTTGGCCTTGAAAATATGGTAAATGATTTCTTGCACCATGATAAAAACAAACTCTATTGTGGACTATTTATCAATAGTTTTGTCATTGTAGGGGTAAATACATTTGTATTTATATCGGGATATTATGGGATGAAATTTAAGCTAAAAGTGCTAGTTTCTATCTTATTTCAAGCACTTTTCTATTCATTATTTATTTCTCTATTATTTGCCGTCTTTAATCACTCAACGTTCGATTGGAAAGACTTAATAAGGTCTATTTTTCCAATTTCTGGTAATGTTTGGTGGTATTTAGGCGTATATCTAGCCCTCTACTTTATTTCACCTTTTCTCAACAAAGGTGTTGATGGCATCGAAAATAAACAACTTATGTTTTTATTATTGGGCTTATTATACCTTGACTGTTTCGCGGGCTTTATATTCAAAACAATATCAGGTGATGGATTTACAGTGTTTCATTTTATCACTATTTACATCCTTGCAAGGTTTCTGAAAAAGATAAACATCATCATCAAAAAACCCATTCGCTTTTTTCTAGTCTCGGCACTTGTGCTTTTTTGTTGTACACTAATTTTTGTAGATATTCATAAGTTTGCTTTTGTTTGGCGCCTATTCTCGTATAATAACCCATTATTGATATTTGCAGCGATAATGCTTTTCTTTACCTTTAAAAATATTAAAGTCCAAAGTAATTTTATCAACCTGATTTCAAGCGCAGTTTTTGGAATTTACCTGATACATGAACACCCACTGATTAGAAAAGAAATAGCTCATTTCATTAGTCAGGTCAGAGGAAAAGAATCCCTTTCTCTTTTGATGCTATATATCGTTTGTACAATCGTTATTATTTTTACGATAGGGTCAATCGTAGAATTGTCAAGAAAATCTATTTTTACTAAAATGGAAGATAAGTTCAGCTTAATGTGGCAAAAAAACAGCATCATTATGGATATAAAAAAGCAATGCTATGCATTTATCAATCGCTCAAAAATAACGAAACCTACCACTTGAAGACAAAATGCTTTAATAATACTACAACAAATCTTTCAAAGCCTTTTTAACATCTGTAAACTTATATTGAAAATTGGTTTCTGAAGATACTCTTTGATTGAGCACATAATTTCCGCCTAATACGACATCAGCCAATTCGCCAAAAACTAATTTCAAAGCCCATGCAGGAACATTGGGCATAAAAAATGGTCTTTTTAGTATTTCAGCAGAGGTTTTCGTTAATTCAACATTAGTAACAGGATTAGGAGCAACGGCATTATAAGCACCATTCATGGTGTCATCTAAAAGCGATTTTATATAAAGCTCGCATAAATCATCAATATGAATCCAAGATTGATATTGTTTGCCAGTTCCCAAGGCTGCACCCACTCCAAAACGTACAGGCACCAGAATTTTTGATAAAACTCCTCCTTCAGTACTCAAAACAATCCCTGTTCTAAGTTTTACCGTTTTGATACCTAGTTTTGCTACATTATCGGCCATCGCTTCCCATAGAATACAGCATTCAGCTACAAAATCTTTACCTGCAGGTGTTTCTTCTGTAATGGGTTTTGTCCCTGTATCAGCACCATAAAAACCAATACCCGAGGAGGAAGTAAAAGCTTTGATTTTATGTGGAATATTTTTCAAATGAGTGATAATCAATCCTAAAGAGTCTGTTCTGCTATCAATGATTTCCTTTTTCCGTGCCTCTGTCCATCTACTATCTGCTATGCCAGCACCCGCCAAGTGAATTAGATAATCGGCTTCCAACAAAGCCTTCGTGTCTAATATACCTTTATTAATATCCCAATGATAAATTTTTATCTTGCCTGTTTCATCTGTTGGCTTTCGACTGAGATGAGAAACCGAGAAACCTTTAGATAATAATAGTTGGCTAAGACGTGTGCCAACTAGACCCGAACCACCTGTGATGAGTACATTCATAATTTTTATCAATATTTGAGAAAATAGGAAAAAAAGCCTTTGTTAATCATAACATAAAAAGCTTCAATAGGTTATCAAGAAGAACAATTTTTTAAACAATATACCAAAAATTATCTATCTTCGATTTTGCAAGTATTGATTATTTGAATGAATATATCGAATTTAACGCTTAGGAAAAGACTTATTGATAAACCATAAACAATGAATGAACATATAAAAAAACTACTTCCGATGATTGATGTCTTCGGCTTTTTTGAACGAGATCCCTTTGGCAATTCAATGTTTTTAAAACGCATTATTATGATTGTATTGGGATGGGTAACTTACTCTCGTATCAGGGGTATCAATAAAACCAGCATCAGCGGAACAGAATATTTGGAGGGACTTCCAACAGAAGGTGTGCTTTTTTTATCGAATCATCAAACCTATTTTATGGATGTAATTTGCCTCTATCATATTTTCTTTAGTGTAAAATGGGGATTCAGAAATTCAGTCAATTTTCCTGTTTATTTATTAGCACCACGGTCGAAAGTATTTTATGTGGCAGCCTCTGAAACGATGAAAGATGGTGGATTGATACCAAGGGTTTTTTCGCAGGCAGGAGCTATTTTAGTAAATCGTTCTTGGAGAGAAAAAGGTAAGGATGTCAAAAAAGAAGTAGATACTTCAGCAGAAGATAAAGTAGGCAAAGGTTTATCGTATGGTTGGGTTGTGAGTTTTCCACAAGGAACAACGACACCCTATGCTCCGTTAAGAAAAGGAACAGCTCATTTGATTAAAACGCATAACCCAATAGTTGTTCCTGTTGTAATCAATGGATTCCGCCGAGCATTTGATAAAAAAGGTTTACGATTCAAAAAAAGTAATACTACACTATCTGTTACCTTTAAAGAGCCTATACGTTTTGATGCAGAAATGCCTGTAGATGAAATGATGGATATTTTAAGAGATAAAATAGAACAAAAAATCCCAGTAGATAAATTAGTTTGGCGTAGAGAAGAACCCCAAGCATAAAAGTATGTTGAATAAAACACGAGGCATCGTAATAAATTATATTCGTTACCGAGAGACGTCTGTAATTGTGAATATTTTTACAGAAGAATTTGGGATACAAACGTATATTGAAAATGGTGTTAGAAGTGCCAAATCCAAAAACAAGATAGCACTTTTTCAGCCCCTCACATTATTAGATTTGGTGATTTATCAGAAAGGGAAAAATACAGCAGCCAATAAACAAATCCATCGGATAGCAGAAATTAAATGTAGCACGCCTTTTCATAGCCTACCTTATGATATTTATAAATCATCAATAGCGCTTTTTATTACCGAAATTCTTGGAAAATCATTAAAAGAGGAAACAGGGAATCATTTTTTGTTTGAATTTCTCCATAATTCTATCTTATGGCTAGATGAAGTAGAAGAACATTTTGAGAATTTTCATTTACAATTTTTATTGCAATTAGGTACGTATTTGGGTTTTTCACCTGAGAATGCGCATGAAATATCCAATGAATTAAGGATTCATAATTTGCCTGTACTTAATCAGCAATTGGAAAATCAATTAGATGTTTTATTGAATACACCTTATCACCAATCTCCTAAAATAGACCGCCATTCACGCAATCAATTGTTAGAATCCATTATCTTATTTTACAGACTTCATGTGGATACTTTAGGAGAGATAAAGTCATTAACGGTTTTAAAGGAAGTGATGAGGTAAGTAAAGTTTGAAAGTTGATATTAATCTCTAAATGGCATTTTTTTATCTTGGCGACTTAACTCAAAACATTCTATAAAGCTTTCAAAATGCTCAATAGTTTTGCCTCCCTTTTCAACAACACTCTGATGATGAGCAATTTCTGTTTCACTTAATTTAAGATACTGTTTAGGAATCTCTTTGTTCAATTCTGTTTTTGGCATGAATATAAATTATTTAAAAACAATTACATCTTTATTTTTTAAAGCATAACCTTCTTCTACTAAAATGGCACCAACATAAGAAGCAATAGCAGTTTTAGTAATATTATTAATTAACCATTCTCCTACACTACCCGAAGGCATCGTCGTCCTGCTTGTCCCAATACATACAGTTTTACCAAGGAAAGTTTCCAAAAGTATTTGATATTGCTCGTTAGAAACGAAAACAACATTTTTTGAGCCAAAATTAATCTTTGTTCCATTTTCTACAGAACCATCATATTCAAAAGTACTATTTCCACCCCATGTTGGTAGTCTTTTTGTAGTCTTATTAAGCTCAAGATAATTTGCTTGTGAAACATCATATCCAATCATAAATAAAGCAGATTCAAATGCTCTTAATTGTTCTTTTGAGTCAATTTTACTAAATTTTGATTCAGTTTTATTCAAAATTTCCTTTAATAACCAATTGGCTCTGATATTATTTTCAGTATGTTTTTTATTTTGAGTTAGTAGAGGAAAGGTATATAAGTTATTGCTTGGGTTCCTCTTGTTATCTATTCCATAAACATCTCCTTTTGCATTTCCAAAAGCGAATAATAATTCTGATGGAATAATACTTAAACCTTTTTCTTCGCAAAACATTCTTACCAAAAGTCCTAAAGCCGCACCTACACGTCCATCATATATTACAAAATCATTCACTAGCAAAGAATATATTTTTGTGAAACCAGCAGTCATTATTATATCTTCATAATAGCTACCTTTTGTATCAAATATATTAGGATTTAGCTTATCGGTACAGTTTTTCAAATATGAAGAAATATCTGCTCCTAATGCCTCTACTTTTTGTTTATTCCCATGCATTACTCCACCCCAGTCTAATATGGCAATACAGTATTTTTGACATAATTCGGAATCATTATTATCTACACTTTTTCTCAACCCATCACCTAACTCTTCCAACAAGATTTTACAATCTTCAAAGGTTTTTCCTGTAAATCTAATCTGTCTAATTGGGTGATAACAAGTGAAGCCCCATTTGTAGTTTTCAAAAGCAGAATAAATAGAATTACATTCCCAAACAGAACCTTTGGGGCGTTTCATCATGTAAGAATGTCTGAAACTATTCCCTCCATCTAATTTAGGTGAAATCCATTTGATGAAAGCTTGAACAGGTTCTTTACTTAGGAATTCAATCTTGTTCATTTTGTAGTATTTTGGTTATACTTTATTGCTAAATCTTCCGCTTCAATTCAAAATGTTTACCTAAGTACAAACGTCTTACTTGTTCATCGTCGGCAAGTTCTTGAGGAGTACCAGCTTTTAAGATTTTTCCTTCAAAAAGTAAATATGCACGGTCGGTGATAGAGAGGGTTTCATCCACGTTATGGTCGGTAATCAAAATACCAATATTTCTGAACTTTAATTTCGCTACAATTCCTTGAATTTCTTCTACCGCAATAGGGTCAACCCCAGCGAATGGTTCGTCTAGCAAAATGAATTTCGGGTCAACTGCCAAAGCACGCGCAATTTCTGTACGGCGACGCTCACCACCCGAAAGTACTTGCCCCAAATTTTTACGAACATGTGTCAACGAAAACTCTTCTAAAAGCTGTTCTGTTTTTTCACGTTGCTCTTGTTTAGAAAGTTTAGTCATTTCCAGTACGGCCAAAATGTTTTCTTCCACCGAAAGCGTTCTGAAAACAGAAGCCTCTTGTGCCAAATAGCCAATACCTAGCCTAGCACGTTTGTACATGGGTAGATTGGTTACTTCTAAATCGTCCAGAAACACTTTACCTGAATTTGGCTTTACCAAGCCCGTAGCCATGTAAAAAGAGGTAGTTTTCCCTGCACCATTAGGGCCTAGCAGTCCTACGATTTCGCCTTGCGCTACTTGGTAGCTAACATTATCATTTACGACACGCTGTCCGTACTTTTTAACTAAATTTTCTGTTCTTAAAATCATGATTTGAATCAGAAGGATAACCCTTCTTTTAATTTTAATATTTTAGGCTAGCACATAAACAATTTAATCTCTATTTACCAATCACTAAATCTAAACCTTAATATCTTTCAACATCAACTGAAAAGACTTTCTGCCTTGCCATTCGTTGATTTCGATGGTATAACAAATCGAAAACGGCTTGCCTTCGTGTAAACGATTGAAATAATCTTCTACCATCCCGAAGCCTACGCAAGTATAAGCGGGGGAGCCTTCTTGAAAAACATTTATTTTCAAATGTTTTTCTTTCATTTTAATGGGCTGTCCATGCAAGTAAACATTTTCTGAAACAAAAACGGGTGTCATATTTTGTGGACCAAAAGGCGACATCTGACACATGATTCTGTGAAATTTATCTGAAATTTCTATCAAAGGCAATTTCAAATCAATATCAATCATGGGTGAAAGTTGTTCAGGGAGTATTTTTCGATTGACAACTTCTTCAAATTTACGCTTAAAATTTTCTATCTCAGAGATTTCCAACGTTAAACCTGCCGCAAAAGTATGTCCTCCAAATTGGATTAAATGCTCTGCACATTCTTCGATAGCATCATACACATCAAAGCCTGGTACAGAACGAGCCGAACCCGCCGCATGACCATGAGATTCTGTAAGAATAATAGTAGGACGATGATATTTTTCAATACACCTGCTTGCTACAATTCCGATAACGCCTTTGTGCCAATCGTTTTTGAATAATACGGTACTTTTAGCACTTTTCAACACAACGTTGTCTTCAATAATAGCCAAAGCTTCGGCGGTGATATCGGTATCAAAACCTTTTCTATCTGTATTATGCTTGGCAATGATATTGGCAAAATTGGTGGCTTCTTCTTCGTTGTCAGTCAATAATAGATTTACAGCATCATAAGCGTGCTTTATTCTTCCTGCGGCATTAATTCTTGGACCTAGTCCAAAAACCACTTTGGTAATGTCCATTTTTCCTGCCAAACTTGCCGATTGCATCAATGCCTTTAGTCCTGTTCTTGGATTTGAATTCAATTGTTGCAAACCATAGTAAGCCATAATTCTATTTTCGCCAGTAATAGGCACAATATCACAAGCAATAGAAGTAACCACAAGGTCTAGATAAGGCAATAACAATGTTGCTGAAATGCTATGTGTTTGGCAATAAGCCTGTAATAATTTAAAACCAACACCACAACCTGTTAATTCTTTGTAAGGGTATAGACAATCAGCTCTTTTAGGGTCGAGAATCGCTATGGCTGGTGGTAAATCATTATCATCTGGACGGTGGTGGTCGCAAACAATAAAATCAACGCCATGCTCTTTTGCCCAAGTAATTTTCTCTTTTGATTTAATCCCACAGTCTAAACTAATAATCAGTCCAAAGCCTTCGTTGGTAGCTTTTTCAACACCCGCCTGCGAAACACCGTAGCCTTCAGCATAGCGGTCTGGGATATAAAATTCTAAAGGACAGTCAGACGCATTTTGATAAACGTGGTTTTTCAAGAAACCGTAAAAAGTAGCTACTGAAGTAGTGCCATCTACATCGTAATCACCATAAATCATTATTTTTTCGCCCGATTCAATCGCTTTTGTCAGACGCTTAACAGCAACATCCATATCCTTCATCAAAAAAGGGTCGTGCATATTCGAAAGGTCTGGTCGGAAAAATGCTTTGGCTTCATCAAAGGTATTAATTCCTCGCTGAGCCAAGAGCGTAGCAATTTCAGGTGAAACATTAATTGCCTCAGCTACTTGTTTGATTTTATCGGTGGGTGGAATGGGTTTATAAATCCAACGTTTTTCTGTCATGACGCAAAAATACAAAGACCTGCAAGGTTTCGGAAGCCTTGCAGGTCTAATCTATGTAATTTAAGAAAAATTAAGCCTAAAGAACGATTTTATACGCCTTCTGCTACTACTTCTTTTACTTCTGGAACCATACGGGTTAATAAATTTTCAATGCCTTGCTTCAAAGTCATCGTTGATGACGGGCAACCAGAGCATGAGCCTTGTAATAATACTTTAACAGTTCCTTCATTGAAAGAGTGAAAATTGATAGCGCCTCCATCAGACTCTACCGCAGGGCGAACATATTGGTCTAACACCGCTTTGATTTTAACCACTGTTTCAGAATCTCCCTCTCCTCCTATCACGTCGTTAGCAGCAATCGTC
Organism: Arcicella sp. GW821-FHT09D11; assembly: GCF_059416265.1. NCBI lineage: Bacteria > Pseudomonadati > Bacteroidota > Cytophagia > Cytophagales > Flectobacillaceae > Arcicella > Arcicella sp. GW821-FHT09D11. Next base: position 1,236,382 of record NZ_JBWKOV010000001.1, on the reverse strand, counting down.
GACTTTGTGAAAACTTCTTTTTTCTCTTCAAAGAATCCCTTCAAAAATTGTTTCAAGCTAAATAATTCATCTTCCCATTTCGTCTCATCGTCTTTGGTAACTGTAATAAAATTAGATGAAATGAATACTCGTTTTACAAAATCAAAGCCAAATAAAGCTACAGCTAAGGGTGATTCTTTACCTTCTGCTACTGCATCTGATGGCGTTGCGTAGTCGAACGATAAGCCTTCAGGAGCCACAATAAAGTTTAAAACAAACTTCATTGAATTTGGATTTGGTGTCGATTCTGTATAGATTAATATCTGTTGTTTTAACATGAGTTCTATTTAATTTGTATTTAGATTTGGGTCTAATATATCAATACGATTCGTTAATTATTACACTAACAAGCTATTAGTGAACAGTTAAAATGTAAAATTAGTTTTAAGAAGTGTATAAATGTTAGAACGCCCTCAAAAAAATAGCATTTTATGAGACTATTACTTGAAAAAAAGCTTAATTCTTACTGAAATATACTAGTTTTCTTCTGTGTTGTTTGTTGACAAGTGCCTGTTAATGAGTTACTTTATCTGATTGTAGCCGAAAAATACCCCTTACCGAACATTACACTTTATGCCCTGATAATAAGCCAATTAGCTACTTATCCACACCAAAAGTAGATTTTTTGTTGGCATTCCCTGCATTTATCACGAACTTAGAGGGACAATTAGGGTAACCACCGTTGTTAAAAGAATAACCTAAAATACGTTTACAGAAAATGTTAGATATCATCCAACTGCTTCCTGATTCGATAGCGAATCAGATTGCCGCCGGCGAAGTCGTACAACGACCAGCTTCTGTGGTGAAAGAGCTTTTGGAAAACTCCATAGATGCCCAATCCACCAGCATTCAATTAATCGTTAGAGAAGCAGGAAAAACCTTAGTACAAGTGATTGATAATGGCTTAGGTATGTCAGAAACCGATGCCAGAATGTGTTTTGAGCGCCATGCTACTTCCAAAATTCGTTCCTCAGAAGACCTTTTCAAAATCAGGACAATGGGATTTCGTGGCGAAGCCATGGCATCTATTGCCGCTGTAGCGCAAGTTGAAATGCGTACCCGTAGAGCAACAGACGAACTAGGCGTTTTGATAAAAATAGATGCATCAGAGTTAAAAGCTCAAGAAGCAGTTTCTACTTCAGAAGGGACAAGTATTCAAGTTAAAAACTTGTTTTTTAATGTACCCGCCCGTAGAAATTTCTTGAAGTCAAACCCTGTAGAGATGCGTCATATCATCGACGAATTTCAACGGGTAGCCTTAGCCAACCCAGAAATTTCTTTTACGTTACATCACAACGATACGGAAGTGTACAATTTGCCAGCAGGAAAACTAAGCCGAAGGATTGTAGATTTATTCGGTAAAGGTTATCGTGAACAATTGGCTTCTTGCGAAGAGGAAACCTCTTTCGTAAGTGTGAGAGGGTATGTTGGTAAACCAGAATATGCAAAAAAAACACGTGGTGAGCAGTTCTTTTTTGCGAATAATCGTTTTATCAAAAACAGCTATCTGAATCATGCTGTGATGAGTTCTTTTGAAGGATTGATTCCTGAAGGCTCGCATCCTTTTTATGTACTTTTCATTGAAATAGATCCGATTCATATTGATATAAACGTTCATCCAACTAAAACCGAAATTAAGTTTGATGACGAACGAACAGTGTATGCCATTGTACAAGCCGCTGTTCGGAAATCTATGAGCCAGCATAATTTAATGCCCTCATTGGATTTTGAAACGGACGTAAACTTTACCAATAATATTTTCCAGTTCACGGGTTCGCCTTTTGAAAAGACTAAGGAGATTTCGGCAGTAAATGGATTTGCCAGACCCGAAGCACCTTTTAGAGAGCGAACAAATCTAACAAATTGGAATAAATTATATGAAGGGTTGAACCGTCAACTAGATGATTTTGAGAAAAAAGAGCCATCAATTGAACAAACCCAAGCAGACTTTGGCATTCCTAGCGAGGCTACGTCCTTTTTATTGAAAAGTAAAGCAAATGATATTGGAAGCGACCGTCCTCAACGAGCGTCGCAAGACTCAGAGGCTACTACCTTTCAAATTCATAATCGCTACATTATTTCTCAGGTAAAATCGGGGATGTTATTAATCGACCAGCGTGCTGCTTATGAAAGAATTTTGTATGAAAAATTCTCTCAGCATTTACGCAAAAATGGTGGTGCATCACAGCAATTATTGTTTCCGACTAAAGTAAAATTGACCACAGCCGATTTTCATTTGCTGTTGGAGATTCAAGACGAAATTAGGAATTTAGGTTTTGTGTTGAGTGTAGTAGAACACGATTCTTTTATGGTCAATGGCATTCCAGCCGACTCGCCCGAAGAAAACGAGCAAGAAATGATAGAAGGTATTTTAGAGCAATTCAAGCAAAATGAATCTGAACTACACCTTGATAAAGCTGAAAACTTGGCTAGAGCAATGGCAAAACGCTCAGCAGGACGCTTTGGGAATCATTCATTGACAATTCTGGAGATGAATACTTTGGTAGAACAACTTTTTGCTTCATCAAATCCAAGCTATACGCCAAGTGGTGAAATAACGATGAAGATTGTTTCTTTATCAGAAATGGCAAGTTTATTCTTGCGTTAATTAACAATTTAAAAAAGACTTATTACAGAAATTAATAATGAAAACGAATCGAATAGCATTACTCCTATTGGCAATTTTTGTTTTTTCAGGAGTTGCAGTTTATTTTAAATCTTGTCAAGAAAAAAGTACTTCAGAAAGCATTCCTCAGGAAGAAATAACCCTTAATCCTGCTCCCGATTTTAATGCAGATTCCGCTTATGCCTTTGTTGAAAAGCAGGTAGCTTTTGGGCCTAGAGTAAATAATACCAAAGCTCATGACGAATGTGCTGCTTGGTTAGTGGCCAAATTAAAACAATTTGGTTGTGAAGTAACCACTCAAAATTTTGTAGCAACAACTTTCGATGGTAAAAAACTCAATTCTCAGAACATCATCGGGTCGATTAACCCTGCAGCCACAAAAAGAGTTTTATTAACCGCTCACTGGGATGCTCGTTCTATGGCGGATAAAGACACAATCAATAAAAATAAAGCCATAGACGGCGCCAACGACGGAGGAAGTGGCGTAGGCGTGTTGTTAGAATTAGCCAGAAATATTCAACAAGCTAAAACCAAACCTAATGTGGGGATTGATATTATCTTTTTTGATACTGAAGATGTAGGCGAACCAGAGGATTATAAAGGCGAACATGGACAGAACTCATGGTGTTTGGGCTCACAATATTGGGCAAGTCATAAACATAAAGACAATTATACGGCTTACTACGGAATCAATTTGGATATGGTAGGTGCTAAAGGAGCAGTTTTCCCACATGAGGGTACGTCTATGCAATATGCACCCATGATTGTACGCAACGTATGGGACATCGCAAGCAGATTAGGCTATTCTACATTATTTATAGATGCAGATGGCGGAGGATTGGTTGACGACCACGTGCCTGTAAACGATGTAGCAAAAATTCAGATGATTGATATCATAGAGTTACGCCCGAACGACCCTAAAACATTTGGAGCGTATCATCATACACACCAAGACAATATGTCGGTTATTGATAAAAATACTTTAAAAGCAGTGGGACAAACCGTTTTGACTGTTTTGTATCAGGAGTAGCTGTAGGCTTTAAGCAATGAGCGATGAGCAGTGAGCTTTCAGCTTTAAACACATCTGAAAGCTGAAAGCTCACTGCTCATCGCTCATTGCTTAAAGCTCACCGCTTACAGCTTTTTCACACATTATTTAAACCTCTCAGGATACTTTGTTACTTTTGTGAAAAGTATAACAAAAGATATTCTTACTAACCATAAAATTTTGGATTAATTTACCAATTTCAATCAACATCCAATGGAACAAACAGAAGTTTTAAAATATGTTCATCTTAATGATGTTCATGTAGCGCTTGGGGCAAAAATGGTACCTTTTGCGGGGTATTCGATGCCAGTTTTATATTCAAACCTTATTCAGGAACACATTGGTGTTCGTACTTCAGTAGGTGTTTTTGATGTATCGCACATGGGCGAGTTTGTTGTAAAAGGTGAGCGAGCAACGGAGTTTTTACAATATGTTACTTCTAATGATGTTTCGGTGTTGATAGATGGAAAAGTACAGTATTCATGTTTGCCAAACGATAAAGGGGGAATTGTAGATGACCTTTTGGTATATCGTTGGGACGAAAAAGAATATTATTTAGTAGTAAATGCTTCAAACATCGAGAAAGATTGGAATTGGCTACAACAGAACAATACATTCGGTGTAGAAATGGAAAATATTTCAGACCGTTTGAGTCTCTTTGCCGTTCAAGGGCCTAAAGCCATTGATACATTGAAAAAATTGACTGATTTAGATTTGGAGTCGATGGAGTATTATTCTTTTAAAGCAGGAACAGTAGCAGGCATTGACGATGTATTGATTTCTTCAACAGGTTATACAGGTGCAGGTGGTTTTGAAGTATACGTTTGGAACAAAGATGCGGAGGCTATGTGGAAAGCTATTTTTGAAGCAGGAGCCGAATTTAATATTATGCCTGTGGGCTTAGGTGCACGCGATACCTTGCGTACAGAAATGGGTTACTGTTTATACGGAAACGATATTGATGATAGTACATCGCCAATTGAAGCAGGCTTAGGATGGATTACTAAATTCAACAAAGAGTTTATTAATTCAGAATTCCATCAAAAAATTAAAGAGAACGGTCCAACACGTAAATTAGTAGGCTTTGAAATGATTGATAGAGGGATTCCTCGCCAACATTACGAAATCATGGATGCCGCAGGCAATATTATTGGTGAAGTAACTTCAGGAACACAGTCGCCAACCTTAAGCAAAGGTATTGGTATGGGCTATATTACTAAGGAATATACCAAAGTAGGTTCTGAAATATATATCAATATCCGTAATAAATATTTAAAGGCTGTAGTAACGAAAATGCCTTTCTTAAAGTAATTAGTCTGTATTAGATTCTTTTGAAATTATGCAAAAAATTGACGTTTGTATCAGTCCCGAGCTATTACATTTATATAATATCGAAAATTCAATAGTTGTTGTAGTAGATATTTTTAGAGCAACTTCATGTATGGTAACCGCTTTTGCCAATGGTGTAGAAGCAATTATTCCAGTGGCGAGCATTGACGAATGTGTTGGTTATCAACAAAAAGGATACTTAGCCGCTGCTGAACGTGACGGAAAAACGCCAGAAGGTTTTGATTTTGATAATTCACCTTTCAGCTATATGACTGAAAAAGTAAATGGTGCAACCATCTGTGTTACTACGACCAACGGTACGTTGGCTATCACAAAATCTAAATCGGCTGTAAAAGTAATGGTTGGTTCTTTCTTGAATTTAGGAGCATTAGCCAATTATTTAAAAGACCAACAATACGATATTTTAGTATTATGTGCAGGATGGAAAGGTAAACCTAACTTGGAAGATACGCTTTTTGCAGGAGCTTTGGTAGAACGTTTGCAAGAAGAATTTATGGTAGAAGATGATTCTGCATTGATGGCTTTGCGTCAGTACGAATTATCAAAAAGTGATTTATTATCATTCGTTGCCTCATCATCTCACGTAAAAAGGCTTCAACGTTTGGGTATTCAAAAAGACATTGCTTATTGTTTACAACACGATTTATACGATGTATTACCCGTCATGCGTGGTAATACATTAGTAAAAATGTAGCACGAGTTTTCAACTCGTGAACAACGAACATATATTTTATTTTTATGGAGGTACTTAAAATACCTCCATAAAAATAAAATATTAATTTCTTACCCTAACAATTCTCACCATCTACATCACAAACATCTCCCGAAATAGCCGCTACTTGTTTTTCCTGAGCCAGTTTTTCAAAGATTTCTTTAAAAACCTCTGAGGGCTGTGCACCTGAAACAGCATATTTTTTATCAAAAATAAAGAAAGGAACACCCGATATACCTTGTTGACGGAAATAGTGCATTTCTTCTTTTACTTCATCAGATGCTTCGTCTGAATTAAGAATCCCCAACGTTTTTTCAGTAGACCAACCGAATTGAGCCATCACTGCTGCTACTGCACTTTGTTCTGTTAAATCTACTCTATCCACAAAATATGCTTTCATCAACGCTTCTTTCACTTCGGCTTGCATCCCTTCGTGCAAGGAAATCGTAAGTATTCTATGAAAAGCAAAAGTATTGATAGCCTTTGGAAGATTCTCGAAGTCGAAATCTAAATCAACCGACGAGGCCGCTTGTTCAACCTGATGAAATTTTTGTGCATAATTAGGCCCAAAACGGCTTTCCATGTGGGTACTAAAAGATATTCCAGACTCAGGAACGTTAGGTCTAGTTGAAAAGGATGGTAGATAACTTGCAGATTACAAGAACTTTGTGTATCTTCAATAGCTTTTTCTAACCGCCGTTTACCGATATAACACCAAGGACATACGATGTCCGAAACAACATCTACACGAATTATTGGTTTTGTATTCATTTTTTAAAAATTATAATTCCTTACTTATCAAACAAAGACCTATAAAATTTGATTTAAGCTTTTAAATCAAAACTTTTATAACTGCTGATTAAATCACCACTAAAGAGACTATTCTTAAATTTTTACGTACTTATTATTAGAACGGCTTTTTGCCTTTGAAAATTCATTTTTGTTTTTAGATTCCAGAAAATCAACTAAAAATCAAATAGTTATAAGTTTCAAGTTTTAAATTAATTTTTACGTTATGAAAAAAATCTATCTTTTCGCAGTAGTCGCACTCCTTGCTTTAGCGTCTTGTAATCGTAACAGTTTTCAAATTGGTTCTGCTTGTCATAGAGAAATTGAAGATGAGGTATTCAAGCCAAACTATCAGTCATTCACAACTGTTGAAAAACAGTTTACCATGATTGATACAACCTATAAATTCCAAGCAGTGATTGATGAAATAGGCAATCAGATGAAGCTAAGGGGTTATGCTGACTCTAAAGAGCAACCCAATTTGATTGTATTCTATGCACTTTTCCCAAGTGATGTAAACCTTTCGGTGCTTCAACGTTCTTTCAGAGGGCTAGGTAAGGAAAGCATGAATGAGGAACTTAGAAGAGTAAAACTCAGAAAGGGAACACTCCTCTTACAATTTGTTGAAAACGACAGTAATCGTCCTATCTGGATGGGCTATGCAGCAGGTATCGCAGCGCCAGAAACACATGCTATTGATGAAAAGGCATTAAGAATAGCTACTCGTCAGATTTTCGATAATTACAGAATATTTGCCAAAGATTATATTGCAGGTAAGCCTGTAACAACTCAGGTAATGGCTTTAAAATAATGATTGAAGAGCATAAAAGTTCAATAAGTAAGCATTGTTATGATGTCCTCGTGTTGAGGGAATAATTGTAACAATGCTTTTCTATCTTTCATTTCAAAATCTTCAAAGTCAAAACCCGGGGCAACCGTACAGCCCACTAAGCAGTAAGTATTTTCTTCACTGGGCTTTGAGCCAAACCATTTTCCTGCAGGAACTACTGCTTGAAATACTTCGCCCTTATCAGGATTATTCCCTAATCGAATAATTTCCAAAGTGCCGTCGTTGTCCAATACATAAATATTCAACGCACAACCTGTATAAAAATGCCACATTTCGTCAGAGGCAATGCGATGAAACGCTGATATGTGATGACTCTCTAACAAAAAATAAATACCCGTCGAAAAGCTTCTATCTCCCTTAAATCGTGCAGGAAGAGCCTTTTGAGGAATATTTTCACTTGCCCGATAGGTTTCTGCAAAGTATCCACCTTCTGGATGAGCATTCATTTGATAGTTTTCAATCCAATATTGGGCGTTTTTAGTCGATGACATCCTTGAAAAATCTTTCGTCAAAAGTGAATGGTTCTATGTGTTTAATCTTGATATCCAAAAAATTTGGATGCAAAGGGTTGATAAGGTAGTTATATTCTTGTGCAACAATCGCAGAAGGCACCCCCAAAGCGATAGACTGTTCCTTATTAAACCAATTATCTGTATAAGAAGCTAATATGCCTGCTTCAAATATTCTAGCCCAGTCTTTGGGTAAATTTGTTGTATCCAGCAACGTAATTTCGTTATCTGGCACCTCCAAAGTGATGATAGCGTATTCGTCTTGTGGATAATATTCGCCTAAATGTACTAATACTTCTAATAAAGCGAGCGACCTGTGTGAAGCAGTATAAAGCACCGATGTGCCTCTTCTATTCCAGCGCTGTCCTTTTAAACTTGCTCCGAAACCCGATAAATCTCGGGCTCTTATAAGTTTACTAATTCTAAAAACTTCCATGTTAAATGTGTTAGGGCGTAGTTAAGTAAGAGTTTTTAGTTGTGAGTGATGAGTTGTGAGCTGTTCTTTGTCCTTGCCTAAAATAGGTTTAAACATCATTTTAACTCACACAGCAACATCGTTTATTTTACATAGACTACTTAAACACGGTGTTTATGAAAACAAACCATGTTCAATATATATTAATTCTCTTTCAATGATTTCGTAGCCTAATGAAGTATCTAATAATTCAGTAGGACGTTTTCCTCCTAAAGCAGGCACGTGTGAATGCATCCAGCCATTAAATCTTTCAAGGCTTCCAAAAGTTTCTTGACCAAGCTCGTACAATTTTGCCAAACGTATCAATTTCGCAGAGGCATCTTTGTCCAAGCGTTGGTCTTCTCTGTAGCGTTGAATGGTTCTTTCTGAAATATTTAGGATGTCGGCCATTTCTTTATTTGAAAAAGAAATTTGTTTCGCCAGACTGTCTAACGCTTGCTTAGGTAAACCTTCTTTCGCAATTTCAATCAGGTCGAAATCATGTCTAATTTCACGATTGATGATTGTTTGCCCGCCTAGCAATACAATCAAAGTTGATATAGGTAAAATATTTTGTTTTTTCATGGATGCCATTGTTGTAAATATGTCGCAAATATAACGACATTTGTCGTGAAAAAATACTACAAATGGCATATTATTTTTGAATAGGAGACATAAACGATAAAATTTTTAAAATATTTTAAGAATTTTTAACAAAATGCAACATTCCTAAATTGTTCTGTGTCATTAGTTTGAATTTAAGTTATTGGTTGTCAATAGATGAAAACTGCTTAACTTGAAGGTTAGAAGTTTGAACACTATGAATCCTCAACCTTTAGCACTGGAACAAACACATTACATAGACAAACATTTGCCACTCGTGGAGGCTTGCCGTAGGGGTGATCGCAAGGCTCAGTACGAGATTTATAGGCTTTATGCAAAGGCTATGTTCAATGTTGCTGTCCGAATAGTAAATCATGTTGGCGAAGCAGAGGACGTCCTGCAAGATGCCTTTTTAGATGCTTTTCAGAAAATCCATGATTTTCGACAAACAAGTACTTTTGGCGCTTGGTTGAAACAGATTGTAATTAATCGAGCTTTAAATCATTTAAGGAATAGAAAGGTACAATTAATCGATATCGAAGAAGCAGCAGATATTCCAGACGATGCCACTTACGACGAAGAAGGAATAGAACTAAATATTCAAAGAGTACAAAATGCCATTCAACAGTTACCTGATGGTTTCAGAACAGTACTTTGTTTGTATTTATTAGAAGGCTATGACCATGAAGAAATCGCAGAGATTTTGGGCGTGGCAGAATCAACTTCCCGGACACAATACATCAGAGCCAAAAAACGATTGTTGGAAATTTTAAAACAATAAAGCCCTTTTCTTTCCCTTTGTATTAAGATAGAGGAGGCTTAGAGAGTTATGAAAAAGACAAAAACAGAAAGATTCATTCGTGATAACCGTGAAAACTTTGATCAGTTTGAAATCCCTGTAGGTTTATGGGATAAAATAGACAAAGGCTTAGGGCATTTAGATACCTTTCCGGGAGAAACACCTTTTGTTGAAAAGAAAAACATTATTGTTTTCAAACAAAAATATTGGGCATTAGCAGCAGGCCTTGCCATATTAATAGGGTGTTATTTTATACATGACCTTGGTTTCAAATCAGAGAATACAGATAAGATTATTGCCACAGTAAGCCCCGAATATGGCGATAAAATGGTTCAGTATGCAAGTTTGATTGAAACAAAGCGAGAGGAAATCAGGCAAATTGAGGCTCACGACCCAGTACTTTACAAAGAATTTGCCGCAGAAATTGAGAACCTGAACAAAGACTATCAAAACCTGAAAGCAGAATTACCCCAAACGCCTAATCAGGAAGAGCTAGTTCAAGCGATGATTCAAAATTTACAAGTACAATTAGATATTTTAAACAGGCAATTATCAATTATTCAGAAAATTAAAGATTATCAGAATAATCCGATGAAAAGCATTTGAGGTAAACAGTTTAATCGAAGAATGTCATGAAAAAAGTATTAAATATAGTAGCATTGTGTGTTTTAATAATCAACAGCGCCTTTGCACAACAAGTAAGCGTTTATGTACATGATTCTGTAGAAGTAAAAGAATATCAGAACCATGTAAGGGCAAGTATTGCCACAACAAGAAGTAATGCGACAAGAACCTTGAATAGAGTAGCAATAGTAGGCAGAGCTAGCGAAATGCCACCTTTACCTCCTACACCACCAACGCCTCCTGCTGGAATGACTTATAATGCAGAGTATGGTCAGGCTACTATTCAGGAAACGGCAGCCGTAGAAAAGAAAAAAGTAATTAGTAAATCTTATCCTGTAGATGCTAAAAACTTTTTGAATATTAACAACCAACACGGAGAAGTAAAAGTAGAACTTTGGAATAAAAACGAAATCAAAGTAGATATAACTATTACGGGTTACGGTAGTACAGAAGCACAAGCCCAAACGTTTATTGATAATGTAGAAATCGTTGAGAGAAAAGAAGGAGACAAAATTGCCTTTAAAACAATGATTGATACGGATGAAAGAACCAATGGCAATGGCAACTGGAGTTGGGCAAATAGTTTAACAAATACTTTTAACTGGAGCAGTAGCAATGGTAAAAAAGTAAATGAAAAACGTGGCGTAGAGATTAACTATATGATTTATATGCCGAAGTCTAATTCATTGACGGTTTCAAATAAATACGGCAAAACGATTATTCCTCAGTTTTCAGCTCCTTTGAAGATTACTTCTAATTATGGTAGCTTTGTTTCTGATAAATTGACGGGCGGAGAGAAAGATATTTTTGTGCAATATGGCTCAGGAAATATCAAACAAATGGATGATGGCGATTTGCACATTGCTTATTCAAAACTGAATATAGAAAAGGCAGATAACCTAAAATTGACCAACAATTATGGTTCGATGATTTTAGATGATATTAATAATCTGGATGGAACAATTCAGTATTCAAGTGGCAAAATCGGTAAAATTAATCAAACAGGGAAGTTATCAATCAGTTATTCAGATGGCGTTCAGTTAGCAGAATTATCGAAGACGTTGAAGACGCTAGACATTCGTTCAAATTATACAGCCGTAAAATTACCAGTAACGGGCGATTGCAATGCTGATTTTGAAGTAACTACTACGTATGCCAACTTTAGATACCCAGAAGGAAAATGTACGCTAACCGTAAATCCTGACGATAATAAAGAGGTTGACGACCGTACAATGGGATGGAAATCTACCAAGGTTTATAAAGGAAAAATAGGTAAAGGCTCAGCTACAAAGATTACCATCAAGACCAATTATGCAGGAGTGAAATTCACAGAAAAATAAATACAAAAAGCCTAACGTAAATATTCAATGCGTTAGGCTTTTTTTACTTCAAAATACTTAATATCTACCACTAGCTTTTCCAATAATTCTCTTGTTCTCTCAGGGCGAGCGTCGGTAATAAATACTTGATTAAATGTTCCGTCGGTCATCATATTAATAAGCTGTTGGATTCTTTTGTCATCAAGCTTATCAAAAATATCATCTAAGAGTAAAATTGGGGCAAAACCCTTCGCAACACTCAGCATTTCAAATTGAGCTAGTTTAAGGGCAATCACAAAGGATTTCTGTTGTCCCTGCGAGCCAAATTTGCGTAAGGTAAAGCCATTAATTTCAAAAATGAAGTCATCCTTGTGGCTTCCGAGCGTTGTTCTCTGAGCAGCCAAATCTCGGTGCCTATTTCTTCGAAATAAGGCAACAAAGTCATCATTGCCTACCTCCGACTCATAAATCATTTCTACGCTCTCTCTGGCATCAGATAATACCTCATAATGCTTTTTAAAAATAGGTAGGAAATTCTCCGTAAAAACGATACGAGCCTGATATATTTTGAGAGAGACTTCCACCAAAGGGTCGGTATAAATATCTAACAGTAAATCATCTACATAATGGCGTTCAGCAAACTGTTTGAGTAAAGAGTTGCGTTGCAATAACAGACGATTGTACTGCAATAGGTTTTCAAGGTACTCAGCATCCAATTGTGCCATTACTCCGTCGAAGAATTTTCTTCTTTCTTCACTCCCATCCCGAATCACATCGGTATCATTAGGAGACAACAACACCACTGGAAATTTTCCGATATGTTCTGATAGCTTTTCATAGGCTTTTTTGTCATGCAAAACAGCCTTCTTTTGTCCCTTTTGCAAAGCAACAGTAATGAGCGTATTTTTTTCACTTTCAAAATTGCCCTCAATCATCATAAAATCAGCTTCATGATTGATACTAAGGGTATCTTGATTAGAGATAGAACTTTTAGTTAAAGCCAAAAAGTAAATAGCGTCTAATAAATTAGTTTTGCCAATACCATTTTCGCCAACAATACAATTTACCCGAGGCGAAAACTCGAAAGTATTGTAGTCGTAGCTTTTGAAATTGGTCAAACTAAGTTTTTGTAAATACATGAAAAGAAAATAAAAAGGGATTGAATAGGAAATTGTGGATAAAATTTAACAAAACATGTATTTAAGCATCAATGAATAATACAAAATACTTTGTGTGTTCTTTGTTTTGTACTAATTTCGTAGTGCAAATTAAAGACTGTTTGATGGGATTGCAAATCACAGGCAGTTTAGCATCGGATTTACCTCCGAATAAGCAGTGTCAAGGGGAAGCTTACACTTTCACTTATTCACAAATCACTCATTCATAATTGTAGAAAATGGCAAATAAAGCTGAAAACAAAGTAAAATACTCGAAGGAGACCTATATGTACTGGTACGAGTCAATGGTACTTCAACGCAAATTTGAAGAACGTGCTGGTCAGTTGTATGGACAACAAAAAATCAAAGGTTTTTGTCACCTTTACATCGGACAAGAAGCTTGTTCATCAGGAGCAAGATCTGCATTGAAAGACGGCGACAAGTATATCACAGCATATCGTGACCACGGTATTCCTTTAGCTTTAGGTTCAGATCCTAATACTATCATGGCTGAGTTGTTCGGAAAAGCTACTGGTATCTCTAAAGGAAAAGGTGGTTCGATGCACATTTTTGATAAATCAGTTGGCTTTGTAGGTGGACATGGTATTGTGGGTGCACAAATTCCATTAGGAGCAGGGTTGGCTTTTGCTGAAAAATATAACAAAACTGGAAACTTAGCGATTTGTTATTTCGGTGATGGTGCTGTTCGTCAAGGTGCTTTACACGAGGCATTTAACATGGCAATGACTTGGAAACTACCTGCAATCTTTGTGGTAGAAAACAACGGTTATGCGATGGGAACGTCGGTTTCTCGTACTTCAAACGTTACAGACCTTTATACAATCGGTGAAGCGTATGATATGCCTTCTGAAGCGGTAGATGCTATGAGCGTTGAGGCTGTTCACGAAGCGGTTTCTCGTGCGGCTGACCGTGCAAGAGCTGGAGAAGGACCAACATTCTTAGAATTCAAAACATATCGTTATAGAGGTCACTCAATGTCTGACCCTCAGAAATACCGTACGAAAGAGGAGGTTGAGCAATACAAAATGCGTGACCCTATCGAGCAAGTAAAGAAAGCGATTTTAGATAATGGTCTTGCTACAGAAGAAGAACTAGCTGCGATTGATGCTGAAATCAAAGTAAGAGTAGAAGCTTCAGTTAAATTTGCAGAAGAATCTGCTTGGCCAGACCCAGCAGAGATTTTTACAGATGTTTATGTAGAAGAATATCCATTCCCTGTAGAATAAGGATACTAGAAGATACAAAAAAGCCGTTCCAATTTCGTTTGGGACGGCTTTTTTAGTTTATCCAGTCGAATGATACCTTGTCGTGTTCTGGATGTGCAACCTCTGGTGCTTTTTTGTTGTTCGCATACTTTCTGGTGGCGTTTTTCTTTGCCTGAAAGTCTCTCCAATCATACCGTTGGAAAATGGCTAAGCTGTGTCTCATATTTTTGTTGTTTATATATTGAAAAAATTATAATACAAATGTAAAATGTTTTAATGAATCATGATTAAACACCTGATTATATGATTATTAACAAATTAGTCATTATAATGAGTTCAAAGAATATTACAAAAAAATGCCATCCTCATCGAAGATGGCATTTAATGCTAAATTCCAAATGTTTTAAAGGTTTGGATTCATATTGGTGAATGTCTTTCAAATCCTGAATGTACAAAACAAAAAAGCCATTGCATATAAACAAATAAACGCTTATAAGTCAATGGATTGATGATTGTTTAATGACAAATTAAAAATAGTTTAACAAGAAAGTAATATTAAATTTTACGTTTCTGTTAAATGCCTAAATGAAGAAGGGATTAACAGTTGAATAAATTCAAGCGTTAATCCCTTCTAAAGAATTTTTAATGGTATAACCTTAGTCATGTGCCATTATTAAGCAGGAACTACTTCTACAAAAGAACGTCCTTTAAATCCTTTTTTAAAGTGAACAGTACCATCAATTAAAGCAAATAAAGTATGATCTTTTCCAAGACCTACATTTTGACCAGGATTGTGGGCTGTACCTCTTTGACGAACAATAATGTTCCCTGAAATTGCAGGCTGACCTCCAAAAATTTTGATTCCAAGACGCTTACTATGCGACTCACGACCGTTTTTCGAACTACCCGCACCTTTTTTGTGTGCCATTGTTTTGTTAGTTTATCGATTTAACGTTTTAATTTTCGCTTTGAGGAAACTCTTAACGAATAAAATTAATCATTAAATATTAAAATGAGATTCCTTCGATTAAGACTTTAGTTAAATTTTGACGGTGACCGTTCTGTTTTTGGTATCCTTTACGACGTTTCTTTTTGAAAACAATTACTTTTTCTCCACGAACGTGAGCTAAAATTTTACCAGTTACAGTAGCACCTGCTACAGTTGGAAGACCTACTTGGATGTCTCCGTCATTGTCGACAAGAAGAACCTTATCGAAAACCAGTGCAGCGCCTTCCTCGCCCGCCAAACGGTGGGTGTAGAGGAAAAGGTCTTTCTCAACTTTAAATTGCTGACCAGCGATTTCTACGATTGCGTACATTTTATTATTAGTTATAATTTTATTGGGTCGCAAAGATACACATTATGTTTTGAAAAGAGAAAGGAAGTAAGTATATTTATTATAAAAAATTCGCAAATTTTTATTTGTTAGTATGTTTCATAATAATCTAATAGTAAGGTAGTTATGTGTGTAGGTAAAATATTATAATATTTCTTTTGTCACAACAACGTATACCAAGTACATAATTGTGAAGGTTTAACGTTAATAAATTAACATAGAAGTTCCATTTTTATAAGTTAATCATGATGAAGATTAGGCCCTTTTCAATACGATTTGGAATAATACTTATCTTCCTAATTTACGTAGTTAACTTTAAGGCTTTCAATCAAACCAAGAAAGTTGACATTGTGAAGTTTGAGGATTTACAAAAAGTATTAAATCAAGTATCAGATACCACCGTTGTTTTACATTTTTGGGCAACTTGGTGCCGACCGTGTTTAGAAGAATTGCCCTTTTTTGAACGATTGAATACTGAATATAGCACTAAGAAGGTGAAATTTTTGTTAATAAGTATGGATTTCCCTAAAGATGCGGAAACGAGTGTAAAGGGCTTTTTAGCACGCAACAAAGTACAATCGAAAGTAGTACTTTTGGATGAACCAGATTATAATCATTGGATAGATTTGATAGACAAAGAATGGTCGGGAAGTATTCCTGCCACGCTGATAATCAATACAAAAATACAGAAAAGGAAGTTTTTTGAAGGCAAAGTAAATACTGAAATATTTATGGAGGAACTAAAAAAAATGTGGACTGTTACCATACAAAACTGAATACCGTAGCAACAAACAAGATTTATATTTAACTATTAAATCAGACAAAAGAGAGAACTTCTAAATTATATTAGATACAATAAACATATCAAGCAATGAAAACACATATAAAAAATATAAAGACGATTTTTTTACTAGGGATAGTCTTAATGGGGTTGTTGGCGTTTACCCCTGCCAATGAAGAGCATAAGTTAAGGGCAGATAAAGGATATGCCATTGGTGATGTAGTGGCTGATTTTAAATTAAAAAGCACCACAGGTAACTTGGTATCAATGGCGGATAATCGTGCTGTAAAGGGATATATTATTGTCTTTACTTGTAACCACTGCCCTTTTTCAAAGGCTTACGAAAGTAGAATAATGGCATTGGATAAAAAGTTTGCTTCGCAGGGGTATCCAGTATTGGCAATCAACCCGAACGACCCGAGTGCTTATGAAGAAGATTCTTTTGAAAATATGCAGACAGTAGCCAGAGCCAAAGGCTATACTTTTGCCTACCTTCAAGATGAAACACAGGCTACTTCAAAGGCTTTTGGTGTATCAAGAACTCCATCGGCTTATGTAGTTAAGAAAGAAGGAGACAAGTATATTTTGCAATACATCGGTGGCATTGATGATAATACGCAGGATGCTAATGCTGTAACAAAAAGATATGTGGATGATGCTGTAAGTAATCTTTTAGCAGGCAGACCAGTAGTTAATAATTTTACTAAGTCGGTGGGTTGTGCAGTTAAATGGAAAGGCGTTTAAAACTAGTCTAAAAAATCAGCTTTATATTTTAACAAGAAGAGGTTGCCAATTTTGGCAACCTCTTCTTGTTTGTAAATCGTATTAAAAAAGGCTTATTTACCTGCTGTAATATCTACTATGGCAAATAATGGTTTTCCTTTGGCATCAGCATTTTTAAATACTAGGAACAAATTGTGTGCACCAACAACAGGTGTTTTCAATGAAATACTTACGGGTGTGTTAGCATTTTTAGTTACCTCAGCAGTACCTAATAATTGTCCCGTTGGCGAATCGATGTGCAATTCTATTGAACCGCCCGCTGTACGGTCGTCAGCAGCAAAAGCACCTAGCTTAAATTGAGCGATACCCGTTAAGTCTATGTTGTTGAATGAAATATATGAATTGTCAGACATCGCAATGACTGCTTCTCCTAGCCCTTCAAGGGTATATTTCATTGTTTCTTTTTGCGTATCAAACGAATTCGCTTTAAACTTCGCACTTCTCAACGTAAGGGCTGTTGCACCTGTCAAAGAACCTAAGTTACTAGCACCTTTGTCAGTATAGCTTGCCGAGAAAATATAAGTACCAGCTTTGCCATTGTCTTTGGTGACATATTCACCTTTAACTGGTTGACTTGCTTTTTTGTCATCAGACAACGAGAGAATGTATTTCACCATTTCCTTTGTGTCGTCTTTCGTTAATTGTGGGTGAGCCGCCATTACTTGTTCGCCCCAAACACCACCACCACCTTTGATTACTTTTTCTACCAATTCACTAAAAGCTCTACTTTTTCCTTTGTATTTTTTAGCAACTTCTTTGTAGCTTGGTCCAATAGACTTTTTATCAAGTGAATGACAAGATTTACAATCAGATAAGTCTATTAAACGTCTACCTGTTGAAACGCTTAAATTGGCTTGATGTCCTTGTGCAATAACGGTTTTATCAAAACCTTCAAGATAGTCTATATTTACCTGTACTTCGTCTTCTTTGATTTTTTTATTAGCCAACGAGCCATCTTCTTTATCAGATACCTTTACTTCATAAGCTATTTTTTCATCGTTCCAGTAGAATGTTTTATTGCCTTTTATGGCTAAGTCCACTTTCGGAACATCATTCCCTACTTTTATTTCTAAAGTAGTCGTCGAAACGTTTCCAGCAGGGTCAGTCACTTTCAGAACAGGCTTATAAACGCCTGCTTTTGTAAAAGTAAAGCTTGGGTTAGGCAAAGTGCTTTTGGCTGCTCCTTTGGTAAAAGTCCATTCGTATTTCAACACATCATTTTCATAGTCTAATGTACCAGCCGAAGAGAAATTTACTTTCAATGGCAATGCTCCTGCTTTTTTATCAGCATTTGCTACTACCACTGGGCTACGGTTGCCAGCATTGAAGGTAATGCGTGAAAGACGAGCATCATCGTTTTGAGCAAACCAGTTTTGTCCATATTCCAACAAATACAACGAACCATCTTTAGCAAACTGCATATCCATTGGGTGGCTAAACTTCGTGTTTGGCATAAAGCGTTCCATCGAAATAAAATCTCCGTTTGGTTTCATGCTTACCAAGTTAATCCAGTCACGCATCCAGTCATAGGCAAAGAATTTTCCATCTAAATACTTAGGGAATTTTACCTTTGAATCAGCCTTGAAGTCGTCATAATAATATACAGGCCCGCCCATTGCATTACGACCGCCCTTGCCAACGATTGCCCCAAATTCAGGAGAATCAGCGTAAGGATAATAAATAAATGCTTTTTGAGCAGCAGGTAATTCGCGTAAACCTGTATTGTGTGGAGAATCGTTAATAGGATGCTCAGCGTCAAATTTTGTCCAAGTACTATCCTTATAAAAGTCTCTTTGGTTATAAGCACGGTTGTCTGCCACAAAAAGAGGCCAGCCAAAATAACCAGCTTTACGAGCCTGATTTACTTCATCATGACCACGAGGACCATATTTCGGTGAATTTTCGCCAGCATCAGGGCCTACTTCACCCCAATACAAAAAGCCTGTTCTTTGATCAACTGATATTCTGTATGGGTTTCTGTTACCCATTACATATATTTCAGGACGCGTTTTAGCAGTACCCACTGGGAATAGATTTCCTTCTGGAATCGTATAAGAACCATCAGCACTAGGCTTAATTCTTAAAATTTTACCTCTTAAATCGTTGGTATTAGATGAAGTATAGCGAGCATCCCAACCAGAACGCCCAGGCTTATTGTCGATAGGTGCAAAACCTTGTGATGCAAAAGGGTTGGTATCATCACCCGTAGAAAGGAATAAGTTTCCTTTGCTATCCCACGCTACCGAACCACCTGTATGGCAACATTCTGTACGTTTTACAGGCACACGCAAAACAACTTTTTCAGTACTTAAATAAAGCGAATCCTTTACATCATCATACACATAACGAGATAAACGATTGGCGGTATCAGCACCAACCATCCCTACTGACGGAGCGTAGTACAAGTAAATCCATTTGTTTTTGTTGAAGTCAGGGTCAATATTTACGCCCATCAAGCCATATTCAAATTTTGAATACACGCTTAAATCTGCTACAACCTTAGTAGCATTTTTCTTTGGGTCATATACCTTTAGCAATCCTTTTCTTTCACCAAACAATACTTTACCGTTGTCTAATACGACCAATTCAGTTGGTTCGTCTAGTTTTTCATCCAATACAGTTTTTACGAAACGGTTTTCTTCAGGAGGTAAAGCACTTTTTACTTTAGCATAATCTAAAGCAGGGCCACTAGCCGCCCACTGTAAGCCACCAAGGATGTGTTTAAGTGGAATCTCTTCCGAGAATGTCTCGTTGGTATGTCCCCAGTTAGTATAAAAAGAACGACCACCATCAAATTCGTGATACCAGCCCATTGGGTGGAAATCGCCCATTTTGCCTTCTTTGAATGAGTTTTCATCAACAGTATATAAAACCTTTACATCTTTATTGAAATTTTTAAAGCTATAAAATTCATCTTTACGCTCCAACGTCTCAGGCATAAAGTTGGTTGAAATATGCGTACGGTCTTTAATGATAAATTTACCATTCTGCACATTCGAAACATTTTTGCCAGGGTGACCATTAAAATATCCACCTACCAACTTGCCATACCAAGGCCAGTCATACTCCGTATCCGAAGCTGCGTGAATACCCATAAAAGCACCCCCTGCTTGGATATAACGTTCAAAAGCAATTTGCTGAGGCTCAGTTAAAACATTTCCAGTAGTGCTATTAAAAACAACAACCGAGTACTTTTTAAGGTTAGCTTCATTGAAATTATCAGCGTTTTCGGTAGTGTCTACTTCAAAACCATTTTCAATCCCCATTTTTTGAATGGCTTTTGTACAAAACGGAATAGAAGAGTGACGAAATCCTGCTGTTTTGGAGAAAACAAGAATCTTTTTCCCTTTGAGGGGATTAGAACCTTGGGCAAAAAGAATTGTTGTACAAAAGCACAACAACAGTAATAATGCCTGAAATTTAAGTTTCATAAGTTATAATAAAATTAGGACTGGTTGAATGATATAAATAAAGCCTCCTCTTGTTAAAGAAATAGCGCTTTACTTAGAGTTTAGTAAATATTTGATAAAGATAAGTTTTTATGGGTATATTATTATCTTACCTTGTACGGTAAATATAGACAAGTATAGAACAGTTCGGTAAAAAAAACGATATAAATTATCAAGGGTTTCCTAAATAACTTATATCGTAATGATTAATTGCTTGAAAATTAAGCTATTACTTTTTCTTCTTCGTCAATGATTGGTATCTTAACAGCGCCTCTAAATAATAATAATCAGCATATACCAAAGGCACATCGATTTCTGATTTTAAGGGCTTTGCTCCTACACTATGTTTTAGAATGAAATGATTATTTTCACCTAAATTAGCTTTGTAGGCAGGACTAGCCAAGCTTGTAAGCATCTTTTCAGCAGCTTTAAAATAGTCTTTGCCTTTTTTGCCCTTATAAGTTGATAATTCTAACAAAGCCGACGCTGTAATAGCACCAGCCGACGCATCTCTTTCTTCATTAGGAATATTAGGTGCGTTAAAATCCCAGTAAGGAATTTTATCAGCAGGCAAATTCGGGTTGTTTAAATAGAAATTTGCTATCTTTTCAGCCATCGCTAAGTATTTCTTTTGCTTTGTTTCACGATACATCACTGTATAGCCATACATTGCCCAAGCTTGTCCCCTCGCCCATGCAGAAGCATCGGCATATCCTTGATGGGTAAATTTGCCCAAAGGTTGCCCTTTTTCATCATAACAAATTACGTGGTAGCTACTGCCATCTGGACGGAAATGATTTTTCAGTGTACTATCAGCATGTGAAAGACAAATATTATAAAATTCTTTGTTGCCAGAGGTTTTAGCTGCCCAAAACAAAAATTCCAGATTCATCATATTATCAATGATTACTGGATAAGTGTATTGACGAAATTTATTCCAAGACTTAATCACACCTACTTTAGGGTCGAAACGAGTGGCTAACGACTTCGCTCCTGTTAGCATAATATCTTTGTATTCAGCATTTTTTGTAAGGCGATAACCATTGCCAAAGGGACAATACAACATAAAGCCCAAATCGTGTGTGCCTGTATTGAATTGCTCTTTTTTAACAGCCATCGACCACTGATGAGCAGCGTCTTTCCAGAAAGGACTTTTGGTTTCTTCAAAAATATACCAAAGCGAACCACCAAAAAAGCCACTACACCACCATTCAGTAGGCATATCGCGTGGACTGCCATCTGCATTGGTCGACTGTGGCGTTTTGGTATAATCTGGATGTGCCTTTAGCATCCCTTCATATTGTTTGGCAGCAAATTCAAATTCTTTTTTTATATCAATCTTAGATTGTGCCGAAATTCCCAACACGCAAATGTTTAATAACAAACATAAAAAGATTTTTTTCATAGTTAAATGGATGGTTTGAGAATGTAAAAAGGGAAATTATTTTAGGTCTGAGATTTTAACAAAATCCATATCTGTAAAATCGAGGTTTTCGCCTGCCATTGCCCAGATAAAAGAATAATTGGAAGTACCCGCACCTGAATGGATAGACCAAGGTGGTGATAAAATAGCTTGATGATTGGCTACAAGCATATGGCGTGTTTCCTGTGGTTGTCCCATAAAGTGAAATACTCTATGTTCTGGGTTCAAATCAAAATATAAATAAGCTTCCATTCTTCTATCGTGTACGTGGGCTGGCATGGTGTTCCAAACGCTCCCTGTTTTCAACACAGTTAATCCCATTACTACTTGGCAACTTTGGATTCCATCTCTGTGAATATACTTGTAGATAGTTCGTTCGTTAGCAGTTTCTACAGTACCTAATGAAACGGGAGAAGCCTCTTCTTTTCCCATCTTTTGTGTAGGAAATTTTTGATGAGCAGGAGCAGATAATAAGAAAAACTGAGCAGGACTGCTAGCCTCATCGCTTTTGAAAATAACTTCCTTTACTCCTTTGCCAATATAAAGAGCATCCAATTTAGATAAATTAAAGCTTTCACCATCTACTTCAATCGTACCATTACCCCCAACATTGATGATACCAATTTCTCTTCTTTCTAAGAAATAATCAGATTTTAAATTATCATACGTCTGTAAAGTAAGAGTATCCGCCGTAGGCGTCGCACCTCCTACCATTACTCTATCATAATGAGTATATACAAAATGTATCTCATTGGTCTTAAAAATGCTTTCAATCAAGAAGTTTTCTCTTAATTGGTCTGTGGTAAAGGTCTTTGCCTCACGTTCACTAATTGCTTGGTAAATCTTCATAAAATAGACTTGATGTAAAGTTGAAAAAATAACTTATAGCAAAGAGTCGAGAGTTTTAAATTTATACTGCTAATTAGACATTATATTTTGAAGAGAAATAAAATAAAAAAGCCCAAAGGTTAAGTTGTTAAGGCTTATTCCTTTGGGCTTAACTGAAAAAAACGCTATGCTTACCAGTCTCTTCTACCATGGTGACCATGACCACGGCCAAAAATAGGAACAGTAACAACAATTACTGGACGAGACGGTGCTCTTCTAGCATAGCCATTGTTATAGCGGTTTTGATAACGATTGCGAATATCATAAGGATTACGTGGGTCTACTGGATAGTATCTGTTAGCCCAAACTCTTCTATTGTCACAAAAGTCAAAAGGGTCGGCATTACTACGAAAATCTACCTCATTCCAACGACTGTGGCGATATGGATCGTAAACAGGACGAGGGTCGAAAGGGTTACGAGGGTCATAGTTTGGATTACGGGTATCAAAAGGGTTTCTTCTGTCGAAGCTATAACTTCCATAACTACCGTCATTACATCTGGCATACACATCATAATTGTTGTTATTGCCATTGTTGCCGTAATTGTTGTTACGGTTGTTATCGTATCTATCATCATTTCTATCATCTCTATTATCCCGATTTCTATCAGGATAATTTTGTTGCTGTTGCTGGTAGTCTCTATCTCTGTTTTGAGCGTCCCTGTTTGAATAATTACGATCTTGAGCTTTTCCTGAATTTGCTAATCCAACTGTTAAAACTAGCAAGCTAAATAATTTGATATTCATGTTTTTTGACGGTTTATTGTGATTACACCAGTTTTAGTATTAGCACCGATACTTTTACCATTTTGATGATATATTAGTAAAACGCACTAGGGTGAATCGCTATTTTAGGGGGGCGTGTTAATGATATGTTAATGTTTTTTCTTCTTAAAAAACAAAAAACCGTGATACGAATAAATATCGCATCACGGCCTGATTTATATAATTAATATGCCAGATTTAGAAATTAAATAGCTTGTAAATAGATTTGAGGTTAGATAAGGACTAATTCAAAGAAATAAAACGATCTTGTGAACTAGGCTCAGGAGTTTTAGTGCCAATGTTTACTGTTTTAACAATTTTGCTTTCGCCATCAGTGATTTCGAAGCTGTATTTTCCGTCTTCCAATTCGCTCAAATCAAATTTGCCGTGGTATTTTTCATTAGTTTTTCTTACTCTTTCTTTGTGCAACACATCCCCTTTTTCATTTTTCAATGAAATATATAAATTCTTATTAGTCGTCTTCTCAATCAATACGTTCATTTTCATAGTGTTGATTGTTTGATACATTCCCACAGCAAATGGTTTTTTAGTACTTGCTGGCTCATTAGTGTTAGTAGCGCTTGCTACAAATGACATTACTGATAATACTGCGATTGCGAAAGATTTAACGAAAGTTTTCATTTTTTAAGTTGTTTAGATTTTAAATTAAATTTTATGATAAATAAAAGTTTAGAAATTACATTGTTGTTGTTTACTGTGTTACTTACTGAGATTTTTGTGCCATAATTTATAAGTGTCTGATTATTAATTGTTTGTAAAAGTTAATGAGATTTAGAGGTGTTCGTTTTTATTACAATAGTTGTTCGGTTTAGTATCTTTATTAATGTTTAGAGTATTTTTTGTTTAATTCCTTTTTGATGCATCAAAGTTATGGGTAAAAGCCAGTACCTTGCAATACAAAATACCATAATCGGTTGTTTTACTAGTTAAATGGTAAATCGTCTTGATATACAACTGATTTTTGGTTTAAGCGAATGCTTTAAAATTGATGAGTGTGTGAGATATAAAAAGCTATTGTTTTTCTGAATCTCAGACATAAGATGCAAGCTGTAATTATAATGTTGCATCTATTTTAAAAAATTATCATATTTTTTTATGGTATCATCAAGTCCCGCAACCATTCTTACAACTGAATGGGGTTTCTCGATAAAAGCATATTAATATTGTATAGGTCAATGATGATTGATTGAGAGTAAAAATATGTTTAAAGTTCGAAAAGATTTATTACTCAAAGCTTTATGCTATTGTAGGCGTCAGCATTTAGTGAAATTCCACTGTTTGAGCGATAGCGAGTTTGGAATTTCTTGACTTTCTTTTGTTACTTTTCTTGTGTCAAGACAAGAAAAGTAAGGACTTTCGAAAGGAAATATTGCTTTTTGGATATAAACAAAATATAATTTCTAAACATATTCTAAGACTAAATACTAAAACAGAAAAAATCAAAAAATGGCAGCAGAAGAAAAAAGTATCGGAAGAAAATTATTAAGTTTTTTTATTACTGAAGAAACTGCTACTCCAGCAAATACTAGCAGTCAGACACCTCCTCCTATTCCGAAGGTTGAAAAAACAGTAGAACCTGCAATAATACCCCAAGGGATGGACAAGGGCGTAGTCGATAAAAAGTTTATAGACCACTTTGTTCAGTTGCTCGAAAATTCAAATTTGAAAGGCCCTGATTATTTTGAATATATGCAAGCATTAAAAGGCTTAACAGGCCTCGGGCTTTCGGAAGAGAAACAATTTCAAGCCGCATGGGCAAGTTTCAAGGTAATGGGTGGTATTACGGATGTAGCAGTATTGACGGATACAGCCAAACAATATATCGGGATTTTGGATACTGACCGACAAGCATTCTTAAAGGATGTAGAGAACGCAGTTAGTCAAAAAGTAGGAGGTTTGAAGAATGATTTGAAAAAAACTGAAGAAGAAAATGAAAATATAGCGAAGCAAATAATTGATTTACAGCATAAAATTGATGAAAACAAGATAAAAATCAATAAATTGACAGATGATATTTCAGAACAGAGTGGAAAAATTACGATTAATAAGAGTAATTATGAAACTACCTATCATACGTTTGTCGAACAAATAAAGGGTGATATCGCTAAGATTGTAGCCTACTTGAAATAAATTCATTCTAAATCAAAATATTAAATAATCTAAAATAATGGCAGATTTATCACAAATTGGAGGAACCCAACCTTCAAAATCGTTTTGGAGTAAACCCGAAGGTATTACTTCCTTATTCTTTTTGGCAGCACTTGGTGCTTTTGGGTTATACTATTTCAATATAGTAGTTGAATTCCTGATAAAAGTTACTTCCAATACGCTTTATCTAGGGGGATTATTAGCAGTTTTAGGTTTTTTTATCTTCCTAATTACCAGCAAAGACATTCGTACAGGGGTATTCTTTTTGTTTAAAACCTTGATGCGAAAAATAACAGGCTTAATTATTCAGCTTGACCCGATTGCCATCATGAAAATCTATATTTCAGATTTACGTGAAAAACGTGAGCAGATGTCTAAGCAAATAGATATTTTGGCTGGACAGTTAGTAAAGCTGAATAAGAAAATCGGTGAAAACAATGAGAACATCAAAACTAAATTTGCTGAAGCTAACAAAGCCAATAGCATGACCGACAAGCCCGGTATGAAAGAAGCTGCTTCCTTAGCAAGTTTAGAAGCGGCAGGATTACAGGAAATGAATGAGAAATTGTTGCCACTTCAACGTAATATGAAAACTATTTTAGGGTTCATGGAAAAAGTACAGTCGTCAGCAGATTATATCATCAAGGAAACAGAGATAAGAGTAAAACACAAAGAGGCGGAATACGAAATTGTAAAAGCCAGCTCTAATGCCTTGAAAACTGCGATTAGTATTTTCAAAGGTGATCCAGACAAGAAGTTTTACTTTGACGAGTCGATGGAATACATTCAAGACGACATGAGTAAGAAATTGGGTGAAATGAAGCGAGCAATGGATTACTCAATGGACTTTATTAATTCTGTGGATATTCAGAATGGCGTATTAACCGATAAAGGGCAGTCGATGTTGGATGCCTATAATAAAGGCGAGTTCAATTTGATTACGTTAGATGGCGCGCCAGAATCAGGTAAGAAAGAAATCAACCCTCCGAAAGACTCTTCTTATAAAGGTTTATTGGATTAACATTTTGATGTAAAAGCGTAACTCAAAGACTTTCTTTGGGTTACACTTTTCGTCTCTACACCTTTGATACACTTTATTTTCGTACCTTTGTAAATGTTTTCAGCAAAAGCTATTGATAGAAAGCTGACGACAGTTAACGTTTACAAATTATGATATTCGAAGATTTTCAACTCAATCGCCAACTATATAATGCCATCGAAGAAGCTGGCTATCAAGCACCTACGCCTATTCAAGAGCAAGCTATTCCATTAGTAATGGGGGGGCACGATGTACTAGGAATTGCCCAAACAGGTACAGGAAAAACAGCTGCTTATCTATTGCCCATCCTGATGAAGGTAAAGTATGCCCAAGGCACAATGATGCGTGTATTAATCCTTGCTCCTACCCGCGAATTAGTGATGCAAATAGATGAAGCCGTAAAACAATTGGCAAAATATACAGATATTCGTCATATTGCTTTATTTGGTGGATTAGGACCTAAGACACAAATAGAAGCATTACAAGCAGGTGTTGATATTGTGATTGCTACACCAGGTAGATTCATGGATTTATACCTGAAAGGCGAGATTGGCGTAAAAGAACTAAAAACATTGGTGCTAGATGAAGCTGACAAAATGATGGACATGGGCTTTATGCCGCAAATCCGTAAGATTTTGGAAGTAATCCCTTCTAAGAAGAGACAAAACCTATTGTTTTCGGCTACTTTTCCACCAAGAGTAGAAAACCTTTCACACGAATTTCTTGAATTTCCGCATAAAGTTGAAGTAAGCCCTCAGGCTACTACAGCAGATATGGTAAAGCAACGCTTGTTTGAAGTACCCAACTTCATGACTAAAATTAATCTTTTGGGTATGTTGATGCGTGACCACGAGACGTTTAACAGAACAATTATTTTTTGCAGGAGTAAAGAGATTGCTGATAATATTTTTAAATACTTAGGCAGAAAAGTAGTTGGAGAAAACAAAATTCGAGTTATTCATGCCAACAAGGGGCAAAATACCAGAATAAATTCGATGGAAGACTTCAAAGAAGGAAACATTCAGGTATTGGTAGCAACGGATGTGGCAGCCCGAGGAATTGATATTCAGATGGTAAGCCATGTAGTGAATTTTGATGTGCCTTTAATTTATGAAGATTACGTACACCGCATTGGTCGTACTGGCAGGGCTAATAATAAAGGCGAAGCAATTACATTCATGACAGAAGCGGAGGAGTATCATATTGGCAAGATTGAAAAAATTATCAAAATGCCGATACCTCGTGAACCACTACCTGCCGAGCTAGAAGTATTGCAAACACCATTTGTTGAAAAACAGATTATGTTGCGTGAAGTAGATGAGCAGAAAAAACGTGAAGACCCAGATTTCAAAGGAGCTTTCCACGAGAAAAAAGACCGTAAAGTAAAAGCCAAAGAAAAGGATGTAAAAAACAAAAAACTTCATATTTCGTCGGGTAAAGATGCTCGTAAAAAGACTTTCGGAAAAACGAAACGAGAAGACCCACGCAAAGGAAGAAGGTAATAAAAATGTTAGTTTCGGAATAAAATTAAACTAAATGATACCACCACCATCAAAAACGATTATAGCCCATACTGAGTTTGAAGAGAAAGTAAAAAACCTATTTAAGGTCTTTGAAAATGATAAAACGCTGTTTTTTACAGTAAGTTATTTGATTCTGACGGCTATCGGAATGATTTTTAGTGGTGCTTATTTCCTTGTATTTGATATTAATATTTTAGATTATTCTCAAATTAGTGATTTTATCCTAATTGCCTTCAAAGACCCCTTTTATTTGCTGTTTACCCTCATGACGGTCATTTTAACCGTTTTGATTTACTACCTAAATAAATGGTTGATAATTAAGTTCCCCAAATATTTTCTTAGACAAGAAGAAAAAATTTGGGCTAGATGGGTTAAACAAACGGGGAGTTATTATTTCTGGAGCTACATGCTAGTACTCTTATTATATATTCCCGAGTCGGCTTATATTTATGCACGCTATAAAAGCAAAGAAATAAAAGCAGGGAAAGGGCAAACAGTACAAGTATATTATAATTCAGGACCACAAACGATAAAAGATTCATTTCCAACATTGGTGGGAACCACTAGTAATTTTATTTTTTTGTATTATCCCAAAACCAAAACTACCGAAATTGTCCCTTTCAATAATGTCAGTAAAATTGTAATAATAGATTCTAGCCATGTTAGTAAAGCTAAAACAAGCACTCTTAAACCTCGCTAAACCTGAAAGGGCGATACAAACTGCTCGTTTCTTCAAAACAGGAAAAGGACAATATGGTGAAGGTGATGTTTTTATCGGTATTACCAACCCAGAAGTCCGTGCATTAGTAAAAGAGTTTTGGAAAACAATTAGTCTGGCCGATATACAGCTTTTACTAAATGATGATATCCATGAATTTAGGTTTACAGGACTGATGATACTGGTAGAACAATTCGAGAAGGCTAATGAAGAGAAAAGGGCTGAAATAGTTGATTTCTATTTGAATAATCTGCCTAAAATCAATAATTGGGATTTGGTAGATTGTTCGTGCTATAAAATATTAGGCGTGTATCTATTGGATAAAGACCGACAGGTATTATATGATTTAGCTGCGAGTAAGCATTTGTGGACTGAAAGAATAGCCGTAGTATCTACCATGGCTTTTATCAGAAAAGGGCAGTTTTTAGATTGTTTCCGACTTTCAGAACTTTTTCTCACACATCCACACGACTTGATGCACAAGGCCTGTGGATGGATGTTGCGTGAGATTGGTAAACGAGATGAGTTGGCTTTGGAAGAATTTTTGGAGGAAAACCTCACAAAAATGCCAAGAACCATGTTGCGTTATGCTATTGAAAGAATGGACGAAAATAAACGCTTGTCGTATTTGAAACGATAACTAGCCAATAGCCATCTTTACTAAATCGGCTGTATTTTTGGCTTTGGTTTTCTTCATCATATTAGCACGGTGATTGTCTACGGTACGAATACTTAAAAACAACTTATCGGCAATTTCTCGGCTATTATACCCTTGTACAATGTGTTCAAGGATTTGTTTTTCTTTCGGAGTAATTTTTTGGAATATTGGTCTGCTAGTATCTGGTTGATTGCCAGATGTTTTAGAAAGGAGTTCGTCGATAATGACCTCTGAAATTTCAGGTGGGAAATACTTTCTTCCTTCTGCTACCACATTAATGGCGCGCATTAGTTCGTCTTTGCCAGTATCTTTTAATAAATAACCACTTGCACCATTTTCAACCGAATTAATAATATATTCACGGTTGTTGTGCATTGAGAATATAAGGATTTTTACTTCGGGATATTCTTCCGAAATAATTTTTGCTGCTTCTATACCAGTCATTTTGGGCATTGTCAAATCCAGAATAACTACATTTGGCGACAAAGCTTTTATTTTCTCGATAGCATCTAGCCCATCAGACGCTTCTCCGATTACTTTCACACTTTCTTCGTCTTCCAATAGCATTTTCATGCCTTTCCTGACAACGTCGTGGTCATCTGCTAATAATACGGTAATTGGGTTCATAATTTTTAATTGATTATATACAGACAGTGATTTTTAAAGATAAAGTTTTAAAAATACTTAGTACCAAAATTTAAGTAATGCTTGAGAAGATGAATTTATTAATTTTTTTTAAGATATTCAACCTCTGCCTTACGCTACTCTTTCGGTATTTTTTTTCCGCTTGCTAATTAGTTTGTTGTTTACTCCAATAGGAATACTAACAATGATGTTTGTTCCTCTTCCTGTTTTTGATTGTATTTTGCACGAGCCATTCAACAATTCGGCTCTTGTTTGCATATTTTTTAAACCACTACCACCCAATGTTTTTCGGATAGCTGGCAAGTCGAAACCAATGCCATTGTCAGAAATAGTCAATCGAATAGAACCCTCATTCTCCGCTATTTCTACTTGTATTTTTTCCGACTTTGAATATTTTACTGCGTTATGAATCGCCTCTTGGGTGATTCTATAAAGACACACTTCCAAATTTTCTGGTAAGCGTTGTATTTTTTTCTCTCTAAATTCAATGCTAATCCCCGACATTTTGGCTACCTGTTCCGTTAAAATTCGGATAGCGGGCGTAACGCCAAAATCACTTAACACAGAGGGTGCTAAGTTGAAAGCAACTGTTCGGGTAGCTTCAATGGTTTCTTGAATTAATTTCTGTAATTCTTCAAACGATTTATCCTGCTTAGGATTAATGAATGAAAAGCTTTTTACTTTTTCACCATGCAATCTTAGCCCTGTCAGCATTTGACCGATGCCATCATGTAATTCGCGGGCTAATCTTTTACGTTCCATTTCCTGCCCTTCCATCAATGACGCCGAACGAACCTTCTCTTCTGCTAGTTGTAGTTTAAATTTCTCTTCAGTAGCCTGTACTAAAGCCTGTTGAGTTTGTAGAAGCCTTTCATTTGTTAGGCGTAATTCACTTTCAGAATCAGTCAGCTTTTTAATGACAATTCGAATATAATTGGCAATCGGACGAAAGATGATGATTCCTTCCAAAATAAGAATACTAAACAACACAAGGAATAAAAACAGCTCAATATTTTTGGTCAAATCAACCCTTGATCTTGATTCTAAATCGTACTGGAAAACGATTTTGTTCATCATTTTCAGAAAAAGCCTTTCGTTGACCAATACTTGGTTTAAAGCAGCTTGCATCGCTTCGTCCTGATTAGCCACAGGTCTATCGATATGCTCGCTGATTAATTGTGCATTCGTAAGGATGGTCTGAAAAATAGGGTCTACTTCTCTGAACATACTATCAATCACTGGGCTATTCCTTACTGTATACGCTTTGCCGTCTGTTGTTAAGTTTTTATTCTTTAATCCCTCGTGGCTTTGTTTCCATAAGGTAATAATTTCTTTAATATCTTGGGAATAATGCTCTGCATCAGCCTGAAAAATATCTGGACGACACAGCAAAATAGCCGTTTTAGAAAGCCGCTGGCTCAACATCCTTTGTCTCCCTGCAATATTCACTACATGGGAATCATCAATCAACGAATTCAGAAATACTTGAATAATAATTTGTCCAGACATAGAAAGCAACGCCACCATCGTGAGGGCAATCACATAGAGGCGAGTAAGTCTGTTGAAAATTTGACTATCAAGTGGCTTCATAACTTGAAATATACCAAACTTTCGGAAAAAATCATTTATAGTTTTCAAGTAATTTGTTGATTATGAGATTGTTGAAAATTTTTCTTTGAAAAATCATGTATTGCAATTTTACAAATTGACATTTTGCAAGTTTTTGCGAATATCAATTTGTAAAATCTTTGATACTATACTCCCACATACACTTGCCCATCTGCTATTTTCACTGGGTAAGTCTTAATCGTGTAGTCATCACCACTCAAACATTCCCCTGTTTGTAACGAGAACGTTTTTTTATGAAATGGACAAGCTACTTTCGGTTCATTATTAGCCCCTGTCGAGCCTATCATTCCTCTCGAAAGTGCCATTTGTTGGCGGTGTGGGCATTGGTTTTGGGTAGCATACCACTCGCCACGACGAGAGAAATTATAAATAGCTATTTGCTCGCCTTCTATCAGGGCGCAAGCTCCTCCGTTTTCTGGTATATCTTCAATATTGCACGCTACGTGCCAAGTTATTGTTTCTTCTGCTATCATTGTTATATGTATGATTGAGGTTTGAATGAGCTTAATAAGTTTGTTTGAACTTATCAGCTCATAAAACGTTAAACTTCATTTACTTCCACTCTGCTGCTTTGATTTGTTCACGCATTGGCTCAAACCTAGCATAAGGGTCTTTCATTTTTGGAGCATTCACAAAGTGTGTAAAACGCTTACGTAGCTCAGGACTGTTTACTACTTCTTTCCATTCGCATTTATAGGCATCTACCAAAAATTGCATTTCTTGTTCAAACTGGCTGTTCATACCTAGGGCATCATCAATCACCACTGATTTTAAATAATTAATGCCACCTTCCATTTTATCCAACCACGGAGCAGTTCGGGTAAGCGGTTCAGCCGTTTTGATATAAAACATCAAGAAACGGTCGATGTATTTTAAGCAAGTTTCCGAATCAATATCAGTAGCCAATAATTCAGCATGACGAGGTTTTACACCGCCATTTCCACACACATACAAATTCCAGCCCTTCTCAGTAGCGATAATCCCAAAGTCTTTCGATTGTGCTTCGGCACATTCACGCGTACAGCCCGAAACAGCCGATTTTAGCTTGTGTGGCGAACGCAAACCACGATAACGCTCTTCTACCTCAATCGAAAACGAAACAGCATCTTGTACGCCAAAACGACACCAAGTAGAACCCACGCAAGATTTTACAGTTCTCAACGATTTCCCATAGGCATGACCCGACTCGAAACCTGCATTCACTAGCTCTTCCCAGATGTCTGGTAAATCACTTACATGCGCACCGAATAAATCTATTCTTTGTCCGCCCGTAATTTTAGTATAAAGATTGTATTTTAATGCTACCTGTCCGATTACAATTAATTTCTCTGGCGTAATTTCTCCACCTGGAATTCTAGGTACTACCGAATACGTACCGTTTTTCTGGATATTGGCCAAGTAACGGTCGTTTGAATCTTGGACAGTAGCGTTACCTCTTTCCAAAATCATCTCATTCCATAAGCTGGCAATGATAGAAGCTACCGCAGGCTTGCAAACTTCGCAACCATCTCCCCTTCCCAAATTATCCAATACATCATTATAGGTTTTATAACCTTTTATTTTAACAAGGTCGAATAATTCCTGACGAGTATAATCAAAATGTTCACAAAGAATATTTCTAACAAAAACACCTTGCGACTTCATGGTTTCATTAATCAAGTCTTTCACCATTGGCACACAACCACCACAACCAGTACCAGCTTTGGTGCATTTCTTGATACCATCAAGGGTAGTTACTTTGTTTTCAATGATTTCATGGCAAATGTTTCCTTTCGTTACGGCTTCGCATGAACAAATCAAGG
Source organism: Arcicella sp. GW821-FHT09D11 (assembly GCF_059416265.1). Lineage (NCBI taxonomy): Bacteria > Pseudomonadati > Bacteroidota > Cytophagia > Cytophagales > Flectobacillaceae > Arcicella > Arcicella sp. GW821-FHT09D11. The sequence continues at coordinate 1,202,669 of NZ_JBWKOV010000001.1, read as the reverse complement.
CTTCATCAGGCAAGGCCATCACACCCGAACCAGCACTTTCAGCGCCACCTCTTGAACCCAACATCAAATCTTCAGGGTCTGCAGGTAAAAGCACTTTATTTTTAGTGTTTTGCAATAACATATTATATTGCTCTGCATCGCCCACCAAAATACCTCCTAATAGATACTTGCCATCGTTTGAGATATTGATTCTCTTATAAACACCTTTGGCAGTATTTTCAAATACGATTGTTTGGGCATTAGGCTCTTGGATAAAAGCATCACCAAAACTTGCTACGTCGATACCAATTAATTTTAATTTGGTCGACATATCAAATGGCTTGAATTCTTTCTCTCCACCAATGATAGACGTTGCTACAACTTCGGCCATTTCGTAACCGGGTGCTACCAAACCATAAATCATGTGGTGTGCCAATGCACATTCGCCAATCGCAAAAATGTTTGGGTCAGAAGTTTGTAGTTTATCATTCACAATAATACCTCCGCGTGAACCTACTTCTAGTCCTGCTATTTTGGCAACTTCATCACGAGGCTTAATTCCTGCTGAAATCACCAACATATCTACTTCTAACTTAGAACCATCAGCAAAGGCCATTGCTTCAATGATACCATCGCCAACGATTTCCTGAGTATTTTTATTCAGATGAATCTGTAATCCTAATGATTCCAGTTTTGTTTGAAGGGTTTTAGAACCAGCTTCATCTATTTGCCTTGGCATTAGCCTTGGGGCGAATTCTATTACATGCGTTTCCTCTAAACCTAAATCTAATAAAGCCTTGGCGGCTTCTAGCCCCAATAAGCCACCACCAATTACTGCACCTTTTTTGGCAGTTTTGGCATGTGCTTGCATCAAATCCAAATCTTCAATGGTTCTATAAACGAATACGCCATCTTTTTCTACCCCCGGTATAGGTGGCACAAATGCCGCAGAACCAGTGGCTAATACCAAGTAATCGTAATTTACGACTATACCATGGTGCGACCGTACCGTTTTCTCATCTTTATCAATATCTACAACTGGGTCGGAAAGGTATAATGTTATACCATTTTCTGTGTACCAACTGCTTGGTGCCATTGTTAAATCATCAGCCGTTTTACCAGCGAAGTATTCAGACAAATGTACACGGTCGTAAGCGGGGCGAGACTCTTCGCCAAAAACGACCAAATCAAAACTTTTAGACACATCTTTTGAAATAAGTTTTTCGCAAAACTTATAACCGACCATGCCGTTCCCCACTACGACAATTTTCTTTTTCATAAATGATACAAGATTATGATTGATACTTTTAATGATTAATACTTATACAAAATGCTTTGATGTTTTCAGTTATTTAAAGGCTGACTAAGTATTTATTTTATATCACTCAAGAATGTTGGTGTATTTTACATAATTGAGTATTTATAACTATTTTTAGAAAAAATATGATTATGGATAATTGTACTTTAAATATAAACCTGTTTTTGATTAAAATGCGTAAAAATGCTTATTTCATGTTCAAATTTAAACCTATTTTTTATGATTTTGCAAGTTTTTTGAGAAAATTAATAATTTTTGAAACTTTTATTTTGATTATTAACAATTATATGCAATGTTTGTATCGAAATCACAACTAAGTATTTATAATCATAATTATTCAGGTATAAAATACTAAAATATGAATATTCCAAGATTAACTTTGATTGGTGCAGGCCCCGGAGACATAGAGCTTATTACCGTAAAGGGGATTCGTGCCATTAAATCGGCGGATGTAGTATTATATGATGCACTTGCCAATGAAGAATTATTGGAATTCGCTCATCCTAAAGCACTTCGTATTTATGTAGGAAAACGCTTAGGGAAATATGTTTATACACAGGAAGAGATTAATCAAAAAATAGTAAGCTTGGCCTTAGAGTACGGTCATGTAGTAAGATTAAAAGGTGGTGACCCGTATGTATTCGGAAGAGGTTTTGAAGAAGTAGAATATGCTCGGAATTTCAATATTGAATGTGAAGTAGTGTCGGGTGTGACTTCGGCCATTGCCGCACCAGCATCCATCGGGATTCCAGTAACCACAAGAGGTTTTTCAGAAAGTTTTTGGGTAATAACAGGAACAACAAAATCTGGAGAATTATCAAAAGATATAGCATTAGCAACAAAATCAAGTGCGACAGTAGTGATTTTAATGGGAATGAGTAAGCTGAATCAAATCTGTGAGCTATTCCAGTTGAATGGTAAAGGCGAAACGCCCATAGCGATTATCCAGAATGGGACGCGTGAAAATGTAAATTATGCTATCGGCACAGTATCTACTATTATTCCAATTGTTAAAGAACAGCAAATATCAAATCCTGCTGTGATTGTAATCGGTGAAGTGGTGAGTTTGCACCCTTCATTCATCGAAAAGTTTAGTGATCATTTAGTTATTAAATAAATTAAATTTTTTCTTCCCTTCAGCATCCGTTGAAAAAAGTCTATCGTGGGGGCGATAGATTTTACAAATCGGAGAAATTTTTAAGAAGATAATTTCTCTGCTTTAAAAAAAGGTTATGAAAAATATCAGTACAAACAAACCGCTTGATGCGTTGAATGTATTTTCTTTCAAAGGCATTCAAATGCAAACTTTTCACATTACTTGGCTTACTTTCTTTTTCTGTTTCTTTGGTTGGTTTGGTATCGCACCCTTAATGAAAATCGTAAAAGACGATTTAGGGTTAACCAAAGGTCAAATCGGGAACATCATTATTGCTTCAGTTTCTGCCACTATTTTTGCACGTTTAATTATCGGCCGCTTATGCGACACCTTAGGACCAAGACTTACTTATACATGGTTGTTAGCCATAGGCTCTATACCAGTAATGACCATCGGCTTGGCAAATAGCTATGAATCATTTTTATTATTTAGGTTAGCCATTAGTGTCATTGGAGCATCATTCGTCATTACGCAATATCATACCTCTGCTATGTTTGCTCCAAGTATCAAAGGAACGGCGAACGCTGTAGCTGGAGGTTGGGGCAACCTTGGTGGAGGAGTAACTAACATGGTAATGCCATTAGTGTTTGCGGCTTTCGTTGGAGCGGGTTATGCTAACCACAATGCTTGGAGATTCGCCATGATTATTCCAGGAGTGATTTTGCTAATCATGTCTTTTGTGTACTATAAATTTACTCAGGATACACCTACAGGCAACTATGCTAATATTGAAAGAGAAGCCGTTCAGAAAGGTTCTTTCGCATCAGCAGCATCAGATTATCGTACTTGGATTTTGTTTTTAGCATACGGTGCTTGTTTTGGTATCGAAATTACATTTGATAACGTAGCAGCACTTTATTTTACAGAAAACTTCTCGTGCGATTTAAAAACAGCAGGACTTTTAGCAGGAGCATTCGGATTTATGAATCTTTTCGCCAGAGCCATTGGTGGAATTGTAGCTGATAAAGTAGGGAAAGTATACGGCATGAAAGGCAAGGGTTGGTTATTAGCAGGCTTATTAGTGATGGAAGGTTTAGGAATTATGCTTTTTGCTCAGACAGGCTCAATAGGTTTTGCAGTAATAGCGATGTTAGGTTTTGCCATGTTTTTGAAAATGGCTAACGGAGCAACTTATGCTATTGTACCTTTTATAGATTCAAAAAATGTAGGTTCTGTAGCAGGAATCGTGGGTGCAGGTGGAAATTTAGGCGGTGTATTAGCAGGGTTTTTATTCAAATCAGAGACCATTACGTATGCAGAAGCATTCATTTATATTGGCATAAGTGTAGCTGTGATTGGGGGATTAACAGCACTTATTAAATTCGAGAAAAAGACTTTACCAGTAACAGAACAAAAGTTAGAAATAGCTTAACCTCTTTAGACTAATGTTGCAAGCAGTACGTGCTTGCAAACTATCGCTCAAGATTTTTGAGGAAACGTTTTTTGAAATATTGTATTAATTAACCATTCTAAAATGAGTACAATTTTGGGTCGATGGTGGGGGCTATCGACTTAAAATTAAAGAAAAACCCGAATGAGATGGGGGTCTCGATTCGGGCGAAATTGCGTAAACTCTGTTAAAATTTTTCACAATCAATCACAAAAGTATGAAAAAATCTTACATTTCTAAGCTTGCATTAGTCTTAATTTTGGGTGTTTATACCCAATTTGTCGCAAAAGCACAATTCACTTTGCAAGGGCAAATGAGAACACGTACAGAAGTACGTAATGGATTGGGAAATTTAGTAGCGAATGATTCAAAATCGGCCGCTTTTACTTCTCAAAGAACAAGATTAAACTTTGGTTATAAATGGGATAGAGTAACGTTTGGTGCTGCTATTCAGGATGTGCGTGTTTGGGGGCAAGATGCTTCTTCTATCTCTAATGGAGATGGTTTGAAATTAATGCTTCATGAAGGTTGGGCAGAAGTAACTTTAGCTAACAAAGCCGATACAACCATTAAATTTAAATTAGTTGATTTATTAAGCATCAAAATTGGTCGCCAAGAATTGATTTATGATGATGTTCGTTTAATTGGTAACCTTGATTGGTTACAACAAGGTCGTAGACACGACATGGTATTGTTGAAAGGAGTACATCATGGCTGGCAATTTGATATTGGTCTTGCTTACAATCAAAACTCTGATGCTTTTGGTGTAACTGGAACAGGCTATGTACCAGCTAATCTAAGTGCTACGACAAGAACATCGACAGGGGTTTTAGTACCAACACCAGCGGGAATAATTCCTTTGACAGTAGGTGGCGGAATCGGAGCAAATTCAGTAAAAACAGGTGGTGCTTTGGCATGGGTAAACCCTCCATCAACCAATGGAGCTTCGCAAGACTATCAGTCTTTCAAAAGTGTTTACATCAGTCGTAAGTTTAACCAAACGAAGTTTTCAGGTTTATTCTTTCAAGACGATTTCAGTGCTTATCGCTTAGATTCTGTAGGGAGTGCCTCAACAGGATATGTGTATGGTAGAAGGTTTGTTTCGTCAGGTGCTAGCGATGTATTCGATTATAGCCAGTCACGCAGCCGTACAACTTATGGTTTGATGATTAATCATACCATTGGTAATGCTTCTGGTTTCGGAAAAATCGCTTTACAAGGAGCCTACTACGGACAAACAGGTAAAGACCGCGAAGGAAATGACATGGATGCTTATCACTATACGTTGGCAGCCACTTATCAAAAAAGTAGATGGGCCTTTACGTTAGGATATGATGTGCTTTCGGGCAATGATGGATCAAGTGCGACAAATAACTATAAAGGCTCGTCAGGAAAAAATAATCGTTTCGACCCATTATACGGAACACCACACAAACACTGGGGATACATGGATTACTTTTATGTAGGTACTAATTCGCCTGCTGGAGGTTTGAATAATGGATATTTTAAAGCAAAATACACGACGAATGTTTTAACATTAGGAGCGGATTTTCACACATTTGCTCTAAACAAAGCAACGACAAAGGCCGATGGGACATTGGTAGGGACAGATTTAGGTAACGAAATAGATTTCACATTGAATTACAATATGAACAAGTTTACTAATCTTGAATTAGGCTATTCTGTGATGATGGCAACCGCCAATATGCCATTTGCTAAAGGACAAGCTACTACCGATGTTGCAGCAGCCAGTTTTAACAAAACTGGAACATGGTTTTATGCCATGATTAATATCCGTCCAGATTTCTTTTATACTAAACCAGTAGCGATAAAATAATTAGTGGTTTAGTTAGTGATTGAGTGAATTAGTGATTATTAAAAATAGATACTTATGTTGCTATTAAGCATTTTATATCTAAATGATGTCATTTTTGATTAAAAGACTACATGACAATATTTTAATCACAACTCACAATTCATTACTCATTCACTAAATCGCTAAATCACTCAATAATATAACATCCCTTCTTGCTTCGATGGGGGTCGAAACGAGGAGTAGTCTTACATAAAAACAAAAAAACATGAAAACTCTGTTAAAAAAATCAATCACCGTACTGTGTTTAATGGTACTTTCTGTAGCTGTTTCAGCTTCAGGGGTGAATCCACCAGCGAGAAAAATTAAGTTAGGATTTATTCCACTTACCGACTGTGCGCCACTTGTAGCAGCCAAAGAATTAGGGCTGTTTGCTAAATATGGCGTTGATGTAGAACTTTCAAAAGAAGCCTCTTGGGCTAATATTCGTGATAAAGTATTGAATGGTGAATTGGACGGTGCACACTGTTTGTTCTCGATGCCACTTTCTGTCTATACAGGCATCGGTGGAAAAGCAGGGTCAGAAATGAAAATCGCCATGGTGTTGAATAATAACGGTCAGGCCATTACGCTTTCTAAAGATTTTTGTGGCTTAGTAGGTTACAAAGAAATGAACAAAGTAGCGGCAGCTATCAAAGACGTTAAGACTAGAAAAGAAGTAACCTTCGCCATGACTTTTCCAGGAGGAACACATGACATTTGGTTGAGAAACTGGTTAGCAGCCGCTGGTGTAAATCAAAAATCGGTAGGGATTATCACGATTCCACCGCCACAAATGGTTGCTAATATGCGTGTAGATAACATGGAGGGCTTTAGTGTTGGCGAACCATGGAATGGTGTTGCGGCGGCTCAGAACGTTGGTTTTACACACATTGCTTCACAAGATATTTGGCAACATCACCCTGAAAAGGCATTGGTAGTTAATGCAAAATTTGCTGCTGAAGAAAAAGAAGATTTGAAAAAAGTAATGAAAGCCATTCTGGAAGCCTGCAAATGGTTGGATAATATGGGCAATCGTAAAAAAGCCGCTAGCTGGTTAACGAAACCTTATTATGTAAATGCTCCGTTACAAGTAATTGAAGCACGTTTGTTAGGTTCAAGCGATTTAGGGTGTGAGTTAGGCGTGCAGAAATACAAAGGAGATTACATGACGTTTTATAACAATGGTGTTGTAAACACGCCTCATAAGTCTCACGCCATGTGGTTTTTAGCGCAATATGTTCGCTTTGGATATTTAAAAGCCGAACCTAATTATAAAGCCATTGCTGAAAAATTGATTCTTGATGATTTGTTTGCAGAAGTAGCCAAAGAAATGAGCGTGCCTGTTCAGGTAGATATGAAGCCTTTCAAAACTACGTATGATGTTGTTTTCGACCCAGCTAATATTGACGATTACTTAAAAGCAACAAAAAAATAAAGTTTGTCAGCACTTATCGGTTGACTAACATTTATAGATAGTTGACCGATAAGTGATAACAGATACCAAAATCATGAAATCAATTTCTATCAAAGATATAGCCATCAATACTCTTTATTTTTTGGCAAGTATGACCATCCTATTAGGTATATGGCATCTTATTTCAGTGATTACCAAGGCCGAAATTCCTAGTCCAGCCTCTACATGGGTCGTTTTTAAAGAACTTATTGTAGATCCTTTTTATGATTATGGCCCTAACGATAAGGGAATAGGCATTCAGTTGTTAAGCTCTTTAGGAAGAGTATCAACGGGTTTTGCATTGGGAAGTTTAATTGCTATTCCAATGGGTTTATTGATGGGCTCAACAAAAATTGGGATGAAATTATTGAACCCAATTGTTCAAATCCTTCGTCCAGTGTCGCCTTTGGCTTGGTTTCCATTAGGTTTATTAGCCTTCAAAGCTTCAGATGGCGCTACCATTTTTATCATTGCCATTACTTCTTTATGGCCAACGGTTATTAATACTGCTTTTGGAGTATCAAGTATTCCAGACGACCATAAAAATGTAGGCAAAGCCTTTGGTTTTTCTAAATGGAAATACTTGACCAAGATAATGTTGCCTTTTGCCATTCCTCATATCATTACAGGTTTGCGTTTGTCCATCGGGATTGCTTGGGTAGTGATTGTAGCGGGCGAAATGCTTTCGGGTGGTGTAGGAATTGGGTTTTTTGTATGGGATAGTTGGAATGGACTTTCTTTAGAAAAGATTCTGGTAGCAATTCTGATTATCGGAACGGTCGGGTTATTATTTGACAAAGCTTTCAATGGATTGCAAAATGCTTTCTCTTGGGACAAAAAGTAATCAGACATTGCATTTTGAATATTCATTCTAACGTCAAAATCATTATTCTATCATGACTAACATCGTAAATCCAAGTCAGTTAGCTGATTCAGCCAACGACTTCCATAAAATAAGTAACCGTGAGACTGCTATCGACATCAAAAACGTAACAGTAGCCTTCAAAGGAGCCAAAGGTACTTTTACAGCTGTAAAAGACATCAGTTTAACCGTAAAAAGAGGAGAAATAGTAGCCTTAATTGGTCACTCAGGGTGTGGGAAATCAACCTTAATGAATACTATTTCGGGCATGGTAACACCATCATCTGGTGAAGTAATTGCTAATGGTAATATTGTAAAAGGTCCTGGGCCAGATAGAGGAATTGTTTTTCAAAACTATTCATTGCTTCCGTGGATGTCGGTTTACAAAAACATTTATGAAGCTGTAGACTCTGTTTTTAAAGATAAAAACTCGAAAGAGAAACACGAAATAGTTGATCACTTTATCCAAATGGTGAATTTAACACCACATAAGGATAAATTACCAGGTCAGTTATCAGGCGGTATGAAACAACGCGTAGCCATTGCTCGTGCTTTTGCTATCAACCCAAGTATCCTTTTGTTAGATGAACCCTTCGGAGCGTTAGATGCCTTGACTAAGGGTTCAATGCACATTGAATTATTGAAACTTTGGAATTTGGATAATCGTAACAAAACCATTGTCATGGTTACGCACGATATTGAAGAAGCTATTTTCTTAGCCGACAAAGTAGTGGTAATGAACAATGGACCAGCCGCTACGATTAAAAAAATTGTAGATATCAATTTGCAAAGACCCCGTAACAAAAAAGACATCACTCATGACCCTGAATATATCAGAGTACATGATGAGTTATTGAGCTTATTGTTTGATAAATTTTCTATAGAGGATTAAATAAAAAATCCCGAAGTTTTAGCTTCGGGATTTGTCCCTAGTCCTTGGCGGAGGAGTGAAGGTGATAAGATTTTGGAATGGTTAAGTATTAATACAATCAAATTATATGATTAATTAAGAATTCCAAAATTGCCTTTTCACAGGCAAATTTGTTTAGCCTTTTTTCATTAGCGTTAGACAAATCTAAGTAACATAAGCCATTTTCGCAAATAAAAAAGAATAAAAATCATTTCACTTTTCAATGAGTGCTTTTTATTCATGATTGATTAGGAAAAAATGTTTGAGATGCCGAAACAAAGTTTTTTAGATTAATATTAAAAGGTAAAAATATAACTATAAAAATTAAAAATTTAACTATATCAATAATGTTGAGACTAAAATACTTACTTATAGGATGTTAAGAACCTTATAAGTAGGATTATTTGAGGGACGAAAAAATTGAAAATTAAAGTAAATATTGTAAATCATCAGAAGCAATGAGCAGTAAATCGAATCTTAAAAAGTATAAATCTACCTGTTCTTACTGCGGGGTTGGATGCGGCGTTGAAGTAACTGATTTGGGCAATGGTAGGCTGAACCTTGAAGGAGACAAAGACCATCCTTCAAGCAAAGGAATGCTGTGTTCAAAAGGGATGAATTTACATTATACCGTAATGGATAAGTCGGATAGATTGCTTTATCCAGAAATGAGGTTTAATAGAAATATGCCATTGCAAAGAGTTTCGTGGGATACTGCCTTAGACCGTACTGCTGCTATTTTTAAAACTTTTATCCAAAAATATGGTCCCGACTCTGTCGGTTTTTATGTTTCTGGACAATGTCTTACCGAAGAATACTACGTAATCAATAAGCTTATCAAAGGGTTTATTGGTTCTAATAATATTGATACCAATTCTCGTTTGTGTATGTCGTCGGCAGTGGTAGGTTATAAACTTACTTTGGGTGAAGACTCCGTACCTGTTTGTTATGATGATATTGAATTGGCAGACTGTTTTTTCGTGACGGGGGCTAATCCTGCTTGGTGCCATCCCATTATCTGGCGTAGGGTCGAGGCTCATAAACTGGCGAATCCTGAAGTGAAAATAATTGTGGTTGACCCAAGACGTACGCAAACAGCTGCTCAGGCAGATTTGCATTTACAACTTCAGCCCGGAACAGATATTACGTTGACCAATGCCATTGGAAGAGTATTGATTGAAAAAAATTGGATTGACCTAGATTTTATTACGAACAATACTGATGGCTTTGAGGCATACCAAACACAGGTAATGCAAAGGACGTTGGAAGAAGCGGCTGAAATTTGTGGTGTTGCTATTGAAGAAATCGAATTAGCAGCACAATATATTCATGAAGCCAAAGGCTTTTTGTCGATGTGGACAATGGGCTTGAACCAGTCTGTTGTGGGGGTGAATAAAAACCTCTCCTTAATAGATTTACATTTAATTACAGGTAAAATTGGAAAAGAAGGCAATGGTCCTTTTTCATTAACAGGTCAGCCCAATGCCATGGGTGGGCGTGAAGTAGGCGGTTTAGCAAATATGCTACCTGCACACCGCGATTTATTAAATTCTACTCATCGCGATGAAGTACAAGCATTTTGGGGTGGAACAAAAATCTCTGATAAACCTGGCTTTACTGCTACAGAAATGTTTGATGCCTTGGCAGAGGGCAAAATGAAAGCAATATGGGTCGTATGTACGAACCCGTTAGTAAGTATGCCCGACGTTACGTTGGTTGAAAAGGCTTTAGAAAAAGCCAAATTTGTGGTTGTTCAAGATATTTCTAGTCGTTCGGATACCTTAAAATATGCCGATGTAGTATTGCCTGCGGCAGCTTGGTTAGAAAAAGAAGGGACAATGACCAACTCTGAAAGACGCATTACTTATTTGCCTAAGATGGTGGATGCACCAGGCGAGGCAATGGCAGATACAGAAATTATTAATCTTTTCGCTAAAAAAATGGGCTTTGGCGACGCCTTTAATTACACTTCCCTTTCCGATGTTTATGACGAGCATTGTCGTTCAACCAAAGGAACAAACATTGATATTTCGGGGCTTAATTACGAGATTTTAAAAGAAAATCGAAGCGTTCAGTGGCCTTATCCATCGAGTCAACTATCAGGAAAAAATAGGTTTGAGACAAACGAAGAAACAGCAGACTTTCCAAAGGATGTTGTGGCTTTACCAAAAACCCTAAGCTCAAATTTTGATAATCCTAATGTTGATGCTCGAGGAACAAAACGCTTGTTTACAGACGGCAAGTTCTACACCTTAAATCAAAAAGCAAAAATTCATGCGGTGCCAGATGAAAACCATTCTGAAAGTATCAACGAAGATTTCCCTTTGATTATGACTACGGGCCGTATTCGTGACCAATGGCATACCATGACCAAAACAGGGAAAGTAAATAAACTAAATCAGCACATTTCACAGCCTTATCTGGAAATACACCCTGAGGATGCACTAGCGAGAGAGATTATTGATAATCAAATTGTTGAGATAGTTGGACGTAGAGGAAAAGCACAAGTAAAAGCAAAAATCACCACAGATATAAAGCAGGGAGTATGTTTTATGCCCATGCACTTTGGCAAAATTTTAGGTAATGATTTTGGGCGAACCAATAATTTGACCAATAGCCTTTATGACCCGAGGTCTAAAGAACCTGATTTTAAATTTACCGCTGTTGAGGTGCGTGCTTATGTAAAACCGCATGAAAAAATTATCATTATTGGTGCAGGTTCAGCAGGCTTGGGCTTTATAAAGTCGTATCGCGAATTGAATCAGACGGATGAAATCCATGTTTTCTCGAAAGAAATATATCCTTTTTATAATAGAGTAATGTTGCCAGATTATATTTCGGGCGCTCAAGACTGGTCTCAATTGGTAAAATTGCGTGAAGACCAGTTTGTTGAATCAAACATTCATGTTCATAAAGGCATTGAAGTAGTCAATATCGACCGCAAGAATAAGGTAATCGTAGATTCAGAAGGAAATGAACATACTTATGACCGCCTGATTCTAGGTATGGGTTCACGAGCATTCATGCCACCGTCGATTCCGAGGATTCCCGGAATATTCAATATGCGTTCTAGAATAGATGCGGATAGTTTAATGCCATTTTTAAAACAAGACAATCCCCACGCTTTAATAGTTGGCGGAGGTTTGTTGGGGCTTGAGCTAGCAGCATCGTTGCGTGAAATGAATATAAAAGTGACGATTGTACAGCGTACAAGCCGTTTTATGGATAGACAGTTAGATCAATTAGGGTCTGAGTTATTAACGTCAGAAATCCTAAATTTGGGAATAGATATCTATTTCAATGACGAAGTATCTGCATTGTATGGTACCGAGAAATTTGAAGGTGTAAGATTAAAATCAGGTAGAAAAATTGATGCCCAAGTGGCAGTATTTGCCATTGGTACTTCGCCCAATGTTGAGATTGCCCGTGCCGCAGGCATTGAAGTAAATCGTGGCGTTGTTGTAAACGATTACCTACAGACTTCTGACGAAAGTATTTTTGCTGCTGGTGAAATTGCGCAGTGGCGTGGACAAATGTGGGGTATTACTGCCGCTGCCGAGCAACAAGCCGATGTGATTGCCAAATACATTGCAGGCGACTATGCAAGTTATTACAAAGGCTCGCTTTCAATGAATATCATGAAGATTCAAGGGGTTCAGTTATGTTCATTAGGGATGATTGATACGCCTAAGTCGTCTGAGTATGAGGAAGTTATTTTTATAGACAAAGCCAAGCGATATTACAAAAAATGTATTATCCACAAAGATAAATTGGTAGGCGCAATTCTGATTGGTGACAAATCTGAATTTTTAGAATTCAAAGGGCTGATTGCTAACGAAATAGAGCTATCTGATAAGCGTTTGGAATTATTGAGAAGTGGCAAAAAAGCAGACCCAGTAATGGGTAAGTTAGTTTGTTCTTGCAATAGTGTAGGCGAAGGCAATTTGAAAAATACGATTGCTGGTGGATGTAAAGATTTTACAGCCTTATGTTCACAAACAGGAGCAGGAATGGGTTGCGGAAGTTGTAGACCCGAAGTAAGAGCAATTTTGGAAAATGCATTAAAGGAAGTATTGGCAGAAGCATAATATTGGACATAAAAATAGGGAAGATATCGCTAGACATACTTCCCTAAATTCATTGTACAGAGGTTAAAATGCTGTTTTGCCATAGTCGTTAATGTTTTAAGATTAACGGATAGCTACAACTACGTCACGGTTTGTGATAAGGTTTGTTTTGATCTCAAAAGATTTTGATTCAACAACATTAACATTTTGGCTAATTACTTCGATAGTATATTTACCGTCAGCTAAGCTAGAGAAATCGAAAGTTTTTGCGAATTTACCACCTTTAGTATCAACATATTCACGGTGAATTTCGTTTTTGTCAGCATCAGTAACTACTACTACTACTTTTTTGCTAGCTACGTTATCAACCCAAACGTTGAAGCTTAATGAGTTATTTACTTGAGCGATTTTGCTTTTTACTAGGCTAGCAGACTCGTCAAAATTTGAAGCAAATGTATTTACGTTTGATAAGCAAACCATAGTAACTGCTACGATAAATGCTTTAACTGTGTTCTTGTTCATGACTTTATTATTTAATTGTTATTAATGATGAAAGTTATTAAAAGGATAATTTGTATTTTTCTAAGATTTATTTTCAGTATCGAAAAGTATTTTCTATCTGGACGTCACTCAATAAAAGATGCTTTTGTTATGAAAATGAAATTGAATTTAATTTTCAACTCAGCTCTTAGAATTTTATTCGTGTCATTCGTTTGACGATGTAAACTTATAAAAGGAATTTGATAACTCAATCATAGAATGATAACTTTTTTCACTTTTTCAAGAAAGTTCCTCTAAAAAAAATCATATTTATAGAAATAATACAATTTTAAAAAACGTATTTATATAAAATATAAAAATAGTTATACGAAGTTTTTACTTATAATACAGCTTTGATTTTCAGTATATTAAGTATAAATAACTATGATGTTGTGCTAAATATTTATATATTTGATTTATTTTTTAAAAAATATCAATCATGAAAGATTACTCATTACTTAAAATAAATCTAACTGGTGGAATCGTATCGCCAGGCACTTTACAAAGTATTCTTTTAGCAGCTAAAACTGCGGGAGTTAGAGAAGTAAGCTTCGGAGCAAGACAACAATTACTGATGTATGTCAAGTCTGAAATCGTTCGTGGAAGTGGTATAGTAGAATTTAAGAAAAAATTGGACGAAACTAATATTGCTTTTGAAGAGGATTCAGATAAAAAACCTAATATTATTTCTTCGTATTGTGCAGAAGAAGTATTCCCAACGGGGCAGTGGATATCAGAAGGCATTTATAAAGATATTTTTGATGGATTTGATTACGAACCACAGCTAAAAATCAATATTTCTGATTCCCAGCAGTCGTTCACGCCATTTTTTACAGGCAATTTAAATTTCATCGCCTCTCCTATTCAAAACTTCTGGTATTTATACGTGCGTTTTAAGCAATCGAACAAAGTTTTTTGCTTTCCGATATTGATTTATACCTTAGAAATTCCCAAAGTTTGTCAGCGAATAGAGGAAGTAATCCTAGAAGCAGGCGAAATGGACGAAAACGAAGTGTATGAAAAAGTAATTGCCAAGGGAGAAATTATTTCACAAGTCATTCGTGAAGAACTGATATTACCCAAATTCTCTCTACCCTATTATGAGGGCTTCAATCGCTACGGTGAAAAAACATGGTTGGGCATTTATCGTAGGAATGAAACATTCCCGCTTGACTTTCTCATAGAAATTTGTGACTTATGTCTTGAAACAAAAGTTGGGCAGATTTGTACAACCCCTTGGAAGTCATTAATCATCAAAGCAATTGAGAACAAACACCGTAATCTTTGGGATAAATTACTAGGAAAATATGGCATCAACGTTCGTCATGCAGCAAATGAGTTGAACTGGCAAGTAGAAGATTTGTCACCTGAAGGGCTGTCCTTGAAAAAAGCCATCATTCGCGAATTTGATGATGAAGATGTACGTACTTTTGGTTTGAGCTTCGCCATTCAAACACGTTCTAAATCAGAAGTGTTTGGGTCGGTAGTTATCAAAAAACGAAAGATTTTTGCAGGACTTTCTAGCGTGTTTGATATTTATCATACCGTAGATTTTAATCCTAATACGCGTGCCTTGACATTGTTTGAAAAGGGGGTAAACAAAGCACACGTTCCCGAAATGTTACAACGCTTATCGAAGCGTTTTTATGCAGTCCATAAAATAGATGCTACTGTTGTGAAAAAGGCAATAGCAAATAAAGAAGCAGAAGTAGAGATATTTCAATGTAAAACCTGTTTTACCATATATGACAGTCGTTTTGGCGATTCCGTAAATGGTATTGGAGTAGGGATAAAATTTGCTGATTTACCAGACAAATATTGTTGTTCAATGTGCGAAAGCGAAAAGAGTGAATTTGAGGCTGTGAAAGCGGATAAGTTATTGGTATAAGCTATATTAAAACACTCTTAATTATCACTAGGGAGGCACTTAAGTCCCTCCCTAGTAATAATTAAGAGTGTTAATTTCTATTTTTTCTATTAGCAGGTGAATTAATTCACCTGCTAATAGGAAGAGAGTTTAATACCTCAATTTACAAGCTAACATGATATTTTTTTTCAAAATAAGGCTTCAAGAATTTCTTATCAAGAAACTTTAAAATTAATATCGAGTTGATAGTCAATAAGCTATTAATAAATAGTTTATTTCTCAATATTGACAACGTAGGATTCAAATCCACTTGTACTGTTGATAAGTTACTCATAGAGAACACAACAAGCAAAGATGCAATCAAGATAATACCTGCACCAATTAAAAAGTAAAAAGGTAGTCTACTTGGCTTTCTTTCCAATACTAGTGCTTGCGACAACTCCCATTGGTCAATTAACCTATCTGTAAAATTAACAGCAGTTTTTTCCATAGGCATTGCTTCCAGCAAAGCATGGGTATCGGCATATTCCTGAAAAAGCGAGCGATATGCCTCGTCGTTTATCAGTAAAGCTTGATGGCGAATAATTGTTTCCTCAGAAGCCAAGCCATCAAGAATATCAAAAATCTCTTCCTCTTTCATATTGTTGTTCGTTTGAAAATCTTTCAAACTTAGATTAATGTTCTTACTTCATTTCCTAAAATCCTTTTCATTTCTTCTCCTAGTCGTTTTCGGGCTCTACAAAGTTTTACTTTCACTGTTTCTGCTGAAATTCCGACGATTTGAGCTATTTCTTCCAAAGATTGTTCCTTCAAATAAAAGAGCGTTATCATCGTAACATCATCGGGCGAAAGCTGGTTCAAGGCCTGTTGAATGTACTTTTTCTGCTCATTCGTTTTTAAATCATTACTCGTATCAGCGGTAGCCTCTTGGGCAGCTTCAGATAAAGTAATGTCTTCCGCTACAATGTTTTTCTTTCGCTTAAACATCAACGCTGCATTAAATACAATCCTGTAAAACCAAGTAGTAAACTTTGCCTCCTGATTAAAATTAGGTAACGCATGAAAAGCCTGAATGAAAGCATCTTGAGCAACCTCTTCCGCATCCTCACGTGTACCTACAATTTTGTAGGCAACCGTAAAGGCATAGTCTTTATGACGATTGGCGAGCTCTCTATAGCCCGACTTGTCACCTGACAAAATGCGCTGAATGATTGAATTATCTGTTTCTTTGATTTTCACATTGATAGGATGCCACATCCGCTAAAAAGGTTACACTAAGATAACTTTTTTTATTTTTTTAAAATACCTGTAACCTAAATCAATTTTATTACATCATATCGGCAAGATTTAAAAATTCACGAAAAAACAAAAAAACATTTTATAACAATGGAAAATTTAGATAGCCTCGTACCCATTATCGGCATTATGGTGCCAATTGTAGCCATTATTGGTACTTTTACAATGATTGTGTTCTTACGCAAGTATGATAACGACGAAAAAATGGCAATGATAGCCAAAGGAATTGCTCCACCCGAAAAAAGCTCTAAAAGTTTTAATGTAAATCCAAGTCACTCTTTGCGTTGGGGATTTGTGTTAATCGGTTTTGGAATAGGCTTGTTAATGGGAAGTCTTTTAGAAAGCCTTATTAACATAGATGACGACACCGCTCATTTCTCAATGATTTTTGTTTTCGGAGGTTTGGGCTTGTTAGCATCATACTTCTATCAAATGAATCTTGATAAGAAAAACATCAATAATAAAGACTAAAATATTCTAACTATGTAGCAATAAGGCCTCAGGAAATCGTATTTCTGGGGCTTTATTTGTTAACAACAGCAACGTTAACATTTCATTAACAAGTATTAACATTTCATTGAGACAAAGCTTCAGAATTTTGTTGTTATTTTGAATCAACAAATCAGCAACAACACTTTAAGAATTGCTGATAGCCTAAAACTCTAACGGAATTTTTAACCTCTAGCGATACGAAGCCTCCAACCTACGGGAACGGAGGCTTTTTTATTGTTCGTTCAAAAACCGTAAATTGTGACAATCATTTTCAAATCAATTATTCACAATGGTAATTTTTAAAGACCTTCTCGCATTAAAAAATAGTATTGGTACAACAATCGGCACAACATCTTTCACGACTGTTACACAGGCAATGATTAATGATTTTGCCAAAGCTACGCACGATTTTCAGTGGATTCATGTAGACGAAGCAATGGCTAAGAAATATTCACCTTTTCAACAAACAGTAGCGCATGGATTCTTAACATTATCGTTAGCGCCCAAATTTATGACCGAGCTTTTCAAGGTTGAATCGGTGAAGATGGGCTTGAATTATGGTGCCAACAAAATAAGGTTTACTACGGCCGTGCCAGCGGGAAGCAAAGTAAGCATGAAAGCAAGTGTATTAGAAGCAGAAGAAGTACAGCCAAAAGTACTGAAAGTAACGATGAATTGTATTTTTGAGATAGAAGGACAAGAAAAGCCTGCTTGTGTAGCAGAATTGATTTCAGTTTTTTATGAATAATTGTGCTAAACGATTAAGCTCTTAAAACGAAAACTTTCTGAATATACCTATTTTTGATATTACAATGCTAATTTATAGAGCAATCCTTGCGATTCTATGCATTACTGATTAATAAAAAATCGTTGATTTTCACTAACTTTGTGTAAGTAATTAAGCAAAATGAATAAAATGTATTTGACCACTTGATAAGATGAGACTAAAAGTTTGTGGAATGCGTAACGCTGAAAATATCAAAGAGTTACTTGAACTTGGTCCCGACTATATGGGATTTATTTTTTTCGAAAAATCAAGCCGCTTTGTCGGAGAGGAACTAGATGAAGAGTTATTGAAATCATTTCCACATACTGTAAAGAAAGTAGGTGTTTTTGTCAATGCAACCCAAGCATATATTTTAGATAAAGTAAAGAGGTATGCCTTAGACTATGTTCAATTGCATGGAGAGGAAATGCCTGATTTTTGTAGAAACCTCAAATTCAAAGGTGTTAATATCATTAAAGCCTTTTCTATCGATAGTCAATTCAATTTTGGGAAACTCCTGAATTATAAGCCTTACTGCGATTATTTTTTGTTTGATACCAAAGGGGATTTAAAAGGAGGAAACGGCACTACGTTCGATTGGTCGGCGCTCCGCCGATATGATAACGACAAACCATTTTTTTTAGCCGGAGGGATAGACCTAGACAACGCCTCTAAAGCCATGGAATTAACAGGCTTAAAAATTCATTCTTTAGATGTAAACAGTAAATTTGAACTAGCGCCGGGCTTGAAAGACATCGAAAAAATCAGTGAATTAATCAAGATATTAAAACCAACAGAAGCAATCTTAACATCGATATGATAGCACCAGAAACATTTAATGTAAATGATAAAGGATATTACGGACAATTTGGCGGAGCATTTATTCCTGAAATGCTATATCCTAATGTTGAAGAATTAAGGGTATCCTACCTCAGCATTATGGCTGAACCTTCATTTAAACAAGAATTTGAAGGCCTTTTGAAAGACTATGTGGGGCGTCCTACTCCTTTGTTTTTAGCCAAACGTCTTTCTGAAAAATATAATACGACAGTTTATTTAAAGAGAGAAGACCTTTGTCATACGGGTGCACACAAAGTAAACAATACGATTGGTCAGATATTAATGGCAAAGCGTTTGGGCAAACACAAAATTGTGGCAGAAACGGGTGCTGGTCAGCATGGTGTAGCCACGGCTACAGTATGTGCTTTAATGGGCTTAGAATGTATAGTTTATATGGGTGAAATAGACATTCAACGTCAGGCACCCAATGTAGCACGCATGAAAATGTTAGGTGCTAAAGTTGTACCAGCAACTAGTGGCTCAAAAACGTTGAAAGATGCAACAAACGAAGCCATGCGTCACTGGATTAATAATCCTGTTGATACGCATTATATCATTGGGTCGGTAGTGGGTCCACATCCTTACCCTGATATGGTAGCACGCTTTCAGTCGGTTATCTCAGAAGAAATTAAAGTACAATTGAAAGAGAAAACAGGTAAGACTAATCCAGACTATGTAATTGCTTGTGTAGGTGGAGGTTCTAATGCGGCGGGTGCTTTTTATCATTTCTTGCACGACGAAGAAACAAAATTGATTGCGGCAGAAGCAGCAGGACATGGCGTTAATTCTGGATTGTCGGCAGCTACTACTTTTTTAGGTAAACCAGGAGTATTACATGGGAGTAGAAGTATTTTGATGCAAACAGAAGATGGACAAGTAGTAGAGCCTCATTCTATTTCAGCAGGGTTAGATTACCCAGGTATTGGACCTATGCATGCGCATTTATTTGAAAGTAAAAGAGCTACTTTTTTTGATGTAACAGACCAAGAAGCAATTGATGCTGCGATGGAGCTTTCATTATTAGAAGGAATTATTCCAGCGTTGGAATCTGCTCATGCCTTGGCAGTATTATCAAAATTAGGCGCAAAGCCAGATGAAGTAGTAGTAATTAACCTTTCTGGTCGTGGAGATAAAGATTTAGAGACTTATCAAAAGCATGTGAAATAATTTTGAGGTTATTTCCTTGGAAGACTAAAGGACTTTGGACTGTATGACTTTAGGAAATTCATTTGACTTTTACATTAGAATATTTGTAACGGTAACCCTTGCGGTTACCGTTTTTTGTTTGGCCTTGTGTTTTGTGTGCCACAAACCACGGATTTAACTTTTGCTCCAAACCACAGTTTAAACCCAAAGGTTAACCATTATTATTCTTTATTGCTCAAATTTTAGCCACTCTCCTTTTGCACGCATTACTTGTTCTATCACATCCCTTACAGCACCCTTACCTCCTTTTTGAAAAGAAATATATTTAGCAATAGCTAGAATTTCATCACAGGCGTCAGCAGGACAAGTAGAAAGCACATCTGGGCGAATCATTACTTCATAATCAGGCAAATCGTCGCCCATATACAAGATATTTTCTTCTGGAATACCAGATGTTGTCAGCCAATCTTGGTAAATCTGGATTTTGCTTTTTCCACCAGAACCCATAAATACATCATGAATTTTTAAGTTCTGTAATCTTTTGCGTACACCTTCATGTTTGCCTCCTGTGATGACGCAAAGGCGATAGCCAGCTTGCACGGCACGTTCTATCGCATAGCCATCTCTGATATGAAAAGTACGATAATGTTCTCCCGTATCTAATACGTGTACAGAGCCGTCTGTCATTACACCATCAATGTCAAATACGAAAGTATTGATTTGCTTAAAAGCGTCTAAAGTCATTTGTGTTTTTGATGAGAAATTCCTTCTGATAAAGCACGATAAATATGTTGATAATCGGGCAATTGTTTCAAGAAGAGTAAATGTTGATTAATTATTTTTTGATCATCTCTAACGGCAGGGCCTGTCTGAACATTGAATATATTTTTTGATTCCAAGGCTTTTCTAACGGTTTCGTGAATTAGCGGTTTCAACAAATCAAACTCAAGGTCGTTCTCTTCCATCAATTCCTGCGCTATGCCTAATAAGTGATTTGTGAAATTACAAGCAAATACAGCTGCCACATGAAGCACTTTTCTTTCTTCTGAATTAACGGCATAAGTAATGTCCGAGAGGTCTTGCCCAAGAGTTATCAACATGTTTTCCACACTCTCATTATCTGACTCAATACAGATGGGAATTGTACTAAAATTCACGTGGAACACTTTGGAAAAGGTCTGAACGGGGTAAAATACGCCTGTTTTGATGGGGATATCGCTATATACGCGAAGCATTTCATCCATTTCATGAAGTGACTTACTTCCAGAAGTGTGGATAAGTATAGCATCTAATGGAAGTGTTAAATGCTTGATTACTTCAGAGATGGCATCATCTGAAACACAAAGAAAAAAGATTTGTGCAGCTGAATCCCTAAAATCAAGAGAATGATGGGCAGACGCATTGTAAAGCAATTTAGTAAGTGCTTCAGCGTGTTTAGGATTGCGACTATATACTTCCTCTACACTATGACCAATGTTTTCTAGTGCTTGAGATAGATGCCAAGCTACGTTTCCAGAACCGATAAATGAGATTTTCAAAATATTCAGAAATAAGATTAAAGTTATTTTGGCGGTTTTACTACTGTTACTAAATAATTATTCACAATATTAATCAAGGAAATCCTAAAAAAACTCAATTTTATAAGTTTATCTTTTGAATATTATCAAAAATAGAAATCACTATTCGTATTTTAATGAAGAAAATAATGTGGGATTGTAATTTTTAAAGCTTTTAGTCAACTTCTTAAAGAGATTATAGCATTCACTTTGGTAGAATATTTGTCAGTTATAACTTACAGATTCGTTACTGAGAGTATTTATTAAGGCAGGTAATTGTGTGAAATTTTAGCTATAAAGGTATTATTTGAGTCATAAAGTGGTAAAATAATAGTGAAATATAAAGGTCTAACCTATTTGAATACCTACTATAAATTTACTCTTTATAAAGCACCGTAATGTTGTAAAATGAAAACATTGTCCATTTTAATGGATTTTTGAAGATGTAAGGTGAACAAATTGTGGCAATATTGATAATAATAAAATGACCTCCACCTTTTGGAATTAATCCTAAGGAGGAGGTCTATTTTACTTAAAGTATTTATTATTCAGTTGTATTAAAAAGCATATCTAAGGGTTACACCAAAAGTACGTGGGTCACCTAACACAGCTGCATATTGACCAGCATTACCAGCCGCAGGTAATAATTGTTCAAAATAGTCTGTATTTGTCAAATTACGAGACCAAATGATTACAGAGATACCATTTGACGCACGGAAGCCAACACGAGCATTCAATAAGCCATAGCCTTCGATATTCAAATATTTTGATGGCGAAGCACTTGAAGAGAATGAAGAACGATAATAAGCATCAAGCGCAAGGAAATATTTACCTTTTAGTTCTAAGAATTTACCATTTCCAGTAATTTCACCACCCAATGAACCTGCCCATTTTGAAATCCCTGGTAAATCACCGCCAGAAATATCTTTGAAAGCAGATGCTGCTCCTGTTTCTTCCAAAGGTACTGGTGCATTTTTGAATGAAACATACTTTCCGTCAGTATAAGAAACCGCACCAGTGAAAGATAAATGTTCGCTTACTCTAATACTTCCGTCTACTTCAACACCTTTTACTCTTACTTTCTCAGCATTCGCTAAATAACCTCTGTTTACACCAACTTCAGCTGTTTGAACTTGTGTTTGGTAATCTTTAATGTCAGTGTTGTAAATAGTAACGTTTAAAGAAGTCTGAGGAGTTGGTCTTGTTTTTACCCCTACTTCATAGTGTGTTACATATTCAGGATTTACTCTTGCCAATTCAATTAATGTTACACCATTAGCTGTTGGTAAGCCTCCTAAATTAACCCCTACTGGCTTATAACTGTTAGCATAAGTAGCAAATGCATTTAATGACTTAGTTGGCTTATAAGCTAACGTTATTTGTCCTGAAACGTTATTTTCATTTACACTAAAGTTGAAAGCTTGATTGGTGTAAACACCATTTTTCAAGGCTAACAAAGCAGGGTCAGTTGTTTGTAATCCACCGTAAGTCTCACGTTTGTAATCAACATCTTTTTTATCGTAGTTAAAGCGAAGACCTGGTAATAAGTGCAATTTATCTGTGATAGACCAGTCAGCTTGCGTAAACACAGCCGCACCTAACGTATGAAGACGTGATGTTGTTTTTGTACCAAAACCATCAAATAATCCTGGTGTTTTCCATAAAGCAGACGTTGAACTTTGTGCAAATCTCCATTGTGCAGAACCTGATTCTTCTGTTTGAACAGGGTCAGAAGTTAATACTTGGTCAATCAAGAATACACCAAAAACACCACTTAATTTTTCAGAGAACTGTCCTGCATAACGAACCTCTTGTGTCCATTGATCATGTCTTGAATTTCCTTGAGATTTTGTTAGTACTGGTAAACCAATAAAGTCTCTGTCGTTTGATGGATCCCAAATCCAGTAACGCCATGCTGTTGTTGAAGTAAGTGTTCCTTTACCAATTTTAGCATCAATGTTAATCGAAGCACCACCGAAATCGTTATTAACTCTCCATGGAGAATCAGCATCTGTTATTCTGTCGAATGGATTAGTAGTTGGCAATTTATAATTCAAATCAGCAATGATAGCATTGAATTGACGATAAGCAGCACGCTGAGTAGTTACGACACCAGCCACAACCGTTGCATTTCCATCTGGTCTCTGACGAGCATTGTCTCCTGCAAAAGTAATATTTACATTTTCAGAAGGCGTATAAAGTAATTGAGCTCTAAAACCTAAGTTGTTTAATGCATTCGTAGGCTTTAATGTCGTTGTATTGAAGATTGTTCCATCTCTTTGAGTACCTGAGAATGAAACTCTCGCTGCTAATTTTTTACTAATAGGACCTGTAATAGAGGCTTTTGCTTGAATATAGTTCAGATTACCATAAGTTGTTTCAAAAGTTGCTCCTGGCGTAAAGCTTGCAGGTCTTGTTGTAATGTTAAATGCACCCGCAGTAGTGTTTTTACCAAACAGCGTTCCTTGTGGCCCACGTAATACTTCAATACGGTCAACATCAACAAAGTCAATCGCAGTTGCAGCAGGTCTTGCATAATATACACCGTCAACATAAAAACCAACACCCGGGTCAATACCATCGTTTGTAAGACCGAATGACGAACCTAATCCACGGATATTTAACGTCGTATTTCTACCATTAGAAGAATATAACTGTACTGAAGGAATCATTTCTTTCAAACGGTTTGGATTGAAAGCACCAGCATCTTCAGCAACAGCACCACGGATTACTGAAATAGGAATAGGAATATCTTGGATAGACTCTTGACGACGTCTTGAAGTTACTACAACGTCAGTAAGTTCATTGGTGTTTTCGTCAAGTCTGATTTCAATTTTATCACCACTTACGATTACTTCTTTTTTCTGATAACCCACAAACGATACAATAACAGTAAAAGGAAGTTTTTGACCAGTAACAAGCGCAAACTCTCCATTTGCATCAGTCGCCGCACCATTGGTAGTTCCTTTAATTGACACTGTAGCACCTACTAAAATTTCATTAGTACGTGAATCGATTACTCTACCTGAAATAGTAGCATTGATTGTAGGTGCGTTTTGGGCGAATAAAAATTTGGGAATAAGAATTACTCCAATTAATAAAGCTAGTTTGAAAAAATGTTTCATTGTAATTGTTTTTTATATAATATTTCTTGTAAAATCTTTAAGAATCTTCATCTAAAACTGATGATTTGTGGTATAATTATTAATAGATTTAACAACAACAACAGCTTTCTAAAAGCACGTTTTGTGTTATTTTAATGAGCATATTCGAACTTACATTTGTCGAAAATTGCTTTGTAAAGAGGCATTTTGTTTTCATAAATGGGAGGTTTTATATGATTTGGTTTCAAATTTAATATATAGAAATAATATATCCTATCGATTTAGTAGATAATTGAAAAATTATATATAATTCCCTATGTCAATCATGATAAATGTGCTTTAAATGTTGATTATTTAGCACTATAGAGCATAATAAAGCCCTTAGAGTAATCATATATTACTTTAAGGGCTTTTGTATATTATAAGAAAAATGTAATTTCCTAAAATGCACAATAGATACATATAAAAAGAATTTAGTCTTTTTAACCTTTACTATGCTTCTATGCTGTCACCTATTTTAATAGTGCCTTCTTCAATCACTTTGCAAGTAATACCACCGTGCCCAAGCATGGCATTATAGCCACCTTCGCCTAGTATAGTCTCCATTCTACTGCAAGGATGACATAGTCCAGTCATTTCTAAAATAGCCTCTCCAATTTTGAATCTCTTTTCTTTTAAAGCTAATAGATTAATGCCCTTGACAACAATATTTCTGCGGACTAAAGCAGGGTCAATTTCTGATTTTCCTAGGAAAGAGGCTATTGCATCCAAATGTTCTGCTTGAATCAACGTTACTTGTCTTTTGCTATCCGCATTACCTTTATAGCGGTCGCCATCTAGCCCCGTTCCGATACGAGCCATCGTTTGTTCAACACCTATTACAGGCTGACGAGAGGCTGGGCGAATACCGATATAAACAACCTCACCAGCTTGGACAAAGTTGTTCATCAATGCTTTTAAAGGAGATTCATCTGATAAAAGAGCCATTTTACTTCAAGATTTCTTGATACATGTCTGGTTTAAAGCCTACTGCAACGATATTCTCTGCTTCAATAATAGGTCGTTTAATGATAGAAGTATGCTTTAACATTAATTCAGTAGCTGTTTCTGCATCGGTTGCTTTCTCTTCGTCACTTAATTTCTTCCAAGTAGTGCCTGCACGATTAACTAATACATCCCAAGGTTTTTGTGTAAGCCATTCCTCCACTTTCTCTTTAGTAAGCCCGTCTTTTTTATAATTATGAAACTCGAAAGAAATATCATTTTCTTTTAGCCAAGTCATGGCTTTTTTCATTGTATCGCAATTAGCGATACCGTAAATTTTATACATGTTTTTTAATGGTGATTTAGTGAATTGTGAGTGAGTGATTTTCTTAACGATAATATCACATAACACACAAATAACTTTAATAGAACCCCAAAAAACATTAATTGTTTCTTGAAGAAATATCAAAGTTAATTTAGTAACCTTATTTCCTATAATCTAAAGGAGGTTTTCTATCTCCTGCCAATGATTTATATTCAAAAACCTTCCCTCCTCTTCTTTTATATAATTCCTCTTTTGATTCTTCTATAAGCTTGGTGTCTTTAAATAGATTTTGGGCAGTAAGGGCAATAGTTTCTGCGGCATTAATCATTCCTTTGTGACCAATACTCATGCCATTACAAGCTACAGCCTGCCAACTATGTGCAGGTATGCCCGTTACCCAAGTGGCGGTTGATAAACCCGCGGTAGGTGTTACCCAACTAACATCCCCCACATCTGTTGAAGCAGGGAAAAACAATCCAGCAGCATAAGGTCTAACTTCTTGAGCCTCCTTTAGTGGTGCAAGGCTTTGTGAATTAACGGTTAAACGTATCTTTTCGGCAAAGTCTGTTTCCTCAGGAGTGTATTTTACGCCACCTACCTTTTCTAAACTTTTTTGCATCTCTTTCGCTAACACATCATTAGGCAATAAATTATATAAGCCTGCTAATACCTCAAAAGTCATCCTAGTTTCTGTACCTAAAGCGGCTGCTTCAGCAGTTTTCATCACCCTCCTCCATACTTCTTCTAACCCTTGGGCTGATGGATTTCTAACCGTATATTCTACCATGGCATAATCTGGGACAATATTTGATGTAAGTCCACCATTTTTGATGACATAATGAATCCTTGTATCTGGCGAAATATGCTCACGCATCATGTTCACCATATAGTTCATTGCTTCTACAGCATCCAGTGCCGAACGTCCTTTTTCGGGACTAGCCGAAGCATGTGCTGCTAAACCAGAAAAACTAAAATTAGCTACCCTGTAAGCCAAAGACGAATTTGGACTTGCATTATTATTATCACCAGGGTGCCAATGTAACACAGCATCAATGTCTTTAAATACACCTTCTTTTACCAAATAAGTTTTTCCTCCGCCAGCGCCTTCTTCAGCAGGTGTACCTATCAAACGAATAGCCCCTTTGATTTTGGCTTTTTCCATCCAGTTTTTTGTCGCAATTGCCGCTGCAACCGAACCTACCCCAAAAAGATTATGTCCACAACCATGTCCATAAGCATTTACATATTTTGCTTTTCTAAAAGGGACAGCCTCCTGAGATAAACCCGGGAGCGCATCCATTTCTGCCAAAATTCCAATGGTTGGATACCCCGAACCATAAGTAGCTACAAAAGCAGTTTTCATTTCTCCAATGCCTCTTTTCACTTGGAAGCCCGCATTGGTCAATTCAGTTATCAACAATTCAGATGTTTTATCCTCTAAATATCCAGGTTCAGCTAATTGCCAGATTTTATCTGAAATAACAGTGTATTGTTTATATTTCTGATTGAGTTCATCAATGATTTCTTGCTGAGCAAAGCCCAAACGACAGAGCAACAAACAAATGAGGAAAAGAGGTAAGGATTTTTTCATGATTTAGTTTTTATTGATGAGGATGAATATGTTTAAAAATTATGCCTTTAGTATCAAAAACAATATTTACTATTAGGGTGCGACTTAAGTCGCATCCTAATAGTAAGGTGACATTTATTATCGTGTTAGATTTTTTAAGAAAAGATACTTGTTTAACCTATTGAAGTTAACGTTTATTCTTCTCAAATTAATCATTTTAAGCTTAAAGCCTACCGCCTAAAGCTTACTATTTCTCCGCAATCATCTTTTTCAAGCCCAACATTTCATCACGCAGTTTAGCTGCGATAACAAAGTCTAGTTCCTTGGCAGCTTTTTCCATGTCTGATGTTACTTTCTTTAACTGCTTTTGTAATTCATCTTTACTCATGTACGCCATTACAGGGTCGGCGGCCATGGCTACTTCTTTAGATTCTTCGTAGTAATTGGTTTTCTTGGTAGATTTACCCATTACATCAGCAATAGAAGTCTGCTCCATGATTTTTTCTTTCGACTTCAAGATGGTTTTTGGTGTAATGCCATTTACAGCATTGTATTCCATCTGAATGGTTCTCCTACGATTGGTTTCATCAATCGCTTTTTCCATCGAACCCGTAATACGGTCGGCATACATTAATACTTTGCCTTGGTCATTTCTAGCCGCACGACCTATTGTTTGGATTAATGAGCGAATATCGCGTAAGAAACCCTCTTTATCTGCATCCATAATGGCTACTAAAGATACTTCTGGTAAGTCTAACCCTTCACGCAATAGGTTTACCCCAACTAATACATCAAATACACCCATTCTCAATTCTCTAAGAATCTCAACACGCTCTAACGTCTTGATTTCCGAGTGAATGTAGCGGCATTTTACCCCTACTTTATCCAGATATTTAGATAACTCTTCCGCCATTCTTTTGGTCAGTGTCGTTACTAAAACCCTTTGTTCGCGCTCTATCCTGATATAAATTTCTTCTAGTAAATCATCAATCTGGTTTAAGCTAGGTCGCACTTCTATTTCTGGATCCAATAATCCTGTCGGACGAATAATTTGCTCCACCACTACCCCTTCCGAACGCCTTAATTCATAGTCAGCAGGCGTTGCCGATACAAACACTGTTTGTCCAGTGATATTCTCAAATTCTTGGAAAGTAAGCGGCCGGTTATCCATCGCCGAAGGCAAACGGAAACCATAATCTACCAAAGCCTCTTTTCTAGAACGGTCACCACCCCACATGGCTCTGATTTGTGGCATCGTAGCATGGCTTTCATCCACAACCAATAAGAAATCGTCTGCAAAGAAATCTAAGAGGCAGAAAGGTCTTTGCCCAGGTTTGCGTTGGTCGAAATAACGAGAATAATTTTCGATACCAGAGCAATACCCTAACTCACGCATCATTTCTAAATCAAATTCTGTTCTTTGTTTAATGCGGTCGGCTTCTTGCAGGCGACTTTCGCTTTCAAAAAACTTGATTTGTGATACCAAATCGTCTTGGATATAATTGATGGCATTCATCAGGACATCCCTCCCCGTTACAAAAAGATTGGCAGGGAAAATAGCAATCATTTTTTCATCCGAAATCTTCTTCCCTGTTTGTGGATTAATGCGTTGAATAGCCTCTATTTCATCGCCAAAGAAAATAATTCGATAACCAAAATCTGCATAAGGCAAGCAGATATCAACTGTATCGCCTTTTACCCTGAAAGTACCTCGCGTAAATTCTACCTCAGTACGAGCGTACAAGATTTCGACTAAACGATATAGAAACTGATTACGAGAAATAATTTCACCCACACCGAAACGAAGAATACTTTTGCGATACTCTTCTGGATTACCCATACCATAAATACAAGAAACCGAAGCGACGACGATAACATCTCTGCGACCAGACATCAAGGCAGAAGTAGTTGCTAAGCGAAGCTTATCAATTTCCTCATTGATGGCGAGGTCTTTTTCGATATAAGTATTAGTAGAAGCAATAAAGGCCTCGGGCTGATAATAGTCATAGTAAGAAACGAAATATTCAACCGCATTTTCTGGAAAAAACTGTTTGAATTCTCCATAAAGCTGTGCGGCTAACGTTTTATTATGGCTCAAAATCAAGGTGGGACGATTGAGCTGTGTAATCATATTAGCCACAGTAAATGTTTTACCTGAGCCCGTTACACCAAGCAATGTTTGAGATTGTTCGCCATTTTGAATCCCTTCTACCAATTTCGCAATCGCTTGAGGTTGGTCGCCAGTAGGTTTGTACTCTGAAACAAGTTTGAAGTCCATATATTATTTAGGATAATATGATTTTAAATGAAGTTTTTAAGAGGAATGCCCTTAAAAAAGTATTTATAAAATTACAAAAAAGCACCTACAAAAGATAGCTATACAAAACAAACACACATAGTAATGTGATAGTTTATCAGTAAATTAACTCCACAAAATCAAAAACACTCTTTTTATGAACAAATTAATACTTAACATAAGTATCAGCACGATGCTATTGCTTTCAGCTTGCGCTAAAGAAAACTTGGTAGCCCAAGTACCAACCGTTACCCCACCTTCAACTACTCCCATTACTTATCAGTTTGAAAGCACTCCTATTTGGTTTGATGAATTCAACTATGAAGGATTGCCCGATAACAAAAAATGGAGCTACGACGTAGGCGGTAGTGGCTGGGGAAATCACGAACTAGAATATTATACCAAAGAAAACCTGAAAAATGCGAGAGTAGAAAACGGAAAGCTAGTCATTGAAGCTATCAAAGAAAACTTTAATGGCAATAGTTATACCTCTGCTCGCTTAGTAACGAAAGGCAAAGGCGATTTTTTATACGGTCGCTTTGAAATTAAAGCTAAACTACCAACAGGAAAAGGGACTTGGCCAGCTATCTGGATGTTGGCATCACAACAAAACTATAGTGATAAGTTTTGGCCAGATAATGGAGAAATAGATATCATGGAACACGTGGGCTATGACCCCGGCAATGTACATGCTACAGTCCATACAAAAGCATTTAATCATGTAATAGGTACACAGAAAGGTACGGAGATGATGGTAAATGACTACAATACAGCCTTCCATGTATATCGCTTAGACTGGACACCCAGTAAAATAGAGATGTACATCGATACGACCTTATATTTTACCTTTGAAAACACAGGAAAAGGATTTGCAGAGTATCCCTTTGACCAAAAATTCCATTTATTGCTCAATCTGGCAGTTGGCGGAGATTGGGGTGGTTCAAAAGGGGTAGATGAAAGCATTTTCCCTCAGCGAATAGAAGTAGATTATGTACGTATTTATGCCTTAAAGAAATAGGGTATTTTTAAGCATATCTTGCTTTAGCAATTGTAAAAACTAAAACTTACTCAACCTTGATTATGAAAAAAATATTAATCGTTTGCTTATTTGCCCTGATTGCCAATCACATACTTGCACAAAAAAAGTATGAAGCCAATTGGGAATCCATCGATTCCAGACCCGTTCCTGCTTGGTTTGAAGATGCTAAATTCGGCATTTTTATTCACTGGGGGCTTTTCTCAGTTCCCGCTTGGGGACCAACTGCCAAAGATGGCGTAGGTATTTATGACCGTTATTCAGAATGGTATTGGAAAGGAATATCTGACCCAAACCGTAAAAGCTATGCGGCCTTTACAAAATTTCATAATAATACTTATGGCAAAGATTTTCAATACCAAGACTTTACCAAGGATTTTAAATGTGAGCTTTTTGATCCTAACGAATGGGCAAAAGTATTTGAAGATGCAGGAGCAAAATATGTAGTGTTGACATCTAAACATCATGAAGGATATACCCTTTGGCCAAGCAAAGAATCTTGGAATTGGAATTCGGTTGATTTGAATCCTCATAGAGATTTAGCAGGAGATTTGATGAAATCTGTGCGTAATAAAGGCTTACGCATGGGTTATTATTACTCATTGTACGAATGGTTCAATCCGCTTTATAAATCGAACGTGAATAAATATGTGGATGACCACATGATACCACAAATGAAAGATTTGGTGACTCGCTATAAACCAGATGTATTGTGGACAGATGGCGAGTGGGATCATCCTTCTGAAACGTGGAAAAGTACAGAATTTCTATCATGGCTATACAATGAATCGCCAGCCAAAAATGATATTGTAGTAAATGACCGCTGGGGCAAAGAAACAAGAGCAAAACATGGAGGGATTTATACAACAGAGTATGATTTAGTACATGACCAGAATGCTACGGGCATGGAAATAAATCATCCTTGGGAGGAATGCAGAGGAATAGGGTCGTCGTTTGGTTTTAGTAGAAACGAAATGTTGGATGACTATTCTACCTCGGAACAACTGATTCATATTTTGGTAGATAAAGTAGCACGGGGAGGTAATTTATTATTAAATATTGGCCCTGCTGCCGACGGTACAATTCCTGTAATTATGCAACAGCGTTTGCGTGATATTGGTAAATGGCTAAAAGTAAACGGTGATGCTATTTATGGTACTAGAAAATGGACGAATAGCCCAAAGGTCGATAAAGATACAAAAGTGTATTTTACTGCCAAAGGAAAAGATTTGTATGTAATTACTACGAAATGGCAAGATAGTCCCATCGTTGTAGCAGGTGTGAAAACAGGGAAAGTACAAATATTAGGTTTTAAAGGAGCGATAAAAACAAGTATTAAAGGAGATAAATTAACCATTACCCCTCCAGCACTTTCGCCAGCAACCAACCCTTCAGACTATGCATGGGTGTATAAAATTGAAGGAGTATTATAAAAGAAGATATATACGTTGATGACCAAAAATGAAAAAATACTTATATCGATAGCATATTGTTTTATTAAGGTATATATACGTTAACAATCAAAAACCCGTCGGTCAAAGACTGACGGGTTTGTTTGTTTCACTCTCAAAATTAAATTTTGACTCTTCGTCCTTCGCTGATTATAGGCGTTTGGCTTCTTCCCAATACACATCCATTTCAGCTAAGGTCATATCTTGTAAGGCTTTGCCTTGTTCTTTTGCTCTTAATTCTAAGTGTTGAAAACGTTTGATAAACTTTTTGTTAGTTCGCTCCAAAGCAGTTTCTACATTAATGTTAATAAACCTTGCGTAATTTACCAAAGAAAAAAGTAAATCTCCAAATTCAGCTTCAGCTTTATCGATGTTAATTGCTTGATTGTCAATAACATTAAATTCATTCTTGAATTCATCCATTTCCTCCTCTACCTTTTCCCACACTTGGTGTTTTTCTTCCCAATCAAAGCCCGCACCCCTTGCTTTTTCCTGAATCCTCATGGCTTTTACCAAAGATGGCAATGATTTTGGAACGCCTTCTAGCACCGACTTATTCCCTTCTTTCAGTTTTAAAGCCTCCCAATTTTGCTTAACCTGTTCTTCATTTTCAACCTTTACATCCCCATAAATATGTGGGTGACGATGTATTAGTTTTTCACATAGTCCATTCAACACATCGGCAATATCGAAAGTATTAGTTTCAGAAGCAATTTTTGAATAAAACACCAAATGCAGCATCACATCTCCGATTTCTTTCTTGATTTCCTTCATATCGCCTTCAATAATGGCATCTGAAAGCTCATAAGTTTCCTCAATCGTTAAATGTCTGAGAGATTCAATCGTCTGTTTTTTATCCCAAGGACATTGCTCTCTGAGTTCGTCCATGATAGTAAGGATACGGTCGAAAGCGATTAATTGATTTTGTCGTGTTGCTGATAAAGTATCAAAATTCATGTGCTATATTTTTGAATACAAAAGTAAGGGATTGTGGTGATTAAACTTCATATTAGCCCTAAGAGGTTTTATGGTTAATAGTATTCGTTTCTTGACTGAGTTTAGCTTTGACAACTTTTAAAAGTTGTCAAAGCTGTTCAACGCTTCTCAATTTATAATTTACGGGTATTTGATTATAATAAGAAATAACAAATGAAAAGATTGAATGGTAAAAAATAGAGAATATTAAAAAAACGTTTAGATTTGTATAGATAAGATTTAAATAATCATTCTTATGGAAGCAAATCAAATAAAGCTTTTAGCTTCATTAGCTAAACAAATTAAATCAGAGAAAAAAGAGAGAGTTAAAGTGATTGCTTCATTACAGTCTGCAAAAATTTTAACACGAAAAGAAAACTTCACAAGTCATTATAGTAACCTGAGAAAGGTTGTTGAGACTGTTAAATAATGTATAGTAAAAGACCAAATTTAATGCTTGGTTTTCACGGATGTGATGAAGCTGTGAGAAACGAATTAGTTACTAGACCTGATATTGTAAAAAAGAGCCAAGAGAGTTTCGATTGGCTTGGTAATGGATTTTATATTTGGGAAAATAACTATGAACGTGCTCTTAGGTGGGCATTAGATAAAAAAGATAGAGGAAAACTTATCACGCCATCTGTCGTAGGAGTTGTATATCAACTTGATTACTGTTTAGATTTTACAGATTCAGAGTACATAAATATCCTTTCATCGTATTATGAATTAATGAAAGAAGATTTATATTTTATGGGAAAAGAACTTCCCAGAAATAAAGATGTACCTAAAGATAAATATCATGATTTAGTTTTAAGGGAATTAGATTGTGCTGTAATTGAATATTTGCACCAAAAAATCAATGAGAAGATTAATGCTGATATTTCAAGAAATGGATTTAGTGAATTAAAACATTTTGATACAGTAAGAGGTGTTTTTACAGAAGGATGTCCAGCTTTTGAAGGTGCAGGAATTCAAATTAAAAATCATATACAGATTTGTATTAGGAATCTTAATTGTATTAAAGGTTTTTTCATTCCCAGAAAAGAAATTAAATTTCCATAATAGCAAGGGAGAACAAAATTATTTGCTCTCCCTTGCTATTGCTACAATTTCCACCCCTCACGATATTCTCTTTTCACAAACTGATTAGCTTCGTCGAAATTGGTAATTCTCATTTCTTTCCCATCCCACAAGAGTTTCTTTCTGCCGTTATAATCAAACTCTTGTAACCATTGCTTGTCTTTTTTAGGAGAACGGAAGAAGTAACTTCTAATCGCCAAATTACCCATCAGCACAGCTTCTGACATTGGTCCTGAATAATCAAAAGAAGAACTCAAAGGTTTATGCTTACCGTAACCTTCTCTACAAGCTTGTAACCATTGTTGATAATGCCCCGCACCGTCGGCACCCACTACTCTTTCTATGGTTATTGGTAGCTTTTCACCTTTGGCTTTTAAAGTATCATTGCCCCACAACGTAGGATTTGAACCATAAACGCCACACATCATTACGCCTTTGGTACCTAATAATAATACACCCCCACTCCAGTCACC
This sequence comes from Arcicella sp. GW821-FHT09D11, assembly GCF_059416265.1. Lineage (NCBI taxonomy): Bacteria > Pseudomonadati > Bacteroidota > Cytophagia > Cytophagales > Flectobacillaceae > Arcicella > Arcicella sp. GW821-FHT09D11. The sequence continues at coordinate 1,167,882 of NZ_JBWKOV010000001.1, read as the reverse complement.
TAGCTTTACATCTGCTGGAATTTCATCAGGACGTTCAGGCATTAATCCGCCATCGTACCAAGTCATTTTTACATCAGCTTTGCCTTTTCTTGGAAATTTCAAGTGAATCATCGAAGCTGCAGGATAACTTTCAGGGAAATAGCCTTCTTTGAAGGGTTCTGTCCAAGCAGTATTTGCAATACTACATTCTACTTCTGAAGGGTATCCTAAGCCTAATACTCTATAAGGTGGATCCATCATGTGACAAGCCATATCGCCCAAAGAACCAGTGCCGTAATTTACCCAACCACGCCAGTTGAATGGATGATAACCCGGCTGATAGTCTTCCCAAGGTGCTGGCCCTAGCCATAAATCCCAATCAACCTCTTTAGGCACTTCTACTTTGGCAGTTGGTTTAGCAATGCCTTGTGGCCATACAGGACGGTTTGTCCAAACATGTACGCGTGATACTTCACCAATTAATCCTGCTTTATACCATTCCATCATTCTTCGCACACCATCACCCGAAGACCCTTGGTTGCCCATTTGTGTTACTACTCTTTGCTGTACAGCAGCCTCAGTCATTTTTCTGACTTCATAAATATTATGCGCCAATGGCTTTTGTACATATACGTGCTTGCCCAAACTCATTGCTGCCATTGCCGACACGTAGTGTGTATGGTCGGGTGTAGAAACCGTTACAGCATCAATATTATCTTTTTCTTTCTCCAACATGATGCGAAAATCCTTGTACTTTTTGGCAGCAGGGAATTTCTCAACCGACTGCTTCATTTGCCTGTCGTCGATATCACAAAGGGCAGCAATATTATTTCTACCACTATCGTAAGCCCCTAAAATATCCGACCAACCCTTGCCTCCGCAACCAATCGCCGCAATGTTGAGTTTATCCGAAGGAGCAATAAACCCTTTTCCTCCTAATACATGGCGAGGTACAATATAGAAACCCGCAACAGCCAATGAGCTTTTCTTGAGAAAATCCCGTCTAGAATTATTTTCCATAGTTTAGTCTCCTCCCCAAGGAGCATTATTAACATTGACTGATTCAAAGGGGTAAAAATGAATCAGTTTGATTTTAGTTTTTGCTGAATTATTGGTAAACAATATAGGGTATTATTTATCAATAATGAAAGATAGCACTGCTTAAATTAGCCTTTGTACTGTGATATGATGAACAGATTTTGTTATTTTGAAGAAAGGATTACAAATACTTCATTGTACACATGAAAATCGAAACACTAGCGATACAGTCTACCCAAATGCATGATGCTAATGCAGGAGCTGTTATTTCGCCCATTTATTTATCAACCACTTTTGAGCGTGAAACAGACGGCTCTTATGCACATGGCTACGTTTATTCACGGGCGGATAATCCCAATCGTCAACTCTTAGAAAAAAGCATGGCATTGCTTGAAAATGGAGCCGTAGGTTTGGCTTTTGCTTCGGGGATGGCTGCTACTACAGCGTTGTTTCAAAGCCTAAAATCAGGTGACCACATCATCACGCCAGACGATGCTTATTATGCTACGAATGTATTGATTACAGAGGTGTTTGCACAATGGGGCTTATCACTGACTACGGTCGATATGACAGATTTATCAGCCGTAAAAGCTGCTATACAGCCTAATACAAAGCTATTTTGGATAGAAACGCCCTCTAATCCTCAATTAAAAATTACTGATATTGAAGTCATCAGCAAAATAGCGAAAGAAATAGGTGCCTTAGTAGCAGTAGATAATACGTGGGCAACACCTGTTTTACAGCAACCTATCAATTTAGGCGCTGATATCGTGATGCATTCTACTACCAAGTATTTTGGTGGACATAGCGATGTACTAAGTGGTGCATTAATCATTAAAGAAGAAGGAGAATTATCGAATAAACTACGCACTATTCAGAGGTTAACGGGTGGTGTACCCTCTCCTTTTGAATCTTGGCTAGTAGCTAGAGGTATCAAAACGTTGGTTCTAAGAGTAAAAGCTCAGACAGACAATGCTAAAAAACTAGCGGATTTTCTAAGCACACATCCACAGGTAGAGGTTGTTCATTATCCAGGATTAACAAGCCATCCTCAACACGAAATTGCTAAAAAGCAGATGTTAGATGGTTTTGGTGCGATGCTGTCAGTACAAATAAAAGGTGATGCCCAAAATGCCATGGCAGTAACAGGAAAGCTTAAACTATTCACTACGGCCACTAGCTTAGGCGGTGTGGAAAGTTTAATAGAACATCGCAAATCTGTAGAAGGAATTGATAGTCCTACACCAGAGAATCTCTTGAGGGTATCCGTTGGATTAGAAAGCATACATGATTTAATAGAAGATTGGACACAAGCATTAGCATAATAATTCAAAGGGAGCATCTTAAAAGAGCTCCTTTTTTTGTGGTCTTTTAAGAACATCGATAAGGAAGTAAAAAATAAAGTCGTTCAAATTGTTATGCAAGCATACTATTTTATATATTTGAGTATTAATCTCAAAAATTTAAAACTTTATTTAACATGAGTAATTCAACCTTTCAAGGCTTTTATCTTCAGTTATCTGAAGAACATCTAGCTGTACAACAAGCTGCTCGTGATTTTGCTCAAACAGAGTTACTCCCCGGAGTAATTGAACGTGATGAAAAAGAATATTTTCCAGAAGAATTAGTGAAAAAAATGGGAGAGCTTGGCTTTCTAGGAATGATGGTTTCGCCAGAATATGGCGGAGGCGGTATGGATACTATTTCTTATGTATTAGCCATGGAAGAATTATCTAAAGTAGATGCTTCTGCTTCTGTAATGGTTTCTGTGAATAATTCCTTGGTTTGTTATGGTTTAGAGGCTTTCGGAACGGAAGCACAAAAGCAAAAATACCTTATTCCTTTAGCAAAAGGGGAAATCATCGGAGCATTCGCTCTATCAGAGCCAGAAGCGGGTTCTGATGCTACTTCCCAACATACTATTGCAGAAGATATGGGTGATTATTACCTCTTGAATGGGACTAAAAACTGGATTACCAATGGTGGTAGAGCTAGTGTATATCTAGTAATGGCACAAACACATCCAGAATTAGGGCACAAGGGTATCAATTGTCTGATTGTAGAAAGAGGTATGGAAGGGTTCCAGATAGGTAAGAAAGAGAAAAAATTAGGTATTCGAGGGTCAGATACGCATTCTTTGATGTTTACTGACGTGAAAGTACCGAAAGAAAACAGGGTTGGTGACGACGGCTTTGGTTTTAAATTCGCCATGTCAACCTTAAATGGCGGTAGAATCGGTATTGCTGCTCAGGCTTTAGGCATTGCCTCTGGAGCTTATGAATTATCTATAAAATATGCAAAAGAGCGAAAATCATTTGGTAAAGCCATTGCTGAACACCAAGCTATCCAGTTTAAACTTGCTGATATGGCTACTAGTATTGAGGCCGCTCGTTTACTTTGTTTCAAGGCCGCCTTTGATAAAGATCAGCATCGAAGTTACGTAGAGTCGGCAGCGATGGCGAAACTATTTTGTTCACAGGTAGCAATGGATACTACTATCGAGGCCGTACAAATACATGGAGGATATGGCTTTGTAAAAGAATATCACGTAGAAAGAATGATGCGAGATGCTAAAATAACACAGATTTATGAAGGCACTTCTGAAATCCAGAAGATGGTGATAGCTAGGGAAATTCTAAAATAGAAAAAGGAGGGTTTCGCCCTCCTTTTTTTATTCTGCTAATATTCCCTGAAGTACTTTAACCGCTTTTGCTAAAATAATTTCTAATTGAGCAAACTCAGCTCTTATTATTTCAATATCTTCTTTGGCTAAAGCTTTGCTTTCAAGTGACTTTAAAATGCCACCCTCATTGACGCCCATTGACGAGAAAGAAGATTTTAATTTATGAGCTGTCGCTTTAATGCCGGGGTAATTTACTTCGCTGATAGCTTTTCTAAGAATATCAAACTCAATAGGCATTTGGCTTAAATATAACTCAATAATCTCTTGCTCAAATTCTTTGTTCCCATCAGATAATTCCTGTAGATAGGATAAATCCACGATTCCATCTAGATTTTCTTCCATAGTACTAACTTTGTTTTGATCGTTTAGTTCTGCATAATTTATGATTTTCTCAAATAATTCCTGAGGGACAAAAGGCTTTGGAATATAGTCATTCATACCAATCGAAATACATTTTTCCTTTTCTCCAACCAATGAGTGTGCAGTCATTGCAATAATTGGCGTGTTTATATGTAATTGTGATCTAATATATTCAGTAGATTGATACCCATCCATTTCGGGCATTTGTAAATCCATCAAAATTACTTCATATTCGTTTATTTGTACCTTTTCAGTAGCAACTTTTCCATTTTCAGCTAAATCAGCATCAAAACCAAACTTAGAGAGTACTTTTAAAGCTAATTTTTGATTCAAAGGATTATCTTCTACCAAAAGTACTTTTATTGGTCGCTCGCTTTTAAACACGGAGTTTTTAGCATCATTGTCATTGGCTTTGTCTTTCACATCAATACCGAATGGCAAGCTAAAACAAAACGTTGACCCTTTTCCTGGGATACTTTCCACCCACAGCTTACCCTCTTGGAGTGCTACTAATGATTTTGAGATACTCAAGCCTAAGCCCGTTCCACCATATTTTCGGGTAGTATCGCTATCAGCCTGTGTAAACCTATCAAAAATAGAATCTAGTTTATCACTTGCGATACCTATACCTGTATCCATGACACTAAACAAAATTACACATTCTGTAGAAGACTCTTTACTTAACTCAACCAAAATCTTTACTCTACCCTTTTCAGTAAATTTAATAGCATTGTTCGTAAGGTTCAGTAAAATCTGGTTCAAACGCGTAGGGTCACCAATAACAAACGTAGGAATATTATCGTCAATAATACTGCTTAATTCCAGCCCTTTTTCTTTGGCCTTATGATTTAAAACAGCTTTGGCATTTTTCAACAAATCTTTAATATTGAAAGATATTTTTTCAATAACAATATGCCCTGATTCAATTTTTGAAATATCTAGAATATCATTGATAATTCCCAACAAGTTTTCAGAGGCGATATTGATATTTGATACATAATCACGTTGTTCCTCTTCTAATTCGGTATCCTTCAATAAATTAGAAAAGCCAATAATAGCATTCATGGGCGTACGAATTTCATGGCTCATGTTAGCCAAAAACGTATCCTTCGCAAGGGCATTCTGTTCAGCCGTTTCTTTTGCTTTTATTAATTCTTTTTCCATCAGAATTCTATCAGTTATATCTACAGCATTTCCAATTATGTATTGTTGTTCATCAATAAGCTCAGAGAGTACATTATTATATAACCATGTTCTATGCGAACCATTTTTATGAATTACCCTCATTAATCCTTTACTCCTGCCAGTAGTTGTAATCTCTTCAAGATACATTTTTACGCCCTTGATAGAAGATTCTGGAACAATATCAAATAGGCTTCTTTCCAACACTTCTTCTTTTGTATAGCCTATTAAATCTGCTCCTGCTGGATTTATCGTCAGAAAATTACCATGAATATCATGCGTACACATTAGTCCTTGTGTATTTTCAAAGAAACCTCTGTGTCTGTTTTCACTCATTAAAAGTTGGTTTTCCCAAACTTTTTTCTCAGTAATATCTTTTCCAATTCCCATGAAACCAGTAATTACATTTTGGTTATCCCTTAAAGAAGTAACCGAAAGTTCTACTGTCAATCTAGATTTATCTTTTCTAATATAAGTCCACTCGTTAGTATCTGCCACTCCCAATCTAGCCTTCGCATGAAATACTTCATGCCCTGGTTCTATCGTGGTATGTAGCTCTTCTGATAACGTTTTGGCTCGCTTTTCTACTTCGCTTTTATCATGAATAATTTCAGGGGTAACTTTACCAATCACTTCCTCGGCTTTATAGCCCAACATCAATTCAGCACCACGATTGAATGTTTTAATGACGCTAGTATGAGGGTCAACAGAAATGATGGAATATTCTGTACCATCCAAAATAATATTCTGAATTTCAGAAAGTTTCTCAACTTCAACTTCTAGTCTTTTATAGTCAGTAATATCTCTGGCAATGGCATAAATTGTTCCCGTTTCTCTATCTGGCGTAGCTACCCATTCCAAGAATTTATAACCGCCTAGCTTTGTTTTAAAACGATGGGTAAAGTTTAATGAACTAGTAGTATTTTCTTCTAGTTTATCAATTTCCTGTTTTGTTGCCTCAATATCAGCAGGATGTATAAAATCAAAAAATGATTTATCAATTAAATCCACATCATCCCATCCTAACGTTTTGCAAAATGCAGGATTTATTTTTTTAAAATATCCTTCAATTTTTGCAATACAAATCATGTCTCTCGACTCTAAGAATAGCTTCTCGTAGTTTTTAAGCACCATTCTTTCTTTCCTCGCCACAAGCTGTGCCGCTACTTCCTTCGCTAGAATTGTTAATGCTAATTGCTGATCTTCATTGAGTTTTTTTACTTTATCATCAATGACACAGAGCGATCCAAGGGCATATCCATCAGGGTCAATCAGGGGATAACCCGCATAGAATCTAATATTGGGGTATTCATTAACTAATATATTATTTTTAAATCTATCATCTAAAAGGGCATCTTCTACCTCAAAAATTGTATCTCCTACAATAGTGTACTGACAAAATGAAATATCTCTAGCTGTTTGGCTAGCGTCTAAACCTACATTAGACTTAAACCATTGTCTGTCTTTATCAATTAACGAAATCAAAGAAATAGGTACTCCGCATATTACTGATGCTAATTTTGTAAGCCTATCAAACTCTTCTTCGGGCAAAGTATCAAGTATATTATACTCATCTAATGCCTTTAACCGCAAATCTTCATTTGCTGGTATGGGTAATACATTTTTCTCCATGATCGAAGTATATTTAATAAAATAATAAGGAGTCGACAATGGATATTGTTAGTAAATAGTATCAAACTGTACTAACAATTAGTCAAAAATAGTAACTATTCCAACGTATGACTTCGTATTTTGCAAAGAAATTTATGCAAAAAAACAAAAATTAATTTGCTGTTTACGCTAAAAAATTATGAACAAAGATTCATATCATTTATTAACTACTCTTCATTTTAGTGATGGTCAAATTTTGATAAAAAACCTATGTCAATACTAGCATTATTCATGCCATTTAAACACAGTATAAAATTTTATCCTAACACTTTTACTTTATCATGTACTTTAACATTAATAAAGCCAACTATTTTATTGAACAAATCTTTTGGTGAAAAAGGTTTAGTGATATAATCATTCATACCAACGGCCATACATTTTTCTTTTTCGCCAATTAATGAATGTGCCGTCAGGGCAATAATGGGCGTATTATTTTTAAGCGTATTCCTAATATAACTTGTCGCTTGATACCCGTCCATTTCAGGCATTTGTAAGTCCATCAAAATTACATCATATTCCTGCTTTTGTACCTTCATCACCGCTATTTTTCCATTCTCAGCCAAATCAGGAAAAAAGCCAAATCGTTCTAATACTTTCAATGCAAGCTTTTGATTCAATACGTTGTCTTCCGCTAATAATATTTTTACTTTATGAGTAGGGTCTATCGGCAAGAGATGTGTTTCTTGTTTAAAGACTACAGTATCGTTTACCTTTTTAAAAGTTAGGTTAAAATAGAACGTCGACCCTTTATCTGGCTCACTTTGTACAAAAATATTGCCTTTCTGTTTTTCTATTAATAGTTTCGAGATACTTAATCCCAAGCCTGTTCCACCATATTTTCGGGTAGTATCTGAATTTGCCTGCGCGAAACGATCAAAAATGATGACTTGTTTATCTTGAGGTATTCCGATACCCGTATCAATGATTTTAAATAAAATTGAATATTCCTCGTCTGTTTCTGATTGCAATTCCAATACTAGTTTTACCGAACCATTTTCGGTAAACTTGATAGCATTATTGGTAAGGTTTAAAAAAATTTGATTGAGCCTTGTAGGGTCTCCGATTACGGTTACTGGAATATTATCAGGAACAAAGCAATCTAATTCTAACCCTTTGCCAAGTGCTTTATAAGTAAGTACTGCTTTTACATTTTTAATCAACTCATGAAGATTAAAAGGAACAGACTCTATGATTAAATGACCCGATTCAATTTTAGAAAGATCCAGAATGTCATTAATTATTCCTAAAAGATTCTCTGCCGCAGTATTAATATTTGATACAAACTCTTTTTGTTCAGAATCTAATTTGGTTTCTTTTAATAGATTAGCAAAACCTGTAATGGCATTCATCGGCGTGCGTATTTCATGGCTCATATTGGCTAGAAAAACATCCTTAGCATGGGCGTTTCTCTCTGCCGATACTTTGGCACCTATTAGCTCACGCTCCATTTTAATGCGTTCTGTCATATCGACAGAGTTTCCGATAACATATTTTCTGCCATCCAATAATTCAGCTAGTACATTATTTGATAGCCAAGTTCTAAACGACCCATTTTTATGAACAACCTTTACTAATCCTTTGTATGAATGATTGATCGCAATTGTTTCAAGATACCTTTGTATTTTATCTTTAGTCCTTTCAGGAGTAATATCAAATAGACTTTTGGTCAAGAATTCTTCCGTCGTATAACCTAATAATGCTGCCCCAGCGGGGTTAACAGTGAGAAAGTTTCCTTCAAGGTCATGCGTACACATCAATCCTTGTGAGTTTTCAAAGAAACCTCGGTGTTCTTCCTCACTCAATAACAGTTTGCGTTCCCACGTTCTTTTAGCACTAACATCTTGTACTTGCCCAATTACATTAAGGGGCTTGCCTTTATGGTCTCTGACGATGGTTGCTACTAGCTCAACCCAAACGTTTGTTTTATTTTTAGTAATGTAACGATTCTGAAAAGAGATAACTGACGATACTCCTGACAAGAGTTTTAAAAAGAAATCATCACTCATCTTTAAATCATCAGGATGTATTAAGTCTCTGATATTTAATGACAAAAGTTCTGTTTTGTCATATTGAGTAATGGCCGAAAAAGCCTCGTTTACTTCGATAAATGTACTCGTGGCAAGTTGGGCAATAAACATACCTGTTGCAGCATTATCAAAGGTTTGTCTGAACCTTTCTTCGCTCAAAGATATTTGTTTATCCTTTACCTTTTTCTCATGAATATCTTGAAAAGTACCATACAACCGAACACATTTATGCTGTTCAATAATGGTTTTTGCCGTAACCCTTACCCATTTTTTTAAACCTTTCTGTGTAATGATTTGTACCTCTAAGTCAAAATCATCGCCATATTTAACGGCTTTGATAATGGCTCTTATAATAGCCTTTCTACTTTTGCCATTTCTAAAGAAATACAATGATTCTTTAAAAGTAGGTTCATAATCAGGTTCAACTTCGTGTAATTCTCGCGTAATTGCCGACCAAAAGAAAGCCTTTTTCTCTATATCTATTTCCCATCTACCAATACGTGCTACATTATTAGTAACATCCAGTACTTCAGTAAGTCTAGCAACATTTAGTTCACTTTGTTGTAATTTACTATGGTCTTTACCAAAGATATTTAAACTGCTATTGGCACTAGAAAGCACCAACCATTCAATTGTTTTATAGCCACCTTCTTTCGCTTTAATTTGATTGATAAGCTGACCAGAACCATCAGTAAATAAAATATTTTTTAGGGTATTGATGCTTGCTATTTTATCGTTTGCATGAATTAACTCATCTATCGATTTTCCTATAATTTCGTTATGTTGCCAACCTAACAATTGATGGAATGAAGTATTGACATTAGTGAATTTCAAGTCCGTATTTAAGGTCGCAATTAAATCAGGCGAACTTTTAACAAAAGAATGATAACTATCAAGCACTGTATTATTGGTGAATTTATTAGCAATTTCGGCTAACAAACTTTCTATGGCTTCCTCCTGCTTCTTACCTAGTGTTTTTGCTTCATATCCTAATAAAGAAAGAACTCCCAAGGTTTTACCTTGTGCATTATTTATCGGAAAACCTGCATAAAAATGTATCGCAGTTTCGGCAAATGGTAATATACCACTAAAGAAAGATGGATGCTTTAGGGTATCTTCAATAATAATACTTGATTTTGATTTGATTACTTCTTTACAAAGTAATAATAAATTTGATGCAAACGATTGCTCGTTACTATCAATATGAGGCGTGTTAGTAGGGTATGCTAAATTTTCATCAAAAAGTGTTATGTAGGCCAAAGGCACATCACAAAGTAAAGAAGCCAAATTTGTAAGATGACTAAACTCTTCAAAATTTTTGCTTTGTACTTCGTCTTTTAACATGTTTTTCATCTTACTAATTAATGGTCAGGCAAATAAATTTTTAGCAGAAAACTATATAATTTCTTATTCAATTTGAAAGAATAGGTTGATTGAAAATTATTACAGTAAGATAATGCTTTTTTATCAATCTTACATAAAACAAAAGACCAATGATATAAAAATATAATATGTTGATTGGAATACCTTCTAGCTAATAATCAATATTTTATCTTTTACGAAATTACCATAAGAAAATAACCTATAATAATTGATAGCATAAATTGAGCCACACATTAAATAACAAGAATTACCAAGCAAAGTTTATTTTATACAATTTAAAATTAGAGCACCTATTATGGCTCCAGCAATAGGTCCCGCAATAGGTACCCACGCATAAGACCAATCAGAAGAACCCTTGCCTGCAATGGGTAAAATAGCATGGGCTATTCGGGGACCTAAATCTCTAGCAGGGTTGATGGCATAACCCGTTGCTCCACCCAAAGAAAGTCCGACTGACCAAACCAAAATCCCTACGACAAAAGGCCCTAAGCCTGTTTCAATAGTACCAAATGACCCCAAGGCAATAATGGCTACTGCGGTAGCAAGCAATTCAGCAAGAAAATTGGGAAAGACACTTCTAATAGCTGGTGCTGTACTGAAACAGGCTAGTTTCAAGCCTTTGTCGTCAGTAATAGCCCAGTGTGGTAAGTATTGTAGCCACACTAAAGTAGCACCAAGGGATGCGCCTAAAATTTGAGCAATGATGAACCCAACGGCATTGGACCAATCGCCAGACTTTACAGCTTCGGCAATCGTAACAGCTGGATTCAAGTGAGCTGCTGGGCTTCCAAATTTAGTAGAAACAAAAATACCCATTGTTACTGCAAAAGCCCAACCTGCTGTAATGACTATCCAACCGCCGTGCTCACCTTTTGAGCCTTTTAATAATACAGTGGCGACAACACCATTCCCTAAAAAAATTAATACTGCCGTACCGACAAACTCACCTAAAAGTGCTGAATTCATTGCTAAATTTATAAGTTAATATAATTAATGGTTTTTTGTCAAGAAATAATTGTACAAATTAAGGTAAAATTTTCTAATATCATGCTCAAAAAAGGTTAAAAGCTAAAGCCTTTTCAGAATGTTTTTATCAGATTAGAAAATGGCGTATTTTTGAACATTCGGAATGAATCAATCAAAGGGAATTAATTGAAAAACATAAGATTATAGCCAACTGTTTTTCAATTAGCTTCCATCAACATATGAGAGAAGATTATTTAAAAGGAAATAAAGAAACACTTTCGTCGGTGGAAAAAGAAATCGAAAGAGCACTAAGACCGCTGTCTTTTGATGACTTTGCTGGACAGGATAAAGTACTTGAAAACCTACAGGTATTTGTAACGGCTGCTCGTTTACGAGAAGAAGCCCTCGACCATGTTCTTTTGCACGGCCCTCCAGGGTTAGGGAAAACCACTTTATCCAACATCGTTGCCAATGAGCTAAAAGCCAATATCAAAATTACTTCTGGGCCTGTATTAGACAAACCTTCGGATTTAGCAGGCTTGCTAACCAACTTACAGCCCTTTGATGTATTGTTTATTGATGAAATCCACAGGCTCAATCCTATCGTGGAGGAATACTTATATTCAGCCATGGAGGATTATAAGATTGACATTCTGTTAGACTCTGGCCCAAATGCCAGAAGTGTGCAGATTTCGCTTAATCCTTTTACGTTAATTGGTGCGACTACTCGTGCAGGGATGCTTACTTCGCCCCTAAGAGCTAGGTTTGGCATTAACTGTCGCTTAGAATATTATGATGCTAAGTTATTAACTAGTATCATTAAGCGTTCAGCTCAGATTTTGAATACGCCTATTGACGAAGCAGGAGCTTTTGAGATTGCTCGCCGTAGTCGAGGAACACCGCGTATTGCCAATAACCTGTTGCGGAGAACACGTGACTTTGCCCAAGTAAAAGGGAAAGGAATCATTACGATAGAAATTGCAGAAATGGCATTGCTAGCGTTGGATGTTGACCAAAATGGGCTAGACGAAATGGATATTCGTATCTTAACAACGATTGTAGAAAAGTTCAAAGGTGGCCCCGTGGGATTATCAACCATTGCTACGGCTTGTGGAGAAGAAGCTGAAACCATTGAGGAAGTATATGAACCGTTTTTGATTCAAGAAGGATTTTTAAAACGTACTTCCCGCGGACGAGAAGCCACAGAACGAGCCTATGTACATTTGGGCATTGTGCCTAAATACCGCACTGGAGAATTGTTTTAAAACTATTACACAAAAAAAATCTCTCAATATGCTTTTTGGCGTGTTGAGAGATTTTTTTGTGATAATATGATTACAGATTACTATTAGTATTGTTTGATAATGTCGATAATTCCGTCAAGCTTGCATATTTTACTACTTCGCCCAAAATAATGACGGCTGGATTTGACAATTGATTGCTTTCAGCAATTTCTTTGAGGTCTTTTGCTACCCCAATGCCCACTTTTTGCTGACTGCTAGTACCGTTTTGTACGATGGCAACTGGGAGATTTCCCTTTCCTATCGTCTTGCAAATTTCAGCCATCATGCTCAACTTATTCATACCCATCAGTACAACAATTGTAGCACTTGTTTGTAAAGCCATCAATAAGTCATTTGATAATGAACCATCACTTTTAGTGCCTGTAACTACCCAAAAACTTTCACTTACGCCTCTGGTAGTCAAAGGAATATTGGCATAACCCGCAGCCGCGACCGATGATGAAATCCCCGGAACGTATGCCGTTTCTAATCCAAAGCCTTTTGCATATTCTATTTCTTCCATGCCACGTCCAAAAATAAACGGGTCACCGCCTTTCAAACGTACAACATGGCCATACATATACGCCTTTTCAACAATCAAAAAGTTGATGGCATCTTGGGAATGGCTTTCACCCGGACGTTTGCCTACGTATATTTTTTCTGCTTCGGGCTTACAATAATCTAATAATTCATTAGCAATTAAAGCATCATACAACACCACATCTGCATCCTTCAAAGCCTTGATGGCTTTAACAGTTATCAAATCTGGGTCACCTGGCCCTGCACCCACTACTGTTAGCTTAGGTTTGGGGTCTAAAGTATTGAAATGTTCTAAACCAGTCATTTTTATCTATATAAATACAATGGTGAATAAATAGGGCTCAGAATAACGCCTATCCACTCACCATTGATGATTGATTTCAAATAAGGTAAATTATGCCAAAGTCAATTGGTCACGATAAGCTTTTGCCAATGCCAAGAACGCCTCAGCATCTTCTACATATTTGGTTGCAAATTCTTGTGAAGGTTCGTTTTGATTAATTTGTAAAACCAATTCTTTAAATGTTTGACCACTCAAAGAAATTTCACCTGTTGCCACAAAATGCTCGTCAAATTTGTCAATTACACCACTTTGTGTAGACGCACTTACTGATTTGTCTAACAACAAAGCTTTAGCCGCACTCACAAACACGCTATAAGCATGGTAGATTGAATCTGCCAAACGATTTTCATTGTAAGCATTTCTTGTCCACTCCATTTTCTCAACAGACTCCAACAATAATGTTGCTACTAAATCTATAATTACGCTGGCACATTCACCAACACCAATTTCGGTTTGGAATTGTTCAGATGCACCCCAGTCAATAAAATCATCTTCTTTCAACGTAGTTAAATCAGCCACAGGTTTCAACAAGTTATAGAAATATTTTTCACCTTGGCGGTCATAATAATTATTGAAGTATTCACCTTCTAGGGCATTTTCTTCATAATTATTCAATACTACTCTTAATACTTGTGGACCACGTTTTGAAGGCACTTTAATTACTTTATCAGCCACACGCCCAACGCCATCGCCTACTGTTCCACCGCCTAATAATACTTGTAGGGCAGGTAAAACACGCTTATCAGCCGCTTTCAGAGACGAACCGTGGAAGCCAATATTCGCCATACCATGCTGTCCGCATGAATTCATACAACCAGAAATTTTGATTTTAATATCGCTATTATGAATCAATTCAGGGAAATCTTCTGTAATAACAGCTTCTAGTTTAGAAGTAATGTTGGTACTATCTGAAATCGCTAAATTACAAGTATCTGTTCCAGGGCAAGCTGTAATGTTTGCCATTGAATTAGCACCTGCCGCTGCAAAACCGTGGGCTTCTAATACTGAATATACATAAGGTAGATTAGCTTCTGGAACGAATTTCAACATCAAACCTTGGTTGATGGTTACTCTTACGTCATCAGCAATGTATCCGTCTAATTGTTCGATTAAAGAACGTGAAGTAGTTGAGTGAATATTTCCGTTCAGGATTCTTACATACACGCCATAGAAACCAGCTTGCTTTTGTTCAAAAGTATTGGTTGCTTTCCATAAATCGTAAGCTTCTTGATTGGTAATCGTTACTTCTGAAGCAGTTTTAGAAGGCATTTCATCCGCTGTTACAGTCCATTTGCCTGCTTCTACATCTACTTCAACCGATTTGCTTTTTAAAGCTACCCATTCTGTTTGAATCAATTCAGTTAGTTTTTCAAAACCAATTTTTTGAATCAAGAATTTAATACGTGCTTTATGACGAGAGTTTCTTTCACCGTGACGGTCGAACACTCTTAATGTTGCTTCTAAGAAAGGAATGATTTGGTCAGCAGCCAAAAAGTCAAACGACGTTTTAGCCAACATTGGTTGTGCTCCTAATCCTCCACCTAATACTACTTTAAAACCACGTTGCCCATCTTGGATTTTAGGAATAAAACCCATGTCGTGCATATAAGTTAAGGCAGTATCTTCGTCGGTATTTGAAAAAGCTATTTTAAACTTTCTACCCATTTCCTGACAAATCGGGTTTCTTAAGAAATAACGGAAAGTAGCATCTGCATAAGGGCTAACATCAAAAGGCTCTTTAGGGTCAATACCTGCAGAAGGTGAAGCCGTTACGTTTCTAACAGTGTTTCCACAAGCCTCACGAAGCGTGATATCGTCTTCTTCTAATTTCGACCATAATTCAGGTGTTCTATCCAAAGAAACAAAGTGAATTTGTATATCCTGACGAGTAGTTAAATGAAGATTTCCTGTAGAATATTCATCTGAAATATCAGCAATACGTTTCCACTGTTTGAAAGTCATTTTTCCATAAGGCAGCTTGATACGAACCATCTGTACACCTTGTTGGCGTTGGCCATACACACCTCTTGCCAAACGAAGGCTACGGAATTTTTCCTCGTGAATTTTCCCTTCACGGAATAATTCTATTTTGCGAGCCAAGTCAATAATATCTTTCTCTACAAGTGGATTTTCGAGTTCAGTTCTGAAACTTTGCATGATATCTGGTCGTTTTCGCCTTTTTTCCCTCCAAAGGAGAAGTCAAAAGCACATCTATTACTCTATTAATTATATAGATTTAAGGCAAAATTAATCAAGAAAGTTCGGCAATCAAGGTTTTTTTATAAAAAAATGTTTGTTTTCGTGGCTAAAGCATTCATAATTATTGGCTTTCTAAAAATTAACAAATAGTCTTTGGTTGCAATAGCTATTAATATGACAATAAAATACTAATGAGAATTATACTATATTTGTAGGTCTATTAGACGCAAATTAACCCTAAATATAAAAATGAAAAAAAGTTTATTTGTTATGATGGCTTTTCTAACGATTAGCCTTTTTGCTTGTACTGAGTCAAAGAAGCTTGTTGAATTACAAGACCAATATCGTCGACAAGGAATTCAACTTTCAAAACTCCATGAAGAGAATGCCGAATTAAGTAGTTTGAACTTTACGTTGAAAGGTCAAAGTAAAAAGAAAGACGAAGAGTTGGTGAAATGCCAAACAGACTTTAAAGAGGTGATAGAGCCAATCGTTTTAAAATATAACCATTTGTTAGAAGATTATACCAAACTACAGGCTTCTAATAAAGTATTGAATGATGCTTATGAAACGAGCAAAGAAAATGCAGCTTCGATAATTATGGAGTTAGAAGAAAAGACTAGACCCAAGGTGGTGAAAGTTACAAAAAGCACGAGGAAAGTAAAAGCAAAGAGACGTCGTCGTAGATAATTTAAATCAGGAGAGGGTAACGTGTGATTAGACAGCTTAACGACATACCAAAATAATAATTTAACCAAAAGGGGTATCCAAATTTATTTGGATACCCCTTTTGGTTAATCAGGCTTTGCTATTTTTCACTTAATACTTTCAAATGTTTTGGGTCGGCTAGTCTTACTACCTCTTTCTTTGAAAATTTAATAACCCATAATCCCAGAAAATCCCCTTCTTTTTTCAACTCCAAACTATCCAATTTAGCTTGTTTGCCAATATCAGTTAATTGCTTTTTGCTAAGTTTTGTTAAAGACTGATTGCCTTTAATGGGTGAGGTATAATAAAAGAATGCTTCGTCTTCAGATTTTTGGATATTATCAATTTGAGCAATGTTATGTGCTACATTATATTGATAAGCATCTAGCGTTTCATTGATTTTCTTATCCCAAGCAGGATTCTTTAATCTCAAGGGGCTTCCCGAAGTAATTTCTACGCGATATGCTTTCGCTAGCGAGTCTTTCAAGGTAGCATCTTGTAGGTTTTTGGCTAAATCAGCATTGAGTTTCTTCACAATAACACTCCCCCATTCGTCTACTTGTGCCGTAAACTGCCCAGGGGTAATGCGTTTTACTTCTCGTTCATGTAATTCTTTAACAGCGGCTGTAGTATCGATTCGCTTAAAATCACAACTGCTTAAAAAGAGATTAGCCATCATAAACAAGCAAAAGGTTGTTGTAAAAAAAGTAAAATATGGATGTTGCTGTTTCATATTGTCTTTGGAAAGTAATCTGCTAAATTTGTGTAAAGATAAGGCTGAAACATGAAAAAAGTCGTGATAAACATCACGACTTCCTTTTATTTCTCTGGATAATTTTAGTTTCGTCCTCTTCTCCCATTGTATCGTCCGTTACCATGATATGGTCTTTGCGGAACATTTCTTGGTACTACTATTACTCGCCTTGGCGGAGGTACTACATAACGGTATCTAGGATAATTTGGATATGTATAACCATACCTGTATGGATTAGGGCGGCGACTATCAACTCGAACATAAGATGGCCCACAAGACGCTACCAACAAAATAATTGCTAATGACAAAAAAAGCAATTGAAATGTTTTATGAATTTTTAGCTTTTTCATGACGTTTGGAGTTTAAATTATAGTACTTAGAGATTAAATAACGAAAAAGGTTTAATATAAGTGTAGCGCTATTTACTTGGGTATCTAAGCAAAAGACAATCAGATAAACATTTACCCCCATTCAATATAAAGAATTTTGTATCTTTGCACCCTGATTTTTAGTTAGCCGCATTATTCGGTTATAATTGCTAATATCAAGCTGTTGAACTTTCCGAAATAAGAAAAAATATGTTAGAACAATTAGAGGCCATCCGTGAAAGATTTGAAGAGGTTGCTCAGCAAATGACGCAACCCGAAGTAGTATCGGATATGAAGAAATATAAAACAATCAGTAAGGAATATAAAGACCTTGAAAAGATCGTTTTAAAATATAATGAGTACAAAAATATCCTCTCGAATATTGAAGGGGCAAAAGACGTAATAGCTACAGAAAAAGACGAAGAATTTCGTGCTTTAGCTAAAATGGAATTAGAAGAATTGTTACCTCAGAAAGAAGAATACGAGAAAGTCATCAAGGAAATGTTGATTCCTAGAGACCCGAACGATTCTAAAAACATTATCATGGAGATTCGTGCTGGAACGGGAGGAGACGAAGCAGGGATTTTTGCCGGAGACCTATTCAGAATGTACCAACGTTTCTGTGCTAACCAAGGATGGCAATTTCAATTGATGGACTATACCCAAGCATCATCGGGAGGGTACAAAGAAATCATTGCTAACATTCAAGGAGAAGATGTATATGGCAAAATGAAATTTGAATCAGGTGTTCACCGTGTGCAACGTGTACCAGCTACAGAATCTCAAGGACGTATCCACACTTCGGCAGCTACTGTAGCTGTTTTGCCAGAGGTTGATGAAGTTGACGTACAGATTAATATGAACGATATTCGTAAAGACACATTCTGTTCGTCTGGTGCAGGTGGGCAGTCGGTAAACACAACTTATTCTGCCGTAAGGGTTACTCACTTACCGTCTGGTTTAGTGGTACAGTGTCAAGATGAGCGTTCACAGATTAAAAACTTTGAAAAGGCTATGACCGTTTTACGTTCGAGACTTTATGATATTGAATTAGCCAAACAACAAGAATCTATTGCTGGCGACCGTCGTTCGATGGTTGGTTCTGGTGACCGTTCTGATAAAATCCGTACTTACAATTATCCACAAGGTAGAGTAACCGACCACCGTATTGGGTATACTGTTTATAACTTACCAGTGGTAATGGATGGTGAAATTGGTGATTTTATAGAACAACTTAGAATTGCAGAAAACGCTGAGAAATTGAAAGAGGGAGCAGGAGCGTTGTGAGTTGTGAGTTGTGAGTTGTGAGTTGTGAGTTGTGAGTTGTGAGTTGTGAGTTGTGAGTTGTGAGTTGTGAAAATTGATAAACAGCAATTTAATATTTTT
Organism: Arcicella sp. GW821-FHT09D11; assembly: GCF_059416265.1. Taxonomy (NCBI): domain Bacteria; kingdom Pseudomonadati; phylum Bacteroidota; class Cytophagia; order Cytophagales; family Flectobacillaceae; genus Arcicella; species Arcicella sp. GW821-FHT09D11. Next base: position 1,149,012 of record NZ_JBWKOV010000001.1, on the reverse strand, counting down.
TTATAACAAAGCCCCAAATTCACTTTTATAAGTGAGTTTGGGGCTTTGTCATTTTTAGTTACATTTTTCTAAGCTGAAAGTTAAAAGTGTTTGTTTCACCATTAATTATTGGCCCGACAGGATTCCCTACTTTTTCATATTTATTATTTTGCCAAACGTAGATATTATATTGACTATTTAAATCATAGTTTGTGTCACTAAATGGTTTGAATGTTGTTAGTCCATAGTCAACCATGTGTGAAATAGTATAAATACCATCCTTATTAGTTTCTCCAATTACATTGAATATAGAGATACGATAAAAAAGACTCTTTGCATAATCTGCACCAAATTGAAATTTCAAGCCTACGACGGGCATATTATTTTCATCAATTACTTTTCCAGTAATGATAGTTGGACGGTCTGGAAATTCATCTTTCCCGCAGGAAAAAAGTATGGATGGCAATATGCCAAGAGTACCAAGAAATTTTCTTCGTTTCATGTTATAAATAAAATGTAGAGACATTGAAACAAGGAATAATAGCATTGTAAAATACCTCCTTATGTTAACAAAAAATCCACTTCATAGAAGTGGATTTTTTGTTAACATAAGGAGGTATTACTGCTTATTCATTTCAATAGTCAAATTCAAAGCACTGATAAGAGATAAACCCGCTAAAGAATTAGGGTCGTTAGCATAAGCTTTTTTAAGCAAGTCTAATGTTAAACCAAATGTTAGTTTAGTGCCTGATACTGCAACAGAATAGATTTCTTTAACAGCTTTTTTGGTAGTAGGGTTAGTATAGTTTAAAGTAATTTCACTTCCTGATACTACATAGGTGCCATTAATGGGCGTTGCAACTACTGTGTTATTGTCTGAGGTAAAATCTACCTGACCAGTACCCGTAAATGTACCATCTGATTTAAATTCATAAACCATGTTTTCAGCACTTAAATCTTCGTTATAGTTTTCGGTTGTACCTAAAGCTATAACTGAACCTTTAAGAGTTGATACTTTCCATTTGCCAACTACAAGGCTACTTGAAGCAACAACTTCGTCTTTGTCCTTACATGATGTAATTAAGAAAATTGATAGGAAAAGAATTAGGAGTGAGTGTGAGTTTTTCATAAGTGTTTTTAAGTATATTTAAAATTGTTGTGTTTAACTGATGCAAAGTTAGCTTTTAATAGGGGAGTTATTGTAAAAAACATATTTTTAATTTTTTAAATTAGGTAGTTACAACCTCTGATTTCTCTAATTTAAACGAAAAGGTTGTACCTTTTTCTGGCTTTGAGGCTACTGAAATTTTGGTTCTATGGGCATTTAAAATGTGTTTTACAATGGCTAAACCTAGGCCAGACGACCCATCCGAGCGACTGCGGGCTTTGTCTACTCTATAAAATCGCTCAAAAATTCTATTTAAATGTTCTGGAGCGATACCCGGGCCATTGTCTTTAATGGATATTTTCCAGTCTTTTTTGTCTTCTTCAAAATTTACAATAACTGTCCCGTTTTCATTGCCGTATTTAATGCCATTTTCTACCAAATTTGTTATTACTTGTCCAATACGTTGCGAGTCTGCTTTTACCCAAACCAGCGGCTGTGGCGACTTAATTTGTAAGGTAGCGTTTTTAGCTTTTGCCTTGCCTTCCAGTTGTTCAAATACTTCTTTGGTTATTTGTTTAATATCCACTCGCTCTCTGTGCATTTTGATGTCGCCTGTTTCCATTTGCGAAAGCGTCAATAAATCTTTTACCAGAATATCCAGTCCATCTAAGCTTTTAGCCGCCTTTATCAAAAAGCGTTCACGAACATTTTCATCGTCCATCGCACCATCCAACAACGTGTGTACAAAGCCCTGTGCAGCAAAAATCGGCGTTTTTAATTCATGTGAAACATTCGCTAGAAATTCACGACGATACTTTTCCAGACGCTTAAGTTCGGTTACTTCCTGCTCTTTTTTGGATACATACACAAACAACTCGTCATTCAGTTTCTTGAGGGGATTATTATTTTTATATAACTTCTTTCTAGATACACCAAAATCTTTGATTTTCAGTCGATTGATAGAATCATACATCTTATTGATTTCTTGAAAAACCAAATAATCTAATACGAAGTAGATAAGAATTCCTGCTACAATCAACGAAGCAACAAAACTGACAAATAAAACATTACCATTCGATTCTGGCAGAAAAGAAAGGAACGAAGTAATAAATGCTGCAATAACGATAGCCAATAAAGTAGCTAACAATTTGGGATTCAGAAGCATGACAAAGCCGAATTCGTTTTAAAAAATATAATTTGTGCTCAATTAAAGCAATAAAAGCATCAATCAATATGCAAGTTTGGTGTTTTTTAGCGATAATTCGTATTAAATTTATGAAAATGAATACGAAAATGATTTCCTAAATCGTAGCTCAATAATTCTTTTGTACCTTTGTTCTTTCCTTAAACATTTTGAGGGGATTGAATTTTGAGTTGGAATCGTCGCTCAATGGCTCAATCACTCAATCACTCATTAAAAATGCAACTCAATCAATTAACCGCAATCTCTCCCATCGATGGGCGTTACCGCAAGCAAGTAGAAAGCCTTGCTCCTTTTTTCTCTGAATTTGGATTGATCAAATATCGTGTTCGTATTGAAATTGAATACTTTATTGCACTTTGCGAAATACCTTTGCCTCAATTAGAATCAATCAATAAAGATTTATTTTCTGCCTTGCGCGACATCTATCTTAATTTTTCTGAAGAAGATGCCCTTTGGATTAAGGAAACCGAGAAAGTAACGAACCATGATGTAAAGGCGGTTGAATATTTTATCAAACATAAACTAGATAAATTCGGTATCAATGAATACCTAGAATTTATTCATTTTGGACTTACCTCTCAGGATGTTAACAATACTGCCATTCCATTGTCTTTGTTAGAAGCAATGAACGAAGTATTAGTGCCAAAATTAGAAGAAGTAATTGCTAAGATTGAGGCCTTGGCTGAAGAATGGAAAAATATACCATTGTTAGCACATACACACGGACAACCTGCTTCGCCTACACGTTTAGGCAAAGAGTTTATGGTGTTTGTAGAAAGAATGGAACGCCAGATGGATTTATTGAAAACGATTCCATATTCGGCAAAATTCGGCGGAGCAACAGGAAATTTCAATGCACACAACGTAGCTTACCCAGAAAACAATTGGATTGCATTCGGTAATTCATTTGTAAGCTCATTAGGTTTGGTGCGTAGCAAATACACCACACAAATAGAACATTACGATAACCTAGCGGCTTTAATGGATAATTTAAAACGATTGAACAATATCGTGTTAGACTTAGACCGTGACGTTTGGACGTATGTTTCGATGGGCTATTTCAAACAAAAAATCAAAGCGGGTGAAGTTGGGTCGTCAGCAATGCCACATAAAGTAAACCCGATTGATTTTGAAAATTCAGAAGGAAACGTGGGTATTGCTAATGCACTGTATGAGTTTTTAGCCGCAAAATTGCCTGTTTCTCGTTTGCAAAGAGATTTAACAGACTCAACTGTATTAAGAAATTTGGGCGTACCTATTGGTCATCAATTAATTGCTTTGACGGCTTTACTACGTGGTTTGAATAAATTAGAATTGAACCAAGAAGCCATCAATGCTGATTTGGAAGACAATTGGGCGGTTGTGGCAGAGGCAATTCAAACGATTTTGAGAAGAGAAAGCTATCCACAACCTTACGAAGCCTTGAAAGCATTGACACGTAAGAATGATAAAATCACAGAAAAAACAATTTCTGAATTTATTGATAGTTTAGAAATCAGTGATAAAGTAAAATATGAATTAAGAAGAATTACGCCATTCAATTATGTGGGGGTTTTGGAGTAATCAAATAAATATTTAAAGAAAGCTTTAGGCGATTTGCTTAAAGCTTTTTTTAGTTTTTGGGGGTATAAGTAATATTTTACAGTTGTAGTGTTATGTCTGTTAATGTTGGTAATGCTTGATATTTAACGCATTTAAAGAATAAGAAACCATCAAATAACTCCAAACGGCCAATTTGTTCTCATCATGAATTTTGGGTAAGTATTTCATTGAATCAGTAGAATTTAAAAACGCAAAGGCGTAGTTGACCTCAATATTTTTATTAGGAATATATTTTAAAGAAATGTCGTTTTCAAAACCAAGAAACTTATTTATTGCTTGTCCTTCAGTATTTAACAAAGGATACTGTGTGTAAAATAAATGAAAGTCTGAACGAAGTGATATTTTTTTATTGAATGGAATCGTCACAAATAAATATGGATTCACTAACCCTTTTCCATTCACATCATTTGGGAAACGGGTGAAGACATTCATGTTTCCCATAAATTTCCACGCCACACCATATAATACATCAAAATCACCAGAATAATTAATTGGTGAGTTGGGGCTACTACCACTCAGAATCTCCATTCCTAAACGCCAGATAGACTTACTCATAGATAATCTAATTTCTGGTTGTATATAGTAAGCTAGTAACTTTTTACCTTGCGGATTATGTCCAAACTGAAGATAAGCGTTTGTAGTATAATACCATTTTTTGCTCTTAAGCTCAGCCCTTCCTCCTATGGTTGCACGTGCATATGTTTGATTTGAGTTTTCAAGAAAATCAATAGCATTAATAGAGTTAAATGAAAATAAGTTATTTGAATTATAACTGAAATGATTTATTAAGAGGTATTTGTAACGATGAGCTGAAACAGGTGAATAAGCAGATTCAAAAAGATTACCGTATTTCCGAGTAAATAAAAAGAAAAAATCGTTTGAAATAGAGTTTAATTTTTTCATTAATCGTATTCCCTCGTGAGCTCTCCCTTGTTGTGACCAAGGTGCGTCAGAGAAAACCCTACCATTGTCTAATAAAACACCTTGTCTTCCTATCCGAAAATTTAAAGACTTAAATGTACTCTCAAAATATAATTGGTAAAAATTAATACTTCCAACTTTAGAAGAATTGTTTGTTTTATCCCATAGATGAATTTCCTGTAAGTCAGATTTTATCAACCATTTTTTTCTTGAATACATCATGGAAAATCTGTTTCTTTGAGCAATATAGAAATAAGGCTCGGCTAAGTCGTTAGGCGGAATAGTATAGTTGTAAGTGTACTCTGCTCTTGGGCGCAATTCGATATTAAACAAGAAATGCTCAGATAAACTATCTGCTAGCTGGGCAATCGATTGATTTGTGAATGAAAAGAATAGTAAAACAAAAATATATTTTTTGTTAAAGGAATTGGGTATCATAGTCTAGATTTGTGATTCTTGAATATATATATCATACTTTTTCTATAGAAATTATATAGTATATATTTAGTCGCACAATTTCAGATAATTTACCCAATTCCGCAAAAAATTATAAAACTCTTTCCAGAAAGTTTATTATACTGTAAAAGCTATTGATTTGTGTCTATTTAATGTTTGTGAATATAATAGCTTTTATCTGATACGATCTAAAGGTATTTCTACGCAAAAGGAGCATATATTTTTTCAAGATACTCTTCAATTGGTATTGAGTTTCTTAACGCCATCAAACCATTCCCAACGTCCCCTATTACATTTCTAAAGGCATTGTTTTCTCTGTTGGCAAGCCCAGCAATTACTTTTACGATGTCCAACGTTTTGTCTTTCATACTATTATCTACATTGGCAAAAGCATTATTTAATTTCTTTGTTAAAGCATCATAAGCTGTAATTTCAGGATTATTGTTCCATCTAATGTTTTCAACAAAATTATTGTCAGTAGACCCTCCTTGTTCAATCAAACGTAAATCAATATTTAGTGATTTTAATTCATAATACAACCCTTCGCTTAAGCCCTCTAAAGCAAATTTTGACATATTATATAACGACCCTAGCGGTAAGGCGGTAGTGATACCCATAAACGAACTTACATTAATAAACATTCCTTCTCCTTGTTGTCTGAAATGCGGTAAAAATGCTCTGATAACATTGATTGGCCCTCTTGTATTTACGGCAAACTGCCAGTCAATATCCTCCTCTTTGGCTAGTTCCAAAGCCCCATAAGTGCCCATCCCAGCATTGTTTACTACTACATCTATTTTTCCAAAGGCTTCTATGGCTTGTTCTGTAGCTGTTTTTACTTGTTCGAGATTAGTTACGTCAAGCTTGAATAGTTGAATATTGTCGTATTGCGTGAGTAACGTCTCTTTTTCTGGCGTACGCATTGTTGCGGCTACATTCCATCCTTGTTCAGCAAAATATATGGCACTTGCTTTGCCCAAACCTGAGCTTGTTCCCGTAATAAAAATTGTTTTAGTCATTGTTTTATTTTTTGTTTACATCGCAAAAGTAATGACGATTTGGTATAACTTTGTAACCAGTATAATAGAGTATACCAATACAAATAATCATGGCAACAACACAACAAGGAGGAAGAAACGCTAAAGAAGAAATACAGGCACTACAAGACACTATATACGTACTGGGTGGAAAATGGCGCTTGCCCATCATTAACGCTATTTGCAATGGTAACAACCGTTATCGGGAAATTCAACGGAGTATTCCGAATATTACCACAAGGATGTTGTCGAGAGAATTAAGAGAAATGGAGTTGAACAAACTTATTAAAAGAACGGTATCTGAGGATTCAGCAACTTCGGTTAAATATGAATCGACAGACTATTGTAAATCGTTTGGGCCAATCATTCTAGAAATGATAAAATGGGGCAAACAACACCGAGCATATATCATGAAGGATTAATGATATAAGGAGGAGGATAAAAAAGCCAAAAACCGAGGAGATTTAATTTTAGCTCAAAGCTCACTGCTCACAGCTTTGCCTTAGCCCTATTGTATTCTTCTAAACATTTTTCAAGGGGCTGTCCTTGCGTATGAATACAATCACAAAATTTTTCACACGCCTCAGGATTACTACTATCCTTGCATTGCGTCTGACAATCTCCTAATGTGTTGAAAGGTCTTATCTCATAAAGATTAAACAATATTAATCCTAATACCACAACAGTAGTAAAAGCACCTGCAAAAAAGCCAATTGGAAACTTATTGCTCACAGTATAGTCTTTGGACAGGTTACTTGGTATTGTAGTTGGGTGTTTGAAAGGAAGGATATATTTTAATTTGTCGTAATCCCAGCAAAGCAAATACAAGTTAGCCAATACCATTAAGGGAGAAGAGAAAAGAGAGCCATCAAAACGCACGGCAAATGATAAAATAGTAATATTTAAGATGATAGGAAAATAAAGAACAGCTCCGAGAGTTGCCGTTCGTGGGATTAACAATAAGATGGCAGCTGTTATTTGCACAACGCCAATGAATGTGTAATAATAACCTGTGTGGTGTAGTGCCTCTAAATAATTTCCCATTGGGTGATTCACAGATAATGACGTAAATCTCTCCCCTATAATTTTCACAAAACCCGAAGGAATAAACCCCGTAGCCAAGGCAATGCGATTAAAAATAGTAAAATACCGAAGCCATTTATTTGTCTTTGCCTGATAATGTAGTTGGTCAAGTTTTGCAGAGATATTCATGGATATTTAAACGTTTTAGTTAGCTTTCAAATGTACTTATTTTTAATTGTGCCCAATTACTTTTGTGTGAACAAAGATGTTTTTATGACTCAAATGTGTGAAGAAAAACAATACATTAAGCTTTCTGAAATCTCATTTCCATAATTTTTTCTACAATATTTTTTGAATCTAATTTTTAAATACTAAGTTTGTGAAATCAAATGCACAAAAATGACAACAACATTCAAAAATACTTCATGGTGGTGGCAACTGGCAAACGTCCGTTGAACAGAATCATAATGTATTTTCGATAAAGATATTTTTCTTCACGAAAGGCTTACTGTTCAACCAGTAAGCCTTTTTTGTTTTGCTCTTTCAAACAATCACTAATTAAGCATGACTTTTTCAGTAAAAACAACCCAAAAGAAACGTTTAGCCGATACCATTACGCCAGTTGGAATCTTTCTGAAATTGCGTAATAAGTTCAAAAATTCGGTTATTTTAGAAAGTGCCGATTATCATGGAAAAGAACATGGTTATAGCCATATTGCTTGCGACCCTGTAGCAAGTATTATTGTCGATAATGATGTAGTTACCCAAACTTTTCCAGATGGTACAACGGAAACTTTCAGACTGAATCACCGCAAGGATGCCGTAAAAGCCTTGATGGATTTTGCCAATCGTTTTCAATGGGAACGTCAACCTGATTATGCGCCGATGGCCAATGGTATGTTTGGACATATTGCTTATGATGCCGTAGAGTATTTTGAAGATATTGAGATACAGGAGAAAAACGAAAATACTGAAATGCCTTCTATCATTTACTATGTTTATCGTTATGTAATAGCGATTAATCATTTTAAAGATGAGATGTTCCTCTACGAACATCAATATGAAGGAGAAAAAAGAAAAAATACGGATAGTGTAAAAGGGCTAGAATCACTGGAAATGCTTTTAAGTATGCCTCATTATGCTACAAAGTCATTCAAATTAACGGGAGAAGAAATTACTAATTATACGGATGATGAAATGCGGGTGATTATCCAAGAGTGTATCAAACACTGTTTACGCGGAGATGTTTTCCAGATAGTGCCTTCTCGTCGTTTTAGTCGTACTTTTGAAGGAGATGATTTTCAGGTATATCGTGCTTTGCGTTCTATCAATCCGTCGCCCTATATGTTCTATTTTGATTATGAAAAATATAGAATTTTTGGTGCATCGCCCGAAAAACAAATCGGCATAAAAAATGGAATGGCAGAAATTCATCCTATTGCAGGTACTTTTAGAAGAACGGGCGATGATGAAAAAGATGCAGAATTGGCACGTGAATTATTAGCTGACCCTAAGGAATCTGCTGAACACGTCATGTTGGTAGATTTAGCAAGAAATGATTTGTCAAGAAGCTCTGACGTAGTAAAGGTAGAAACCTTTAAAGAAGTACAGTTTTACTCACACGTTATCCACTTGGTTTCTAAGGTAACAGGTAAAATGACTGTGGGTACAAATCCCTTGCAATTAGTAGCGGATACTTTCCCTGCGGGAACGCTTTCAGGTTCTCCTAAACATAATGCTATGAGTATCATTAACCGCTTAGAAAATGTGAATCGTCATATTTATGGTGGAGCAATTGGCTACATGGATTTTGTAGGAAACTTTAATCATGCCATCGCTATTCGTACTTTCATGAGTAAAAACAATACACTTTATTACCAAGCAGGAATGGGTGTAGTAGCCAAATCGGTGATTGAAAACGAAATGCAAGAAATCAAATTAAAATTAGGCGCATTAAGAAAAGCCTTGGATATGGCGGAGGGAATATAGATAGTAGCAATCAGCGATGAGCTTTGAGCAATCAGCTGAAAAGATTTATTCTTCCCGTTTAATTAAAATAAGAATGCAGCTCAAGGCTCATAGCTCAAAGCTGATAGCTAAAAAATACAACCATGAAAATATTAGTCCTTGATAATTACGATTCCTTCGTATATAACTTAGTCTATATCTTAAAAGATTTAGGCAATCAAGTGGATGTATTCCGCAATGATAAAATTTCATTAGAAGAGGTAGGTAAATACGATAAAATATTGCTTTCGCCTGGCCCTGGTATTCCCGAAGAAGCAGGTATTTTATTAGATGTCATCCGTGAATATGCACCCACAAAATCTATTTTTGGAGTATGCCTTGGGCATCAAGCCATTGGAGAAGCCTTTGGTGCAAAATTGCACAACATGGGCGATGTATTGCATGGTGTAACGACTAAATGTATCATTACAGAGCCATCAGAGATTCTTTTCCAAGGAGTACCAAATGAAGTAAACGTTTGTCGCTATCACTCATGGACGGTCGTAAAAGAGACCATGCCTGCTGAATTAAAAGTAACAGCACTCGACGAACAAGGCTATGTAATGGCGGAAGCACACTCGCTTTATGATGTAAGAGGGGTGCAGTTTCACCCAGAGGCTTATCTTACCGAATATGGGGTGAAAATGGTAGAGAACTGGGTTAAAATCTAATACGAAAAAAATAAACCATAGCTGATTGCCCATTGCTAACAGCGAATTAGTATGAAAATTTACTTACAAAAAAGAACAGAAGGTAACGCTCTAACCCAAGAAGAAGCCCAAACGGCTTTGGGAATCATAGCCAGAGGTGAAGCCAATAATAGCCATATTGCCGCTTTTCTGACTACCTACATGATGAAACCCATTACTTCAGCAGAATTAGCGGGTTTTCGTGATGCGATGTTGGAATTAGCCCTCACAATAGATCTTTCTGCTTATGACCCTATGGATGTTTGCGGAACAGGGGGTGATGGAAAAGACACGTTTAATATCTCTACTACAGCATCTTTTGTAGTAGCAGGGGCTGGTCAGTGTGTGGCAAAACATGGTAATCATGGTGTGTCGTCGTCTGTGGGTTCCTCAACTGTATTAGAATACCTCGGGGTAAAATTCAGTAATGACATCGATTATCTTCGTCAGAAAATAGAAACTACAGGGATTTGCTTTTTACATGCGCCATTGTTTCATCCAGCGATGCGTTTTGTTGGTCCTATTCGCAAAGAGTTAGGCATGAAAACGTTCTTTAATATGCTTGGACCAATCTTGAATCCTGCTTTAGTGCAAAAGCAAATCACAGGCGTTTATAATTTAGATGTATTGAAATTGTATGGGGAATTACTTCAAAAATCTTATAAAAATTATGGGGTAATTTATGCCTTAGATGGCTACGATGAAGTGTCGTTGACATCAGATTTTAAATTGATTACTGTAAAAGGAGAAGAAACTTTTTCACCCGAGCAGTTGGGCTTTACAAGATGTAAGCAAGAAGATTTACATGGAGGAAGTACGGTAGAAGAGTCGGCAAAAATATTAATCAATATTCTTGAAAACAAAGGCACTAAAGCTCAAACAGAAGCTGTAATTGCCAACGCAGCTACGGCATTATATTGTGCCGATAATACTTTGAGCTTACCAGATGCTATTTTGAAGGCCAAAGAATCATTAGAAAGTGGTAAAGCCTTGGCGGGTTTCAAGCAATTTATTCAGTAAAATATTTAGATACAAATGACTATTTTAGATAAAATTATCGCCCATAAAGCACAGGAAGTAGCCCAACGCAAAGGACAAGTTTCTATTCAAGAATTAGAAAAAAGTGGCTTTTTTGCCAAAACGAATAATTCCTTAAAAACAAGTTTGCTTAATCCTGCATCTTCAGGAATCATTGCTGAATTTAAAAGAAAATCTCCTTCAAAAGGTATCATTAATGGGAATGTAACGGTAGAGGAAGTAACGGCTGGCTATGTAAAAGCGGGTGCGGCTTGCTTATCGGTATTGACAGACTATGAGTTTTTTGGAGGTACTAGCGAAGATTTTCTCAAAGCGCGTCGTACTAATCCGACGATTCCGATGATTCGTAAAGATTTTATGATAGATGAATACCAAATCATCGAAGCAAAATCGTTAGGGGCAGACGTAATTTTGTTGATTGCTGCAAATTTGACACCCCAACGTATACAAGACTTAGGAAAACTGACGAAAGAATTAGGCATGGAAACATTATTAGAAATCCATGACGAAGAAGAACTGAATCGTAGTTTGAATCAGTATATTGATGTAGTTGGTGTCAATAACCGTAACCTGAAAAATTTTGCAGAACAAAATGTTAATGCATCATTGGAATTAGCCGAGAAAATTCCTGCTGAATGTATCAAGATTTCAGAAAGCTGTATTTCACAAGCAGAAACGATTAAATTATTAAAGACAGTAGGCTACAAAGGATTTTTAATTGGCGAAACCTTTATGAAAACCAATAATCCTGCAGAGGCTTTGAAAACATTGATTGATGAAGTTAATGCTTAAAACTTACTACTCCTTCAAAACCTTTCCTATTAGCTGGTGACTTAAGTGCTATCGATTACCCAGAAGTATATAAATAGCTGATAATCAAGACTCTCATCTCTAGCGAGGGACTTAAGTCCCTCGCTAGAGATGAGGGCTTTAACGCTTGGTTTTAAAGACTATTTATGTACATTTAAGCTAATTTAATCAATAATAACATTTCCATTTCAACTTTTTAAAAGATGTGGGTAATCAGTAGCACTTAAGTCACCAGCTAATAGGAAATAGTCTCCTTTCTGAAAGAAAAGCTTTGTCAAATGTCCCAAACAGGCTTAAAACTTCCCTATTCTTGCCAAATATCCCATTATCTTGTTCGTTTTCCCAAGAATTTTACAGGCTTTTATGTAAGTGCTAATTTTGACTCAATCAAAAAACAAGCATTTAACACAAACCGAATACTAAAATGGAAATAGTTTTAAAAATGGCATTGTACGTTCATATTGTTGCGGGGTTTACGGCATTGACTACTGGTTTAGTACCTATGTTTGCCAAAAAAGGAGGAAAAGCACACGTGTTTTGGGGCAATGTATTTTACTGGGCGATGTTCTTGGTAGCGTTAACTGCTTTGATGCGCTTTAAAATGGAATTTCGCCTGATTTTCTTGACGGGCATTGCCGTTTTTAGTTTTTATAATACTTTCACGGGAGCGAGACTAATACGTATGAAGAAAAACTTACAACCTGAATTTGTTGATTGGTTTGGTGCTATCTTAACCGTTATCAGTGCTTTCGGAATGATGGCTTTTGGCATAATGGCTTATCAAAAAGGAATTACTTTCTATGCCATTTTATTTAATCTTTTCGGTGTATTTTCTTTATTGATGGCAACGGAAGATTTAAGGGTATTCTCAGGTAAGAAAATCGTAAATAATACGGGAGCTGTACAAGCAAGATATTGGTTTCAAAACCATATTTCCAGAATGGGTGGTGCTTATATTGCTACCGTAACGGCATTTTTAGTAGTAAACAATCCTCCCTACATTCCAAGTTTAGTCGTTTGGATTGCCCCAGGTGTAATAGGTGGAATAATTATCGGAAGAACTCGCAGATATTATATGGAGAAGGCTAATAAGAAGCTTTAGGCAATAGGCTATAAGCATTATAGCCATGATAACGACATTTGGGAATACTCTTAAATAATGTAATCTTGGCAGTAAGCCCCAAGCAAAATGCCTAAAGCTTACTGCCTATTGCACTAAAGCAAATATTACCTTTCAAACAACATTCTTTTTCCAGTAACACTTTCATCAAATGTACCGTCTTGGAAAGCTAAATGTCCTGAAACGATTGTATGCGTAATTTTTGAATGTAAAGTCTGTCCTTCTAATGGAGACCATCCACATTGGTAGTAAACATTTTCTTTGGTAACTGTAGTACTTTCATTCAAATCTACCAACACTAAATCAGCCCAATAGCCTTCGCGAATATAGCCTCTTTTAGCAATCTGAAAACAATCTGCCACAGCGTGCGACATCTTTTCTGCGATTTTCTCTAACGAAATTTTACCTTCTTTATAAAACTCCAACATCAAATTTAAAGGATGTTGTACCAAAGGTAAACCCGATGGCGATGACCAATAAGGATTTTGTTTTTCTGCCCACGTATGCGGTGCATGGTCGGTAGCAATTACGTCTATTCTATCGTCTAGCAACGCTTTTAACAATTGTTGCTTATGTCCGTCGGCTTTTACGGCAGGATTACATTTTATCTGATTACCCAAGGTTTCATAGTCGCGGGCATCAAACCAAAGGTGATGCACACAAACCTCCGCTGTAATTTTTTTCTCTTTTAAAGGAATATCATTCGTAAATAATGCTGTTTCCTCACCAGTAGTAATGTGTAAAATATGCAAGCGAGCATTATGACGTTTGGCTAATTCAACCGCCATTGATGATGATTTATAACAAGCCTCCACATTCCTGATTTCAGGGTGTACTCTCGGATGTGGATTATCGCCAAAGCGTTGTTTATAAATCTCCGTATTGGCGCGAACCGTTGCTTCGTCTTCGCAGTGTGTCGCAATCAACATTGGACTTTTAGAGAAAATGTTTTCCAGTGTTTTCTCATTATCTACTAACATATTGCCTGTTGAAGAACCCATGAATACCTTAACCCCACAAACATTCTGGATATTGGTTTTCAGTACTTCTTCAATATTATCATTAGATGCCCCCATGTAAAATGAGTAATTCGCTAAAGACGTACGAGCAGCAATATCGTATTTATCAGCCAATAAATCTTGGTTCAAAGCATTGGGAACAGTATTAGGCATTTCCATAAAGGACGTAACACCGCCTGCCACACCAGCACGAGCTTCTGAATGAATACAGGCTTTGTGGGTAAGTCCTGGTTCACGAAAATGTACTTGGTCATCAATTACGCCTGGGAAAAGATATTTGCCTTTAGCATCAATGACAGTATCGGCAGTTAAACCAGATAGATTTTTATCAATTTTTTCAATGAATCCGTCTTTTACAAAAACGTCTGCCGATTGAATTTTGCCTTCGTTAACTACTTGGGCATTCAAAATAAGTATTGTGTTCATCCTTAAATCAGGCTCAAATTTACTTGCTTAATTTATCAATTTGTTTGGGTACTATATCGATGGCTTTTTCCACTACTTTCGGAGCGAGTGGCTGTACCAGTGGGTAAAGATAAACTTTTTCAGCATCACTTGCGGGAATTTTAATGCCAATGGCTGTAATTAACCAGATGAAGATACTGATACCAAAAGCCCATGTGAAGGCTCCGACAACAGCACCAGCAAAAGAATCAAAGTTTCCTAAAACGGTATAACGGATAGATTTTCGTAAGGTCCAGCCTAGCTTATTAATGAGATAAACAATAGGAAAGAAAACTGCCCCAAAACCAATATAAGGCATGATTTTGTTAGTTACGCTATTGCTCATATAAGGCGAAGCAAGGTCGCTAGCAAACCCTAATGTACGAAAACCAATAATGACAGAAATTACGAAAGCGATAATAGAAATGATTTCAATGATAATGCCTCGTTGATAACCAATGTAAGCTCCCCAGAGGGTTGGAAGAAGTATGAAAATATCGATTGGTTGCATAGATACGAGATATGTTACCTCACCCCCAACCCCCTCTCCTTCAGAGAGGGGAGCTTAAAGTCTGCTCCCCTTCTCTGAAGGAGAAGGGGTTGGGGGATGAGGTTATGCAAAAACTAACTCAAAATGGCTTTCACCATCGCAGAAATTACTTTACCGTCAGCTAAACCTGCTAATTCTTTCGTAGCTACGCCCATGATTTTACCCATATCAGACGGAGCAGAAGCACCAACACGTACTTTGATTTCCTCTAATTTAGCACGTAGTTCGTCTTCTGTTAATTGTTTTGGTAAGAACTCCTCGATAATTGTAAGCTCGATTTGTTCCTTTTCAGCCAAATCCGCACGTCCTTGTGTTGTAAATATATCTAAAGAATCTCTTCTTTGTTTAGCAGCTTTTGTCAATAATTTTAATTCAACATCTGCTGATAAGTCTCCACTGGCATTGTTTCCAGAAGTTTCTTCTAACAGAATTAATGCTTTTAAAGCACGTAAAGTGCGAAGACGGTCTTGGTCTTTTGCACGCATGGCATCTTTAATGCCGCTTTCAATATTGGTTTTTAATGACATGATTTTATTTGAGATTTTGAAAATATGTAATTTTGAAAATGTTTCTTTTTCAAAATACGTATCTTTGGCCCATTCACAGAACATTATTATTTGGATAAATGTTCTTTTTACAAAGGTACTAAAACAGTTATCAGTTATTTGGCTTCGTGTATCAGTATTTTATCTATTACATTGGTAAAATAAACAAATACGGAGCTTTTATCATTTTTCAGTATGACTAAATTAAGTGTTAATATCAATAAGATTGCTACTTTAAGAAATTCAAGAGGAGGCGATAATCCAAATGTAGTAAAAGTAGCCTTAGATTGCGAACGTTTCGGTGCAGAAGGTATTACAGTACACCCACGTCCAGACGAACGCCATATCCGTTATCGTGATGTATTCGATTTAAAGGAAGTGGTAACGACGGAATTTAATATTGAAGGAAATCCGTCAGAGAAAAAGTTTGTAGAATTGGTGTTAGCCAATAAACCAACTCAAGTAACTTTAGTACCTGATGCTTTAGGGGCAGTTACGTCTAATGCAGGTTGGGATACTGTAAAATACAAAAGTCAGTTGATTGATTTAGTTGCTCAATTCAAAGAAGCAGGTATCAGAACTTCCATCTTTGTAGATGCTGATGTCAGGATGGTAGAAGGGGCAAAAGAAACAGGTACAGACCGAATCGAACTTTATACTGAACCTTATGCAGAACATTATTTCAACAACAGAAAATCGGCTATCCGTGATTTTGTTACTGCTGCCGTCAGAGCTAACGAATTGGGCTTAGGACTAAATGCAGGGCATGATTTGAGTTTAGATAATTTACGATACTTTCAACAAAACATTCCAAATCTTTTAGAAGTATCCATCGGTCACGCACTAGTTTGCGATGCCCTTTACTTGGGTTTAGAGAATACTGTGCAGTTGTATTTGAGAGAGACGAAGGCAATAGATTAAGGATTTGTTTTTTAAAATCAAAAAAGCGTTTCAGAACTAAAATTCCGAAACGCTTTTTGTATGAATAAACTTATTAAAATCTATTGGCTATTTGCAACTATTTAAAGGATAAACAAGCGTAGCATCTATTTCTCCTGTAGTTGGGTTAACTGGGAAAGAACCTGTTAAGCCAGCCTGCGATACTATAGTTGCCGTACCATTATTAAGGGTAATTTCACCAGAATAGTTAGTTCCATCGTAAGTTGCCGTTATCTGGTATTTCTCATTTTTTTTCATACCAAGTGTGGCCTTACCTTCTACTACATTCACTAACTGTTCTCCTCCTGCCGCATCAACAAACTTCACCCAGACCGTTGGTTTTATATTTACACTTTTGTCAGTACAAGCGGCTGTAAAATCTAGATTAACTTTAATAGCATCTGATTCAGTTGTAGCAACATAATCATCAGGATTCGGTTGATTTGGAGGTATTACTATATTAGGAACCTTTATAACTATAACCATCGTAACTTTTTTCTCAGTACAAGCATCAAAACTACTGGTATAAATTAAACTACCTGACCTGCTGTATAAACGCATAATTGTTTTATACCCTTTTGCTACATTTTTGGCTTTAAACTTTAGTTGTGTATCATAACGTATTGGAAACTGAGAATACTTCTTGGTATAGACAGTTTTGCCTGCTTTCGTAATAGATACCCTAATATAATACGTTGATGACAGATATCTGACATTAGATTTAAAGGCTACAGTATAAGTTTTACTTCCGCAACTCTTACCTTTGAACCTCCAAGAGATGGTCCAACTAGATAAGTGAGATACTTTAAAATTTGCAATTAAATTTCCACTCGCATCTTTAGTAATAGTTGCATCACCTTCTTCTGTCCATTCGTCTTTGTCTCTATTATAGCTAAATACTGGAATTTGGTCTCCTACTTTTACAAGTTCATCGGTATCTGGATTTATCAAATCAGGATGTATAGAAAGTGACATATCTAAAGGTTTTGAAAAGCTTTTTACACTTTTCCCGCCTGCTGTCATTTCGATATCAACAAAACCAGCTGTGATAAATGAAGCTTGGTCTGTAGTGCCATCTTTAAATTTAACGGTATTTGCTTCGCCTTCATTAGGAAAACCATTAAAAGCGTCTTCCGTACCAGTTCCGTACTGAATGATATTACTGTTTACACTTGTTGCATTGATTACCGCTCCATTTTCATCTAGTACTTGTGTGCCCGGAGCAATGGTAATTTTGGCAACTTCAGGTTTATCGATACTTGCAGGAATCACAATCGTTTCACCTGTAGCCAATGATGTTGTTTTGGCAACAGATTTTACACCATCAGGTAGTGCTGAAAGGTTGGTAAGTGGCACAGTATAGGTAGAACTTGAAAAATCTATAATAGTAATCGTGTAATTAGTCGGGGCATAATTCGTACCTTTTACCGACACCGTAAATTCAACAGGAGCATTTTCTGTAGGATTTGCATTTTTAGCTAAAACCAAAGAAAGTAAATTTCCTGCAACCTTGAAATCCTTTCCTCCTTGGTCGGTCAAAACAAGGTCTTTGTTGGGGCCTAAAATAGTCACTGTTAAATCCTTTGGCAAAGTTGTACTATTGCTGTTGGCATCAACAAACTCAATCAAGATAGGAGCTTTATAGATATTGCTATTTACTGTTAAATCTACGCCTTCAAATGGGTTGATTTGCTTACAAGCAAATACGAGTGTAAGTCCAAGTGATATATATATTATTGGACGAAATAAAGAGGTAAGTAGTGTTTTCATTTCTTTAAGAATAAGGTTTAATAATGTTCGATTAGTCGAGTCTAATGGCTAGTCTCAAATTGATAACTGGCCAATAATGCCAATCTTTCATGTTTTCTTGTACTTTGGCTTGTTGTTCACTCATACTACTGAGTCTTTTCTCACCTGTTAAGGTTACCACAGGAGCCTTTGTGTAATAAGTGCCTAGCTCAAAGCCGAAGCCTACTCTACTTTTTGGAATAGTACGTCCAAAGCCTATTCCTGCAAAAGGGGCGATGTTTTTTCCATAATCAACAGAGAATTTAACATTGCCAATTTCATCAGGAGTAAAGGTTGTACTACCAAAGGTGTAAGTCCCAGTAGGTGTTACAACTACAGAAACTTTCCCTTTGTCGATATACGATGCCCCACCAAACAGTTTAAAACTACTTTTTTTGAAGGGGAAGTATTCAAAAGACAGTCCCGCCATTGCGATGTCTGCATCACCACCTAATTTCACTTCTTCATCAGAAGCATTAGTAGTAGTATTGACATTGTATTTGAAATAAGCAAAGCCTAGTCGAGCAGTTACTTTTGGACTTAGTCCGTAGGCTAAATCAATACCTGGTGTTGTACCAAGGTTTAATGATAGCCCTAGCTTGTGAAGAGTCTTTTTTTCTTTGGGAGGGTTAGTGGTGGCATCTTGACTAAAGACAACATTACTGATTAAACACAACAAAAGAAGCAAAAAACTAGCGGTAGTTTTTGTTTGCATGATAGGTATTATTTGTTAAGGAGAGATAATAATAGTAAAGGTACTTTTATTTTTATAAGCATAAAACTTTTCGTATATTTTATTATTTGTTATCTGATTGATTTAAAGAGATTTATATTTGAGGTACGTGCATAAATATGTGTTGTTTTTTAGATAAAATACGGATAGCTATACTTATTTACATACATAAAAAAACCACTCATATTTTGAGTGGTTTTTTTATGTATGTAAATAAGATAATCCGAAAACCTGAATTAATTACAATTTATATTGAGTGATACAGCAAGATCTATTGTATTTGTTTGAGAATTATAAACACCCTTACCAGAAGCATCACTACCTGTTAATGTAATATTGGCATTAGAGATAACAAATGTTGGCGAGGTATAAAGTTTGTTATTATAATTATTTTGAATATAATAAGTATGACCACTAACAAGTTTAGTACTATATACAGAACCCGTTTTAGTGAATGTACCACCTATGATTTGAGTAACTTGACCATTTGCTATGTAAACGTTAATGGTGCTTGGTAAACCAGCATCCTTATTGGTTTTGTCAATAATATTGTACCAACCTGTTGGTAAAACGGTTACATTTTTATTAGAACAACTTCCTTTTATACTAACATTTAGGTTAATATACGTAGGAGGAGCTGGTGCACCATAGTTTAGTGTTATAGCGCCTTGTGAGCATGGAGCAAACAATGGTGTTTCTGCTAATATAGGAAGTTTAGGATATAAGTAAAGGTTAAATGCTGAAATGACAACTTTCGCTTGTTTGATATTAGGAACTCTAGGAAAAGTTATCACTTTTTCCTGATTAATGTTTACATAGTGGGCTGCCGCTAAATATTGATTGTTAGGGGTTACTAAAGCAACATCATAGACACCAGATTTCCCAGCACCAATATTAAGAGTAACTTTTAATGAGTTATTACAACTTGGTATACCATAGAATATATCCCAGTCTAAGTTAAAACAAGACAAGTGTGTAGTTTGGAAATCGGTAATTAGTTTTCCATTTACACTTTTTACAGTAACATTTCCTTCACTTTTCCATTGCCCTGTTTGTTCATTTAAGCTCCATAAGGGTATTATGTCTCCTGCTTTTATATTATCGCCAGTTACAGCATTAGTAGTATTTGGGTCAAGTTCCATTGATACAGTGATTGGCTGAGAGAATTTTTTTACAGCCGTATTTCCTGCATTCATATTAATTGAAACTAAACCAGCAGACATAAACTGTACGCCCTGACCATTATTAATTTGTTGCCCGTTTGCATCTACTACATTGGTCGGGCTGTACCCACCTGGGAAAGCACTATAAGAGGTAGGCGAGCTAGGGTCGTAATAAACTACGGCAGTTGAAACCTGATTTGCATTAATAGGGGTGCCATTAGCATCCTGAATTTGTGTACCAGCTGGCAAGGTGATAGTAGTTGTTTCTGCCATAGTAGCAGTACTTGCAGTTTTTATTGTCTGCGGAGTAGTTACAGTTCCACCTGTTACAGCAATAGTTGCTGTTGAAACAGAAGTACCATCAGCAGGTTTTGACATCTCAATAGCTGTTATATCAACAGTTTTTACAGAATCAGAAGTGATTGTTACTAACTGAGAAATAGGGGAAAAACCAGGGATTTCTGCATAGATATTGAACTTCAATGGGTTTGAAGCAGAAGGGTGTGCATCTGATGTAAGATATAATGGTAAAAAACCTCCTTGAGAACGAAATGATGTCGCTCCTCCGTCCATACGAACTAAGTTGGCATTTGCTCCACTTATAGTTACATTAAAATCAGGTAATTGTGTACCACTACTATTGGCATTGGCAAATTGCACTAGAATAGGAGAAACTGCGATTTCTTCATTCACTGTCAACTCAACGCCATCTAATGGATTGATTTTTTGGCAAGCAAGAGTTATAGTAAGTCCAAATAAAATATATAATATTGGACGAAAAACAAAGGTAAAGGTTGTTTTCATTTTATTAAAATAATAAAGTTTAAATGATTTCAATTAGTCTAATCTAACAGCCAATCTTAAATTGATAACTGGCCAATAATGCCAATCTTTCATGTTTTCCTGTACTTTAGCTTGTTGTTCACTCATGCTACTCAATCTTTTTTCACCTGTCAGTGTTACCACAGGAGTCTTTGTATAATAAGTACCCAACTCGAATCCGAAGCCTACTCTACTTTTTGGGATGGTACGTCCAAAACCAATTCCTGCAAAAGGGGCGATGTTTTTTCCATAATCAACAGAGAATTTAACGTTGCCAATTTCATCAGGAGTAAATGTTGTACTACCAAAAGTATATGTACCTGTTGGCGTTACGACCACCGAAACTTTTCCTTTATCAATATAGGATGCTCCGCCAAAAAGCTTGAAGCTACTTTTTTTGAAAGGGTGGTATTCAAAAGATAGTCCAGCCATTGCAAGGTCTGCATCTCCCCCTAATTTTACTTCTTCTTCAGAAGTTTTAGTAGTAGTATTGACATTGTATTTGAAATAAGCAAAGCCTAGTCGGGCAGTTACTTTTGGACTTAGTCCGTAGGCTAAATCAATACCTGGTGTTGTACCAAGGTTTAATGATAGACCTAGTTTGTGAAGTGTTTTTTTTGCTTTGGGAGGATTGATTGAAGTATTATCTTGACTAAAGATAGTACTACTTATTAAACACAAACAAAAAAGCAAAAAACTAGCAGTAGTTTTTGATTTCATTAAAGTGAATTTTTATGGAGTTTAAGAATAATGATAAAGATAATTCGTTTTTATTCTTTGGCAATATGTTGCTGATTTTTTTTATTATATGGTAGATAAGAGCTTTACTTTAAGGAAAAAAATACCTAGTGCTAGGTATTTGATGACAATAATTCCTAAGTTGAGTGATAGGAAGAAGAGAAGTGATTTGATAATAAAAACGGATTGATAATAAATGGTGCTTTAGTGAATTAGGTGTGTTACAACCAATTCACTAAAGCACTTTATGTTTATCCTAGTTTCTGTATTAGAATATCGGCAATTCTTTCAGAAGTATGTCCGTCCCAAAGGGGAGGAATTTGTCCTTTTTTAGTTTTTCCTGCTAAAATTTCTAATAACTTTTCATGGACTGTTACAGGATTTAAATCAGCTAAAAGTTGGTTCGTACCGATTTCAATCGTAATAGGTCTTTCAGTAGAATCCCTAAAAGTCAAACATGGGATTTGTAAGAAAGTAGTTTCTTCTTGAATTCCTCCCGAATCTGTAATAATGATGGTGGCATTTTGCATCAACTGCAAAAACTCTAAGTAGCCTTGTGGCTCAGTTAAAACTAAGCCTTCGATAGTTTCAAGTCTTTCAGACAAACCGAATTTCTTGAAATTATTAGCCGTACGTGGGTGAATTGGTAACACCACCTTTTTATAACGAGCAGTATCTTCGATAACATTCAAAATCGCTTCTAAGCCCTCTGGTGTATCCACATTCGCAGGTCGGTGCATGGTCACTACTGCATAACTATCTTTTTGTAGATTCAAATCATCCAGCACGCTAGTTTGTTTCGCTTTTTCTAAATAATGTACCAACGAATCAATCATCACGTTACCTACAAAAAATACTTTTTCGTCGGGTACGCCTTCATGCTTTAAATTATCCACACCCGACTGCTCAGTAATAAATAAATATTCTGATACACTATCGGTTAAGATTCTGTTGAGTTCCTCAGGCATCGCACGGTCGCCACTTCTTAAACCTGCTTCTACGTGTGCGACAGGAATATGTGATTTTATAGCCACTAACGTACAAGCCAATGTTGCGTTGACATCACCTACTACCAATACTAAATCAGGTTTTTCTGCTAATAAAACCTTCTCAAATTCAAGCATCGTTTTGGCTGTTACTTCAGTGTGCGAACCACCACCAACGCCCAAAAAATAATGAGGCTTTGGCATTTGCAGCTGCTCGAAGAAAACATCACTCATCTTAGCATCAAAATGCTGACCAGTGTGAACAATTTTCGATTCAATCTCTGGGCGTTGTTCAAAAGCACGGTGCAAAGGTGCTACTTTCATGAAATTCGGCCTTGCACCGACGATGTTTAATATTTTTATCATAATGTTATTATAAGCGTTGCATTAATTTCACGACCATAGTATCTTTCCAAGGCTTGAAAGTACCAGCGATAATGTGTTCTCTGGCTTGTTTTACCAACCATAAGTAAAAACTTAAGTTATGCACGCTCGCTATCATCGCTCCTAGCATTTCATCCGCTTTCAACAAATGGCGAACATACGCCTTTGTATAAAAATTACTGGCATAACAGTCTAACCCCGTATCGATAGGCGAGAAATCATCTTTCCATTTCTCATTCTTCATATTGATTGTCCCCTCAGTAGTAAACAACATACCGTTGCGGGCATTACGAGTAGGCATTACACAGTCGAACATATCTATGCCCAAAGCAATGCTCTCTAAAATATTCGCAGGAGTACCCACACCCATCAAATAACGAGGCTTGTCTTTTGGCAAAATATCCGTTACCAATTCCGTCATTTCGTACATCATTTCAGCAGGTTCACCTACCGAAAGCCCGCCAATGGCGTTTCCTTCACGTTCGAAACTAGCGATTACCTCTGCCGATTTTACTCTTAAATCTTTGTAAACACTACCTTGAACAATTGGGAAAAGCGTTTGGCTATAACCATATTTAGGTTCGGTACTGTCGAAATGGTCGCAACAGCGTTTTAGCCAGCGGTGCGTCATTTCCATCGACTCGCGTGCGTAACCATATTCGCAAGGATACGGCGTACATTCGTCAAAAGCCATGATAATGTCTGCACCAATCGTTCTTTGAATATCCATCACCCCTTCTGGACTAAAAAAGTGTTTAGACCCATCAATATGAGATTTGAAGGTAACGCCCTCCTCTTTAATTTTACGACCAGTATCAGCCAAAGAATATACCTGATATCCTCCTGAATCGGTCAAAATCGGTCTGTCCCAGCCATTGAATTTATGCAAACCACCTGCTTTTTCAATAATATCCAAGCCTGGACGAAGGTAAAGGTGATAGGTATTACCCAAAATAATTTTGGCATTGATATCCTCTTTTAGTTCACGTTGGTGAACAGCTTTTACCGAACCTGCTGTACCCACAGGCATAAATATAGGTGTTTCTATTTGTCCGTGATCAGTTTGAAGAACGCCTGCACGGGCTTTAGAATTAGGGTCATTGTTAAGTATATCGAAAGTCATTTGCTGAACAAAAAGGATTTTTTAAAAGACTTAAAACAGATTGATTATGTATTTAATGATCCTTTCTGAATTTATTTTACCGAAAAGATTACAAAATTACGAGTTTTCTCAACAAATCTTTCTTCTTTTACTCATAGCCTTTAGGCTTTTACTTATCTTTGCACTCCCAAAAGATTAACCAACTGATATTTAATACCTTGATACCCTTTCTATTTAGCATATACATATTTTCTGTTGGCCTTCAACTATTTTTTATTTTGTTCGTTTTTGCCAAAGTCAATACGCACGAAACACCAATTCAGGAAGCAAATACTTTCGAAGGCGTATCGGTTATTGTTTGTGCATGGAATGAATTAGAAAATTTAAAAGAGTTAATTCCGCTGTTGGATAATCAAGCCTATCCTGATTTTGAGGTAATCATCATGGATGATCGTTCTTGGGATGGAACACACGAATATCTAATGCACGAATGTGAATCATTTCAGCATGTAAGGTTTATTCAAATAGAAAAAACACCCGACCACCTTTCAGCCAAAAAGTATGCATTGACATTAGGTATCAAATCAGCCAAATATGATGTATTGTTGCTGACAGATGCTGATTGCAGACCACAGAATGAATATTGGATTAAAGGAATGGCGGAATGTTTATTGCCAGAAAAGCAGATTGTATTAGGTTTTTCACCTTATTATTCCGAAAAATCTTTCTTGAATAAGCTGATTCGTTACGAGACCTTTATTACGGCTGTACAATACTTTTCATTAGCCCTCAAAGGGCAACCTTATATGGGTGTTGGGCGAAATTTGATGTACCGCAAATCATTATTCCTTGAAAACAAAGGCTTTGCAAAACATACTAATATCGTAGGTGGTGATGATGATTTGTTTATGAACGATGTAGCTACTGCTGAAAATACGGCTATTTGTTTGAACGCTGATACATTTATGTATTCCGTACCCAAAACAACTTGGGAAACATGGTACCGACAAAAAACAAGACATCTATCTGTGAGTAAATATTATCGTTTTGAAAACAAATTAGTGTTAGGAAGCTTAGCTTCTACCCAAATATTTTCTTGGGTTTTATTAGCGGTATTAATTCCATTTACATTTCAATCAGTGCTTTTATATGGCGTATTAGGTGTTTTTGGCATAAGATTATTAGCACAGTGGATTGTATTTGCCAAAGCCAACAATCGTTTAGATAAAACACTCAATACGGCGACATTACCCTTTTGGGATTTTATATTTACCAGCTATTTTTTAATAATGGGAACCAATAATTTGATTCCTAGAAAGAAAAAAATGAGATGGAAATGAAAGAGTTTTGAATGATGAGTTTTTTGATTAAATTATTTTTTACCCGCAGATCTGACAGATTAATATCGCAGATTTTCGCTGAAACTGTTTGTTTGCGAAAATCTGCGTACAAATCTCTGAAAATCAGCGGGTAAAAAACAATTCGCTCAATCACACAATAATGATGAATATGACAAACAACCATACATTAATAGAAAAGTATTTTCCACAGCTTACAGAAAAGCAAAAACAACAGTTTGCTCAGTTGGGAGAATTATATACGCATTGGAATGCTCAAATCAATTTGATTTCGAGAACAGATATGGATAACCTTTACGAGAAACATATCTTACATTCCTTGGCTATTGCAAAAGTAATAACCTTTAAAGATTTCAGTGAAATACTAGACGTAGGCACAGGCGGAGGTTTCCCAGGTATTCCTTTAGCGATAATGTTTCCTCATTGCCAATTTCATTTGGTAGATAGTATTGGCAAGAAGATAAAGGTAGTCAATGAAGTAGCAAAAGCGTTAGGGTTAGAAAACGTTCGTGCAGAACAAATCAGAGCAGAAGAAATAGATGGCGAATATGACTTTATTGTAAGTCGTGCCGTTACACGCCTTCTACCATTTTACGGATGGGTAAAAGGAAAGATAAACATCAATAATTATAATAAATTGAATAACGGCATTCTTTACTTGAAAGGTGGCGATATGAAAGAAGAATTAAAAGAATTAGGAAAAAAGACGAGAGTATTTGAATTGTCTGATTATTTTGAAGAAGAATTTTTCGAGACAAAGATGGTAGTTCACGTTCCGATGAAGTAAAAAGTGGTTTTTAAATCGATAAAAATGAAAAAAAATGTTTTTTGTAATAATCTGAAAATCAAGGAATAATCAATTTTATTTAAAATCTTGCTATTTTTTTCATAGAAAACACTTGCATGATATTCAAAAACGGACTACTTTTGCATCACGATTAACAACAATCCTTCTTAGCTCAGCCGGTTAGAGCACATGACTGTTAATCATGGGGTCCCTGGTTCGAGCCCAGGAGAGGGAGCAAAAAGCCTTAAATCATACGATTTAAGGCTTTTTTGTTTTAAAATTATATGTCCTAATATTAGTACTTTAAAATGATAAAACATATGAAGCACTAACATGATAAGACTGCCTACTTCTCCCTCCTACCAATTGGTCTTCTATTCTTTCCAACTTTGCCTTGTAGGTCATCTCCTAAGTCTTCGCGAGCTTTGTCGGCTATTTCCATCAGCGTTTTGGTTACTTCTGGAAAGTCAAATTGTACATTATACCTTTCGCTAGGGTCTTTGCTTAAATCAAATAAGCCACCTGTGATATTATAATTTTCATTGACTGCTCCGGGTAAGCCATCTTTGCCGGGAGAAAATCCTTCGTAAGTGCGTCCGGGGTGCGGAAATACTAATTTCCATTTGCCATGACGAACAGCTTCAAGGTTATTCGCCCGATAATAATATAAGAAAGTGTCTCTTGGCTTTTCCCTAAAATTTCCTTGTAGTAATTTCCAAAGACTAACGCCATCAATTTTATTATTGGATAATGATGCACCTGTTACTTCAGCTATTGTGGGCAGAATATCCAATCCCGAAGAAATATTGTTGCAAACTACTCCTTCAGGGATAACACCCTTCCATGTCATTAAGCAAGGTACACGTTGTCCACCTTCCCAAGTTGTTCCTTTGCCTTCTCTAAAGCCTCCTGCACTTCCCGAATGATTCCCATAATTAAACCAAGGACCATTGTCAGAAGTTACAATCAATATGGTATTATCATCTAATTTTAGGTCTGCTAATGTTTTTCTAATTTGCCCAATGCTCCAATCTAATTCCATCAATACGTCGCCAAAAAGCCCTTGTTGAGATTTCCCTTTGAATTTATCCGATACAAACAAAGGAACATGAGGCATTGGATGTGCCAAGTACACAAAGAAAGGCTTATCCTTATTTTTCTGAATAAAACCAATCGTCTTTTCTGTAAACTGCGTGGTAAACTGACTTTGGTCTGGATTAGTAGCAATTACCTTGTCGTTTTCAATGAGCGGTAAAGGTGGATAATAATTTTTAGCCGTAGGATGGTTTGGCCACATATCATTAGAATAGGGAAGTCCAAAATATTCATCAAAGCCGTTTTTGGTAGGTAAAAATTCAGGGAGATGTCCCAAATGCCATTTCCCATAAGCAGCAGTCGAATAACCTTGCTTTTTCAATAACTCAGCAATGGTTTCTTCCGAAGGATTCAGCCCTACTTTTGAAGTATGGTCCATTGCACCACTAAACCCTATTCTGTTAGGGTAACATCCCGTAAGCAAACCCGCTCTTGAAGCCGTACATACTGCTTGAGGAGAATAAAAATGAGAGAAAAATAGCCCTTCTTTAGCCATTTGGTCGATATTAGGCGTTTCATAGCCTATAGCACCAGTCCTGCCAAGGTCGCCATACCCCATGTCATCAAAATAGACTATAATAATATTGGGTCTGGTTGTTCGGTTTTTGCTCCCTTGAAACGAAAAGAGTAAAAAAAGGCTTAGGAGGATGCTTAATAAAGGTTTGTATTGTCTTTTCATCGTTGTTTAATTACTGTCATAGGAACAATCGTTGAAATATAGACAAAATTTTATTTTTTCCTGTAGTTCCTTAAAGGGATAGGTATAAGATAATAAAGGCTTAAACAAAAAACAAACCCCGATAATAACGAGTATTATCAGGGTTTTGCTTTTGATCAACAATCAAAAACGATTAAACATATAACGGAAATGCTTCCATCCATTTGTTTACTTCTGTTTTCACTGAGCCTAAATATGTATCGTTATCGTGGTTCATCAATACGCTATCGATTAATTCTACGATATGTAACATTTCTGCTTCTTTCATACCGCGAGTAGTCATCGCAGCAGTACCAACACGCATACCTGATGTAACAAATGGAGATTTGTCATCAAAAGGAACCATGTTTTTATTGATAGTAATATCGGCTTTAATCAACGTATTTTCAGCCAATTTACCTGTCAATCCTTTTGGACGTAAGTCGATAAGCATTAAATGATTATCTGTACCGCCAGAAATAATTTTATATCCTTTGTCAACAAATGCTTGTGCCATTACTTTGGCATTTTTCTGCAATTGTTCAGCATAAATTTGGAAATCGTCTGTAAGGGCTTCTCCAAAAGCAATTGCTTTAGCAGCAATTACGTGTTCTAATGGACCACCTTGTGTACCAGGGAAAACTCCGCCATCTAACAAAGCTGACATTGTTTTCAATTCGCCTTTCAAGGTTTTTAAACCGAATGGGTTTTCAAAATCTTGACCCATCATAATTAAACCACCACGAGGACCTCTTAACGTCTTGTGTGTAGTTGTTGTTACGATATGGCAGTGTTGCATTGGGTTATTTAATAAACCTTTAGCAATCAAAGCCGATGGGTGTGAAATATCTGCTAATAAAATAGCGCCTACTTGGTCAGCGATAGCACGTAAACGTACATAATCCCAGTCACGAGAGTAAGCCGAAGCACCACAGATAATCAATTTTGGTTGTTCTTTCAAAGCAGTAGCTTCTACTTTATCCCAATCAATCAAACCTGTTTCTTGTTCTACACCGTAGAAAAATGCTTGAAAATATTTTCCAGAAAAGTTTACTGGAGAACCATGTGAAAGGTGACCACCATGTGAAAGGTTGAAACCTAAAATTTTATCCCCTGGATTCAAGAAAGATAAGAAAACCGCAGCGTTTGCTTGTGCACCAGAGTGTGGTTGAACGTTTGCCCAAGTGGCACCGAACAATGCTTTAGCACGCTCGATTGCAATTGTTTCTACTTGATCAACTACCTCGCAACCGCCATAGTAGCGTTTCCCCGGTAGTCCTTCTGCATACTTGTTTGTCAAAACTGAGCCTTGAGCTTCCATTACTTGCTTTGAAGTAAAGTTTTCTGAAGCAATCAATTCGATACCGTACTCCTGACGGTGAGCTTCTTGATTAATCAAGTTGAAAATTTCGGTATCTCTTTCGAGCGTGAAAGTTGCTGTTGCCATTTTATTAGAAGATTGCACGGGTTTAAGTGCCGTACATGGTTGGTTCTGTTAAAGAAAATCAACAAATTGTTATAAATTTATCAACAGTGTGATAATTTATTGGTAAAAATACTGCTTAAAAATGGATTGTAAAAACATTTTTGCAAATGTCGGCATGCTTACCTTCCAAGAAAGTAAAATCTTTGAAATTTGTGACTAAAATTTAACTAAAATCAACAGAATAAATGAAAAAGTTATTAACAATTCTGCTAACAATCAGTGTATTATCAGTTTTTGCCCAAGATGGCCCAACAGCATTAAAAATTGGTGATAAAGCACCCGATTTTACAGCGAAAGATCATGCAGGAAATATCGTTAGTTTAAAAGAAATAACTAAAAAAGGAAAGGTAGTCGTGATGTTCTATCGCGGAGCGTGGTGTCCGTATTGTAATAAATACATGAGTCAGATTGAAGAAGCTTTACCCAATTTCTCGGCGAAAAATGCCACGGTAGTGGCCATAACACCCGAACCAGAAGAATCTATCAGCAAAGCCGTTGAAAAAACTAAGGCTACGTTTTCTATTATTTATGATAAAGAAAGGGCTATCATGAAACAATGGAAGGTAGCGTATGAGATGTCGCCCGAGTTACAAACCAAGTACAAAGGCTATGGTTTAGATTTGCAAAAACAACAAGGAGATTGGATGTTGCCCGTACCTGCCACTTATGTAATTGGCAAGAATGGTAAAATAGAATTCGTTCACTTTGACGAAAACTATCAGAAAAGAGCAGAGATTAAAGATATTTTGATGAAGCTGTAAGGGATTGAATTTGAAGATTTGGTGATTTGAAAATGTTAATTATTAAATTGAAGCATCTCAAGACATTTAAAAATGAGGTGATTTGAAAATATCAATTATCAAATTGAAGCATTTTCAGATTTTGAAAAGATGTGTCAATTTAAAATATTAATCTTCAAATTGACACATCTTCAAATTTTCAAATCCCCTATATCCCTCTCTTAATAGCCTGATAAATTACTTCGTTGATATTTGTGCGTACGTTCAAGTCAGACAATTTTGAATTGTTTCTGGTTGGGTATACCCTATTACAAAGGAAAACATATACCAATTGATGTTCAGGGTCGACCCAAGTATAAGTTCCTGTAAAACCAGAATGCCCAAAACTTGCGGGACTAGCACTTGCGGCTGCACTGATACCAGCACGCTTACGGTCTGGTTTATCAAAACCTACCCCTCTCCTACTATTTTCTTCTATTGAAAAAGGATAAGCCGTCCATTCTTTCATCGTAGATTCTTTGATAAATTGTTTACCCCCATAATATCCATTTTGAAGATACATCTGCATCAATTTAGCCAAATCTTGTGCAGTACCAAAAAGTCCTGCGTGACCAGAAATACCATTTAACATAGAAGCGCCTTCGTCGTGTACTCGACCATGAATAAGCGTTTTACGATATAAAGAATCATACTCAGAAGGAACAATTCTCGACAATGGAAAATGCTCACGCGCATTATAAGTCAGCGTAGTAGCCCCCAAAGGTTTATAGAAAGTATCTTTCAAGAATGATTCAAAATCTTTTCCTGTCAATCGAGGAATGATTTTGGGATACATATAATAAGATAAATCTGAATAAATGTATTCTTTCTTCTCTCTCAGCGGCGAGTCCTCAATGGCTTTGTAAACAGTTTTAGGATAATCTTTATGCAACCATAACGTATCGGCTACTTGTATCGAATAATCATCAGATTGAGTATATGAAAAAGTCTTTGGTTTCCAGATGGTTGGGTCTTTTACCAGATTGATACAATCTTTCCAAATAGCTTTATCTGTTTGAATAATTTGTGCCATTTTAGCCATAGCTTTTTTACGATGGAACAATTTATCCCAGAAAGAAATAGCATATTTATCCGCATATTTTTCTTTATAAACCTTACTGGCCAATACCATTTTGGTAGAATCCAGACAATCCATCCAAAACGGAATCCAAGCTTTTAAGCGTGATTGATGTGTAAATACATCTTTATAAACCAAAGGTGCTTTGTTTGAACTCGCCCATTCTGGAATCAATTCTCCCATGGTTGTATTCAACGTAAATTTCCCTTCGTCTTCCATTTTCATCATCGAGGGTACTGAAGTACTGATTTTGGTAATAGAAGCTAAATCGTATAAATCATTAGTGCTTACTGCTGTGCCTTCATAGGTTTGGTTTCCGTAGGCTTTATGCAAAATTACCTTCCCATTTTTTGCCACCAATACTACTGCCCCCGGAGTAGCTTTTTGTCTGATAGCTTCATTAATAATTGAATCTACCTTACTTGTTAAGAATTTCGTATCAATCCCCACTGCTTCTGGTACAGCATATTGAAAACGCTTGAGTGCTTCTGTTTTAATACCATCGTTGTATCTGAAAGCCATGCTTACACCTACTGGTAATTTACCTTTTGCACCAATAGCTCCGAAAATCAATTCAGCGATTGCTACAGATTCGTGCATCTGTGGACTTTCTTGATACGTAATCATCAAAGCTTTGGCTTTATCAAGATTTTCAAACTTAGATAATGTATAAGCATTGGAGAAAAGCGAAACAATGGTTTTAGGCGAATTGGCAAACTCCTTTACCAATTCCTGTATTTTAGGATGAATACTGTAGTTTTTAGCAGGACGAACCGATTGTCCATTGACAGCCATCAATACCAAATTATAATTTTTCAAAGAATCTCTCACCGCTTGAATGACTTCATTGCTTGAGTTTTCGTCTAAATTAAAATGCTGAACATCTGTATAGTTAGAAAGCATTTTTTGAAAATCAGTTGGTTTTTTACTCCCGAAAGTAGGATTGCCAATATTCAGAGAGGCAATTTTTAACGTATCTAAATTTTTGAGCGGAATAATATTCTCGTCATTTTTCAACAACGTAATTGTTTCCTCTGCAAATTGACGATTTAATACTTCTGATTTTTTAGGGTTTAAATCAGCAACCAAGTTTTTAAGCTCAATAGGTTGATATTTATCTAAACCAGCCCAAGCTTTGGCCGTCAAAATTCTTTTTACCCTTAAATCAATATCCGCTTGCGAAATCTCACCTTTTACTAATGCTTTTTTAATGGCATTGAAAGCTGCAGGAACATCAATAAAAGTTTCTAACACATCATTACCTGCCAAAATAGCTTTTACATTGGCAGTACCCTCAGGAAAGAATTTTACGGCTCCTTGCATATCCATCGCATCCGTAAAAACTAATCCTTTAAAGCCTAAATCTTTTCTTAATAAATCTGTAACAATGTTTTTCGATAAAGTAGAGGCTAAGTTTTTGGTAGTATCCAATGATGGAATGCTTAAATGTGCTACCATCACACCTTGTAAGCCATTTTCGATTAATGCTCGGTACGGGAAAAGTTCTAAAGAATCTAGTCGGCCTCTGTTATGGGGAATTACGGGTAAGTCTGTGTGAGAATCTACCCCAGTATCACCATGCCCTGGGAAGTGCTTTGCAGAAGTAATAATACCCCCTTTTTGTAAACCACGCATATAAGCCAATGCTTTTGAGGTAACTTTCTCGCGGTTTTCGCCAAAAGAACGGAAGTTGATAACGGGGTTATTAGGGTTATTGTTGACATCTACCACGGGAGCATAATTAATATGCACGCCCATTCGCTTACATTGTTGGGCAATCTGCACGCCCATTTCTTCTAATAATTGCTCGTTACCTTGCATAGCTCCCAAGGTCATTTGGTAAGGAAAACGCACTGTGCTATCTAAACGCATTTCAAGTCCCCATTCCAAATCCATGCCTATTAACATAGGTACTTTAGACATAGCCTGTAGCTTGTTTACCATCAACGCTTGTGCTGTTGGGCGATTTCTAAAGAAAACGAAACCTCCTACATGATAATCTCTTACTATTTTATATAAACGTACAGTATCATAATCATAACTATAATTGCCCCGAGGCATCATAAGTTGTCCTATTTTTTCATCTACAGAAAGGGTATTGAAAACAGAATCGACCCAACGCTTATTAGCATTTGGGAAAAGATCTTGGGCTTTAGTGTGGAGAGTAAGGAAAGTACAAAGTATAAAAGTGATGAAGCTGAATTTTTTCATACAAAATGCTGATTAGTTGATTATGCAATTTACACAAAAAAAAATAGGGATAGTTCAGGACAGCCTATTTCTGAAAGAGATTGATTTCTTTGTGTTTTGATGAATAGTATCTGGCAAGATTTTTTAACAATATTTAAGAAATACTAGCTTAGGGTAGATAGCATGATTTTGAGAAAAAGAATAAAATTTTGCTAAAAATCAGAAAACAATGCATATATTTTGTATATATTTAGGGAATAATGCAAGAAATATGGCTAAACGAAAAACAGGTTGTTAATATTTGTTAACGCTTTTAAAAACTTTAGTATTTTTTTTGGAATTAATATTACAACAATTATCTTTGAATCAACCTTTCAGAATAACTACTAAAAAGAGTTTACAAAAATCGCTAAAATAAAAATATAGGAGATATAATATGATATAAAGCTTTACGTTAACTAAATAGATTTATCAAAATGGAAAAAATCCATGTTAACGACAGCGAGCTTGTATCACGCTATATAAAAAACAGTGACGAAAAGGCATTTGAAACTCTTGTTCGCCGATACAAATCCAAAGTTTACACAACGATTTACTTAATTGTTAAAGACACCTTCGTAGCCGAAGATTTAATGCAAGATACTTTCATTAAAGCTGTTGACGTGCTTCGTTCGGGAAAATACAATGATGAAGGAAAGTTTTTGCCATGGGTGCTCAGAATTGCTCACAATATGGCGATTGACTATTTCCGTCGTGATAAACGCTATCCAAATGTCGTTTTCGAAGATGGTAGCAGTGTGTTTAATACATTAGATTTTGCAGAAGATTCATATGAAGATTTGCAAATTCGTAATGAGTCGCATGCTCATCTAAGAGACCTGATTAAACGTCTTCCAGACTCGCAAAGAGAAGTGCTAGTGATGCGTCATTACGAAGATATGAGTTTTCAGGAAATTGCAGACGCCACAGGCGTAAGCATTAACACGGCACTAGGAAGAATGCGTTATGCGTTGATAAATCTACGCAAAATGATGAGTAAACATTCTCCGAGCTATGATACAAACCTTTACGCAGCATGACGTTATCCGTTACGTCTATCAAGAAACAACGGAAGAGGAAAATCTTATGATTCAGGACGGACTTGTCCATGATACTGAGATGCTAGAATTTTATTTAGATATGCTTGATGTGAAAGCAGGTTTAGATAAAAGTTTTCAACAACCTTCCGAAAGAAGCATAGACAACATTCTTGCGTATTCGAGAAACTATACAGAAAGTCATCAAACCTTAGTTGTTTAACCTAGGATTGATGACTTTTTTATTTGTGAAGCTGTACTAAGAAACCTCCTTACCGAGGCTTCTTGGTACAGCTTTGTTTTTATAGCCCTTTGGGGTTACAATAAAAAAGAGTATTTTGACTTTTCAAATTTTATAATTTTTCATCAATAAACCCTTAATTGCTTGATAGTCGTAGGTTTATAGGAATAAGTAAAAATATAATTAATCATAGAAGCAACGCTTCGATGATTGGGGTTGTCTAACAACACATAATCCTTACTTTAAAAATGTTGTTTTTCAAGGTCTTTTTACTTACACGATAAATCGTTCCCTATCCATTAACAAAAAACATAGCATGAAACGACTGATTACACTGACACTCTTGTTTGGGGGATTCGCTTCTTTTGCTCAAGAGAAACAATTGTATAATACTTCTCAACAAAAAAGGCTACAAAGTTTATCGGCTGAGTTTTCTACTCAACAAGATAATAATTATCAAAAAGCTGTTAAAGTTGCTACAGAAAAGAAATGGCAGCTCAATGGAAATTTAAAAAACAATCGTTTCTTTAAACTTTACGGAATAGACGAAACAGGACATCCGCTATACGTAGCTACAGAAAGTAATGCACAGGCAGCAACAACTACACGTACTGATCAATTGTATACGGGAGGGTCATTAGGAGTGTCATTGAATGGGAGTAGTGCTTCTGTAAAAAATAAATTAGGTGTGTGGGATGGCGGAGGAGTATTGGCAACGCATCAGGAACTAACATCTAGAGTAACTCAGCAAGATAAAGTAACAGGTACTAACTTACACTCTACGCACGTAGCAGGAACATTGATTGCCCAAGGAGTATCACCCCTTGCCAAAGGAATGGCTTTTGGAGCAAGTTTAAAAGCTTGGGATTTTACCAGTGATGTCTCTGAAATGACTGCTGGAGCAGCAGACTTATTAGTGTCAAATCACTCTTATGGATTTTTAGCGGGTTGGAGTTATGACGAAACGCGTAGTCGTTGGGCATGGTATGGTAATACAAGCATTAGCCAAACGGAAGACTATAAATTTGGATTTTATGACACCAACACACAGTCTTGGGATAAGGTTGCTAATAACGCTCCATACTATCTTATCGTAAAATCAGCAGGGAATAACAGAGGAGAAACAGGACCTACAGCAGGTGAATATTATTACTTGGGTTCTTCAAATGATACAAGCTCGGTTGTAAGAAGTAAAAATGATAGCTATGATATCTTAGCCACTACTAGTACAGCCAAAAATATTTTGACAATAGGTGCTGTAAATGGAACTAGTGGTAAAGCACCTTTACGGTCATCAGATATTAGTATTTCATCATTTAGTAGTTGGGGGCCTACAGACGATGGTAGAATAAAACCTGATATTGTAGCCGTTGGAGTTAACTTACTTTCAAGCTCAAATGCTTCTGCAACTAGTTATACTATTTTAAGTGGAACGTCGATGGCCTCGCCACAAGCTGCTGGGAGTATCTTGTTGTTACAAGAATTGTATGCTCAAAAAAACGATGGTTTATTGATGCGTTCATCTACGCTAAAAGGCTTGGTGATTCATACAGCTGATGATGCAGGGAATGTTGGTCCAGACTATATTTATGGTTGGGGGTTATTGAACATGGAAAAAGCAGGGAAAGTGATTCAGAATGCTGATAAATCTTATGATATTTCAGAAAGAACTTTAGCGACTGGTGGTTCATACACTCAAAAAGTTATTGCTTCTGGCAAAGGGGCCTTAACAGCTACTATTTGTTGGACAGACCCAGAAGGAACAGTGACGAGTGCCACTGCTGCAAATTTGAATAATCGTACCCCTAAATTAATTAACGATTTAGATATCAGGATTTCAGATGGCACCAATAATTATTTGCCTTTTATTCTTAATCCCGACCAACCAAGTGCATTAGCTACTAAAGGAGATAACATCAGAGATAACGTTGAACAGATTTTGATTGCTGATGCTGTTCCGGGTAAAAGCTATACGATAACCATCAACCATAAGAATACGCTAAAAAACAGTACACAAGATTATGCATTGATATTGAGTGGAATAGGAGGAACAGAGTACTGTGCCTCAGTACCAACTACTTCATTGAATAATATTGAAAGTATCAAATTAGGAGATGTAACGGCAGGATATAAAGCATCTTCTTCTCAGAATTTACCCTTAGAAATTAGTTTAAAAGGGACTAGTACTAAAAAAGTACGTGTTTATATTGACTGGAATGCTAACGGAACGTTTGAAGAAGCGACAGAACTAGCTGCAAGTTCTGGTGATATTGTAGGAGCTAGTGTTTTCAAAGCCACCATTGCTGTGCCGTCTGGCTTAACTATTGGGAATAGTACTATTATGAGAGTAGTTACGGGCGAAGACCTTGGTGCTGCCAATATCACCAGTTGTGGAACTTATGCAAAAGGAATTACGCAAGACTATAAAGTAGACTTTGTTCGTCCGAGTATAGATGTAGCTGTCCTAGATTTATTAACACCTGAAGTGAGTAATTTTTGTGCTTCCACATCAGGTTCCGTATCCATTTCATTAAGAAATAATGGCACAACTACTTTACAAAATATCCCCGTAACAGTAACTGTATCAGACGGAACAGGCGTAATTACTGTATTGACAGGTACTTATAAAAATCAATTAGCCACTTTTGGTGATGGAACCCTTTTGTTAGATGGTAATTTCATTGCTAAAGTTGGTGGTAGTTATACTTTTACAGTAAAGCTAGGTTTAGCCAATGATCAAGATGTGACGAATGATACAAAAACATTTGTACGTCAAGTTACGGCTTCTCCAACACCAACAACGGCCATTGCGGCGGTCTGTGAAGGAGCTACCGCTTTAAATGTTAAAGGTACCGAAACATCTACTTTGCTTTGGTATGATGCACTAACGGGCGGAAACTTATTGTTCACAGGAAATTCCGGCTCATTTACTAAACCAGCCAATACAGATAAAATATATGTTGGAGTAAATGATATTTCGGGTTCTGTTGGACCAAAAGATAAGTATGTTTATGGCGGAGGAAGCTATTACGAATCGTTTGGACCAGAACCAATCATTGTTACACAAACACCTTTGGTGATTGAAAGTGCAAGAGTATATATTGGAACAGCAGGTAAAATTACTTTTACAATTTACCGCCAATCAGACTCGACACCAATTTCTTCAGTGAGTTTTGATGTCACGCCTACTCGTACAACAGCCAACTCAACCCGTACAAGTAATCAATTGGTAGATGATTTGACCGACCAAGGAATTGTATTACCGCTAAATTTAGCTATTCCAACAGCAGGCACTTATGTATTAGCACAAGAATGTACCAACGGAGCATCTATTTATAGAAGCAACTTAAATGCTAATTCGACTGTATCTGGCGCTGATATGATAGGTTTTCCGTTTACTATTCCTAATGTAATCAGCATCACAGGGTCATTATACAACGGCGCTACTATCAAAACGGGATACTACTATACGTATGATATGAAAGTGAAATCTTATGGTTGTCCAAGTACTAGGGTAGAAGTGCCAATTACTACGCAAGCGGCTCCAAAAGTAACAATTAATCCATCATCCGCATTTAGTATTTGTCAAGATGACGCTAAGGTATTAACCGCAAGTAGTGGTACTAATTATACCTATCAATGGTTATTAAATGGTCAGTCAATTGCTGGAGCTACCTCAGCAACGTATTCAGTTATAAAATCAGGAGCTTATAGTGTAAAGGTTACTGAAAATGGTTTTTGTTCTGCTACCTCAGCAACTGTGAATGGCACTATTATAACACCTATCATTCCACAAGTAAAATTAGAAGCGGGAGCATTAAGCCTTACTTCTGGCTCGAATCCCGTTTGGTATCTTAGTGGAACCATTATTACAGATGCCGCTACAAATACTATTACGCCTACTAAATCAGGAGTTTACTCGGCTAAAGTAACAGATACCAATGGCTGTTCAGTTTTTTCTGAGGGATATACCTTTACAGTAACTGCAGTTGAGGCTGAAGTAAATACAGAGGAAACAGCCAAAATATATCCAAATCCTGCTCCCCAGTCGTTTAAAGTAGAATATACAACACCACAAAATCCTAAATATGTTTATGCTGAAATGATAAATTTATTAGGAGTAACGGTTTCTACTAAAGAATTGGTAAAAACAGATGGTATTTATAAAACAGAGTTTGATGTATCTCAACAAAATGCGGGTACATTCTTTATCAGAATTTACTCAGATAAATCTGTAAAAGTAGTACCTATTATAATTAATAGAAACTAGGGGTATCAAAGCTCAATAAAAAAAATCCCAGTTGTGAGTAGTAAGGACTACAAACAACTGGGATTTTTTTATTGGGCTAATATTACTTATAAATGGTTAAACCCGTGTTCTGTGACACATAGAACACGGGTTTAAAAATGATTGAGTGTCAAATCAATAAGCTATTAAGTACTAATTCATGCAACCTTAGCGTTGTTTAATGCATCTAAGTGATAGTATTCAAACATCATTTACATTAAGCAAATAAGATTATGAAAAAAATAAAAAGTTTATTCGTGTTATTATTAACTTCTGTGTCGTCAATCGTTTTAGGACAACAAAACCAAGAAGTTACGTTACAATCCTTCAATAAGATTGATATGCAAGGCATCATGAAGGTAGAGCTTGTAAAAGGTAAAACTAATAAGATAACCACAGAAGCATTGAACGGAGCAAATCTTGAAGATTTGACAGTCGCAGTTTCTGGGGGTGAATTGGCGGTAAAAACAAAAATCTTTAAGCAACTGACTGATAGGGATAACAATAAAAGAAAAGCAGATTCTCAGAAGTTATTTAAAGTAAGAATAGAATATACCAACGAATTAGCTAGCCTTCAAATAGGTCGCGGAGCAGAATTGGTATCAGCGGAAACATTAACAGGAAATCGTTTACTTGTTGATGCCTCATCAGGAGCCATTGTGACATTGAAAGTGAGTGTTAATAACTTAGAATTATCAAGCGTACAAGGAGCCATCGTAAATCTAGAAGGAAAAGCGACGTTCCAGCAAACCAAAGTAAATACTGGTGGAGAGCTATTTGCTTATAATTTAATAAGCGACGAAGTAGAAATAAGAGCTAACACGGGTGGGGTGGCACAAGTAAGTGCCAATAAAATGTTAGATGCCTCAGCAGGAACAGGAGGTACGATTACCTACAAAGGAAATCCTAGCGAAAGAAATGTGAAGTCTAATTTAGGAGGCGAGGTTCGTTCAAATTAATAGACAAAACATTGCTATAAAGCTATATTAAAAGAGGTTGTCGCATCTACTACGACAACCTCTTTCAATTTATATAAGTTTACTATTACCTAATTTTAATAATTTTTACCGTTGTTCTGCGGTTTTGCTGATGTTCAATTTCTGTACAACTTACGCCATTTACACAACTATTTACTAGCTCGCTTTCGCCATAGCCTTTTGCTAACACTCTGTTTCTGCTAATTCCCTTGCTAACAATATAATCAACGGCAGTTTGTGCTCTTCTAGATGATAAATTCAAATTATCTTGCGTATCTCCACGGCTATCTGTGTGCGACCCTATTTCTATCACCATTGTCAGGTTTTTTTGAAGTACAGCCACTAATTTATTCAATTCTTTCAAGGCGTCTGTTCGTAAAGTAGCACTACCTGAATTGTAATAAATATTATTCATCGTAATCAAATCTCCTTCTTTAAAAATCTCCAAATCCTGAGAAACCACTTTAGTATTGCCTTTTTTCTCTTTTTTGATCTTATTAACATGCTTGCTATAACCATTTTTTGATATTTCTATCGTATAGTCACAGTCTTCGTTGATATAAAAAGTATAACTACCGTCTGCTCCAGTGATAGCTTGCTGAGTTGTATTGTCACAAGCATTCATAAAAGAAACCAATACGCCCTCCATAGGTTTTTTATCAATCTCGTTTCTTACAAAACCTGTAATGGCTGATTTTTCCTTTAAATTCGATGGTTTTTTAGATTTATTACTTATTGGTTTACTATTGGTTAAAGGCGAAATCTGTAAATCAAGTTTTACGGGCTTTATATTAACAAGAGGGACTTCTAGTTTTGAGGCTACATCATCTATTTCACCTTTTGTTGAATAGCCAATATTATTAACGGCGTAAGATTCTTTTTCGATTGTTATGGCATAGTCAGTATCTTGGCTAGTACAAAAACTTATATAACCCTCTTCATCAGTCTTCAGTGTTTCTAATAAATGGCCAGAAGACGATATTTTAACAAGGACATTATTGATAGGTATCTTAGTGTCTGCATCGAAGACAACGACATTCATTTTCCTACAATCTGTTAGGCTATTATCTATCGAAAAGCGATAAATATCACCATCTTCTCCTAGTTTTCTATTCGAGCTAAAATAGCCAATTTGCCTATTTTTATCAGTAATAATCCCAAAATCATCAAAAGCAGAATTAAAAGGTTTGCCTAGATTGATTGGCTTTGTAAAAATACCCTCCTCATTTTTTTCGGCAAAGAAAATATCTAAATCTCCTTCTCCGCCTTGTCCATTGGAAGAAAAATACAAATTCCCATTTTCGTCAAGAAAAGGGAATACATCTGCACCTTTAGAATTAATATTTTTGCCTAGATTTTTAGGACTTGCCCATTTACCATTGTGGTATTCGACAGACCAAATATCCATTCCACCAAAACCACCGAAGCGGTCTGAAGCAAAGTAAAGCGTTTTTTCATCTTTAGACCACGCTGGATGGGCTGTCGAGAATTCATCATCGTTAAATGGTAATTCTATTGTTTCTGTCCAACGTCCACCTATATTTTCAGCCATGTAAAGTTTGAGTTTACTATTGTTATCTTCACTAAAGCCTTTTGTGTTGTCTCCTGAACAGTTACGCGTAAGGATGATTTTTGTAAAGTCTTTATTAAATGTAGCTGGGCCTTCCTGAAATTTTGAAGTGATGGTTTTGCCAAATCTATCAGAATAATACGTTTGTTCTTGAAAGCTTTCTTCTTCTTCTGTAAAATAATTTAAAGTCTTAGTATCATTAGAGGTTCTTCTGGAAGAATAATCATCACTCAATAATTTTACATTCTTAGAGGCATTTTTTTTCTTTTTTTTGTCGGTACTAACTTCCTCTGACTGCTGTATTTTATTCGAATTCTTGAGAAAATATAAATCTAGCAAGCTACCTTTATCATTCATTAATTTGGTAGCAGATTCTTTTTGAGAACAGAAAACTATCCCATCTTTGTAATAGATTGGACTGAATTCTGGGGCAGATGTATTAAAATCTAGGTATTCTATTTTGTACGTATTACGATTAGGGAAAATACTTACTGGTTTATCATGGTTTTTAAGCGTAGGGTTTTGTGGTGAAAAAGTAGTTTGGTTTTTTGTGTTTTGTATTGTTTCTGATAAGGTAAAATATTCTTGCGCCTCCTGATAATTGCCATTATGTGCTAACACCTGAGCAAAATTTATATGTGCTTTGGCATCACTGTTAATAAGCGTAGGAAAATCAGTAAAGGCTTGGCGATAAATTTTTTCAGCAGTGGTTTCTTCTTTGTTTTGTTTATAACTATAGGCTAGTTTCAGTAATACTGAAAGTTGGTCTTTGGGTGCAAGAGAAGAAAAATCATTTTTCAAAACCTGATTAAATCCATTAATTGCCTTAGCATATTCTTGTAAATCATAGCAACGAATAGCATTGGTGAGGGTAGTATTAAAATGCTGAGCAGTCAAATAGAAATTTGACATAACAACAAAAAGTAATGAAAGTCCACTTTTTTTGAGCTGTAGCATTTTTTTTAGTAAGGCAGGTATTTAAAATCAACAAATAATTCCAGAATTTTGGATAAAAGCAATAATATTGTTTTGAAACGTTAAGCTGTTTGACTGTACTTTCTATTAAAAAAACCACATAAATCATGCCAAAATGACAAAGAAAACTAGAAATAATTATCATTTGTTAATTAAAACGATAATTATTTCAAAAAATTAATAGTATGATTATTAGAAGTTTACTTTTTTCTGGAAATAATAGCCCCATAGTGAATTAATAAAGGTTCCCAAACTTGAAATATAGAAAATGTTAAAAAGTTATTACAACGAAAATCTTATCGAGGCTGGTTTAGATGAGGCTGGCAGAGGGTGTTTAGCAGGGCCAGTAGTAGCCGCAGCGGTAATTTTACCGAAGTACTATACGCACTCGTTATTAAACGATTCGAAACAACTTAGTAAAAGTCAAAGAGAAACTCTTAGGAAAGATATTTTACAAGATGCCATCGCTTGGGAAATTGCGGAGGTTTCTAACCAAGAAATAGATGAAATAAATATTCTGAAAGCTAGTATGAAAGCGATGCATTTGGCTACGGATAAATTAATTGTCCGACCAGAACATTTATTGATAGATGGTAATCGTTTTCCGATTTATCCTTTAATTCCGCATACTTGTATTATAAAAGGAGATGCCAAGTTTCTATCCATTGCGGCGGCTTCAATATTAGCAAAAACTTATAGAGATGATTTGATGGAAAGTCTGGCTCTCAACTTTCCTGTATACGGTTGGGAACACAACGCTGGTTACCCAACACCCAAACACAAAAAAGCGATTAAAGAATTTGGTGTAACGATTCATCATCGTTTAACATTCAGAATGTAAATCATCATTAAATAGTTATTAACTTTACCAGTATTCGAAGTGGCACTTCGATAATATACAATAGTTAATGCTCGAAGTGCCACTTCGAGTGCAATGCTTACCTTATGGGCTTTCGTTCAATTTTGGCAAAACCCTTTGCCTCATTCGTAGTACAAAACCGCCAAAAGTGGGAAAAACAAGCCGTTGAAACCCAAATGGCTTTGATGAAAAGTTTGGTTTCGGATGCTTCGCACACACTTTTTGGGAAAGACCATCACTTTGCTGATATCAATGATTATCAGAGCTTCAAAGATGCTATTCCTGTACAAGATTATGAAAATCTGAAACCTTATATAGAAAAAGTAGTAGCAGGTGAAAGTGATATCCTCTGGAAAGACAAACCTCTTTATTTTGCCAAAACATCGGGAACAACCTCTGGCGTAAAATATATTCCTATTTCAAAAGAATCCATTGGTTTCCATATTAATGGAGCAAGAGATGCTTTGTTGAGTTATGTACATGAAACTGGTAATGCTAAGTTTTTAGATAAAAACCTCATCTTTTTGTCGGGCTCGCCAGAGATGGTTCAGAAGAATGGTGTTTTCACGGGTCGACTT
Source organism: Arcicella sp. GW821-FHT09D11 (assembly GCF_059416265.1). Taxonomy (NCBI): domain Bacteria; kingdom Pseudomonadati; phylum Bacteroidota; class Cytophagia; order Cytophagales; family Flectobacillaceae; genus Arcicella; species Arcicella sp. GW821-FHT09D11. The sequence goes on along the minus strand of NZ_JBWKOV010000001.1, from coordinate 1,104,771 downwards.
TCTGGCATTGTGAATCATCATGTTCCAGGCTATTTACGAAGTAATCAATTGCCAAGCTATGAAACCAATTGTATTGAAGATTGGGAAACAAAACTGGAAAAAATTATTGATGAAACCATCGATAAGCCCATGTCGTTGATTTCGGGGATTCCACCGTGGGTGCAAATGTATTTCGACCGTATTCAAGCCAGAACAGGAAAGAAAATAAAAGATGTTTTCCCTGAGTTTTCATTGTTTGTATATGGAGGGGTAAATTTTGAACCCTATCGTGCTAAATTGTATGATTCTATCGGTAAGAAAATAGATTCAATCGAAACTTACCCAGCATCTGAAGGTTTTATTGCTTATCAAGATTCACAGTCGGCCGAAGGACTTTTATTATTATTGAATTCGGGTGTATTCTATGAATTTATTCCTGTAGAAGATTATTTCAAGCCCAATCCTAGACGCTTGCATATTGGCGAGGTACAATTAGGTGTAAATTATGCCGTAGTGATGAATACCAATGCAGGGCTTTGGGGATATTCTATTGGCGATACCGTTAAGTTTGTTTCTTTAGACCCTTACAGAATCATCGTATCAGGACGTATAAAACATTTTATTTCTGCTTTTGGCGAACACGTAATTGGCGAAGAAGTAGAAAAAGCCATGCAGTATGCCATGCAGCGTCATCCAGAGGTTGAATTAGTAGAATTTACGGTAGCTCCACAAGTAACGCCCCCTGAAGGTGGCTTGCCTTATCACGAATGGTTGGTAGAATTTGCTAAAGTACCTCAGAATATAAAAGCTTTTTCACAAGCCATCAATCAGAAATTAGCAGAACTAAATGTGTATTATGATGATTTGATGACGGGTAATATCCTTCAACCATTGAAAATAAGAGTATTGCCCAAAAATGCTTTTATTGATTATATGAAATCAGAAGGAAAATTGGGCGGACAAAACAAAGTACCGAGATTATCAAACGATAGAGCAATTGCAGATAAGATTTAAATATATAAATTATTGAAAATAAAGCATATAACGTATAGCTTACTGCTTACAGCTATTAAAAATGGGTAAAAAAAGCACCTCAATAGCTTTATAAGTAAAAATCTATTAATATAATATTTAACTGAATAAAATGCCTTTAGAACAAACATTTCGCTGGTTTGGAACAAAAGACCCTGTTCCATTAGCACATATTCGTCAAGCAGGAGCCACTGGTATCGTAACTGCGTTACATCATTTGCCGAATGGCGTAATCTGGACGGTAGAAGAAATCCAAAAACGTAAAGATGAGATTGAAGCTGCGGGATTAACCTTATCGGTAATTGAAAGTGTACCTGTTCATGAAGACATTAAAAAACGCACAGGGAATTATCGTGAATACATCGACAATTATAAGCAATCGTTAATCAATCTGGGTAAATGTGGTATTGATACAGTTTGCTATAATTTTATGCCTGTGTTAGATTGGACTCGTACTGATTTAGATGCACCGATGCCCGACGGTTCAACAGCATTGCGTTTTGATGCCACAGAATTTGCGGCCTTTGAAATTTATATTCTAAAAAGACCCAATGCAGAAGCAAGCTATACTGCTGAACAAGTAGAAAAAGCGAAAGCTTGGTTTGAAAGTTCTAGCGAAGCTCAACGTGCAAAATTGGTTAAAAATATCATTGCAGGCTTACCAGGTAGTGAAGAAAGCTTTACGGTAGAAGAATTTTTGGTAGTGCTAGAAGGCTACAACGAGGTTGGCGATAAAGAATTAAGAGAAAACTTGTATGAGTTTTTAAGAGAAATCACGCCAGTAGCCGAAGAAGCAGGCATTAATTTAGCCATTCACCCCGACGACCCTCCATATCCAATTTTAGGTTTACCAAGAGTAGTAAGTACAGAAGCCGATGCACAGCAGATACTTCAAGCTTACGACAGTCCAAACAATGGGTTGTGTTTCTGTACGGGAAGTTATGGCGTTCGTGAGGACAATGACCTTGTTGGAATGGTAGAAAGAATGGGCGACAGAATCAATTTTGTGCATTTAAGAGCTACTAAGCGTGATGCCGAAGGGAATTTCCATGAAGCAGACCACCTTGCAGGCGATGTAGATATGTATGGTGTAATGAAAGCATTGATAACAGAACAGCATAAAAGAATAGAAGCTGGACGAGAAGATTACCGCTTGCCGTTCCGTCCAGACCACGGTCATAGAATGTTAGACGACCTAAATCCAGCGAAAAGAACAAACCCAGGCTATACAGCCATTGGTCGATTAAGAGGACTAGCAGAGTTAAGAGGATTAGAATTAGGGATTGAGCGAAGTTTAGATGCTAAATAAATTTGCTTAAACCTTTTGTATCTCAGATACTTTGCGTAATTTTGCACCCCTGATTTTGAGGTAATTATACGATATTATTAACCCTTTGAATTTATTCAATGATTAATGATTGTGTAAGTGTTTCATAATCAGTCATGTGTATCTCTATTAAAACAACACAAAATGCCAACTATACAACAGTTAGTAAGAAATGGCAGGGAGCAAATGACTTGGAAGTCAAAATCTCCTGCTCTTGATTCTTGTCCGCAACGTCGTGGCGTGTGTACAAGGGTTTATACTACTACGCCTAAGAAGCCTAACTCGGCTATGCGTAAAGTAGCCCGTGTACGCTTAACAAACGGCAAAGAAGTAAATGCTTACATTCCAGGTGAAGGTCACAACTTGCAAGAACACTCAATCGTATTGATTCGTGGTGGTCGTGTGAAAGATTTACCAGGGGTACGTTACCATATCATCCGTGGTGCTTTAGATACTGCAGGTGTAAATGGTCGTCGTCAACGTCGTTCTAAATATGGTGCTAAACGTCCTAAACCAGGTCAAGTTGCAGCTCCAGTAAAAGGCGGAAAAGGCGGTAAGAAAAAATAATTTGACATTCGTTAATTGAAGAATTTGAAAGTATAACATTTTCAAATCATCAAATTTTCAAATCATCAAATTACAAAACAGTCCAGTATGCTTTAGTTAAGGGCAGAAGATGGGCTAAACTTAAAATCTTAACAATCCAATGAGAAAGTCAAAACCAAAAAAGAGATACGTATTACCTGACCCTAAATTTAGGGATGTAATGGTAACCAAGTTTGTTAATAACTTGATGTACGACGGTAAAAAATCAACAGCATTTACGATTTTTTACGGTGCATTAGACAAAGTAGAAGATAGAACCAAAGAGAAAAACGGTTTAGAGCTATTCAAAAAAGCATTAAACAACGTTATGCCATCGGTAGAAGTAAAAAGCCGTCGTGTAGGTGGTGCTACTTTCCAAGTTCCAACGGAAGTACGTGCAGACCGTAAGTTATCAGTAGGTATGAAATGGTTAATTCTTTATGCTCGTAAGCGTGGAGATAAAACGATGATCGACCGTCTTGCTAACGAAATCATGGCAGCCGCTAAAGGTGAAGGTGCAGCAGTGAAGAAGAAAGACGATACGCACCGTATGGCAGAAGCTAACAAAGCATTCTCTCACTTCAGATTCTAATCAATTATTAACAACAACGAGATACACACAGCACAAAAGCGAAAATCGAAAGGTTTTCGCTTTTGTGTTTTTAGGGGTTATGTAATTGGTTATATGGAGAAACCAGATTAGACAACTTTTTAAAAGTTGTCTAATCTAATAATGGGAGGGGATATCCACTCATGGCATGACTTTCAGTAGTCTGTTTATTATCAAATAATTCCGTAGTCATGCCATGAGTAAAAATGACCGTGAGTATTGTGGTTTGTGGCACACAAACCACGGAGTTAGAGTTAGCGAAAATCGAAAGGTTTTCGCTTTTGTGTTTTTAGAGGTTATGTAATTGGTTATATGGAGAAACCAGATTAGACAACTTTTTAAAAGTTGTCTAATCTAAAACTAAACCACTCAATAACTCACCTTCACATAAATATCAGCATTACGCCCCTTGTCGTCACTGCATGATATTTTGATTTTGCCTGCTTGTGGGGTAAAAAATACCTCCGCATTAGGCGATGCTTTTTGCAATAATTTGTCATTGATATACCAATAAACCGTTTTCACTTCATTTCCTACCTGACAGTTTAGCATCAATTTCTGGTTCTCGTTTTTTGCCAAAAAATATTCAGAACCATCTACGGGATAGATAATCTGCGGAGCATCAGTATTAAATACACGTTCGCATTTGGGGTTATGCGGAGGAATTTTTTCATAAAGAATATGCTTGCTTTCGTACCAGCTTAATAGTTCTGGGGCATAATTAGGATATAGTTTTTTGATAGCTCCATCCTCTGGCAAACAATGCGAACAATAGCTTATCTTTTGGTCGGCACTGATATAAATATATTTTGCGTGCTGACATTTGGTCATTTTAGAGACACTTGGAATATAATAATCTACAATTTGATGTGTACAAAATTCATTGGGAACATCGCCACTTTCAGCACATACTTTTCTATAAGCGATATTCTCGGGTGCTTTAAACCATTTTGAAGAGGAGTTATAGTCAACAGTATTAAAAATATCAAACAACAAAGGCGTAGCGATATTGGCTCCAGAAAGTTCAGGAACGCCTTCTCCCGAAAAATTACCTACCCATACACCGATAGTATATTGAGCATTATAACCAATACTCCAAGCGTCTTTTTTACCAAAAGAAGTACCCGTTTTCCAAGCGATTTTGGGCATTCTATACGTATAATCGTAGTTGTTAGGTAAATCAGGGCGAGTAATTTGCGAGAGTATCTGGGTAATCAGATAGCTAGATTCTTTAGAAATAATTTCATTTTTTACGGTAGGTACTTGTTTCGACTTTAATAAATAGGAAGCCTTCTGAAAATTTCCCTCATTGGCAAAAGCAGTAAATAAATTAGTCAATTCTTCTAACGTAACGCCACAACCACCTAAGACTAAAGATAGTCCAAGTTTAGAAGAGTTCTTTTTCACCGTTTGAAAATCCGCTTTCTTTAACTTATCTACCAAAACAGGCGTAGAAATTTCTTTCAGCATTTTTACGGCTGGAATATTCAAGGAGTTCGCTAAGGCATATTCAATCGTGATTTTCCCATGAAAAAGCTTGTCAAAATTCTCTGGCTCAAAACCACCGAAATTTGTAGGTACGTCGTTAATAGCTGTTTTTGGGGTAATAATTCCTTTGTCGAATGCCGTAGCATACAATAAAGGTTTTAGGGTACTCCCTGGCGAGCGAATGGCACGAATACCATCTACCTGTCCGCCATCAATAGGATTATTAAAATCTGCCGAACCTATATAAGCTTCTACTTGATGTGTTTTGTTATTAATCACCATGACGGCAGCATTATGAATATTCATGGCATACAAACGGCTGACATAATTTTGTACAATGTTCTCAATCGTCAATTGTTTATGCCGTACCAATACTGTTTTGATAATTGACTGTGTAGGATTTTCTTGCTTAAGCCTTAAAGATAAATGCGGTGCCAAATGTGGTGCTTCGTGACGAGTGACATTGAGGGGTTCGTTGATGGCATCTTCAATATCTTGTTTATTAAACAATCCAGCATCTTTGAAATTTTGTAACCAACGATTTCTTTCTTGAAGAATATAAGCATTGTTAGTGCCGAGTCGCAAGCTTGAAGGGCGATTCGGGATAATCGTCAGAGCCGTTACTTCTGCTAAACTCAATACATTCGGCGATTTTTGAAAATATAATATTGAGGCCGATTTTAATCCTTCTATATTGGAACCATAAGGCACAAGATTGATATAAAACTGTAAGATTTCGTCTTTAGAATAATGAAATTCTAATTGTATCGCTCGGAAGATTTCAATAAATTTATTAAAGTATGTCCTACGCTGTGGATGTAACAGGCGTACTACCTGCATAGTAATAGTGCTTGCACCTGATGTTCGTCTTCCTGTAAAGATATTTCTTGCACCTGCTCGTACTATAGCCAAAGGATTTACCCCAAAATGCCAACGAAACCAACGGTCTTCTTTAAAAACAATGGCTTTTTCGAGTGTTGGTGTTATTTCCGTCAACTCGGTTTCCATTCGCCATTTATCCGTTTTATTTAAAAAAGCATGCAATAATTTCCCATCTGAATCGGTAATAAGGGTAGAATAGTTGGGATTAATTTTGAAAGGGAAAAAAAGGTCTAGCAAAATAAACAGCATAAAAAGTGTAGCAATTCCTTTAAAGAACTTAGTTTTGATGATTCGTTGAAAGGCTTTTTTGATTTTTTGTTTGAACATGTAGCGTAAAGAGATTTTTGTAAAGATATGGATTCGGTCTTTAATCGTTAATGTATTACCCGACAATTTTATTGTTCTGAACTTCATCCTTAAATTTTACAAAATCAATGGTTTGTTTTACCACATAACCAAATTGAAATTGGATGGTTTGTGGGTTTAAATATCTTTGTTAGACACTAGACGCAAGATATTAGACTTTAAGACGTTGTGGACTGAAGGACATTAGAGACTAAAAGACTGGAGGACTTTTTTAGACACAAGATATTAGACTAAAGACTTTAGAATTGGATGAAGCAAAGCATGGTATGATTTTAGGACTAAAAAAAATCTCCTAAATCAGCGAGTCGAATCAGCGTAAATCAGCGGGTAAAAATTTTTGAAGACAGAAGAGATAATAAGACTAAAAGACTAGAGGACTTTAAGACACAAGATATTAGACTATCAGACTTTAGCAGTTGGTGAAGCGAGACGTATGGTATGATTTTAGGACTAAAAAAAATCTCCTAAATCAGCGAGTCGAATCAGCGTAAATCAGCGGGTAAAGATTTTCGAAGACAAAAAAGCCTATAACTAAAATCCGAAAGCTGACAGCCGATGACCGATAGCCTATTGCTTACAGCCTAAAGCCTACTGCAAAAAAAATAACCAAAACATTTTTTAACTAAAACCTCAAGAACAATGCAAAGATTAACTGTAGCGGGACGATTATTGATTGCCGCCATTATTGTAGGAGCAATTTATTATGGTTTTACAAAATTCGGGGGAAAAGATGCCCTGAAAAAGTTAGCACCAGAAACAACGGCTTCGGCTAGTAATACTGCTGATTCGAATAGCTCTTCTTCTGAAGAAAATAGTTCTTCGGCAACTGAAGGTGAGAAGTCGAGCTTTGATTATACTCCTCCTGGACCAATCGCAGGTAAATTAAAGGGTGTAGTTGAACTAGGTGCTAGTGGGTTTAACTCGTTTATTATCAGAATAGATGCTGATAAACGTTGGAAGCTTGAAAAAGCTGATTTTGGCAATAGTTTGGTAATAGAAAATATGGCAAGTGATGATGATATCAGAGCGGGCTTGAAAAAGTATATCGGAGGGATGCTTGATTATGGCGTAAGTGGAAAAGATATTCACTTTGTGGTGAGTTCGGGAGCAGTAAAAGCCGAAGGTACTCAGAAGATAATCAAAGTATTAAAATCATTAAAATACTTTGTAAATACTGTAACGCCAGAGCAAGAAGGAATTTTGGGCTTACAATGTGTTCAGCCTGCAGAATATGCTGATAATTCATTCGTAGCAGATATTGGTTCGGGAAATACTAAAATATCTTGGAAAGAAGACGGAAAGCTAAAATCTGAGGAATCGTATGGTGCTAAATATTTTCAAAATGGTGTAGATGACGAAACAGTAGCTAAAGAAGTAAGCGAAAAGTCGAAAAAGATTCCAGAGGCTAATCGTAAAACTTGTTTTATTATAGGTGGTGTACCTTTTGAGTTAGCCAAAAAAGTAAGAAAAGGTAAAGAACGTTATACTGTGTTAGATGCTCCTTCTGCGTATCAATTAGACAACGCTAAATCAAAAGCTGGATTAAATATTTATAAAGCCATTGCTGAAACTACGGGTTGCCAACAATTCGTATTTGACTGGGATGCTAATTTCACGATTGGCTTTTTGCTAGCATTACCTTAATTATTAAAAAATTAATATTTAAAAGGGTTGATTCAACGAATCAGCCCTTTTTGTTGTACAATAGTGCTATTTTTATATTCTATTGAACAAAAAAAATCTCAATTCGGTTGAAACTATGTATAAATTTGTGATATTTATAATCCATGACTTAAAAAATACCTCAAAGAAAGTTTAGATAGCTTGATTTTTTAAAGAAGATTTTCACAGAGCAATAATTATTCTTAAGCATCGTTATAACATTCGTATTGTTACCACCATTATGAAGCAATTAATATATTTATTTATTTTTTCATCGAGCATACAGTCAATAGTAGGGCAAATGCAGCCAATTCCTTTGGCTAGTACTAAAGAAGCCACCAAAAAAGAACTTGCCGTTGATAGCCAAGACGTTAAGTATATCCCTCTTTTTGGTAGTAAAAAGATTGTAGATGAACAGATACTGAAATCAAAAGATTTCTTTACTCAGTGCGAACAAAACTTTAAAAATCGTGCTGAGGCTAGCAAGTTTTTTGCAGAAAGAGGTTGGGAATACCTGAGCGAAGGTTTGTTGGATACCGCTACTTATCGCTTCAATCTTAGTTTTTTACTTGACCCTGACAATGTAGAGGCTTACTGGGGTTTAGGTTCTGTAAGTTATCAAAAAAAGAACTACGAAGAGTCTGCTAAACTACTACGCAAAGGGTTAGTGCTGGCTCCCGATAATCCGACTTTGATGATTGATGTCGCTACCGTGCAATTAGCTTGTTTTAAAGACCAGAAGAAATGTAATGACATTGACGATGCATTGCTATTATTGGATAAATCTTTAAAGATAGATTCAACCAATGCCAATGGTTGGCTGAAATATGCCATTGCAGAGTTTCAATTAGAACATTACGAAAAGGCATGGGAGTATTTCCATAAATGTAGAACACTCGACATAACCTTTTTAGATATGAATTTCTTACAAGAACTACTTGCCAAAAAAGAAGACCCGATGGGAGTTTTCAAATAGGCATCAAACAATATTTTAAAATTTTTAAAAGCCTCTTCTTTATCGTAAAGAAGAGGCTTTTTTGTTGTCTATTTACTCATGGCATGAGTCTATCTTTGTTTCGAGTTGGAAACTCGAACTACTGTTTAAATTTTGGTTAAAATTTGTTGTTTTGAAGAGTTATTTTTAAATTAAGATTAATATCTCCAAACAATAAATAACTATGACTGAACAAGAATACATCGAACAAAGGTTGGATGACCAAATGAATTTTTTTGCCCAAAAAAGTAGAAAAAACAAGGATAACTATATCAAAATTAAGGTATTAGTAATTATTCTATCTGCCTGTTTGCCACTAGCTACTAACTACAGTGATGTCCCTTCATTTCCTACGATTATAGGATTGATAGGTGTCGTAATAGCCATTTTAAGTGGGCTAGATGCCCTCTTTAATTATCATGAAAGTTGGGTGAATTATCGAAAAGTACGTGAAGTACTAAAAAGAGAAAAATTCTTGTATTTAACCAAAGCAGGACCTTATCAGGAGAATGCTACTTTCCAGCAATTCGTTGTAAATATTGAAGCAATTATGTCTACAGAAAATACAGAATGGTTTAACTTAAATAACCATCAACAGCAGAATAGTAACTCTCAAGTTATTAAAGAAGCTAAAGAAGATGAAAATAAACCTAACTAGTTTACTGAAAAATAATATTATGAGTATTTATTGTTTTAAATTCTGGTTATTTTGATTTGACTTTTTGGAGTCCTCTTCAATATAAAGTTGCTTAATTTCTGGATTAATGAATGCCTTAATCTCCTTTTTCCTCAGTTTACGAGGGGTAGTGCTTTTAATTTTAACTAAATAGGCAAAAGCAGAATCGTAATTTGTTTTTTCAGATATAACATTTTTGCTTTCGCCTTTTGCTCCATTCTTGTCAATTGTTTTAAGTGCATCTTGTGCAATAGTAATGGCTGTATCTAATTGTCCTTCTACTTTTGTTTTGGCTTGCTCGGTGTTATTATAGGCTATCTGAAGCTTACTAGTTAAAACATCAGCTTCTCTTTTTAAAGAATAAGCATAAATAGCTACTACAAAAGCGATGATAAAACCAATAGAAGCAAAAATAGAACGCACTTCTGCCCGCCTTTTCAAAACTAGAAATTGTGCGGCTTGCTCATTGGCCTTTTCTTTTTCTAGCTGAGCCTTTTCGGCTAATTCTCTGGCATCTTCTGCCTCTTCCCATACTCTTATTTGGTCATCTCTTTCCTCTCGGAGTTTAGCAGCTTTACTGATGGGGTCAACTAAGGTATCATGCCCTAATTCATACATCAAACGTCTTTGAGAATCTTGTTCTACTTTCAATAAAGACGCTTCTCGTAAGACATCCAAAATTTGTTGTGCAACTTGTCGGTTGGGAATGCCGAGTTGCTCCACCAACACTACATACATTAAATAATGATGTTCAAAGGGAATCCTTTGTCCGTTTTGCACCAATACCTCCTCTACAAGCCTATACGTAGCTTCACGGAATTGCGCATCTATTTTGGTCTCGATAGTATCTTTATAATAATTATCAAAAACCGTTTCAATATCGCCTTTTATTTGTCCGTCTTGGTCAATATCAATCTGTTCAAAAGTCAATACAAATTTCTCTTCGCCTTGTATCCAAGCGGGTACAAATTTATCTTCTACTTGCCAACAGATAATCTGGAGGGTCGAGGTTTCGATACGTCCATTTCTATCTTTTAGTTCATTCACCAATTGTTCGGCTAATTCTTGTTTAATCTCAAAAGCGGGTGTTTTAAATGTCCCTAAAGGTTCGTCGGGTAGGGTAGCAGGTTTCAATACCGCCGCCAAAGCTCCTTCTTCATCCAAGCCTTTCAGCTCATAACAGTCTTTTAAGATAGCAGGATGAAAATCTTTGAGTTCTTCTAACTGAGCTAGTCTGTCAGAACGAATAGCAAAAACCACTTTAATCTCTGGCTTTTGATAGAAATTGAGCCTAAATTCTTCTGAAATACCTTCTTCATCAAGCAAATCTTCTTGACTTCTAAAAAAGGCAGGTACAGTGGTGTACAAAACATCTGCTAGTTGTTCTTTAAACTCAAAAATTAGCTCTTGGGGATACGTAAAAAGCTCTTCAAACTGATCAAAAAAAAAGATAATTTCGTTGGCTTCATGGCTTATCTGATAGTTTTTAAGCGTATGCCAAAATGAATTATCTGTTTGGAAGTATTTCTCTAAAATTAACGCAGAATGCTCTGTCGATTTTTCTTTGATGATAGCATTTACCCTTTCGATAGGTGTCGACCTATCCGAGCCTGAAACATAAGGGCCAAATTTTACTTCAAAATAGTGTACTTGCTTATTTTTTTCAGCCAACAAAGGAATGATTCCTGCATTGATTAATGAGCTTTTGCCATACCCACTTTTGCCAAATAGCACTACGCTTTGGTGTAAAAAAATATACTTATAGAATTCTGCAATGTCTGTATCTCTTCCAAAGAAAATATCTTTTTCGTCTGTTCTAAAGGGCTTAGGACCGGGATAACGATTTTTACTGACTGTCATGCTCTTTCAGATTTAATCAATGTAACTAAACGTTTTACTTCTTCATAAATACTTTGGTAAGCCTCGTCTTGGTCTTTGAAGCTAATAATGGAATTATTATCTCGGGGGATTACTTGCCGCGAAGACAGAAAAGGGAAGTCTTTCCAAGCACAAGATTTTAATAAGACAGGTAAAACGTGTTTTTGTTGATTGATAGCATTTGCCACTTCTTGCTCGATACAATACTTAGAATTCAGGAAATTACGACTAACCAGACAAATCATTAATTCTGAGGTCTCCAACTCTGAAGTGATAGATTTACCCCATTCTTGACCAGCCACAATTTGTCGGTCTTCCCAAATTTCTATTTCTTTCGATTGATTAATTAAAGGCGATAAAGTGATGAGCAATTCCTTTTTAAACTCTTCATCGACATGTGCATAAGAGAGAAAAATCTTTACAGGACTGGTTTTGGGTTTTTGTATCTGCGTGGGTGCATTATTGATAGGTTTCCCAACATTAATTGGAGTGTCGCCTTCCTTCCCTTTTGTTGTATCATAATAACTGCAAATTAGCTTATCTAAGAAATCAGCAGGTGTATAATCCATCATCTCTAAAGACAAACGGTTCATAATAAATGTACGTGATGCCTCAGGGATATGGGCATCTATCGCTAACACGTTTTTATCAGAAGCCAATAGCTTTAATAACAAATGCATATACCACTTGTTGAAATTAACCCCTAGAAAAATAAAACGTTCAGCACTTTTCAGCGCAATTTGTAATTCTTGTGGTAAACGATTGTCTCCTAGAATGCTGAAAATATATTCGAACAAATCGTCGTAAGTAAAAACCAAGGATTCTGACTGGCTTAATGACCCTAAGATATTATATACCGTTGGCGAATCAGGACTTAGCGGAGGAAGAACTTCTTTTTCAGAAGTTTTATTTTTATGATAATAGCGAACAGGCGTTTGTAAAATTCTAGAGAAAGTAGCCTCTTCTGGAATCAAAGAAAGAATTAACTGAGAAGGCAATTTTTTAAGTAAAAGAGCAATAGCATCAAGTTTTGATTGATTCGTTTCAATAACTCTTTGCATAGCTTTTGCAATATGGCGAATACCATCATTTTTTTCGGCTTTGGCTCGTACAGGATTCGTGATTTTTATCTGAAAAAGCTGTTCTTCCACAAAAGATTGACTAATGTATTTATTATCAATTAATTCATTAGAAACAGCTTCAAAGAAACTTGGATACCCCGTATATTCAATGATGTCTGGACCGACGATAACAATACATTTCTGAGTTTGAATGTCTTCAATAATCAAGTCCCAGTCTTCGAAAACGAGCGAATCAGTCATAAAATATATGAGTTAAGCATCTGATAATAAATTTGATAGAAATATACCAAAACTCATAGCCACATCAAAAAAAAACGATTGATTCTTAGTAAGCGGTAGGATATTTAGAAGATGGTTAGACTAGCCCCATGGCTGGTTTCCTAACCAGTCCACAAGAGTCCTTTAGATTACAGAAAAAGAGGACTGGTCGGGAGACCAGCCTTGGGAAGGAAAAGTTGTCTAATCTGTTTTAGCAATTCAACAACCACCCCGTAATACTCAATCTTTCTTTAAAAGTTTCACAAACTTCGTGGTCTAATTTTTCGCTTTCAAAACAGACTAATCTGCCAGCTAGTGGAGCAATGCTAATAATTTTTTCCTGATTATTTTCTTGGGTATAAATCAAGAGATTCCCCCCGTTTTCAGGAAGCCAATCAATATTTAAATAATAGATTACTGATAAAATTCTTCCCTTCTGAGCTTGAAAGGTATCTCGATGTCGACGATAGAATTTCCCGATGTCATATTTGGCAAAATGGATTTCGGAGTCAATAATGCCTAAATAACAAGTTTGGTTGAGGTAATCGATAAAAGCTTGATTTTTATCTAAGAGTATTCTTTCTGACAGGTCAACAGAATTACTTTCTAACCAAAGTATTTTGTCGCCTCTTATTGCTGTGGCTTTATGCACTTCGCTTTGTTTGCCAATGCCTGCTTCTTTAAAATTACCTGCATCAAACCTAGTCTCAAATCTTGTTGATAGACTCTTAACCTCTTCCAGACTTAAAAAATCATCGCAAACACCGTAACCATTGGCTAATATTCCTTCTATTAAGCCTTCAAACTTTTCTTCTTGGGTTAGCATCCCACTATAAAAAATCCCTTGTAAATCTTGCCGACTTACAAGGGATTTGGGGATTTGTGTAAAGGTAATCAGAATCTTCGGTTATCATTCATAAAATCCAATTCCTGCCTCAGCCATTTTACGAAGTTTATCCGTAGGTCTGAATCGTTCTCCATAGGTATCTGCCAGACGGTCAGCTTCTGAAACAAAGGTTTTAATACCTACAGTATCTACAAATGATAATGTGCCGCCCAAATAGGCAGGAAACCCCCATGCGAAAATAGAGCCAATATCAGCATCTAGCTTCTTACGGATAACGCCTTCTTCCACACATTTTACCGTTTCTAATGCCTGACGATACAATAACCTTTTTTTGATTTCTTCTACATCAATAACTTCTTCTTTGATAGGAAAAAGTTCAGACAAACCTTTCCAAAGATATTTTTTGCCATTTGCTGGATATTCATAAAATCCTGCTTTGGCTTTTTTACCCAGACGACCCATTTCAGTAAATTGTTTGCTGACTAAATAGGCGGTATCGGTTGCTTGCAAAATGCCTTTTACTACAGCTTCCTGAGAAATCTTGTAGGCTAAATCCAACGCTACTTCGTCAGATACTGCCAATGGCCCAACGGGCATACCCATTTGTTTGGCTATGTTTTCTATCACTACAGGATTTATACCATCTTTTAATAATTCTATACCCTCGGAAGTATAAGTAAAGAAAACCCTTGAAGTATAAAACCCTTGAGCATCATTCACGACAATAGGGGTTTTACGAATTTTCTTGACAAAATCCATCGCTACAGCCAATGCATAGTCTGACGTTTCTTTGCCCATGATGATTTCGACCAATTGCATTTTATCAACAGGCGAAAAAAAGTGAATACCAATAAAATTATCAGGTCGATTCACTGTTTTGGCTAAATCAGAGATAGGGAGTGTGGAAGTATTAGAAGCAAAAACACCGCCTTCGGTCTTCAATAAACCTTCTGCTTTTTTTGAAACGTCTGCCTTCAACTCTGGATTTTCAAAAACTGCTTCTATGATTAAATCTGCTCCTGAAAGGTCAGCATAATTGTCAGATATTTTTATTAGACTCAGGATATTAGTTGCTTTTATAGCATCCATTTTGCCCTTGATGATGGACTTCTCAAGGAGGGTTTTAGTATAGTTTTTGCCTTTTTCAGCTACTTCCAATGAAACGTCTTTCAATACTACCTGAATCCCTGCCATAGCAGCCACATAGGCAATACCCGACCCCATCATCCCTGCCCCTATAATGCCTAATCTTTTTACTTCCGTTTTTTCAATGTTCTTTGGTCGACTTACGCCTTTGTTTGTTTCATTCAGCCCAAAAAACATCGTGCGAATCAGGTTTTTTGCTACCGACGAGTTGGCTACTTTTACAAAATGACGTGCCTCGATGACAAGTCCTTTGTCAATATTAACCAATAGCCCTTCATATACGCACGACATTATCGCAATGGGCGAAGGATAATTCCCATTGGTTTTGTTCATCGTCATAGCTGTGCCAGCCATCATTAATTGGGCGCCTTTAGGGCTCAATATATTCCCGCCTGGAATTTTATAATTTTCTCTGGCTTGTATTTTCCCTGTTTTTCGATTGATTTCATCCCAAGGTTGTAATGCATTAGCATTGGCATTAATCCAAGCAAAGGCTTTATCCATCATCTCTTCATACGAATCTACCAATTCGTTAACCAATCCTAAGGCAAGGGCATCTTTTGGCGATACTTTTTTGCCTTCTAATAAAAGTGGAGCGGCTGCTTCTATGCCTATCATTCTGGGTAAACGCTGTGTACCACCGCCACCGGGTAATAAACCAATGGTTACTTCGGGCAAACCAATTACTGCTTTCGGATTATTAAGCGCTACTCTATAATGACAAGCTAAACAGACTTCATAACCACCTCCCAAAGCAGTACCATTAATGGCTGCTACGATGGGCTTTCCATTGGTTTCCATTTTCCTGAAAATAGCATTTAAGGATAATGAAAGCTTTAGTAATTCCGCAGGGGCTTTGCCATTATTATTAAGAATCATCCGCAAGTCTGCCCCTGCAATAAACTCTGGCCGTTCTGACGTAATGATGATACCTTTTACGGATGAGTCAGCATAAGCCTTGTCTAGTACCGCTGAAAGGGCAGGAATAGATTCATCATTCAGCACATTCATCGGCTGATTAGCAACATTAATGCTTAAAATAGCAACGTTATGTAATATATTATATGAGATCATTTTTTTAAGGACTTTAGGACTGGAAGACTTTAGGACTACAGGATTTTTGATTTTAAGACTTGAGGATTTGAAGACTAAAGGACTTTAGGACTTAAAGACTATAGGAGTAGAGAAGTCTTAAAATCCTCTAATCATAAAGTCTGTTGTCTTAAAGTCTATAAAAAGTCCTAAAGTCCTTTAGTCTTCAAATCCTCAAGTCCTCTCAATAACAGTTGCAATGCCCATTCCTCCACCTATGCATAAACTAGCCAGACCTACATTTTTGTCTGTTCGTTCCAATTCATCCATAAGTGTCATTAGAATGATGGCTCCTGTAGCACCCAGTGGATGTCCTAATGCGATTGCTCCGCCATTCACATTTACTTTGGAAGGGTCTATGTTTAATATATCCATGTATAGCATCGGGATTGCAGCAAAAGCCTCGTTGACTTCAAATAAATCGATGTCACTGATATTCATGCCATTGCGTTTTAATACTTTTTGCGTTGCAGGAATAGGGCCTGTCAGCATAATGGTTGGTTCAGAGCCACAAACACCAAAAGCGGTAATTTTTGCCCTTGGTTTAATGCCCATTTTTTCTCCCATTGCTTTACTGCCAATCAGAATACCTGCCGAGCCATCTACAATCTGAGATGAATTGCCAGCATGGTGCAAATGTTTGATTTCATTGAGTTCAGGATATTTCATCAAAGCCAGATGGTCTAAGCCCATTTGACCAATCATTTCAAAAGCGGGTTTTAATGTTGAGAGTGAAGCTAAAGAAGTTTGTGGTCGCATACCTTCATCATAAGTCAATACTTCTTGTCCGATATCATCTTTTACAGCGAACATCGATTTAGCAAAACGATTATTTTGATGAGCCATACCAGCACGTCTTTGCGATTCTACCGCATACGCATCTAGTGCCTCGCGACTATAGCCATATTTAGTAGCAATTAAATCTGCTGAAATACCTTGAGGAACAAATTTATGGTCGGCAATCAATTGAGGATTCATCATCATCGCACCACCATCAGAACCCATTGCCACACGTGACATTGATTCAATTCCTCCTGCAATAATTAGCTCTTGTTGACCAGACATAACATAAGCCGCCGCCATGTTAACAGCTTCTAACCCAGAAGAACAAAAACGATTAATTTGTACACCTGCCACCCGTTGGTCATAGCCAGCAGCCAATACCGCCGTACGGGCAATATCTGCTCCTTGTTCACCAATAGGTGTAACACAACCCAGAATGACATCATCTACCAATGTAGTATCTAAATGATTGCGTTCACGGAGTTGTTGCAACACCTGTTGAGCGAGCTGAACAGGTTGAATATCGTGCAATGAACCATCCGATTTCCCTCGTCCACGGGGTGTCCGAACGGCATCATATATATAGGCTACATTCATTTATGATGATGTTTTAATGATTGCTTTTAAATATTATTACGAATTTAATAAAAACATTATGCTAGCATACCAAATTTGGCACAATTTTTAGATTAAATTTAAAAAAACAATTAACTTAACAAATGTTTATTATCAGTACCTAATTGCTTCATTTTTAACTTAACAAGAAAATTATTCAATCATGAAAAAAACAATTGTTTTCGCAGCTCTTTTAACTTTTATCTCAATTTCAACATTTGCCCATCAAAAAGAAACCACCACATCAAATTGCCCAAGTACAAGTGTAGCCCAAAATGATTCTTTGGAATACAAAGATTATTATGGTAGCTATAAAATGGCTGATAATCCTTATGTGCCAAAAATGAAAGTGTTCTTTAAAGCAGGCGAATTGTATGGACAAGCAGCAGATTATCCAGAGACTAAGCTAATGAAAAAGAAAGATGATGAATTTGAAGAAGGTAGCTTTGGCGCTCAAATTATATTTGTTCGCACGGGCGGATTGATATCAGGAGTGAAAGTAATTGTGCAAGGACAAGAATTGCTAGGAACAAAGGAATAAAAAAACTCCTGTTACTAATCTTTATCTTTGATTACAAATTAAAGCCGCCACTTTAGTTTGTAATACATTAAAGATTATCATTCAGGAGTCTTGAATTTATACTAAAAGCTAGTATAAATATCGCTATAAAATTTAAGTGGGTAAATTGTGATTAGTTATTTACATCACAAATATATGTGTCTATACACGTATTATCAAAGGTTAAGAAGATAAAAAGCACGAATATTCAATTAGTGAGGTATTTTAGAGTTGTTTGAAAAATAATAGAGATGAAAAATCAACCTAAATGTTAATTGTATAATTGTAGCGTTAAAAATAGAGATAAGATAGAAAAGGGAGGATATATTCTGAAATAACTTATCTATCTACTATTTTTAGGAATACTTTAAAATAAATAGATAAGTAGTATATTACTGAGTCATCGCAATTCTTAATGTTTCTACGCCTCTGTGAATATTGTTATTAACAGACTGATAGTTAATCGACATTTTAGTGGCAATTTCTTGATTGCCCATTTTATCAAAATAGCGCATTTTTAAAGCCTGCGATACCCTGGTTGGCAACGACAACAAAGCTTTTTCAAGTTTAATGAACATTTCTTCTCGCTCTTCATTTTCATGAATATACGAAAAATGATACTTTTCCAACTGATGGGCAAGCTCTGAAATATTATCAAAAGGAACGCCAGTTCTCGATTCAGTAATTTTCCTGACCAAATCATGACGCAACGAAGTTTTTAAATAGGGTTCAATATTGTCAGTATCGGCAAGATTATGTTTTCTAAGCCATAAGTTTACGAATAAATCCTGTACGGTGTCTCTCACAAGCTCTATGTCTTGTGTTATTTTACTACCATAATTGACTAAAATTTTATGATTTAATTTATAAATCAAGTGAAAAGCCTGCTGATCTCCTTTCTTAAATCTTTGCCAAAGCTCGAAATTATCGTAATGCGGACGCTTAATCATCTTCAAATCTATTTTTATTACAATAAATTATAAAAAAACTTCATTACAAAGTGAACGTTTTTTTCTTACATAAACTTTTCCGTTATTAGTACATTTTGATACTATATTAGCATTAATTTTGAGCGACACCGTGATTCGGTAATAATTTACATAGCATGAAGCCATTATTTAGAAAAGTTCAGGTAATGCCCGAGCAATCATTCAATGTTAACAAGGATTTTGTTCCTTATTTTTATAATCATTGGCATTATCACCCAGAAATTGAAATAGTATATATTTTTGAAGGAACTGGAACGCTTTTAGTAGGGAATGGTGTAAGAAGTTTCCGTGAAAATGATTTGATTATCATTGGCCCTAATGTACCTCACTTTTTTAGAAGTGACCCGCATTATTTTGAACAAAACTCGACATTAATGTCTCGTTCAATCGTGATTCACTTCAACCCAAATTTTTGGGGTGATGGCTTCATGAAAATACCAGAATCGATATTATTAAACGAATTATTTCAAAAGGCTAAAAAGGGATTACTCATTGGCGGAGGTGCCCGAGAAAAAGTAGGCGTTTTGATGGAAGAAATGTTAAACACCACTGGTATAGATAAAGTAATCCAGTTATTAAGCATTCTAAGCTATATAGCAAGTGCGGAAGATGTGATTGATTTATCAAAAACAGAATTTAATGTTTCGTTAGATGAATACAATACAAGAAGAATAGACATGATTTATTCTTTTTCATTGAACAACTTTGCCCGCGAAATTACTTTAGAAGAAGTAGCCGAGGTAGCTAATATCAGTGTAAATTCATTTTGCCGATATTTTAAAACCCATACGCGTAAAACATATTTTCAATTTTTACAGGAACTTAGAATAGGGCATGCCTGTAAACTATTGGCAGGCGAAAAACTAAGTATATCGCAAGTGGCTTTTGAAAGTGGCTTTAATAATCTTTCACATTTCAATCGCTCGTTCAAATCATTGATGCAAATGAAACCACAGGCTTACCAAAGATTATATAGGAAAAAGTAAAAAATAGGGTAGAAAATTGCCGTTTATCATAAAAATAATGCCGTCCAGAACCTAGACTTACCGAATATCGTTTAGTTTAAAGGTGAAAATCACTCTGTTTCAATCCTTTAATACTCTTTCTGTTATTGTTATATAATAGCCCTTACTTCAATGAATAAATTAATTATTATTCCAATTTTATCAATGATTCTCTTGTTGATTGATTGGTACGTTTGGCAAGCCGTAAAAGTTTCTGTTCAAAATACTTCTATTAATATACAGAACATTGTTAAATATGTTTTTTGGGCATTTACTACTATCTCTATATTTGGGCTATGGTTATATAATTTTGCACCACCAGAATGGTTGGGTAAAACCCTTAGAACGATCATCTTGATAGGTGTTTTTATCAGTTATATTTCTAAAATTTTTGTAGTACTATTTTTATTAATTGACGATATCATTAGATTATTCCGTTGGGTAATTGCTAAATTTACAGGTTCTTCAGAAACTAGTGCCCCGATTACTACTGACCAACCTTCTGCATTAAATACACCTATTACTAGGAGTGAGTTTTTAATGAAGACGGCTGTTATTGCAGGAACCGTTCCTGCGTTGGCACTAACATGGGGCATTATCTCAGGTGCACACGATTATAGAATAAGAAGAGTAAAGCTAGCGTTGAAAAACTTACCAAAGGAGTTTGATGGTATGACGATAGCCCAAATTTCAGATATACACTCAGGTTCATTTTTTAATCGGGTGGCTGTAAAAGGTGGTGTGGAGATGTTGATGAAAGAAAAACCTGATGTGGTTTTCTTTACAGGCGACTTGGTGAACAACCTTGCCAGTGAAGTGCAAGAGTATATTGACATTTTCAATAAAATAAAAGCACCTTTAGGCGTATATAGCACTTTGGGAAATCATGATTATGCAGATTATGTAAACTGGGGTAATGATTTAGCAGGGAAACGAAAAAACCTGACAGATTTAATGCATGCTCATAAAGTGTTAGGCTACGATTTGCTGATGGACGAAAATAGGTTTATTGAACAGGGCGGAGAAAAATTAGCGATTATTGGGGTGCAAAATATCAGTGGACAAAATCGTTTTCATACCTATGGTAATTTATCCAAAGCGGTAAAAGGTACGGAAGAAGCACCCGTAAAATTATTACTATCGCATGACCCAACCCACTGGGATAGAGAAGTAAATACAAAATACCAAGATATTGATGTGATGTTCTCTGGACATACGCACGGAACACAATTCGGGATTACAGTGGCAGGACAAACATGGACGCCCGCACAGTATGTTTATAAACAATGGGGAGGATTATATAAGGAAGGAGACCAACAACTGTATGTAAACCGTGGGTATGGTTATATTGGTTATCCGGGTAGAGTAGGGATGCCTCCAGAGATTACGGTATTTGAACTAAAAAGAGCGTAGTATAATAACGATACAAAGTCATCAAAAAAGCGGTCGAAATTAGTTTTTCGACCGCTTTTTTAATTGAGGAATATCGAATTCCTACTGTTTGAGCGGAGCGAGACGGGTCGCCGTTGCGATTAGGAATTCTTGATTTTCTTTTGTTACTTTTCTTGTATCAAGACAAGAAAAGTAAGGACAAGGCGATAATAATACATTCACAATCTTTAAAATATTATTCCAAAGAAAAATGACACATGCTCTTATTACTTTTTAAACAATTGCTCAAAATTGCTCACTGCTAAATTTAGTTGAAGGATATTATTGACATCAACATTGTTCTTAGCACTGTTATTAAACTTAAATATCGTTTGTTGCATATAACCTGCTTCAACAGCCAAAAACTTATTGAATTTATATCCAAGTCCAATTAAGACACGATTTTGGTCTAGTAAATTAATGTTGCCTACTTGTTCTCCAGTATTGATGAACAATTCATTATAAGTCTGCGCATATAATGTTTTATCATCCATTTTAGCATGATTTATTGGCACAGTTACCTTTATCTGATAGCGAAAACGCTCTTTATAAGTAGTCGTTGAAAAATCGCCACCATATATAAAGCTTTTATCATTAACTGCCTGATTTTTTCCGAACCAACGAAATTCATATCGTAGCCTGTGATCAATGCGTACTCTTCCCAGATTTTGCGTTAACATTACTTGCGGTGAAACACGGATTTCTGAAAAGAAAGCCGAAGGAGCACCTTCTGCAAAACGATTAGAACCAATCCAACCCAAAGGCATTAATGAAAAACGAACATTAGGGTTAAACTGATAATGTACCCAAGGACGAAAAACGTGTTGATTCAGGTTGTTGTAAGGATTCCCCGTGGTGGTAGCAGCGTTGTAATCACCTTGCATATCTTCACGGCGATGCTGATTTTCTAATTGCCAAGTAAATTTCCCCGCTATTTTTCCCGATATATTGATGTCTGTCCAGCCATTCGAGATATGATAATATTGCCTTGGACTTTGGGAAAAGGATGTGTTTAACAAGGTCAGCAATAGGATTGCCGACAATAAAAAGTTTTTCATTAGGATTTTCTATATTGGTAGTTGGGGTATTCGAAATGCTGTAATCAAAAAGAGATATGATAGAACAAAGCGCTACCACATCTCTTTTTTTAATGTATTATCCGATAATAGTACGGAGTAAATAGAATATTGTAGCAGAAACCAAAATGGTAACAGGCAATGTAAGTACCCAAGCCATTACGATACTTTTTACAGTGCCGCCTTGTAAGTTTTTAATACCTTTTGATGCTACCATTGAACCTGCAATACCCGAAGAAAGTACGTGTGTGGTAGACACAGGCCATTTATATAAAGTAGATAAAGCAATAGTAAACGAAGCAACTAATTCAGCAGAAGCACCTTGTGCGTATGATAAATGTTGTTTCCCGATTTTCTCACCAACAGTTACTACAATGCGTTTCCAGCCAATCATTGTTCCTAATCCTAACGAAAGGGCAATCATCCACATTACCCAAGTAGGAGCAAAATCTGTTAAAGAAGATAAGCCACTTGAAGAAGTACCAAAAGTGAAGAAAGCAGGAGCAGAACCAGCAGTAGCTTTTTTCAAAGCCTCTCTGTCGTCTTTGCTCAACGTAACAGCATCACTTTCAGTCAATTTTTTAGAATATTTGTTGATAGAAAGAACATCTTTACGAATCTCTAATTTTTTATCAACTGATAAATTATCGTTTGTAAGTGTTTTGTCATCTAAAATAACAATTAAGCCATTTGTAGCTTTAATGATTTTGTGGTATCCTTCTTTTTCAGTAGCAGATAGTTTTGAAGTATCTATTTTCGTAACTATCTGTTGTACAGTGTTTACTTCTGCATGTAATTTAAATGGGTCAACATCTGTATTAATCGCAAAATATCCCGGTAAGAAAGCAATCAAAATCATCATTACTAAACCAATACCTTTTTGTCCATCGTTACGGCCGTGGAAGAAACTTACCAATGTACAAGTAGTAAATAATATAGCACGAATCCACATCGGTGGAGGAGTGTCTTTTTTAGGCTCTTTGAAAATATCTTTATTAGAAATCCCTTTTTTCATAAGGTACATCAATACAATAGCCACTGCAAAACCAAATAATGGAGATA
Organism: Arcicella sp. GW821-FHT09D11; assembly: GCF_059416265.1. Taxonomy (NCBI): domain Bacteria; kingdom Pseudomonadati; phylum Bacteroidota; class Cytophagia; order Cytophagales; family Flectobacillaceae; genus Arcicella; species Arcicella sp. GW821-FHT09D11. The sequence continues at coordinate 1,081,348 of NZ_JBWKOV010000001.1, read as the reverse complement.
ATAAAAGTGCTCTACCAATTTCAATAGCTTTGTCCCAGTTGACTGTTTCTAAGCCAGCCTTATTTTCTGGAAGCAATGCATAACCAACACCAATACCAATAATAGAACCAATTAAAGTATGCGAAGAAGAAGCAGGAATACCAAAATACCAAGTTCCTAAATTCCAAAGAATGGCAGTAATCAACATCGCTAGGGCAGTTGCCATGGAGTGATACACGTTGGGGTCGATGAGTAGCTCTGTGGGAAGCAAACCAATAATTGACATTGTTACACCAACACCGCCAGTAAGTAAGCCCAAGAAGTTCATTAAGCCAGACCAAACTACTGCTTGCGTTGGTTTTAACGAATTGGTGTAAATTACTGTGGCTACAGCATTGGCTGTATCGTGAAAGCCATTGACGAATTCAAAAGCACAAGCCAAAAACAAACACAGGAAAAGTAAAATGAATAGAGACGTGTCTAATCCGAACATTATTTTATTGATTTGAAGAGCAACGAATCGCCCTAATGTTAACTTGAAAATTTACAGAAACTTTAGGTTATTAAGTAAGTTTTCAAGTATCGTGGTTTTTCATATTGGTAATTTCGCCACAAAGGTATAAATACTTAGTTATCGGAATGTTAAGGAATTATTAAATCTAAGCGTGAGAGTATTTAAATACAATTTAATAGATTTATTGTAGTTTTTGTTGGACTTTATTGTTGGTAAATGAATCAAATAATACTGAATTATTTTAATCTTCAAGAATATTCCCCATAAAGGTATTTTTGAAGGCGAATGATAAAAGTAAAAAGGCAATAGACCAACGTAAATAAGCATGATAAAAATCACGGACATTTCGCATTTTATTTTGTTTGATTTCTACCTTTTCTAAAAGGTTGATTTCTTCAAAAATAGTTTCTAAGGATTTAGCATCTTTGGCCCTAAAAAACTTGCCTTCACTTACTTTCGCAATTTCACGAAGCGTGCCTTCATCTACTTTTTCAGTTTCATTTTTATTACTTCCCACGGCAATAGTATACACACGAATGCTAAATGCCTTCGCTAATAAGGCTGAGGTTACAGGGTCTAGATTGCCCGATGTATTATCTCCGTCAGAAATAAGGATGGCCACTTTACTTTTTGACTCTATTTCCCTCAAACGATTGATGCACATTCCTAAGGCATTGCCGATGGCGGTGCCTGAGGTTTGGATAAGTTGAGACGAAATTTCATCTACATATTCATCCAACATTTCGTAGTCTGTCGTCAGTGGACATAAAGAGTAAGGCTCACCCGAAAAAATTACCATGCCAATTCTATCATGCAATCTGCCCCCAATAAATTTTTTAGCTACTTTTTTAGCAACTGCTAGTCTGGATGGCGGAATATCTTTGCTATCCATTGATTTTGAAATATCCAAGGCAAGCATAATATCGATGCCTTCGGAAAATTCTTCGGTTTCGGAAATGACTTTTTGTGGACGAGCCAACGCCAAGAGCATCGTAGCAATAGATAATATTAAAAAGATGGCAGGAATAAAACGTAAATAACTTATCCAGTTAGATTGAATATCATTAGCAGGGAAAGAGATGTTCAATTTTTGGATAGCCCCACCCCGAAGCCAGCCCCTCAGTAGAAAAAGCAATGGAATAACGGCTAATCCATACAGAAAAAAAGGATGGGCCCAATCAAAACCTGAAAGGGTAGAGGGTAAAAACCAATATTTTGAAAACCAATCTTGCATAAAAATGTAATTCGTTCAAGTTAAGAACTTTGTACCAGAACTTTTCGATGTTTTCGATAAAGAGTCTCTGCGAGTTCTTGAAGAATTTCTAATGAAGAGGCTGTTTTTTTAGAATAAATACCTCCATACACCGTCGCATCTATTTCTCTGAGTGCCTCCGACAAACGAATGTCTTGTAAATTATCCAGAATCTCTTTCGTTGTAAAAGTAGTAAAAGGCTTACTTTCTAGGCGTTCTACATAATTTTTCCAGAGAATTACTGCTTTTTCAACATTTTCTAATCCTTTTTTCTGGTCATCAGTAGCCCTACTTAGTCTTTGAAAACCCCTTTGATACTCATCATATCGGCGTCTGAATTGAAAAAGCTTAATCTGTCTTTTAATAGGAGTACCAAAAAACCAAAACGTCAGTACGCCTAAAAAACTTAGCCCAATAATAAATAGAAAGATTAAGGGATAATTAGGCTGTTGTGATAAAAGGATAACATTAGTATCCTTTTTTAAGGACAGCGTATCCATTTGTCCACTCTCAGCAATTGTACCTTTCAAACGGACATAATCCATTGGGGCAAATACACTCGTACAGTCTAGTTGTTCTTTTACAAAAATAGGTAAGCTAAGTTCCTGAACAGGGGTTACCTCAAAGGAAATAAGGGTATAAATGGCACTATCCAGACTGCCTTTATCATCCGTAAGGGTTGGAAAGTATTCTCGAGAAACTAATTCGAAGGGTGCATAATTGAACGTAGAGTCTGGAAAGAAAATATCTGCCGTTGGCTTGTGTCGATAACTCAATGCATATTTTATGGGTAAACCTACTTTCAAACTCTCACTCATGAATTTCCCTCTAGGCAATTTCCAGTAAGTATTTTGGGCATTTGTCTGAGTGATTGAAAGACAGCATGTAAGACACAAGACGTAAGATACAAGACGCAAGACACAAGACTTTGAGTAAGGTTTAGGTGTTAAGACATAGGATTTAAGATGTAGGATATAAAACTTAATAGCATTAATACCAAAGTTGAACCTATGCTGAAACACCTGTAAAGTTTTGAAAACTTTGCAGGCAATCGTAATCTTTGATGTTTCTTTTAATGAATCTGTGAAGTTAATGTTTGAATACTTCATTAAAAAAGGGTTCATACTGAGTGTTACAACCAATGGGTTTGTATTGTCTACTTTCTTACTTTGAATAATTTTATTAGTTTAGGTACATAATCTTCCGAAGCATCAATGGCTAAATAATTGGCCCTATGTTGTTTACAAACCTGCTCTACTTGTTGAGAGTTTTTGTCGAAAAGAATTTTCATCCGATTTCTAAACCAACTCGACGAAGCATTTACCCATATCGTTTTACGTGTTTCCGTATCATACACTGGAATAATGCCCAAACGAGGTAAATTAGTTTCTCGTTGGTCGTATAAATGAATAACGATTAAATCATGTTTACGTGCCAATGCTTTTAGGTTTTCCTCATAGCCAGTATCAATAAAATCGGACACTAAAATGACCAAACTCCTGCGTTTTAATACATTCAGGGTAAACAAAATCATCTTTTTCAGATTCGTCCCTGTCGATTCTGTTTTTAGCTTAAATAATTCCAGTATCGTTTGATAACCATGTTTTAGCGTATTGGCAGGTTTTATATATTTTTCTTTTTGGTCAGAAAAACAAAGGAGCCCCACATGGCTAGCTTCTTTAATGGCCGATAGTGCCAATACCCCACAAATCTCTTTCGTAGTATCTAATTTAGAACGGTCGGTTCTGCCTACATCTTGCGAGGCACTTACATCAACTACAAAAAAAACGGATTGTTCTTTTTCTTCTTTAAAGATTTTGACATACGTCCCATGACCTTTGGCAGAAGTGTTCCAGTCAATCAAGCGAACATCATCGCCGTATTGATATTGTCGTAAATCACTAAATTCTAGACCAGAGCCTTTGAAGATAGAATGAAAATTTCCCCGCATCTGTGAAGTAACAGCCTTGCGGATTTTAATTTCATATTTATAAAGCTTGGCTAAAAATTCGTTGGGAGTCATTTATTATTATCATTCGTTGAAGCGTGCTTCAAACAAAAATCATTTCATAATTTTACTTAAAAAACTTTTACAAGTTTAAAACTAGCCAAATTCCCTGTAAATTTGAAATATGAGATTAATAATTCTGTTGATAGCAACTTTGTTGATAGCTTGCGGTTCGGAAGATAAGCCCGCAAACTTGATTGAACAAGATAAGATGGCAAAAATCTTGGCAGACATTCATGAAGCCGAAGCTAGTGTAAATAATATGCACTTGGGTAGCCAAGACTCTTCCTTGTTGGTGTATCAACGCCTACGTTGGAAGGTCATGAAAAAGCATCAAACTGATACTGCAACGTTTAATGTGAGCTTAAAGTATTATATATTAAACCCGAAGGTTTTTAAAAATATTTATGAAGAGGTAAAAATAGAACTAGAAGATAGACGCAAGGCCGTGAATAGTCCTAAGCTAACACCTATTGATACGTTAAAAAAAGCACCCGCTAATCATCCCGTGAAACAAATATGATACATTTTTTCAAGTCCTTGTATATTGCTAAAGTAGTATATTACTTTATAGTCGGGATTGTCTTTTTGTTTGTATTGGCTTTTGTATTCCCTTTTTTATTGGGTATTACACAGTTGTTTTTTATGGTGTTGATATTAATGCTGTTAGTAGATAGCATTATTTTATATAAAACTAAGAAAGGAATTCTCTGTGAAAGGAACGTTCCTGAGAGGCTTTCAAATGGCGATGAAAACCCAATTGCTATTTTTATAGAAAACCGTTATAGCTTTTCAATCCTACTAGAAATCATCGATGAAATTCCTTTTCAATTTCAGAAACGAGATTTACTGTTTAATACGACATTGAAATCGTCGGAAAAGCAAATTATTGAATATCAACTACGCCCAACTAAAAGAGGAGAGTATAGTTTTGGTGCGGTGAATGTATATGTAAAAAGCCCTATTCGCTTATTAAAACGTCGGTATCAGTTTTCTAATGAAAAAATGGTGGCTGTATATCCTTCTTTTCTACAAATGAGGGCTTACGAGTTGATGGCGATATCAAATAGGCTTACTGAATTAGGTATCAAAAAAATCCGTAGAATTGGGCAAAGTCAAGAATTTGAGCAAATCAGACAATACGTTCAGGGCGATGATATACGGAATATCAATTGGAAAGCTACGGCTCGTCGGAACGACATAATGGTCAATGCTTACCAAGAAGAAAAATCACAGAACGTATATAGTTTAATAGATAAAGGAAGGGTAATGCAGATGCCCTTTGATGGCCTATCGTTGTTAGACTATGCCATTAATGCAACGCTAATTTTATCTAACATTGCCATTAACAAACAAGATAAAGCAGGGGTAATTACTTTTTCAGATAGGATTGGACAGATTTTAGCGGCAGATAAAAAGGCTGGACAAATGACTAAAATCTTGGAGTTATTGTATAAACAAAAAACGAGGTATCTGGAGACCGATTATGAAGCTTTATACATTTATACCAAAACGCATATTCGCCAGCGAAGTTTACTATTGTTATATACAAATTTTGAAACGGTAACGTCTATGCGCAGGCAATTGCCTTATTTTAGAAAACTTGCCAAAGACCACTTGTTAATGGTTATTTTTTTCGAGAATACAGAGTTAAAAACATTGTTAGATAAGCCAGCAGTAACCACCGAAGAAATATATCATAAAACGATTGCAGAAAAATACTTCTATGAAAAACAGCAAATCGTTCGTGAATTAGCTCAATATGGTATTCAGGCATTATTAACGCCTCCTCAAAACCTCACTGTCAATACAGTAAACAAATACCTTGAACTTAAATCAAGAGGAATAATATAGGGCATTCGGGTATCGGGTATTAATTAGTTCGATGAAAAATAAATACATAAAAAAGCCTAAAAGTGAAATTTAAACACTTTTAGGCTTTTTTTATTGATAATTAAGTAGTGTATATAAATATTTAAACTTCAGCGAAAGACCGCTCTCAATCACAACGGCGGAGCATTCCTCACTCACAATTCACAACTCTAAACTGCTCCCATTACATAAATAGCTCCTTTAGGCCCTGCTTCCGTAGTACTACCGCCAGTGTTCTCCAATGAAATTGCAAAAGCTGCGGCTGTCGAGAATGACCTCATTTTTAACAACATTGAATTCCCATCAATCATCCCTGCATCAACAGGTTTGCCGTCAACAATCGCCCAAAGCTGATATTGTTTTCCAGCAGGTGCGGTTGGTAAATTGAGCCCAGATAAATATACCGATTCTCTCGTTTGGTCAAAATAAACCACAGCGCTAGCAGTTGGAAAATCTGGCTGACCTGCTAAGGGAATAATTTTTACATGAGGACTTCGCAAAATAGCTACCTCTTCTTGATAATTAGCTTTTAAGGTTTGCCCTTCATGCGCTAAAATTTGATTCCGAGATTCCAATGCAAGGACTTTCTCCTCAGAATTTCGCCAATTAGTAAAGAACCAAACATTTCCTGCAATACTTAGGGCTAAAAGTACCCATGATGCTGCCATTTGCCAAGTATTAGTAGTCCTCAGGGGCTTAATATTACTTTCAGCTTCTTTGGGCAGTGATAGCGCAAGGGGCGCCTTCTCATTATTTTCAGTGTTTGTTTGTTCTATCGTAAGGGCTTCCATTACTCTATTCTTAAGAGCAGCAGGAGGTTCTTGTTCAAATTGAAGAGCATAATTTTCAAGCGTACCCTGTAATGCCGTCAGTTCTATCTGAAGGGCAGGATACTCTTCTAAGAGGCGTTCTACCTCCGCGGATTCCGCAGGGTTGGTAACTCCTAGCAAGTAGCTTTCCAAAATACCCGATTCTATGTATTCTTGAATGTTCATTTTTATAAATGTTGATCGTGGTTGATTTCTGTGAAAGATTGATTTCTGATTGACTTATACCGAACAATCATTAAATCGTTCAATTACAAATCAAAAAATCCAGTAAGAAATATCAATCCAAATTGAACAAAATACTGCCTTAATTGTGCAATGGCAGACTTTACTCTTGTTTTAACAGTTCCTAATGGAATACCAAATTCTTCAGCAACCTCTGCTTGAGTGTATCCTTTGAAATAAAGCAAATCAATAATTTGTTGATGTTCAGGCTTAAGGTTTTCTACTACCTTTTTTACCCCAATGGCATCAATATCAAATTGACTACCCCCTTGGCTATCGATGACTTGTACGTGGTCATCAATGTCTTGGTTTTTCTGCGAATTTTGGAATTCTTGTGAACGAATTCTATCGATGGCAGTATTTCTAGCCACATTCAGAATCCATGTAAATAATGTTCCTTTCGTACGATTATAAGCTTCGATATTCCGCCAAATCTTCACAAAGGTGTCTTGCATGACATCAGCGGCCACCTCTTCTGAGCGAACTATCTTCAGAATAACCCCGTAAAGTGCTGATGAGTAATTATCATACAAGATGGAGAATCCTCGCTCATCCTGACTTTGCAGTAAGGAAACGAGAGCTTCTTCAGCTATAATGGTTTTGCGTTTAGACATGAATGTTTGCTTCTCAATGAATGTAAGATGATGTGAAGAATAACCTTACTTAATATAACAACAAAATAGTAGTTATGTTTAAGGAAGTTTTTTCATACTTTACCTTCTTGTAAAAGGGCTTAATAAAGATAATGGGATTATTTCAATATTCTACGATTGAAATAATCTGTGTTTATAAAATTAATCTAACGGTTTAATAATCATTCATTTATGCGAGAAGTTTTTGCGGAAATAATAACACTTTACTGTTTTACGCTTACTTAAATAATTAGAGAGACCGCATGGATAATTAGGAAGATGAGTGAGGAGAAATAAGTGGTTTGAAAACAAAGGACTTCCAAAAAGAAAGCCCTTTGTACATTACCCATTATTAAACCACACCTGTCTATTAGGCGTGAAGAAAGTGTTGATAACTAACTTCATACCTTTTGGATAAGGGATTACATTTTGGGTAATACCACGGCATCTAATACATGAATCACACCATTGGACTGATAGACATCATAAGTACTGATGTTTGAGGTGCCTCCATTTTCATCTTTTAACATGATATTATGAGGACCATTCATCATTGCATATAATTTGCCACCACTCACAGTGTTTAATGTAGCAGTTCCGTTGCTGGCCTTAATAGCTTTTGCGATTGCATTAAAGTCTAACTTGCCCGCTACAACATGATACGTTAAAACTTTCACTAAGGTTGCTTTGTTCTCTGGTTTTAATAAATTTTCTACTGTTCCAGCAGGTAAATCTTCAAAAGCATCGTTTACAGGAGCAAAAACTGTGAAGGGTCCTTTGGTTTGTAGCGTACTGGCTAAATCGGCTGCTTTTACTGCGGCAACCAATGTAGTGTGGACTTTAGAATTAACTGCATTTTGAACAATGTTCTTGGCGGGTAGCATTGCCTCTTTGCCTACAGTGACATTTTGAGCTTTTGATGTGAATGCAATAGCACTACAATAGGCTATTCCTAACACTAATATTAACTTTCTCATTTTATTTTGGCGGTTTATGTAAATTGTTGTTTCTAAACATTTCTAAACAGATTTACGCAAGCAATAACGTTTTGGATTTGAAGCTGTTTAAACTTTCCGTTTCTGAGGTGAAAGTATTGTATTTTTGAATTGATTTTTTCAAAATTTGCGAAGCATAGCATCGCTACGTTGAGTAAATTTTGGAACAAGCTATTCTAAAAGACTTAGTTTAACCCGAAAGGGAAAGTTTAAACAGCTTCTTTATTAAAGTACTTAAAAAACAAAAAAGGCGTAAACATTGCTGTCTACGCCTTTTTTCCTAAAATCTTAGAAAAATTTTATTTTGTCGCTTTCTTTTTTGCAGGAGCTTTTGCAGGAGCTACAGGAGCAGCAGCTGGAGCAGTAACTTCAGCAGGAGTACCTTTTGGAACTACCTCGCCTTTGAATGATAATACTATTTGAGGAGTCTCTGCATTACTAATAACAGTAACTGTTTTTGAAAAACCACCAGGACGACCAGCCGAGCTAAATGCTGCTGTTACCTTACCAGTTTTACCAGGCATTACAGGCTCTTTTGTCCAATCTGGTGTTGTACAACCGCATGAAGGCGAGGCATTAGAAATAACAACTGGTGCAGTACCTGTATTTGTGAATTCAAAAACGTGAGTTGCCACAACGCCTTCTTCTATTTTACCAAAATCATGAGATTCTGATTTGAATTTAATCACTCCTTGAGCATTAGCAAAAGAAGCAACAAATACCAATGCGAAAACGAAAAGTAATTTTTTCATATTAGCTTTAATAGTTTTGTTTTAAAATGATGTTAAAATAAATGTGAAAATTATTATAATTAGAACAAAGTGTTAAACGATGCTTTAAAATGAAAATTTTGGTTAATTTAATAAAAATTACCCTTAATTCACAAAACAAAAATAAAGTCTTATAGGTGCTTTACAAAATGTTTTATAGGTTTTAACAAATCATTAACAAGGGTATAAATTGCTTTGTTGAAAGCTTTACATTTGTTACCCTAATTAATTTTTGTTATTTTTGGTACTGAAACTTGTATATTATCGTTCATTTTTACCCATCTCACTGTCTTGGAAAACACACTTCTGTCAGAAACAATAGTATTTACCAAAGAATCAGTCTTGACTGATTACAAGGTTGCTCGCATGAGTCGTGAGTGTAGCCTTATTGTAAGAAAGGAAGTTTTTGCAGGGCGTGCTAAATTTGGAATCTATGGTGATGGTAAGGAGCTTTGTCAACTGGCTTTAGCTAGAGCAATGAAAGCAGGAGACTTTGTTTCAGGATATTATCGTGACCAAACCATTGTAGCCGCTGTTGGCGATATGACTTGGACTCAATATTTCTCACAATTATACGGACATCCAGACATTGCTTTCGACCCACACACAGGAGGAAGAGCAATGAATAATCACCATGCCACAAGATGGCTGGATGAAGAAGGAGAGTGGGTTGACCAAACAAAATTATTTAATTCAGTCGCAGGTGTTTCTTCAACGGCTGGACAAATGCCAAGGGCAGTCGGATTAGCATATTCTTCAAAATTATATAGACAACAACCAGAACTACACGAAATTTCAGAAAAATTCACTCGTAATGGTAATGAAGTGTGTTTCTCTACTATTGGAGATGCTTCTACCTCAGAAGGAATGTTTCTAGAATGTGTGAATGCCGCTGGCGTATTACAAATTCCTTTGGTGATGTCGGTGTGGGATGATGGCTTTGGAATCTCTGTTCCTTCTGAATATCAAACAACAAAATCGTCTATCTCCAAAGCTTTGGCTGGTTATCAAAGAAATGAAGATGGTGCTGGCATAGAAATTTTTACGGTGAAGGCTTGGGACTATGTTGCATTGATGGAAACATACCAAAAAGCAGCAACATTGGCCAGAGAATACCACATTCCGTCTTTAGTACATGTAGAAGATGCTACTCAACAGCAAGGCCATTCTGCCTCAGGGTCACATGAAAGATATAAGTCTGCAGAAAGACTAAAATTTGAAGTGGATTTTGACTGTAATTTAAAATTCAGAGAATGGATTATTGCTGAAGGTATTGCCACTGAAGCCGAATTAGAGAGCATTGACGAAGAAACAGTGAAGGAAGCTAAAGCGTGCCAGAAAGCTGCTTGGACTGCTTATATGACCTCAATAAAGCCAGAAAGAGAAGATTTACTTTCTTTGTTATACCAAGCTGCTGCTGAAAGTGAAAATGGCGTTGAGATTAAAAAAATAGCGGAGGAATTACGCAAAGCTGTTAATCCAATTCATCATGAGAATGTAGTAGCCGCTAGAAAAGCACTCAGAGCTTTACGATTGGAAGATTTTTCTACTAAGCAAGGACTAAAAAAATGGCTTGAACAAACTGATGCCAAGAATGACCAACGGTTTAATTCTAGTCAGTTCAGTATTTCGAAATATTCGCCATTAAAAGTGCAGGAAATTAAGCCAGAGTATGAAATAAATTCCCCACTTTTAGATGGAAGAGAGATTTTAAATAAAAATTTCGACCATTTGTTCAGTACAGACCCCAGAATTTTTATTTTAGGCGAAGATGTGGGGAAAATTGGGGATGTAAATCAAACATTAGCAGGTTTACAAGAGAAATTTGGAGAGTTGAGAATAACAGATACAGGAATCAGAGAAATGACCATAGTAGGTCAGGGAATTGGTGCCGCAATGAGAGGCTTACGCCCAATCATTGAAATACAGTATCTTGATTATATATTTTATCCTTTTGCTACTTTATCAGACGATTTAGCATGTTTGCAATACAGAACAGTAGGAGGACAAAAAGCACCGTTAATCGTCAGAACACGAGGACACCGCTTAGAAGGAATTTGGCATTCGGGTTCGCCCATGTCGGTTTTATTGGGTGGCTTAAGAGGAATCCATTTGTGTGTGCCAAGAAATATGACACAAGCAGCGGGAATGTATAATACATTATTGAGTTCAGATGACCCAGCAATCGTCATTGAATGTTTGAATGGCTATCGATTGAAAGAAAAATTGCCAGTCAATCTGCATGAAACAAAAGTACCATTGGGTGTGCCAGAGGTAATTCGTGAAGGGAGAGATATTACCATTGTTACTTATGGTTCAATGTGCAGAATTGTGATGGAGGCCGCTCGACAATTAGAAAACATGGATATTTCTATAGAAGTAATAGATGTACAGACATTGATGCCATTTGATATTTCACATAGAATTGTTGAATCGATTAAGAAGACAAACAGAGTAATATTTGCTGATGAAGATATGCCTGGCGGAGGTTCGGCCTATATGATGCAACAAGTAGTGGATGTACAAAATGCCTACAGGTATTTAGATGCCAAACCAGTTTGTATGGCAGCGGTGCCACATCGACCAGCTTATAGTTCAGATGGTGATTATTTTTCTAAACCAAACGTTGAGAATGTAGTAGATACGGCCTACCAATTGATGGCAGAATGTTATCCTACAAAGTTTCCAGCTATTTATTAAAGATTTTTGGATAGAAATACTTTTTTATATTTAGAAAAAGAGAAGAATTAACACTTTTTCCACTTTTTTAACTACTTAATTGCCTTTTAATAAATAATGTGAAGGTTTTAAGTTATTTTTTTTAATTTCGTATGGTTTTTTCAAACTTTTAGAAATTTTCATAGTATAATGATTAGTTTCATTAGTATATGAATAGGCTTTTTCTAATTGCTTGATAACAATAACCTTAATTAAATTACATTGAACCCCTTACGAAAAATTAGAAAATGGATTTGGCCAACAGTACTAGCTGTAGTCTTACTGTTGATTGTAATTTATGCTGAAAATGTTCATCATTATCAGAAATGTAAGAAAATAAATGTAAGAATCGAAGGGGCTAATGAGAGTAAATTAGTAACTGCTAATGAAATATTAGCCATTGTTAGCCCGAATGTAGTGGATAGCCCAGAGGGAAAACCTTTTGATAAGATTGATTTTAAGAAAATAGAAAAAAAAGTTAGTTTAAATAAGTTAGTAAAGTCGTGTCAGGTTCACCGAGATTTAAGTGGAGAAATGACAATAGATATTGTAGAACACACACCACTCGCCCGAGTATTATATAATAAAGGTTCAGATAGTTACGTAACAGAGAAAGGCGATTTTATCGGTATTTCTCAGCATTTTACTCCCAGAGTTTTACTGCTTTCGGGAGGGTATTTTGAAAAAATACAAAATTTAAAAGAGGTAAAAAGTAAAGCTATCGTAGATCTAATCAATGCAATCAATGAGGATACTTTTTGGAAAGCACAAATAACACAATTAATCGTTGAGAAAGATGGTGGGATTACAATGGTGCCCGAAATAGGGAATCATGTGATTGAATTTGGAATGGGAATTGATATTGAAGCAAAATTTAAGAAAATTAAAATTTTTTATAAGGATATTCTACCCGTAAAAGGGTGGGATACCTATCATAAAGTAAGTGTAAAATACAGAAATCAGATTATTTGTGAGTAAAAATGGCGTTTCACCATAAGCTTTATTAATCGGTAAATAATTATTCAGTAAGAGTAGTTACCTTAGGGGGCTTATTGGGAAAATTTATTGTGTAGCTATTTTTAATCTCAAATTATTTAAATTCTACCTTCCATGAATGAAATAATCGTTGGACTTGACATAGGCAGTAAGCAAGTAAGTGTTGTTGCTGGCAGACTTGACAGTTTGGGCAAGTTGGAGATTCTTGGTTTGGGTAAAGCCGATACCACTGGAAGAGTCTCCAAGGGTGTCGTGTTGAATGTCAATAAAACAATAGAAGCAGTTCAGTCTGCTATTGAGCAAGTTGAAAACCAAGCTAACATTCATATCAGAGGAGTTGTAGCCAGTATCGCTGGTCCCAACATACATAGTTCAAAACATAAGGCTGGTATTACCAGACAAACTCGTGGTGAAGAAGTAACTGTTACAGATGTAGACCAAGTTGCCAATGATGCCCAGCGAACTTTTATTTCGCAGGGGAATGCTATTGTTCATAATTTACCTCAGGAATATTCTGTAGACTCTGCCAATGGTATTCAAGAACCAGTAGGTATTAGTGGATTGAAATTGCAGGGTGAATTTTTAATGATTGTTTCGCCACAAGCTGAGTTAGATAAGACAAAACGCTGTATTGAACGCTCAAAAGATAAAATGGAGATTGAAGGTGGATTAGTTTATTCTCCTTTAGCAGCTTCATTGGCTGTACTGACAGAACAAGAAAAGAAAACAGGCGTTGCCCTAGTTGATATAGGAAGCGGAATTACAGAAATCGTAATTTATTATAAAGGAATAGTGAGGCATGTAGCAGTACTACCATTTGCTGGGGATTCAGTTACTACTGATATTGAGCAGGGATGTGGCGTATCTGTAGAACAAGCAGAACAATTGAAAGTAAAGTTTGGGTCGGCTATTGCAGAAGAAGTAGCTATCGAAGAGGTTGTTTCTATCCCGAGTGCTAATGGACGTAAGCCTAAAATAGTTTCGGTCAAAAATATTGCCATTATCATTGAAGAAAGACTCAAAGAAATTATGACATTGGTAGTAGCCGAAATTACTCGTTCTGGCTATTTAAATAGAATCAACTGTGGTATTGTTATTACAGGAGGTTCTGCTCAAATGCCATATATCGACCAGCTTTTTGAAAGAGTAGCACAAAGAGACGTAAGAATTGGCTATCCAAACGAAAACTTAGGAAAATCATTTACCGAAGAAATTAAAAATCCAACTTATTCTACAGCCGTAGGATTGGTTTGGAAAGGAATCAGAGAAATAGACGAGCGTGAAGAAGGTTATAAAATACTTAGAAAAGATGCTCCTGTAATTATACCAATTGTACCAATCAATAATAATACTGGTATTAATAAAAATGGTAGAGAAAATACCAAAACTGCTGAAACCAATGGAAAGAAAAGCTCTTTGGGTTTTTTCGGGAAATTGAAGCAAGCAGCAAGTAGAATTATTGGAGAAGATTTGGGTGATAATGATAAATACGAGTAGTAAAATAACCCTTGCTACTCATATTTATCATTAAAATCATATCTTAGAATTGCTCGATACCTCCAAAAAAGAAGAATCCTTCTATTGATGCATTCTCATCTGAATCAGAACCATGAATAGCATTTGCTTGAACTGATTTAGCAAAAGCTTTACGAATAGTCCCTTCTGCTGCATTAGCAGGGTTTGTCGCTCCTATCAAAGTACGGAAATCTAATACTGCATTTTCTTTTTCCAAGATGATTGGAATAATTGGCCCCGACGACATATAGTCGCATAATTCACCATAAAAAGGTCTTTCAGCGTGAACTGCATAAAACTCTCCTGCTCTTTCCTTAGTAAGTAGCGTTTTTTTGATAGCTACAATACGGAAACCAGCTTCTTCAATCATTTTAATAATTGCTCCCGAATTACCTTCAGCTACTGCATCGGGCTTAATCATTGTAAAAGTTCTGTTAGTTGCCATATTTTGGATTTATGAAATGTGTGGAATGTAATTTTGAAGTCATTGAAATGCATAAAATCTTATTAAAAGATTCTAAAACTGATTTTAAATAGATTATTTCTGCAAAATTACGACAAAGCTGTAAGGTTTTAGAAACCTTGCAGCTTTTTTTGTGGAGAATTCTCGCTAACTTTGCTATTCATTTTTAGAATAAAACATAATATCCTGATAATCAATCGTATATAATGCAAAATCTTGAAGCCTTTCGTGAGTTGATAAATACGCCCAAAAAAATTGTAATTACAACCCATTTTAAACCCGATGCAGACGCACTTGGGTCATCATTAGGACTAGCAAGATATTTAAAAAAGAAGGGACATCAAATTACAGTAATCACACCATCTGATTACCCTAAATTTTTATTTTGGATGCCTAACAATGACGAGGTCATCAATTATGAAGATTATAAATTAAGAGCAAAATCTAATAAACTAATTGCTGAGGCAGATGTTATTTTTTGCTTAGACTTTTCGGCACTATCGCGTATTGAAAGTATGACCGAGCCTGTCAGACAGTCGCAGGCAATCAAAGTAATGATTGACCATCATACTTTTCCTGAAGATTTTGCCCAGTTTAGTTATCATGATACCAATGCCGCTGCTACTGCACAGTTAATATTCCAGTTAATTGTTCTTTTAGGAGACCAAGCTTTGTTAGATGTTGCTATTTGTGAATGCTTGTATGCAGGAATAATGACAGACACTGGCTCGTTCCGTCATCCAAGTACTACGCCAGCCGTGCATAGGATTGTAGCAGACATTATGGAAATAGGCGTTAATACCAATCTGATTCACCGTAGAATCTATGATAGTACTACTGCCGAACGCCTGAATTTCTTAGGCTATGTCCTTTCGGAAAAACTAGTGGTGTTGCCAGAATACAGGGTTGCCTATTTTACCGTTACAGAAGAAGAACTAAAGCGTTTTAATTCCCAAACTGGCGATACCGAAGGCATTGTAAATTATGGCTTACAAATTGAAGGCATGGTGATGTCTGCTATTATTGTAGACAGACCCGAAGCCGTAAAAATGTCTTTCCGTTCTGTGGAAGAGTTTGCTGTCAATAAAATAGCCTCAAAATATTTTAGTGGCGGAGGACACAAAAACGCCTCTGGCGGAAAAACTACAGGGATTGGTTTGGAAGCTACCGTCGAAAAATTTATTAGTATATTACCAGAGTATCAATCAGAATTATTGGCAGTACCCCTTTAAAAAAATAAACAAAGGCTCTTTGAGCTATAAAACAAAAATAAAATCAATAAAATCAAACAAAAATGTTAAAAAGAATCAGTGTTGTATTGTTGGCTGCCAGCATGATGGTTGCATGTAACAAGAATCGTGTAGAAGTAAAAGACGGAGTGAAAATCCAAATTCATAGTCACGATGACAAAGCAAGAAAATTAAAAGACGGAGATATCATTTCGTTTACTGCAAAAATCCAAAACTCAACTGATTCTGTTCTTCAAGAATCTCCAGCTTCTCAGCCTGCACGTGCTATGTTGCAACCTGCTGGTGTATCAGGCTTCAAAGGTTCATTTGAAGATGGTTTACGCTTACTTTCATTAGGTGATAGCGCAACAATTTTTGTACCTGTTGATTCTTTGGCAAAAGGTGGACAACAGTTGCCTCCATTCTTAAAGAAAGGTACAGATTTAAAATATACAGTTAAAATCTTGAAAGTACAGACTAAAGCTGAATTTGAAAAAGATATGGCTGCTGACCAAGCAAAAGCAAAAGTAGAGGCTGAAACACGTAAAGCTAAATTACCAGAATTGATGGCTGATTATGTTAAGAAATCTGGATTAGCCTTCAAAACTACTCCATCAGGTTTACAATATGTTATTACAAAAGAAGGTACTGGTGAAACACCAAAAACTGGTGATGTTTGTAAATGTATGTATGTAGGTAAGTTTTTAGATGGAAAAGTGTTTGACCAAAGCCCAAGCCCATTAGATATGCCTATCGGTGGAATGATTCCTGGCTTCAATGAAGCATTGTTGATGATGAAAAAAGGCGGAAAAGGTACTTTCTTGATTCCCCCTCAAATAGGATATGGCGAAGCCGCTCAAGGTCCGATTCCAGCAAACTCTGCTTTAGTGTTTACTGTGGAAGCAATCGATTTCAAAAAAGGAGGACAATAGCCCTTGCAAGAAGGTAAGTAGGAAGAACAATGAAAAAGGAAAAATTAAAAGCACAGACCAATGAGGCTTGATTTTAATTTTTTCAAAGATTTTATTGTACTTTTTTGCTTACCTTTTTTGTTTTATGCCATTTTAACAGTTTTTAACGAATTAACAGCAATGGATTTCGTTATTTTGCGTTTCATTTAGGAGTTTAGTTTCGTTATGATTTAACGAATAACTGATAATCAAATAACAGTCAGTAATGATGAAGTTCAAATTATTAAACCTTTTAGTGTTTGGGGCGCTAGTGTGTATGCTCAGTTCATGTCTTTCAACAGTTGTATTGGAAGAGAATGTAATCGACCAACAAAACGAAACACAAATTCAGCAGTATATCAGTAGTAAAAGCCTAACGATGCAAAAAGCTTCAAATGGGGTTTATTATGCTATCGGTAAGGCAAATGCTAGTGGTCGCCAAATAATATTGGGAGATACTATCAGAGTACATTATGTAATTACAAGACTAGATGGTGTTAAAATTGATAGCTCGTCAGTACTAACGAACAAGCCTTTTACGTTTTATCATAACGGAGTAAATACTAATATCTTTTTGAAATTTCTTTATTTGATGCACGAAGGCGAAACGGGTACGTTTATTTTACCTTCAAAATTAGTCGGTGGTGGCGTAGCATTTCCTAATCTAGCGGCTAATCAACCAGTGCGTTGTGATATTTCTTATTTCTACACTTTCGGTGAAGAAGCCGATATTGACCACTATATTGCTAAAAATAAGATTACAGTTACTGAAAAAACAACCGAAGGTGTTAGATACATCAAAACAAAAGATGGCTCGGCAGATTTAATTTCGGGAAAAGTAGCTAAGATAAAATACACAGGTAAGTTCCTGAGCGGAGAAATCTTTGATACCAACGTTGGTAAAACAGATTCTTTGAGTTTAACGGTTGGTTCATCATCCACTTCATTTGTCACTGGCTTCGTAGTTGGTGTTAATAAAATGAAGCTAGGTGAAAAAGCAACGTTGATTTTCAGATCAGCCTTGGGATATAGTTCTACTGGTAGTACAACGATACCGCCGTACACTCCCCTTATTTTTGAAGTCGAAATAGTAGCATTAAAAGATCAATAAAAAACACAAATTATGAATAGAAGTACATTTTGGATAATGTTGGTTGGCGTAGTAGGATTACTAAGTAGCTGTATGAGCACAGGAGAAGATACAACACAGAGGTATCTTGATAATGAAAACAAAGTAATTCAGTATGGTAAAGATAAAAGCCTTACGCTTACTAAAGACGCTAGCTCTGGAGCTTATTATACCCTAACAACTTTAAATAGCTCAGGAAGAAGCCCAAAGGCAACAGAATTAGTAAAAGTTTATTATACCTACAGAAAGTTAGATGGAACCTTGCTTGATAGTACCACATCAGTACCTGTCAGTTACCCATATCTAACCTACAGTAGCCTTTTAAATGTCCCTGTTAGTTTGTTGAAAGAAGGCGAAAAAGGAGTATTTATTTTTCCTGAAACAAGCCAATATACAGAACCAACAATTTTAACGATACAGTTAATTTCTACTCGAACAGAAGTAGAGCAAGTAGGTGAATTTGTACAGAGTAAATATGCAGGTTTAAACGTTAACTCAACCAGTAGTGGCTTACAATATGTACTTACTAAAGTAACATCTACAGGAGACTTGGTGAAGACTGGACAAACGATTACTGTGAGCTACACAGGAAATTTACTATATCCTACTAAGAAAAGAGATAGTAATGGCTTTTATATTTACAATGAACAGTTTGATACAGGAAGTTTTAGCTTTGTGTTAGGACAAGGTTCAACAGTTGCAGGTTTTGAAGAAGCTGTTTCTAAACTGAAACTAGGAGACAAAGGTAGTTTTGTTTTCCCTTCGTCATTAGGTTATGGAACGGGTGGAAGAATTGATAATACTACGGGTACTTATACTATTCCTCCATATTCGCCCTTAAATTTTGAAATAGAAGTTACTGCGGTTAAATAAATATATTACTTCATTTGAAGCCTCCTCATTTTCATTGAGGAGGCTTTTTATTTATTTTATTATGAAAAAACTCTGCTTTGCTACGAACAATGCCCATAAAGTTGAAGAAGTTCAGGCGATATTAGGTAACAATTTTGAGCTAGTGACTCTCAACCAGATAGGATGTAATGAAGAATTGCCAGAAACAGGTAATACTTTGGAAGCCAATTCGTTACAAAAGGCACAATATTTGTATGAACATTATAAAGTTGATTGTTTTGCTGATGATTCGGGGTTAGAAGTAACTGCACTAGGGGGCGAACCCGGTGTTTTTTCAGCCCGCTATGCAGGTGAACAAAGAAGTCATGCCGATAATATCAGCTTGCTATTAAAAAATCTTGTTGGTAAGGAAGATCGTTCTGCACAATTCAGAACGGTAATTACATTAATGATAGATGGGCAAGTAAATCAATTTGAAGGCATTATTAAGGGCACGATTATTGAGGAGTTAAAAGGTACTGAAGGGTTTGGATATGATCCAATTTTTGTCCCAGAAGGTTTTGACTTGACCTTTGCTGAAATGAGTATTGACGAAAAAGGAAAGATTTCACACCGAGCGAGGGCTGTTGAAAAATTAATTACTTTTTTAAAATAAAGAAATATTCATCAATAGTAAGTCACTACTTTAAATACAATTTTATTTAAGGTAGTGACTTTTTTTGGATGATACATAAGGCCTTATGATAGAACAAGTAAACGTGTAATTGCCTTTTAATAAGAATTTTACAGTCCAATAGGGGTTTTGCATAGATGAAATGTCTGTATTATGAGAGCAAATTTGATATTGTATCTAAATAATGTAAATTCGATAAAAATTATTTTATTTCTTTAAACATTCCTACTTAGAATGGCTTATAAAAAAATCCAAAAACTGCTAATTGCTTTAATCTTTATATTAATTTATCAAAATACGAATGCCCAATATGTAATAACTGGAGTGGTGACTGATGCAAAAAATGGCGACCCTTTGCCTTTTGCAACAGTCGGTTTAAAAGGTGTGAACGTTGGAGCTCAAACAAATTTTGAGGGAGTATATGTAATTAAAAGCAAAGTACTTACAGATTCAATTTATGTGAGTACTGTCAATTATAAAAAACGCACCAAAGCGATTGACAAAAAAGCCTTGAGTCAGAAAATTGATTTTCAATTACAAGGAGAAACAAAGTCCTTGGATGAAGTCGTTGTGTATTCTGGCGAAAATCCTGCCTTCAAAATTCTTCGGAAACTTAATGAAAACAGAGAAAAGAATGATAGAAAACGCCTATCAGCTTTTGAGTATGATTCATATTCAAAAATGGAATTGGACGTAGACAACATCTCTGAAAAATTTAAGGAAAGAAAAGTGATGAAGCAAATCCAAGGAGCGATAGCCAAATTTGAAAAATTGGCTGGCGAAGATGGAAAAGCTGTAATTCCTACCTTTATTTCAGAAACCATTTCAAAATATTATTTCCGTGAAAGTCCGGCAAGAAAGAAAGAGATTATCTTGAAAAATAATATCAAAGGAGTAGGAGTAAAAGAAGGAGGATTTGTATCACAATTGGTAGGAGGAAACCTATTTGCCAATTATAATTTCTATGACAATTTTGTTCCTTTTCTAGGGAAAGATATTATATCGCCATTTGGTGAAAACTGGAAAGGAACCTATAAATGGTTTTTATCAGATACAACCGATGTAGATGGACATGTTTGTTATGGATTAGAATTTGACCCTAAAAATGATAAAGACTTAGTGTTTGTAGGGAAAGCTTATGTTGATACTACGTCATACGCTTTGGTACAGATAGATGCAACCATTGGGAAAGAAGCCAATATCAACTTTATTGATAAAATAAAAATCTCTCAAGAGCTAGAACAAACTGCAGAAGGTGCTTGGCTACCAGCCAAAACCAGATTTTTAGTTGATATCGCCGAGCTATCGAAAAATTCAGCGGGTATGTTGTTGAAGATGTATATCTCTAACAAAGATTTTGTCATCAATAAGCCAAAAGAATTAAGCTTTTATGATTTGCCGATAGAAATAGCAGAAGACTCTAAAGAACCTGACCCAAATTATTGGCTTGGTGCTAGGCATGAATCGCTTTCTGCCCAAGATATTCTTGCATCCAGACTGATAGATACTGTTAGGAATGTTCCTATTGTTAAGACCTATGTAGAAGTAGCCGAGATTATAGCAAGTGGTTATAAGAGATTTAATAAGTTTGGAATAGGCCCATACATCAATTTATTCTCTGTCAATAAAGTAGAGGGCTTTAGAATGAGATTAGGATTTAAAACCAATTCTCAATTTAGTAAAGAATGGATTGTAAAAGGTTGGGCTGGGTTTGGAACCAAAGATTTGGTGTTGAAATACGGTGGTGAGGTAGACTATATCCTTTCTCGCAGACATTGGACTGTTGCAGGAGTTAAACATAGCTATGACCTAGAGCGTATTGGATTGACACCAGAACTAATTGGGGACAACAAAATATTTTACGCCTTCTCGCGATGGGGTATGTTTTCTGGAGCTTTCTATAGAAGAGAAAGCGAAATCTTCATAAAAACAGAACCGACCAAAGGGTTTACTTTCACTGGGTCATTAACAACCAGAGGTTTTGATCCTTTATTCCAATTTCAATACAGAACCAGACCCGAAGAAGGTCCAAAATCACCAACAGTAGATAATTACGACGATACGTTTTTTACTATTGAAGCACGTTTTGCAAAGAACGAAACCTTCTTGATGGATGGTAACGAACGCATAACGCTTGGCAGTAAACGTATTCCAACTGTTACATTAACATATCAGCATGGTATGAAGACCTTGAATGGTGATTTTAGCTATGATAAATTCATGGCAAAAATCTTTCAATCGTTCAGAGTAGGAACATTGGGACGTTCAGACTATACCTTGCAAGCAGGCTATATACCAACAGTATTGCCTGCACCGCTATTGTTTCCACATTTAGGAAACGAGACTTTTTTTTATAATCGTGCAGCATTTAATACGATGCACTATTTTGAATTCGTAAGTGATAAATACGTGTCTTTGAATTATAATCACAATTTTGATGGATTACTATTCAATCGTATTCCTGCCATTCGTCAACTAAAATGGCGTTTGATTGCCTCTGCCAATGTACTATTTGGTAGCCAAAGAGCAGAAAATACAGAGTTGATGCAAGAAGCAATACCCGTGATTAATCCACGTCACATAAAAGGTGAACTTCAGCCAAGATACAGTTTTTCAGGATTAGAATCTGACAAGCCGTACATTGAAGTAGGATATGGTATTGATAACATTTTTAAGATATTTAGATTACAGGCATTTCACCGCCTATCATATCTTGACCATGTTTCTCCTTCTGGAAGAATCCCTTCTCCTTTTGCACTAAAAGGGTCAGTACATTTCTCTTTTTAAGGCAAACTTATTAGCTTTACATAAAAGTCCTACTTTACAGCTTATAAAAAATCTGTGAGGTGGGATTTTTTTTGGATACTTAATAAAATCAAACAGTTTTTTGTGGAACAGGTACTTTGCTATTTATATATCAAAAATACCAGAAGAACTTGTTGTTCCACTATGAATCGTTGATGTTGTAGCAAAAAACTTGTTACTAGAAGAATTAGAATTAGAGAAATTAGAAACAGTTTTTTTTGAAATATTTAATTTGCTAGTTTTCATTTTATTAGAATTATAATTTTATTATTTGAGTTTCTTTTTTTTGTATTCCTGAATTTGTTGATTCAAAATTGCAAAGAAAATAGGCGTCAGAATGACACTTTGTCTTAATCAACTTATTGTCAGTCCCAAAAGCGTTATTATAGATTTGAATAGATAGATACTTCATTCATCTATTATTCAATAATATAGTTGAGATTAGAAATATTTAAAGTATTTTAAAAATGAATAAAAAAAAGAAGGCACATATTATCCTTTGGATTTTATATGTGATTTATTATCAAATAAGCTATATAATTGTATTACTTAAGTTTGATTTAGCTACAAGCTTGATAATCTTGATAAATTGTGCTTGTTGGGCAATGATATTTTATTGTTCTACATTATTTATCTATCCAAGATTTTTAACATCAAAAAAATATACCACAGTCATCATTCTAAGTTTTATAGCTGTTTCTGTATTTTCTATTATAAATGTATACTTGATTGAGTTGATTTTTCCTAATTATCCAGGGGCTGAAATCAATCAATCGCGATTAACTCATAATTTTTGGAATTCTCAGATTTATACTTTTTATGCTTTAGGCTATTACTTTGCAGAAAAATCAATTAATCAACAGATGGAAATTGCTGTTAGAGATAAAGAAATAGCTGAACAAAAAATTGCGATTGCAGAAAAGGAAGCGAAAATTGCAAAACAAGAATTGGAAATAGCTATCTTAGCGAAAGAAAAAGCCTTAGCGGAAATGGCATTTTTAAGAGCACAAATAAATCCGCACTTTATGTACAATACCCTTAATATGATTTTTGAAAGGGTAAGAAAAGCATCTCGTGAAGCAGGGGATATAGTATTAGCTTTTGCTGAAATGTTAAGATATGCCACCAGTACGAAGTCACAAGAAGACGAGGTGAGTTTAAGAGGAGAACTAGATTTTGTCAAACAATACATTGAATTACACCTTCAGCGATTCCATTATAAGGTATACATAGATTTTGAAGAAGACGGCGATTTCTCCTATCATAGGATCGTTCCGATGGTGCTAATTACCATTGTTGAGAATGGCATTAAACATGGGGTGTTTGATGACCCCGAAATAGCTTTCACAATCAGAGCAACCTTGATTGATGAAGAGTTTGTATTTATAGCCTCTAACAAGAAAAACCCCTATCCAAATGCCATTGCTGATGCTGGACAAACAGGTATAGGGATTAAAAACATTAAAAAACGACTTTTAACGACGTATCCAGCTGAAGCCCATAGTTTAGAAATAATAGATGGCGAAGAAGACTATACGGTTATATTTACAGTAAATTTTAACCTTCTGAAGAAATGATTAATTGTATTGTAGTAGATGATGAACAATCTGCATTAGATCTTTTGGTGGATTATATTAATGATACACCCTTCCTTAATTTAGTGGCTGCTACAACCAACCCCATGGAAGCAGTAGGAATTTTGCAGTCTAGAGAGGTGGATTTAGTGTTTGCAGATATTCAGATGCCAAGGATGAATGGACTAAATTTGGTGAGCTTATTTGAAAACAAAGTGAAATTTGTGATGACAACGGGGTATCAGGAATATGCCTTGAAAAGTTTTGAATATGGTGTGTTAGATTACTTAGTAAAACCTTTTTCATATCAACGTTTTTTGAAGGCAGTGAATAAAATGCCTTTCAATATGACCCTTGTTGAAGACCCGACTAAAACAATTGAATCAGCGCCAGAACCACCTACCAAAAGAGAGGAATTTATTTTTGTGAAGGTAGATGTAAAAGGTAAATTTCATAAAGTTCTTTATAAAGATGTGGTGTATATGGAAGCCCAGAAAAGCTATGCGTCAATCTATACCAAAGAAGAACGCATAACAACTAACCTTACGCTTTCGGATTTAGAAAAACGCTTACCGCAAGACCGCTTCATGAGGATTCACCGTTCATATATTATCTCTACTGAGAAAATAACAGGGATAGAAGGGGATGAAGTAATCTTGGATAAAGTAGTGAGAATTCCTGTGGGAGATACTTATGCAGAAGAATTTACTAAAGCCATTGAAGGAAGTATTTACTATAAAGAGAAAGACAGTGCCACCCTAGTATATAGAAAAATAGGGGGAGACAAAAGCTAAAATTCATGCATTAAATTAATGCCCAAAAGCCTTGATACTAACGAAGTATCAAGGCTTTTTTTTAGAGAATATTTCTACCAACGTTCATTCTTTACGAAATGAAAACTTAACATCTGATTAAAAATAAAACATTTAAAAGAGCCAATTTGTACAATTTTAAGAACTTTTAGAGGGTTTCTTGTTTTAATAATTTTTAATTTATATTTGTTTTAAGGAAAATAATAGCACAGTCAACGTATATTAATTACTATCAATCAATGTCAATTTTAGTACTTATAATTTCTTGCACAATCGCAGCATATTTACTGGGGTCTATTCCAACTGCTATTTGGTATGGCGAAGCTTATTTCGGGTTTGATATTCGTAAACATGGAAGTGGTAATGCAGGTGCTACCAATACATTTAGGGTTTTAGGTAAAAGAGCAGGAACGATTGTATTATTAATTGATGCTATCAAGGGCTGGATAGCTACTTCGCTAGCATTAATGATGTACTATGGTCACCTTATCGAATGGAGTGAATGTCAAAATCTGAAATTGCTTTTTGGTTTTGCGGCGGTTTTGGGTCATATCTTCCCTGTATTTTCTAATTTCAAAGGAGGAAAAGGAGTGGCTACTTTGCTAGGGATGGTGATGTCGGTACATCCAGAAGCAGCTTTGGTTTGTATGGTGATTTTCTTTTTGGTTTTTATATCATTTCACTATGTATCATTAGGGGCTATTATTGCGTCTTTGTCTTTCCCAATATTACTTTTGTTAAAGACTTTTGGCAAAGAAAACGACCTAGTGATTATTTTTGGCTTCATTTTATTCCTACTTATCCTGATTACTCACCGTAAAAATGTAGTGAGGTTATTCAAAGGACAAGAAAGCAGAATTTACCTTCGTCGAAAGAAAGAATCCGTTTAAATCGGTAGAACATATTATATTTGTACCTTCTGTCATTTTTTTGGCAGAAGGTATTTTTTTGACTCATTGTTTCAGCATTGAAAACATAAATAATGGCTCATCCATTACACAATCACAACAACATGAAAAACTATATTGAAGCTAATAAAGAGCGTTTCTTATCTGAATTACTCGACTTACTAAGAATTCCATCAATCAGTGCTGATAGCAAATACAAAGATGATGTTAGAAAAGCCGCTGAATTTATTGCTGATAAAATTAAAACCGCTGGGGCTGATTTTGCAGAAATAAGTGAAACAGCAGGACATCCGATTGTATTTGGACAAAAAATAATAGATGAATCACTGCCTACTATTTTGGTATATGGACATTATGATGTGCAACCAGCTGATCCTTTAAATCTGTGGGATTCTCCACCATTCGAGCCAGTAGTAAAAGATGAAAAAATCTATGCTCGTGGCGCTTGTGATGACAAAGGGCAAGTATATATGCACATCAAGGCTTTCGAAACAATGGTTGCTACAGACGCTTTGCCTTGCAACGTAAAGTTTATGATTGAGGGTGAAGAAGAAGTAGGCTCAGACAACCTCGGAACTTTTGTAAAAGCCAATAAAGAAAGACTAAAAGCAGACGTTATCTTGATTTCTGATACGGCTATTATTGCCAATGATATTCCTTCCATTGATGTAGGATTGAGAGGGTTGAGTTATCTAGAAGTTGAAGTAACGGGTTCAAATAGAGATTTACACTCAGGCGTTTATGGAGGAGCAGTGGCTAATCCAATCAACGTGTTGAGCAAAATGATAGCTTCATTGCATGATGAAAATAACCATATCACTATTCCTGCTTTTTATGACGATGTAGTTGAATTAACACCTACTGAACGTGAAGCTATGGCACAAACGCCATTCAATTTAGCCGAATATAAGAAAGATTTGGACATTGATGATGTAAGAGGAGAAGCAGGCTATTCTACTTTAGAAAGAGCATCCATCCGTCCAACATTAGATGTGAATGGTATTTGGGGAGGTTATATTGGAGAAGGTGCCAAGACTGTATTACCTTCAAAAGCTTCAGCAAAGATTTCGATGAGATTAGTGCCTAATCAGCAATCAGATAAAATTACCGAGCTATTTACCAAACATTTTGAGTCTATCGCTCCAGCAGGAGTTAAGGTAAGCGTTCGCCCACATCATGGTGGTGAACCTTATGTTACACCGACAGATTCTAAGGAATATAAAGCGGCTGAAAAAGCCATGGAAGAAAGCTTTGGGAAGAAACCAGTACCTACTCGTGGTGGTGGAAGTATTCCAATTGTGGCTTTATTTGAGAAAGAATTAGGCTTAAAAACTGTATTGATGGGCTTTGGGTTAGATTCAGATGCGATTCACTCTCCTAACGAACATTATGGCTTATTTAACTATTATAAAGGCATAGAAACGATACCTTTATTCTTTAAATACTATACAGAATCATAAGTAATAGTATAAAATGTTGCGATATTCTTCTGTTTTTTGGATTAATCACAAAATAGTCAATACAATACAGTGTTTAATTAAAGTGCTAAATTGTTATATTTGCAAAAAGATAGAAGTGAGCAAAAGCAAAGAAATATCTTAAGAACATAGATTAAAGAGAGGTATTAGTGTTGATTTTACCTTTTCTGAAAGAATTATAATCATCATGACCGAAATTAATTTAGAAGCCCTTACCACAGAAGAAACCTCACGGTATGAAAACCTTGATGAGATGTCTGTGCGTGAGATTTTAGAAGGCATCAATAATGAAGATAAAACAGTGCCTTATGCTGTAGAGAAGGCAATCCCGCAAATAGAAAAACTTGTGTCGGCAATTGTTCCTAGAATGAAAAAGGGAGGAAGACTTTTCTATATCGGAGCAGGCACAAGTGGCCGTTTAGGAATTGTAGATGCCTCTGAATGTCCGCCTACTTTTGGCGTACCTTTTGATTTAGTCATTGGTTTGATTGCTGGGGGCGATGGTGCCATCCGTAAGGCAGTAGAAAATGCCGAAGATGATATAGAACAAGCTTGGAAGGATTTAGAAGCTTATGATATTCATGAGTTAGATACCGTAATTGGTATTGCGGCATCTGGAAGAACGCCTTATGTAATTGGCGGTTTGAACAAAGCACGTGAAAACGGCTTATTGACGGGCGCTATTTCATGTAATGAAGACAGTGAAATATCAAAAGCAGCTGAATTTAAGATTGAAGCAATTCCAGGCCCAGAATTCGTAACGGGAAGTACACGTATGAAATCTGGAACGGCTCAAAAGCTTATTTTAAATATGATTTCTACCTCTGTGATGATTCAATTGGGAAGAGTAAGAGGAAACAGAATGGTTGATATGCAATTAAGCAATAATAAATTGGTAGTTAGGGCTGAAAATATGGTGATGGAAGAGCTAGGCATTAGCCGTGAAGAAGCCGAAGGCTTATTACAGCAACATGGAAGTGTGAGAGCCTCGGTAGATGCCTACAGAGCCAATCATTAACATATCATTAACACCAAGTACAAAAACAAGCAACTATGTTTGTCGTTATAAGTTAAATTACTTAAAAGGCGAACTAGTCTTATGTCTAATTATTTTATCCAACAATAAGATTTAATCAATACATCAGTAACCCTTTCTTTTCTTTATTATGAAAAAAACGATATTAAGTGCGATGTTGCTTTCAGCCCTAGCAATTAATGCAAAAGCACAGGATTTTCCTGAAGATATTAAGCCACTTGTAACAAAGTATGCTTGTACAGCATGCCATAAAGTAGACGCTAGATTGGTTGGCCCTGCATATACAGATGTTGCAAAAAAGAAATATACGAATGAAAAAATCGTAGAATTAATCGGTGCTCCTAAGCCATCAAACTGGCCAGGTTATCCACCAATGGCTGCTTTGAAAGTACCTAAAGAAGATGCTTTGAAAATAGCAGGTTGGATTAATTCACTAGCTGCGAAGTCTAAAGGAAAAAGCAAAAAAGGCTAATACTATTGAACATTAAAAAAAAATACCTTGACGGCGTTAACGAACTGTCAAGGTATTTTTTTTGTTGGCACAATATTAGTATTTTTAATTCGAGTCGCAATTTTTATTAATATGAACAAATACCAAGTAACCGT
The DNA here is from genome assembly GCF_059416265.1 of Arcicella sp. GW821-FHT09D11. NCBI lineage: Bacteria > Pseudomonadati > Bacteroidota > Cytophagia > Cytophagales > Flectobacillaceae > Arcicella > Arcicella sp. GW821-FHT09D11. Next base: position 1,052,530 of record NZ_JBWKOV010000001.1, on the reverse strand, counting down.
CTATTTTAGTGTTGACCAAGAATTCATGAGCTTGGTTCCTGAACACCGTAGTGTGATAAATGACTTAATTCTGAAAGGAGTAATAGATTCTTATGCTATTTCAGCAGAAGCTGGCAGAGGATGGATTATCGTCAATGCTAAAAGCAAGGAAAGTGTTCATAAATACCTAGAACGTTCGCCACTATATAGCTATTTTGAATTAGAGATAGACCAATTGATGGTGTATGATTCACAATCATATCGTTTCCCCAAAATGGTTATGAACTAAGAACGGAATATACAAATAACTAAAAAAGGCTTGGATATTTAATAACATCCAAGCCTTTTTTAGTTATTCTATCATATTGTTAAGCTTCTTCTGCTTTTGTTTCTTCTGTTTCAACAGCTTCTTCAGTAGTTTCTTCTACTTCAAATGCTTCTGGTAAATTCTGTGAAATGATATTATACCAATTAATCATTTTTTTCACATCCGAGCCATGAACACGTTCACGGTCGAAATTAGGAACTACCGTACCTAAGAAATCAAAAAGATCAGCCTCAGTAGCATTTTTTGTATTCAATTCAATTTTTTCACCATGCGTTTCTCTGATTTTCAAGAAAATATTTGCTAGAGGCATTGCTGCATCTTGGTGATCTTCAATATATACTGAAATATCTTTTAACACTGATACGCGTGCATTTGCTCCCACAACTGAACGAGCTTTTTTGCCATCCAAACTCTCAACAATAACTCCTGTACGTGTTGGTTTTAAAATTCTGTATAACCCACTTTGGCCAGAAATATTGGCTATTTCTTTTAATAATTCCATGTTTTATTTTAATGATTTGTTTTTGCAAAATTACTCAATTAGTTCTTAGCAAAATAGTACTAAGGCTGAAAACCTACCTAGGTAGCTATTTTTCAAGCTTTAAACTCTTGGTTTAGGTCACTAATTGTATAAAGGATTTCTTCTCTACCAGAGCCATTAACGGAAGAGCTTACAAAAAATTGTGGCATTTCTTCCCATGTTTCCAATAGCTTTTCTTGATACAAGGCAACATTTCTGTCAGCTGCCGTTTTTGATAATTTATCAGCCTTTGTAAAAACCAAACAGAAAGGAATACCTTCTTCCCCCAAACGATTGATAAATTCCATATCAATTTTCTGTGGTTCATGACGAATGTCTACTAATACAAAAGTATACAATAAATTTTCACGGTTTGAAAGATAATCATGAATCATCGATTCAAACTTTTCACGCTCTGTTTTACTGATTTTGGCATAACCATACCCCGGTAAATCTACTAAATACCATTTTTGGTCAATCAAAAAATGGTTTATCAATTGAGTTTTCCCTGGCGTTTGTGATGTTTTAGCCAAGCCTTTTTTTTGAACAATCGTATTGATTAACGATGATTTACCCACATTTGAACGACCAATAAACGCATATTCTGGTTTATCAGGTTTTGGGCACTTTTCGTATTCTGTATTACTCTGTAAAAATATTGCTTCTGTGATTTTCATAAAACTAATGTTAAAATAGTACACCTACTTATTGAAGGAGATACTTCTTTTTTAAACTTTCACAAATTTACGGAAGATTTAGCACTTCTCTTGCTTCTAAGCTTTTTAACGACAATTATCTCACAAACTAATCATAATCTAAGGAAAAGCTCAACGATTTATTTCAGTATCAAAATCCAGTCTAATGAAACAATCGTATCTTTGTGCAAATTACAGCGATTAGACGATTCGCTTTTATCAATACCACAAACGATTCATGCAATCGTGTAGTTTATATGGAAATTTTACAAAATGATTTATTGTTAAGAGCCGCCCGTGGCGAGCAAGTAGAACGTGTACCCGTTTGGATGATGCGTCAGGCAGGAAGAATTTTAGCTGAATATCGTGCCGTTCGTGAGAAAGCAGGAAGTTTTATCCAATTGGCTACAACACCTGAATTAGCTGCTGAAGTAACCATCCAACCTGTTGATATTTTAGGCGTAGATGCAGCCATTATTTTCTCAGATATTTTGGTCATTCCCGAAGCAATGGGCTTGCCATATATGATGGAAGAAAAAGTAGGACCAATCTTTCCAGAAGTCATTAAAACGATGGCAGATGTAGATAAGCTTCGTGTGGCTAACCCAGAGGTAGAATTGAAATATGTATTAGATGCTATCAGAATTGTAAAGAAAGAATTGAATGGTCGTGTGCCTTTAATTGGTTTTGCTGGCGCTCCTTTTACATTGCTTTGCTACATGATAGAAGGAAGAGGTTCAAAGACGTTCTCGAAGGCTAAGAAATACTTATATTCAGAACCTGAACTTTCGCACGCTCTTCTACAGAAAATCACCGATAGCACAATTGCTTATCTAAAAGCACAAATAGCCGCTGGAGCAAACCTTGTTCAGATTTTTGACTCTTGGGCTGGTATTCTTTCGCCAGAACAATATCGTATTTATTCATTACCCTATATCGCTCAGATTTGTGATGCAATCAATGAAGTACCTGTAACGGTATTTGCTAAAGGTGCATTTTTCGCACGTGAAGAAATGGGTAAACTGAATTGCGAAACAATAGGGTTGGATTGGAACATGGACATTGCCGAATCTAGAAAACTAATAGGTGATAGCAAAACCTTACAAGGAAACCTTGACCCATGTGTATTATATGGTTCATTCGCTGAAATAAAGGCACATACTCGCTCGATGATTCAGCAGTTTGGCGGACAAAAATACATTGCCAATTTAGGGCATGGCGTATATCCAGACACTGACCCTGAAAAAGTAAAATGTTTTATTGATACGGTAAAAGAATATAGTTTGTAGTAATACAAATATACAATATCTCCCTAAGGCACGGCAAAGAGTCCGTGCCTTAGGTGTTTTTAAGGTACAGCTTTTATACATGACATTACAAAATTACCGTTTGATAAAAAGGCTTTAATACTTATCAACTGAGTAGTATTCCACCAATATATCTTTACAAAAAAGGGTAGATAGCCTTCAAAAAATATGGATATTTAAGCCTTATCCAATTAAATACAATTATAAAACAACAAATTAATGAACATCAACCGCAGAACATTTATTAAGGCTTCGTCTATTGCAAGTACAGGCTTAATGGTAAACTCGCCTGTTTTTGCCAATGAATTTCCTACTGTACGAGTAGGCGTAGGGCAAAGAAAATTTAATAGTCCCCTGATTGAGTCAACCATCAAGCGTATGAAAACCAGCATCAAAGATGCGGAGGTAGCTTGGATGTTTGAAAACTGTTTTCCTAATACGTTAGATACTACGGTTAATTTCCAAATCAGGAATAAGCGACCAGATACTTTTGTGATTACGGGCGATATCCATGCGATGTGGTTGCGTGATAGTACTGCTCAGGTTTGGCCATACTTACCTTTAATTAAACAAGATGACAAACTAAGAGAGCTGATTGCTGGCGTAGTAAACCGCCAAACAGAATGTATTTTGATTGACCCTTATGCTAATGCCTTTAATGATGGCCCAGGGAAATCTGAATGGCTTACAGACCATACGGATATGAAGCCTGAATTACATGAAAGAAAATGGGAATTAGATTCATTGTGTTATACAGTCCGCTTGGCTTATCATTATTGGAAAACAGCTAATGATACGAGTATTTTTGATGAAAAATGGCTGAAAGCTGCCAAGCTTATTATTGCTACTTGCAGAGAACAGCAACGTTTTCATGGAAAAGGACCATATCATTTTGGAAGAACTACCTCATGGTCTACCGATACGGTACCGGGGAATGGATATGGTAATCCGACAAAACCAAATGGCTTAATCAATAGTATTTTCCGTCCTTCAGACGACGCTACTGTTTTCCCTTACTTAATTCCTTCCAATTTATTCGCCGTAGTTTCTTTCCGTCAGATAGCAGAAATTGCTGAGAAGGTTTATAAAGATGCTTCATTTGCCAAAGAATGTTCAACCTTTGCCAATGAAGTGGAAACAGCAGTAAAGAAACACGCAATTATTACGCATCCAGTTTATGGACAAATGTATGCTTTAGAAGTAGATGGTTATGGAAATCGTTTGTTACAAGATGATGCTAACGTACCGAACTTATTGGCATTGCCTTATTTAGGAGCCTTGAAACTATCAGACCCTATTTATCAGAATGCCCGTAAATTTATCTTTAGTGATAATAACCCTTACTTCTTTAAAGGAAAAGATGCTGAGGGTATTGGTAGTCCGCATACTTTAGTAGATCAAATATGGCCAATGAGTATCATTATGCGTGCCATGACCTCCACAAATGACCAAGAGATATTAGCACAATTGCGTTTCTTGAAAAAGACTCATGCTAATACAGGATTTATGCATGAATCTTTTGATAAAGATGATGCTACTAAATTTACGCGTAAATGGTTTGCTTGGGCAAATACTTTGTTCGGTGAATTAATGTTGAAGATAGAAAGAGAAAGACCGCATTTACTAACAGTAAAGCTGTAATACTTGATAAAATATTAGTCGCTCTTTATGACTTTTATAAAGAGCGACTAAATTTAAAAAGAATGTAAGATAGAATTGGGAAAATATTTATTTGTGTAATATAATGACTATACGTTCTCAGTCTCATTTTCTAATGATGTAGAAGACGTCTTCTTACTTTTTTTCGTTTTTGATTTACTAAATCTACTACGTCCCCACCACACATAAAACCCAGTTATTGGTAAAGTCGCACAAATCAAACTTGCGAGGAAGTATAATATTTTGGTAGGAATGTTACCAATAGCTCCTACGTGGATGGCATAATTGGTGCGTCTAATCCAGTCGGCAACATTCAAGTCATCTATTTGTACTTGTGTAGATGGAAGCTCTTTAAGGGTATATTGGTCCAAGTTGACATATCGCCAAGAACCATTGTACATATCCACGCATAACGCAATAGCATCAGCAGGTTTTTGAGGAAAAGAAACAATAATGGCATCTTTATTATAAACACCTACACTTTCAATTCCTTTTTGAAAGGCAATATCCACATTTCGCATCGCAACGTTTGGAACAATCTTGGTGGTATCTGAAAATGAACGGGTAAATGGTGCAGGAGCACCTCCGCCTGAACTTAACCAATAAACACTTTTAGAGACCCATGAGAAGCTCATGCTTAAACCAGTAATGGTAATCAATAATGCAACGATTAGTGCGTAAAAGCCTAATACATTGTGGAGGTCATAGTTAACACGTTTAAACTTGGCATTCCATTTTATTTTAAAACTTTTATCACGATTGCTTTTATTCCACTTTTTGGGCCACCATAGAATCAGACCGCTAACTAGCAAAACAAAAAATATAAGCGTAGCATACCCCACAATGGTTGGACCAATGGCTACATCACCAATTTTTGCCTCAATCCACAATTCAGTATGACCTTCTAAAACAAAGTGAAAGAAATTATCATGGTCTACAATCCCTACTACTGCCGCTGTGTATGGGTTTACATATACTAAGGAGTCTGAGTTCATACTTATTTGAGCAGACCTTTCATACCCGTAGTACCAAATCCCAGTGATTTTTTTGTCTGGAAATAAAGGTGCAACCTTACTTTCAATAGCAGAAGGAGTAAGATAGGGCGCATTTTCAGGTCTTTCAACATGAAGCCAAGGTTGAGTAAGGGACTCAAACTCTTGTTCAAAGACTAAAATACAACCCGTCAAGGCTACGATAAATACGATAATACCAGATACAAGCCCAAGCCAAAGATGCAACCATGCATTTATTTTACTTAATGTGGTCATTCAGAACAGAAATTAGTTAACCTACCTGAAATAGAAGTATTGTTTCAGGTAGGTATATATTTTAATTTGTTAGTGAGAAGTGAATATTAACGCATTTTGTCAAGACGAAGGATATAGTCATATCCACCAATCATTTCCATACCAGTTTTTACAGTCTGACCAGCAATATCATAGATATAGATATAATCTTTGCCCGTTTCAGCATTTGTAATCATATAAACCTTGCCATCTTCTACAATGATATTCTGCATATATGCATCATTATCGTTTGGTATTTCAGTCAGTTTTTTAGTGATTTTTCCAGTTTCAAGGTCAAATACACCAAAAGCATAAATGTGTGCTGAATTAGTAATAGCGTTGTCAATATATTTAATGATAGCCTTTGTACCACCGATATACCATAAACCTACCCCGTGATAACCTATTGTAGCGTTGTTAGCTGTATACGTATCGTCTAATACTGTAGCACCTTTTTTGATACGGAAAATAGCCGTTTTCTTAGTCGCGATACTACTCCACTCTACGTTAGTTTGGAAATAAGTATCTCCGTTTTCAGCCACAAAAGATGATGACAACCATAATTTATTAGTTCCTGGGCCAGCAGATTGAGTGCTTTCTAATGTTTTTTCATATTTTAAGGTAGTATAATCAATTACACCGAAATATGTTTTTTCTTGCCAAGGTGCTGGCCTGTCGGCAGTGTATCCAAATTGAACAAAAACTTTACCGTTAGTATATTCAACGTTTCCTAAGTTTAAGCTTTTGTATCCTGTAGGGATGGCGGGTGTTTCAAACACACCATTTGTCATTTTAAGCGTTTCTGTGTCTACTACTGAATAATGAAGTTTTTTGCCTTCGCCATCGGTTCCGATTAAGAAAAGTGTTTTATCGTTAATCCAAGTAAAGCCACCAACATCGCTCATGTGAGTATAAGGCACTTCCAAGATAGTATTGTATAGTTCTTTTTCATATTTGAATTTAGAAAAACGACCAGAAGTAGTATTATAGTAGTAATAATATCCTCCCTTTGTAATAATTCCATAGGCAGATTTGCCTGTAACTTCCGCTCCGTGACCAGTCAAGTTGATAGAACCTTCTGTCAATGAGTTTGTTCCCAGAATATACTGCGTAGTATTTGGCCAGCTACCAATTTGTAACCAAACTGTATATTTTTCCTGTGTTTCATCTACAGGAGTTGGTGTGTTATCATCACTACTACAAGCGTTTAGTAATGAAATTAGGGCAATTGCCATCAAAAATGAATAGAATTTGAATGTTTTAAACATGATGCTTAAATAATATAATGGATTAAATAATTACGATTTATTTGATAAATGATGATTGAAATTATTGTAGAAAATACCTGAGTTTTACCGAAAATGCACGTCCCGGCTTTTGCAAACGGAAGTTGTCAAATGCCAGATTATTAGTGAAATTGCGGCATTCTAAAGAGAGATTATATCGGCCATTTTTCCATGAGTTTGAGATAGACGCATTGTGGATGTACTGTTCAGGAATAGTACTTTTTCCTGCTTTGTTTCCGTAAGCTTCCCAAGTCAAATAAAACCAATGGACATATTGCGTACTTAAATTGAATTGCATACGAGATGCCTTACCGATTACATTGTTTTTACCAATGCCCAAGTCTACATTCCCAAAAAGCCAAGGTTGGTTAGGGATTTTGTTTAAATAGGTAGCCTCAACAGTAGTACCCGCTGAACCAGGCGAATACTTAGTATTATTGATAGCATTTTGGTAACTGATGTTAGCGTTGAAGTATAATAAATCACCATAATTATATTTGATGTCTCCTTCCAAACCATTCACTTTTACATTTGAAGTATTTTCGTAACGGCTTACACTAGAATTTGATTTATAAACTACGGCATAGATAAAGTCGTTGGCATTACGATAGAACCATGATGCTTCGACAAATAACTTATGCTTATTATAACGGAAACCGTAGTAAGCTCCGATGTTTAAGTTATTGCTCGACTCTGGTTTTAGGTCTAGGTTTGCCACAACAGTATAACCATTCCCGAACATTTCGCCTACTTCTTGCAAACGATATGCTTTTTCGAAGGATGCCTTCACACCCATATCTCCTGTTATTTTATAGCGACTGGCTAATCCGTAACCTTGGTAGGTCTGAGAATCGTTTACTTGTCCATACTGACCCGAAACAGAAATGTATTTAGATTGCTGAACACTTAACCCATATACTTTACCAAATAAGGTATTCGTAAGGCGTTCATTGAGTAGATTTTGCTGATAAGCTACGCCCAAAATTTGTTTGCTTAATATCCCTGGAATATCTGCATGGTCGGTAATTAACTCATCATAGGTTTCGTTTCTGAGGTGGTCATAAGTATAGTTCAGGTTGAGCGAGTGTACAGAAGATAATTCATAGCCAAAATTGGTACGCACAAAAGTTCTTGGACGATTAATGTTGTTAACCGTTTTTATCGAACCGATTTCGGCTAAACTAGTTTTTACACGCGAGCCATCCCAATAATATTTATAGCTCGAAGTATCAGTAACTACATAATTATCAACCGAACGTGAAGCAAAAATATTAGCGTTTAAGCCTTTCGTAAATAGGTTGTCTTTACGATAACGAAGCGACCCATTATAGGCATAACCATTTTTAGTGACAGCCCCATAAACCACATCTTGTCGCGTTCCCGTTTGTATATCTTGGTCAGTACCCGAATAAGAAAGCCCTACAAAGAAAATATCAGCCCATTTTTTATTAGCTACACCTACTTCAAGCTGTCCCATCGCTGATTGATACTTGTCGTGGAATCGTTTAAAATCTTTATTAACGTATTTGTATTGTGCTTCATCCCAAATCTCCATATCACGCATGATATAGTTGTTTTTAGAATAGTTAGCAAAGGCACTGGCTTTAAGGATAATTCCGTTTCCAAAGCGATATTGACCCGTTAGGGCTAGTCTGTGAGAATCAAAAGAACCGATACTATAGCTGACATCTAAATAATTACTGATGTTTTGATTAGTAATGATATTAACAGCTCCACCCAAGGCATCAGACCCTAAGCTTACAGGCACAACACCTTTGTAAACCTCCATGCGCTCAGCAAGATTGACAGGAATATTATTCAGCGACATCGTACTGCCCATTAATTCCATCGGAACACCATCCAAAAAGAATTTTACAGCTTTGCCCGATAATCCATTGATTGAAAAGTTGAAATCAGAACCCATCCCGCCTTCTTCACGTACTTTTATTCCTGCGGTTCTGTTTAATACTTGGTTGAGGTCTGCGGTAGTATTAGCGAATTGCTTAGTTTCAATCGCATTAACGGCAAAAGCCTGTTCTTTTACTTCCTGCGTTTTTGTTTTGCCATGAACAACCACTTCGTCCATGTTTTTAGAATCAAACTTTAGGGTAAAATTGGCCTTAACTTCCTGACCATTTTTGAGTGATATAACTCTTGATTGTGATAAATAACCTACAGAAGAAACTACTAAAGTATAAGAACCAGCCCTCGCGATAGAAAGTTTGAAGTATCCATCGTCTTTGGTAACAGTACCAATAGTCGTACCTTTCAATACGACATTTACGCCTGCTAATTTATTGCCATCTTCGCCCTCTATCGTTCCAGAAACACTATTTCCAGTTTGTGCAAAGACAAGACTATTGATTTGTAATAAGAAAAATAAAATTGTAGTAAATAAAAACTTAGTTGAGCACATTGGTTTTAGCTGAGGAATACTGTTTAGATACATGAATAGGCAATTACTAAACTTGCCTTTTCAAATACCTAAGTAGCACAACTCTGCTACCCCCGAAGGTCAGGAGAAAGAAATTTTAAGGAAATGCTGATAATTATTGTTGAAAATTGGTTATGTATAATTCTTTATTTTAATCTTCATATAACCTTTCAATGCGGAGGATGTAATCTATAGGGCCTTCAAGCTGTAATCCTTTTTTCAAGCTACCATCTTTGGGATTATAAATCCAAATATTGTTTCCACCCGTATCAGAATTAAGAGAAATATAGACTAAACCATGCTCTACCAGAACACAACGCCTAGAAGTCCCTTTATCCAAAGATAAATCCAACTTTTTTAGGGTTTGTTTTACAAGGTCTGCTACATAAAACTCTACGTGAGGCACTTTATAATGGTCTTCAAAGCCTGTGAATAAATCTTTTCGCTCACTTCTGAGAATAGCTTTGCCGTCGCCAATGTCCCACATACCATAAGCATGATTTTTAATAGAAGCCGAAATATTGAAGAAAAATGAACTGTCTAAAGATTCTTGTCCTTTACGAATCCTGTACATCGCCGTAGGCTTATTAGGATTATTGCCTAGTGCGATACCTGGACAGGCGAGAAAATAAAAATCGCCGTTTTGAGCAGTAAAGGTATTAGGCTGAGCGGTATTGATGCCCCCAGGATAAGTAGAGCGAGTATCCTTTTGAGTCTTTATTAATTTGAGTGCTGGGTATGTCAAGATACTTACAAAGGCTGTATCGCTAGTTTGGTAATTTTGTGGTGTCGAGATAGCATGATAAGTATAGCCTACAAAAACTTTGTTGGTCAAGAAGTTAGAAAACCCTACAGAAATGGAATTGTAAATGCCAGTGGGCTTAGGAAGAGGGAAGATACCTATCTGAGCCTTCATGTCATTGACATTCACTTTGGCATATTGAAGTTTATTGAGTTTCTTATTATGAGAAATTAAAAAAAGTGAATCTGGATGAACCCAACTATAATTATCCAAATACACAAAGCCATTAAGCAAAACAGAGTCGATAGGTTGAAGACTGTTATTGGTAATAACCGATTTTATTAAATACTGACTTTTTCGCCCTAACCGATAATAGAAACCATCCTTAACAATTAAATCATACCAGATTTGTTTGGGAAAAACTCGGGTACCTTCTTCTATCGGATTAATCTTGCCCGTAGAAATATCGTCAGTATGAATAATGTACTCTTTATAGTCCTTTGCCATGACATAAATGCTATATTTTTTATGTTTAGCATTGGCATCTTTTGATTCTGAACAACTCAACAAAGAAGTTAATCCTACGATAAAGGCTATGATAAAAGTAATCGGGCTTTTTTTAAAGCACATAGTATAATCAAGAGTTTCAAATATTAAATTGATCCATCAATTGTCTTTTCATTACAGGAGGTAAGCCCATTAACAGTTTTTCGTCCATAATAATCACTTGACTGTTTTGGGTATTAGGGTCATCAAGAACGATATAACTTTCGCCCTTCTTGAAATTTACCTTATTGCTTTGGTTTGCACTTTTAGTACAAAGTCCTTTTACGGTAATAGAGATATCTTTGTTGGGACTAATCAGCATGCTTCCGCAAAAATGAATCGAATCATTGTTTACATCAATGTTGGCGTTGCTCTCTGGTCCAAGCGAGATAGTATAATCTTTGGCAAAAATTTCTTTATTGGTAGTACCCGTAGCATTCACGGCAGTAATCAATGCCTCGTCTGCTTTTTGATAAAAAATATACAGAGAAGACGCAAGAATGGCAAATGCTAAAGCGGCTGCTATGGAAAGATATTTGGTATTCTGAAAAATAAAAAACGGATTATTTCTTGATTTTTTGGAATTTGAAGGGAGAATATCAGCAATATCCTGCCACATTTCTGTAGCTGTTTTTTCTTTATCTATGTTTTCAGGAAAGACTAAAAAATCGTCTTCGTTTTCATCGAGCAACCAATTTTCAACCAACATTATTTCTGTTGGTGTACATTGTCCGCAATGGTATTTTTCAATAAGCTCTTTACTAACCTTCATTAAACATGTTTTTTAGAACAAAAAGACTCTTTTTTGTAAAAGTAGCATATTTAAGGGTTTCCCGAAGCTGTAGGTAAGAAAATCAGAGTGAATATTCTGGTAAATTGGATTTAAGAGAGGAAATAGCTTTAGAAATGTGGTATTCTACCGCTCTTTCAGAGATAAGTAGGTCTAAGGCAATCTCTTTGTTGGATAAGCCTTGTTCACGGCTCATTTTAAAAACCCTACGACATTGATTAGGCAGGTCTTCAATCAAGGTAGATATTCTTTCTTTTAAAGAACTTAACATCACTTCATTTTCAGTATAATTACTAGATACTGTTTGTGAAGAAGCAATTTGCTCTAAATGGTGTTCTCTGATTTTTTTATTTCTGATATGTTCAAATACTTTATACTTAGCAGATTTTACAAGGTATTTCTCAACAGACTGATTAATTTCAAGCTTATCTCTCTTTTCCCAAAGTGACTTAAAAATATCTTGTACCATTCCTTTACAAAGCTCTTCGTCTTTCAGATTAGCATAACATACCGAAAAAACTTTTTCCCAATATAAATTATAGATTTCCCGAAAGGAATCCTCGTTAATTTTAATGGAGATATTGTCCACCTGAATGTTATTCATGCTATGGGAGTTGTGGAAAGACTAATAATGTACAAATATACGTTATTATTTATAATTAGTCCAAATAAGAAAAACCTTTTTATTTTCCACTCTCTTGAAATAATATACATTTTTAGCTAAATATGTAGGAGAACTATCTTTACAAACATAGGGTTATCTCGAATTTTTCTTAAAATGAGAAAGTTTAATAAAATAGCCTCACAGAGGCGATATATCGGTAGCTGTATATATGGTAAAATTAAAAAACAGTCTCCCACAAGCCCCATCGGGGCGAAATATTTCGCCCCGATGGGGCTTGTGGGGTTAACAGAATACTTTTTCTACCGATATCTTGTTCCTAACGGAACTATAATCCATTATCTATCATCAAAAAGCGGTCAGAAAAATGATTTTTCTGACCGCTTTTTGATGATAGAATTCGGAATGACACATATTTACAGAATAAGAATAGTCATTCAAAATATCTTATGGACAAATTTTGCTTAAAATTCGGGATGACTCATGTTTTCAAAATTGATATTTTATTATTTTCTATGAAGTATTAATTACCTAACTGACTAGCTATTTGCTTCAACGTAATTTCAGCTACTTTGGCTGTATAGCTCAAATTATTCAGACGATAGCCCGAGTTTTCAAAACTTTGCTGTGCTTGTTTTACGTCAATGATAGTCGCTTGACCTAATTGAAAACGCTGATTCATTATTTTCAATAATTTATCTGCTAACGCATAATTTTCTCGTTCGGCTTCTATCAATTGTAACGTATTGCTATATGCTTCCCAAGATTTAGCCGCCGCAGTTTCGAAATTCTGATAAACTATTTCTTTCTGTAATCGAGCCGTTTCAGTATTAATTTTGGCTATTTGTACTTGTCGCGTATTTACACCACCTGAATAGATAGGAATACTGGCATTCACTCCTAAAAATGGACCATAGGTTTGGTTTAAAAGTGTAAAACCTGCACCACTTTGGTTGCGGCCATAGTTATAACCTGTATTCAAATTGATAGTAGGATAACGCCTAGCATTGGCTTCTCTTTCTAACAAAAGATTTATATTAATTTGTGCCTCAGCCGATAAAATACTTGGATGTTTCTTTATGTTGGCGTCTAAATTCTCCCATTGCAGGCTTCTATCCAATACAATCGTGTCGGAAATAGTAATAGCAGTTCTAGGGTTTAATACTAAACTACGGAGTAAATCAGCCTTACTTTGTTCAATCACTATTTTTTGAGTTTGCAAAGCTTGCGTTTGGGCATTCAAATCTATCGTAGCTTGTAAAGATTCTGCTTCGTTTGATAATCCTACGCTTTTGCGGGCTTCAATCAGCGATAGTTTTTGTTTTGATACTTCGATAGACTGAAGTAAGGTAGTTACAAAATTTTGTTGCTGAACTACTGCAAAATACTTTAACATCACGTCAGCCACTACATTTTGTACTGTAGCATTCAATTGCTCCTGACTAAGTTTTTGTAATTCCTCTAAACGCTTTTTTGTTGCTATTACTCTTCCGCCATTATACAGCATCATCGTTGCTGTAAAACTCATATTGGTATTGTTGGAAACTACGCCCGTTCTGTTAGTACTTGTACCATTACTTAACTCTTGGTTCAGTCCAGTTATCTGTTCGTTTGTACTAAAAGCGCCCGTAACTGTAGGCAAACCACCAGCGATACCAATATAATTATTGATAGTATTGGCAGATAGCGTATTTTTAGAAACCTGAATATCTAAATTGTTTTTTAAGGCTGTTTCAACGGCTTGGTTCAATGTTATTTGCTGTTGAGCAAAACCTTCTGAAAAGCCCATCATTAGCAAACAACTTACCAACAGTATATTACTTTTAAAAATGATTCTCATGTTTTTTTGTTGATTTTCAGCTTTAGTTTAATCTGCCGCTTGTTCTTCTGCTACTAGTTTAGATTCTTCTGTTACGTAATTTTTACTAGAGATAAATGTATAAACTGCTGGAATAACGAGTAACGTAAGAATTAAAGAGAATAAAATACCCCCCACAACAACAGTACCTAATGGAATACGGCTAGTAGATGCTGCCCCTAAACTCAAAGCAATCGGCAAAGCTCCTAAAGATGTTGCTAAACTTGTCATCAAAATCGGACGCAAACGTTGGGTTGCGGCTTCAACAACAGCTTCAATTCTTGACATACCCTCGGCTCGCTTATGATTAGCAAATTCAACAATTAAAATTCCGTTTTTGGTTACTAGTCCAATCAACATAATCATACCAATCTGCGAGAAAATATTCAATGTTTGTCCAAACAACCAAAGGCTACCCAATGCACCCGCCAAAGCCAAAGGCACGGTAATCATAATAGTGAAAGGATCTTTGAAGCTTTCAAACTGAGCCGCCAATAGTAAATAAATCAATGTTAAGGCTAATCCAAAAGCAAAAGTTGTGTTAGAAGAACTTTCAGAATAATCTCTTGAAGGACCACTCAAGGCTGTTTGGAAAGATTTGTCCAATACTTTATCTGCAATAGCTTGCATCGCTTTTACACCGTCTCCAATGGTTTTTCCTTCTGCCAAAGAGGCTGACACAGTAGCCGATTTCAAACGGTTGAAGTGAAACAACGTTGAAGGATTACTACTTTCTTCCAACTTCACTACGGCACTCAAAGGAATCCTTTCACCACGCGTATTGGTCACAAAAATGTTTTCAATATCCGTAGGCTCTTTTCTGTCTTTTCTTTCCACTTGCGCAATTACTTCATACTGACGACCATTCATGGTGAAATACGCTAGCCTTCTACCACTGAATGCCCCTTGGACAGCACTTACAACATCTTGTGTCGTAAGGGCTAAGTCTTTGATTTTAATACGGTCGAAGGTCATTAAAATCTCAGGCTTGTTGAATTTCAAGTTTACGTCAACATTCTGGAAAGTTTTATCATTACGAGCTTCCTCCAAAAATTTCGGAATAGCGTCTTTAATCTTAGCAAAGTCGATATTTTGTAATACGAACTGTACAGGTAAACTTCCTCTTGAACCTAAACCCACCGAGATAGTTTGTTCTTGCACACCAAATACACGAGCATTGTTGAACCTGCTCATTTTTTTGTTCAATAACTTGGTTATTTCATCTTGGCTTCTGGTTCTTTGGTCGGGGTCTACCAAACCAATACGAGCCGCCGAAGAGTTTGTACCACCGTTTCCACCAAAGCCAGGCACAGCATTAAATACAAATTCTTTTTCAGGAATAGAATCGTTCAAGAAATTGGTTACATCATCAGAAACCTTCTGAGTATATAAATAACTAGACCCTTCAGGCGTACTTACCGTAAAACGAATACTGCTTTTATCTTCCATCGGAGCAATCTCACTTTGAAGATTTTTGCTCGCTAGCCATATCAACAATCCACAGGCCACTACAATTACCCAAGCCATCCATCTGACGCTCATAAAGCCCTTTAGGATACTCTTGTAGCCACTTTCCATGCCTGTAAAGAATGGCTCAGTTTTGTCGTAAAGCCAACCGTGACCTGCTTTTTTACGTGTTAAATACACGTTCAGTACAGGCGTAATCGTCAGCGAAACAAAGGCTGAAATCAATACCGCACCTGCGACCACAATACCAAATTCACGGAAGAGGCTACCTACGAATCCTTCTAAGAAAATAACAGGCAAGAACACCACCGCCAATGTTAAGGAAGTAGAAATTACGGCAAAGAAGATTTCTCTACTACCCTCCAAAGCAGCTTTACGGATAGGTAAGCCCTGTTCGAGCTTTCGGAAAATATTTTCGGTAACAACAATCCCATCATCTACCACCAGCCCTGTCGCCAAAACGATACCCAACAGCGTAAGTACATTAATGGTGAAACCACAGAAATACATTACAAAGAAAGTAGCAACCAATGAAATAGGAATATCGATAAGAGGGCGAATCGCAATAAGCCAATTTCGGAAGAAGAAGAAAATTACTAATACTACCAAACCAAAAGAAATAATTAAGGTTTCTTCTACCTCCTCTAATGAGCGACGAACGTTTTTAGTATTATCAATTAATAGTTTAAACTGAATATCAGATTTATTCTCTTTCTCAATCTCCTGCAAACGTTTATTAAATTCATCTGCAATTTTGATATAATTAGCCCCAGGCTGAGGAACAACTGCTAAACCAACGGCATACACGCCATTGTATTTCCAGCTTTGTTCTAGGGTTTCGGGCCCTAATTCCACATCAGCAATATCACCCAAGCGAACGATACCCGTATTGCTTTCACGGATAATTAAATCACGGAATTGTTGTTCCGATGTTAATCTACCTAAAGCACGAATCGTCATCTCTGTGTTACTACCATAAATTTTACCTGCAGGAAGTTCTACATTTTCACGCGCTAAAGCTGTTTGGATATCTGTAAAAGATAAGCCATAACCATTCATACGGTCTGTTTTCAACCAGATACGCATGGCATAACGCTTTTGACCCAAAATGTTTACACCACTTACGTCATTAATGGTCTGGAAACGTTGTTGTAATACGTTTTCGGCATAATCACTCAGTTCTAACAAACCTTTACTTCTACTCTGGATAGCCAACAACAAAATAAAGTCACTATTAGCATCCGCTTTTGATACTACAGGAGGTGCATCAATATCTTGAGGTAAACTTCTAACGGCTTGAGCTACTTTGTCACGCACATCACTGGCGGCTGCTTCCAACGGTACATCAAGGTTAAATTCTACTGAAATAGAACTACTTCCTAAAGTACTTGATGACGTAATAGAACGAATCCCCGGAATACCATTGATTTGTTTTTCGAGAGGCTCAGTAATTTGGTTTTCAATAATATCAGGGTTGGCACCAGTGTAAGCTGTTCTTACAGTAACCATCGGTGGGTCAATAGCTGGATAATCCCTTACTGCCAAAAACGAAAATCCAACTATCCCAAAAAGGATAATCAGGATATTCAGTACTGTGGCAAGTACAGGCCTTTTAAGAGATAATTCTGAAATATTCATGAATATTGATGATTAAATTACTCCCATCTTTTGTAGAAGATGAAAAGCAATTTTATGAAATCTTTTTAATGATGGATGATGGCGCCAACATCGCTGATAGCCCATTCACCTTCAAATGACTACTGTTTTTTTACACTTCTTACTTTTACAGGTTTATCTGCTCTAGCAAATAAAACGCCATCAACCACTACAGAATCTCCTTCGGTTAAGCCACTTGTAATTTCAACAACATCTTCTTTTCTAAAACCAGTTTCTACTACTACATAACTGGCTTTGCCGTCTTTTACAATGACCAATTTTTTCGTTTTATCATCTGGGATAATCGCATTGGTAGGAATCAAGATACTATTTTGTGCTGGGCCTGCACTAAAATATACCTTTGCAAAAGTACCAGGGTTGGCATTGCAGTTTGACAACAAGGCACGCACCAGTAAGTTACGGGTAGTTTGGTTGATTTGCGGTTCGCGGGCTACTACTACAGCTTTACAACGACCGTCTCTTTGTCCTTCTACTTCAACCTCTACCACACTTCCTTTACGGATGAGTGGAGAGTATTCTTCAGGAACTGTAAAGTCAACTTTCAATTTATTTACTTGCTGAATGGTAGCAATGATAGTGGTAGCTGAAACAAAAGCTCCTAAGCTTATCTGACGAAGACCAATCACACCCGTAAATGGTGCTTTCAATACAGTTTTATCGATTAACACTTGGGTATAAGCCAAATCTGCTTTTAGGCTATTTACTTGGTTCAAGGCAGTATCATATTCACCTTGACTAATACCATTAATTGATAAAAGCTTGCCTAAACGTTTTTCAGTTTTTTCGGCTAAATCTAGTAATACCTTTGTTTTAGCGAGTTGAGCTTGTAAGTCAGCATCGTTGATTTTGGCTAATATCGTTCCTTGCGTTACAACGTTGCCTTCGGGAATATTAAGATAAGTAATACGACCACTCACTTCTGTGTGTAGTTCTACGAATTCATTGGCTATAATAGAACCGTTGGCTTCAACATTTGAGCTAATACTTTGCTTTTTTGCGATGATTACATCAACAATGGCAGGCTGATCTTCTTTTTTATTAGAGTCTTGTGGTTTCTTACTATGACAACCAACCAATGCTAAACAGATTGAAGCCCCAACAGATACCATTGAGAGCGTATTTTTTTGCTTCATATTACGTATGTATGAATATTTTTTGCTATTCTAATTTTCTATAAAGTTACTTTATAATGTATATGCTTTTGTCCCGTCTTACTTCGTAATCTCAATATATTTCGACTAACTTAACCTTTTTATAGATAAGAGGAATAAATAACCCAATTAACTACGTCAAAACAGGAATGTTTTGTGACATAAAATACCCTAAACCCATTTAAGCCACCGCCTAACCATTCTTCACAATTTGGGATATTCTGATACACTTTTTATCAAATTTGGTCCATGAACTTTAATATTTCAGTTCACAATTTAACCAAAATAAATATAAAAAATGGAAGTTCCTATTGCCACCGTTATTAGCATCGCAGTTCCTTTGCTTTGCTTAGTTTTCTACAAATTTATTTTTCGCTTATTGGGCATCATTATTATTCCAGAAGACAAAATTGGGCTAGTTACCAAGAAATTCGTACTGTTTGGGGATAAGAAATCCTTACCAGAAGGACGAATCATTGCCACCGAAGGGGAAGCAGGTTATCAAGCAGAGCCCTTGGCACCCGGTATTTATTTTTGGTATTGGATTTGGCAATATGATATTAAACTTCAACCACTTACTATTATTCCAACAGGACAAATAGGATTGATTTTGGCAAAAGATGGGAAGGAACTTGAAACGGGTTCTATCCTTGCCAGAAAGATTGAATGTGATGGGTTTCAGGATACAGTATCGTTCTTGAAGAATGGTGGTAGAAAAGGACGACAAACAGCAGTAATCACGGCGGGGTCTTACAGGATTAATACCTTTTTGTTTGAAGTCGTCATTACAGACATTACCGAAATTCATGAGAACATGGTGGGCATTATTACTACCATGGATGGAGCATCAATTGAAGCAGGTCATATAGCAGGTAAGTCTATCGAAGGACATAATAATTTTCAAAATGCTGATGCATTCCTGAGTAAGGGCGGTAATAGAGGGCTACAGCAACAAGTAATTTTGGCGGGTTCTTATAACCTCAATCCTTGGTTTGTGAAAGTAGAAGAAATACACATGACCGAAATCCCGATTGGTAATGTAGGCGTAGTAATTTCTTATGTTGGGGAAGAAGGAATTGACGTTAGCGGTACAGAATTTAAACACGGTAACATTGTTTCAAAAGGCTATAAAGGTGTTTGGGCAGAGGCCTTTGGCCCAGGGAAATATCCTGTAAATACTTATGTACAGAAAATAGAAGTAGTACCCACGACCAATTTGGTGTTAAACTGGGCAAGTGCAAGGTCGGAATCGCACCAATTGGATAAGAACCTGTCAACGATAACAGTTCGTTCTAAAGATGGTTTCCCTTTTAATTTAGATGTTTCGCAGATTATCCATATTCCCAACTACGAAGCCCCTAAAGTGATTGCCCGTTTCGGTAATATGAATAACCTCGTGAGCCAAGTATTGGAACCAACGATTGGTAACTATTTTAGAAACTCAGCACAAGATTCTGATGTGATTTCATTCCTAGGGTCAAGAAAAGAGCGTCAGGAAACCGCTAGAAGATATATTGCGGAAGTGCTTTCGCAATATAATGTAAATGCAGTGGATACTTTGATTGGTGATATCGTACCGCCAGAATCATTGATGAAAACCCTTACTGACCGAAAATTGGCGGAGGAGCAAAAAGTTACTTACGAAACTCAAAAGATGGCTCAGGAAACACGACAAGCGTTGGAGAAAGAAACAGCCATTGCAGATATCCAGAAAGATATTGTTAAAGCCGACCAAGGCGTAGTGATTGCTGAAAGAGTAGCCGATGCGTCTGTGAAAAAAGCACAAGGTGAAGCCCAAAGTTTAAAACTACAAGCAGGAGCGGAGGCAGAAAGAGTGAGGGTGCAAGCAAGTGCGGAATCAGAACGTATCAAATTGATTGCGAATGCTGAAGCCGAAAAAATCAGTAAAACAGGTACAGCCGAAGCTGAAAAAATCTTGGCGATTGGTAAGGCCGATGCTGAAGCGTATAAATTGGCTGTTTCAGCAATGGGTGAAGGAAACTTTACGCAATTGAAAATCACTGAAAGCATTGGTAAAGAGAAAATTAAGGTAATGCCAGATATTTTAATAACAGGTGGTTCAAATGATCAAAACGGAGCCTTGAGTGGATTGTTAGGCTTACGATTGATGGAGGAAGTAAGCAAGAAAGTAGAAAAAACTTCAGTTGAAGCACTACCTGAGAAAGATAATAAATAGTTAATAGATTCTGCCCCTAGATAAACCCGTAGGAATTTCTCTACGGGTTTAATTTTTTAGTTAAGTATAACTACTGTTTTTAAATAACTAAATGATCTTTTCGATAATATTATGAACTATTCTAAAGGCTTTTTTCGTTATAGCTTTCCCCATCTAAAAAACTAATGAAAATATACCGAATAAACTGATATGCAGAAACTTAATTTGACAATTACCCTCGAAACGTACAACAACGATACAGAACTATCTGTACAGGAAAACAAACTTTTGAACGAAGCCCGAAAAGCTACCTATAAATCGTATGCTCCTTATTCTAATTTCCATGTTGGTGCCGCCATTTTGTTAGATGATGATACCATCGTAATGGCAAATAATCAGGAAAATGCTGCCTTCCCTTCGGGTTCTTGTGCAGAACAATCGGCTATATTTTGGGTGGGTGCCAACTATCCAGAACGTACCATTAAATCCATTGCTGTCATCGCCCGCCCGGGGAAAGGAGATGTATTTAGAGGAGTTTCTCCTTGTGGTGCTTGCCGACAGGCGATGTTGGAATACGAAGTTCGTCAAAAAGAACCCATTCGCTTTATTATGTTGGGTGCAAACAACCAGATATTGGTGACAGAGTCTATTGGAGATTTACTGCCGATAAAATTTACTGATTTCTAAGTTCTTTGTAGCATGACTGAGAGTTATGAATTTTGAATGGTGAATTGTGATTTTTAAATTTATACAATAACTACCTTTATTTTATATATGCTCTTTAGGTATCTATCTTTGTGAAATGTTAGATTTTCTCCAGAAAAATACGTTTTCTATTATATATACTTTCTTTTTGGGTCTAATGCCCATTTTTGCTAGTTCCAGTATTAGTTATTGGCTGATTACGCATGAGCAAGCAGTGCAACAATTCACAATATTGCAATGGGTATTAGTATACGTTGCCTCATGTTTTAGCATGGCTTTTGCCCTTACGCCTACTACGTTTATTGCGTTGCTAAGTGGCTATTTTTTAGGCTGGAATGCTTTTATCCCCATTGCTATTAGCTATTGGGTAGCGTCCTACTTTGGATTTAATGTTGCCAAACTAATTGATGGGGGAAGGTTCTTAAGTAAAATCTCTGAGAAACCCAAAGTAAGAGAGATACTTGACAATCTTCAAAAAGATGAATTCAAGATTATTTTATTAGCTCGCCTGTCGCCTATTTTACCCTTTGCAGTTACCAATGTATTATTCTCTTTTTCGGGAACAAAGTTGAAAAATTTTCTTACGGCAGGCTTCCTTGGTATGTTGCCTCGTACAGTACTTTCCATCTGGCTAGGAACACAAGCACAGGAAATCCGTAAACTAATAGAACACCCAAGTCAGGGAAGTAGCATCCAGTTTGTCATTTTTGGATTAATATTGGTGTCTATGGCAGGGTTGGGATATTTCATTAAAAAGGCAGTTAAGCATTAAGCTGTCAGCTTTCGGAAGTCGGCAATCGGATTTCAGCTATTGAAAAAGTCAGCGGTTATCAGCGTTTTTAAATCTCCGAAAATCAGCGGGTAAAAAAAGCAATCAGCTTTCGGAATTCAGCTTTCAGATGAAAAAATAATGAGTAAAAACAAAAAAGGTTGATACAAAAAGCGAGTAATGCTTTCAATATCAACCTCTTTAATTTTATAATAAAACCTATTCAACCTCAATAACAACCCCAGCCGTTTTTGGGTGAGATACACAAGTAAGAATATAACCTTGTTTAATTTCCTTCTCCGTAAGTCCGTCTTCTTCGTCCATATGTACTTTTCCAGCCACACATTTACCTAAACAAGCAGTACACATCCCTGCCTGACACGAATAAGGCAAATCAATATCTTCACGCAAGGCAGCCTCCAGAATCGTTTCATGTGGTTTTACCAATACTTGATAATCAGTGCCCTCGTATTGAATCGTTACAGTTTGTGCCTTGATAGAATCGTCTTCTTCCTCTACAAGAATTTCATGCGAGCCTACACTTCCAAAATGTTCTTTATGAATACTGTCAGTAGGTACATTAAACATCTTCAAGGCATTTTCTACCTGTTCCATCATGCCTTCTGGTCCGCATAGATAATATTCTGCTTTGGCAATATCAATAGCAAGGTCTTGCTTCAAGAAAATTACCGCAGATGCTTGATTGATACGTGTTTTATAGCCCGTCCAAGTATAAGAAGGTTTTGTAAGTATGTGCAATACTTTGAAACGACCTTCATATTTTAGCTCTAATTCGATTAACTGTTTTCTGAAAATAATATCTTCCTCACTTCTTGAACCATATACCAAATACACTTTTGAGCCTTGTTCCACAGGTAAAACAGATTTCAGAATAGACATCAAAGGCGTAACTCCAGACCCTCCACCAAAAAGCACAATAGTACGCTCTTTCATTGGGTTTGGTTCAACCACAAAATGCCCCATCGGTTCCATCACCTCGATAGCATCTCCAACTTTTACTGAATCACACAAGTAATTAGATACCAAGCCACCAGGTACACGCTTTACAGTTACCGCAATAGAAGCATCTTTATTAGGCGAACTTGACATCGAGTAACTTCTACGCACTTTTTGTCCATCAATAACAGGAATTAACGTAAGGAATTGACCAGCTTTGTAACTAACAGATTGATGTACAGGGTGCCAAAAAGTAAAGGTTTTTGTATCGGGCGTTTCGTCGATGATTTCTTTTACTGTGAGATGAAAATATTTTACAGACATTTTATGATTACGAAATATTTTTTATGGAATAATATTAATCTAATTAGATAACGAAAATTTAGTCTAGGAGTTTTACCAAGACTGAGTTATAGCACTACAAAGGTAATGAAGAAAATACTTTTGGACACATTCTAGACTGAGAATCACACAAAACAATATATCATACTTTATGATTTTGGTGTAGGAAAAATGTGTATTTTCCGTTGATTTCCTCAATGTTATCAGCATAATCCCTAAAATTATTTGATGTTTATGAAGCGTTTCCTTACCTGTTTGATGTTTTTGGTAGTTGTTATTTCTTTTTCGTGCAGTACTAGCAAAGTACAGATGAAATACACGGCTCGACTAATTCAGCAATCAGAAGTGTTTTCTCAAAACCAAACAGGTGTTGTTTTCTATGATATAACCGAACAAAAGACTGTATTTGAACAAGAGGCAAATCGTTTTTTTATGCCTGCTTCCAATACCAAGCTCTTTACTTTTTATGCTAGTATAAAAACCTTAGGAGATTCTATTCCTGCTTTTCATTATCAAGTTACTGGCGATTCTTTGATTGTTTGGGGAACGGGAGACCCATCTTTCCTTCATCCAGATTTAGCCAAAAGCAAAGTATATGACTTTTTGAAAAGTCGCCCTGAGAAAATGTACTTTTCTAATGATAATTTTACAGGTTCATTTTTGGGGCAAGGCTGGGCTTGGGATGATTTTAATGATGATTATGCGGCTGAAATATCAGGATTTCCTATTCATGGGAATGTTGTCAGATTCAAAGCGAAAGAACAAAATACATTGAGTGTATCACCAAAATTCTTTGAAAATAAAGTGTACGACTGGTCGAACACCAATAGCTTTTCTATTCAGCGTGACCTTGGTGCTAATTTGTTTAGTCATCCAAGCCTTCAAAAAATGAAGCCTACTTTTGAACAAGATGTACCCTTCAAAACGGGCATAGATATTACTGTTGCCCTATTGAGCGATACATTAAAGAGAGAAGTGACTTTGATTAATAAAGCCTTGGATAAATCTGCCAAAACATTTTATAGCCTTCCCGCAGATAGTTTATACAAAAGGATGCTTCATGTAAGTGATAACATGATTGCAGAACACCTAATGGTACTCAATGCAGATGCTTTGACGGGAGAGTTGAATGTAAGCAAAGGGATTGATGCCGTAAAAAAGAAATTTATGACTGATTTGCCAGATGTTTCAAGATGGGTAGATGGCTCTGGACTTTCACGTTATAATTTATTCACACCAAGAAGTATCGTGAAATTATTGCAAAATATTTATTTGATTGTACCACAGGAAAGACTTTTTCAGCTTTTACCAGCTGCTGGAAAATCGGGTACGTTGAAAAGTTTATCGTCTACTGAAAAGCCCTTCATTTTTGCCAAATCGGGTTCTTTTAGCAATAACTACAATTTGAGTGGTTACTTGGTTACTAAAAAAGGTAAAGTGTTAATTTTCAGTATTATGAACAATAGTTTTATGAAACCAATGTCGGAGATTAGAAAAGAAGTAAGTAAAATTCTGACGGAAGTACATGAGAAAAACTAAGTGTATTACTTCAATTCATAGACAATCTGAGAATATCTGCGGGCTACAGGAATAATAAAATTGCTGTCGGAAAGGTGTAATTTATAGCCTTGAGCATTGCCCGAAACACGTTCAACTTTGTCGAGATTAACGATAAAGGAGCGATGACAACGAACAATTTGTTTTTGTTGTGTCTGACTTTCTAAACGTGTTAAGCTACTTCTAATCAAATCCTTTTTGAAATCATCATTTTGTTTAAATACCACAGTAGAATAGTTATCGCTTGATTCTATGTAATAAAAGGAATCTGTATGCATCTGAATTTTATCTTTTCCATTTTCGGCAATCAGGTTTATTTCAGCTGATTCATCATGTATTGTGTGTTTTTCGGGGAGATGACTAGGTTGCGGAGGTTTGCTATATTGTTTTAAATAATAAATATAGTTGATTAAAATAATTCCTGTAGCAGGAAAAACGCCCAACACAAGCGTGTAAATAATCATGGAAACTAAGCTCAGTAGGTTAAAGCCATTGTTGATAAAATATTGAGAATAAAGGATATTAATAGCCGTAATTGAACAGATATTTAGGGCTACCATGAATATCTCTCTCCGAACAGTCCACTGTTCTTCTTGAAAAAACTTTGGGAATAGCCTTTGAATGCCAAAATAGATAAAAAGCATCATTGTGGTAGTAATAATGCCGAAACCTGATAGCAATAATGCTTTCTGGGTGCTATGCCAATTGGCAATACCAAAAGGTTCGAAAAAAATCAGGAAAGATGAAATGAAAATACCTGCACCGAACGATAAGAAAAGCTTCCGTCTAGTAGAATCGTTATGTGGATAAGGTTGTCTAAGAATCTTTAACATTTGTAATGACATCAATCGAGGTTTTTATTAATTGACGTATTACAAAATTAAGAATAAAGGCGAAATAACTGCGAGTATGGAACAATACTTAAATATTATCCCCTGTATCAATCTTTCGGATGCAGGGGATATTAGATTAAATAATAGGATACTCTTTTAATACTTCTCTGGCAATTACAATTTTTTGGATTTCGGATGTTCCTTCACCAATGGTACAAAGTTTGGCATCACGATAGAATTTTTCAACAGGAAAATCTTTGGTATAACCATACCCACCAAATATTTGCACAGCGTCTGTCGCTACTTCCACGGCTACTTCCGAAGCATAAAATTTTGCCATGGCAGCCTCTTTGGTCAGATGCGTGCCTTCCATTTTAAGGTCAGCTGCATGGTGCGTCATCAATTCTGCTCCATGAACTTTAGTCGCCATTTCTGCCAATTTAAAACTGATGCCTTGGAAATTGGCAATAGCTTGTCCAAATTGTTGGCGTTCTTGTGCATAACGGGCAGCAGCAGCCATCGCACCTTTGGCAATGCCCAAAGAAAGAGCTGCGATGGAAATTCTACCACCATCTAAAATCTTCATGGCTTGCTTAAAACCCTCACCTTCGTTGCCTAAACGAGCTGATAGTGGTACGATACAGTCTTCTAAAATTACCTCAGCAGTTTCAGAAGCACGCATGCCCAATTTGTTTTCTTTTTTACCAAATTTCAAGCCTGGGTTTGAACGTTCTACAATAAAAGCAGTAGCATTGTCTTTTGTTCCAGACTCTCCAGTACGTGTCATTACAACGACTATGTCGCCCGATTTACCGTGTGTAATCCAGCATTTAGCACCGTTGATGATATAATCATCCCCTTCTCGTCGAGCTACGCACTGCATTCTGGCTGAATCAGAGCCCGTATTAGCTTCTGTTAAAGCCCAAGCACCGATAAAATTACCAGAAGCCAACTGTGGCAAGTATTGCTTTTTTTGAATTTCTGAACCAAATTGTAAGATATGATTGGTGCACAGTGAATTATGAGCAGCAACCGACAAGCCGATTGAGCCACAAACTTGTGCGATTTCATCGATAATAGCAACGTATTCGTGGTAGCCTAAACCTGCTCCGCCATATTCTTCGGGGACGAGTACACCTAAGAAACCTTGTTCGCCCAATTGTTTCATTAATTCAATCGGGAAAGTCTGGGCTTCGTCCCATTCCATGATATGAGGCCTTATTTTACGTTCGGCAAATTCTTTGGCAGTTTGTCGGACTAACGTTAATTGTTCTGATTTGTACATTTTTAATGTTAAATTGTTTGTTGAGATTGTTTAAATGGAAATAAAAAGGGCTTTTTTGTCATAATTTCTTATGATAAAAAACTGTTATATTATAAAATTATTCCTTTAAATAGTTGTAATTTAATAGCATTGAAATAGAAATAGTGCTGTAATATCTAAAAATAATTTTATTATGCAACAACCTAAAATGCATACCATTAGGATAGAGCCAGTAGCATTGGGTGTGGTAAAGCTAGTGTTTGGTAATCCGCCTACTAATTCAATGTCTATTGTACTTTTGGAAGAATTGGCAATAGCCATAGAAAACTTAGGAGAACAAGAGGAAGTACAAATCATTATTCTGCAAAGTGAAGGAGAGAGAACTTTTTGTTCGGGAGCAGATTTTCATGAATTGATGGCAATCAATGATCGAGATACTGGAAAAATATTTTTTACAGGTTTTGCAAAAGTGATCAATGCTTGTAGAAAATCTCCTAAAATAATTATTGGACGCATCCAAGGAAAGGCTATCGGAGGAGGAGTAGGCCTAGCAGCTACTACTGATTATTGTTTTGCAACCAAGTTTGCAGCCATCAAATTAAGTGAACTAACCATAGGAATAATTCCTGCTGTGATTGAACCTGCCGTTGAACGGAAAATAGGACTTTCCTCATTTGCTACATTGGCGTTGAATGCTACAGATTTTTTTTCGGCTAACTGGGCAAAAGAAAAAGGCTTGTTTATGGAGGTATTCGAAACGGTAGAAGAAATGGACAAAGCCATCATTGAGTTGGCAACATGCCTAGCATCCTACAATCCAGCAGCGCTAACAGCATTAAAAAAAATCTTTTGGAAAAATACAGACCATTGGGATACACTTTTAGAGGAAAGAGCAGAAATCAGTGGAAAACTTGTACTAAGTAGTTTTACTAAGCAGACCTTGAAAACCTTTGCACAGAAGCATTGATTATGACTAAGCCCTAAATAGTATAATTTGAAGGCTGGATAGTTTTATGATAAGCAAAGTAAATATTATCAGTTTTTAGCTTTGTATATATGTGCGATTTTATACCTATTAAATGCCTTTTTCGATAAGAAATATTACTTAGTTTTAATCTTCCAATTATTTAAAAATAATTACTCAAAGCTTTCTGGAATCTTTGGTGATTTTTGTAATATTTGAAGAAGAAATATGACTTAGTTTTCGTAAAAATCGCAAGTTCTTTCTATAGTTATAGTGTTTTGAAGAGCATCATTTTTTAAAAAAATAATTGTTTTTATAGAAATCCCCTAAAACTCCAAATATTAAATTTTAAAAAAAAAATCTGTAAAATTTTCAATTCTTAGGATATTACAATAAATTTGAATAGCGGAACTATTTTACCGTAAAATAATTATATAAGACTTTTTTACATTTAATTTTGGAATTTTACATGGATTTATTAGTTTTGTCCAAAATTAAATGCTCTATAATTCCAATTACCCAAATTACGATGCAAAATGGAAGATTATAATAAGATAATAGAATCGCTCGGCGTGAAGTTTATTAAGTCACGTAACATTAGAATATTACAACCTATCCGTATCAAAAACTTTTATGATGTAGAAAATACACTCTTGATTTTGTACAACGGTGAGGTTTCTTTTGGTGAAGAGGCTATCCATGCTGAGGTTGGCGACATGCTTTTTATCCCTGGAGGTAAGATGCTTTCGATAACGTATGGTAGTGCTGATAAACCAAAGGCTATTTCAAATGAAGAATTTATGACTCACAGAGAGTCTTATTTTGAATATAACCTTGAACCATCAAGAATTGGCCAAATCGAAAACTCTTTCGGGATGGTTGCTTTTGAAGCAAAAGTTTTTGATTCGGTAAACTTCTTTACTTCTTTAGATATTCCTCCATTCTTAATCAAAAGAGACGACAAACTAGCACACATGCTAGCGGAAATTTTGAAAGAAGATATGACGGATATCCTTGGAAAAGGACGTGTTATTAAAATAAAAACGGAAGAGATTGTTATCGAAATTATTCGTTACATCATCAAAAACCGTTTATTTGTTGAACAATTAGCAACCAACAGTACTTATTTCAAAGATCCACGCTTAATAGACATCTTTGCTTATATCAAAGATAATATCGGAGGAGATTTGTCAAATAAAGTATTAGCAAACGTTGCAAACGTTTCTGAAGACTACGTTGGGCAATATTTCAAGATGTTGACAGGTATCAATCCACAAGATTATATCGAATATCAAAGAATGGAAGCTGCCGTAGGTTTGTTAAGAACTTCTAAGAAATCTATCCGTGCCATCGGTGCTGATGTAGGTTATAAAGATACTGCATACTTCTGTCGTCGTTTCAAAATGATGTTTGGTATTCCAGCAGGAAAAATGAGACGCAGAGAGTCGTTAATGAATTTGTAGTAAGGAGCTTTCGGTCTTCGGATGTCAGCTTTCGGCTTTAAGTCTTTGCTTTAGCAAGTTTTATAAAAATTGTTTTGATATTAAAAAAGCCGCTGAATCTCAGTGGCTTTTTTGATGCCAGAATTTTCCAGCAAAATAAAAGCTCTGTAGAAATATATTCCACAGAGCTTTTAACGTGATTTTATAAATAGAACTCGAAAATAAAGCTGAAAGCCGACATCCGAAGTCCGAAAGCTATCTATTTAAAAAACTTCAATTTCACTACTTCTCTTTCTGACAAGAAACGCCAAGTTCCTCTTGGTAAATCTTTTTTGTCTAAGCCAGCAAAAGTAGTTCTGTCAAGTTTCAATACTTCGTATCCTAATGATTCAAAAATACGTCTAACAATTCTATTACGACCCGAGTGGATTTTGATACCTACTACCATTCCATCTGGCGTAACAATTCCTAAATCATCCGCTTTGATTTCACCGTCTTCTAAGGTAATACCTCCTTTAATTTTCTCGAAGTGCTCTTGTGTTAAAGGCTTATCCAATTCTACTTGGTATAATTTTTCGATTTCGTTTGAAGGGTGAGTCAATTTATCGGCTAATTCACCATCGTTTGTTAACAATAATAGACCTGTCGTGTTTCTATCCAAACGACCTACTGGGTAGATACGTTCTTCACAAGCATTTTTCACTAAATCCATTACTGTTTTACGGTCGTTAGGGTCTTCAGTTGTAGTGATAAAATCTTTAGGTTTGTTTACCAACACATAAACCATTTTCTCACGATTCAACTTTTTACTGCCGTACTTAACAATATCACCTGGTTTTACTTGGTAGCCCATTTCAGTAACTACCGCACCATTTACTCTGATTTCACCCGCTTTGATTAAGTCATCAGCTTCGCGACGAGAACAAACACCAGAGTTAGCGATATAACGATTCAAACGTACTTCTAATGATTGCTTCTCTGATTTTTCAATCAATTTCTGCACTTTTTTAGGAGCAGCGTCTTTGTATTTATCAAGCTTGTAGCTTGGCGTCCATTTATCAGACTGTTCTACAGGTCTGTGTGCTTTAAATAGATTGTCGCCTCCAAAATTTGCTTTGGCTGAGCCAAATGTTTTTTCGGGTCTTTCGCTTCTACTTTTTTTTTCAAAACTTCCTGCATCTGGGCGTGGTTTGTTAAAGTCTCCTTTATCAAATCTTTTGCCAACAGGTTTTCTTTTATCTACAAACTCTTTACGTTCAAAAGCTGGTTTATCACCTTGTGATTTAAAATCACGACGCTCTGAGTTAAATTCTCTTTTTTCACCTTGTGGTTTGAATTCACGACGTTCACCCGAATTAAATTCTCTTCTCTCACCTTGTGGTTTAAACTCACGACGCTCACCCGAATTAAATTCTCTTCTTTCACCTTGTGGTTTGAAATCACGACGCTCTGAGTTAAATTCTCTTCTTTCGCCTTGTGGTTTAAATTCACGACGCTCACCAGAATTAAATTCTCTTCTTTCACCTTGTGGTTTAAAATCACGACGCTCACCCGAATTAAATTCTCTTCTCTCACCTTGTGGTTTGAATTCACGACGTTCACCCGAATTAAATTCTCTTCTTTCACCTTGTGGTTTGAATTCACGACGCTCACCCGAATTAAATTCTCTTCTCTCACCTTGTGGTTTGAATTCACGACGTTCGCCAGCATTGAACTCTCTTCTTTCACCTTGTGGTTTGAACTCACGGCGTTCACCCGAGTTAAACTCTCTTCTTTCACCTTGTGGTTTAAACTCACGACGTTCGCCCGAATTAAATTCTCTTCTTTCACCTTGTGGTTTGAATTCACGGCGTTCACCCGAGTTAAACTCTCTTCTTTCACCTTGTGGTTTGAACTCACGACGTTCACCTGAGTTGAATTCTCTTCTTTCGCCTTGTGGTTTAAACTCACGACGTTCGCCCGAATTAAATTCTCTTCTTTCACCTTGTGGTTTGAACTCACGACGTTCACCTGAGTTGAATTCTCTTCTCTCACCTTGTGGTTTGAACTCACGACGTTCACCTGAGTTGAATTCTCTTCTCTCACCTTGTGGTTTAAAATCACGACGTTCGCTAGAATTAAACTCTCTTCTTTCGCCTTGTGGTTTAAACTCACGGCGTTCTGAGCTAAACTCTCTTTTTTCACCCTGTGGTCTGCGTTCTGCATCACCTCCGTAAGTCCTTCTTGCAGGCACTTCACGTCCTAATTCGCGGCTTAACTCGTCTTTTCTTTCACGAGTTTGTTGTCTTCTTTCGAAGCCCAAATCTTCTTTTTCGATTCGCTTTCTCATTGTTAATTTTATCAACGATTTTAGAAATATTGTCTGTTCTAAATCGTAGATGTCTTAGTTAAAATATTGCAACATCACTGCTGTAAAATAAATTTTTTAAACTGCTTACTAGCAAGATAAAATATCAATAAATAAAAAATAAGTTATTCACTTTCAGAAACTTAAATACTGCCTTTTAGTAAAAGGCTCGCAAAGGTACAATAAATTTTATATTTTAGACACTTATTAAAGTACAAATTTTTAAATATTTTTTTCGATAATTTTTTTAGCAGCATTTATAATAAATCATAGTGTGTTTTTAGATAAAACAGACGGCTCGTTGAGTTGATTTTTTAGATTTTACTTTGCTTTGATTCGTCATGCTAAATTAAAATCTATTAAGTACAATCATTTTAGACAAAAACTCGTTTATAAAATGGTTATATTTACCGTAATGCTGAATGTTTTCAGTTTTATATTAATACCAAGCAAAGACAATAATTAAAGTTGAAACTTAGTAATGAGCTAAATGCCCATATACGAGTTTCTCAGGTTAATCAAATCAATTCTCTTAAAGAAAACTATGCAAAAATTTCGTCAACTTATATCTCTTTTCGCAGCGGTTATCTTGTTGAATAGTTGTAATTCAGCACTACAATCGTTTAAAAAAGGTCAGAAAAAATTTGACAATGGTGAATATG
This sequence comes from Arcicella sp. GW821-FHT09D11, assembly GCF_059416265.1. Taxonomy (NCBI): domain Bacteria; kingdom Pseudomonadati; phylum Bacteroidota; class Cytophagia; order Cytophagales; family Flectobacillaceae; genus Arcicella; species Arcicella sp. GW821-FHT09D11. The sequence continues at coordinate 1,020,165 of NZ_JBWKOV010000001.1, read as the reverse complement.
AACTAGCCATTAAAGAATTACAAAAGGCATCTGCAGCAAATTACGAATTGGGTAAAACAAATTATTTAATTGCTGAGTCATATAGATTATCCAATCGCGCGATTCTCGCAGGTGAATATTACGAAAAAGCCTTAGCTGCTGGAAGTAGAGAAAATGATTTGCGTTATCATTTAGCGACTACTCAGAAAATGCAGGGTAAATACCAAGAAGCTGCCCAAAATCTAGAGAAATATCTTTCTGGCGTGCCTAGTAAAATATATAAAAACAAAGCACAGGCAGAAATAGACCAGCTAGAAGAAGTAGAGGCTTTAGCCAATAAAAAAACGTATATTGAATTAAAGCCGTTGAATATCAATTCTACAGGAGCAGAATTTGCACCCATTATTCAAGGAAATGATTTGATTTTTACGGCTTCACGCAAAGATATTATCTATAAGAATAATGGCTTGCCTTACTTAGGTTTATACAGAGCTTCGCTGAACAGTCCAACAGAATTAGGAAACCCTTCGCTTTTTAGCACGACAATCTTTAAAAATAATGCGAACGAAGGAACGCCAACATTTTCTAAAGATGGTAAAATGATGGTGTTTGCTAGAGGAAATGCAGGCAAGCGTTCGGACGAATCACCAGATGTTGATTTATACATTTCAAAAAATATAGATGGTACTTGGACAGAACCCGAAATTATTTCAGTGTCAGATTCGTTGGCATGGGATGGTTGTCCGTCTTTCTCAGCAGACAATAAAACACTTTATTTTGGCTCGAACCGTGCTGGTGGAAAAGGAGGAATAGATTTGTACCGTGCTAATATTGACAATGCAGGAAGATTCGGCAGAGCCATTAATCTAGGGCCAGATATTAATACTGCTGGCGATGAAATGTTTCCTTATGTTTCTGCGGATGGAAAATTATATTTCTCTTCAGATGGACATGCAGGACTAGGCGGTTTAGATTTATTTGTGGCTGTTCGTAAAGATGGAGAAATCACGGTAGAGCATTTAGGGATTCCATTGAATTCCCGTTTTGATGATTTTGGGTTAGTAGCGATTGATTCTACAAAAGGATATTTTGCCTCAAATCGAGATTCAGGAAAAGGAGACGACGATATTTATTATTACGAAAATACCCAGCCTGATAAAAAGTACGATGTACCAGTAATTGCTAAAGAAACGCCTAAAAAGAAAATTATCCGTTACTTTTTGGCAGGAAGTATTACTGATATGAATAATCAACCACTTGATGAAGTAAAAGTGGCAATTATTGATAATTCAACCAACCAAGCCATTGATGAAATTTATACCAAAGCAGAAGGTAAGTTTGGTAAGGTAAAAATGGAAGAAGATAAATCTTATACGATTGTAACTGAAAAGAATGGTTACTTTACCAAACGTGAACCCTTTACGATGGTGGGAAAATCAATTCCTTTAGAACTGTTAACCAAAGCGGAAACAGATACTACTTTCTATGCAACTATTAAATTAGATAAGCCAGAAGTAGGAAAAGAGATTACGAAAATCTTCCAAATCGCTCCGATTTATTATGATTTAGATAAAGCTAATATTAGAAGTGACGCTTCGCCAGAATTAGATAAAATCGTACAAATCTTAAACGATAATCCAACGATTAAATTAGAATTAGGTTCGCATACTGACTCCAGAGCAACAGCAGAATATAATGCTAAATTATCGCAACGAAGAGCAGATGCAGCAGTAGCCTATATCATTTCAAAGGGAATCGCTCCAGCCAGAATTGTAGCGAAAGGTTATGGTGAAAGTCAGTTAGTAAACAAATGTGCTGATGGTGTAACCTGTACGGAAGAAGAACATCAGTTAAATCGTAGAACAGAATTTAAAGTGTTGTCGGTGAAGTAAGTAAGAGTGGTGAGTTTTAATTTGTAAGGAAAATTTTAAATAAATATTGTATGTTAGTTTCAGCGTCTAATATCGAAAAAATAAGTTTTACTTTCAATGAACTAAGAAACATTTCCTTTCAGGAAAAAAAACAAGCTTCGATGTCTGAGGAAGATGTAAATAGTTTTTTAGATAAAATTATTGAAGTAAAAAAGACCTTAATTGAGAAAACAGAAAAGATAGAGCTGATTAATGAGAACTTAGAAAAAATCACTTGGTATGGTGATTTAGAGGAAGAATCACTAATGATTGTTAATGAAATTATTTCTCTTTGTAAAGATTTACACTCAAGTTTGATTAGATATTATATACGATTATCATTTTTGAAAACTAAGGGAATTGCAAAAAATGAAATAAAAAACTTTAAATCAGTTATTGATGATTTAAAAGAGATTGCCGAAGACTTGGAATCTGTTTTTTTCTTTCTACCTACTATGCCAGATTTTAAAGAAACTACACATAAACTTTCATTGATTTAAATGCACCTCTATTGTATTGAAGAGTTCAAAGCCGAATTTGAAAAATTAATCTCTAAAAAGGCTTATAAAGACCTTGAAAAAGAGTTAATAGATTTCTTTTTTGATAAAAATATCGCTGATATTTCTTCTGGCACGAGATTGAATGGAAATGATGAAACACCTTACATTAAAAAGAGACTTAGTGGCAAGGGTGGTTTTAGAATATACTATTACTTAGTAATAAAAAATGATTGTGTGTATTTAATGTTTGTACATCCGAAAACAGGACCTATCTCCAAATATTACAGATGAATCAAAAGCATTCATATACAAAAAAGTATTAGGCTGTATAAAAGACGGTAATCTTTATAAGTTAACTAAAGATGAAACCTCTGAGAAAATAATTTTTACCAAAATTTCATAAAAAAAGCGGAAGACTTACATCTTCCGCTTTTTTTATGACTAATTCAAAACTACTTCTCGTTTATCTTCTGGAAAAATAAAATTAATTGGTTTCGAAACCTTTTCTTCCATCAAAGCAATCTGTAATACTTCATCAACCATATCTACATAGTGGAAAGTAAGGTCTGAAATATAAGAAGGGGTTATTTCTTCGACGTCTTTTCTATTTTTATGACATAAAATAATTTCTTGAATACCTGCACGCTTTGCAGCCAGAATTTTCTCTTTAATACCACCTACAGGCAATACTTTGCCACGAAGCGTTACTTCGCCAGTCATCGCCAAATGAGGTCTTACTTTACGCTGTGTTAAAGCCGAAGCAATAGACGTTGTCATTGTGATACCAGCCGACGGACCATCTTTAGGCACTGCACCTGCAGGAACGTGAACATGGAGGTTGTAGTTATCAAAAATTCTGTAATCTATTCCATAATCATCAGCATGTGCTCTAAGGTATGAAAGTGCCGCCATAGCAGATTCTTTCATGACATCACCCAACTGACCAGATAAAGTAATACCACCTTTCCCACGATTCAGGATTGATTCTATGAATAAAATATCTCCGCCAACGGGTGTCCAAGCCAAGCCTGTTACTACACCAGCAGTATCGTTGGTTTCGTATAAATCTTTATCGAAATACTCTTGTCCTAACAACTTTACAACCTCCTCGGGTTTGATAACCTTCGGATATTCTTCTTGCATCGCAATTGATTTCGTCACTTTACGAATCAATTTGCCCACTTGTTGTTCTAACTTTCTTACACCAGACTCTCGGGTATACCCTTCAATTAGCTTCTGTAAAGCTGCATCTGTAATAGTTAACGTCTTGTTTTCTAAACCGTGCTCTTCTTTTTGCTTAGGAACAAGGTGCTTTTTAGCAATCTGCACTTTCTCTTCCATTGTATAACCACTGATGTCAATGATTTCCATACGGTCGCGAAGAGCAGGGTGGATACTATCCAATGAATTGGCAGTAGCGATGAACAATACTTTAGATAAATCATATTCTATCTCTAAGTAATTATCCATAAAAGCATTGTTTTGCTCTGGGTCTAGTACCTCTAACAAGGCAGAAGACGGGTCGCCACGGTGGTCAGAACCAACTTTGTCAATTTCATCTAATATAAAAACAGGGTTAGCAGAGCCAGCCTTTTTAATATTCTGAATCAATTTGCCAGGCATAGCACCGATATAGGTTTTACGATGTCCTCTGATTTCAGATTCATCATGTAAACCACCCAAGGCCATTCTGATATATTTTCTACCTAATGCTTTCGCAATAGATTTTCCTAATGAAGTCTTACCAACCCCCGGAGGGCCATATAAACACAAAATTGGGGCTTTCATATTGCCCTTCATTTTCAATACGGCTAGGTATTCGATAATTCTTTCCTTTACTTTTTCAAGACCAAAATGGTCAAAGTCAAGTACCTTTTGGGCTTTCTTAAGATCGAAATTATCTTTTGTAATATCATTCCAAGGTAAATCAACTAGTAATTCTACATAGTTCATTAACATCGGATATTCAGCCGACATCGAATTGGTACGTTGTAATTTTGCTAGCTCTTTCTGGAAATGGTCAGATACTTCCTTACTCCATTTTTTATTAACGCCTTTTGCCCTGATTTTATCAAGTTCAGCCTCAGGGCTATCAACGCCCAATTCCTCTTGTAAAACCTTTATTTGCTGACGTAAATAATAATCACGTTGTTGCTGGTCTATATCACTACTTGCCTTACTTTGAATTTCCCTTTTGATTTCCAATAAATCAATATCAGTCATCATCAATTCAAGTAATTTTCTGGCTTGGTCTAGTCCATTAATTGTTTCTAATAATTGTTGCTTTTCGGCTAATTCGGCATTTACATTAGCAGACAAAAAGTGAATTAAGAAACTAGGAGATTCGATATTATCCAAGGCAATCTGCGCTTCGCGAGGAATCTCAGGGTTTAAGAATAATATTCTCGAAGCCATTTCACGCAAAGACTGAATCAATGCTTTGTTTTCCTTATTGAGTTTAGCAGGTAAATTATCTTCTAAATAATTTACTTTGGCAATCAAATTCGGTTCAGTTTTAATATAGTTTTGAACTTCAAAGCGTTTACGTCCCTGAACAATAATAGTAGTATTGCCACCCGGCAAAACAATCATTTTAATGATATGTGCTACCGTTCCTATTTTGTACAAGTCATCGCCTACAGGTTCTTCTTTATTAGGATTTGCCTGTGTAACTACGCCAATTGTTCTATTTCCTTTGTAAGCTTTTTTTACAAGCCTTACAGATTTTTGTCTTCCTACAGTAATAGGGATTACCATTCCAGGAAATAAAATAACATTTCGGATTGGTAATATTGGTAATTCGTCGGTAAGTTTTCCAAGTTTTTCATCATCAACTCCTTCCGACCCAAGGGGAATTAGTTCTATGCCATCGAAATCAGAAATCTCGGCAAGTTTAAGATTATTTAAAAAGTTTTTATCTAGACTCATATTATGTGTTATGCAAATTTGGAAATAAGTAATAGTACGGTGTAGTTCATGGGTATTTATATAAGTAAAGTAAGCGGAGAATAGTTTAAGAATATTAAAATGACTATTTCCAAATTCAAATGGATATACTGCCACAATGACAGAAGTCATAAAATTACACTTAAAAGTTATACAATCAAATTTGATTTATTAAACGGTCAAACCTTATGCCAATTGACATATTGGCATAAGCATTAGTACGCATTATTAGTTTTTAGGTATAATTTTTTACTCATTTTACATAAAGTATAAGCAAACGTTTATGCTTAAAGACTAAATATAAATTAATAACGTTATTAAAGAAAAGAAAACAAATATTTAACATTTGATATTGACAAGCATAATTTGCCTATGAAATAATAGTACTCATTTGGAAATCCAGATATACTTAATATTTAACCGCATATTTCCTTGTACAATGAAAACGATTTTAAAATGCTTCGCTTTGGCTATTCTATTTGGAGCAAGTAGTTGTAGTCCATCCCTGACGGTTCGCTCTGACTACGACCATCAAGTTAATTTTTCACAGTACCATACTTATGGCTTTTATACACCACCGATGTCACAGAATGATGCCGTAATGGGTAGTCAACTAATGTTAAAACGCATGACAAAGGCAATGGAGGGGGAGATGGATAGTAGGGGTTATAAAAGAGATGATAAGAACCCTGATATTTTAATCAGTTTTTCAACAGATGCTCAGAATATGCAATCTGTACAGTCGAGTACGGTAGCACCGATGTGGGGAAGTAGATATAGTTATGGAGGAAGTGTTTCTTCGCGTAATTATGAAGAAAATAGAATCATCATTAATCTATTGGATGGTAAATCAAAAGATATGATTTGGCAAGGCTATGCAAAAGGAGAAGTCAATAATCGTAAGAAAGACCGAGAGTTGCTAGTTAACGAAATTATAAATAAAATAATGGTAGAATATCCAAACCGTGCAGGTTATGATAATATGGATGCAATAGCCAAAAGAAGATCTTATTAATAATGAATACCTAACCACTTTTACAGGATCCCGATTCAGCAATGGACGGGATTTTTGTTTTTTTGATATTCACCAAGAAATTCTTTATGTTTAGTTCCCTAAAACAATCTAAGCCATTGTTGAATATTTTCAGCATGGAACCTAACATGAAAACAATTAAATTAATAGAATGCCCACGTGATGCCATGCAAGGCTGGGAAAGGCAAATTCCTACAACACAGAAGATTGTCTACTTAAAGCAATTACTGGAAGTAGGTTTTGATACCCTTGATTTTGGAAGTTTCGTTTCGCCCAAAGCCATTCCGCAAATGGCAGATACAGAATTGGTGTATCGTGCCTTAGAGGAACATCATTCGTCTACTAAACTATTGGCAATTATTGCTAACCTACGTGGAGCAGAAAAGGCAGTTAGTTTTGAAAAAATCCAATATTTAGGCTTTCCTTTTTCTATTTCAGAGACTTTTCAACAACGCAATACTAATATTTCTGTAGCAGAAGCTTTTAAGACAGTAGAAGCCATTCAAGCACTTTGCTTAAAAAACAATAAAACATTAGTCGTTTATTTTTCAATGGCCTTTGGCAATCCCTATGGCGATGCTTATAATACTGAAATTGTAGCATTTTGGACAAAGAAAATGGCGGATATAGGTATTAATATCATTGCTCTTTCGGATACTGTTGGTTTGGCTGATGCTTCAATTATTTCGAGTCTATTCAAAGATTTGATTACAGCATATCCTACCATAGCATTTGGAGGACATTTCCATGCCCGTACAGATACTTGGTTGCCTAAAATCAGCGCAGCTTACGAAGCAGGCTGTACTCGTTTTGATGGTGCTATCGGAGGTTTTGGAGGTTGCCCAATGGCGGAAGATGAATTAGTTGGCAATATCAATACCCAAAACTTGATAGAGTATTTCAAAAGCCAGTCGATAGATTTGGGAATAGACTTATCTGCTTTTAATAAAGCGGTTCAGCAAAGCTGGAGTGTTTTTGTATAGTATTCGCTGAATTTTTTAAAGCAATTCAGCGAATATTATCAACACTCCGTAGCACTTAAAGCCAACCCTGCTTCAGAGGTTTCTTTGTACTTTTTAGACATATCCTTACCCGTGGCTTTCATTACTTTAATGACACTGTCAAAAGATATTTTTTGGAGAGAACTGTCTCCTGAAGTAGCTAATAGAAAGGCATTGTAAGATTTTACCGCTCCCATCGCATTACGCTCAATACAAGGAATCTGTACATAGCCACCAATAGGGTCGCAAGTCATGCCTAAATGGTGTTCTATCCCAATTTCAGCGGCCGATTCCATCGCATTAATATCTTTGGTAGCACAGTAGGTCAGCATGGCAGCAGCCATGGCGGATGCCGTACCGATTTCGCCCATACAGCCCATTTCTGCACCCGAAATACTGGCATTGTGTTTTACCAAAAAGCCAACGGCTGCGGCTGCCCACATGCCATCACGCATAAGCGAGGCTGAATAATGAAAATGATTTTTTATGAGATAAGTAATCCCCGGAATTACGCCAGATGCACCCGACGTAGGAGCAGTGACGACAATATTCCCAGCGGCATTTTCTTCGGATGCTGCCAAACAATAGGCATTTAAGAAAATCAAGAAGCTATCGCTCGTAATCGCTAGATTCTTAGCACGCTCATACAATAAAGGTGCTTTTCTGCGTAGTTTGATAGTCCCTGGTAATACTCTTTTATCCTTCAACCCACGTTTTACGGCTTTATGCATAAAGTCTAAAATACCATCTACTTTTTGCTCAATTTCTTTCTTTGAAACGCCTGTCAAAGCCATTTCATTGGCCATCATCATTTCGGTTAGGGAAATCTTTTCATGATTTAAATGAGCCTTCAATTCCTTCATACTAGTGTATGGGTAGGGCGGATTAATAGCATTTTTTGAAGATTGTTTTTCTCCCTTGCGATAAATGAATCCTCCGCCAATGGAATAATATTCATGTTCAAGAAGTATGGTTGATTCATCTTTCAATTTCAACACCATCGTGTTGGCATGTGGAGAATCGTATTTACCTCTTTCAAAATGAAAATTATCAGCATTTACAGCAATAAAGTAGTCGTGAAATTTGACAGGATATTTCTCATCTGGATTTTTTAATATTTTCAAAAACTTCACAGGGTCGCAAGCATCAGGTTTCCAACCTAATAAGCCCGCAATGATGGCCCTGTCTGTTCCATGTCCTTTTCCTGTGGCACTGAGTGAGCCATATAAATAAATTTCGATTTGTAGCGTGTCTGAAATAAGGATTGTAGGTAAACGATTGATTTCTGTTAAGAAATCGTATGCGGCTTTCATCGGGCCAATTGTATGTGAACTTGATGGACCAGGACCAACTTTGAATAAATCAAAAATGGAAGTAGTAATAGCTTGGGAATACATAGTTTGCTGAAGTAATATTTAGGGCTTAAATATACATCTTTTTACTAGTCATTAATATATATTCCTATTTATCTGATAAGTCAGAAGAGAAAGTTTATGCAAAATAAATCGCCTTAATGATTACTTAAAAACAGTAAGATGAAAAAGACATTTAGGCAAATTGACCCTAAGAAATTGAGTTGCATCGTATGTTTATAGTCGGCAAGTCTTTCGTCCTTAAGGACTTTCAAAAACCAAATATTGAAGAAGATTAATACGGGAGCCATTACGACTAAGTAAACGATAAAGGCAGGGAATTGAAAAATTTGTTGTGTTTGGAAAAAATAGAAAAACCCAATGGTAACTAATAGAAAAATTCCTGCTGTAAATATAAAAGTGCCACGGATACCCAATAATCTGCTCATAGTCAGGTCGCCTCGTTTAGCATCTTCTTCGTGTTGATAGATTTGGGTCATGGGATAGAAACCTAATAGATTGAAGCTACTCAATAAGGCAGGAAATAAATATTTCTCTTGCCATAAATTCTCAAATGGAAGCTCGTCCACTGCTTGGATAACAGTTAAATAAGTAAATGCTCCTTGAAAAATGCCAACAGTAAGCCAGCTAAGAATTGGGTATTTCTTTAACCTAATTTTATCATTAGAATACGCCTTAGAAATACTGCTATAAATAAGTAAAGCAAGTGCTAGTATCCAACCAGATAGAAAGTAAGCGATAATTATCGCCAGAGTATCTAAGCCCCAAGCGACATAGAATAATTCTTTGCTGACAGGAGGAGGATTTTCTAGTCCTCCAATCGAACCTTCATCTTTATCGTAATAACTATTATAAGCATTAGAGGCAGGATAAATCAGTAAATGGAGGAGGAAGAAAACGCCGATACTGATACCTAAATTGGTATTACTCGTTTGGCTCAACGCAAACCAATAAACAGGCATAAGGAAAAAAGAAAACGGAATCCTGAGATGCAAAATAATATTTTTCATGTTAATCTTTTTGATTTTTTACCCGCAGATATTGGAGATTAATAACGCAGATTTACGCTGACAAATATTATCTGTGTAAATCTGCGAAAAAATCTCTAAAAATCTGCGGGTAAAAAAAGCTCCCTTTCAGTTTACGTATTTTTCCAAAAATTACGACTATAAATTCTTTCAAAAGACCAACCTTTTGCTTTTAAACCTGCTGGAATATAGGCAAAAGTTTCTTTGGGCGAAATATGCTCATAATACAAATCATCATCAGTCAAGATAAGCGATTCATACTTTTCTCCTGTTTTAACTGTAATATCAGCAAAAGGTAATTCTTTGATATGTTGCTGATTATCTTTGGCAATTTGCTCTTTTAATAACCACTCTGCCTGATATTTTGTTGAGAAATAAGGCTTAGGTTTATAATTACCTTCCGAGACTAGCAAGGCGTATTCCAAATAGCTTTTCAATAATTTAGGACCCTCGTTGAGCGTACCTTCAACATTTAGCTGATGTGGCATAATACTACTTACAATTATTATTTTTTCTTTGGCACGGGTAATGGCTACATTCAAACGGTTTTCGCCACCTTGCTGATTAAGCGACCCAAACTGCATACTCAATTTGCCTTTCACGTCAGGAGCATACGCTATTGAAAAAATAATGATGTCTCGCTCATCACCTTGTACATTTTCGATGTTTTTAACAAAAATAGGCGCTACAACAGTATCAGTCTTATCAAAAGAAAAATGCTTCGCTTCTAATAAATCCTGAATGAGCCCTTGTTGTTTAAAGTTGAAAGTAACAATGCCAATTGATTTTTGAGGGAAGTCTTTTTTGAGATTCTCCACCAAACTAATGATAGTTTCTGCCTCTTCAAGATTGCTATTGTTTTCCCAAATACCATTTACCTTTAAATATTGAATAGCAGGCTCGCCCTTATTGATTTCATGAAAATCAGGTAATAGCTGTAGGGTATTTTTGTAGAAATATTGATTAGAAAAATCTATTAAATCTAACGAACGACTACGATAATGCCCTCTTAGTTGCGTTTGAGGTAAATATTGACAAGCCAAATCTAACAGTGAGTCGACTTCCAAAGCAGGAGTATCATCATCATCGTTTTCAAATTTTAACCTGTATAAATCATTTGGTTGCAATTGTTTAGAATCGCCCGCTATTACCACCTGTTTTCCTCTGAATAGGGCTGGAATACCCTGTTCTGCAAAACATTGCGAGGCTTCGTCAAAGATGATTAAATCGAAAAAAGGACTTTCAGTTTCCATCGGAAAAATAGCAGAAACTGTTTCTGGCGAAGCCAACCAACAAGGCACAAGCCTGAATATTTCGTCTGAATAAGTTGCAATCAATCGCCTAACTGCCCATAACTTCCGTTTTTTAGCTACTTGATGTTTTAAATCACGATAAGTAACAATGTTTTGGAGTCGATTTTTCTCTAAATTCTGATAGCTGAGGGTGCGTAATTTTAGCAATAGAATTTCCTTGCTTAATTGCTGTTTTTGTAACAGAGACTCTTGTAAAAGACTTTCCAATTGCCCAATTTTTAAGGAGCTTACTCCCCTTAAAATCGGATTTTTTATTTCAATATCTTTTATCCAAGCTAATTTTAAACTATTCAGAAAACTGTCATAAGGATTCTTTTCATCATCAAACAACCCAATTACTGCTAATTCTGTATAGCTACTATTTGCCTTCAACGCATCCAATTCCTGCATATCATCAAAATATTCTTGCAAGTATTTAATCACTAAAGTGCCATGTTGCAGGTTGGCCAATTCTTTTATCTGGATAGGAGACAAGTTAGCCTGCCAGAGACTTAGTTGTCCTTCTAATTGGGTTGATTTATCAATCAAGAAATTCACTTTCGGTTGAAAATCTGCCCAACTACAATCAAACCATTCATTTAATGGAACACTTTTAATGCTCCGTAAAATAGTTTCCGCTTTGGCTACTTGATACAGTAGCTGAAAATGACGTTCGAACCAACGATAGCCTTTTCTTAACCAAATAGGTTCCTGATTATCCTCTGTAGTTTTTTCAAAGTCTTTCCCAAAAAGGAAAGCATTTTCTTGCCACCATTTTTCTAAAGCAATTCTATTCAGAATTCTTTCGTGTAGCTTTTTTAAATCTTCTGAGGCAATGCTTAGTCCATTGGCGATTGCCAGATGCTGAATTTCCTTTTTCTCTTTAGAAAACAACGTCCAATAAATACTTCCCAACGTATTTTCTTTGGCATTGATAGCATTACTTATTTTACCAGCAAAAGGCAATAGTGCTGTACTTGATAAAGTGATTTCAATACCTTGCCCAGCAAATAATTGCCCAACTTCCGCTTCTAATCCTGATATTTTAGTAGCATTAGTCCTGATTCGTTCCGTTAAATTTCTCGTTAAAAGTTTATATACTTTGTCGTTCGCAATACCATTTAAAAGATTTTGTAGCTTTATTTTTTCGGGAAAAATCTTTTGGAGAGCTTCAAAAGATAAATTTTTATCCAATATTTGTTTGGCTTGGTTCTCAAAGTCTTGTACAAAATGACTTAATTCTTTAATCGTCTTTGTAATCAATGCAATATCACTTGATTGGCGATGCTGAAAAGAAAGACGGTTTTGCCAAAATTCAGAAGCCTCGTTCCCATTCAATCTTGCTTGGTAAGCAAAGTATAGCTTAAATTTCTCAACAAAATCTTTGATTTCCGTAAAGTTGAAGTACTTGTAATACTCCTGCAAGTCTACAAAAGAATCGTTGGCCGAGCTTGTTAAATATAATTCCTTGATTGATACGCCAGATTCATTGATGGCAAATAAGGCATCTTTAAAGCTTTGTAGCTCTTCGGAAACTTTATCAATTTGTCGACTTTGTTGTGTGAAATTCCTTTCTATAAAAATAGCATCCAGACTCTGGTTCTGCTTTTGATAAGTATCTACTTGCTCTATCTGATCAAAAATTTGTTGATACAGCGCTTTTCTATCATTCTTAAAGTCATGGACATTCCCTACGAAATCCCTCATGCCTACTTGAGTTAGGCGTTCTTGCACTACGTCGAGGGCTGCCCTTTTCTGACAAACTACTAATACTTTTTTACCTCTAGCGGTAAAGTCGGCAACAAGGTTACAAATCAATTGAGACTTCCCCGTGCCTGGAGGGCCTTGGACTACTAACGATTGCCCAGCTTTTACTTCTCGCAAGGCTACCTCTTGTGAAATATCTATTTCAAAGGGCATTAGCAATTGCTCTTCTCTGATGATAGGATGCTCTGGATTGACATCATTTGGAAAAAGATGCTCAACCGTTTTTTCTTCATTTTGGGCTAACGTATCAATCAAGAATTGATAATCGGGCACTAAAAATGAGCCTGCTTGTGGGAAAATTCCTAAAACTGCTTGTGGATATAACTTCAGTTCGCCGTTGCGTTCGGTTGCTTCTAATTCAGTTTTGGTGATTTTCTCGAAAAACGTTAGTTGATTCGTAAAGTTCTCTTGATTGAAATTGATATTTAGCGGAGAGCTTTTTAGGTATTCATAAAGCTGTGTCCTAAATTCAAGGGCATTTTTTGAAAAATCCTCGAAAGAATTATCCAGAAACTCATCCGAGAGTTGAATGTCGTTGAAATAAGAATAAGCTAATAAAAAACTTCTATTGATTGAAAGCGCCTCTTCTCTCAATTTTATTTGCCATATTTCAGTCAGGGATTCATCAGTGCCAGCATTCTTTTGAGTAGAAAGCGTAGCCTGTAGATGAATTGGAAAAAAAAGTAATGGACAACGAACGACAGTACCATCTGAAAACTTACCTTTTACGATAGGATAACCAATGTATAAATCTTCAGAGCCACGTTCTTCTTCTATCAATTTATCATGCCTTGAAATTTTTCTTAGCTTTTTACTGATTTCGTTTACTTTTTCAAAACGAGGGTCATGTTTTTCAGAAAGTGATATCGTGTTTTTTTGAGCTATCAATTGCTCAATGATATGAAAAGAAGGCGTGTTTTTTAGAAAATCAAGCTCGTGAATATCTAAAAATTGTTCAGTTGCGGAAGTCAATAATAAAGACTTATTCCTAGCACTCAGATTCGTAAGTCTCTTTTGGTATGATTTCAGTATAGAATATAAAGTATTTTCTTTCACGATAACACATTTGATGAATTGATTAATTCAAATTTACAGGAAAAGCCTATAATACAAACGTAAAAAATGAAATGATAGTTATTAAATTGCCGATTTTTATATTTTTTTAGATACCTTAATATAAAAGAGGTTTTCTTCTAGGAACGCAGAGCCTCATTATAAGGTTTAAGCAATAAGTAATGATTATCATAAACTTCGTAATTTATTTAAAGAATTGTCTATCAGAAAATTACTATGAAAACAGCCTTAATAATCGGTGCGACAGGTTTGGTGGGAAGCACTCTCGTAAAGCAAATCCTTGAAAACCCACAGTATGCAAAAGTAACCTTGTTATTGCGCAAACCCTTGGACATTAGCCATCCAAAGCTAGTACAAGAAACCATCGATTTTGATGCCCCAGACGCTACAAAAATTGTTGGAGACGATTTGTTTTGTGCGATGGGCACAACACTCAAAAAAGCAGGCTCTAAAGAAGCACAATATAAAATAGACTGTACCTATCCTTTTGAAATTGGTAAAATTGCACAAGCCAATGGCATAAAGCAGTACATTTTAGTATCCTCTATTGGCGCTGATGCTACTTCGTCTAATTTTTATCTAAGAACTAAAGGAGATTTAGAACAGAAAATAAAGAGTTTAGGCTTTGATAATTTTATCAGTGTTCGTCCTTCGTTTATTATGGGAGATAGGCAAGAGGTTAGAATAGGAGAAAAAATTGGGATTGTGTTAGCTAAAATAATCTCGCCCTTATTGATAGGAAAACTTAAAAAATACAGAGGAATAGAAGCTGCACAAATAGCGAAGGCCATGCAAATATTAGCGAGCAAAGATTTAAAAGGCGTTCACTTTTTTGAATCAGACGAATTGCAGGAATTATAAGCCTTTGCAATGTTCAAAGCCCTTTGTGTATCTTTGTCGAAATTAAAATACGTATATGACACCCCTCGAAACGTTTCAAAGTAGAAAAATACACTTCCAGAGCCTTGTTGAACACTTCCAAAAACAGTATAATCAATGGGCTGTTTTCCGAGCATTTTTATTTGCAATCACTGCTTTGGTTGGCTATTTCTGTTATGAGATGTATGATTTTGCCTATACTTTATTGGTATTGATTATTGGGATTGCCTTATTTTTATTTTCAGTGACCAAACATCTTAAAGTTAAATACTTAAGAGATAAACACAAGGTGTTGATTGCCTTGAATGAGGATGAAATACAACGTTTATCCAACCATTTTAATCGTACTGAAACAGGGGAAACTTTTGCAGAAGACAAACATTTCTATGCGAATGATTTAGATATTTTCGGAAACCAATCGCTTTATAAATTACTCAACCGTACACATACCTTTGGAGGAGCCAAAATGCTGGCAGATTGGATACTGCGTCCAGCCCAAACAAATGAAATTTTAAATCGTCAAAAGGCGATTCAGGAATTATCAGCAAAAATAGACTGGCGTCAAGATTTAGAAGCTTCAGCGATGTTGATTGAAGAAGTCTCTGAACCAACCGACAAGCTATTAGCATGGAATAATGCTCCTGCGAACCAAACGATTAAAAAGTCCCTCTTTCAAATTGCTCGTTATTTACCTTATTTGACTATTCCTGTAGCCATTGCTTGGATTTTAGGGTTTGTGCCAGCGTATATCGTATTGGTGCTTTTTATGGCGCATGGGATGATTCTGAAACAAATTTTTGAAGAAGTAAGCATTGCCCTAGAACAAACCAATCGTATTGCGGGAGCGATGAAAGCCTATGCCGCAGTATCTGAATTGATTGTCGCAGAGAATTTTCAAGAAGAAAAACTAAACGATTTAAAAAGTAAAATTTCAGAAGCAAGTCCTGCTATCAAAGCTTTAGAGGATATCCTTAATAAACTAGCCAATAGAACCAATCCATTCTTTGCTTTTGTGGTAGGCGTGCCGACTTTGTGGGATATCCAATATTTTATCAAATTAGAAAATTGGAAACAAGCTCATCGTGATAATCTTCCTACATGGCTGGCTGTCATTGCTGAGTTTGAGGTTTTGAATAGCTTTTCGGGGTATCATTTTGCTAATCCAACCTTTATCAATCCAACTATTGTAACGGGCGGAGTAACGCTAAAAGCTAAGGCTTTGGGACATCCAATGATTAAAGCAAGCAAACGAGTTGCTAATGATATAGAATTGATTGGCGAGGGTAAAACGATTATCATCACAGGCTCGAATATGTCGGGAAAAAGTACTTTTCAAAGAACAGTAGCCATCAATGTAGTTTTGGCATTGGCGGGTGGTGTAGTTTGTGCCGAAAGCTTTGAATGTTCGTGTTTGCAAGTGTTTACCAGTATGCGAAGCAATGATTCTTTAGAAGAAGGAACATCGTCGTTTTATGCAGAGTTAAAACGCTTGAAACAGTTGATTGACGAAGTAGGCGCTGAGGATAAAGATAACGCTTCAATACTTTACTTTTTAGATGAAATTCTGAAAGGAACAAATTCAAAAGACCGCCATGAAGGAGCAAGGGCTTTGATGTTGCAATTGCATAAAACCTCGGCTTCTGGCTTTATTTCAACCCATGATGTAGAATTAGGCGATGAATTTGACGCACAAGATTTTGTAAAAAACTACAGCTTTTCATCAGAAGTAGTCAATGACGATTTAGTATTCGATTATAAACTTCGTGAAGGTGTTTGTCATAGTTTTAATGCGAGTCAGCTAATGAAGAGGATTGGGATTGAGATGTAGGAAGAAGAATTTTATAAACTTTTAAATATACTATACACTATGAAAAATGTCATCCTATTTTTAATCCTTCTTTTTAATCACGTTATGTTTTCGCAACAAAAAGAAAATGGTGATAATAGAATTGTTGTGTTAGGACAAGCCACTTTAGACCTCCCAGCCGACCAGATAACTTTTACGGTATTAATTTCTGTAAAAGACCCATCTGATTTAGAAAAGATTAATCAGAATCATAAAACCAAAGAAAAAGAAATATTAAAACTGTTAAAGGAATTTAAAATACCTCAAAATAAGATTTCCTATTCGCTTCTTGAGATAAAAAAAGAAGCTGATTATGGTAATAATAATATTAAAAAAGAAAATATTGTATCTGAGCAGGAAGTGAATTTTACTATTGATAGTATCCAACAATATTCTAAAATTCAGGCTCAACTTTTAAAAAATGGATTTACAGAGTTTAGTAGTTCTTTTAGTTCATCTAAATTAGAAGGTTCTGAAAAGATACTGATTGAAAAAGCTTTAGAGGCTGCACTGAAAAAGGCAGATATAATGGCAAAATTTGCAAAAAAAACTATAGTTGGAATTGTTAAAATTGCTGATACAGAAGATACTGAACCTGTTTTGTCGAATACAAATACAGCCCACGAAACTATTAAAGGATCTTATGAAACAGCAATGCCATCTCTTACTCAGATAATACAAAAAGTAAGTGTTTCAAAATCAGTTAAAGTAGTTTTTGAAATTAAATGATTATTGCCATGATTGAGAGAAAAAATATTATTTTACCACCCCTACCTTCATAAAAATAGGAAAGTTCACCGTGAAAATATCTGAACTTTTATAGATAGCTTTTAAACTTTCTATAAAGCCGTCTACAGGGTTTTTATGGTGAATTTTAATGTACTTCTGTACACTCGACCAAGTATTTAAATAACCTTCCAGTTCAGCCAATTTCCATTGATAAACCATTTCAAATCTTGGGCTTTCTATTTCTTCTAGTGTAAAAGGAAGTGTACGATATTCCTCATCAATATACCCACGTTCAGCATCCCAATACTCACCAATTTGTTCTTGATAAAAATCTTGAAACAAAGCATTGGCTTCTACATTATCTATCGTCAATGTGCCATAGCCCCACGCCGCAAAAATGGCATCTGGTTTAGCCACTCGGTGAACCTCTTGATAAAAGCGTTCAAAATCAAACCAATGAATTGCTTGTCCTACTGTAATTAAATCAAAAGTATTTGCTGGAAAATCGGTCTTTTCGGCTTGAGCAATAGCGTAATGAATATTATCAGCTTGTTGTGCATTGTCTAGCTGTTTTTGAGAAATATCCGTAGCAAAAACCTCTTGAAAGTCTTTAGATAAACGTGATGCCACTTGTCCATTACCAGTAGCACAATCCCAAGCGGTGTCAAAGCTTTTTACTTTGCTCAATACAAAATCATATAATTCCTCAGGATATTTCGGACGAAACTTAGCGTAAAGTGCTGCTTGTGTGGAAAAATTATCTTTGGGCATGACGTAAATAATAATTGTGAATGATGAATTGTGATTTTAATAATACCATTAAAAAATATACTAAGTATTTTATTTTCGTATAAACCCCTAGCGGTAATTTATGCCAGAAAATCTACAAGAAAGTACTTTAATGAACAAAGAAACAGATACATCCAACCTATAAAAAACAAACCCTCTTGACTATAAAATCAAGAGGGTTGAAATATCTATAGCACCATGTCATTAAACGGCTAATTCACTAACGGCTAACCAAGACATCAAACCTGCTCCAATTTCCAAAGCACTTTCGTCAATATCAAATGTAGGTGTATGAACACCAGAAATAATACCTTTGGCTTCGTTACGTGTTCCTAAACGATAAAAACATGAATCAACATGGTGTGTATAATAGGCAAAATCTTCTGCTGCCAACCAAATATCTAAATCAATTACGTTGGCTTCGCCCATGTAATCAACCGCAGCACCTTTCATCCTGCGAGTCAATTCGGGTTCATTTTTCAAGAATGGATAGCCCTTTTGAATGAATACTTCACAAGTTCCGCCCATAGATTCTGCGATACCTTCTGCCATTTTCTTGATACGAGCTAGCGCATCTGCACGCCATTCTTCGTCCATTGCACGAAAAGTACCTTCTACGTATACTTCATTCGGAATTACGTTGGTAGCACCATTGGCTATTACCTTGCCAAAAGTTAACACCGAAGGATAACGTGGATTTCTATTACGGCTAATAATCTGCTGTAAAGCCACGATAATATGTGACGTAATCAATACAGGGTCAATGCCCAATTCGGGCATGGCTCCGTGTCCGCCTTTGCCTTTTACGGTAAAATAAAGCTCATCAGCACTAGCCATATACATTCCTTCTCGGAAGCCAATTTTCCCGACAGGAATATTAGGAGCAACATGTTGACCAAGCATTTTACTTGGACTAGGGTTTAATAAAGCTCCTTCGGCAATCATTACTGACGCTCCACCTGGTGCTTTTTCTTCCGCAGGTTGAAAAACTAATTTCACTGTTCCGTCGAACTCATTGCGAAGCGTATGTAAAATTTTAGATACGCCTAATAATGAAGCCGTATGCACATCATGTCCACAAGCGTGCATTACTCCTTCGTTCAATGATTTATAAGGGACATCATTCGCTTCAACAATTGGTAAAGCGTCCATATCCGCACGCAAAGCCACGATTTTAGAAGAAGGATTATTCCCTTCAATCGTTGCTATCAAACCAGTATTAGCAATTTCAGTGGGCGTAATGCCGATTTCTTTTAAGCGTGCTGCTACATACTTTTGCGTATTAAATTCCTGATACGATAATTCAGGATTTTGATGTAAATGTCTGCGATTTGCCACAAACTCACTGGCATTGGCTTGGGCTAATTGTTTTATTTTATCTTTCATTTATTAGTCAAAATAACTCATCTAATAATTTTAATTTAGACGAGCGTTTTCTTTTATAATCTTCTTAAATCTACTTCGCAATAATTCTTCATTGCCATATTCAGATTTGTTTATGTATCTTAAAATAATCAGCCATTCGTATATACAAATAACTAAAATATACTATGCCATCATCGCTACTAAGATACTTTCTCTTTTCTGAGATGAAATATTTAGATGTTGAAGACTCTGCTCTGTTTTATTTCTTGTTTCTATTTTATCGAAAAGTCTCTGGAGCTTCACCCATTGTTCGGCTTCAATGCCTAGTACTTCTTCTAATTTGATGGCTAATTCAATACTTATTTTCTTTTTTTCTCTCAATAACCCATTCAAAAAAGGCTGGCTAATCGATAGCCTATTGGCTAATTCCGTTTGTTTAAGGCCTCTTTCTTTGATTTCGTTACGTAATAATTCACCAGGGTGCATTGCCACAGCCGGAATATAATTAGGGTCTAATCTTGTTTTCATTTTGTTAATGATAATCTGTTAAATCTTCAATAATGATGACTTCTAAAACCTCGTCTCCATTTTGCTCAGATTTTAGTTCGAAAATCAATCGATATTGGTCATTAATTCTTGCTGAATAATAACCCATTAAATCTCGTTTTAATGGATGTATTCTTAAAGAATTAACTTTCTTTATTTCAGAAAATGAGGATGCGGTTTGAAAAAGCGAAACAACTTTTCGGAATTGATTTTGTATAGCCATCGGAAATTTAGGCTTTCCTTTAAAACTTCCTAAATAATAGTTGTACAAATCATCGTTATCAAATTCAATTATCATAACAAAAATATAACCTTTTAAGTTATAAAATGATAGGTGTTTTAAAAAATCGCTACAAATTTAACCACAACTTTAGGTTTTCGTTCTCTGAATCTAATAATTCCAAATGAATTTTACCATTTTCGTTCCATTGGATATTTAAACCAAAGGCTTGTAATAGTTCATTTACTAAATCTTCTAAAGGAATGTTTCCTTTGATACAGTCTTTAAAATAATTTTTTAAAGAACCTGTGTATACTTCTTCGCATACCTTTTGATAGTCTTCTATGGAATAACCCTCGCCAGTTTTACCAAAACGTTCCCACATAACTTGCATGACACTGCCTAAGGAACGGCGATGACCAAATTTCAAACGAATCATTAAATCTAGGATTAAGGCTACTACTGCTCCTTTTTGATAAATTGATACCCTGCGATTAGGAATTGCTTGTGAATAACCATCTAACCATAAATCATAAGACGATTCTGTGAGTGATTGAAACGCTCGTCCATCTTGCTCAAAATGACGTTTGATAACAGTTTCTAATTCTTTTAGATAGGCTTCTAGATTAAATACACCCGATTGTACTAAGAATAAATCCCCAAAATAAGTAGTTACTCCTTCTGCGACAAAGCCTGTGGGGAAGTAGTTTTCTTTGGTGAAATCATAAGGCATCATTTCGATAGGCCGTATTTTGCAGATGTTCCAAGCATGATACAATTCATGTGAACTAACTCCCAGTAAATCTGTATAAAGTCCATCGCCTTCTGAGGATGGCCCTAGCACAATCATGGTAGAATTACGATGTTCTACCCCATGATAAAATGAAGTGGGTAATATCCAATTGATAAAGTGATAATCCTTTTCAGGAAAATCGCCCATTATTTCAATCTGCTTTTCTGTAAATTTTTGAAAGTCTGATAATATTTTTTCCCAGTTTGGAATATAATTTCCTAAAAACCAGACAAAAAAATCTGTATCTGCTACTCGATAACTTTTATGTTGTAAATAAGGACTTGCTAATAACGGACAGTCAACCAAATGATAATAATCTTGTGCTAGCAAAGTAGTAGGTTCATTTATCTTGCTTGGCAAACCACAGACAATTTTATAATCATCTGATAAAGAAATACTTACTTCACACGCTTCATCCATTCTTCCTTCTACATAAGGCAAACAGTTTACAAAATTGATGTACATCGTACTATCATCCACAAACGAACTTCCAGCATTTTGCACATTGGCAAAGTAAGTAAAAACTACTTTAATAGATTGAATATCAGTAGTATTTACTCGCCATCTATCTTTAGTGATTTTTCCAAAACTAAGCAGGTTGTCTTGCAAATCAACGATTTCAAAGCGTTGAATATTTTTAGCAAAATGCTGTAGTTCATAGCGTCCTGGTCGCCATGCAGGCAACTGAATTTCAATCGTTTCCGACTGAATATTATCAATCAGCATTTCTATGTTTAGCAGATGACTTTGCGGTTCTTGAGAAAAAATTTTATAATTCATATTTTGATAAAGCTTTTCAGTGTAACATAAAATTAGCCTTCACAATAAGTATTTGTATCTAAACTTTCAATAATTTTTATCAAAGATACTCATTATCATCACCTTAGTGCCAGAAAGTTTTTAGAAAGAATTTGCAACTTCAAAAAACTTCTGTACCTTTGCAGTCCTGTTTTAGAAATATAAGAATTATAAAGATATAATGCCATGAAAAGAACATTTCAACCTTCTGTAAGAAAAAGAAAGAACAAGCACGGATTCCGTGAAAGAATGTCAACTCCAAACGGTCGCCGTACTTTGGCTGCTCGTCGTGCAAGAGGAAGACACAAATTGACAGTTTCTGACGAGAAAAGAGGTAAATAGTCTTATAGTGTGAACAATTTGAAAATTTGAAAATTAGTAGGGTTTGAAATTTGTTTTATGACATTTTCAAATCAGCAAATCTTCAAATTACCAAATTAAAGCATGAAGTTTACTTTCAAAAAGTCAGAACGACTCAGTTCTAAGAAAGTTATAGATAAGCTCTTTGATAGAAAGGGTAGTGAAAAAATCAACTCGGTTTTTCTCTACCCTTTTCGTGTTTCTTATATTTTCAATAATGCCGATACAGCATTGATTGATAATTATATAGCAGAACAGATGGAGGAGGAAACAAATGAAGAGATTTTGGAAGCATCTTCCACCGAAAATCCAGAATCGCCTTTACCCGCTATTTTAATTTCTGTTTCAAAACGATATTTTAAACATGCTGTTGATAGAAACCTCATCAAGCGTCGTACGCGCGAAGCCTATCGTTTGAACAAACAGCTTTTATTGGAAAAACCTTCTTCACAGATTCCAGCATATATTGCTTTTGTGTATATTGCAAAGACGATAGAAGATTATGCCAAAATAGAAAAATCGATGAAAGCGATTTTAAAAAAAATGGTTTAATGACAGTATTTCAAACAAGCTAAACAAATTACGCCAAGCCTGATGAAATACTTCTACAACCTTCTTCGTTTGGTTCTTTGTACAAGCATATAAAGAATCCTTTCCTTAATTGTTTTCTTTAAAAATTTTCTGACAAATGAATATAAAAATGTCTGCTAAGTCATTAATAATCACAGCAATTACTGTGATAGGTTTTTCGTTGGCATCATTTACGGAACCGGGTGAGCGTTTCTTTGAAATTGCCAAAAACTTAGACATTTATGCTACGCTCTTCAAGGAATTGAATCGCTATTATGTAGATGAAATCAATCCCAACAAAACGATCAAGACTTCTATTGATGCCATGTTGAAATCGTTTGACCCTTACACTGTATATTATGCCGAAGATGAAATCGAAGATTACATGACGATGACTACGGGTAAATACAACGGTATTGGTATTGTAACGGGCAATAGAAATGGCAAAATTGTAATTATGCTGATTGATGAAGGAACACCCGCCGAAAAATCAGGATTACGCATTGGGGATGAAATTGTAAAAGTAGATGGCGTAGATTTGGCAGCACGTAAAATCAATGATGCTGGCAAGCTCATCAAAGGACAAACAGGAACAGCCGTAAGGATAACTGTTAAGCGTTATGGAACAGATAAATTAGAAGAAGTTTCTATCGTGCGTGATGTAGTAAAAATGAAAAACGTACCGTATTACGGTATGATTAATAACGAAGTAGGCTATATCGATTTAAAAGACTTTACAGGTACGGCGTCTAAAGAAGTACGTACAGCTTTTACCGAACTAAAAGGTAAGGGTATGAAAAAGTTAGTCCTTGATTTAAGAGAAAACCCAGGAGGACTCTTGAATATGGCAGTAGATATTTGTAATATTTTTCTTCCAAAAGAATCTGAGATTGTTTCAACCAAAGGTAAAGTAGAAGACTGGAATAAGACTTACGTAGGATTGAATGCTGCCATAGACACTGAAATGCCTGTAACAGTATTGACAAACTCAAGAAGTGCTTCGGCCGCTGAAATCGTGGCAGGTGTGATTCAAGATTATGACCGTGGTGTATTAATCGGGCAACGTAGTTATGGAAAAGGACTTGTTCAAATAACCCGTGATTTGACTTATAATACCAAACTAAAAGTAACTACGGCAAAGTATTATATTCCAAGTGGACGTTGTATTCAGGCTATTGACTATAGTCACCGTAATCCAGATGGTAGTGTAGGAAAATTGCCAGATTCGTTGCGCAGACTATTCAAAACTGTAAAAAGTGGTAGAGTAGTGTATGATGGTGGCGGTATTTTGCCAGACATTGAAGTGGATAGACCTTATCCTGCTGCCGTTACTTTAGCTTTATCGAATAGATACATTCTGTTTGATTATGCCATTAAATATCATTTTGACCATCCGTCGATTAAACCAGCGAAAGATTTTGAATTAACAAATGCTGAATACAACGACTTTGTAAAATGGGCAGTTACACAAGACTTTGATTATACCACTCAGGCTGAAAAAGACCTTAACTTATTGGAAGCATCTGCTAAAAGAGAACGCTATTATGAGAATATCTCTGAACAACTAAAGTCTCTTAGAAATAAACTTTCGCATAGCAAAGAAGCTGATATTATGAAGTTTAAAGACGAAATAAAAACAGCTTTAGAACAAGAAATAGTAGTGCATTATTATTTACAAAGAGGTACGCGTGAGCAATCTTTCGCCAAAGACCCTGAAATTCAGGAGGCTTTGAAATTGTTTACAGATATGCCACGTTATCAATCAATTCTGAAAGGAAATTAATCGATAATGCATTAATAAAAGAGAACAATATTACGGATGGCGGTAGAGAAATCTATCGCCATTTTTATTTGCCATAGCTTGGATGTAATTTTGTAGGAAATTAATTATTAATATTCCAATGGCATTAATCCTTAGCATTGATACTTCCACCAAAGTATGTTCGGTTGCTGTTCATCAAGATGGCAAAATATTGGCTTGTAGCGAGCTTTTTACTGAAAAGTCTCATTCAGGAATGTTAACCACCCTTTGCGAAAATGTAGTAAAGCAATCAGGGTTTACTTTAAGTGAATTAGACGCTATCGCTGTGGCCAAAGGTCCGGGTTCTTATACAGGGTTACGCATTGGGGTTTCTACGGCCAAAGGTTTTTGTTTTGCGTTAGACAAACCTCTGATTGCTATCAATACTTTAGAGGCAATGGCTTATCAAGTAAAAGATTTTTTTCCTGCGAATTATTTGCTTTGCCCGATGATTGATGCTAGAAGAATGGAAGTATATTGTACTATAGTAAAGACCAATCTAACCAGTATAGTAGAGACAGAAGCGAAGGTTATCGACGAATATTCTTTCCTTGATTTACTCAATACCCAGCCGATAGTCTTCTTTGGTGACGGAGCAGACAAATGTCGAGAGTCTATCTCACATAATAATGCCAAATTTTTAGAGATACCTATCCTTCCTTCTGCTAAAAGCATAGGGTATTTGGCAACTAAATCTTTTGAAGAATCGTTATTTGAAAACGTAGTGAGCTTTGAACCTTTCTATCTAAAAGATTTTGTAGGAACTCAGCCAAAGAAAATATAAACCGATTCATTAAATCGTAAGCGATATGGAAGATATCATTATCAATAAAGTAGCTAGTAGCGGTCTAATCTCATTCGACCTTGAGGAACTTTACCACAAAGGAGAGCGAGTGGTATATGACCTTAAAGATAATCTTTTTATGGGCATGATTTTAAAGGAAAAAGACTTTAGAGAATTCCTTAAAAATCATGATTGGTCGCAGTATGAAGGCAAAAATGTCGCAGTTATCTGTTCAGAAGATGCTGTAATTCCTACTTGGGCCTATATGCTATTGACTTTGAAATTACAAGACTTTGCCAATTGTATTGTTTTTGGAGATTTAAAAGCCTTGGAAGACAAGCTATTTTATGAAGCCCTTGCTAAGATTAATCCAGAAGAATATCGTGGAGCAAAAGTTGTCATAAAGGGTTGTTCAAAAGTACCCGTACCAACTAGTGCTTATGTAGAAATAACGAGATTATTTAAGCCTTATGTGCAATCATTGATGTTTGGGGAGCCTTGTAGTACGGTGCCTTTGTATAAGAAAGCAATACAACGAACTAGTAGTTTAATCAATCAATAAACCAATAAGAGGTCGCCCATCAATGAGCGACCTCTTATTATTTATTGAACAAATGCTTTCTCTTTTCTTTTTCCCAAGAAAGGTAACCAGCTTTCTTCTATACTTCCACCAAAATCTCTTAAAAACATCACAAACGAAGGTTTATAAGGTTTGGTTTTTAAAGGCATTCCTGCTTCTTCTGGGGTAAGGTCTCCTTTTCTTGAATTGCATCGCTTACAGGCGGTAGCAAGGTTATCCCATGACGTTCTTCCCCCTCTTGACTTGGGCAATACATGATCTAACGTTAAATCTTCTGGTGTTCCACAATATTGACATTGCCCGCCGTCACGTCTAAAAATGTTCTGCCTTGATAGCATCACGCCTTTATAAGGCAAATACACATAGCGGTGTAAACGAATGACCGAAGGCATGGGGAAAGACTGAGAGACACTTCTTAATTGTTCAGTGGCAGATTCAGATATTAAATCAGCTTTTTTCAGGAAGACCAACAAAAAAGCTTTAGGAATCGAACAAACGGTTAAAGCACTATAATCTTGATTTAAAACTAAAACTTTCCGACCCATAATCCTTAAATTTTAATGTTGAAAGAATATACTTGAACTCGTGATTGCTTTTGTAAATATCTACTGATTGATGTGTTTTTAAGAGGTGTTTTTAATGATTTGGTAAATTACTGATAAATCTTGAAAAAATAACGTCTTGCTACACTTTTTTGTTGCGCTTAATCTTTTGTTAATCAGAAGTTTATAATAGCATTAAAATCAGCAAGAAGGCAATCTAAGGATGTCGCCTCAATAAATTTAATGGCAAATATCCTTTAGTAAAGTTTTGAATGAAGTTTTTTATTGAGATAAGCGTAACTTTGTAGCATTGATTAATAAAACGACAAAAGTAAATCGCATAATGACCGATCGTTACATGCAAAGAGGTGTTTCTGCCTCTAAAGAAGACGTACATAAAGCCATCGAAAAACTTGATAAAGGGCTTTTTCCGCAAGCATTTTGTAAAATTTCTCCAGATATGTTAGGTGGCGACGACACCTATTGCAATATTATGCACGCCGACGGTGCAGGTACTAAATCATCATTGGCTTATCTTTATTGGAAAGAAACAGGCGATATTTCTGTGTGGCGTGGCATTGCTCAAGATGCCGTGGTGATGAATACGGATGATTTAATTTGTGTGGGTGCAACCGATAATATGTTGCTATCAAGCACGATTGGTCGTAACAAAAACCTTATTCCAGGCGAAGTAATTGCTGAAATTATTAATGGTACTGAAGAAGTACTAGAAATGCTAAGAGACAATGGTATTGGTATTTGGAGTACTGGTGGCGAAACAGCAGACGTTGGCGATTTAGTAAGAACAATCATTGTAGATTCTACCGTGATAGCTAGAATGAAACGTTCAGACGTGATTTCTAATCATACTATCCAAGCAGGAGACGTAATTGTTGGCTTAGCTTCCGACGGACAGTCGAACTATGAAAAAACATATAATGGTGGAATGGGTTCTAATGGCTTAACTTCTGCGCGTCATGATGTCCTTGGTCATTATTTAGCCGATTTATATACTGAAAGCTTTGACCCTGCCGTACCGAAAGATTTGGTATACAGTGGCTCAAAACGTCTGACTGATGAAGTAGCAGGAGCGCCATTGAACATAGGTCAATTAATCCTTTCGCCAACTCGTACTTATGCACCCGTTGTAAAGGCGATATTGAACGAATTAAGACCTGTAATACATGGTATGGTACATTGTTCGGGTGGAGCCCAAACAAAGGTGCTACATTTTGTAAATAATGTGCATATTATCAAAGATAATCTTTTTGCTTTGCCTCCATTGTTTAAAATGATTCAGGAAGAAAGCAATACAGATTTTAAAGAAATGTATAAGGTATTCAATATGGGGCATAGGCTTGAAATATATATCAACCCACAATATGCCCAGACTTTGATTGATATTTCAAAATCATTCGGAATTGATGCGCAGATTATTGGTAGGGTAGAAGGCTTTGAAGGTAAACAAGTAACGATTCAATCTGAATTTGGAGAATTTGTTTATTAGGAGGCTATTAATTAAAATCAAAACCAATAATTCCTTCTAAAACGTAGCGGTAACTCTTGCGGTTATTGATAGAAAGACAATCACTAGGGAGGGACTTAAGTCCCTCTCTAGTGATAATAAACAGAATTGTTGAGGTCTTGTTTGTTTTCTCTTTTTAAGGAACATTATATAAAACACGAACTTTTCCTATTAGGGGGTGACTTAAGTCACCCCCTAATAGGAAAAGTTCGATAAGGGATTGATAATTATATTAAATCCTTTAAAATCAGTCAATTAGTCTTTAAAACGAAAAAGGGTTACAACTAAGTTGCAACCCTTTTTCTATTGTAAAATATCAGTTAATTACTTAACTTCAACTTCAGCACCAGCTTCTTCTAAAGATTTTTTCAAACCTTCAGCTTCGTCTTTAGATACACCTTCTTTAACAGCTTTTGGAGCTCCGTCAACTAAATCTTTAGCTTCTTTCAAGCCAAGACCTGTTAAGTCTTTCACCAATTTAACTACTGCTAATTTGCTAGCACCAGCAGATTTCAAGATAACATCAAATGATGTTTGTTCAGCAGGAGCTTCAGCAGCGTCACCACCACCAGCGTTACCAGCTACAACTACTGCAGCAGCAGCAGCAGGCTCGATACCATACTCATCTTTCAAAATTGCTGCTAATTCATTAACTTCTTTTACAGTTAAGTTCACTAATTGCTCAGCGAATGCTTTTAAATCTGCCATTGTATTAAGATTTTTTATTGTTTACGATTTTATTAATTTACTATATGTTTTTGTACTTGGAAGCCTATTTCAATTTGAAAATAAGCTAATTTGGAAATTTGAAAATGATTTTAAGTAACTGTAAAATAAATAATGTGTTGTATAAATTAAAGCACTGTATATCAGTATTTTAAACTCATAACTTATTACTCACAACTCATCACTTATGAATCATCATCAAGTTTGAAAATTAACCTTCTCTCTCTGAAAGAGTTTTAAGGATGCCAGCTAATTTGCCACCGCTGCTTTGAAGAGCAGAAACAACGTTTTTCGCAGGAGATTGTAATAATCCAACGATTTCGCCAATCATCTCTTGTTTAGACTTAACATTTTCAAGAGCAGCTAATTGATCTTCTCCGATGTATAAACCTCCTTCAATAGAAGCACCTTTGAATTTAATTTTATCTTTACCTGCTTCTTTTTTGAAGTCTTTGATCAATTTCGCTGGAGTCTTAGGATTTTCTGGTGAGAAAATGATTCCTGATAAACCTTTGAAAACTGTATCGTTAAATGAAGTATAGTCTACTCCAGTTGTTTCCAATGCTTTTGCGATAAGCGTGTTTTTAACGACACGGTACTCAAAACCACGTTGGAAACACATTCTTCTAAATGCGTTTACTTCTGCAACAGTTAAACCACCGGTATCTGTAATATAGAAGTAAGGAGTAGCTGCGAACTTTTCGCCCAACTCTTGGATAATTATACCTTTTTCTTCCTTTGTCATGATTACAAACCTTTAACTGTTCCTTGGTCAATTTTAACACCCGGAGACATTGTAGAAGACAAATTAACTGACTTCACGTATGTTCCTTTGGCTGAAGATGGCTTCAATTTCAACAAAGTGTTGATAAGTTCCTGAGCATTTTCAGCTAATTTCTCAGGAGTGAATGAAACCTTACCGATAGAAGTGTGGATGATACCAGTTTTGTCAACTTTGAAGTCGATTTTACCAGCTTTCACTTCTGTAACAGCTTGTCCAACGTTCAAGGTAACAGTACCTGATTTTGGATTTGGCATTAAGCCACGAGGTCCTAAAACACGACCTAAACGACCTAACTTAGCCATTACGGTTGGCATTGTGATGATTACATCAATGTCAGTCCAACCTTTTTCAATTTTTTGGATATATTCATCCAAACCAACAAAGTCAGCACCTGCCGCTTTTGCTTCTTCCTCTTTATCAGGGCTACAAAGTACAAGTACTCGTACTTCTTTTCCTGTTCCATGAGGCAAAGCAACCACGCCACGAACCATTTGGTCAGCTTTACGAGGGTCAACCCCCAAACGAACGTCGATATCTACTGAAGAGTCGAACTTCGTATATGAAATCTCTTTCAAAATTTCAGCAGCTTTCGTAAGTGAATACGATTGCGTTGCATCAAATTTTGATTGAGCTTCTTTTTGCTTTTTTGTTAACTTAGCCATTATTCTTTTCAATTTGAAAATTTGAAAATGAGCTAATTCGAAAATGACATTGAAATTAAAGTTGATTAAAATCAATCTTCTAATTTTCAAATTATCTAATCTTCAAATTAGAAAGGTTTTTCTCCTGTTACGTTCAAGCCCATTGAGCGAGCTGTACCTGCTACCATGCTCATTGCTGACTCGATGGTGAAACAGTTTAAATCAGGCATTTTTGTTTCTGCGATTGTACGTACTTGATCCCAAGATACTGAACCAACTTTTTTCAAGTTTGGCTGAGCAGAACCCAATTTTACTTTCGCTGCTTCCAACAACAAAATCGGTGCAGGAGGAGTCTTTACTACGAAATCAAAAGATTTGTCTTTGTAGTAAGTAATCAAAACTGGAAGAATAACACCTGGTTTATCTTGTGTTCTAGCATTAAACTGCTTACAGAACTCCATGATATTCAAACCCTTAGAACCCAAGGCTGGACCAATTGGGGGTGATGGGTTAGCGGCACCACCTTTGCATTGCAACTTTACGTAGCCTGCTATTTCTTTTGCCATTATGGTAAAAATTTAAAATCGTTTGAGTTATTGAAAATTTTCTGCCAATAAGGGTGGAAGCTTCCTTACCTGAAAATCCTCGGGTGTTTCATGTAGATTATTTTGTAACTAAACAATCTGATTCACAGTCATTTGAAAGTACTTATAGGCAATTTTACCTGACTGCGCTATGAAACGGACTGCAAAATTACGGCTTTCTTGTTAATATACAAATAGTTATGAAAGAATTTGAAGAGTTTTTTTTAATCAGTGGCTTTAATAGACAATATCGCTGAGAATAATTCGTAAAAAGAATAAGGACAATTAATTGATTGAAGATTAGTCGAAGAATTTCAATAAATTATGTTGATATTATTGAGCAAATAATATTTCTATTTAATGCTAGAATAATGCTATATGATATAACAATGTGCAAAGGGGGCGACTGTCCGAAGAAACACCTTTGCTACCGACATACTGCTGATATCGAAGGAAGACAGGATTTTTTTCCTAATCCTCCTTTCGATTTCGAGCAAAATACTTGCGAATTTTATTGGCAAGATGTTCAACGGTTTGAACAAATTAAAGCACGTGCCTATAATCAGTGGCTTGACGAACGCCGTCCACGAGATAGAGCTTTAGACCATTGGCTAAAAGCTGAAAAAGAATGTATTTACCAATGGAGTCAATGGGATAAATTGAGCTAAACCATTATTTACGGTACACACAACTCTTGTTATCAGCCTTTTTGTAGTACGATTTATAATTGGTTGCTTTAGGGTCTGTACAGCCTTTTAGGTTTAACAATTCAATATTACGGAAATCGATTGCATGGCTTTCGGCTTGCATCGCTATATAGCCTCCCTTTAAAGGTTGTCCATCTTTTTTAATCCACTCAGCACCATTATCAATTTTGGCTTGCTTCCAGTCATATTCAGGACTCACAAAACCTCCACCAATATGTAGCTTTTCAAATGTCAACACAGTATCGCCTTCAATAATATGATGGATTAACGAATCGCCAAAAACAATGGCCTCAGCTTTTACCCATTGATCACCATTATATGTTTTTGAATTTGAATCAGTACAATGGTCTGTTACAATTTTACCATTCATATATACTTCCGTCCCTGGCGTACACAAATTGCCCGTATGACGCTCACCTTTACCCAAGCCACCTAATAGCTGTAATTCTAAAGACACAGGGAAGCTTTGCCCTTTTGATAAACTCTTAGCTGATTGCGAATGCAACATTACGCCACTGTTTCGTACATTCCATGATGCCCCACCAGCCAATTGTTCACCTTGAAAACGGTATTCAAAGCGAATGATATAATATGAATAGGGAGTTTTGTAATAAATATGTCCAAACTTATCGTCAAAGGTTTTGTATTGATCATAAGCTACCCGCATCATTCCATTTTCTACGCGGAATGTGTTTTTATAATTTACATTAAGGTCTTCTCCTGCAATCTTGATGTCCCATCCATCTAAGTTTTTCCCATTGAATAGTTTAATCCATTCTTGTTTATCAGCTTTTTTTTGAGCTAGCATTGAAAATAAACAGCCGTTTAATAAACAGATTAAAATAAGGTATTTTTTCATCGTTATTGATTTAAGATAGATTTTAAAATGAATTTAATCTTATAAGATAATAATCGTCCAATTTACTCAAATGTTAACGATTGTTAATGAAAATAAATAGACTAAACTATTGAAAATATCCGCAATCTAACCGACATAAAATTAAAAACAATACTATTATGAAAGCAATGCATATTCAACCTAACACTTCGATAGAAGTTGGTTCTAAAAGTAAAATCAAATTAGCTACTGTTATTTTAATGGCAAGCATTAGTCTTCACTCTTTTGTAGGTGTTGCTCAACATGGTGACCGAGGTAGAGACGATAGAGGGAAAAATGACAAGCATAATGATAATAACGGAAGAGGAAACGAAAGAGCACGCGTTGATAACCATGTAGACAGAAACGACAACCGTGGTAATGGTGGTAATAATAATGGTGCCTATAATGGTGGTGGTAATAATAGATACGATAATAACAATCGTGGGAATGACAGATATGATAATAATCGTAAGGTGATTGTAAACAGACGACCAGTAGTGAACCAAACAACGGTTGTGTATAGAAACAATACTCCCAACTGGCGTTATGCATCTTTACCAAGACGTAATAGTGTGGTAAATGTAGCACCAAGCACATCTATCTCTGTTTCTTTCGGTGGTATTAATTTCCGTTACGATAATGGGGTGTATTATAGACCTTATCAAAACACGTATGTGGTTGCTCCTGCACCTATAGGTATCAGAGTAAAGTATTTACCACGTGAACACAGAGTGTTTAACCTTTATAATCGCCCTTATCATTACTATAATGGTGCATATTATGAATATCAAAACAATGATTACGTAGTGGTACCTCCTCCAATCGGGGCATTAGTAGAAAGTATCCCTGATGGCTATGAGCAACTACAAATCAATGGCGACACATATTATATTGTTGACGGTATTCAATACAGAGCCGTTTTACAAAATGGAGAAATATGGTATGAAGTGATAAAAATAATCAGTTAGGTGTTTAGATGTTAGAAAGGTATCGTGCCATTGGTCGATACCTTTTTTTATGAATAAGCTAAGCAATATAAGGAAGTAATAACCTAAATTCACAACCTTCACCTAATTTGCTTTTTAGTAGGATAGTGCCTTTATGACCTTCTACCATTTCTTTCACGTAATAAAGTCCCAGCCCAAAGCCTTTTACATTATGTACATCGCCAGTGTGTACCCTGAAAAACTTATTAAATACTTGTTTCTGGTCTCTTTCTGAAATCCCTATACCATTATCTTTTACCGATATCATTAAATTATTACCAATATTTTCAGACGTGATAATGATTACTGGCGGACGTTCGCAATATTTAACCCCATTGTCGATTAAGTTGTGAATAATGTTGGTAAAATGTAGCCTGTCAACTTTGATTATGCTATGCGTAGCTTTTAAATCAATAATTAACTCTCCATTTTTTTCTTTAAACAAAGGTTCACAGTTGATGGATAATTCGTTGATTAATTCATGAATATCTACTTCTTCAAAATTAAGCTTATCTATTTTTTGAGCAATATTGGCCGTTTGTAAAACCGTATCGACATTCTTTTTTAAACGGGCGGCTTCTTTTCTGATAATAGCAGCATAGCTCAATAAACGTTCTGGGGTATTGACTATCTCTGGCTTCATCAGCACTTCGCTGGAAATGGAAATAGTAGATATTGGCGTTTTGAATTCATGCGTCATGTTATTAATAAAGTCGTTCTGAATTTCAGAAAGTCTTTTTTGTTTAAAAATCAGCATCAAGGCATATACAAAAAAGGCCATTACTACTAGTAAAATAGCTGATGAAACAAACCAATTGTCTAGGTCGCTTAAAAGGAATAATTTTTTATCAGGAAAATGAACTCCGAAATAATAATTATGAATATCTAAATCGGGAAAATGATAAGAACTGGTAGAATCTGAGCGGTCGCAGTTTTCGGAATGACATACAAAAGACGTATATCTGATATTATCCTTCAAACAGTCGTAAATGCCAAATTCAAAATTGATGCGAATATCATTATGCGCAAACTCCTGTTTTAAAAACTCCTCCAAAATCATGTGATTGATGGTATCGTTTACCTGAACAGTATAGTAGTTTGAAGTAACTCGCTCTACAGGGTCAATGATTTTGTTGTTAGGATTTTTGTTGAATGCTAATATTCTTTTGCAAACTACTCTCAAAGCGGCCGTAGTTCGTTGGTCAAAATCACGGTCTTGGATATTGTAAGCTTGATTAAACCAATAATATTGCACAACAATTACTCCTCCTAAAAGCAGGATAGATAAAGCAACAAATATTCTGAGTGTTTTTGCATTCATGGGTAATAGCCTTTAGGCAATGATTTAATGACTAAAAGACAAAAGATAGTAATCCTTTAGTCATTAAGTCTTTTAGTCATTAAATCCAATAAGAAGTCTAATAACGACAACGTTTTTTGCTATAACATTAGTTTTTTACTTAACAATCATTAACAATTGAGCGACGAGTTGAAAACTCGTGCTACTCAGTGCTATTTTTTCTATAAATCCCCTAAGATACCCAATACCAAACTTGCCGAATTATAAGCCGCTACATATTCAAAAGTTTTCATATCTAAATGTGCTTTTGAATTGGCATTATCGCTAATACTTCTAATCACCAAACAAGGAATTTTTTGTTGAAAACATACTTGTGCCACTGCCGCACCTTCCATTTCTGTAGCATCTGCACCATATTTTATCCGCAATTCATCCACTTTTTGATTGGAGTTTACAAAAACATCACCTGTAGCAATAACGCCCGTCATCACGTTAAGATTTCTGGTTCCTACAATCCTATAAGGTGTTTTCTTTGAAATACCCTGTGCTTTTTTTAGCAATATTTCATCAGCAGGGAAATAAATAGGGTTCATTTCTACATAGGCAGGATTTCGGGTAGGGCGAAGTGTAAATCCAGTAGAATCGATTTTGCCGTAATCATGTTCAAAAGTAGATTTCGCAATCACGATATCACCCGGTAGCAAGTCTGGATGAATACCCCCTGCAATACCCGTGAAAATCAACTGTGCTGGATTCCAGTTCATTAATAAAATAGTAGTAGTCATGGCAGCATTTACTTTGCCCACACCCGTTAAAGCAACTACCACAGAACGCCCACGAAGTTCACCCGTTAAGAAACGAATGCCTTTTAGGTTTACTTCTTTTTTGTTACTCAGCGAATCTTCCAGTAATTTCACCTCTTGACTAAATGCACCCAAAATAGCCGTTAATGGCTTTTGAGCCTGAATTTGTAAACTAAATAAAAGTAGGATAAGTATTTTTTTCATTTGTTGATTAAGTGATTGGTGAATAGTAATTAGTAATTAGGGTTGGGTTCGCAATTAGACTTTTAACTATGTATGATAGATGTCTAATCACTAATAACCAATTACTAATCACTTCAAGAAATAATTAAAGACAAAACAGCAAAACCATCTATCACCCAAAGAGCAGGCGATACTTCTTTAGGTTTGCCAGCGAAAACCTTGATGATTGTCCAAGACAAAAATCCCCAGATAATGCCTTGTGTGATAGAATAAGAAAAAGGAATTAAAACCAAAGCCAAAAATGCAGGGATGGCATCATCCATTTTAGCCCAATTGATTTTGGTAATGGGCTTCATCATAAATACGCCTACCACTATTAAGGCAGGAGCCGTAGCAATAGCTGGAATTACTGATAATAGAGGTGATAAAAACATAAAAGGCAAAAACAAAATACCCGCCGTAATAGCCGTTAAACCCCTGCGTCCACCTTGTTCTATCCCCACTGCCGATTCTATATAGGCCGTTCCGGGGCTTGTCCCTAAGATTCCTGCTAATAAAGTAGCCACCGCGTCTGTCAGCAACGATTGTTTGATATTACGTGGCTCACCATTTTCGTCGTACAGATAGGCAGCCTCTGCCAAGCCTACAAAAGTAGAAAGGCTATCGAACATATCAGTAAAGACAAAAGCAAAAATGATAGGAAATAAAGCAAATTTGAAAGAATGGATGATATCTA
This sequence comes from Arcicella sp. GW821-FHT09D11, assembly GCF_059416265.1. NCBI lineage: Bacteria > Pseudomonadati > Bacteroidota > Cytophagia > Cytophagales > Flectobacillaceae > Arcicella > Arcicella sp. GW821-FHT09D11. The sequence continues at coordinate 983,805 of NZ_JBWKOV010000001.1, read as the reverse complement.
GCTGAAAGATTAAGCTAAAGTCTGGTGCAGCTATCAAGCCATTCCAATTGACTAAAGTCTTTTGTCCGAAGTTAATAGCTGATGCATCACCCCACATTCTACCGATTGGAATAGCCAGTAAAGTAGTGATAACGATGCCTATGATAATAGCTCCTTTTACATCCCGTACTATCAAGATGGCTGTTAGTAATAACCCAAAGAGAAAAGTAATGATGATAGGATTATGAAAACTAGCAATACTTACCAACGTAACAGGATTGGCAATGATAAAATGAGCATTTTCAAAACCGATGAGACTGATAAACAACCCAATACCTGCCGAAATAGCAAAACGAAGGGGTTTAGGAATAGCCTTTACGATATAAGTGCGCAAATTGAAAATGGATAAAATCAAGAAGAAAACTCCCGCCCAAAATACAGCACCCAACGCTACTTGATAGGAAATTCCCATGCCCTTTACTGCCGTAAACGTAAAGAAGGCATTCATACCCATGCCCGGAGCCACAACAATAGGGTTTTTAGCATAAAGCCCCATCATTAAACTACAGAAAAATGAAAGTAAAACTGTAGCAGTCAATACCGCATCGAAGGGCATTCCTGCCTGCGAAAGAATTGAGGGATTAACAATGATAATATACATTGTAGCCAAAAAGGAACTTATACCAGCAAGTATTTCAGTTTTTTTAGTTGTCGGAGACATAAAATAAGGTTTTTGTCTAAAAATAAGGATTGTTCACCAGAAAGACAATAAGAATGAACCTTCGGGCTTTATATTATACTTTTGTGGGAAGAATACTTTATAAACCATTTATCCAATGCAATACTTTTTAATATTTTTAGCTTTTTTATGCGGAGCCGTTTTCCCTACACAAGCAGGTTTGAATGCTAAAATGGCAAGATTGGTCGGCAATCCAGTATTAGCTGCCTTGTTGTCTTTTGCTACGGGATTGATAGCCCTTACTGTATATGCTATTGTTACGCGTATTCCTTTGTCACAATTTAGTCAATTTAAAAATGCTCCTTGGTATGTTTGGTTGGCAGGAATTTTAGGGGCGTTTTATATCAGTACCGTTATCGTATTAATGCCACGCTTGGGTGTAGCTTTGACATTTGGTTTGATTGTAGCAGGACAAATGACGGTTTCGTTATTATTAGACCATTTTGGTTGGCTAGATGCCCCCGTCAGAGAAATATCATTGGGCAGGATTATCGGTGCATTTTTCTTGATAATTGGCGTAATCTTAATTCGTAAATTTTAGCGGTGTATTTAAATTTATAGACAAATAAATAGGCTATTTTTTAATACAAATATGTACTAAAAAATAGCCTATGAATGAGATTTTGACCGAATGCTTAGAATTTCAGACTTACACCAGCCATTACGTTAGTACCAGCTTGTGGATAATAGAAGTTTTCAGTATAAGATACTCCTTCAGCAATATAGCTATACGTATAACCATTAGATTCATAAAGGGTATTGAAAAGATTGTTTACCAAGAAACTAAAGCTTACTTCTCTCAATGTCTTTCCTTTGATCGTATAAATGGCACAAATATCATTGGTGAAATAGGCATTCAATTTACGGTTTTCGTTAGAGGTATTATCCAAATATTGTTTTCCTACATATTTAGACAATAAGCCTAATTCTAAACCCTTCACAGGGGTATATAATATTTGTGAACCTACGATTACATTAGGTGAAAAAGCAATATTTGTTTTACTCAAAGTAGGTAAAAGCGTTTCTGATTCAGTATCGTAATTATAGATTGACTCTGTAAAGTTTTTGATTTTGTTTTCTGAGAAAGTAGCATTAGCATTTACTTTCAAAGATTTGTTAAGTTGTACACCTGCTTCTACTTCTATGCCCAAACGATAACTTTCTGGTACATTTACACGAATTGCACTACCAACGTCATTTAGTTTTCCTGTCAATACCAATTGGTTATTATAGTTCATAAAGTAACCGTTCACTGCAAAAGCCGTTTTTCCTGTCTGAGTTTTATAACCCAACTCAAAATCATTCAGTTTTTCTGATTTTGGCGTTTTGCCTACGTTATCCACAAAGTCTGAGCGACTAGGTTCTTTGTTGCCCACACTATAGGAAGCATACGCAGAAGTGCTCGGTGATACTTGGTAACTTAAACCAACTTTAGGATTAAAGAATTTGTAATCTACTTTTTGTCCAATATTCAACAGGTTGTCATCAGTTCCTTTAATCTCATAATTGATTGTTCTGAGTTGTAAATCAGCAAAAGCGTTTAATTTCTCGGTGAACTGATAGAATGCTTTTGCATATACATTAAAATCTACCTTTTTAGAATTACCATCATAATAGCGGTCGCCTATTTTTGAAGTAGAAGCATATTGAGCCCAGATAATTTCGCCATAATTTCTACCATCGTATTCGTTCAATGCACCTCCAAAATTGGCCGTTAGCTTTTTACTTCCTTGATAATCAAAAGAGAATGTAGTACCATAAAAATCATTATCCAACCATTTACGACGCACCAAATCTGTCTTAGTAATAGTTGTTGCACCGAATACTACATTAGGCAAACCATATTTTGATAATTTATCTTGCTCTTTGAATTGCTCATAATATCCACGTCCATACGTATAATGGAAATTCAAGTTGAAAGTCCAAGCATTTGATAAACTATGAGAAGAAAGCAATTGATAATGGTCTTGCTGATAGTTATCCGTTTGGTTAGGATACGTATATAAATTGAAAGTACGATTGGTTGCTAGAGTAGCTTCTGGAACACCTTCCCAAGCTTGATAAGTCTTTTCTTTGCCAGAAAATACATTCAAACGAACAAAAGATTTTTTGCCAAAATAAGCACCAGAAAGATAAAATGATTTTAAGTCAGAAGAAGCACGATCGACATATCCATCCGAAGTCACTTTAGACAAACGAGCATCAAAGGTAAATTTATCATTTACCAAGCCTGAGCCCACTAAAAGAGTGTTTTTTAAAGTATTGAATGAGCCATAAGCAGAGTTGATTTCGGCATAAGCCTGTTTTCTGAATTCGTTTGTAGAAACATTAATCGAAGCCCCAAAAGCACCAGCCCCATTGGTGGAAGTACCTACACCACGTTGAATCTGGATAGAACTAACCGAGCTAGCCAAGTCAGGGGTATTAACCCAAAAAGTACCTTGTGACTCAGCATCATTTAATGGAATGCCATTAATTGTCACATTGATTCTGGTAGCATCAGTCCCTCTAATTCTTACACCTGTATAACCTACTCCCGCACCTGCATCCGACGTAGAAACCAACGAAGGCGTAAAGTTTAGTAACTGAGGAATGTCTTGTCCAAGGTTCTGTTTCTGAATATCTTCTTTAGAAACATCCGTGAATGCGATAGCAGATTTGGCATTAGCACGGGTAGCACTTACGACTACTTCATCTGCCACAAAAGTAGATTTATGTAAGACAAAATCGAAAGAAGCATCTTTTTGTAAATCAATTACTTGTACATTTTTCTCGTAACCAACAAAACTAATTCTCAACGTATAAGTACCTTTTTTTACATTTTTGAGGAGGTATAATCCCTGTGCATTGCTTTGTGTACCTCTTACGGCACTTACTAAGGTAATATTTGCACCAGCCAAAGGTTTGTTACCCTCAGCATCGACAATTTTACCAGAAATAGTGTACTGAGCATACGATTGAATAGAGAGGAAAAATACTAAAGCAATCAATGTTGAATAGCTTATAATATTATTTTTCTGATTTACCGATAGGCGAATCATAGCAACGAACTGATTGAGAACACCTGTTTGAACAAACAGATTTCTTGAAGTAGTCGTTAAGTTTTTCATCTTTGAAAAGATTAACAACAGGCAAAGGAGTCAAATCCCGTTAGATTTAACAATGTGAAACCCTATGTAATTGATTGATTTTAAATCTGTTCACGTAACCTAAACGCAAAACCAAATTTACAAAATCCCTTCGACGGAATTACCCGCATCAGGTTCAGTGGGTATAATCTCAGCCCGTTATATTAAGGCACCCCTTTTTGTGATTGTGGAACAAAGGTATAACGAAAATTGATAAATTGTACTTTTGGAGGATATATAATTTTTTGATTTTGAGACTTTAGGGTTTTGGACTTTAGGATTTTTAGACTTTAAGACTTGAGGACAACGTATTTTTTACCCGCAGATTTTGGAGATTATATTCGCTGATTTGCGCGGATAATATATTGTCAGCGTAAATCAGCGGTTTTTAATCTGCTATATCAGTGGGTAAAACTTTATGGTGAATTACTTTACCCGCAGATTTACAAAGATTTTTCCGCAGATTATCGCAGATATTTATGTTGTCAGCGTAAATCAGCGATTTTAATCTGCTATATCAGCGGGTAAAACTTTATGACAATTCAACACTCACCACTCCTAATTCATCACTTCAATCATCTTGGTACTTCGATTTTTTGAAGAATCTGAGCAATGATGTCTTCTGGTGTTGAGCCTTCCATCTCTTTTTCTGGAGTAAGAATAATTCTGTGACGAAGTACCGCAGGGGTAAGCTCCTGCACATCTTCTGGTGTTACAAAATCTCTACCTCTGATAGCTGCCAAGGCTTTTGACGCATTTAATAAGGCCACAGATGCCCGTGGTGAAGCACCCAAATAGATGAATTTTGAATTACGGGTTTCATGAATAATCTTGGCGATATATTCTAAAATTTTAATGTCAACGATAGATTGTCGTACTTTTTCGCGTAAAGCTGTTAATTGAGCTGGCGTCAAAATTCTATCAATCAATTCCACAGGATTACTAGATGCCGCACTAGAGCGAGTATGATTACCTTGGAGGATTTGTACCTCCTCTTGATAAGATGGATAGTTGATGATGATTTTAAAAAGAAAACGGTCTAATTGGGCTTCAGGTAAACGGTAAGTTCCTTCTTGCTCAATAGGGTTTTGTGTCGCCATTACTAGGAACGGAAAAGACATCGGATAAGTAGTGCCCGAATTAGTAATTTGTCGTTCTTCCATTACCTCAAACAAGGCCGCCTGAGTTTTAGCAGGGGAGCGATTTATTTCATCAATCAAGATAATATTTGAAAAAATAGGGCCTTTTTTGAAATCAAACTCGGCTGTTTTAGGATTAAAAATAGCTGTTCCTAATACATCCGAAGGCATCATATCAGGCGTAAATTGAATACGGCTAAAATCTGTAGAGATAGTTTTTGCCAACAATTTAGCAGTAAGTGTTTTCGCTACGCCAGGAACGCCCTCTAACAAAACATGACCATCAGCAAAGATGGCAGTCAACAATAAATCAATAGTATTTTGCTGACCGATGATAATTTTCCCGATTTCTGCTCTGATATCGGCTACTGCTTCTTGTAAATCGCTAAGGTCTATTCTTGATTCAAATTCCATGTTTAATTGTGAATTAGTGAGTTGTGATTTAGTGATTGATTTTAGTTTTGAGTTAGTGAATGGGTGATTGATTTTAATTTTTATTAAGTGAATTGTCATGGCTTGACTATTCGATTAATGAGTTATCATTTCTTTTAACTTACTAACTCACAATCAATTACTAACTCCCTCCTTCACAACCCAAATCAATCACTAAATCACAATTCACTAACTCACAACTATCTTACGTGTTCTTATAAAATGCTTCAATGTGTTTATTAAAGTCAACCAAATCTTTTTCTTGAACGTGTTCGCTACTTTGCATGGTTGCTACATAATCGAAAAGGTCGTTAATTTCGACAATGGGTAAATTAGTCTTACGACTTAAATCGTCTCTAAACTCCTGATCTAAAATTGTAGTTTTCAAATGAAATTTATGTCTGATATAGGCCAATAAATAAGCTATTTTCTTATCTGAAATTGCCTTATGGTCTTTTTGATTATAATACAAAGCACCAATAGTTTCTACAAAACTCAACGAGGTATTTTTAGTTATTTCGATGATAGGAATAATGCGTTGACGGCGTTTACCTTCAAAAATCAAATAAATCAACAGCGAAACCAATGTAATATAATAAGCCCATTTTAGTGCAGGCTGACTAGCAATAAATTTGAAGGGAGAACTATCGATATCGTCTTCACCTTTAGCATATTTTGATTTTAAAATACTTCTATTGTTTTTGCCAAAACCTATAATGTTTACATATTCATCCCAGTAGACTTGTTGTTCGGGTAAATAGGATAGCGCCTTGAAGGCATAATCAGCATTATTGGCTTTTAACAGATAAAAATTAGAAAAAGCTTTAGGCACAGTGCTCAAATAAAATGAGCCTTTCCCAAAAGGAATTTTAATAAAATTAGCCTCGCCAGTGTGATTTTTGCCTAAGATGATAGCATTGGTAGTGACACGTTTTGTTAAACTATCTTTCTTATAATTCAACTCAAAATAGGCACTTACTGATTGGTGATGATAACGAAAGGCTTTGGGAGCTTTAAGCTGAGGATTTTCTAAATTGATAGTAACAGAATCTGTAGTAAATGTTTGGTTATAATTTGTTTCAAAATGTAGCGTATCTTTTAATCCATAGAAATCCTCCGCAGCAATAAAGGCATTATTCCCTTGATGGACATAGTCTAATAGTTTTTTACGATTGATAGAATCTACCCTAAAATACTGATACACATAAATATAATTGCTCTTTGTATTTTTTATAGTAGCAGCTGCTCCCTTTGCATAAATAGGCACTCTACCATCAGAAATTTTTTGATTCCTGAATACTTCTGGTAGTAATTTATACAATAACTCGCAACCATAAGGGATTTTATCTTTACTCGAATACGTCTGAGTCCAATCGATAGGTTTTGGCGTGTAGATTTCTACCAAAACGAATCCCAGTATAGTTAGAGAAAGAATTAAGAGGTAAAAACGATGTTTTTTCATACGTACTATTCTGAATCGCTACCATCGTCGGTGATGGTGGTCAGACTAATAATTTTATCGTTTTGAACCATTATTTCCAAGAAAGAATCAGTTGTGCCAAACCTTACACTGATAGTAGTTATCCAGTCTTCTACAGAGTTATCCACATCTCTGAGCTTATATGATTTCGGAAAGCGTTTTTTCACTTTTGCCATATTATCACCTACTTTCAAGTCAGATAGATTATCAATTTTAAACTTAGGCGTTTTTAATTCAAAACCACTTAGTGTTTCGTCCATGACAAAAAAGACATCTTTGCCATAAAAATATTCTTCAAAATGATTTGAAAGTTGTGCATCTTGGGTTTCTTCTTTTTTTACTGAATCTGGCGACCCCAATTTATCTAAAATTACGCCATAATTAGCCCCTAATTTAATACCCGCCACACTCATTGTATAGTAATCTAGGGTGTCATAATCGTCTTCGTCATCATACATTTTTGAAGTGTGTGATAGAGGCTTGAATGACGACAAAGCCATTAATACCAAAACGGACAAGAGCGTAATTGAACTGAAATATTTCATGTTTTTATGAACGATTTAGATACTTAACTGTATTAAATAATTTGATTACTAAATTTTAAAAAATCCTCTCGAATTTCAACAAAATGTTCTTCATCAATCGGGAAATCTCCATACCAAGTGTACTCAAATTGACGTGTTACCTGATTGAAGCTAGCTTTTAATTTTGATGATTGTAATTCATAAACGTAAGATTGATTAGTTTTATTGATTTGCCAATGAATCAATCCTGCATCACTTAGTTCTTTCAAGGCCTTTAAATAGTATAGTCGTACGGCAAGGCGATAATTTTTCTGTGCGACCGCATCAGTAATGGCTTCGTTAAAATTTATTTGATGAATATTTTCTTCGATGGTTTCATAGGGAATATCATACTTAGATTTCTTGCTGAAAAGTCCATCAAAATTAACACCAATGAGTTTTAAAATAACAAAAACCACTACCGACGCTATAAAGAAATAGGCAAGTCCTTTCCAAAAATAAGGATTCCCCACACCAGATAAACTTCCTGAAAGCCATTCAAAGAACTGACGCAACAAACGCCTCCACCAAGTTTCTACATAGTTTACTTGCTCAGTACCATATTGGTAATCTTTTAGTTTTCTGAAAGCATTTATCTGGCTTTCTTGTGGCTTTCTGACGATTACTTTTGAAGAATCAACCACGACAGCCAGACTATGAAAGGAAGTATACGCTGAAAGCAATATTAAATTTATACAAATGTGATAATACAATCTAATATTCTTCATCTTCATTTTCAAAAGTTTTCTTCTGACCAATGGCTGAAATCTGTGGTTTTAGCGATGTGCCATCTTTACGTTCTACCAAATTAAAATATTGAAAAGCAAGTGCCACATACGTTAAAGATGAAACTAGTACTCTACCAATGGTAGCAATAATGCTCGTAATAATTAAGGGAATGTTTTCCGAGGCTCCACCACCAATTTTCAATACCTTCATGATAGTAACGATGACAGAGGGAGCCGAAAATACTAAAGAAAGAAAATAATTGATAATGGCAAAAACCATTATTAAACCAAACGTCGACCACCATTTTTGCTGAATCAAATAGTTGGCTCTACCAAAAGCATCCCAAACGCTGATATCCTCAAATGCTACGATTGAAGTATTTAGAATAAAAATAATTCCTAAATAAATAATGGTAAGCAACGCCAATAAACCAGCCAGAAACATGGCTAAATTAGCAGAAATGCCAGAACCTGCTCCTGAAACAATAAGGCTAATAAAAAAGCCAAATACTAATAACACACCAGCTAATGCCAGTGTTACACTTAGAATACTTGATAGAATGGTGAGGTACAAAGTTTTTACACGTGCCCAAACCATTTCTATGGTAATTGTCCGCGGTTCATCTGAATAGAGGTATTCAATAATAAAAGCATATACAGTACTAGCGACCATAACGCTTGCAAAAAATAAAAAGACCAATGAAAGGAAATAGTTTGCAGAAAACAGGTAAGCTGTATTTCTACCCATTATTTCTCCGAACAGTTCTGCTGGAGAACTGTTTTTAGAACCCTGACCAACGTTTCCTACTTCTAGTGCCGCTATTTGAACAAGCCCACCAAAAATACCTCCAATCAATACTAGTGGGCCCGTAAGGTATAATAAAGACAAAAATAGTGTTTTAAAATTGGCAGTAATAAAATTAAAAGTTGCATTTATTTTATCACTAAAATCTCGTTCCTGTTCAAAGATTATTTTGGGTGTTTTTTCCATTTTTAACTCGATTTAATTGTATAGGGTAAACTACAAAATACCAGATAATAAACAAAGCAGAAGGCAAAATAATCATCAAACTTGGTATCAGTGAAAGATGTTTGCGGGTAAGAAAGCTTTCAATAAATCCTGCTACGATAAATAATGGTACTAGGCCAATAATAATTTTTAAGCCCTGTCTAGCACCTTTCTTGAAGGATGCAAGTCGGGTAAAAGTTCTGGGAAAAAGAAGGCTATTGCCCATTACTAAGCCCGCACAACCTGCAATAACAATGGAGGAAATTTCGAGTGTACCATGAAGCCAAATAGTTAATAAAGAAGTTTCTAAAAAACCATGTTGATAACAGAAATACTGGAATACACCCACCATAATACCATTAAAAACTAAAAAATAACCAGTACCTATCGAGAATAAAATTCCCATCACAAAAGTGATAAACGATACCTTGATGTTATTGATGGTAATCATAAAAAACATCGTGATTTCATCCTCATTTCCATAAATAGCCAGAGGGTCACCTTTCTCGATGTTTTCTAAAGTCATCTCAACATAGCCATCCCCCAAAATTAGCCTAGCAAAAGAATCATCATAAGCAGCCGAAACAGCCCCTAGTAGTGCTGAAATAGTGAAAATGATAAAAGAAAAAAGTAATTGTCGCTGAGAATTATAAAACAAAGTAGGGAGTTCTATTTTCCAAAAGGTGATAAAACGGCTTGCCTTTTCTCGTTTATTCGCATAGATTTTACTAAAAAGATGGGATGTTAATCCATTAAGGTATTGAGTAGTTGGCGAAACTGGATAAAAAGTACGCGCATACGAAAGGTCGTCAGTCAACTCTACAAACCTTTCTGAAAGGATGTCAGGATTTACATTGAGTGAGTCTTCCTCAAATTCCTGCCATTTATCAAGGTTATGCTTTTTAAATAGGGCTTCCCGCATGGGTTTATAAATAAAATTTATTTGAAATACTTCTCTCTGCTAACTTTCGGAAAGTTACAAAACTTTCTGAATGTTGCCATACTACAAACTTTTTTGCATCAAAAACTTTTCTTATTTTAGGCAAATATATCATATACCTTAGCCCTAAAAATTTAACAATGAGTAAAATACGAATTCAAACCACTCAGAATGTTGCTTTAGATTTTATACCTGCTAGTCTCGGCGACCGCATTGTGGCTCATATCATCGACTGGCTTATCTTCATCGCTTGGGGCATTGTATGCATATTATTGTTTTCGGGCTTAAGTATGTCGTTTGATAATAATGATATTTTAGGCGTTGTGTTTATCGTTTTATTTCTATGGTTACCTCTTATGTTTTATGATTTACTTTTCGAAGTATTCATGAATGGGCAAAGCATTGGGAAAAGAGCGATGAAAATTAGGGTTATCAACCTTGACGGAACCCAACCAACCTTAGGCGCTTATTTGATGCGTTGGCTATTTAGATTAGTTGATACTGTTCTTTTTGGCTCTATCGTGGCACTTATCACCACAGCTGCAAATGGCAAAGGACAAAGAATTGGAGATATAGCAGCAGGAACCGCGGTGGTGAAATTGAAACAAGCCGTTAGTTTAAAACAACTTCGTCAGGAAAGTTTTAGAGACAACTATCAGGTAATATTTCCTCAGGCTAGTCTTTTGTCCGACAATGACATTACAACGTTGAGAGCAGTATTAAGAAAAGGAGAGAACAATCAGGAATTGATAGAAGAAGCTACTGAAAAAGTAAAAGAAGTAATGGCTGTAGAGTCTGACTTAGACGACTTTCAGTTTTTGAAAAAGGTACTCCAAGATCACACGTATTTGAGTACTATTGAGGACTAGCCTTTATCCATCGTTCGCTTCTGATAAAAGCGGCTTTTGCTAAAAATACTTTTCTATAACCCAAGGGACTTTGATTGGTAATTTGTTTGAACTGTTTATTAAAGTGAGAAATATTTCCGAAGCCACTTTCAAAACATACTTCTGCCACTTGTTTTTCGGTATTGGCTAATAAATTACAGGCATGTTTTATCCGATATTCAGTGACTAAATCAAGAAATGTTTTTTTAGTAATTTTCTTGAAGTATCTACAAAAAGCCGTTTCGGTCATGCTGGCTAAATGTGCGGCCGTTTCTAAATGGAGCTCTTGGGTGTAGTTTTCAATCACATAAGCATAAATTTTATTGATTCTGTCTAAATCTACCGCCGACATTTCAAATTGCTTAGGCTCACTTTCAATCAATTTTAAATCATTAGAAATGGCTATGGTATTCAATAAGTCTAACAAACCGAGCATTCTTTGAAAAGGAGGGACATTCAAAAGAAAAACCATTTCCTTCGCAATGCGGTCTCTTGTTTTTCCTGTAATCTGTATGCCTTGTTTGGCTTTTTCTAACAATATTCTGATGGGTTCTGTCTCTTGATTTTTAAAAAACATCTCTCCCCATACTTCTTCCTTAAACTGGACTACGATTGCCTGAGAAGAGCCTTCTATGCCAATCCCTTCGTTTTTCCAACAATGAGGAATATTGGGACCCAATAAAATCAAATCACCTGCCTGAAAATCAGCTACATTTGTTCCTACAAAGCGTTTTCCTTCACTTTTCTCAATCAGCGTCAGTTCAAATTCTGGATGAAAATGAAAAGGAGCATCAAAATAAGAATAACTAATTTGTTTAAAAAAAATTGAGCTGTTCGATGAATCACTCAACTGTTTTAAGGAAGCCTTCATTTATTGTAATTTTATCGAATTGATTGAAAACCAAAGTTTTAAGGTAAAAATGCACATATTTTACTAAAAAACCATAAAAAATCAATCAAATTGATAAATGATTAATGCTTCGGACATCCACAGTCTTTTTTCTTGAACAAGCCCCACAGAAAACCTTTTTTACGACGGCGTTTTGTTTTAAAAGCAGCCTCTGACTTGCTTTCCGAAATACTTGTTTTTACAGCATTGCTAGTAAAGGCTTCACTCTCAACTTGTACACAAGACAGGAGAACGGTAAAAAGAATTAATTTTTTCATAAATCCTTTATGATTTAATGGAGTTTAAACTTACTATATTTCAACGAAAAAGCCATAACAATCTGTATGTTGCTATGGCTTTTTACTATTTCAACCCTAAATTTAATATTATGTTACTAAAAATAGAGGATTAAAAATCTGATATTTCAAGGATGGGATATTTACCCGCAGATTTTCGGAGATTTTAAACCGCAGATTAACGCTGATATATAGCCAAATCTAAAACGCTCATAGCTCATAGCTCATAGCCCTACTTCAACTTTCCTTTCAAATAGTTAATCGCCAGTGAATAAGCTTCTTCTGAGGCTTCTCTATCAAATTTAGGATTTGATGGATTAGCAAAAGCGTGTTCTGCATCAAAAGATTTTACTTTAATCGCTTTGCCAGCAGTAGCCATATCTTTTTCAAATTGCTCCACTACAGCTTTTGAAATCCATTGCTCTCTTCCTGCAAAAAGACCAAGTACATCACATTGCAATGTTTTTAATTTCTCCACATTTTTTTCAGGCATGCCATAATACATTACACAACCCACTGCTTGTTTGCCTTCGATGATAGCAGATTGTAGCGATAAGCCACCGCCAAAACACCAGCCTACCGAAGCAATTTTAGCTTTTGGCCCTACATACGCCACAGCGCCTTTCATAATTGCCTGCAAACGTGCAGGGTCAGCACCTGCCATCAAAGCACCAGCTTCTTTAGGGTCAGTCGCTACTTTACCATCATACATATCAATTGCAATAACGGTTACATCTTTCAAATCACCATAGAAAACTTCTGACTGTTTTTTGATATAATCGTTCAAGCCCCACCATTCTTGATAGACAAATAAATATTTGTTTGAAGGTTTAACAGATTTAATTAAGTAAGCATTAGCCGTTTTACCATCTGGCGTTTTGAATTCAATCATTTTGCCACCAACCGTACTTACGTGTGTATAAGGAAGTGGCGAAAGGTGAGCGGCCTGAAACTCTTTTGTAGATGCCATTAATTGCATGTCATCTTTAGCCAAAGAACAACAACTCTGAGAGAAACCCATATAAGCTATTGTTGATAATACCAACGTAAAGAATAGTTTTTTCATTGAAATAGATACCTCCAATCCCCGACGGAGTATTTTGTTTTGGTTTAACCAGTTCATCATTGGGGGAAAATCAATCATGAACAATTACAATATCTACTTAACGGATAAAAAGAGAAGATGGTTTAGGCTTAATGATAATTTTAAATTACAAAGACTATTTTCAACAAAAATCATCTTAACGCTCCATTGATGGTTAATTTTGTATTAGGTAATAATTTTTTAATTCTTTGTTCCTCTTCTGAGGATATTTGTCCTTTTAGTTCAAGGTTATCGATAGTGATTTTAGCTAATTCATCTGGAATATGCACTTTGTTCAAGAATGATAAATGTAAATAGTCTATTTTCTGTAATGAATAAATATCATTCGGAATGGTTTCGATATTACTAATCGATAAATCGTCGATGTTTTTTTGATACCTAAACTCAGATTTTTTAGGGTCGAAAGTATTTTTATTATTGATAGCCCAAGCAATTTCGGGCTTTAACGTATAATCACCTTTGTTTTGAGATAAGCCTACAAAACCAGCCCAGAATTCCATTTTATAACTCTTTTTGTGTTGAACATCTTCTAACACAAAAGGCACTTTTACCAATTCAGAAGCCAAGTCATTTATTTTAGCTATCGGCTTTAAGTCTCTCTTTTTGCCTTCTTTGGTATAAGGGAAAAACTTAACAATCCATCCATCAATGGTTGTGGGCGAGCCATACTTTTTTTCAGTATGGGCTTTTACCATATTCATCCAGAAGTCTTTTTTGAAATTTCCTTTTTTCGTTTCAATAATTTGCTTTAATACAGGTTCTAGTTCTGATGTCCACCAAGTTAAATTGTATTTAGCAATATACTTCGTCTTATCAAGCACTTTTTGCCAATCTTCAACGGTTCCTTCTATCGTAATTCTCGGGATACCACACCCTATCAGGATTACTTTATAATTAAAATATTCTTTAACGGTTTCCATCACTGTAATTTCACTCACTATTTTGGTTGTGGGAGTCGTAGTGCTGAAATCTGCTGTGAGGACATCGGTTAACTTATTGCCAGTAAAATCATTAATTTGACTAGTAAATTGTGGAAAAACTGCTTCCCAATTGCTACTAGGGTTGCCGATTTGAATATCGTTTGACATAATATTCAAGTTTTTTTTATCCTCAAAACCTACAATATCTTTTCTGAATGCTTCCGAATTGTTAGATATGTGTCTGGCAAAACCCTGACTAATAAGTAGCCACATAATATCTGGTGAAATCACAAAAGGTCTATGTTCTTTATAAGCCGTTAAAATCCCTGTCAAGAATGGATGTTCTCCATAGGTCACTATACTATCTGGAAGCTGTGAATTTTTTTCAATGTTTGCTTTTAGAAATTTAAAAACATCTTTTGAAGAGGTTTGATACAGCAATTTCTCAGGCTTTGTGAGCGTTTCAATCTCAAAAGTATTGGAGGTTTGCGCCCATGAGGAGAAACAAGCCACAGTCAGAACAGCGGTGATGATTTTTTTCATGTGTTAAATAAAATGATAGAGGAGCGTAAGTTATAATTTATACAAGTTTAACGGTTTGTCGTTAATTTAAGGTATTAGATTTGTTTTTAAATAAAAAGCTAAATAATTAACTGATAATACCAGTAGATAGATAGTCTGTTAAAAAAGTGTTTAAAGGATTTTTTCTAGTTTTAAAATTGTTTTACATTTGAATATAAATTCATTTGAATATAAAACGATTAGAAAAGATGCAGGCAATTTCTAAAATGAATCAGATGCAATTACATCTGTTACAGTTTTTTTCAGAAAAGAATGTTAGTTCTGAAGAAGCAGAGGAGTTACAAAAACTCATGGCCCAATATTATTTTGATAAAGCTGAACAAGAGCTAGAAAGAGTAATGTATGAAAAAAATATTACTCAATCTGATATAGAAGATTTAGCTAATCAACACCTACGTATTCCTTACAATAAGTAATGAGAATTTTAATTGATACAAATTGCTTGTTGATAATTACACCAAAGTCGTCTAAGTATCATCGGCTTTTTAATGCTATTCAATCTGGAGAAATTGAATTAGTTGTTTCTACGGAAATCTTGGCAGAATATGAAGAAATAATAGGTAACTTTTATTCTCCAAACTATGCTGAATTGATTCTAAAAGGCTTAATTAATTTACCAAATGTGATAAAAATTAATCCTATTTATTATCAATGGGGATTAATCACAGTAGATGTTGACGATAATAAATTTGTGGATGTTTGCATAGCATCAAATGCAGATTTGATTGTTACCTACGATAAACATTTTAAGGAATTATCAAAGATTCCATTTCCGAAGGTTAATTACTGTAATTTAGAGGAATTATTTAGTGAATACATGAGAAATTAAAAATACATGAGTTATCTCATTGCGAAATAAAAAAAGGGCAACCTAAGCCACCCTTTGCACTAATAATATCCAATAATCTCTTAGTTAGTTTTCAACAATTCTACTTCAAATATCAAAGTAGCTCCTCCTGGAATATCTCTACCCGCTCCACGTTCGCCATAAGCTAAATGATGAGGTAAAAAGAACTTATATTTACTGCCAGTAGGCATTAATTGTAAACCTTCTGTCCAGCCCGTAATTACTTGGTTTAAGCCAAAGCTGATAGGCTCGTTACGTAAAACACTGCTGTCAAATACTTTTCCATCGATAGTAGTACCATGATAGTGAGTTAACACTTTACTTCTTGGACCACTTGGTTTTGGACCATCGCCTTGTACTAATATTTCGTATTGTAAACCACTTTCAGTTTCAATAACTTCTGGTCTTTTTCTATTTTCTGCCAAGAATACTTCTCCTTTGGCAATTTCGTTCGCTAAGATTTCACTCATGTGTGCTTGTCGAGTATCTGAAAAACTCATTGTTTTTGAATGTTTAATGTATATTAATTTTGTATTGAAACGTTTTTTGAATCCTGTTTGGTTCAAATTTAATGGTGATTGAGTGAATTGTGAATGAGTGATTATATTTCTTTAATCTTGACAGGAAAAATTTACCCGCTGATTTCGGAGATTTAATCCGCTGATTTTCGCAGATACTTTTCGGATAATATCTCCACTATCTGCGGAATTTTTCTGCGATAATCTGCGGGTAAAAGTAAATAATATCAAAGATTCCAAAACCGACAACTTTATTCCACCACTGCAACGCCACCACCAGAATAACTTCTATATTCACCACGATACATCGCATCGGCTGAAACTGGCCCCATTTGGAATTTACCTTTTGAAACCGCTCTTACCAAATAATAGAAAGTTTGTGGTTTGTCAGCTACCGTAGTAAAGAAATTAATTCTATCATCCCTGATGTCAAAATGCTCTGGCGTACTTTGGTCTTTTATCCAAGTCAACTCTCGGTCGGCATTCAATCTTGGGTTCTCAATTTCTAATCCTGCTGGTAACATATCTGTCACTACAACGTTATCCACATTCAGTCCATTCATGGTGGATAACGTAATTTTAACTACAATCAACTGATTTTGTTTAAATTTAACTTCACTCAAAGGCTGTCCCGAACGACTATAAAATTGCTTTCTAACCTTCAAGACATTATCTATCTCTTCATATTTTCCTGATGCACTCAATCCTTCAGCTTGGGCAAAGTAATACAAACTACCTCTGCCTTGGGTACGGATAATAGATTGATTAGCGATATTTTTTATCAATAAATCCTTATTGGTAAAATTACCGACTATTTTTCCATTGCTCGTCAACGAAGCCGTAATGTTGCTGGCATTGGCTTTCTTAGCCAATTTACCTAACGCCAAAAAGGCGAAAGACTGCTCTTGCGTACTTAGCCAACGTTCTTGTTTCAATACCGTCGAAAGCTGTCTTGCCAACGTCGGAATTTGTATATTATTCGGGTCAGTATCAATTAATGTATTTAATACCAAAGCCTGATTACGGATAGGTGAGCTAAAGCTTCCGCCAGATTGTTTTTCTGTTTGTTCAAAAATATAACTTTTTGGCAGAATAGTTGAATAACTTCTTACATCGCCTATCAAACTATAAGCAGAGGCCAAAAGGTACTTTTCATCAATTGTTAATATATTTGGGTTAGCCTTATAATAGTTCATCACTGAACGATTAGGTTTACCAGCCAAAGCCAACACGTACAAACTATAAATGGTTTCTCTGCTAGCAATCACTCTTGTCGTATTACCACCATTCTGATAAATATATTCATAATCGGTTTTCTTCGTATTTGATTGAATGTTTAGGTATTCAATCAGTTTACCTAACGTTGCATTATTTACTTCAAAATCATTCTTTTGAGCTTCTAATAAGAAGTGCATCGCAAAGGCCGAACCCCACCAAGACTCACGGTCACCACCTTGCCAGTACGACATCCCACCGCTTGGCAACTGCATCGTTTCTAGTTTTCTGATAGCCGTTTCTACATTATAACGTGGGTTCAACTGATTATCCCCTGTTTTTAAATAAGGTTTTTTACCAGATTGAATCTGTTTTACCAAGTCGGCAAAATACAATTGTGGAAAAGCCGAAGCTGTTGTTTGTTCTACGCAACTAAAAGGATAATCTAACAGATTTTGAAACTGATTAGTAAATTGTACCATTGGCGATTTACTAAGCGTAATTTCAGTACTTAAACTATTAGGCAAATAATCATTTTCTAAGCTTACCGTAGCCGTTCCTCCACCATTGACTACCCCTGAAACAGCTGTTTTCATCAGAGAAGTACTAGGGCGAATAGTTAAATCTATTTTCTCTGTAAACTTTTCTTTCAAGCCATTTACCGTAACATTTACCACTGCATTGCCCGTCATGGCTCCAGCTTTTACCGTGAAATATGCCCTACCTTCTTTTTCAGCAGGAATCACCAAAGTTTGGACTTTATTACCTACAACACTTAAACCACCTGACAATGTAACACTAGCACTTACTGAAGCATTTTGTTTAGTAGTATTCGTGACATTTACGGGAACTTGAATTTCATCATTAGGCGAAACAAATCTAGGTAAAGCTGTGCTTACTACCAGTGGGTCTGCCACTTTCATATTTTTGGTAACAGAGCCAAATGCCTCGTCTTTATAGCCGATGGCCATAATACGTAAATCGCCAGAGAACTGTGGAATATCAAATTCAAAGGTAGTTTCGCCATTAAAACCTGTTTTCACAATACCAGACCATATCGCCACTAATTTTACCCTGCCATTGATTAATGGATTGACTCTCTTTTCTAAATCATACCCATCACCACCGACAGACGAGCTTCCTGCAATGGATAATTCAGGAAACAAGAAAGGATATAAATCAAAGCTATTTACTTCTAAAGCCTGTTTTTGGTAAAAATGATTGTAAGGGTCAGGTGTTTTGAAATTCTTCAATTGCAAAATACCTTCGTCTACCACAGCAATTGTCACCTCTGTATTGGCCTTAGTTTTAATGGTAACTTTCTGTTTGGTTTTGGAACGAGACTTTTCCACAGCTACTATTTCAATCGGTAATTGATTATCGGTATCTTCGACCATTACAGGAGCATAGCCATGCGCTACCGTGAGAGGAAGATTTGAATTGTCTAGTGGGCGAATCAACGTAGCCGAAATATATACGTTAGGCAAATGTTCTTTGCGAATAGCGAAACTTAATTCAGCCGATTTTTTATCGGTTTCAATCACAAAGTTTTCTAACACATGATTTCTTTCTACCGTAACAATCAATTTACCCGCAAAAGGGGTTTTAAAAAGAACCTTAGCTTGGTCGCCAACATTGTACTTCTCTTTGTCGAACTCCATCACAACCTGTCCTTCATTGTTTACTTCAAAAGAACTATTTTCAGTAGAGCCAAATCCGTAAGCATAGAAGCTTTGTGCCGTCCAAGATTTTGCTCCCTCGCTATGTACCCTTACTTCATATTCGCCCGAAACGGGTGGTGCATAAGCAATGGTTGTTTTGCCATTATCAAATGACAAAGCTCTTGAATAGACCACCTTTGTCTGCTTTTTAGACGAGTATTTTAAGGTATTGTCAGCATTCTTCTGAATAACAGTTTGATATTCAAAACGGACAATTTCTATTTTGCCTTTTGCCGTAGTAGGTTTTCCGTCTTTGTTCAAAGCGACTAATGGAATTTGTACAGGAACATTGGTACCTACATAGGTATCGGGCATTCCGATGCCATAAAAAACAGCTTGTGTAAAGATATCCAATTTCTTCAAGCGATTTACGGGACGACCAGTTTCATCAAAAACCGTTACAAACGTTTTAGATTCTAATATACCCATATTGCTATAAGTAACAGGAATTTGAAAGTTTTCGTTAGCCATACCCCTAGCGTCGGTCACACCTTCACGGGTTACGTCTTCAAAATTGGTGTTGTCTTGAATATCAAATACATAGTCTTTAAAAGCCTTTGCTTCAAAGCGTTTTCTTTTCAACTTAAACTGCATTTCATAGTTTCTATTCGAAGCAGGCGGACCAAACAAATTCAAAGCAGTAGCTGAAATTTGGATAGTTTCACCATTACGATAGAATTCCTTGGCAGACTTCACATCTACCTTGATTCTATCAGGCATAAATTCCTCAATAGAAATATTGCGCGAAGCCAACAAAACATCATTGGCATTCATCACTTCTAGTACATAAGTACCCGTAATAGCGGAGGTGCTAGTTGGGATAGTTAATTCAACCGCACCTTGGCTATTCGTTACTTTTTTAAAGGTTTTGTATTCTCGTCCATTAGGAAGAAGCAACCTGATTTTTACAGGAATTTCACCAACAGATTCCCAATTTTGTTTACGAATAATGGTATTCATATTGATGGTTTCCCCCGGACGATAAATATCACGGTCGCCATATACAAAGGCTTCAAAGCCAGAAACATTGTCACGTTTACCTTCAACATCGAAACGAGAGGTTTCTACTTCCGAACCATCCATTAATAAATAATTAAAGTCATCTTCGGTATGAGCAGAAATCATCGCTACTTTAAAACCTGAAGCCTTTAAATCCTTAAAAGTAACAATGCCTTTTGAGTCCGTTTTTGCGGTTTGAATCGTTTGATTATTGCTCGAAATCAATTTGATTTCTACATCACGCATGGGCTCAGCCGTTTTGATAGCATTGGCAAATACTACCACTTCGTTTTCAGAAGTTTTCATGATTAAACCAATATCCGAAATACTGACAAGCTTAGTAGCATTGTTATAATACTCGTCGTTAGAATTAAGATTTACTAGGTAAATCCCTTTGATATTATTTTGCTCTGGCAACGATAAATTCAAAGCACTCACACCTTTTACCTTGGCAAGATTAGAGGTCTCTATGGTCTTGTTAACAATTACATCAGAGTATTGACCAGCTTCATCCATGTCGTACATGTATGACCCTGCCTTATATTCGCCTGTTTCTTCGTTATAGTCTTGATAGTTTTGATAACGCCCATACTTCATAAAATGCAAAATGTTATTTTCATAAACCTTTGCAATCCTAACATTTACTTTGGGGGTATTTACGATATTTACGGCTATGTTTTTATTCCCTTTTGATGATAAATAAATGGCTTTTGCATTGGTAAACCCTATTGAAGCAGGCATTTTCCCAAAGTACAAATCTTTAGTATATTCATCCGATAAACTAGCACCAAGAATACCCTTAATGGTTTGTTTAATGGTCAGTACATAATTATCACTTTCATTAAAATCACCACGAATGATAAACCCATTTTCTATTGTTTCAACCTTGGTACTTAGGGTTGGATTATTCTTTTCGGGCGTTTTGACTGCAACTTGAGTTTCGATAGGGTTACCTGTAGAATCGTACATAATAACGGCTGCTTCTTCAACTGCTACTTGTTGTTTTTCACCCCCGTCTGTTTCGATAGAATACATTTCTTGCAGGCGCTCAGGCGTTACACTTTGGTTAGTAATCACTTTTACATAACCTTGGTTATTCTCAAAACCATGTTGAATATCTATAATTTCTAATGTTTTTACATCTGGTAAAGTAGTTTCTAAACTCAATACCTCAGTCGTTTCAAAGGTAGAATTTGGCATTGAAAGCCCTTTATCAATCGTCACTTTAAAAGACTTTCCACTGGCTTCCGCTTGATTTTTTAATTTTACTAAAACACTTGCAATAGCTCCAGACTGGGTAATCTGAAAATCTTGATTTTTATCATCATCATCCGTTACCGTCAATGATTTTGCTAATTCTTGTGGGTTCACAGGGTAGTTGAAATTTACTTTCAACATTGCCGTTGGCAAACCATCTTCTCTTGATTTTGTCCAAAACGATTCTACATTTTCTATTTTTAAATAAGGCGTATGAAACTTTATTTTATCAGCATCTAGGCCTAAATCTTTCTCAGCTTTGGTTAAAATACCTTTGCTCACTACAGCCGAATAATCGGTTGCGGCTTCAAAACCCACAGCAGGCGAAAACACTAATTCGTTAGTAGCAGTCCACTTAAATTTTCCTTCGACTTTGGGTGAAAACTCAATCAATGGTTCAGATGACCAAGTATTCAAATCAGCCTCTTTGACTAAATCTTTACTGAAAGTGAAAACAAGGTTTTGGGTGAGTTGTACCTCATCTTCAAAATTCATGCTTTGTATTGTAACATCGCCAAATTTTGAACAAGACAGTAAGAAAAAAAAGCTAAAAAAAAGGAAGTAGATACCCGATTTTGGGCGATTGAAAGAGGTTTTCATAGAGCTCGGCCGATTTAGAAAATCGTAAAACAGAATTAAATGGGTTTGTGAAAATCTGAGAGAAGTTCAGCAAAGTTTAATTGATTATCAATTTTTTACCAATAAATCTTCATTGAAAATTAGTAAACGGCTGAATGCTGTGGATAATTATATTTTTATCCTTATAAGTTTTAAATAGGTGGTCATAAATGTTTGGATTTTAGAGTGAGTTGGATGTGAGAAATTTTAGTAATGTTATGGTTTTTACAGAGAACAACTCCGTTAGGAGTGAAATATCGGTAGAAAATTAATTTATCCTAAAAAGAGTTCCTCAACCGTGGTCTGTGGCACACAGAACACAAGGCAAACTTTCCTTGCGATGATTTTATAAACCAAAATAGACAGTTATTGTGTTCTGTGTACCACAGACCACGGGTTTAGGATAGGTTTTAGGAGCTTTTCTCCCCAATAAATTTTAGTCGATTTGAAAACTCGACCTACTTGATAGTAATAAAAAAAGAGACTATTCTCTAAAGAATAATCTCTTATAATCAAGTTAAATATTTTAAAGGTTAAAAAATTAGTTTACTTTCCAAGTTGGAACTTTTGCTTTTTTAGCAATTCTGTATGAATATCCTAAGCTGATTGAATAATCTGCAAAGGCTGCATCTCCTTGTACATGTACATATTTTGTAGGATCTGTGATTTTAGAATTTTGTAAATTCTGATCAGCAATATCCGCAGCACTTTGAATACGGTTTTTGATAAAGTTGTAAGGAACAAACAAGCTAAATGTATGCTGACCTTTGCGGTAAGTAACACCTGGCTCTACTGCAACTACATATCCTGGACGGCGATAGGCTACTTGTCCACCAAAAGCATCATAAGCAGGAATACCTTCAAATCTACCAGCTAAAGAAAATGCAAAGTTTTGGTTTTTGCCAACTGCTGCCATAAACCCAGCACGAGCAAAATACTGGTCTGGTGAAGCATATACGTTATAGCCTTCTAAACCTGCTTTTGGCGCAGATTTGAATGTACCATTTGATTCTTGTGGACTGAATAAATAATAAGCATTAGCAAACCCATAGATATTTCTGTGAATTTGTCTGAATCCTTGGAATTCTAGAGAAAAACCTACTCCTCCATCACCAGGTTGGATTGCTTGGTCCATTACTGCACTCTTTTTGGTACCGTCAGTTTGCAAAGCATCATCAGTGGCAGTATAGCTTCCTGTTGCTAGTTTAACACCTGCACCAATCATGATATTTCCTTTATGAGCATTTTCTGGTTTGATTAACCAATAATTTGCACCGAAACGGATGTCAGCCAAACCGCCTGCACTTACGCTGTAGCGAGTCAATTTTTTACTTGCCGCATCAGCTGTCAATGTTAAAGTCTGCGAACGTTCAGAATTTACAAACGGGAGGGTAGCATTTACTTGCAATCTACTAGAAACGCCATAAGAAATATTGAAATCTACGGCATGTTGATAAATATTAACCGCGTTACCCAATGTTTCACGTTGAGGTTGTTCCTCTGTTCCAACAAAGTGGCGCCAAGAGTGAAAATAACGGTAGTTAGCACCTACCTGAAATTCTCCTTTTGAAAGATTATAAGAAGATGACGCAGACATGGCATTGATACCACCCATTTGGCGAACAGCAACACAACCTTGAGCATTAGCTTGTTCTTGGATTAACAAAATAGCGCTAGCCGCTAATAATGAGAGTAAAGTTTTTTTCATAGTATTTGTTTTTTGGATAAAATAGAAGAATGTTATTATTCAGTTGTGAATTGTGAGTTAGTGAATTGTCTGTTTCAAAAGAATCAATAGGATGAATAAACGTATATTGTATAAGTTCTTCATCCACAATTCACTAACTCACAACTCATCATTAATTTCCGCCGTCTGTTTTCCCACGGGCTACGGCATAGTCGCCAATTTTCTTTCCGCAAGCTAAGCCTACTTCACTATCAAAGCGATAGTGGATAGCGCCATAGATTCTCGATTCTGATGCTTCTTTTGCCATTGCCTCTAAACTGCTTTGTTGATTAGGGAATATATAAGAAAGCACCGTAGCTGCCGCTGCCGAGAATGTCGCATGACCTGAAGTGAAACTAGGGAAGTTAGGTGTTCCTGTCGCTGTTTTTATACTTGGGTCAACTTGGTTTGGTCTTGGATAGAAATAATAATATTTAGTATCCCAACAACAAACACCTGCATCATGAACAGCAGTATTCATTAAAGCCAATGTCCTTGCCATTCTGATTTCGGAAAAACTAGCATCTCTCAATAAATCTAATGCTATCTGATTCCAGTGTCCTGGAGGTGTCGATGTTCCTAGTCCATCAGCCCAGAATTGTACAATTGACCATTGTTTACGGGTAATGTTTTCTGAGTAATGTTTTACTTCTGCTAAATCTTTCTTGAAAGCATCAGAATCTAATGCTGGAGGAGCGGCAGGACGAATAGCATCACGCGTAGCTTTATCAAAATTCCAAGTTTTTACTTCTCCAAATTTCATTAACATACCTGGACGAGCAGGTACATCTAAGCTTTTCCAAGCCGTTTTAAGTCCTCTGCCTACAGCAGCATCTGCTAATTGTGATTGAATAACTAAGCTTCCACCTGCTGTTCCTGTGCCGTCTGCTTTGGCATAAGCAATAATTTTATCAGCCACAGCCTTGCCTAAAATATCAGCTGCATCAATATCACTTTTTACATTTTTACCTGCCCAAATACCTACTTGACGACCTTCTTCGTATTTATTGTCAATTAATTGTGTTGGATAACTACCTGGGAATAAAAACTTCAATACTCTACTTGAAGCTGCCGCAATAACTGCTTCTTCAGAAGGGTAATCAGGCAAATTATCAGCATCAGTCTTTCTGTTATACTTAAACTTATAAGCCCAAGTTGCCACAAGAGCATCATACTGAGCAACACTAATTAAAGCGTAAGCCCTAGATGCATAAGGAGGATTGGCAAAAGGGAAATAAGGTAACGTATCTGGCTTTGCAGAATTGGGTGCTGAATAAGTACCATTGTCGTTTGGCTCTGGTGCTAAATTGTATCTAGCGATAAGCTCACGAGCAATTTCGTTCCAACGACCTACTGAACCTACTTGCCAATAAGTTAAAGCACTTTTTTGGGCAGCAGTAAGATTGGCTGAAATTTTTTGTGCATCCGCTAATTCTGCCTTGTATTCAGCAGAGCTAGTTTCTTTTGGAGCTGGAATTGTATAGTCTGTTGGCTGACCAATATACATTTTCCAGTTGCCTGCATTAGGTTCATTACTGGTTGGCACTAATGGTTTTAAGGAAGTTCGTTCAACTTCTTTTGAACATGACAAAGCAATAAAGCTTATAAAAAATATGGATAAAATTCTTAATTTCATGATTTTAGGAGATAATTATCAAATCGTAATGATTAAAAATGAGCCTCTATTGACTATTAGATAGACTATTTCTTTTTCTTGAAGTCTACAATATATTGTAGCTGTGCACCATACGAAGCTTCTACTTTTCCTACATTTCGTCCTGCGACAACATGCGAGAAATGACCATTTACTGAAAAGTGTTTGATTGGCGTATGCCAAGTAACAAAAAGACCAATACGCGTCCAGTCCATTTTATTGGCTGGTAAAGGCATATCATAACGACGGATATCTGTTCCCGTCGTTGCCGTAATGTTGTCTATAAAAGCTTCTGCTAATACAGCCTTTTTATTGATACCGACTCTTAATGAAGTACTTACTTGGTCTGGTACAGCCATTTCGTGGCTATATTCAATCTCATTACCAGTATAATAATTGGTTCTATCAACATTCGTTTTACTTCTAGCAATGTAACCTCCTTGAGCCGTTATATGAAAGCCATAAGGTAATAATTGATGAATGATAAGACGAGCAGAAGCCGTTTTGGAATGAAGCCCAATAGAGAACGGTAAAAAGTCTGGCACATAATCCGTAACGGGAATAGAAGCACCAATTACGCCATAAAAACGTAGTTTTTTATACGTATAAAACTTGTATTTTGCTGCAATGCTTAAATCTTGCACCCCTTTCAAGCCCATCATTGTGCCTGCTGAAGCTTCGTTTTCGATATAAGGCAATACGGCAAACACATTTAGTTTTTCGTTAACCCCATAGGCAGCCATAAAAGATGCTGAACGGCTAGTAAGCGTACCAATATTTTGGTTTTCGCGAAGTCTGTCGCCTTCCCAGTATTTATTCCAGGATTCTTTGTCGTAATTAAGTACCAAGCATAGCTCTTTTTTAGCCATCATTAGGCCATCCTGAGTAGTTTGTGAGAAACTGATTTTAGGAGAAAAAAGCAAGTAGCAAAGACAAGTAAGCGTTAGTAAATGTTTCTTCATTTGTAATGATTAGATTCTTTAAAATTGGAAGTCATTCCAAAATTATGGAATAGTAAAGTTAATTCCAAGTAAATAGAAAAATATTGATTCTTTATAGAAAATAAATATTTATATCAAAAAAGTATAAATAAAAATAAACTTATTGATAGTATTGTATAGTACAGTTCACTTTTCGAGGTAATTAGTAGGACTGAAAAGCTTTTTGATAAAAGTTGAATGTAGGGTAAATATTATTTTTCCATAATTATGGAAAATGGAAGATATTGAGAGGTAAGATAGTAGTGTTGAAAGATAACTTATTGACGTTTTTTTAAAGAAGGGTAGAACTATTTTTCACATGTAATAAAATTTTGTGCTACAAAGCATACTAATATTGTTGCGTATTGGGATGGAATGTCTTCCAACTATGCCAAAACTCTTGATAAGCATTGACTTTAGTAAGCGAGCTTCCTTGTCCTTTGTCTAAGGATTCTCCTTTTAAATTAAAATGTGCTTTATCAAGTATCAATGTGTCATTCTTTACCGTAAACTTTGGGCTATTTGCAGGAGCCTTAAATGCAAAGAAACTCTTGTCGTCTTTAGCTACCACCAATACAATTGGCTGTTGTGCGATAGTCGTTTGGATAATTCGCTCCTTCTTTAAACGATTCCAATCAAAAGCTTTACTTTCATTAGCTACTTGAATGCCCACTACCCAAGATTTATTTTTCCATGATAGTGAATCAGTCCCTGTAAGTTGTTTTCTTGACCTCCCAGATTCATATTTGGCGGTACTATCATACTCTTCTTTATATAGTAAATCGGGTTGCATAATTTTGCTATTTGGATACATTTTTAACCAAGTATCTAATGATACTTGTTGAGCTTCAAGTTCAGGTAACATTGTTCCTTTTAGTTCGCCAGTGATGGCTTCACCATTGGCTTGTCGCCACCAACTTTTGGTAGTTTTGTCTTCAAACATGGCATTGAAATGATCCATCCCTACTAGTCTGAATGTTTCAGGTTTGCCATTAACAGTAGGTTCAAAAACTCGCCCAGTTCTGCAAACAGAGCAATAAGTAACCATGATAGGTTTGCCCCCAAGCGTATCACGTACTTGGTGATGATATATAATCAATGAGATAGGATAAGCCTTGGCTTCACCATTCAATGCTACTCCGATAATTACTCTATCTGTTTTAATTTTATTTTCACTGGCAGATTTCATGCTCAGGTGCTCAGTCTGTGCAAACATCGCATCGGCAGCCATTTGAAAATTAAAGGCATAGCATACTCCAGAGGCGATTAAAATACCGACTATCGGCAACCATTTTGAAGATTTAAAAGTTGGCGCAAAACCAATGGCTATCATTAGTCCGAAGCATATTCTAAATATCCATCGCCAAGAATATAAAAAATAAGCGATATCAATGCTTCGCATTTGCTGACTACCCGGCATTGGCATAATGAAATAGACATTCAATATTTCAAAAATAATAAGACCTAAAATGCCTAAATAGAAGAGCTTTTTCATTAGAATTTGTGTCTATGGGGATTTGTATTTTATCTTGAATTTGTTTGATAAGCCATTTAAGTAAAAACTCTACGTATCAAGTTGATATGTAGAGTTTGAAATATTAACCATTTATAAATACTTAATATCTTGAATTAGATTGAGTTTTGTAAAACTTTACACGTCAAAGAACGTGTAAAGTTTGTAATATGCCCAATTCTAATATGTGAATGTCTTTTAATTTAGAGGAAAACAAAAAAAGTAAATTATCTTATAATTATTTTAACTTTATTGATAGGACAAATATAAGGAGTATTTTTAATAAATTCCAAATAAGTGGAAAAATTTTCCGCATAATTGAATGTTTTTTAATATTTCTGCCATTATTTCTACTTTTTAAGCTTCAAAAATGCTGTATGGAGTATTAATATGTTTAATTTCAACTGTTTGGTAACGTTCTGACGATTCTAATTTTTAAGATTGCTAAAAAAGAAAAGCTCTCAAATTTCCATTAAAATGGAAATTTGAGAGCTTGAATAAGGATTAATAAATTTTAACTAGGAGAAGAATTGGCATAACCAGTTTCCTCTGCTATTTTTTTAGCCCTTGCCTGATACATCTCTGGAGCATTTGGTGCAAAAGTACCTAAACCATCCACATAGCGATTAAACATACAAAAAGCCGCACTGATTAAAACAGTATCATGAATCTCAATATCAGTTGCACCCAACTCACGAGCTTTTTCAACTTGGGCGAGACTTACATGCTTTCCGCCTTGCTGAACACTTTTAGCAATACTTAGCAATGCCTTTAGTTTATCTGAGATAGGAGCAGTAAGATAATCAGCTTTTACTTTCGTAACCAGCGTATCATCAGTGGCGTAATACTGTGCTACGGCTCCATGAATATTCTGGCAGAAAAAACAATCGTTTAGCGATGATACAAAAGTGGCAATTAATTCTCTTTCCCCTTTGCTCAAGCCTTCGTCTGTTCTTAATAAGGTTTCTGCCAAAGCGTTGAGTGGACTAGCAGTAAATGGTCTGAAAGCCATTAAACCCCGTATTCCCGGTAATTCTTCGGTTAATGTTATATGTGCCATTTTTTAAGATTTTGTAGGTAAAACATATCCTAAAGTTCCCATGCGCTCGCCCATTTGTGCATAAACTGTTGAATCAGTAGGAGTAAGCGTAGCTAGCCCGTCTACATAGCGATTAAACATACAAAAAGTGGCTGCAATCAATACGGTATCATGAATATCTCGGTCATTTGCCCCTGCTGAACGTGCCAATTGTATATCTTCTTCACTGACAGTTCTAGCATCGGCTTGTACTTTTCCCGCTATCGTTAACAATGCTTTTAATTTATCTGAAATCGGCGCATTTTGATAGTCTTCCAATACTAAATCGACCGTAAGGGCTTCGTCCTGATATAAATACCTTGCTGCCGCGGCATGGCTACACGAGCAAAAAGTACAGGTATTCTTATTAGAAACATACGTAGCAATCAATTCTCTTTCTGCTGGGCTTAATGGAGAGTCTTCTCGCAATAAGATTTGTGCTAATTGATAGAGTGGTTTCCCCGTATCTGGACGATACATTACTAGACTTCTAATACCCGGAACATCTTCTGGAAGCTGAATATGTGGCATAATTTGATTAATAATTGGATAAATTATGAGTTAGATTTTACGATAGTTACTGATACTCCATCACAAAAGATTTATGCTTCAATCTTTTTAGTCTCTTTACTAAAATATACTACTGTTAACGCAATGAGGAAAGTAATAGAAAAAGCCAAGAGGGCATTTCCAATGCCGCCAAATGCTGTTACTAAACTTCCTACAAAAAATACGGCTGTAGCAGTGAAAAACCTGCCAATATTAAAACAGAAACCTGTAGCGGTGGCACGAATTGTTGTTGAAAAAAGCGCAGGAATATAGCTTGATAATGAGCCTTGGCTTATGCCAAAGAATAAAGAGAGCAAAGCAGTTTCAAGATAAATAATGGGAGAGAAGTGGGCATTTGTAGTGAATAATAACAAACAAGCCAAAAAACATCCCGAGAAAGTAAGTATCAAGGTATTGCTAGACCCCATTTTTTTGATTAACAATCCAGAAATCATACCGCCGACAATGCCACCAATGCCCAAAAGCATCATGATAAGTCCGCGTTCTTTTTGACCGTCTGATGACGTACCGATTAATAAACTTTGAACCCATGTAGGTAACCAAGAGAAAATAGCCCATAGTCCAATTAACACGGCACCAAAAATCAATGACCCAATGAGTAGCTTAGGACCATTGGTGTCAGAGAAAATACTTTCTTTATGTTGGTTTTTGTTTCCCTCTTCTGATTGCCAAGAGGAGGATTCGGGTAAGAAAGAGATAATAGTAAAAGACAACAAAATAGGAATAATACCTAGCCAAAAGGATTGACGCCAGCTATTAAAAATTACATTCAAGCCTCCCGTAAGCACAATGCCAATGGGAAAAGAGACCGCTAAAATACCTAATGCCACTGGGCGAGTATCAGTATCCCAGATTTCTGAGATATATACAGTAGTGAGCAATAACACACCGCCAACACCTAAACCCGTAAAGAAACGATATACCAAAAGACTTTCCCAATTAGCTACAAAAACAGTCATTAAAGTAAATACTCCATAAATGCCTGCTGAAAAAGCTAGGGTTTTGATACGACCCACTTTATCGCTAACAACGCCTAATGTTAAGCCTCCGAACATCCATCCAAATATAAATGATGCATTCAAATAAGCGCCTATTTTCCCTAATTCATCTGCCGTAGGCGTTTTGCCTAATAATTCGGGAATGGCAACAGGCAAATTAACAGATATTAAAGTTGCTACTGTGCCACCCAAAAGGTAACAAAGCATGCAAAGCCCAAAGGCTAAAGTAGTACGTGACTGTGTTTTAGGGTTAGTTATTGCAATTGCCATCTGAATAGTTAAAAGGGTTTTGTTAACACTGCCATTAAAGGTTCATCGTTTTTGAATCACAAACAGGAATAGTGTTGTATTGATTTGAGAAAGGCGTTTTCTTAAGATTGATTTTCGTAATGATATTACTGCCTTCTTTTATCTTAATAAACTGGTTGGGTTTAATATTTTTAAAAACCTGTTTCTTGCCAGTGCTAGCCCAAGTGATTTCTACTTCGTCTATTAAATCACTTTGTCCAATACCAATATCTCTTCTTAGGGGTGATGCACCAAAACTTCCGCCCGAATTAACATCTCTGTGAATGACTCTTTTTACACCTTTTTCTCTAAAGCTAATTTTTAGGCGTGTACCTATTGCTGAACGATTGGTTTCATCACCTTCTAATCGAATATTAATCCAACGGTTATTATTTTGACCTGGATTGAGATAAAGGGAATTATTATAAGAATCACCGACATAAGCACCACCTACTTCAATAAAAATATCACTGTCTCCGTCATTGTCAAAGTCTGTAAAAGCTACTCCGTGTCCTTTTTGAAGATTGCCCACTCTGCCACTTACAGTTACATCAGCAAATGTGCCATCGCCCATATTTCTAAAAAGGCGATTTGGAACAAGCGATTTATAGTCAGGATTTCCCGTTCCTAAATACATATCTAGGTAGCCGTCATTATCAATGTCTCCAAAGTTTGAGCCCATCGTGAAAACTGATTTATTTAACCCTGCTTTTTCAGATACATTGGTAAATGTTCCATCATGATTATTATGGTATAAATACATGGTACTGGCTTTGTTCGGAATCCCTAAGGCTTCTGTAGCAGCTGAATAGGCGATAGATTTATCAAATTCATAGCCACAAACAAAGATGTCTGACCAACCGTCATTGTCATAATCCCAAAACCATGTCGGGAAGGTACTTACGCGTACATCTGCTAATCCTGCTTTTTCGGTAACATCTTCAAACTGAGGAATATTATTGCTTAATCCTTTGTTTCTGAGCAATGTTCTTTTGCCTTGAATACCAGAAAGAACAATATCTTGTAAGCCATCATTATCATAATCGGCAGCATGAACGCCTTTTATAAAATCTGAAATCTGGCAATTTGCCTGAGAGGCAACTTCTGTAAAAGTGCCATTTTTATTGCTGATAAATAATTCACAAGGATTGTATTCATCAAGTCCGCCATGTTCATTACCAATGAATAAATCTAGCCAGCCATCATTATTGAAATCTCTCCATACTCCCGTCTGCGTAGGGTGTTCTGAAAAAAGCCCACTTTGGACTGTAACATCCGTAAAAGTATTATCACCATTGTTTCTGAGTAATGAATTGGCTTGTTTACCAAATTTGCCCATCCAAGCACCTCTTAATACGAAAATGTCAATAAAACCATCGTTGTTATAGTCAGCCTGAATCATATTCAAGCCACCTTTAAAACGTCCTAAATCTGAAATAACCGAGCAATCAGTAAAACTACCTTTAGTGTCATTTCTAAAGTAGTGCATCGCACCTTTTAGTCCCCAGTCAGATGTAATAATATCTAAGTATCCATCATTATTAAAATCATCTACTATTACGCCTCCAGCCATATTTCGCTTGTTAAGCCCTAAGTTTGGCGCTATATCGGTAAATGGCTTAATCTCATAGCCTGACTGGTCTTTATCAAGATTTGGAATAAGCCATTGACTAGGAACCTGTGCAGGATATTCACCGAGGGTCATATAAGCAATATTTAATAACCATCTCGATTCATAATCTTCAGGATTTGCCTGAAGCAATTTTTGATATATTTCAATAGCCTTCTGCGAACCTGTTTTTTTCTGATGTACTCCGCTATCTCTAATAGGCATAATACATGACTCTGTAGAATGATTGGTAATACAGTTTTGACGTTCACCCATCCTTAAATATGAAATAGCATAGCTTTTCATTACATCAGCAAAATGTTTATGTTCAGCATCTGTTTTTTCCAATATTTGTTCAAAAGCCTTAATGGCTTCCTCCTCCTTACCGAGTTTCAGAAAACCGTTTGCTCTAAAAAAACTTGCTCGCATTCTGGTACCTATATCAGGGTCTTTTGTTGCTACGGAATCAAAAAAGGCAAATTCAGCTTCAGGGCAAAATGTATTTTCTCCTACATAAAATTTATCATAGGTTGCCGCTAAATGTTTTACCATTTGGTCATTTGAGTTTGAAACCAAACCACAAGATTGTCCGATGAATAAAACTAGACATAGACAAGAGTATTTTAAATATTTAGAGCTCATAATTTTAACAAGGTTTTTAATGTTTATAATTGTAATAGGATTTAGAGGAAGAGAGAATCTGTAAGCTATCTAAATAGTTCATCAAATGTTAGTGAAACATAGTATAAACCACCTACTGCGGGCGAACCATAAGCTTGTACGATATAACTATTCGTCAAATTATTTGCTCCTAATTTTACGGTAGTTTTTAAGGCAGGTACACGATAATTCACTTGCGCGTCTATCAGGCTATAAGCAGGAACATTACCAGGACGGTTTTCATTAAATGTTCCGTACCAATCAAATGATTCTTGCCAGTGCCATGCTACACTGAACCCTAGGCGGTCAGTAATTTTTGAATTGCTAAGGGTTAAGTTAGTCTTCCGACGAGGAGTATTGAAGGCTGGAATATTATTAGGATTGGCATCCATGATGTTGAAGTCAGACCAAGTAGTATTGAAACCAACACGATAATTGTCTGGTAAAAAATAAGTTAACCCCAACGAAACGCCTTGTGAACTTACTTTATCAGCTGCATTGGTATAGAGTTGGAAAGCCTGCGTTTTGCCACCTAGAATATCTTGTGCTGCTACTGAGTTAATCGTTCCGTCTGAATTTAAAACATTACTACTTGGGCGAATTACTACTTGATTAATCAAGAAATCAGTAAATGTACTTCTGTAATAATTTACATCAATTAAGAATTTCTGAGCCAATAAACCTTTGTAACCTATTTCAAAACTTTGTGTTTGTTCAGGTTTGATATAAGGTACATTTGATTTTACAAGCTTACTTTTATTGTTTTCAACTGCCATAGGGAACGCAACGCCTTTCTGTAAATCGCTAGAGAAACCACTCGCAAAAGCACCTACAGAAGCAGCCGTGAATGAATTTTCATAAGCATTTAAGCCTGCACTGTTGGCTGGAGCACCTCCTAAGATAATGATTGGGCCAACGTTTAGCTTAATAAATTGGTCTGGTACAGTTGGGTTTCTAAAACCTGTTTGATACGATGCTCTGAAATTATGATTGCTTGATGGAGAAAACACCGCAGAAGCACGTGGTGTAAAACTGCCATTAAAGTTTTCGTTTTTATCATAACGACCCGATAGTGTTAGTTTCAACTGGTCTTCTAAAATAGATTTAGATGCTTGTGCAAAAACACCATATTCTTTTACAACCACTTTATTGATTTTATCATCAAATAAAGTACCGTTGGTTTCCATATCATATACTCTGTAACTTCCGCCTACTAATAAGTTAACAACTTTCAAGGTTTGGCTTAAATCATACTGAGCATCTATGTGATACAACTTACTATTGCTTAGTACACCCGCACCCCCTAAACCAGCAGTAGCGATGTATTTACTTTTTTGTTGGTCAAAGTCGCTAGAACCTGGTACAAAACGTCCTTGGTCTGCAAAAGCTCTGGCAGCAGTATGGTTTTGACCACCAACACTTGTTACTTTGCCAGTATATGCAGCAGTATAGCGTTCAAACCAAGTAGCATCTGCTTTATCTGGTGTTACTACATTTCCATTTAAGTCTCTCACCCAAGTACGGTTAATAAGCTGACCTAAAGAACGCGTATTGTATGAATTGGTTGATTGTTCAGCAGTAGAATAACCTCTGATAAAAAAGTTTGAACCTCTTAGCTCTACTCTGTGCTGAATCAATTTAAAATCATTTAAAGCAAAACGGCTACTACCTGTATAATTGGCAGTTCCTTGACTATAATTTGCTTGATAGATAGCTTCTAAACTTTCAGAGATTTTATAGTGCAATGCCGCATTCAGTTTAGTAGAATATACGCCATAATTGGCTAAGTCTTTTTCTTCGTAACCAGTACGAGAAACACGTCCGATTCCTGTAATGGTTTGAGCTACCTCGTCCCCATAAATATTCAAGGCATTTCTTCCGGGGTTACTATCACCACGTTGAGCGGCAGGCGTATTAGGGTCGATGTCTGTATAATTGTTAGCATACCAATCTGTTCCTTTCAAGTAAGAAGCATTTAATTTAAACGCAAAACGATTGTTGAAGGCTTTAGCATAACGAAGAGCAAAATCGGTAAATGGTTTTGCACCAGAAGCATTGTCAGAAACATGGTTAATACCCACTTTTGTTTGAACAGATAGTCCTTCGTAAGTAAAAGGATTTTTAGAAGTAGTCATTAATAAGCCATTAAAAGCCACTGGGCCATACAAAGCAGAGGCTGCACCCGGTATTAATTCTACACCTTCAATGTCTAAGTCAGAAGAACCAAAAAGGTTACCCACGGCAAAACCTAAGCCTGGGGATTGATTATCCACACCATCAATCAATTGTAAGAAACGGCTATTCCCTGTTGAGTTGAAGCCACGCGTGTTTATTTGTTTGTAAGTAAGACCACTCGTAACCATATCCAGTGACTTTACATTGACCAAAGCGTCATAAAAACTTACTGAGGGACTTTGCTGAATAGCCTTTGAATCTATTTTTTCGATACTAATTGGTGATTTCAGGATGTTTTCTTCTATTCTCGAGGCAGAAATAACTACTTGTTGTAACAGTTCATCACCAGCTTTGAGAGAAATATTAATAGGATTATTGTCTGTTACATCGATGGTTTGGCGTTCAAAGCCAATCATGGTAAATACAAGCGTAAAAGGAGGTTTTGTGGAAGTTTTTAGGCTAAAAAAACCTTGGGTATTACTAATAGTACCAGTGTTTTTGCCTTTGATGGTAACACTTGCGCCAGCCAAAGGTTTTTTAGTTTCAGCGTCTGTGATGGTACCAGTAAAATTTTGTGCAATTACAGCGATTGAATTAAGTAATATAATGGTTAGCGTAAAGATTTTTTTCATGGATAATAGTTTTTAGATAATTATTGGGTTTTTATTAGAAAATTCGGGAAAGTTCTTACTAGGAATGTGTCTCTTTTTTCAATTGTTCATAGATGGCAGGTACTCTGTTATAACCGTTGGTAGTAATGCGTTGTCCTAGTCTTTCATAAAAAGCAGGTTCTGCTGGCGTTACACTTGCCAAGCCATCCACATATTTGTTGTAAAGGCAAAATAAGGCGGCAATCAACACGGTATCATGAATTTCACGATCAGTAGCTCCTACATTTTTAGCACGCATGATGCTATCAGCACTAACATTTTTTCCATTTTGCTGAACCAAGGCGGCTATTGCTAATAAAGCCTTCATTTTTCCAGAAACTGGGGCAGATTCAAAATCTTGTTTCACCAATTCACACGTTTCAGATTCTCCTAAAAGTATATTGGCTGCCGAGGTATGTGCACTTGTACAAAACTTACATTGATTTTTGAAAGACACCAGTGTCGCAATTAACTCACGTTCACCTTCCGTAAGCGTCGATTCTCCACGTAATAAAATTTGTGTAAGCTCACGAATTGGCTGAGCAGTATCTTGGCGATATTCTAGTAGACCAGTAATGCCTGGCAAGTGGCTTTCTAAAGGGATATAAGGCATGATAATTAGGAATTTATTTTCTTTTCAGTAAAGTGTTTGTGAGCGTATATCGTGTAATATTAAATTGTATATATCACAGAAATATTTGAATAAATTTATTATTCCAAATTTATGGAATAATAACAAATAAATCCAAATATTTGGAATAATAAATTTAAGATATAAGCCGATTATGGAAGAGAAAGAGAGGAAAAGGATATTTTATTCAATAATGATAGAAATTATCAATAAGTTGTAGGCATTATGGGCAAAAATGACGATTTTTGATTTTCCATAAAAAAGGAAAAATATAGAAATAAAAGAGACGCTTTATTAATTGTGTCGGCTAATAAACCGATAGCGAAGGACAAGAAAGAAGGATAGTAAAGACTAAAAAAAAGCCAGAAAATCAATTGTTTTCTGGCAGGCTTTTAAAGCATTATATGATATTTTCAAACAAATTAAATTGTTTGTGGGTCGTTCAAAGAAGGGCTATTTAAGTGTTCGATGACTTGATTTTTTAGTTGTTGCACAAACTTGTCAGTATCTTCTAAAGACTCTTCCTGACCTGATAGTTTCTTGACTAAGTTTAATAAATGCGTTTGAGTTTGTAACATCACAGAAAGTGTAATCTGATTATCAGCAATTTGTTTTTGATTACGAATAATGCTTACTTGATTGTTAACGATAATTTCTTGGTTTTTGATAATCGTAGATTGATTTTGAATCACCAAATCATGATTATCCGCATTACGCTTTTGATTCTCAATCATAATATCATGATTCCCAACGATGCGTTCTTGCATATCTTTTAAGAAATTATGCTCGGCTATTAATTTTTGAAGTATTTCCTCTATATTTTGCATAATGATACTCTTGAATGAGAATTTTTATGATTGAAAAATGCGTTTACCTTTGTTCCCCGTAAAATTAAAGATTTTTATTGATGCAAACCGACAAACTGAAAAAAATCAAATTGCCTTGGCTTTACTTATCATTCTTGATGGTGGTATTGAGTGTTTGGACGTATTACATGGTAACTACCAACAGCTTTTATATTTATTTAAAACATGGATATGCAGTACTCACAATGATTTTTGGTTCATTCATTGCAGGGTCTAGTCCCGAAGGTAGTGCTGCCATTGCCTATCCAGTCTTTACATTATTGCTTAAAATTCCCCCAGCCATTGCTCGAAATTTTGCTTTCGCTATACAAAGCATAGGAATGACTTCAGCAAGTTTACTGATTTTAAATTTAAAAATAAAAGTTGAGTGGAATTATATTAAATATGTAACCTTCGGAGGGGTTTTCGGATTAATTTTCGGTACTTATTATATCGTTCCGCTTATTTCGCCACCTTTAGCAAAACTCTTTTTTGTATCCTTGTGGCTTAGTTTTGGCTTGGTTTTATGGTATGAAAATACTAAACCTAAGCGTGAAGTATTTGATGCTATTCAGTCTTTTCAACGTTCAGATATGGCGAGATTGCTATTTTTTGGATTAGTAGGAGGGATGATTTCATCAATTTTTGGCACAGGCATCAATATCTTCTCGTTCTGTTTGATGACAATTTATTATCGGATTAACGAGAAAGTAGCAGTGCCATCGTCTGTTATTATCATGACTCTGGAAACATTACTAGGCTTTTTCTTGCACGCAGGCGTCATTAAAGATTTTCAGCCAGAGGCTTTTGAAATGTGGCTAGCGTGTATTCCTTTTGTCGCTTTTTTTGCTCCGCTAGGCGCATTTGTTATCAGCAAAGTACCTCGAAAGGCCGTAGCGACTTTCTTGTACATCATCCTAATAGTTCAATTTTTCGGGGCTATGTGGGTAATTAAACCTAGTGTTTTGCAGTTAATTATGTGTCTGATTACACTAGTAGCAGGGTTAAGTACTTTTGTGTATTTGGCTAAGATGAAGAATAATAGGATGTTGGAGGAGTAGTTTACCAAACTATTTCTACTAAGTCAGCATAATTTCTAAATTTTTCATCAGCAGAAATAATGTTGAGATTGTCTGAGATAGCGATAGATATAAGAAGCCTATCGAAGGGGTCTTTATGATTTTCAACCTGCTTTAAAAATACATAGCTTTCTAAGTGTTTAGGAGTTAAAGGAAGTAAAGATAACCCAACTCGTTCTATTTCGTTAGTTAAAGTAGTGATAGAATTTCGAGTATTCAGTTTGCCAATATTTTTTTTGATAGCAACTTCATAAAGAGATATTATACTAACAAAACATTGATTCTCAATATCTTCAATGATTTCGTAAATATTTTGAGGTATATTTTCAACTTCATCAAACATCCACAATAAAATATGGGTATCTAATAAATATTTTTTCATTACATGTATTCTTTAAAGTCATCTAAAGGCTCATTAAAATCTGCGGGAACATTAATTGTTCCTTTTAATGTACCAAACAATCGTTTTTTTGCTTTTGTAGGGATTTGAATTTCTTCTACAAAAGTGATTAAAACTTTAGATTTATTCACAACAGGTGGAATTTCATTAAAAATTACCTGTCCATTTTCGTAAGTTCCTTCTATTGTTGTTAACATTTTATAAATGTTTTATTTCAAATATACAAAAACTTATACGAAAAGAGTCGCTGTTATAAAGAATTTATAACAGCGACTCTTTTCAAAAATAATGATTTTATCCCTTACAAAATCCTCAACTTAGCAAAGCTCAATAATAGCGTTTTCTCACCAATTGTTCCTTCAAACTGAATCACAGCCTTGCGGTCTGTTCCATTCACGTCTATCTTTTTTACTTTTCCAAAACCAAATTTTAAATGTTCTACGCGGTCGCCTTCAACCAAGGCTTTCGTATCACTAGGCACAAAATCTTGTGAAGGAATATAGCTATTGCCAACAACTGGACGAGGTGCTGGTTTAGCTATCAAATTAGCAGTAGACGTTGGCTTGTTAGGCGTGTTAAAGTCAGGCGCTTTTTGTTCACGATTAGTCATCCTCACAAAGCCTTGTGGAGCTGCTCTTTCTTCGGAACGACGAATGTTTTTAGCAAACTGTAAAAAACTTGGGTCAATTTCATCAAGGAAACGACTTGGTTCACATGGTTTCAAGCGTCCGTATTGATAGCGACTTTCAGCATAAGACATCATTAATTTTTTCTCAGCACGGGTAATGGCTACGTAAAACAACCTACGTTCCTCTTCCAAATCAGCCCTACTTTGCAACATCATTTGGCTAGGGAAAAGATCTTCTTCCATACCCACTACATACACATGATTGAACTCCAACCCTTTTGCTCCGTGAATAGTCATCAACGTTACTCGGTCATTATCACCATCAGGGTCATCACTATCGGCAGTGGTTAATAAAGAAACCGTTTGTAAGAAACTAGAAAGCGATTTATCTTCCTCCTCTACTTCGTTATCATCTACAAATTCTTTAATCGAGTTTAATAATTCTTGCACGTTTTCATAGCGCGAAAGTCCCTCTACCGTTTTATCCTCATGTAGTTCTCTTAATAGTCCTGATGCTTTGGCAATGTGCGAAGCCACTTCATAAGCATCTTTTTTATCAGCTTCTACCATAAGTTTAAAAGACTTTATCAAGTCAGCAAAACCTTCGATGGTATCAGCAAATCGTCCTGCTTGGAATTGCTTGATATTTGAAACGACTTCCCATACAGAAATCTGGTTTTCAGAAGCAGTTACGGCAATTTTAGCAATGGTCGTATCACCAATACCTCTTTTGGGTAAATTGATAATCCTTTTAAAAGCTTCTTCGTCTCTTTGATTGACCACAAAACGGAAATAAGCTAATAAGTCTTTTACCTCACGTCGTTGGTAGAAAGACAAACCGCCAATAATTCTGTACTTAATATTCAACTTCCGTAACGCCTCTTCAAAGGACCTCGACTGTGCGTTGGTTCTATACAAAATGGCAAAATCTGTATTACGTAACCCATGTGCCATTTTTGACTCAAAAATGTGCGTCGCAATCAAACGTCCTTCTTCATTATCCGAACTAGCTTTAATCAACTCAATCAAAGAACCTTCTTCATTTTCAGTAAATACCTTTTTCTTTAACTGATTTTTGTTTTTGGCAATGATAGAATTGGCCGCCTCTACAATATTTTTAGTAGAACGATAATTCTGTTCAAGCTTGATAGTAGCCATATTTGGATAGTCTTTTTCCAAATTCAAAATATTATCAATACTTGCCCCACGGAATGCATATATCGACTGGGCATCATCGCCTACTACACACAGATTTTTTGATAGTTCAGATAGTTTCTTGACAATCAGGTACTGTGAAATATTGGTATCCTGAAACTCATCTACCATGATGTATTTGAATTTACGTTGATATTTATCTAATACAGCAGGGTGGTCACGGAAAAGAATATTCGTGTTGTAGAGCAAATCATCAAAGTCCATCGCATTAGCCTGAAAACAGCGTTGGGCATATATTTTATACAATTTGCCCATCTCTGGTAACTTGGCAGCCGCATCATCTGCTGCAATCACAGGATTGTTCAAATATTCATCTGGGCCAATCAAACGGTTTTTTGCTCCTGAGATACGGTTGAAAATGACATTGGCTTTATATACCTTGTCATCCAAACCACGCTCTTTTACGATAGCTCTAATTAACGATTTAGAATCGTCAGTATCATAAATAGAGAAGTCTGACGTATATCCTAAATGTTTTCCATCAAAACGTAGAATCTTGGCAAAGACAGAGTGAAAAGTACCCATCCAAAGATTTTTGCCTTCACTACCTACAGCGTTTTCGATACGCTGTCGCATTTCACCAGCAGCTTTATTGGTAAAAGTCAGTAATAAAATCTGGAATGGGTCAACGCCTTTTTCGATTAAATATGCTGTACGATAAGTCAGTACTCTGGTTTTACCCGAGCCTGCACCAGCAATAATCATCAAAGGACCGTCTATATGTTGTACCGCTTCACGTTGCGGTTCGTTTAAACCTTTTAAGTAATCCATATAAAAATTTTAACTCAAATTGAATTGACCCCAAAATTACGAAAAAATAAGGGAGGGGTTAGTAAGAAGTTAGCTTTGTTTTGGAAATGTTGATTTGAGACGTATTTTTACTCACAGATTTTATTTAAAAAAGAGAATAACATAGATCAATTTATTATATCACATTTCTTCTGCATAAAACTGCGGAAGGTATCAGCGTAAATCAGCGGGTAAAAAACAACCACTTGAAATATTATGAACGAAACCAGACAAATAAGAGACATAGAAAAGGAATTTATCGTTGCCCTTTTAGCCAAATTGAATCTCACGACTGAGGATTACCCTATAGACAATGAAGTATTTGAATATGAAGGGGGAAAAATGGGGAGTATCAGTATTGGTAACAAAAACCCTGATGATTATGATGGAGATTTAATACAGGTAGAATACAATGACATTGATGGCGTGCCTGTATTGATAACCCTTACCAAAAATAAATATAATCAATTATTAGATTTAGATTTCTGGAAAGAAGATTTCTCAGCGTTGATTATCTATCCAAAAATTGAGGAGGTAATCGTTCGGCAAATGTAGGGTCGTATTGCATACGACCTTTTGAACGAATATTGGACACCGCATGGGACGAATGCAATTCGCCCCTACTTTTTTATAAATATAAGATATGACGAAAATGAATTTTTGTCCACAATGTGGAAACGACTTGATTACAAAGTTTAAAGATGATAGAGAAAGAGTCCTTTGTCCAGATGAAGACAATTGTGGTTTTGTGCATTGGAATAACCCAACACCCGTAGTAGCGGCCATCGTAGAACATGAAGGAGATATTATTTTAGCCAGAAATGTGGCTTGGCCCGAAGGTTGGTTTGCTCTGATTACAGGTTTTCTAGAAGCAGGAGAAACACCCGAAGAAGGTATTTTAAGAGAAGTAAAAGAAGAATTAAACCTTGATGCTGAAATAGTAGAATTTGTAGGACTTTATGAATTTCATAGAATGAACCAACTCATTATAGCCTATCATGTAAGAGCAACAGGAGTAATACAACTGAGCGAAGAACTATTAGAATTTCAACGAAAAAAAGACCATGAAATACTCCCTTGGTCAGCAGGTACGGGAAAAGCTGTAAAAGACTGGCAGGCAAAAAGAGGTATTTTTAATGAAGTAATAGAATTTAAAAGATAAATACTCAGCAGATAATAAGAATGCTAGGCACTCAATCCATGATTGATAGACTCACTCTTTTTCCAATCCAGATAACCTTTTATGGCTAAGGCAGATAAAAGCAAATAAAGCACGCCTGTACCATAAAGACCTTTATAGCAATACATTCCTGTATAAAAAAAGTCGGCACTAATCCATAAAATCCAATTTTCTACATATTTTCGAGCCATCATCCATTGAGCAATCAAGCTGATGGCAGTAAGCGAAGAGTCAATATAAGGCAAACTAGCATCAGAATATTTACCGTGCATATAGCCAGAGGCAACAGAGAAAGCAACAAAAATGATGGTACAAGCTAACCAGAATTTTGAAGGCATTTTAGTAACAGGCAATTCAGTTTTTTCTTTGCCACCAAATAACCATTGATACCAACCATAGATACTTAGGATAATAAAGACCACCTGCAATTCCATATCTGAATAGAGTTTGAATTGCCAATATATTACGCCATAAATACCCGAAGAAACAATAGCCCAAAACCAACCCCAGATATTCTGACGAGTATTAAGCCAAACACAAATCAATGTGGTGAGTATCCCTAAATCCTCTAGCCAGTTTTGTTGAATATATTCTTGCATGATTATTTAATTTGAAAATGTGAGAATTTGAAGAATTGAAAATGATTGATAAAAATAAAAAAAAGCTCATAACTCAAGGCTCAAAGCTTTTCTCTACTCTTTTCTTTCATTACTTTCTTCTCAAGGTCTTCATAGTATTTACAGAAGCCTTTCAAAGCACATTCTCCACATTTTGGATTACGGGCTACGCAGATATACCGACCATGAAGAATTAACCAGTGGTGTGCGATGGGTACGGATACCTTAGGAATATAGGTCATTAACTCTTTTTCCACAGCCAATGGTGTAGTGGCTGTTTTAGCAACGAGTCCAATACGATGCGAAACCCTGAATACGTGTGTATCAACAGCCATAGCAGGCTGGTTATAAATAACAGATACAATAACGTTTGCAGTTTTGCGACCAACCCCCGGTAAAGTTTGTAATTCCTCAATTGAATTAGGAACTTCAGAATGGTAAACAGAAACCAACCTTTGTGCCATGCCTATTAAATGCTTGGCTTTGTTGTTTGGATAAGAGATAGAACGGATATAACTAAACACTTCATCGAATTCAGCCTTGGATAATGATTCGGCATCAGGGAAGCGTTCAAATAAAGCAGGCGTTACCATATTTACACGTTTGTCAGTGCACTGAGCCGACAGTGATACCGCCACTAATAGTTCGTAAGGTGTGCGATAATGCAATTCCGTTTCTGCAATCGGAAAGTTTTCGGTGAAATAAACAATAAGCTTTTGATAACGTTCTTTCTTGAGCATCAGTATTGTTATAATCTAAAAGAAGCCTTCGGTTTGAGCAAAGGCTTCTTTGGGTAAAACGAAAAATATCAGATTCAGTATTTAATCAATATCAGCTTAGCTTGCTAGCATTTCAGCTTCGCGTTGTTTGTTTACTCTCGCCGATACAACAATACTTACTTCATACAAACACAGTAATGGGAAAGTTACCAATAGCTGAGAAATCATATCTGGTGAAGGTGTAATCACCGCTGCAACAATCAGAATAACAACCACAGCATGACGACGATACTCTCTCATAAATGATGGC
This sequence comes from Arcicella sp. GW821-FHT09D11, assembly GCF_059416265.1. Lineage (NCBI taxonomy): Bacteria > Pseudomonadati > Bacteroidota > Cytophagia > Cytophagales > Flectobacillaceae > Arcicella > Arcicella sp. GW821-FHT09D11. The sequence continues at coordinate 939,500 of NZ_JBWKOV010000001.1, read as the reverse complement.
GTAAGAATACCTACCCGTGAAAGCACATAGGTAATCATCGGTAATTGGAATGTTAGTCCACATGCCAATGTCATCATTGAAAGTAAAGAGATATAATCGCTGATATCAAATTGGTTTTGGATAGATTCGTCTAGTTTAAAGCTTGCCAAAAAGTTGATGGCCATTGGCGAAACCACAAAATAACCAAAAGCTACACCCATGAAAAACAACAACGATACCCAGAAAACAGCTCCACGTGCAGCCTTAGCTTCAGTGATTTTCAAGCCTGGTTTTACAAAACGCCAAATTTCCCAGAAGAAATAAGGGAAAGAAAACAATAAGCCTACAAGGATTGACTGCGTAAGCGCCATCATAAACTGTCCTGATACTTCTCTACTTTGTAAAATAAAGTTTGCTTGGGTAAAACACAAACCTTCTACGCCTGTTGCATCTGCTAATTTACAAAGCATTCGGTTGGTCCAGAACTCAGACTTTGAAGGTCCCATAATAATTTTTCCAAAAATTTCTTTTTGAAAAATCCATGCTACAATTGTAAACACCAAAATAGACGCTACCGAACGTAATATATGCCAACGGAGTTCTTCAAGGTGGTCAAGGAATGTCATTTCATCACCTTCTTTTTCGTCTGATTCTTTGTCAAATTCTTGGTCTAAAGCCATTTTTTGAATATTAATTTGCTATTTTAATAAAGGTAATACGTTTAAATATTTCCCTTTTTTTGTTCTGTTTCTACCATTCATCTTTCATAAACAAGTGATGGTATTTTTGCTTCTCTGCAAAAGTACATCAAAAACGCAAAAAACCCTGATAACCTTTACGATTGTGTGTTTATTATAGGGCAGATAGATTTCTCAAAAAACATTTATTAGCCCATTACAGGCAGTCATAAAAAAATCTCCAAAGCCTTATCATAGGTTTTGGAGATTTCAAAATATGATTGCATAACAATTAAATAGTAGTCATTGGTATGATTTCTACTTTCTGATTTTGTAAAATACTCAGTGGAAAAACAGTATTGCTTTCGCCTGTTTGTAGCGTGATTGAAGTATTATCTATCGCAACTATTTGTCCTCTTACGCCATCGAGGATAATTGTTTGTCCTTCTTTGAATTTATTTTTACTATAAAAATTTGACAAAATATTGGCGAGTACATCTTTTGACGCCAAGCCATAACCTACAGCAAATGACAAGATAATTCCACCGATGATGAGGTTGAAGCTAGATTCCAATAAACTGGTCTCAATACCAGCTTGTTTCAAAGCGGCAATCAATGCCACTACCAAGAAGAAAAAGAAAACAATATTACCTAATAGTTTTCCAGATGCTATTCTCAATGATTTACAAACATTTATCACAGAGTTTTTAAGGGCATCGGCAATCATAACACCTGCTAAAAGCATAAGAGCCGAAGCAATTAGCTTAGGAATAAGGCTGACCAACGAAGCAACCATATCAGTCAATACCTTCATCTCTAGGGTCTCTGTAGCTGCTGTCAGAAACACTAGCATAATGAAATAATAAAGTGTTTTTGAGACAAAGGCACTTAGTTTTATTAATCCAAAACGTTTGATAATATCTATTTCATTCAGTTTATCTCCTAATTTATCAAACCCAGTTTTTTCAAGTCCTTTTTGTAACACATTAGTGATTATTTTAGCGACAACAACACCCACAATCAACAAAATGAGTGCGCCAAGTACCTTAGGGGTAAATAGAAATAATTGCTCTAAAAGTTTTTGAAAAGTCTGTAAGAGGATGTCTTGAATGTTAGGCATAATGGTAAATATTTGCAATAAGAAAGAAATGGTTAAATCTCGGATTGTTCTTGTTCAGTATTTATATCGATTGACTTTGTTAAAGTATTGATAAAATTCCCAACAAATAACTCAATCAGTACAGACGTGACTCTTATTGTCTCTATCTCGGCTACCAGTGCAGCCTTGACATGAGGTGGAATCTTTTTTTCAGCGTCGATATTTTTTAATGGATTGTTATTCATGATTAAAGAGGACATGGATAGCCTTTGTGATAATAACTCCCCAGAAAAATAAACTTTCTAAGTAGGCCTTTTTTAGCTTATCCTTTGCTCTTAATAGACGCATCTTAACGGCACTTTCAGAAATATCCAAGGTGTTAGAAATATCTTTGATACTCATTTCGTCTTGATACTTCATCATCAAAATAGATTTATCCTCTGCAACAATTTGTTGAAGTGCTTTCCGAAGTCGATGGTCTTCCATTTCTGCTAGTTCAGCATCCTCGTCATCATCAATCAAATCAAAATTTTCATCAATCAGATGTTCATTATAGCGTTTTGAAATCCTTAATTGGTCGATACAGTAGTTATAAGTAATAGAATATAACCAAGTTGAAAATTTAGCAGTTTCTTTATAGCAACCAATATTCAAAACAAGTTTCATGAAAATATCATGCGTAAAATCTTCTGCTTTGGCTTCATCTTTTACAAAAGATAAACACTTGCGATAGATTTTATCAGCATAACGGTCATATAATTGTTCGAAATAGCTATTGTTTTGACTTTCAATAAACAGGGAAACTAATCGTTCGTCACTTAATTTTTTAAGGTTCATTAATACTAAAGCTAAATGCTATAAATGAATTATTAATCGTATTTGGTGACTAACCAATGCGATTGTTGGTCTTATACTTTCAGGAGGAATTTTGGTGGGCAGTGACGCTGTGTGTTATTGGAATACGAAAATAACAAAAAATATTTACTTTCTAGTATATATTTAAAAAGCGAAAAGCCTTAAATTAGCTAAATCGCAAGGTTTTATATAATATTTTTAATACCAAAGGCGTTGAAATTTATATGATAATACCTACAGCACATGAAATTATTCTTAAGTTTTTTTTTATTAAGTGCCTTTTTTCTAGGAGCTTGTAAAGCTACCCAAAAAGGGACATCGTCAGATACTGAGCAATCGTCGTTAAATACCGATTTACCAGCCAAAATTATTTTTACTTTAAGTAAAACTCCATGTTATGGAACGTGCCCAGTATTTAAAATGACTGTATTTGAAAACGATAGCTTAGTTTATGAAGGTGAAAGATTTGTTGATAAAATAGGCGTATCTTCAAAGTCTTTACCAAAAGGAAAAGTAAAAGAGCTTGTCGATAAATTTAGAACAGCTAATTTTTTTGAATTCAAAACTGAATATAGTGCTCATATTACTGATATGCCCACTACATATATTTCTTTTACTGATAAGGCCAAGACGCTGAAAATTAAAGATTATCATGGAAGTCCAGAGGAACTAAAACAATTAGAGCAACTCCTTGTTGATTTAGTATCTGACGAGATAAAAGTTAAAAAATAGATAGCTTGAAATTTAATAATTTTATAATAAGGATATCTTCTTATTAGATTTAACTTTGTTGAGGCATGAGTGCAATTCCCAAATACAGAAAACGCAGTAGAGTAAAGGATTCTCTTGTGGGGAATCTTTTTTCCTTTCTAAACAATTTTATGAATACAAAGCAAACACCCGAAGAGAAACGTCGTCTCGAAAAGGTCATTAATAAGTCATATGACGTTATTGAGAAGTCTGATTATATCAGTCGTGATTTAAGTTGGTTGAAATTTGATGAAAGAGTTCTTGATCAAGCTAGAGATACACGTAGAAATATTTTCGATAGATTAAAATTCTTAGCGATTACTGCTTCAAACCTTGATGAATTTTTTACAATTCGTGTAGGGTCGTTGTATAACTATATCGATTATGGTAAAGAGCGTACAGACTATTCGGGTCTGAGAGAATTACCTTTCAAAAAAACGTTAATGGCTGCTACACAATCTTTTGTATCAGAAACACAAAGGTTGTATAACGAAGAATTGTTCCCAGAATTTGTGGAAAATGGCTTTAGAGTAGTCGGGCTGAATGACCTCAATGATGAGGAAATGGAACAAGTCCTTGATTACTTCAATCGTACTATTTACCCAATGCTTACGCCTATGGTTTTCGACCATACGCATACTTTCCCGAGTTTACTTGGTAAAACCTTGATTTTCGGAGTAGTTACTAAAAGCGAAGGAGAACGTACTGAAAGCAATATTAATGAAAGCAGAAAAATAAGTTTTGTTCAGATACCACAAAACCTAAAACGTTTTTATGTGGTAGAGCGTGAAGAAGAAGTATTATTCCTGCCGATTGAAGAAATCATCCGTCACGAAATCTGGAAGCTTTATAAAAATGTAGAAATTGAATCAGTTGCCTTGTTCAGAATTACTAGAAATGGTGATTTTGATGTGGTAGAGCATGAAGACTCTGAAACTGATTTTATCGACGAAATCAAGAAAAAAATCAAAGACCGTCGTTTGGGTAGAGTTACCCGTATCGAAATGGAAAATGGTTGTTCAGAGTGGATGTTGCAAATGATGTTAAAGCGTTGGAAGCTAGAAAAGAACGATATATTTTTTAGCAGTACGCTGATTGACTTTACAGCCTTCTGGCAAATCATTAAGCATGCAGAATTAAAGTCGAGACAAGATGTTCAAAGAGCGTCTGTACCAGCGTTGGGTCAGCTTACTCAAAAGCCTGAGCATATCTTCGAAACGATGAAACAAGGGGATATCCTTTTGCATCATCCCTTTAATAACTTTGAGCCCGTACTTCAGTTATTAGAACAAGCCGCTGAAGACCCACAAGTATTGGCTATTAAAATAACACTTTACCGAATTTCAAAACATTCACGTATTGCGGAGGCACTATTGCACGCCGCTGAAAATGGTAAACACGTGTCGGTATTATTTGAAGTAAAGGCACGTTTTGATGAGGAAAATAATATTCGTGAAGCCCTCCGCTTACAAAAAGCAGGTTGCTTTGTAATTTATGGAATACCGGGTCTTAAAACCCATACCAAACTGTTGCAAGTAATCAGAAACGAAGGCGACAGAGTAAAAAGCTATGCCCATTTGTCTTCAGGAAATTATAATGAAGATACTGCCAAGCTTTATACTGATATTGGCTTATTAACTACTGACGAAGTATTAACAAGAGATATTTCAGAATTCTTTAATGTTATTACTGGTCATTCGCAACCGCATTCTTATGAAAGGTTGATTACTGCTCCTAGAGATATGCGTAAGCGTTTGGTAGAAATGATTCAGCATGAAGCTAGTAATGCAAAAGCTGGCTTGCCAAGTGGAATTTGTTTGAAAATCAATTCATTGCAAGATAAAATTACGATTGATGAATTATACAAAGCGTCGCAAGCGGGTGTGAAAATTCAATTGATTGTAAGAGGAATTTGCTGTTTACGTCCGCAGAGAAAAGGATTGTCTGAGAACATTACCGTGCGTTCTATCGTAGGAGATTTCCTTGAGCATACCCGTATTTATTATTTCCATAATAATGGCGAACCAAAAGTATATGGAGGTTCAGCAGACGTAATGGTAAGAAGCTTTGACAGAAGAATAGAGTCGCTTTTTGAAATATATGGTGTTCAAGTAAAACAACAAGCCATCCATATTTTAGACTGGAACTTGAAAGACAATGTAAATGCTTATACCATGCAAGAGGATGGCTCATTTAAGCGTTGTGCTTCGCCAGCAGAATGTGGAGTTGAAGCATTTGATATTCATAAAAAATTCTTTGAAGTAAGTATGGCAGATGTAATGGAAGCCAAATTATTTCAAGAAGAAGAGATCATTGAAGAGGAAGTAAGTACTGAAGTCTAATTCAGTTTACATCAATAATAGATTAAAGGCGACCATTTGATAAAAATGGTTGCCTTTAATTTTACTTGAAAATTAATTTAATGAACCCTTATAAAAAGGTTTTAAAAGTTTTGAAGTTTTTGATGAAAGTAAACGGTATTGCTCCATTTTTACTTGAGAAGGAGTTTTTTCTAGTTTTCGGATGATAAATTTTAAAGGAGTTTCTCTAGAAACGAATACCAAAGAAATCAGCCAATCTTGTGTTTGTGACTCTACTAAATATCCAACTAAAGATTCTCCGAGCCATTTTTCTTCCAATAATAGTAAATCATTACCTCCTCCTTGAGAGTTTTCCTGAAAATTATAGTCAAAATCAAAAATATCCATAGTTTTATTTTTTCAAGATTATTTATAAATATAACGATAAAAATAATCACTTTGTATTTCGATAATGAAATTTTTAGAAAAAGACTTAGCATTAGATTTTATAAAACTCTGTAAGAGAGATACCCTTAAATAAAGCTGGATATAAAAAAACAGGACGCAAATAAAATTGCGTCCTGTTTTTACATTTTATGTTATGAAAAATACTTCGTTTTTCCCGGAATTGCTACAGGATAATTTCCATTAGCATCTGGTTTCAAAGGCATATCAGCATCCCACGCAAAAGTTTTTGGCATAATATCAATCCCTGAATTAATGGCTTTGTCCCATTCAATCACCTGTCCTGAATAAGTAGCCATTCTACCTAAAATAGAAGTCATTGTCGACTTCGCACCGTTTTCGGCATCAGCAAATTTGTATTCACCTTTAGCAATGGCTTCAAACAATTCATCATGTTCGGTTTGATAAGGTTGATTTTCCTTAGTTTTCTTATCAAAAGCATACAAAGCGTTGCCTTTATGGTCAGTGATTCTGGCGGCATCAAACTGAATTTTACCCTTAGTTCCTACCACTAATTCGTCTACTTTAGCCCAAGTGCCTTTCATGTGTCGGCATTGAGAATTCAAAATAGTGCCATCAGCATATTCAAACTCTACCAAGTGGTGGTCAAATATTTCTCCTGTATCTTTTCCATTACGCGTTTCTCTACCACCAGTACCTCTTGCTCTTACAGGATAGCCATTTTTCGCCCAGTTGATTACATCAATATTATGGATATGTTGTTCAGTAATATGGTCGCCACAAAGCCAGTTAAAATAATACCAGTTACGCATTTGATAATCCATTTCGGTTTGTCCCGGTTTGCGAGGGTTCATCCAAACGCCATCATTATTCCACCAAGCAGAAGCCGAAACGATGTCTCCGACCATGCCATCTTGCAGGCGTTTCATCAATTCGCGGTACGAATTCTGGTAATGTCTTTGTAAACCAACTACCACATTCAATTTTTTAGCCTTCGCTTTTTCAGCAGCTACTAATACTCTTTGAATACCCGCAGGGTCAGTAGCTACAGGTTTTTCCATGAAAATATGTTTACCCGCATTTACGGCTGCTTCAAAGTGCATCGGACGAAACCCTGGAGGCGTAGTAAGAATCACTACATCAGCTAAAGGAATAGCTTTCAGATAAGCATCGAATCCTGTAAATTTATGGTCTTCAGGTACATCAATTTTTGCTTTTAAATGCGCTTGGTCATCACTCGTTATGTTTTCATAACACTGATTCAAGCGGTCTTTGAAAGCATCGGCCATGGCTACTAGCTTGACATTTTGCTTAGTGCTTAATGCCTGAACTACTGCTCCTGTGCCTCTACCTCCGCAACCAATGACTGCGATTTTTATCGTATCATCCGAATTGCTATTGAAGAATGAAGCCTCAGATAAAAACGGAGTAGTTAATAATCCACCCGTAATGATGGAGGTACTTTTTACGAAATCTCGTCTATTAAAATTCATAGTAAATAAGAGTTGTGAATTGTGAATTTTTAAATTTTAGTCATCGGTTTTCGGCTTTCAGATGTCAGATTTCTACTTTTGGTTATTAATGGTTTAGTCTCTGTTTTAGGGAATATAAATAACAGGCTGTTAACTAATAACGTATTCTTATAAAATAAAAAGAATACAAATTAATCCAACACCATTAGCGGATTGCTAAAATCCGAAAGCCGATGACCGAAATCCGAAAGCTATTTCAATACACTTTCAAAAAAAGCCTCAACCTCTTCCTTGGTAGGTTGTTTTACAGGTCTGATGATTCTGAAACCTACGAAGGGAGAATCAGCATTCCACCATTTACTTTTTGGAATTTGTGGGTCTCTTCTGTTCCAGACGGCGTCAGATTTCAGACGGTTGGCACTGCGTAATTGTATGGCTTCATCTTGATAATTCCCGCCTTTCACAGTGCTTGGATAACGTTTTAATTTTGTATTATAAGGATTAACCTCATTAGCTTGTATTTTCTGATAAAAGCTTTCATCATATTGATCAAGCGTCCACTCCGATACATTGCCTAGCATATCATACAAGCCCCAAGCATTAGGTTTTTTCTCGCCTACATGATGGTATTTATCCTCTGAATTGCTTTTAAACCAAGCATAATCTCCTATTTTGTTAGCATCATTGCCAAAGAAATAAGCTGTATTACTTCCTGCTCTACAGGCATATTCCCATTCAGCTTCGGTGGGCAGTCTGTGAAAAATACCTGTTTTATAATATAACCATTTGCAATACATCAAAGCGGCGTATTGTTGCATAGAATTAGCAGGAAAGCCTCCTACTTTTCCCATACCCAAAGTAAAATCTATATAAGGTGGACTAGGACGAGTAATGGCATCTGGTTTAGGCTCTGGGTCTCTTTCCTCCTCAAAAAATAATTGATATTCGTCGTAAGTTACTTCGTATGCTCCCATCCAAAAGGGCTCAATTTTTACTGTTACTTGTGGACTTTCATCGGCTTCATGTCCTTGTTCTGACGCTGTACTTCCTAATGTGAATGTTCCCACAGGAATAGGCACCATTTTATATTTTACGGTAGTGTTCGGAATAGTTTGCTCGTAAGCCTTAAAATCTTGAGCAACAGTTTCTTGAAAAAGAATAATTAAAAAGATTAAGAGTGTTTTTTGCATAGTATGTTTAAAGTAAGCTGTGCTAAATTAAAAAAATAATTTTTTGAGCATATCCTGTTTAATCTGTGCAATCGTTATCGGGCAAAGTAGGACTCAAACCCTTTTGATTGCCATTTCAAGATTTTTTCATCCTTTATTTCAGCAATCATTACTTCACAATTGGGCATAGATTTTATTAACTTCAATGCTTTTTTTGTACTTAATACACTGCAAGCAGTAGCCAGCCAGTCTGCTGTGGCACCATCGGGTGCGATAACCGTTACATTCTTTCGCTCGGTTAACCCCATTCCAGTTTTAGGGTTTACGATATGGGAATAATACTTTCCATTGAATGTTACATATTGATACATATCGCCAGACGTAGCTACGGCTTGATTTTGAAGTACTAAATATCGTTGTAATAGTTCCTCTGAATTGGGAACATTAATGCCGATTTTCCAACCAGATGGTCCTTCCCAACTCATGGCTAAGTCTCCTCCAGCATCTACCAACACTTTTTTAAAACCTTTTTCCCGATAAAAATCTACAACCACTTGTGCAATATATCCTTTGGCAATACCGCCTAAATCCAATAAGGTATTAGGCTTTGATAATCTGACACTTTTATTAGCAGGATTCATCTGGATAGTGCGATAGCCTACCGTTTTAATGGCTTGTTGCAAGGCTATAGGCTGGGGTAAAATTTTATCTTTTCGGGTTTTTCTCCATAGTTTTACTATGCTACCAATGCTAATATCAAAGGCACCATTACTTTTCTGGGAAGCTTGTACTGATTTTTGTAAGATATCCCACAAGGCAGGCGATACCTGTGTAAAAGATTTTTGTCCTGCTTTTGTACTCAACCTATTAAGCTCACTGTTTTCAAGATAATCACTATAAATAAGGTTGAGCGAATCTACGAGTAGATACGCCTGTTTCGTGACTTCTTTAATTTGGGTAGAGTCGTTGGCGTAAACAGCAATGTTAAAAGGGGAGCCCATTTTGGGTTGAGAGAAATTAAATTTTAGAGATTGACCAAACGAATAAGTTAGTGGAAATAATAAAAAAATAAAAAACAGTTTCATGAATTGGAATTTTACAATCATTTAATAAGAATTTTTATCGAAATCTTTTAAAAGTACAAAAAAGATAGTAATTTTGTCTTGCAAATAACAATATCAACGATATTTGCCATGTTAGATACATCCAAGTTCCTTTTCGAAGCTCTCACATATGACGACGTGCTTCTTCTTCCTGCTTATTCAGAAGTTCTTCCACGAGATACAAGTACGCAATCAAAACTTACTCGTAACATTGTTTTAAATACCCCAATTGTTTCCGCTGCGATGGATACTGTTACCGAAGCTGATTTAGCCATTGCTATGGCGCAAGAAGGTGGTATCGGAATCATTCATAAAAATATGACTATTGCCCAACAGGCAGCCCAAGTAAGAAAAGTAAAACGTTCGGAATCGGGAATGATTATAGATCCGATTACCCTTACTGAAGGACAAACCTTAGGTGATGCACATCGTATCATGCGTGATTTTAAAATAGGTGGTATTCCAGTTGTTAACGATGGTGGAAAATTGATTGGTATCCTTACCAACAGAGACTTGCGTTTCCAAAAAGATTTGACAAAATTGGTTACAGAAATAATGACCAAAGTAAATCTTATTACTGCCAAAGAAGGAATTTCATTAGAAGATGCTGAAAGCATTTTACAAGAATATAAAATTGAAAAATTACCAATCGTTGATGCCAACCAAACATTGATTGGATTAATTACGTATAAAGATATTTTGAAGAGAAAAAGTCACCCAAATGCTTCAAAAGATTCTTTAGGTCGTTTAAGAGTAGGTGCTGCTGTAGGCGTAACAGCAGATTTATTAGAAAGAGTAGCCGCTTTAGTAAAAGTAGGCGTGGATGTAGTAAGTATTGATACTGCCCACGGACATTCTAAAGGTGTAATTGATGCATTAAAATCAGTAAAAGAGACTTTCCCTAATTTAGAGGTTATTGTAGGTAACGTTGCTACTGGCGATGGTGCAAGAGCGTTAGCGTTAGCAGGTGCCGATGCTATTAAAGTAGGTGTAGGCCCTGGTAGTATTTGTACAACACGTATTATTGCAGGTGTTGGGATGCCACAATTAACTGCAGTTTATGAAGCAGCTCTAGCGGTTGCAGACTTAAACGTACCTATTATCGCAGATGGTGGTATTCGTTTTTCAGGTGATATTGTAAAGGCTATTGCTGGTGGAGCAAGTACTGTGATGATTGGTTCGATGTTAGCAGGTACAGATGAAGCACCAGGTGAAATAGTACTTTTTGAAGGACGTAAATATAAAACTTACCGCGGTATGGGTTCTGTTGAAGCAATGGAGGATGGTTCTAAAGACCGTTATTTCCAAGATGCTGAAGACGACATCAAGAAATTGGTACCAGAAGGTATTGTAGGTAGAGTACCATTCAAAGGAGCGGTTTCTGAAATCATTTATCAAATGGTAGGAGGATTAAAGGCTGGAATGGGCTATTGCGGTGCTGGAAACATAGAAGCGATGCAAAAAGCGAAGTTTGTAAAGATAACAGCAGCAGGTTCTAGAGAGAGCCATCCACACGATATTACTATTTCAAAAGAAGCACCTAACTACAGTGCCAAATAAGAATAAATTATTTTAGTCCGTTATTTGTGAAAAATTAATAACGGACTAAAAATTATATTATATGAAGAAACAACATTTGCTATTCATTATTGTAAGCCTACTTTATTCATTGAATACTTTTTCTCAGGATAAAAAAACTCAAGAAACTAAACCTCAGGAATCAAAGCCTCAAGAAGTTAAATCTCAGGAAATAAAACCTACAGAAATAAAAAAAGACACTTCGTACTGGAAAAACAAAACACAATACGGTGCTAATTTCAGTAATGCAGGTTTTAGTAATTGGAGTCCCGGAGGGCAAAATGCTACAGGTTTTACGATTTTTTTTAATACAAAAAGAGAATACACCAGAGATAAGACTACTTGGGTAAACGATTTGCAAATGCAATATGGCTTGCTTGATAATGGAAATGGTTTTAGAAAGAGCATCGATCGTTTGTTCTTTGATTCTAAGGTTGGGCATAAATTATCCACCTACTGGGCTTTGGTGGGTGTCTTTAACTTTCAGTCACAGTTTACCTCAGGATATAAGTACGGAGATGTAGCAGCGAACGATATAAAAATTTCTAATTTTTTATCACCTGCGTATATTACTGAATCAATAGGTTTTGAATGGAAGCCCAAACCATATTTCGGAATGGTATTTTCTCCTGGTGCTATCCGTCAAACAATTGTTACGGATAATGGAGTAAGAGAAAGAGACCCTGTAACTGGCGCTTTACAAGTAGCCTATGGTGTTCATGTAGGCTCGAAATTTAGAAATGATTTTGCCCTTATCCAGATTGTCTCAAATTTTGATAAAGACATTGCCAAAAATATCAATCTAAAATTACGTCATCAGGTTTTTATTAATGCCAACTCGTTGGCTCATATTGATAATAGAATAGATGCGAAAATAGCAGCGAAAATCAATAAATATTTTAGTGCTACTTTTGATTTAATTGTATTGTATGACGACGATTTAAGTACCAAAATCCAGCAGGCAAGAAATTTAGGGCTTGGCTTTTTGTATACATTTTAAGAATTTTCACCATATTAGCATTGTTAACTCGTTTTATAGTTTTCAAAAACACTCAGACAATGCTAAAAGAATTTAGAAAATTTATTGCGCAAGGAAATGTCCTTGATTTGGCAATAGGAGTAATTATCGGAGGCGCTTTCGGTAAAATTGTTACTTCATTAGTAGATGATATCCTGATGCCATTAATAGGAATAGCAATAGGAGGTGAACATTTCGCAGGATTGTCTGTCTTGGTAGGCAAAGCCGAGGTAAAGTACGGAAGTTTTATTCAGGTTGTAGTGCAGTTTTTGATTATTGCTTTTGTGATTTTTATGATTATAAAAGCTGCTAACAAAATTGGATTAACTGATAAAACGATAGACGAAAAATGATAAAGTGATTTAATATCACTCAATGAAGCCCAAAGTGTAATAACTTTGGGCTTTTATTTTTACAAGGGAAATAGTAGAAGAGGGCAGAGATTTTGGTTACTTTGCAAATTGAATTTTTAGAGATTAATAAAAGGCTGTAATATGAAAAAAATCGCAATCTTGGGCGGAGGAGAAAGTGGCGTTGGGGCAGCATTATTGGCAAAAGCAAAAGGCTTTGAGGTTTTCTTGTCGGATAAAGGTGTTTTATCAGATAAGTACAAAGAGATATTGAATCAGAACGAAATTCCTTTTGAAGAAGGAGAACACACTGAAAGCAAAATTCTGGATGCTGATGAAGTAGTAAAAAGCCCTGGTATTCCAGATAAAGTAGCATTAATTCAGAAGTTAAAATCACTCAGGATCCCTATTATTTCTGAAATAGAATTAGCGTCTCGTTATACTAAAGCAAAAATTATCGCTATTACGGGTAGCAACGGAAAAACTACTACTACACTCTTGACCTATCATTTACTAAAAAATGCGGGCTTGAATGTAGGCTTAGCAGGTAATATTGGCGAAAGTTTTGCCAAGCAAGTAATTGAAGATAAGCTTGATTATTTTGTATTGGAACTTAGTAGCTTCCAGTTAGATAATTGCTTCGAGTTTAAAGCTGATGTTGCTATTTTGTTGAATATCACGCCCGACCATTTGGATAGATATAACTACGAATTTCAGAACTATATTGATTCTAAGTTTAGGGTATTACAAAATATGACGCCAACTGATAATTTTATTTTTTATCAGGAAAGCGAAGCATTAGCTAATGAACTGACTAAAAAAACATTTCCTATAAATTATCTACCAGTTTCATTACAAGAAAAAGTAGCTGAAGGAGGCTATTTTCTGGATGAAAACATAGAGGTTACTTATCAAGGTAATCATTTTTCATTTCCTCAGGCAGATTTACCTATCAAGGGATCCCATAATGCTATTAATGCCATGTCTGCTATATTAGTAGCCAAGGTATTAGACATAGAAAACGATAAAATAACGGAAGGACTCAAGACTTTTAAAAGCGTAGAACATCGCCTAGAGCCTTGTGGAGAAGTAGGCGGTGTAAAGTTTGTGAACGATTCAAAAGCAACTAATGTAGATTCTGTTTTTTATGCATTAGGAAGTTTCAACGAGCCAATCGTGTTGATTATGGGTGGGGTTGATAAAGGAAATGATTATAGTCAGATTGAAGCCTTGGTAGAACAAAAAGTAAAGGCCTTAATCTGTATGGGTACGGATAACCAAAAGCTACTAGATTTCTTCGGGAAAAAAGTGCCCTTGATTTTTTCAGTGGATAGCCTAACAAAAGCCGTAGATTTAGGACAAGAAGTTGCTAGTCAGGGAGACGTAGTGTTACTTTCCCCTGCTTGTGCAAGTTTTGATTTATTTAAAAATTATGAAGACCGCGGTCGTCAATTCAAAGAAGCCGTAGCAGCACTGATAATTGCTTAAAGAGAAATTTCATTCAAAAATATTAGTAACAAATGGTGACAAATTGGTTAAAGGATAACCTAAAAGGTGATCATCAAATATGGACGATTGTAGCTACTTTATCAATGATAAGTATCATTGTAGTAGCAAGTGCTTCGGGAAAATTAGCGGTGATGGTGAATGGTGGAGGTATTTTTTATCATATCATCAAGCATATTATTTTGGTATCGTTGGGACTTGGCTCTATGTGGTTTTTTCATCGATTAGACTATCATCGTTTTGCGATGTATTCCAATGCAGGCGTAATTCTGTCTTTCGTGTTATTGATTTATGCCTATAAATTTGAACAAGGAATTAATCACGCCAATCGTTGGATTCACGTAGGCGGATTAACTTTCATGCCCTCTGATTTAGCGAAATTGTCTTTAATCACCAACTTGGCAGCCATGCTGGCCAAGCGACAGCACGTTAATTATACTTTCAAAGAAATTTTACCAATGATTATCAAAATCATTTTGGTATGTTCGGCCATTGCACTTACTAACGTTTCTACGTCTCTACTTTTATTTACTACTTGTTTTTTATTGATGTTTTTTGGGCGAGTTCCCAGTCAATATTTGCTCATGGCCTTAGTAGGTATTTTTATTACCGCTACTTTGCTGGTCATGACAGGAACGGGGAGTCGTATTGAAACGGCTCGAAATCGTGTAATTAACTTTGCCAGCAATTGGAACGGAAATAAACGCAAGGATGCCTCGCAGACTACTGACTACCAAATAGAGCGAAGCTTTTATGCCATTGCTAATGGGGGTATTGTAGGAAAAGGACCGGGAAAAAGTCAGCAACGATATTTTTTGACAGAATCTGAATCAGATTTTATTTATGCCATTATTATTGAAGAATGGGGCATGATTGGTGGAGTCGTTGTGTTGGGACTTTACCTCTGGTTTTTGTACAGAGGCATGAAAGCTGTCGATAGCTCTGGACGAGCCTTCGGTGGATTGCTTTCAGCGGGACTAACCTTTAGTTTAGTCATCCAAGCCATGGTACACATGGGCGTTGCTACAGGACTTGGGCCTGTAACAGGCCAAAACTTACCTTTACTAAGTATGGGAGGTAGCTCGTTGTTATTCACTGGAGCAATGGTAGGCATTATTATTGCAGTCAGTAGAGACAAAGTGAAAAACCCAATTTTATAGGATAGCTAAGCTATTTGTGTTTAGTCAGCAACATATATTTTAGCATACAATCGCCTAAAAAGTATTACCTAATCAATCACTTTTTAAGCACATCATTAATAAACATTCAAATGACAAAAGTCATCATCTCTGGTGGAGGAACAGGCGGACACATATATCCAGCCATTGCTATTGCTAATGCATTAAAAGAAATAAATCCTGACATTGAAGTTTTGTTCGTAGGAGCAGAAGGAAAAATGGAAATGGAAAAAGTGCCTAAGGCAGGTTATCCCATTATTGGTTTACCGATTGCAGGTATCAATCGTTCTAATGTATTGGCTAACCTTAGTTTTCCACGGAAATTAATAGCCAGCTTAAGCGAAGCACGAGCTATCATCAAAGATTTCAAACCTGATGTGGCGGTTGGTGTAGGCGGATATGCTTCTGGCCCTTTGCTATTGGCGGCTTCTATGATGGGTATACCTTATCTGATTCAAGAGCAAAACTCTTATGCCGGTGTTACAAATAAATTCTTGGCTAAAAAAGCCCGAAAAATTTGTGTGGCCTATCCCAAAATGGATGCCTTTTTTGCGGCTGAAAAAATAAAAATGACAGGAAACCCTGTCAGAAAAGATATTTTAGAAGTAAAATCAAAAAAAGACGAAGCATTAAAACATTTTGGACTAGAGGCTGATAAAAAAACAGTATTGGTCATAGGAGGAAGCCAAGGAGCGAGGACAATTAATGAAGCCATTGATGCAGGCTTGACCAACTTAGTGGGTGCAGGTTATCAGGTTGTTTGGCAAACAGGGAAGCTTTATATCGAAAGAGCCAAAACCACCGCTAGTGTTTTCAAAGGACAAGTATATGTTTCTGATTTTATTTATGAAATGGACTTAGCCTATGCTGTGGCAGATGTAGTAGTTTCTAGAGCAGGAGCTTTGTCGGTTTCAGAATTGTGTTTAGCCGCTAAACCAGCTATCCTAGTGCCTTTGCCTACAGCTGCTGAAGACCATCAGACGATGAATGCTATGAGCTTGGTGAATAATGATGCCGCTATTTTAGTGAAAGATATTACTGCCCGAGAAACCCTTGTGAAAACAACGATAGATTTGCTCCAAGATGAAGCAAAGCAAGCTGTTTTGAGTAAGAATATTCATCAGTTAGCCAAACCAGAGGCAGCCAAAGAAATAGCGGGAGAAGTATTGAAGTTGATTAAAAAGTAAAAGCTAATGGATGTTTTATGCGAAAGGTTATTCAATCTTCGTTCATTACTTAATCGTAATTTATATCCTGAATATTTTAATGAATAGAAAAATATTATTGTTCATTTTAGGCTTTTGCTTATGTATCAACAATTTTTTGAACGCCCAGTCGATTGCTGGTGTATGGCAACAAGTAAATGCAAGTGGCAATACAGCAACCTTGATTTGCACTGAAAACTATTTGATGTTTGCTGTGTATAAAGTAAGCGACAAAAAACTTGTCAGTAGTGGTGGAGGGAGCTTTGAAATATTGAAAGCTGATGCTAAAACAATTTTGTCTTACAAAAGAGATTTCAACACAGAAGATTCTACCTTGGTTGGTTTAACAGTAGCCAATATATTTTCTATCGACAATAAAAAATTGACAGTTGTTCAAGGCCCTTTAGCAGGCACTTGGTCTCGGATAGAAGAAAAGGCTAGCCCAACACCTCTGTCAAAGGCTCTCTGGCGATTACGGGCTAAGGAAGATAAAGACTTTAAAATGCAAACAGTATTTAAAGGACCTTTTAAAACAATAAAACTGTTATCAGCTGAACACTTTCAGTGGGTGAGTTTCAATATTGATACTCATCAATTTTTTGGCACTTTTGGAGGTGTTTTCAGTAAAAATAAAGATAAATATAGTGAGAAGATTAACTTTTCATCTAAAAATATCAAAGAAGTAGGTACTTCCTTCCAATACGATTGTGTACTAAATGGCAAAGATTGGATTCATGCTGGACAAACATCAAAAGGTGAAAGAACCCATGAAATATGGGAAAAAGGCTATTAATCATTAAGCTAATCATTTAAGCTTTAAACACTAAAAACATGAGTCATCCCAAATTTTCTCTTAAAATAGTGGGTCTAAAAGATTTTACAGGTTTTTGGTTTTATACTCATCCTTACTTTTTGCCTTGATGCAAAAAGTAACAAAAAAATCAAGAATTCCTAAACTCGCTTCGCTCAAACAGTAGGAATTCGGTGTTTATCAATCACAAAAAAGCGGTCTAAAAACTAATTTAGACCGCTTTTTTGTGACTTTAAAATTCGGAATGACTCATGTTTTTGATTGTTAGACAAAAAAAGTATAACCTGTGCAATCCAATCATCAATGTACTGCGTAGATATGTTTGAAAGTGTAAGAATTGAATTATGAAACAATATGAATTTTAAAATAAACATCTGCCCGCCATGCAAAAGTTGAAAAAAATATTCAAAGTAACGAGCATAATCATTTTAAGCCTTTTTGTTGGTTTTGTGATTTATGCGAACTGGGAAGAACCGCCACTTGCTGATCGCTTAAATTTAAAGCCAATTTCCCTAGCTGTTTTTAATCTTAATCATGAATTATCTGTACAAGATAGCTTAGACATCGCCAATAAACTATCCACTAACACAGGTATTACTGCTGCCACAGTAAATCGTATGGGAAGAACAGTTAGTGTCACTTTCCACAAAGATGAAACCTCAGAAGAAGCGCTTAGTAAAGCGATTACTTCTGGGGGCTTCAGTCCAACAAAAGTAGATTTTACAGCTTTTAAAGGGCCACAATGCCCAGTACCGACCGAATACATAGATTTTATATTAGGAGCCAAGAAAGCTTTATGCTTCAGATAATATATTTATTCCATTACCCATCCCATTTTAACCGATATCCTTCGTCTATATTACGTTAATTATTATTACTCACTAGTTGTTTTAATTATTCAGCTCTCTTTTTGCTCGTACATTTCTAAAACTAATCGTGAAAGTTAGGCATCTCGAGCGTGCACTACTTTTGCAATCATCGGTAAAATTTTAATAACATGAAAAGAACAATGCAACTATGGGGAGCTTTCCTCATGGCAGGGATGCTTGTGTTTACATCTTGCAAAAAAGATGAAGAAGTAGTAGCACCAAAATCTCTGTATGAACGCCTCGGCGGAAACACAGCTATCTCTGCCGTTATCGATCAATTTATTGCCAATGTAGCTGCTGATGCTAGAATTAATGCTTTTTTTGCAGATGCTGCCGCTGACCCCGCACGTTTGACTAGATTACGTAATAACCTGATTAATCAAGTTGGAATGGCTACGGGAGGGATGGAAAAATACACAGGACTTGATATGAAAACAGCTCATAAAGGAATGGGAATTGAAGAAACTCATTTTAATGCGTTAGTAGAAGATTTATCTTTATCATTGGATAAATTCAAAGTGCCTGCTACTGAAAAAACAGAATTGTTAACGGCCTTAGCAGCCATGAAAGGCGATATTGTTGAAGGTTCTACGAGTGTTTATACACGTTTGGGAGGAAATGCTGCGATTACGCTAGTTATCGATGATTTTATCGGAAAAGTAGCTGCAGATACTCGTATTAATTCATTTTTTGCAGCGGCGGCGGCTGACCCCGCTCGTTTGAATCGTTTGAAAATGAATCTGGTAAATCAGGTAGGACAAGCTTCTGGTGGACCAGAAAAATATACTGGCAAGGATATGAAGACAGCCCATAAAGGTATGAACCTAACAGATGCCCATTTTAATGCATTGGTGGAAGACCTTACGGCATCTTTGGTGAAATTTAAAGTTGAGTCGAGGACTAAAATTCAGTTATTGACAGTTTTAGCAAGTTTAAGAGGAGACATTGTAGGACAATAATTTTACTGCTAAAGGGTAAAGGATTTTTTAGAACAGAATATAGTATTCCATCTCATGAATCCCTTTACCCTTTTTCGTTAATTGGTATATAGTTAAAAGCTATTGTTATATATAAATTATCAATTTTTACTATTGAAAATCATTGCTTAATTTTGTTTTAGGTTTATAATGCATATAAAATTGCTAACGAATATTAACAATAAAGTTGACAAAAATCAGTTTCGAATATTTAAAACACACCTACCTTTCGGGCAGAATTTAAAAGGCTTAAAAATTGTACTTTTTTTAGAAATAAAGCCAAAGAATAGGGTTGTTATTTATAAGTATTCTAAATTATTGATAAGTATAAATAATTAGCCATTATTAGAACCAATCATAATCATTCGTGTTGTAATTTTACACAATTATTCAATTTGTGAAAATATGGCACACAGTGTTACAAATTGTTTAATTGTATAGCTACTCACAGAGGCAATTAAACCCTCATTGAAGCGAATCGGAATTGTAAGGAGTCATGGAAAATATTTTCAAAGCATTAAGTTTATCATATAAGTCTGCCCCTTTAGCGGTGCGAGAACAAGTAGCTCTTACTGAGGAGGAAATTAAAAGTTTCTCACTTAAAATCAGAGATTTGTTTGGCATTCAAGAAAGTCTTGTAGTTTCTACTTGCAACCGTACCGAAGTATATTACGTAGCCGAACAGAACATCACGGCAGAATTAATCAAAGTATTATTAATTGAAAAAGGAATTACTGATACAGCATTATATTTTGATTATTTCCATCAACTAAATACACAATCAGAGGCTGTTCAACATCTTTTTGAAGTAGCAACAGGTTTGCATTCAAAAGTAGTTGGTGATTTACAAATACCTAACCAAGTTAAACAATCTTATCAAATCGCTGCTGATTTGAATATGGCTGGTCCATTTCTTCACCGTTTGATGCACACTATCTTTTTTGCTAACAAACGCGTTGCACAAGAAACATCTTTCCGTGATGGTGCAGCTTCAACTTCGTATGCAGCGGTAGCTTTAACGGAAGAAGTAACTAGAAATATCAATAATCCAAAAGTATTAATTTTAGGGTTAGGCGAAATCGGTATTGATGTTTGTAAAAACATGGCAGACCAAGAATTTGCAGAGATTACAGTAATGAACCGTACTCGTGCAAAAGCAGAAAAAATTGCTACTGGTCGTAATTTCAGAATTGCTGATTTTGCTACGTTAGAAAGAGAAATTAAAAGAGCCGATGTAATTATTTCTTCTGTAATGATTGATAAACCAATCGTTACCAAAGAATTGATTGAAAAAATAGGTATTCTTACGTTTAAATATTTTATAGATTTATCAGTTCCTAGAAGTGTAGAAGATAACGTAGAGGATATTCCAGGAGCATTAGTATATAACATCGATAGCCTACGAGTACGTGCTGATGAGGCATTAAAAAGTCGTTTAGCATCAATTCCTCATGTACAACGCATCATCACAGAAGCAATTGTAGGATTCGATGATTGGTCGAAAGAAATGGTCGTTTCGCCAACAATTAATAAATTGAAAAATGCTTTAGAGCAAATTCGTAAAGAAGAGATGGCTCGCCATTTAAAAAACCTTTCACCAGAAGAGTCTGAGAAAATCGAGAAAATCACGATGGGAATTGTTCAAAAAATTATGAAGCTACCTGTACTTCAATTAAAAGCAGCTTGTAAACGTGGAGACGCAGACCAATTAGTAGATGTCATCAATGAACTATTTGATTTGGAAAAACAATCAGATACTTCAGCTTATAGTCATAGTCACTAATAGGAGAGATATAATACTTTGAGAACCTGCGAATTATTTCGCAGGTTTTTTGTTTTTAGGTAAATATACATTTCAACACTATGCTTATAATTCGCAGATTAGTTCGTATTCTTCCTTTTGTATTGTTGATATTATTAGCGATATGGGCTTGGGAGAAGTTTAAAAGTTTAAAAAATCCTTTTGGTGATACTGAGCCTGAGGTATCGCATAGTGTATTGCTACAAAAAATAACTTCAATGGGGAAATTGGAGTTGGTAAAATATAACTTTAGAGATGTGGTAGAAAGCCGTATTAAAAAGAATTTTTTGCCAGATGCCAAAGTATTGCTAATTGTAACGGGCGAGGCCACGGGATGTTTGGATTTGACTAAGATTAGAGTTGCCGATATTACCGAACAAGATAGTGTACTGGTAGTTCATTTGCCCGAACCAGAGATTTGTAATTATAAAATTGACCATTCGAAGTCAAGAGTTTATAATACTGAATACGCTTTTATGGATGAAGCAAAACTAATAGATGATGCTTTTAAAAAAGCAGAAGTACAAGTAGCACAATCAGCCAGAGAAATGGGGATTTTAGACCAAACAAAAAAATCAGCAGAACAGATTTTAAAACCATTTCTAGAAACAGTATCGAAGAAAAAAGTAATTTTGAAATATGCGATGAAAGATAAAAAAAGAGAATTGGGTTAAAAAAAATAGTGGATTAGTCGTCATCAACTAATCCACATAATATTTATCTATGTCCGAAAATAGCAAAACCTACTCTTACTAAAGTAGCACCTTCCTCCGCAGCAATTAGAAAATCACCTGACATTCCCATGGAGATTTCTTTTAACTGAAAGTTCTCTGTTTCAGGATATTCTTGTTGTAGTTCATCAAAAAAAGTCTTTAAACTTTTAAATTCTAACCTAATTTGATTCTCATCATCAGTGTTAGTAGCCATGCCCATTACACCAACAATTCTGATGTTTTTCATGCTGTTGAATTCTTTAGCATTTAAGAGTTCTTTGGCCTCATCTTGTGATAATCCAAATTTTGTTTCTTCCTCAGCAATATAAATTTGCAATAAACAGTCAATTATTCTATTATTTTTAGTAGCTTGTTTATTAATTTCCTGAAGTAGTTTTAAAGAATCAACAGAATGTATCATCGTTACAAAGGAAGCCATATACTTTACTTTATTGCTTTGTAAATGACCAATCAGATGCCATTCAATATCTTTAGGCAGTATTTCCCATTTTTCAACCATTTCTTGGACTTTGTTCTCACCAAAGATTTTACAGCCAGCTTGATAGGCTTCTTCCAAATCAGCAATGGGTTTGGTTTTAGTGACAGCTATCAAACGGGCAGATGTGCCTTGTAACTGTAACTTGATATTATCTAAATTTTTTGCGATGCTCATTCCTCAAAAATTTTGGTAAATACTTGTATTTTTGTGTTATCGGGGTAAACAATTAGTTTTGCAAAATTAAACCAAACTTATAACGTTTAAAGTTAATACAACCATAAATTATCACATACTAGCCAATGGAGGAGTATAATCCAAATAGACAAAGTGAACAGAAACTTAAAATCGCCGTTGCTGTATTGATTATTTTAGTAACAGCATTAGGGTTTTTATATTTCAGAGAACGACAGTTTAATAAAAGAAATGATGAACTCGGTATTTTACAAGCAAAGGACTTATTAGTCGCCACTACTAAATTAGACTCCATTGAAAACCAATTAAATACCAAAATAATTGAGATTAAACGGTTAGGAGGGGACGTAAGCGAGCTAGTTCGTGCTAAACAGCAATTGCAAAAAGACAAAATAGCCTTACAGAAATCAGAAGGATTTTCGATGAAAAGGTATGAGTCTAAAATCAAGAAGTACCTTACTTTACTCGGCGAAAAAGACAATGAGCTAATTAACCTAAGGAAAGAGAACGGTATTTTAGTCGCCATGAATGATTCGCTCAGCAAAGAGGCTCAGGCATTACTTGAAGATATTACGTATGCCCAAAAAGCGTTGAACGATTCTGCTATCAATTATACGCTTCGCCAAAAAGAATTATCAGAAAGAAATAGAGAGTTATCCGAGAAGGTCTCGCAAGCATCGGCTTTGCATGCTGAAAGTATCAATGTATATGCGATTTCTACGAAAGGAAAAGAAAGCGATGGGGGTGTGTATAAATCAAAGAAGGTTGATAAAGTAAGAATCACTTTTTATTTACAAGAAAATCCTTTGACAAGTCGTGAAGCAAAAGTAATCTTTTTAAGAATCATTGACCCACAAGGACAGTCGATTGCGGATATGAGCACTGGTTCAGGCAGTTTTACGTATAAAAATAAAGAGGTTACCTATACTGCTAAACAGAAAATTGTTTACGATAATAGTCACCAATCTGTTGAGTTTGTATATAGCCGTGGACAAGCCTACAAAGAAGGCAGACACACCATAGAACTATACGCAGAAGGCTATAAAATAGGAGATGGTTTTTTTGAAGTAAAGTAATAAAAACATGAGTCACCCCGAATTTTTCTTTGAAGTAATGAGTTCTAGAGGTTCTGTATGCATTATAATTTAGTCCTTACTTTTCTTGTCTTGAAACAAGAAAAGTAACAAAAGAAATTCAAGAATTCCTAAACTCGCTATCGCTCAAACAGTAGGAATTCAGTGTTTATCAATCATAAAAAAGCGGTCAAAATTAGTTTTTTGACCGCTTTTTTGGATTTAAAAAATTCGGGATAAATCATGTTTCATTTCTTCAAAGCAGAAGGCGTATAACCGTATTTCTCTTTGAAAGCTTTGATAAAATGAGACACACTTTCGTAGCCTATTTCCATACTGATTTCCGAAACATTTTTCTCCGTTTTTTCAATCTGTAAACTAGCATATTCCAGTCGTTTATTTTTTATCCACAAAGCAGGAGTCGTATTGAACTCTTGTTGGAAGTCTCTTTTAAACGCAGATAAACTTCTTCCTGAAAGCCTTGATAGTTCTTCTAAAGACAGCGGTTTTAAGTAATATGAATTCATCAAAAAAGCTAAATCTGGTTTTTCTCCTTTATACAAGCTAAATAGGATAGATTTGAATTGTTTAGAATGGTCTATTTCCAGGATATGCAAAAGTAATTCTTGGAGTTTTAATCGTAAGAAGTGATTCAAATATTGGGTTTCATGATGAAAGTATGGGAAAATAGATTCTGTGAATTTATCTAAACTCTCCGTGATTTCTAACACCAATAGTTCGCTGGCATTATTCCACATTCCTTGCAAAGTTTGGCTACGCTGGTATTCTTCAAAGAGGTCAAGATGTTGACTAACAAATTCTTTCAGAAGTTTTTCATTAAAGAAAAATACTAAGCTTCTGTAGCTTGCATCAATCGTTTCTTGCATCAGGTAATATCCCCTCGGAATAAAAACAACACTGCCTTTTCGGACAAGGATAGTTTGGCTAGGCAAAGTAAAACGTTTTTCGCCATCTAGTACAAAAATCATGGCGTGTTCTTCAAAAAACACTTCGTTTTTTAGTGGTGGATCTTGATCGCGATAAGCAACGAAGGTCATATCCTGAATTTTCAAGGACTGAAATTCACCAGCGTGTATAAGGGAAGGGACTCTAATCATGGCAAAAATTTATACATTTCTTTTGGTATTTCAATAGTGTTTAGGCAGAAAAATTGAATCTCTATGATGCATTTTTTACAATGCCCTGTCCTGAAGTTGAACCTTTGTTAAGAGTTTTTAACTTTTTGAATGCAACATTCTACATGAACTTTGCATCTTCTTAACAAAATCATCAAAACACTAAACGCTATGATCTTTAAACCTACGTTATTTGTATTATTCCTACTTATTACCATTCAGACATTCGGGCAGTCAACTATCTCAGGAATAGTAGTTGACGAAAAAAAGCAGGCTGCTTCGTTTGCTAACATATTAATTTTGAATGAAAAAGATTCTACGATGCTAAAGGGTGCTGTAGCAGATGTAGATGGTAATTTTACTGTTTCACAAATCCCTCATAATACCTATTTGCTATCCATTACTGCTATTGGGTACAAAAAATATTATCAAAAAATTGATGCACGTGCCAATCTGAATGTTGGAAGTATTCAACTGGCATTAGAGTCCAAAAATCTTGCGGAAGTAGAAGTAACTGTTAAGAAGCAATTAATAGAACGTACGGGCGATAAAATGATTATGAATGTGGATGCTAGCCCTGTTACTTCTGGTTTGAATGGCTTAGAACTCATGGAAAAAGTACCGGGCGTTACGGTAGATAGAAATGCTGAGACGATTAAAGTAAATGGAAAAGCTGGCGTAATGGTGATGATTGATGATAGAAAGACCTATCTGAGCGAAGAACAATTGGCTAATTTCTTGAAAACTTTAAAGAGTGATGACATTGATAAAATAGAAGTAATCACGAATCCATCAGCCCGATACGATGCTTCGGGTACTACGGCAATTATCAACATCAAAACCAAAAAAGGAAAGAATTTTGGGACTAATTACATTGTTGATATGGGGGTTGGCTATAGTAATTATAAAGAATATGGCAGTTTCCCTAAAAACAGTCAGGGAATTACGATGAATGCTAAGAAAGGTAAATATACTGTTTATGCCAATCTTAGTAGAAATTATATGACTTGGCTAAATGCTGCCAATGAATACCAAGAATTATTTAAAGGAGACCAAGTTGTTGAAACCCGTAAAAACATTGGTAAATCTTTAGGAAGTGGCGAATCGTGGTCATCTAAGCTCGCCTTTGATTATGACTTTAGCAAGAGTACAAGCCTTGGCGTTTCGTTACAAGGAGCTATTTCTGATAACCCAATACAAAGAACAACTAATCAAGTTAATACACAACAGACGACTACGCAGTTCATTGAGATGCTACGTAACAGAGAATATAATAATAAGAATTTTCTGATTAATACTCACTGGAAGCAGACCTTTGATACGTCTGGAACAGTATTAAATGTTGACTTCGACATTATTGTAAATAGAACAAAATCTAACGATAATTTTCAAACATCTACTATATTAGAAAGTCAACAAAATATAGTAAAAAACCAGATTATTGCTCCCGATAATTCGATAACTTATGCTTTTAAAGCAGATTTTGTTAAAAATATTACCAAAAAAGTAAAGTTAGAAACAGGGTTTAAAACAAGTTTTTCAGATAGTGAAAAAGACTTTAATGACAATTTTAGAGACAACGGAGCATTGGTAAATTCTTATTTCCGTTTCAGACAGAACATCAATGCGGGGTATTTTATGCTAAATACTGAATTAAGCAAAACGTTGAACTTACAAGTAGGCTTACGCGGAGAACAGACTAATAATTCAGGGAAAGACAGAGCAGGGCTTGAGCTTTCTGCACAAAACTATTTCAATTTATTCCCTACGCTTTCATTGAATAAAAAAGTAACCAAAGACTATGCTATTTCTTTTGGTTTCTCAAGAAGAATAAACAGACCAGATGCTAACAATTATAATGTGTTCAATCGTTTCTTTTCGCCACAACAGTATGGAAGAGGGAATCCTAATTTGTTACCATCAATCCAAAACAAAGTTTCTTTAACACACACCATTAAAGATGCCTTTAGCTTTAGTTTTGATTATGTAAAAGTAGATCAATTCTTTTCTCAAGTATATGACCTTGACACTACTTTTATCACAGGGCGTAGATATATCCGTGAATCGGTTGAAAACGTAAATGGAAAAGTATCATGGTGGAGCTTCAGTACATCTTTACCATTTAATCTTACCAAATGGTGGAATGTGAATGTTAATATTTGGAGCGGTATCAATGTGTATGATTACCAAAGAGAGAATGCTGTAGTAAATGTCAATCAGTTTTATAGTGGAGTTTATATTCAACAAACATTTACGCTTAACAAGACATTATCTGCCGAAATTTCAGGTTATGTAAACTCTGGAGAAACATGGGGTTTTGAAACCAATAAAGCACAAGGAGCTTTCGATTTGGGTATCAAGAAATTCTTATGGGATAAAAAAGGTACACTGAAAATTTCTATACAAGACCCAGCCGATTTGAATCGCTATAGAAATGTAGCCAGAACGCCAGAGTTGATTTCAACAGGAGAATACCGTTGGGATAACCGCAGACTAAGAATCAATTTTACCTATAATTTTGGTAATACTAACGTCAAAGTAAATCAACGTCCGAACGATGGCGGAGGCGACGGAGACAAAGGGGGAGGCAGAAATTAATCGAAATATTTTGCTTTAATCTTGCGTTCCAAAGCTATATCTTCTAACTTCAACATTCACAGAGAAATTGCTGATTTTCAGTTTTTTCTCTGTGAATTTTTTTTATACTCAAAGCTATGGAAACTCTTCAATTAACTATCCAGCATCATATTGCTCATCTTATTATCAATCGTCCTGATAAAGCTAATGCCCTCAATCAAACAGCATGGAATGAAATTTTGAATGTATTTACTGAACTTGACGAAAATCCTGAAGTAAGAGTAATTGTCTTGGAGGGAGGTACAAGCAAGCATTTTTGTGCAGGAATTGATTTAAGCTTGCTGATGTCGGTTACGCAAACACAAACGCCTTGTGATGCTCGACGAAGAGAAAAAATACGGAAGGATATTTTAAGCCTGCAAGCACCCATCAATGCCATTGAAAACTGTTCAAAACCTGTCTTAGTGGCTATTCACGGAGGTTGTATTGGCGGAGGCGTAGATTTGATTTGTGCGTGTGATATGCGTTATTGTACAGACGACGCCTATTTCAGTATTAAAGAAATTGATATGGGGATGGTAGCAGATTTAGGCACCTTGCAAAGATTGCCCAAACTCATTAGCGATGGCTTAGTACGAGAAATGGCCTATACAGGTAGAAATGTAGATGGCAAAGAGGCGAAAGAAATCGGGATAGTAAACCGCACCTTTAGCGATAAAGAAACGATGTTGACAGAAGTAATGAAATTAGCGGAAATGATTGCCCAGAAATCTCCTGTAGCTATCAGAGGAACCAAACATATTTTATTGCATACCCGTGACCATTCAGTAGCCGATGGATTAAATTATATGGCTACTTGGAATGCTGGTATGTTACTTTCAGCCGATTTGCAAGAAGCTTTTGAGGCTAAAATGACAAAAAGAGCGACGAAATTTGAAAATTGAATAATAATGTACTCCATATACCTTAGTATATTTGTGAAGAATTGACAGACAAGGCTTTTATGCCAACAACTTATGCTAACGAAGTTACAAATAAAAAACTATGCTTTAATTGAGCATCTCGTACTAACCCCTGATGTTGCCTTGAACATTGTTACAGGTGAAACAGGTGCGGGAAAGTCTATTATGTTGGGTGCCATAGGATTGTTATTGGGCAATCGTGCTGATACTCGTACACTTTTTAATCCTAACGAAAAATGTATCATCGAGGGCGAATTTGATGTTTCTGGCTATATTATCAAGAATATTTTTGAAGAAGAAGAATTGGATTATGATGAACATTGCGTGATTCGCCGTGAGATTTCCCCACAAGGCAAAACCCGTGCTTTTGTCAATGATACGCCTGTAAATTTGGAGACACTTCGCAGAGTATCCACGCAATTGATGGATGTGCATTCACAACATGATAATTTACTATTGGGTGCCAACGACTATCAGCTAGAAATAGTAGATACCTTTGCACAAAATCATGAACTGTTAGATAGCTATAAAAAGGATTATCAGGCTTTTTATAAGGCACAAAGAGTATACGACCAGCTGAAAGTAGAAGCAAAAGAAAGTAAAAAAGAGTTTGATTATAATGCATTCTTATTAGATGAACTGCAAAAAATCAAACTAAAAGCGGGCGAATTAGAAGTATTAGAACAAGAATTAAATAAGCTAGAGAATGCAGAGGAGGTAAAGTCAAAGTTACTATTATCTGCTGAGTATCTTAATGCAACCGAACAATCAATCATCCCATTGTTGACTTCAACCTTGGCGAATTTGAATAGCATAAGTGCTTTTGGTGAGCAATATTTACAATTAAAGCAACGCTTGCAAAGCTGTTTGATTGAGCTAAAGGACATAGCAGTAGAAATAGAAAATGAGGCGGAAGAAGTAGAATTGGATAATGAAAAAATCGCTACCATTCAGCAACGCCTTGATATCATCTACAACCTTTTACAAAAACATCAAGTAAAAACAGATGTTGAATTGTTGATTATTCAGAAAGAGTTAGAGCAAAAAGTAAATAAAGTACTCAATATCGACGAGGCTGTTGAAACAGCAAAAGCCGAGGTAGAGAAAACGGAAAAAGAAGTACTGAAAAGTGCTGAAGCTTTGTCAGCCTCAAGACTTTCGGCTTTACCTATTATTGAAAAACAAATAGCTGATTTGTTGAAAGACTTAGGAATGCCTAATGCTAGCTTGAAAATAGAAAATGAAATCATCAAGCCTTCGCCAATGGGTATTAATGTGATTAATCTTTTATTTTCAGCCAATAAAGGAGTTAAGCCACAACCTATCAAAAATGTAGCCTCTGGCGGTGAATTTAGCCGTTTGATGTTGGCGATAAAATACATTTTGGCGAATAAACGAGCGTTGCCAACGATTATTTTTGATGAAATTGATACAGGAATCTCTGGAGAAGTATCTATAAAAGTAGGGAATATGATGCGAGAAATGAGCCGAAATCACCAATTAATAGCCATTACCCATCTTCACCAAATTGCAGCGCAAGGGTCAGCACACTATTTTGTGTATAAAGATAATTCTTCAGATAGAACGGTTTCGAGAATTAGAAAATTAACCAGCGAAGAGCGAGTAATGGAAATAGCCCAAATGATTGGAGGCGAAAATCCATCCAGAGCTATTGTTGAAAATGCTCGTGAAATACTAGGAAAACACCTTGTCAGTTAAAAATATTGACACAACTCCTAAACGTTAAGGCTTAAAAGTTTGTTATAAAAATATCACATTTCAAACTAAATACCATCAATATGAAGAAAATACTGTTGCCAATTTTAATGCTACCGTTTGTTTTTGCCTGCTCGAAGTCAGAAGACAAACAAAAAAAGATGATAGAAGAAGTAATGGCTGTTCATGATGAGGTAATGCCCAAAATGGATGAAATTATGACTTTAAAAGGGCAGCTAGACTCTGTCGCTAAAGTATCACCTGATTCACTAAAAGCAAAAGACTTGTATGTAGCCTTGGATTCTGCGGATGTGCAGATGATGAATTGGATGGAGAAATATAATCCTGAAGAAGTAAAGGGCAAATCGGAAGAAGTAGTAGTAAAATATTACGAAGAAGAGAAAAACAAAATTGTAAAAGTAAAAGAGTTAACGAATGCTAGTATAGAAGAAGCAAAAGCTTTTTTGAAAAAATAGCCTTCGTGCTTGAAAATTATTATGAAGATAAATGTTGTTCAGTCTTTGTCAGTAATCTTTTTAGTAGTTGCTTTAGCGGGTTGTAGTAAAGCTCCTAAAGAATTACCTTATTTAGGTAATAAAGAACCTATTAAAAAAGTGGTTGATGGTGGTAAAGAAGTGGTTGATACACTTTATCATACCATTCCAGATTTTGAATTTATTAATCAAGACTCTGTGAAAATTACACAAGAGTTTGTTGCAGGAAAAATTTATATAGCAGATTTCTTTTTTACGACTTGTCCTACCATTTGCCCAAAAATGAAAACGCAGATGTTAAGGATTTATGAAAAATATAAAGATAATCCTGATGTAGTATTATTATCGCATTCTATTGACCCACGTCATGATACCCCTGCTGTTTTAAAAGAGTTTAGAAGTAATTTAGGTATCAAAGGCAATAGTTGGCAAATGGTTACGGGCGATAAAGCTAAAATATATGAAATAGGACAAAAAAGCTATATGGTCTCAGCTGCTGACGACCCTACTCAGCCCGGTGGCGTAGTACATAGCGGAGCCTTTATTTTGGTAGATAAAAATCGCCATATTCGCGGTCTTTATGATGGGACTGTTGCTGCAAAAGTAGATAATTTGATGGAGGATATGGAGATACTTTTAAAAGAAACAAGTTCAAATAAATAATTACATTATTGAAACACATTTTGATGTCACCCAGATATATTACCAATAAGCTTAGTTTTGCGTTGTGCTTAATTACCCTGTTTGCCATGACTGCTTGTGATAGCAAAGAGGAGATTAAACGAAAACAGTATTATGTAGACGGACAGGCTTTGTATAAAACGCACTGTGCGAATTGTCATCAAGAAAAAGGAGAAGGCTTGGCAGGATTGTATCCACCGATTGCAGGTTCTGATTTTTTGACAAAGAATAAAGAGTTAGTACTATGTTCGATGCGAAATGGTTTAATGGATACCATTGTAGTAAATGGTAAAACGTATCATCAGCCAATGCCTGCTAATACGCAATTACAAGCACTCGATGTAGCCGAAATAGCAACATTTATTTACAATGAATGGGGAGGTGAAAAAACGATAACAGGTGTAAAAGATGTTGAGAAAATATTAGCTACTTGTAAAAATAAAGTAGAATAAACATGAGTCATCCAGAATTTTAAAATCATAAAAAAGCGGTCGAAATTAGTTTTTCGAGCGCTTTTTTGATTTATGCATACAGGTTATCGTTCCGTTAGGAACACTATATCGGTAGAAGAAGCATCCTATTAATCCTCCAAGCCCCATCGGGGCGAAATATTTCGCCCCGATGGGGCTTGGAGAGAATGTTATTTAGCAAATATAACTACCGATATTTCGCCTCTATGAGGCTATTTTGTCAAACTCCCCTATTTTAAGAGAAATTCGGGATGACTCATATTTATGGTAAACTTTTCACACTCACTACCCCTGTTACTTTTCTGATAGTATATTCCGTAAAATCCTGATTTGAATCCATCCCTATGCCGTGTAGGATATTTTCGGGTGTATTTACATCGACAGGCTTATCTGTATAAATCCTCTTGGTATCTGGGTTCCAGTATAGTTCGTCAGTAGCTAAGGTCTCGTGTTTTATCTGGTTGTTGATTAGTACCCTTCCCATGATGTGATACACATTTCTCATACGAATATACCTTGCTGAATCACTCCTTAAAGTAGTACTGTTATTGCCCTGTTTATCAAAAAAGAAAACCCTTACTTCATTTGGATACACCTTATCTTCATTCGGCATCGTCAATTGGCTTTCTGTTGACATTCTAACAACCAATCTGGCAGAATCTGAATAAACCATGTTTACACCATATATTTCTGAGATGGGGCCATTATACATCTTTTTGACGATTTCTTTTTTCTCTTCATAGCAAGCTGTTAGGCAAATACTCAATAAACCGATGAGGACGAATAAAAATGGGCGTAAAACAGATTTGACAACCCTTGTCGGAGTTGTCAAATCTGGAAATAGCTTAATGTATATTTTTAATTGATTCATACAATCAGAATAATTAATCAATTTTTGGTTTACGGAACCAGTAAAAGTCACCTAACGAGAAGCCCACCACTACTTTACTATATTGTTCTTCTAATCCATTGCTCGAAAGTACCCCTCTTTTTCCTCTCACAAAAGCAATGTTTACATACGAAATAGTACGCAAAGGCAATGATACTCCTACCGAAAAGCTCATGTCTTTGGCTGCTTCATTACCATTATAACTATAAGGAGATTGTGTATAGTTAGCTCCCACACGATACATCACGTGATTGAAATAACCAGAAATAGCATCAAACTTTGGAATATACTCAGCACCAACTGCTACAGTATAAGCATCTCTAAGTCCTTCCGATGAACCATATAAGTTTTTATAGCCAGTCCATTTTGTCGTAGAGTAATCTACTGAGACCACTAATTTCCCTGGTTTTTCAAGGCTAAGTCCAAATTTATAATTGGCAGGAAGCGTTATACTTCCATTCGGATTTGATAGGGTATCAGCATTAATAAGGGTAATACCTGTGGCATCATAAATGTCGAATCCGCCAAGATTTTTTAAACCAATCTTTTGGGCAAATTCAGCTGTTGCACCCACATTCAAAAAGTATTCTTTGCTGATTTTTGGTCTCCAAAGATAGCCTAATTTAAAATGGACACTTGAGTAATTAGAGCGGTCAAAATATTTTACTTGATAGTTTTGTCCATCCGTAAGATTTTGAGTGGTAATATCTCGGTTGATTACACCGAATAGATAAGAGGTTTCAAGCCCCAAATACATATTTTTAGTAATTCTTACACCATTGCTGACAATTGCTTTACTAAGCCCACCATCACCATTGTAAGTAAGCGTCGAGCTATCTGTTCCGATTACATTCAGTCTTCTTGATGTAACTGTTTTATAGTTTACGTTAGAGTAAGGGGTTAAACCCAACGCTAATGTCCAACGAGGCGAAGCAGGTAAAGATAATATTACAGGGCCTAACGTTCCGTTATAGGTATTAGAACGCTGTTTGCTGTCTTGCATCGCTTTGAATTCGGTATTTACACCCATTTCAAAAACAGTATAGCGATTTCGTGCTAACACGGCTGGATTCAATGTATTTACATAAATACCATTAGAACTAGCAACGCCTAAGCCACCCGACATTGAACTTACTGCTGTTCCACCATTGTAAATTTCACCAATTCCTAAAAATGAAAAAGGAGAGTTCGTTTCTTGAGCTTGTGTTGAATGAAATGCCAAAAGGCAAGAAACAGCAAAAAATAAACGAGAAAATGATGTGAATAAGAATTTAGAAGCAAGTGCTTGATTGTAATTTTTTCTATTTACAACCCTTGAAGGGATTGTTGCTCGCATAAAATTTGAAATACTATTTATTTTGTTCGACATTATATTCTAAAATTCTGTTAAGTCCAATCAGCACCAACTCTGGAATTACAAAGTTCGGGTATTTTATGCGGTTTGCAAAGAATGTAGCATCCCCGCCACATAAAATGACGTTAATTTTTGTTAAAAGCTGATTATATTCTTCAATAAATCCATTAATCTCAGCAGTTATGCCGTTCATTACGCCACTTTGCATGGCATGTGCTGTACTTTTACCTAAAATAATAGGGGCTTCTGTTGGTTCTAATAACGGCAAACGTTTCGTAAAAGTATTCATAGCAGTAAAACGCATCCGTACGCCAGGGGAGATAATGCCACCATGAAAGTTGTCTTTAGTGTCAACCAAATCGTAAGTAATACAAGTACCCATGTCGATAATCATGGCATTGTTTTCAGGAAAAACCACTCTGGCACCAATCGCCGCAGCAATGCGGTCGGCTCCAAGGGTTTCGGGCGTATCATACAATTTAGTGATTGGTACTAGCGTGGTATTTTTTAAAAACAACAATTTTGCCTCAGTATTATCAAAATCCTGCCTTAATTGCTCTTCTGAATAACTAACTGTAGAAATAATAATATTGCTTGGCTTCAAATGTGTCACATATTCCAACAATGCCTGATATGTAAAAGAGCCTTTTGTTTCTATCAGTTTTCCTTGTTCAAAAAGACCAATTTTAGCAAAAGTATTTCCTAAATCTATAGCTAAATTCATATAAAATAAAAGGTGAAAAATTACCTCAAGAATAATTTTTCACATAAAAGTGAAAGTACATCGTTTAAAATAAAAGCAAATTTTACAATTTTGGGAACGAGTTTTTAAAATTCTTGTGTTCACTCCAAAAGATGATTGCCATCTTTGCAGAAAAAAATTAAATATTATGGAATTCTTAGAGTCTGAAATTCTTGAAAATAAAGTTAATGATATTCTCTGGTTTATTGGAATTATAATTGTTGGCCTATTAATAAAGCGTTTGTTATCTATATCATTAAGTAAAATACTATATCGTTTTATTAGACACGATAAAGTATCTTTTCATACTTGTATTGAGATGCTCAGAAAGCCCGTAGAGCTTTTTATCGTTCTATTAATGGTATATATTGCTTTTCAATACCTACATTTTCCTGTTTCTTGGAATTTGGTTGCTAGAGAAACATTTGGACTGAGAATGGTAGTATTGAAATGTTATCAATGTATCCTGATTTTCTCCATTTCTTGGATTCTGATTCGATTGATAAAATTCATTTCCCTGATTTTCCAAGAACGTGCTGCACTGACAGAAACTAAGCTAGACGACCAGTTTGTCCCTTTCTTTAAAGATTTGGCCGTTGTGATGTTGTCTGTTACCACCTTCTTTACCATGCTCGGCATTGTTTTCAAGATAGATGTGGTGGCTTTGGTTACAGGGCTTGGTATTGGAGGGTTAGCTATTGCCTTGGCTGCCAAAGAAACCTTGGAAAACCTATTTGCTTCATTAATGCTTTTTATGGATTTGCCTTTTGTAGTTGGCGATAATATCCAAATAGATAAGGTAACGGGCGATGTGGAAAAAATTGGTTTTAGGAGTACCCGTGTAAAAACCGTAGATGGTAGTGTAGTTACAATTCCTAACCGCCTACTTACTGCCCAAGCGTTAGAGAACATGAGTACTCGACAATTCCGCAGGGTAAAATCATTAATCAGACTTCAACAAGATACCCCTGCTGATGCTATTCATAACATCGTATCACAAATTCAAGAAGTAGTAATGTCGCATAAGAATATCTATACTCCAGACCCTGGCGTTACTCGCTTTGATGGTATCGGTGATGGCTCTTTGGATATTCAAGTTGCTTATAATGTTGAAAGCAATAATGTAGTTATTTTGAATGTTACGCGTGAAGAAATAAATTATAATATCGTAGATATCGTAGAGAAGAATGGAGCAAAATTCGCTAGCCCAATAGGAAGAATATAACTTAAAATAATATTTTTTATAGGTAGTATTGTGTTTTTTGTATATTTGTGAGGCAACTATCTCTCAATTGATCTCAATACTATTTAATGAAAAGAATAATAGCTTCATTGCTTATACTCGTCGGAACAATGTCAACACAAGCTCAAAAAGTTTATCCAACATTAGGGAAAATCACTCAGTTCGATTCGTCACTTGGAAGCCTGATTTCAACAACATCGAAAATTGAAGTTGTATCATCAGGGTATATATGGGCAGAGGGCCCCGTGTGGCATAAAGAAGGAAAGTATTTACTTTTTTCGGATGTTCCTGCCAATACTATTTTTAAGTGGAGTGAAGACCTAGATGCTGCTAAGGCCTTTTTATCGCCTTCAGGATATACAGGCTTAGGAGAATATAGTGACGAACCGGGAAGTAATGGATTGACGATTAATAAAAAAGGAGAGTTAATCGCTTGCGAACATGGTGACCGCCGAGTATCGGCAATGTTGTTAACGTTAGGTGGTAAAAGAACATTGGCAGATAATTATCAAGGTAAACGGTTTAATAGCCCCAACGATGTAGTACAACATTCTGGCGGAGCTTATTATTTTACAGACCCTCCGTATGGATTAGCTAAAAAAGATAAAGACACAAGCCGAGAACTTGAATTTGGCGTTTATCGCATTGGTACAGATGGAAAGGTAACTTTGGTAGCAGATGACTTAGTTAAGCCTAATGGCTTAGCATTTTCGCCAGATGAAAAAACTTTATATGTTGCTCAATCAGATGAAAATCGTGCTATTTATATGGCTTATCCAGTAAACCAAGACGGAAGTTTGGGCAAAGGGAAAGTATTTTTTGATGTAACTTCTATGGTAAAAGATGAGAAATTAGCAGGTCTGCCAGACGGCATGAAAATAGACAAAAAAGGCAATTTATTTGCTACTGGCCCTGGAGGAATATTGATTATATCACCAGCAGGAAAACTATTGGGAAGAATAGAACTGGGAGCAGGGATTCCTACATCCAATTGTGCTTGGGGAGACGATGGTTCAACGCTTTATATCACCGCAGATATGTATCTATGTAGAGTGAAGACTTTGACTACAGGAGTGGGTTTTTAGTTTTTTAGCTGTGAGCTATGAGCGGTCAGCTTTGAGCTTTTTTTAAGCTATCAGCTTTCAGATATCGGACTTCGGTTATAAGCTTTTTACTTTGGCTTTTTTTTAATCAGTGTGAATCTGCGTATCAAATCACCGTAAATCTGCGGGTGAAATAAAACTTTCACATATCGAGCTTCGGTTATAGGCTTTTTACTTTGGCTTTTTTTTAATCAGTGTGAATCTGCGTATCAAATCACCGTAAATCTGCGGGTAAAATCAAGCTTTCAGATATCGGGCTTCGGTTATAGGCTTTTTACTTTGGCTTTTTTTTAATCAGTGTGAATCTGCGTATCAAATCACCGTAAATCTGCGGGTAAAATCAAGCTTTCATATATCATTCACTGCCAATAAAAAAAAAAGACTCAGGATTTCTCCCGAGTCTTTTTTATGATATAATTTGAAAATAAAATCTCATAGCTCATAGCTGACGGCTCACAGCTAATTACTTACTCAAACTAGCAATCATTTCTTCCAAAGCCTTAATTTTCGATTCAGCATCAGCCAATTTTTGGCGTTCTCTTTCTACTAATTCTGGTTTGGCATTAGCTACAAAGCGTTCGTTAGCTAATTTAGCTTCGGTTGATTTTTTGAAACCTAAATTATACTCCAATTCCTTCTGTGCATTCGCTAATTCAGCCTCAACGTCTATTTCTCCAGCAAGGTTAATAAAGAACTCATCAGCTTTTACCACAAATGAAAGAGCTCCCTCTACCTTATCGCTTACATATTCAATCGTTTCTGTATTAGCCAACTTTTGAATAATACCTTCTAACGTTTGATAACGTGCTTTATCATCAGTTTTGATTGATAATGGCAAGGCTGTTTTAGGCGAAAGCTGTTTAGCATTACGTGTTTCACGGATTTTGGTAACGATAGTAAACATGGCATCAAAGTCACCTAAAAGCTGAGCATTTACTTCGCCTGCAATTGGATAAGCTGCTCTACAAATACTTTCAGTTTCTCCACGTTGACTAATCGCTTGCCAGATTTCTTCTGTGATAAATGGCATATATGGATGAGCCAAACACATCAATTTTTCAAAGAGAGCAATTGTAGCTTCAAACGTCGCTTTATCAATAGGCTGTTCGTAAGCAGGCTTAATCATTTCAAGGTATTTACCACAGAAATCATCCCAGATTAAATTATAAATCGACAAAAGTGCATCCGAAATACGGAACTTCACAAAATGCTCTTGTACATCAATAATCGTCTGATTCAAACGTGATTCAAGCCATTGAATGGCTAATAAATTTTCCTGTGGCTGTGAAATATCTGTTGCATTCCAACCTTCTACCAAACGATAAGCATTCCAAACTTTATTACAGAAATTACGTCCTTGTTCAACAAGCTTTTCATCAAACATTAAGTCATTTCCAGCGGGAGAACTAAAAAGCATCCCTGTACGAACGCCATCGGCTCCGTATTGAGCAATCAAGTCTAATGGGTCTGGTGAATTACCAAGTGATTTAGACATTTTACGACCTAATTTATCCCGAACGATACCCGTTAAATACACATTTCTGAAAGGCAGTTCACCTCTCCATTCATACCCAGCGATAATCATACGAGCTACCCAGAAGAATAAAATTTCTGGTGCTGTTACTAAATCATTGGTTGGGTAATAATATTTAATATCTTCGTTATCAGGATTTTCGATGCCATCAAATACCGAAATTGGCCATAACCAAGATGAGAACCAAGTATCCAAAACGTCTGGGTCTTGTGTCAAATCTTCTTCAGTCAAAGCAAACAATTGTAATTCGTGTTGTGCTTTACGCAAGGCTTCACGCTTACTTTTTGCCACGATAACAGTACCGTCTTGCAAGTAATAAGCAGGAATCTGTTGCCCCCACCATAGTTGTCTTGATATACACCAATCTCTCACATTTTCCATCCAAGACGAATACATATTCTTGAATTTCGGTGGATACAATTTGATGTTATCATTCATTACGTTTTCTAAAGCTGGCTGAGAAATTTCCTTCATCTCTAAAAACCACTGTAGCGACAACTTAGGCTCGATAACTGCACCTGTACGCTCAGAAGTCTTAACGATAGATTTGTATTCTTCTACCTTTACTAAATGTCCAGCTTCCTCTAACTCTTTAACGATATTTCTACGTGCAGCAAAACGGTCTTGACCTACAAATAATACTGCTTTTTCATTCAAGAAACCTTCGTCGTCGAGAATGTCGATTACTGGTAATTTATGTTTTAAGCCTAATTCGTAGTCATTCAAATCATGAGCAGGTGTTACTTTTAAACAACCCGTTCCAAAATCCATCGTTACGTATTCATCCAAAATTACAGGAATGGCACGACCCAATAATGGAATTGTTACTGTTTTGCCATGAAGATGTGTATAACGCTCGTCGTTCGGGTTAATACAAACGGCCGAATCCGCCATGATAGTTTCAGGGCGAGAAGTTGCAATCGTTAAACTTCCTTCTTCTCCAACAACGTTGTAAGTAATATAATATAATTTTGCTTGAATATCTTTGTCGATTACCTCTTCGTCAGATAACGCTGTTTTTCCTTGTGGATCCCAGTTTACCATTCTTACGCCACGGTAGATTTTTCCTTTTTCATACAAACGCACGAAAGTATCAATTACTGCCTGATACAATGATGGTTCCATGGTAAAACGAGTTCTATCCCAATCGCACGAAGCACCTAGCTTTTTTAATTGTTCAAGGATAATTCCGCCGTACTTATCTTTCCATTCCATGGCATAAGCCAAGAATTCGTCACGCGTTAAATCTTTTTTCTCAATACCTCTTTCTTTCAACATCGCCACTACTTTTGCCTCCGTTGCGATAGACGCATGGTCAGTACCCGGCACCCAACAAGCTTCCTTGCCTTCCATTCTAGCCTTACGAATCAATACATCTTGAATAGTATTGTTCAGCATGTGTCCCATGTGGAGCACACCCGTTACATTTGGCGGAGGAATTACAATAGAATAAGGTTCTTTGTCTGGATTTGGCTTTGAAGCAAAGAATTTATTATCGAGCCAATACTTGTACCATTTGGCTTCAATGTCTTGTGGAGCGTATGTTTTTGAAATCATTTTATAAGAATTGTGAGTCAGTCTTTCTACCCTGACAGAAATTTGTTGCAAAGATACGGATTTTGAAGGAAAGGACTCAATTGAACGGAAGGAGATATTGAGGAGAATCAGTGATAAGCTTCCTGAAACTGGTCATATTCTTCTAAAGGACTATTGAGTAACAAGCAAATACTTTTAATACCACTGAATCAAACAAAAAAAAGCCCTCAATACAATTACTGTCTGAGGGCTTTGTCGTTAATGCTAGATATATTGACTAAAAGTCCTCATCCAAAGAGAATGACATTGATTCTTTTTCAGACATGACGCCTGATTTTTGATATTCTGCCACTCTTTTTTCAAAGAAGTTTGTTTTGCCTTGTAATGAAATCATCTCCATAAAGTCGAATGGATTGGTTGCATTATATTGTTTTTGTAAACCCAACGCCAACAATAAACGGTCGGCTACGAATTCAATGTATTGGCACATCAATTCAGCGTTCATTCCGATTAATGAAACTGGCAAAGCATCCGTTACAAATTCTTTTTCAATAGAAACTGCATCCATGATAATTT
Source organism: Arcicella sp. GW821-FHT09D11 (assembly GCF_059416265.1). Classification (NCBI taxonomy): domain Bacteria; kingdom Pseudomonadati; phylum Bacteroidota; class Cytophagia; order Cytophagales; family Flectobacillaceae; genus Arcicella; species Arcicella sp. GW821-FHT09D11. The sequence goes on along the minus strand of NZ_JBWKOV010000001.1, from coordinate 898,887 downwards.
TATAGACTGAATCAGGCTCTAATTGATTTTTGATGTGTTCCGTATAAAGCAAACAAGCAAAGTCGCAGTGAAGACCTTCATCTCTTGAAATCAATTCGTTCGAGAACGATAAACCTGGCATTAAACCACGTTTTTTCAACCAGAAAATTGAACAAAAAGAACCCGAGAAGAAAATACCTTCTACCGCGGCAAAAGCAATTAAACGCTCAGCAAAGTTGCCATCGTTAATCCAACGCAATGCCCAGTCAGCTTTTTTCTTTACGCATGGAATTGTATCCACAGCACGCAACATTTTATCTTTCTCTACAGGATTTTTAATATAAGTATCAATCAACAATGAGTACGTTTCAGAGTGAATATTTTCCATCATAATCTGGAATCCATAGAAACATTTAGCCTCTGCGTATTGTACTTCAGAAAGGAAGTTTACTGCAAGATTTTCGTTTACGATACCGTCTGAAGCAGCAAAAAATGCCAATACGTGTGATATGAAGTGTCTTTCTCCATCATTTAAACGATGTTCCCAGTCTGCTAAATCTTGTTGAAGGTCTATTTCCTCGGCAGTCCAAAAAGAAGCTTCCGCTTTTTTATAGAATTGCCAAATATCATTTTGCTTAATAGGAAACAACACAAAGCGGTTTGGATCTTCAACTAAAAGGGGCTCTATTTGCGTAATGTTTGTCATGGTTTTTAAGGGAATTTTCTGTTCAGCAATTCAGTATCTGAACAATTCTTTTATATAAAAATCTTTGTTTTTCTATTGTAATATTTAAAATTATTGGACGTCAGGTAATTAGTGTCTTTCACACTTATTAACCCAAAGCTTTAAGCTTAAATTCTGCTAATCTCTACTTACCGCAACATCAAAAGTAGTTAGGAAGTTATATTTTCAGGAAAAAAATCTGCTGTTTTTGATAAGCACTCCTTTTTGCAAGACGAACGCTTAATGTGTAAAATTAATCAGATAAAAATTTTAGTGGGCTATTAGGCAGGTACAAAATACATATTCATAAGAAGCTTCAAGCTGATACGATTGCTGAGCTATCTTTTTCAAATTTAGAAAGGTTTTAGCTCAATAACTAAGAAATATTATTGAATTTTTAGAAATATTATTCAGGGCTTAAAATCTCAATTTAAATACTATAAAGTATTTATTTGTTAGGATTAATTGATAGTATTGTCTATCAGAATGTTACAGAATAGTATTAAAAATCTATGCCAGTACTTTTCAAAAATTTTGATGAAATCTTAGATTTACTGGTAATATATCTTATACTTAACCCCAGATAAGGCGCTACAGGCAAACTAGAAGTGCTTAAATTTTCGTTGGCTGAATTAAATGTTTTTACTTTTCGGAAAGCAGTTAATCCACCCTCCACTCCAACGTTGAAAACATTTAATACATGGGCATTGGCCGATAATGTAAACCTAACCTGTTGATAGTTTTGGCGACGAATCATCTTTTCTGGAACAGCATATTCTTGATAACCAGCACTGTATCCATCATACACACTATTGAAATCCAGATGGAGCCAAGGTTTTGCTTTATACCCTAGGCTAGCTCTGAAGGGTAAAATACCCGAAACCTTCCAGTCATCACCGAGCGCTTTTGTAAAGCCAAATACAGGAATAATTCTAAATTTCTGATTATAGATAATGGCAGTTCCATAAAGAATCTGAGTTCGCAAACCCAAAATCCGTAGGCGGGCAGCACCACCATAAAAATAAGGTTGCGGATTCAAGAAAGTTTCATTGGTTTGTGTGATACCTCCACCTACAGCATATACCCACAATTTTTCTCGTAAACTAGCTTTCAATTGCACATAAGTTACCCCCAAGGTTTTGTAACCACCATCGGGCTGGTCTTTGCCATCAATCGTTGTATTTATTTGTGCAAGGTTCGCAATTAATAAAGAATGCTTTGCTTGAATATCTGCTTTTTTACCAAAACCAATCCCTGCCTGAATTTCTGTACTCAATGGCATAATACCCAAAGCAGTTGTTCTACTAAACCCAAACTTTTGTCCATTCGACATAGATGTTTCGGGCATAAACTCTGCTCGTAAAGTAATGTTCGGATAAAACAGTTGACTCAAAGACGGCGTTTGAGCGACACTTTTTGAGGATAAGCCAACTACAAAAGCCAGAAAATATATGGAAGGGTTTTTATAAAGCATCATGGAGCAATGTTAATATGCTAGTAAACGACTTATTCAATTAGAAAGTATTTCGAGACCATCGTGATTCAGGATAGAAACCGAGTTATATAAATATTCCTTAAAATGAGTAAAAAATATCAATATCTACTTTTAGATATATTTTAGAATTAATTAGATTTTATCCATTTAATATGAATAGCCTTCAGCAACTCGACTACGTCGTATTTTCACTTTATTTAATCCTTGTTGCTTCGTATGGCTATTGGGTATTTCAACGAGACAAAACTAAAAACACCACTACCCAAGGGTTTTTCTTGGCTGAAGGCTCGCTCACTTGGTGGGCTATTGGGGCATCATTAATTGCTTCTAATATTTCAGCAGAGCATTTTATCGGCATGTCGGGTTCGGGCTTTGCCATTGGCTTAGCTATTTCTTCGTATGAATGGATGTCGGCTGCTACGCTCATCATTGTAGCAGTGTTTTTTATACCCATCTATTTAAAGAATAAGATTTACACCATGCCTCAATTATTGTCTTTACGCTACAACGATACCGTAGCGACAATCATGGCAGTATTTTGGCTTTTGCTGTATGTGTTTATTAACCTTACTTCTATATTATACTTGGGCTCATTGGCTTTAGAAACCATTACAGGCGTAAAATTTGAATACTGTATGGGTGCTTTATCTATTTTTGCTATTCTCATTACGTTGGGAGGGATGAAGGTGATTGGCTATACAGACGTTATCCAAGTCGTAGTATTGATTCTGGGAGGGTTGGCCACTACCTATTTAGCCCTCAATATGGTTTCGGATAAATTTGGTGGAGAAGGTGTTTTTGATGGATTGTCTTTACTGAAAACAAAGGCTGATGATCATTTCCACATGATTTTTTCAAAAGGCGACAAGCATTATTACGAATTACCCGGATTGTCTATTCTGATAGGAGGAATGTGGATTAACAACCTTAATTATTGGGGATGTAATCAATACATCGTTCAAAGAGCCTTGGGGGCAGACTTAAAAACGGCAAGAAGTGGAATTATTTTTGCGGCTTTCTTAAAACTACTGATTCCACTAATTTGTGTTATTCCGGGTATAGCAGCCTACGTATTATACAACAATGGTTCTTTACAACAAGAAATGGTTGATTTACACGGTGTCGTAAAGCCTGACCACGCCTATCCCTCATTGATGAACTTATTACCACAAGGTTTAAAAGGATTAGCTTTCGCAGCCCTTACGGCTGCCATTGTAGCTTCTTTGGCTAGCAAGTGTAATAGTATTGCTACGATTTTTAGCTTAGATATTTATAAAAAGATATTAAAGAAAGATGCGACCGAAAGACAAACCGTTTTAATAGGCAGATACGCCGTTTGGGTTTCCTTTGCGATAGCCTTGATTGTTACGCCACAGCTTCGCCACCTAGAACAGGCATATCAGTTTATTCAAGAATATTCAAACTATATTACGCCCGGAGCTTTTGCATTATTTTCGCTGGGCTTGTTCTGGAAAAAGACAACTTCAAATGCTGCAATTATTGCTGCTGTATTAACTTTACCGCTCTCGCTATTATTCAAAATATTACCAGAGTGGATGCATACAGACCCTATTCCTTTTCTAGATAGAACATTATGGGTATATCTGATTTTAGTAATTTTGATGATAACCATTTCGTTGATAGAAGACAGAAGAAAAAAGGAAACAAAAGGATTTGAAGTAGATACAAGTATGTTTAAGGTATCTAGCTCTTTTGTAGTTATTTCAATGCTGATTTGCGGCGTTTTAGCAGCACTTTATACCGTGTTTTGGTAAAATCAAAACCTAATGTATCAAATGTATGCAATAAAATTTATACTTTTGATAATACAATTTTTAAGTACAATTATCTAATTTTCAATATCATTAATTTATACCATTTAATCTGTTTTGGTCTCATGGAATTTTCAGAAAAAGAAATCGCTCCCTTAGCGAGCTTGGATGTATGGGAAGACGATGTTTTACAGCGTTATCCCGAAGAAGATACTACCTTTACAAAGACAAAAGAAGAGTATCGTAACTACGACAACCCCGAGAGAGATACCGTTCGGGAGTTTTATCGTTTGAATCATAAGTACCAAACTTATGACTTTGTGAAAGAAAAACAGGCTGAGTTCTTGAAATTTGATAAAAAAGAAATGCCTATTTGGGATGCTTTTGATTTCTTAAACTCGTTGGTAGACGATTCTGACCCTGATACTTCATTAGACCAATGGCAACATTTATTACAAACTTCTGAGGCTATCCGTGCAGACGGTCATCCAGATTGGTTTGTATTGACTGGCTTATTACACGATATGGGTAAAGTACTTTGCCTATTTGGTGAACCGCAATGGGCAGTAGTAGGAGATACTTTCCCTGTAGGGTGTAAGCACTCAGATAAAATTGTTTATTCAGAATATTTTGAGGCTAATCCAGATGCACACGACGAACGTTTTAATACTAAATATGGTGTTTATTCGCCAAATTGTGGGTTGAAAAATGTGGATATGTCGTGGGGACATGATGAATACCTATATCAAATGGTAAAAGATAATTTGCCAGAGCCAGCCTTGTACATGATTCGCTATCACTCATTTTATTCACAACACCGTGAAAACGCTTACGAGCATTTGATGGATGAACATGACCATGAAATGTTTGAATGGGTGAAGAAATTCAATCCTTATGATTTGTATTCAAAACTTCCTGTACCTCCAGATACAGAAGCCTTGAAACCATATTACAAAGAGTTGCTGAAAAAATACTTACCAGCTAACTTGAAGTTTTAATCAATATAAAAGCCATCTAGTAATCTGGATGGCTTTTGTATTTTAAGATATTGATTCTGTTTATAGAATGCCTATTACAATAATAATTCATTATTATCCTCTGTCTTCTTCGATTTTCCAAAGATTTCGGACAATAAAATACCCGAAAAATATTTTTCCTCCTCATTATCAAATCATTACATTTTTTTTCTATCTTTGCACCCCCATAAAGTACAACTTTTAGGGTATTTCACTTAATTTCTTCGCCTTTTGCCCGGGGCGATGATGTATAAAGGGCTTTTAATCAAACACATGGCTAACCAATTAGCAGATTTCGACTGGGATTTAGTCGGCACAAAAGGTATCGGTGGAGGTTATTCTGCTGAGCAAAGAGCTCAAATGGAGGCTCTAATCGAGGAAACTTTAAATTTAGTTACTGAGAAACAAGTAGTAAAAGGAACAGTCGTAGGGATTACTGACCGTGAAATTATCTTGAATATTGGTTTCAAATCAGATGGTCTTGTACCAACCTCTGAATTCAGAGATATGCCTGATTTGAAAGTAGGTGATGTAGTAGATGTTTATGTAGAAAACCAAGAAGACAAATCAGGTCAATTGATTCTTTCTCGTAAACTAGCTAAAGTAATGACAGCATGGAAAAATATCGAAGACGCTCTTGAACAAGATGTGGTTATCGATGGTTTCGTGAAACGTCGTACTAAAGGAGGTTTGATCGTGGATATCTATGGTGTAGAAGCATTCTTACCAGGTTCACAAATCGATGTGAAACCAATCCGTGACTTCGACATCTTTGTTGGAAAGAAAATGGAAGTGAAAGTGGTTAAAATCAACCACGCTAACGATAACGTAGTTGTATCTCATAAAGTATTAATCGAGAAAGACCTTGAGCAACAACGCCAGTCTATCTTGACTAACCTTGAAAAAGGACAAGTACTTGAAGGTGTAATTAAAAACATGACTAACTTCGGTGTATTCATCGATTTAGGTGGTGTAGATGGTTTACTTCACATTACAGACATTTCATGGGGTCGTATCAACCACCCACAAGAAATGCTTAAGCTTGACCAAAAAATCCAAGTGGTTGTTTTGGACTTCGATGAAAACAAAAAACGTATTTCATTGGGTATGAAACAATTACAAGCTCACCCTTGGGATGCTTTAGCTGAAACTACTGAAGTTGGTTCTAAAGTAAAAGGTAAAGTTGTAAATGTTGCTGATTACGGTGCATTCTTAGAAATTACTCAAGGCGTTGAAGGCTTAATCCACGTTTCGGAAATGTCTTGGTCTCAGCACTTGCGTAACCCACAAGATTTCTTGAAAGTTGGTGATAATATCGAAGCAGTTGTGTTAACACTTGACCGTGCTGAACGCAAAATGTCATTAGGTATCAAACAATTGACTGAAGATCCTTGGACTAAACAAGATTTGTTAGCTCGTTATGCTATTGGTTCTAAACATACTGGAACTGTTCGTAACTTAACCAACTTCGGTTTATTCCTTGAATTAGAAGAAGGTATTGATGGTTTAGTTCACGTATCTGACTTGTCTTGGACTAAGAAAATCAAACACCCATCTGAATTCGTTAAAGTTGGCGAAAAATTAGATGTTATCGTACTTGAATTAGACGCTGAAAACCGTCGTCTTGCTTTAGGACACAAACAATTGGAAGAAAACCCTTGGGATACTTTCGAATCAATCTTCACAGTAGGTTCAGTACACAAATCTACAATCGTTGCGAAGAATGATAAAGGAGCTACTTTAGAGTTACCTTACGGAATCGAAGGATTCGCTCCATTAAAGCAATTGACTAAAGAAGATGGTTCAATCGCTGAAGTAGGTGAGCAATTAGATTTCAAAGTAATTGAATTCCAAAAAGAAGACCGTAAAATTGTTCTTTCTCACGTAAGAGTTTACAACGATGCGAAAGAAGAAGCAGTAGTTGAAGAGAAAAAGAAAACAGCTAAAGACGTTCAGAAATTAGCTGATAATACTGAAAAATCTACGTTAGGTGATTTAGATGCTCTTTCAGCATTGAAAGCTCAAATGGAAGATTCAGCTCGTGAAGAGGCAAAAAAGAAATTAGATAAAAAAGCAAACACTGCTGAGTAATCTTTTTTCTTATTGAATACAAAAAACGACCTGTTGGCTTTGCTAATAGGTCGTTTTTTTGTTTATTTATATACCAACCTCACTAATTTGGTAATGTTTTAAAATGGTTTAAGCCAATGGGTTACCTTTATTGAAGATTTTTTTTTGAAAAAGATTATAGATAAATATAAAAGAGGCTTTTGTTTTAATCTTTTTTCTATTAATTTTGCACTCCAGTCAAATGGTCTTGTGGCCGAGTGGCTAGGCTGAGCTCTGCAAAAGCTCCTACAGCGGTTCGAATCCGCTCGAGACCTCAGAGTTACGTCTGATAACTCAGGGAAAAACAAAAAAGTCTTTCAACAACTGTTGAAAGACTTTTTTGTTTTATAGCTCTTTCGTCCTAAACAATATTAATAACCGTTAAGCAGTTTGGCATTGTTAACTGCTTTAAAAGGGCTATAATCGCTATGTTATAAATATTACAGAGCACGTACCTACTAAATGAATTATTTAATAACTTTATTCTTGAAGCTGTTTAAACTTTCCGTTTCTGAGGTGAAAGTATTGTATTTTAGAATTGATTTTTTCAACATTTGGGAAGCATAGCATCGCTACGTAGAGTAAATTTTGGAACAAGCTATTCTAAAAGACTTAGTTTAACCCGAAAGGGAAAGTTTAAATAGCTTCCTCATTAACACCTCTTTTGCCCTGCTTATAAACTTAACAAATGTTCATTCTTTTTATTTTTGATAATTGAAAATATACTTGATAATATGTTATGTAAAATCAATCTAAATATTGTTTTCATACTGCAAAAATTTAATTCTTTATTACCTTTATGAGCGGTTAATTTATAGCGTAGAGCGGTCTTGATATTGTACAAACGAATCAAAGGAAATTTCAATCAAGAAAAAGAGGGAAAATGATGGCTTGATTAGAAAGATTCTAAATTGGTATTAGCGATACGAAATTTGCAAAAAATGCACATTAAATTAATTGGTTCATAAATAATCCAATTGTACTTTTGTGACCCGCAAAAGTGTCTAAATAGTAATTTTGCTGAAAAAAATAATTTTGTTCCTCTTATTTCTAGAGGAGTAGTCGAGTTTAGATAATTGAAGAAATTGAATTAAATCTTGTACTTTTATATAAATGTTCTGTTATAAAACGATTATGATAACCATGAAACGCTTGAAAATTGTTGCACTAACGGCAGTTTTAGGCTTCTTCGCCGCAACTGTGAATGTTAACGCACAAGACGTCGCCGAGGGTGAACAAATTTTCAAAAACAACTGTGCTGCTTGTCACAACACAAGCGATGAGACCTTAGTAGGTCCGGGCTTGAAAGGAATTAGCGATAGAAGACCTCTGGACTGGATTGTAAAATGGGTACACAACCCTCAGGCAGTTATTGCTTCTGGCGATAAATATGCTAACGAACTTTATAAGAAGTTCAACCAAGCTCAGATGACTCCTTATCCTGGGTATTCAGAAGATCAAATCAAGAGTGTGATTGCTTACATTGATGCTCAAGCGGCTCCAGCGGCTCCAGTAGCAGGTGCAACTCCAGCAGCAGGCGCACCAGCGGCAGAAGGTTCTTCAAATGGTGGTATGATGGAATACATCCTTGTAGCATTGTTAGGCGTAATGATTCTTGTGTTAGTAGCATTACTATCAGTAGTTTCTTCGCTGACAAAATTAGCAACAATTGATCCTGATTCTGATGTAGCTAAAAATGTACCTTTATTCCAGAAAATTGCTGAAAATGGAAAAAAGTTAGCAGGTAACAGTGCGTTCAAAACAGGTGCTGCCTTGTTAATCACTCTTTTGATTGGTAAAGCAACTATTGATACTGCTTATGGCGTAGGTATCCACCAAGGGTATGCTCCAGAACAACCTATTCAATTCTCTCACAAATTGCATGCTGGTCAGTACGAAATTAACTGTAACTACTGTCACACAGGTGTTTATAAAGGAAAAGGTGCAAACATTCCTTCTGCAAACATTTGTATGAATTGCCACAACACTATCAAACGTGAGTCTCCTGAAATTCAGAAAATCTATCGTTCTTTAGAAAACGACGAGCCTATCCAATGGGTTAGAGTTCACAACTTGCCAGATTTAGCATACTTCAACCACTCTCAACATACAAATGTTGGTGGTTTAGAATGTAAGAGCTGTCATGGTGAAATCAACAAAATGGAAGTGGTAGAACAACGTTCATCATTGACAATGGGTTGGTGTATCGACTGTCATAGAAAGACAGAAGTAAATACAAAAGACAACGCTTACTACGACAAGCTAGTAGAATTACATAATAAAACTAACAAAGAGCCTTTGAAAGTTCAGAACATCGGAGGTTTAGAGTGTTCTAAATGTCATTATTAATCATAGTGATTTATTCATTGACTGACATTTTAAGTTTATAATCAAGATATTTCGTTATACATATTACATATATGGAAAATAATACAAAACGATATTGGAGAGGGATTGAGGAATTGACTAATGAAGCAGATTTTGTAAAATATGCTCATCGTGAATTTGGAGATGCCCCTACAACAGATGAAAAAGGAAAAGCTATTATTGATGGTACAAATACCAATCGCCGTGACTTTTTAAAAGTACTTGGTTTTGGAGTATCAGCAGTTACTTTGGCAGCTTGTGAAGCGCCAGTGAAAAAAACTATTCCTTATTTGAACAAACCTGAGGATGTAGAACCTACTATTGCCAACTGGTATGCATCTACTTTTACTGATGGAGGTGACTATGCTTCTGTTTTAGTAAAAACACGTGAAGGTCGTCCTATCAAAATTGAAGTAAACCCACAGTCATCTCTTACAAAAGGTATTTCTGCTCGTATTCATGCTTCTGTGTTGAGCCTTTATGATAACGAGAAATTAAAAGGAGCTTTAATAGCAGGTGCTGGTGCAGACTGGAAAGTAGCAGATAAAGAAATTATAGCTGAGCTTACTAAAGTAGCCGCTAAAGGTGGTCAGATTAGAATTGTATCAAATACAATTTTATCGCCAACTACTAAGAAAGTAATTGCTGAATTTATTGCAAAATATCCTACTACCCAATTAGTTACTTACGATGCTAACTCATTAGCTGGTTTAGTACAAGCGAACGGTGGTACGGCTCCAAGTTTTGATTTCAGTAAAGCAAAAACGATCGTTTCTCTTGGTGCTGATTTCTTAGGTACTTGGTTATCAGGTGATGAGTTCTCAGAACAATGGGCTAAAACTCGTAGAGTAAGCTCTGCTGAAGGTGGTAACAAAGAAATGTCTCGTCATTATCAGTTCGAAACGATTATGTCGATGACTGGTGCTAACGCTGACTATCGTGCAACGTACAAACCATCACAAGAAGGTTTAGTAGTAGCGTCTCTTTATAATGCAGTAGCATCTAAATTGGGTGCTGCAACGATTGCTACTTCAGCTGTAAAAATTGATCATCTTGATAAAGCTGCTGCTGATTTAGTAGCAACAAAAGGTGCTTCATTGGTAGTGTCAGGTTCTAATGACCCTGCGGTTCAATCAATTGTAGTAGCTATTAACAGCTTATTAGGCTCTTATGGCGTAACAATTGATGCTGGTTCACCAGTAAGCTACCGTTCAGGTTCTGATGCAGCAATGAATTCATTTATTTCTGAAGCTAAAGCTGGTCAAATTGCTGCGGTAATTTTCTACAATGCTAACCCAGTATATAACCACCCTCGTGGAGCTGAATTAGCTGAAGCATTACCAAAAATTGGATTAACGATTTCAACAAATGACAGAGCAGACGAAACAGGTTCGCTTTGTAAATATAACACTCCTGACTCTCACTACTTAGAGTCTTGGAATGATTCAGAACCTAAAAAAGGTTACTTCTCATTCACTCAACCTACTATCTCAACAATTTTCAAGACGCGTCAGGCACAATCTAGCTTCTTAATCTGGGCTGGTTCAAACGGTGACTATGCTACTTACCTTGAAAATAACTGGTTAGGTACGTTAGGTGGAAAAGTGGCTTGGTCTAAAGTATTACATGATGGTGTTTACGAAATAGGTTCTCCTGTATCGGCTGCAACACCAGTTGTAAATATTGCAGAAGCTGCGGCTTTAGTGGCTAAGAACTACAAAGCTACTTCTGACAAAATGGAATTGGCTGTTTATGAAAAAGTAATCATGGGTTCTGGTTCACAGGCAAACAATCCTTGGATTCAAGAATGTCCTGAGCCAGTATCTAAAGCATGTTGGGGTAATTATGCAACAGTATCTTTAGCAACAGCTAAACAATTAGCCTTAGAACAAGAAGTTGAATTAGATACGCTTGAAGTTGAAGTATTGGTAAATGGTAAATCAGTTATTCTTCCATTCATCGTTCAACCTGGTCAGGCAAACAATACTGTAGCGATTGCAATTGGTTATGGCCGTACTAAAGCTGGTAAGTCAGCGGATGGTGTTGGTGTTAACGCTTATCCATTAACATCAGTGGTTAACGGAAACATTGCTTATTTCAATACAGGTGATGTACAAGTAAAACCTACTGGTAAAACTGCTAAAATTGCTCGTACCCAAACTCACAATACAGTAATGGCTCGTGAGGCTGTAGTACAAGAAACAGTTTTAGGTGCTTATAAAAAGAATGTTGAAGCTGGACGTTTCAAACCAGAAATTTCAACAGCTGAAGGTAAGAAAACAGCCATGGACATTACGTTATGGAATGGACATAAGTATAATAACCACGCATGGGGGATGGTCATTGACTTGAACACTTGTACTGGTTGTTCAGCTTGTGTGATTTCATGTAATGCAGAAAATAACATTGCAGTAGTTGGTCGTGAAGAAGTAATTAACCGTCGTGAAATGCACTGGATGCGTATTGACCGTTATTATTCTTCTGATGCTGATGTGGAAGATGTAAAAGGATTAGAATATGCTTCTGAAAATCCAGAAGTTGTATTCCAACCAATGTTATGTCAACACTGTAATAATGCTCCTTGTGAAACAGTTTGTCCAGTATTGGCAACTACTCACTCTACAGAAGGACTTAACCAAATGACTTATAACCGTTGTATTGGTACACGTTACTGTGCTAACAACTGTCCATATAAAGTTCGTCGTTTCAACTGGTTCCGTTACTACCAAACAGACGAGTACGATTTCCACTTCAACAACGATTTAGGTCGTATGGTGATTAACCCAGACGTAACAGTTCGTTCACGTGGGGTTATGGAAAAATGCTCAATGTGTGTTCAACGTATCCAAGCTGGTAAATTAGAAGCGAAGAAAGAAAAGAGAAGACCAAAAGATGGAGAAATCCAAACTGCTTGTTCTCAGTCTTGTCCTACTAATGCCATTACTTTTGGAGATATGAATGATGAAACATCTGAAATCTCGAAATTATTAGCAGTAGAACACAAAGGCCGTGCATTTGGTGTAATCGAAGAAATTAATGTTAAGCCAAGTATTTCTTATTTAGTGAAAATCCGTAACAAGGAAGAAGTAGTTAAAAAAGAAGAGGCTAAGGCTGAACACAAAGAACACGCATAATATTGTAGAGAATGATACATTGAAGAGTAATTTTACGAATAGATTTTACTCTTCAATCATTTTTTTTGATCCATCATTGAAATTAAAACTATCAAATATTAAAATATGTCGCACGTAGTATCACCCATAAGAGAAACCCTCGTTTCAGGCGGTAAATCTTATCACGACGTTACAAATGATATTTGTAAGCAAGTAGAAGGGGCTCCAACAAAAGAATGGAAAATTGCTTTTGGAGTATCTCTCGTAGTTTTTGCTTACGGTGCTTATTGTCTATTCTGGACATGGTGGCAAGGAATTGGAGTTTGGGGCTTAAACAAAACAGTAGGCTGGGCATGGGATATTACCAACTTCGTATGGTGGGTAGGTATTGGTCACGCTGGTACGTTGATTTCTGCTGTATTACTACTATTCCGTCAGAAATGGAGAACATCTATTAACCGTGCTGCGGAAGCAATGACAATCTTTGCCGTACTTTGTGCTGCATCATTTATCTTGGCTCACATGGGACGTCCTTGGTTATTTCACTGGGCATTACCATTACCAAATACATTTGGTTCTCTTTGGGTAAACTTCAACTCTCCATTAGTTTGGGACGTTTTCGCTATCTCAACTTACCTTTCTGTATCATTAGTATTCTGGTATTTAGGGCTTGTACCTGACTTGGCTACTATCCGTGACAGAGCGCAAACTAAAGCTTCAAAATTCTGGTACGGTTTGTTCAGTTTGGGCTGGAATGGTTCAGCAAAAACTTGGGCACGTTATGAATACGTTTCTTTGATTTTAGCAGGTATCTCTACTCCACTTGTACTTTCAGTACACACGATTGTATCAATGGACTTTGCAACATCAGTAATTCCGGGATGGCACACTACCATTTTCCCTCCTTACTTCGTTGCGGGTGCTATCTTCTCAGGGTTTGCCATGGTACAGTCTCTATTGTTGATTACTCGTGTAGTATTTAAATTAGAAGACTATATTACGATTGAGCACATTGAAATGATGAACATCATCATTACTGTAACAGGTTCAATTGTAGGTATTGCATATTTAACAGAATTCTTTATTGCTTGGTATTCAGGCGTAGAGTATGAAAGTTACTGTTTCGTTAACCGTGCTACTGGTCCTTACTGGTGGGCATATTGGATGATGATGAGTTGTAACGTGTTTTCTCCACAATTTTTCTGGTTCAAAAAACTACGTACAAGCATTCTTGCGTCATTCATCTTATCAGTTGTTGTGAATATCGGTATGTGGTTTGAGCGTTTTGTAATTATCGTTTCTTCATTACATCGTGACTACATTCCTTCTTCTTGGGCTATGTTCTCGCCAACGATGTATGATATTGGTGATTATATTTTCTCATTCGGTTTATTCTTTACGTTGTTCTTCTTATTCGCGAAATTCTTGCCAGTAATTAATATGTTCGAGGTTAAGTCAGTAATGAAAGGTGTTTCTACTAACTATCCTTTCAAGAAGAAACCAGACGGAGAAAAATCTAAAGAAAATGTTCATTAGTAATTAGTTACTCATTTTACTAAAGTACAAATCACAATAACAGAATAACGATTCAAACAATGGATTCAACAGAAAGATATTTAGTAGGGGTATATGATGATGACGATGAGGTCTTACATGCTGTAAGCACAGTAAAGCAAAGCGGTGTCAAGATTGAAGAAGTTTATACTCCATTCCCAGTTCACGGATTAGACGTTGCAATTGGTCACCCTCGTACTCGTATTCCAATAGCAGCCTTTTTGTTTGGCTGTTTAGGATTAACATGTATATTCTCTTTGATAAACTATACAATGGTTTTCGACTGGCCAATGATTATTGGTGGTAAAGACTTCTTTGCTTTGCCAGACTGGATTCCAGTTTCATTTGAGGGTACTGTATTGTTTACTGCCTTCGGTATGGTTGGTACTTTTTTAGTATCAAACAGCTTATGGCCAGGGAAAAAACCAAGAACTTTCGATTTAAGAAGCACAGATGATAGATTTATTCTGACTGTTAATATGGCAAATAATAAAAAGTCAGAAGCAGAAATCGAATCAATTTTGAAAGCAACTGGTGCAATCGAAGTGAACGTTAAGCAATTTTAGTTTATGTCACTTGAAATGATTTTTAAGTGATTGACGAAAAAAATATTTCTAAAATTATGTTTACTAACAAAACAAAAAGTCTTTTAGTAAGTGGGGTCATCGCATTATCACTAACTGCTTGTAAAGACAAACATAACGATCCAGGGACTGAGTTTGCTCCGAATATGTATCATTCAGTAGGATACGAGCCAATGTCACAGTCTGAAGGAGATACAAACCATATCAACCCATACGGAATGAATATGCGTTTGCCTGTAAAAGGAACTGTACCTCGTAGTAATTATGGTAAATCACAAAGCGATTCTGTGAATGCTAAATTACTTCAGATGGATTTGATTGCTCGTAATATCAAATCTGGAGATATGGCTTCTTCTGAGGCTTTATTATCAAACCCTTTTGCCCCTACAGAAAAAAACATTGAAGCTGGTAAAGAGCAATATGAAAGATTCTGTCAGCACTGTCATGGCGAGGCTGGAAAAGGTGATGGCCTTGTAGGTAAAAAGTATGCAGGGGTACCTGTATATTCATCTGATGCTTTGAAAGATGTAAACGACGGACATATCTATCATACAATCACACATGGAAAAGGTAGAATGTGGGCTCATGGTTCACAGATTTCTTCTGCTGACCGTTGGAAAATTGTATTGTATGTTCATGAATTACAAAAGCAATAGTATTTGCTAAAAAACATTTCGGAGTTTCAGGGTAAACTCTTTAAAAGTATAAAATCAAACTTACAAACTTTATAGTATAATGGCGGGACATTCACATTTTTCCCCAGCTAACGTCGAAGAATATTTTGAGTTCACGGCGGAGGGTCGCAAGAGAATCATTTATGCTTTTGTGGCTGGAGTTGTAGCTCTACTAGTTGGAATTTATTTGTTATCACGTGGTGAAGGGCACGAAGTAGTTCAAGCAGCTGCTGAACATGGTGCTGAGCACGGAGAACACCTTTCTGGCGGAGCAGTTTCTCATCATGGTGATTACGATTGGACTAACCGTATCTGGGCAAACCTTTGGTTGAACGGAGTATATTTTACAGGTATTGCTGTAATCGGTATGTTCTTCGTTTCAATTCAATACCTTGCTAAAGCAGGGTGGTCATCAGTATTAAAAAGAGTACCTGAGGCATTTCCACGCTTCTTGATGGTAACAGGACCAGTTTTAATTTTAACATTCCTTTTTAAAGGAGATGTTATTTTCCACTGGATGCACCATGGAATTACAGACCCTGCAAGTGAACACTACGATAAAATTATCGCTGGTAAATCAGGATATTTGAATTTTGGGTTCTTTTTAGGAAGAATGGTTGTATTCTTTGTGCTTTGGTTAGTTCTTTGGAGTTGGATGCGTAAAAAATCTATTGATGAAGATTTAAACGGTGGTACTAATAATTTTTACGATATGGTAAAAATTGCTACTGGATTTATCGTAGTAATGGGAATTTCAAGCTCAATGTCTGCTTGGGACTGGGTTATGTCTATCGATACTCACTGGTTCTCAACGATGTTTGGTTGGTATATGTTCTCTTCATGGCACGTTACTGGTTTAGCTACCATTACTTTAACAGTATTGTTATTGAAAGACAAAGGTTATATGCAATATGTGAACTTTAACCATTTACACGATTTGGGTAAATTCATGTTTGCGTTCTCTATCTTCTGGACTTACGTTTGGTTCGAGCAATTCTTATTGATTTACTATGCTAACTTCCCTGAAGAAACTATCTATTTCTTAGAACGTTGGGAAGGACACGACAAGCTTTATAAGGCTACAGAAATTTTGAACGTAGTATTCAACTTCTTCTTCCCATTCTTAGTAATGATGACGCGTGATGCTAAAAGAACAGCTGTTTTCTTGAAAATCTGTTGTTGCTTCATCTTGGTAGGTCATTATTTAGATTTCTATCAAATGATTATGCCAGGCGTACTTGGCCCACACGGTGGATTTGGACTAGTAGAATTTGGAATGGTTACAATCTTTGCTTCTGCATTCATTTATATTGTATCAAATGAATTGACAAAAGCATCTTTGATTGCTAAAAACCACCCATTCTTGGAAGAAGCTCTTCACCACGATATTTAATTTTTTTGATTTAAGAAAAAATGTTTTATCACAGAAAACATTTTTGATAAACATTTTATTAAGAATTTATAATTAAAATTTGTTTACGAACATGACGTATTTAATAGGACTTTTGTCAGTAATATTCTTGATTTTGGCAATTATGATTGTCAGCAAGAGTATGGCTTTATCAAAAGGTATCAAAGGAGAAGAGATAGACTCTGATGTACCAGTTGATGGCGCTAACAATCTAAATGCAATTGGGTTCATTATATTCTTGGTTTTAGGTTCTATTGGTGCTGCATGGTCGTTTTTCCACGCAAGACCAGACTTTTTACCAGTTGCAGCATCAGAACATGGTGTGAAAACAGATAGTATGTTTTGGATTTCAATGGGAGTAATTACTTTCGCATTCTTTGTTACGAATGCACTTTTATTCATCTTCCCATTTATCTATCGTTACGAAAAAGGAAAGATTGCTACTTTCTATCCTGTTAACCATAAACTTGAACTTATTTGGACTGTAATTCCAGCTATCGTAATGGCTGTGCTAGTATTTACAGGCTGGAGAACTTGGAGAGACATTACTTCACAAGCACCAGATAATGCTGTTGTGATTGAAGTGACAGGTCACCAATTTGGATGGTATGTTAGATATGCAGGTAATGATGATAACAGATTAGGAAATAACAATTTCAAATTGATTGATAATACAAATAGTGTTGGTATTGACTTTACAGATGAGAAATCATTTGATGATTTTACTGCCAATGAAATGCACATTCCTAAAGGCGTTCCAGTATTATTGAAAATCAAAGCTCAAGACGTATTGCACTCAGTGTATTTACCATATCAAAGAGTTAAAATGGATGCAGTGCCAGGGATGCCTACAAAATTCTGGTTTGTTCCAACGATTTCTACAGAAGAGATGCGTTATAAAACAGGAAATCCTGATTTCAACTATAAGTTAAACTGTACTGAAATTTGTGGAAGTGGTCACTTTGGGATGTCGATTACAGTTTTTGTGGATGAGCCAGCTGATTATGCTGCTTGGTGTAAACAACAAAAACCATTTTTAACACAAAATCCTGATTATTTAGCTAAAGTACCTGAAAAATTCAAAGCAAAAGCTCAAAAATACATTGAAGCTCCTGCTGCTGAAACAGACAGTACTACAGCTACAGAAACAGCCACAGCTGGAACGGCATCTTTACGTTAAACTACTTATTCAAAAAGAATAAATTTTCATTAATTATGGCAACTGAGACACTAAACGCTACAGACGCTCATGCACACGAGCATGAACATGAGCATCACGAGGTAGGCTTTGTTCAAAAATATATTTTTTCAGAGGATCACAAAACGATTGCTAAGCAGTACTTAATTTCAGGTATTATCTGGGCTTTCTTTGGTGGTGCTATGTCAATCATCTTTCGTTTACAATTAGGTTTCCCTAATATGGATTTAACTTGGTTAAAGCCAGTGTTAGGTCAGTGGATTGTAGATGGAAAATTAGAAAAAGAATTCTATTTAGCACTTGTAACAATGCACGGAACCATCATGGTATTCTTTGTATTAACAGCAGGTTTATCAGGTACATTCTCCAACTTTTTGATTCCTCTTCAAATTGGAGCAAGAGATATGGCTTCGGGCTTTATCAATATGTTATCATATTGGTTCTTCTTCTTAGCGTCAATTATCATGTTTGCTTCATTGTTTACTGAAACAGGTCCTGCATCGGGCGGTTGGGTAATTTATCCACCACTAAGTGCATTACCACAAGCAATGCCTGGTTCTGGATTAGGGATGACATTATGGTTGACAAGTATGACATTCTTTATCGTTTCTCAGTTAATGGGCGGTATTAACTATATTTGTACTGTTATCAACCTTCGTACACGTGGAATGTCATTTACTAAATTACCTTTGACTATCTGGGCGTTCTTCTTTACAGCTATCTTAGGTCTTTTATCTTTCCCTGTATTATTATCAGCAGCGTTATTATTGATTTTCGATCGTAGCTTTGGTACATCATTCTATTTGTCAGAAATCTATATCGGTGGTGAAGCTTTGCCAAACGTAGGTGGTTCGGCTATTTTATACCAACATTTATTCTGGTTCTTAGGTCACCCTGAAGTATATATCGTATTACTTCCAGCTTTAGGTATCACATCTGAAATTATTGCTACTAACTCTCGTAAGCCAATCTTTGGTTACCGTGCGATGATTGGTTCAATGATGGGTATTACAATGCTTGCATTTATTGTATGGGCTCACCACATGTTCGTAACAGGTATGAATCCATTCTTAGGCTCAGTATTTATGTTCCTAACATTGATTATTGCAGTACCTTCGGCAGTAAAAGCATTTAACTATATCACAACACTTTGGAGAGGTAATATTATCTTTACGCCAGCGATGTTGTTCTCTATTGGTCTAGTATCATTGTTTATCTCAGGTGGTTTAACAGGTATCATTCTTGGTAACGCTGCTTTAGATATCAACTTACACGATACTTACTTTGTAGTTGCTCACTTCCACTTAGTAATGGGTGCGGCATCATTCTTCGGATTGATGGCAGGTGTTTATCACTGGTTCCCTAAAATGTTCGGAAAAATGATGAACAAAAACATGGGATATGCTCACTTCTGGGCAACTTTCATCGGTGTTTATTGCGTATTCTTCCCAATGCACTATGTAGGTTTAGCGGGTTTCCCACGTCGTTATTACTCATTTACTGCATTAGGAAATGGTAGAATGGAAGCTTTTGTTGATATGAACATGTTTATCTCAATTGCTGCTATCTTGACATTTACAGCACAAGTGATATTTGTAATCAACTTTGTATATTCTATCTTCAAAGGAAAAACAGCTCCTCAGAACCCTTGGAATTCAACAACTTTAGAGTGGACTACTCCAGTTGTTCCTGGACATGGTAACTGGGAAGGTGAGATTCCAGCAGTATATCGTTGGCCTTACGACTATAGCAAGCCAGGTTCAGCAGTAGATTTCATCCCTCAGAACGTTCCATATTCAGCAACACCTGAATCTAACTTACCAGAGGAAAATGAAGAAATTGCACAAGAAAAGGATATTGAAGATTTATTAGATATTCAAAATTCATCTTACAGTCACTAAGATGTAAAAAACCTCTAAAGATTGAGAATGTGTTAATTTAGGTAGCCTTAGATTAACATATTCTCAATTTTTCTTTTTAGAAGATTCATTCAATTGAAACAATAAGCCTGTTGAATGAATTTGTTTTATCAATGTCATAAATATTCTAATAATGCTTTTTAGAAAATTAGGGATATTAACCATCATTACTATTTATCTGTTAGTGTTGGCAGGTGGAATTGTGAGAAGTACTGGTTCGGGAATGGGTTGTCCTGATTGGCCAAAATGTTTTGGAATGTTAGTACCACCAACAGACGTAAGCCAATTACCCCCTAACTATCAAGAGATTTACGCCGCAAAATTGCATGGAGAAGTAGAATTTAATGCAACAAAAACGTGGATTGAATATGCGAATAGATTAGTCGGAGCATTTACAGGGATAGTAGTATTTGCAGCATTTATAGCATCAATTTATTATTATTTCAAGAAAGATAGAGTAATTGTATATTTGTCATTTTTAGGAGTTGTTTTGATAGGAGCGAACGGTGCATTAGGAAAATACGTAGTTGATTCATTTTTAAAGCCCGGTGTAGTAACTTTGCACATGTTATTGGCAGTTTTAGTAGTATTTGTATTGTTGTATGCCATTGCCAGAGCGTGGTCTGAGGTGATTAAAGTAGAGAAAATTGAAAACAAATCAACCTTAAATCGTCTGTTGATTTTAACGTTGGTTGTTTCAACCTCTCAAGTATTATTAGGAACACAAGTAAGAGAGGCAATAGATAAAGTAATTGCTAATCCTTTGTTTGGTTATGATAGAAACACATGGATTGAGCAAATGGGCTTACCCTTTATGATTCACCGCTCCTATTCATTGGTTATTCTGGCGTTGCATGTGTATTTAATTGTTGTGTTAAAGAAAAACATTCATACAGAAGGACTGATTTATAAATTCATGATAACATTATTGGTTATCGTTATTATTGAAGTGCTGTCGGGTGTTATTATGGCTTATTTTGGTGTACCAGCTTATATCCAGCCTATTCACCTCACGCTTGCCATATTGTCTTTAGGTATTCAATTTATCATTTACTTGTTAACAAATTCAGAACGTGTTTTCAAAGCAAGAACTGAACTAAGCGTAGTAAAGAATTAATTATATTAAAATGAATATTTGATATTCATGCTAGTAAAATGATCTCAAAAGAAGAAAATATTCCAATAGGAATAGCTTTAAAAGTAAAAGCTTATTACGAGTTATTAAAATTTAGATTGTCGGCTTTAGTAGCCTTTTCGGGTGCCTTTGGATATTCTTTAGCTGTTGACCATATTGATTGGCAAAAAGTAATAGCGATTAGCTTAGGAGGCTTTTTTATTACTGGTTCTGCCAATATTGTCAACCAGATTAAAGAAAAAGAACTGGATAAGCTGATGAAAAGAACACAAAATAGACCTTTGCCCACAGGAAGACTGTCGGTAAATGAAGCTACTGTGTTTTGTATCGTTTTGCTCATTATTTCATGCTATATTCTATTTATAGAATTTAATTACAAAGCAGGCTTACTGGGCTTATTAAGCTTTTTATTGTATGGTTTTGTTTATACTCCTTTGAAAAGAGTAGGGCCAATTTCAGTATTTGTAGGCGCTTTTCCAGGAGCTTTTCCTCCGATGATTGGTTGGGTTGCAGCTACCAACCATTTTGGCTTAGAGCCAGGTATTTTATTTGCCATTCAGTTTTTTTGGCAGTTTCCACATTTCTGGGCTATTGCTTGGGTAGCTGATGAAGATTACCAACGAGCAGGCTTTAAGATGTTGCCTAATAACGGGCATAAAGACTTAAGAACGGCCTTAACCATGATGATGTACACCATCTTTTTAGTGCCTTGTGGATTTGTTCCTTATCTTTTGCACATGACGGGCATTAACTCTGCGATGGTAGCCGTATTATGTGGTGTATTGTTTTTATCTCAGACATTCTATTTGATGTCTAAACCAACAGATAAAGCCGCGTTGATGATGATGTTTGGCTCATTTATATATTTGCCAATTGTGCAGATAGCTTTTTTGATGGACAAGGTATAATTTTGATTTAGAATTGACATTTAATAAATAATGACACAAGAACATTTAGCCAATATAAAGCTAGGAGAGCCAGAAGAAACGCTCTCGATGAACCCAAAGAAGTTTATGCTTTGGTTAGCGATAGTCTCAATAACGATGATGTTTGCAGGTTGGACATCAGGTTATTTAGTAAGAAAAGCAGAAGGAAGATGGCACGAGTTTGAGTTGCCCCAAATCTTTTGGTATTCAACTATTATTTTGTTTGTAAGTAGTATTTCAATGATTTTAGCAGTAAGTGCTGCAAAAAAAAATAAATTCAGTACACTCAAAACAGCAATTTCTATTACTTTTGTGTTCGGGTTGACGTTTTTAGTAACCCAAGTAATTGGTTTCTCTGATTTAATTAAGGGTCAATTATATTTTGCTGGAAGCGATGTAGCGTCTTCATGGATATATGTTTTAGTAGGCTTACACGGCTTACACGTATTTTCTGGCTTAATAGTATTACTAGTATCTTTGATTTCATCATTCAAGTTTACTGCTGAATCAAAAAACCTTACTAGAATCCAATTATGTGCTACTTATTGGCACTTTTTGGATATCCTATGGTTGTATTTATTCTTTTTCTTGTATTTTAATCGTTAATCTGTTTAAATTAGCGAACTTTTAAATAATTAATAAACCCCAAATTATAAAAGATGTCTGCATTACACGCTGCTACTGCCGTTCCTGAAAAATTGACATGGTCGGGTGGTTCAGAACCTTTGAAAGCTAGTTACGGAAAACTAATGATGTGGTTTTTCTTACTTTCAGATACGTTCACTTTCTCAGCCCTATTGGTAACTTATGGTATGATTCGCTTTAGTCAGCAAGCATACACTGGTGCACATGAAAAGTTCTTCTTTTCTACTACGCACTGGCCAATCCCAGACAAAGTTTTCGAAGCAGTTCCATTTTTACATGGTGTTGAAGCTCCGTTAATATTTGTGGGAATCATGACATTTATTTTGATTTTTAGTTCTGTTACAATGGTATTAGCAGTAGAAGCTGGTCACCGTGGCGACCGTGCTGATGTTGAGAAATGGATGCTTTGGACAATCCTTGGTGGTTTTACTTTCTTAGGTTCTCAAGCTTGGGAATGGACGCACTTTATCCATGGCCCTGCTGACTTAGCTTTAGCGGCTAAAGATGCTTTAGGAAACCCTATCGAAGGCGCTAATCTAACACGTAACCCTTATGGTCCTCCTGCATTCGCAGATTTATTTTTCTTTATTACTGGATTCCACGGAACACACGTATTTTCAGGTGTTATTTTAAATATTTTGATTTTCTTTAATACGGCAACAGGTTTATACGAACGTCGCGGACATTACGAAATGGTAGAAAAAGTAGGTCTTTACTGGCACTTTGTAGATTTAGTTTGGGTGTTTGTATTTACATTCTTCTATCTGGTATAATTCGATAACTGTTAATCTAATAATATAATGGCATCACATGTTCATTCATCTCATACAGATGAAAAAGTAATACCACCTCCACAAACGGCGGCAATCTGGAAAACATTTTGGATTCTTTTAATCCTAACAGCAATTGAGTTCGTAATTGCATTTACAATGCCAGCTAACCATTTAAGAGTTGCTATCTTTGCTGGAATGACAATTGTTAAAGCATTTTACATTGTAGGTGAATTTATGCACTTAAAGCATGAAGTAAAAACCCTTATCTGGGCGATTTTAATACCCGTAGTATTTGTAGCGTGGTTATTAACAGCGTTGATTTACGAAGGTGGTCACCTTTATTGATATAACAAATTATGGTGGATAATCGCTTGAAAAAGTGGTTATCCACTTATGTTTTAGGTTGACTCAACCCTAAACATTGAGAATGATTAAAGAAAACAATCATGCAAAAGTCTATGAAAGCTGGAATCCTAATCACTGCGTTAGTTGTTCCAGCTTTAATTTTTTTATATTTAAAAGGTTTTGGGGAAAACCATTATGAATTACCCTATATGATTCCTCTTACGGATTCTACCACAGGAAATGTGATGTTGAAGAAGAATCCGAACCCACGTTGGAATCAGCCAGAAATGGATACCGTTTTTCATACGATACCTACTTGGCAATTGATAGATGAAAATGGAACAGCTTTTTCAAGCGAAAGCCTAAAAGGAAAAATATATGTAGCAGATTTTTTCTTTACTAGATGTACTTCTATTTGCCCTAAAATGTCAACGCAACTTACTAGAGTACAAGATACATTTTCACAAAATGAGGAAGTGAATTTTGTTTCGATTTCAGTTGACCCTGCACATGATGAACCAGAAAAGTTAAAAAAATATGCCCAAGAATATGATGCTATCAAGGGGAAATGGCATTTTTTGACAGGTGAAAGAAAAGTGATATATCCGTTGGCTGTCAAAGGTTATTTTATTCCAGTAGCAGATGCTTCAGAATACGATAAAGCCATCAAAAGTCCTGATGAAACATTTATTCATTCTGAAAAGTTAATATTAGTAGATAAAGAAGGGCATATAAGAGGGTTCTATGATGGTACTGATAAGAAAGATGTAGATCGCCTGATTTTAGAAATGAGAGTACTATTAAAAATATACGAAACAAATAGCTGAGTTGAATTAGAAAATCTATAATACAATGAGTTTAGTGGTAGAAAAAAACGAAAAGAATGAGAAGCTAGTTAGTATTTTGTCAATTGCTATTCCCGTAGCAGTTGCACTGCTTATTGGTGTAAGAACAAAAATTAATTTAGGTGAATGGACAAAAATATTACCACATTTGATTGGTATACTTAATACAACCACATCAGTTACATTAATTATTGGCTATATTTTTATTAAAAATAACAATATAAAATGGCATCGAAAAATGATGACTTTGTCGTTTATACAAGGTTCTTTGTTTTTGATTTTATATATTTTATATCATATATCTAATCCTTCTACATCTTTTGGAGGCGAAGGGTTTATTAGACCTGTATATTATTTCTTTTTACTTTCGCATATTGGTTTATCTATTAGCGTGGTATGGTTTGTTCTTAGAGCAATGTATTATGCTTTGAGCAATCAGATTGAATTGCATAGAAAGATTGTGAAATTTACCTTTCCGATGTGGCTATATGTTTCAGTAACAGGTGTGATAGTTTACCTAATGATTTCACCGTATTACAAGTAATCGTTATTACAGAAAAAACTTATGAAAAAATTCGTTTTAACTTCAGTTATATTGTTGGTTTCGGTATCAATGAGTTTGGCACAATGTGCTATGTGCAGAATGACCGTAGAAAGTACCGTTTCAAATGGTAGAAGCCAAATAGCATCCAACTTAAACTTTGCTATTTTATACTTGCTTGTAGCTCCGTATTTATTAGTAGCAGTAGTCGGTTATTTATGGTGGAAGAGCTCAAAGAAGAATATGTCGCCTCAAACTATTTTGAGACAACGATTAAGAAAAGCTTTTAGTTAGCAAAAAATGGTTTCAGAATACATTCTGAAACCATTTTTTATTCCCAAAGAGGATAATATTCTAAACGGATTTGCTCACCAAAAAATATTTTAGTGGATGTTTCAAATGATTGTGTATAATCTGAAACATAAAAATGTTTGATGTATGCGTTTAAGCCATTTAAAGCATGGTTGGTAGATAAAAACTCTTCAACAGATTTAGCAACGATTTCAGAGGTATCGAGCACAGTTACAGAATCTTTATAATAGTGTTCAATCTGTTTTTTGATTAAAGGATAGTGCGTACAACCCAAAATTAAGGCTTCGATATCAGCTAATTCTTCATTTTTTAGGTATTCCTGAATAATACTTTCAGAAATATTGTTGTTAAAAAAACCTTCTTCAATCATAGGGGCTAGCAAAGGCGTAGCCAATGATTTTAGCATAATATCTTTTTCTAGGGCATCAGTTTTTTTTCTATAAATATTAGAATTAACCGTTTGTTTAGTGCCAATCAAGCCAATCGTTTTTCCAGCATAATTTTCTGATAAATAATTAACGACGGGGTCAATTACATTCATTACCTTAGCCTTGCTACCAACATATTCTTTTACAAGTTCATAAGCAGCGGCTGAAGCTGAATTGCAGGCAATTAAAATGATTTTACATTTTTGCTGCAATAAAACATTACAGATTTTGATAGAATAAGCCTGAATGGCCGCCGCAGATTTATCGCCATAAGGTAAATGTGCTGTGTCGCCGAAGTAAATAATATTTTCGTTAGGAAGTAACTTGGTTACGGCATGAGCCACCGTCAAACCACCAATACCGCTATCAAAAATGCCTATCGCAGCAGAAGAATTCATAGGAAAAAGATTAAAAATAAAAAAAATGTGGGCTATAAGCTACTTATGAATAATATCTGGCAAAGAAAATCAATTATTGTTTACAAATTTGAATATTCAATATTTATCATGCAACCTTTCATTAGTATATTTCATCTTGAAAGTAATTAAGTAAACAAATTGCTCTGAACCGCAGATTTATAAAAAAGCTAAACCAGAACCTTATATCGTGAAACTGATTACTTTATTTCAAACTGAAGAGGCATTAGTGAAAGCTTGTCAAAAAGGCGACCCAAAGGCCCAACGAAGAGTGTACGAGAAGTATTCCCCAAAGATGTTGGGGATATGCTTTAGGTATGTACATGATGAGTTTGAGGCGGAAGAAATAATGATTGAAGGTTTTGTGAAAGTATTTGATAAAATTAATAGTTTTAAATTGGAGGGAAGCTTTGAAGGATGGATACGACGAATAATGGTGAACGAATCATTGATGTATCTGAGAAGTAATAAAAAAGCCCAATTTGAAGTAAGTTATGACCAAATTCTTTACGAACCCGAACCAGAACAATTTAGAACAGACCTTGAAACAAAAGATTTACTAAAGTTGATTGAGAAGTTGCCAACAGGCTATAAAACAGTATTTAATTTGTATGCGATAGAGGGGTATTCTCATGCAGAAATTGCGGAACAATTGGGAATTACGGAAAGTACTTCAAAGTCGCAACTATCAAGAGCAAGAGTAATTTTACAAAATGCAGTAGTTCAAACGATTTAACTCGATTTTGATTAATCGAAAATTATATGAAAAGTCAAGAAAATATCGATAAGTTTTTCGCCGAACGACTACAGCAATACGAGCGTCAGCCACGTACTGTTGCATGGGAAAAACTACAAGCAAAGTTAGATAAACAAGAAAGCAAACTGATACCCTTGTGGTGGCGGTATGCGTCGGCTGCTTCGGTAGCATTATTGTTAGCTTCGGGCATTTATTGGATGAATGCACCGAAAGATTTGGATGCTATCAAGATGGCTTCTAACCCAACAAAAACAATTTCAACTGAAAAGAAAACGGGTGAAACAGCAAAAAATATAGCCTCACCAATTGCTCACGATAATATTTCAATAGCAAGTAATGCTACAGAAAAGTCTCGAACAAAAATAGTGACAGATATTAGTACAGAAAAGGCAATTAAAACAAGTAAGACAAGTGCTGAGAAAAATTTAATTAGCCCTAAGGATGAGCCAGTATTGGTTAAAAACATAGCACCGATACAAATACCAAAACCTGAGATAGCGCCTAGCACAATTGTTTTAGTAGTAGATAATACGCCTAAAGTGAGTAAAGAAGCTGAGAAAGAAACAATAGTGTTGAACCTGATAGAAACACAAGCTGAAGCGGTTGCGGAAGCTACGCCATTGGACGAAAGTGCTAATAGAAAACCTAGCAAGTTTAATAGAATCTGGCAACAGTTGAAAAGAGCTAAAAATGGTGAGAATGTAGATTGGAAAGAAGTTGGATTTAAGCCCCAAAAGCTGTTGGCCAGAGCAGATGCTAAAATAGAAAATGCACTGACAAAAGGAGAAGAAACAGAAAAATAAAAAAATAATTGATGCAACCCGAATTGATGCAATTGCATCTTAAATACAAACAACAAATTTTTAGAATAACTACTAATTTAATTCAAAACCAAGGCATGCGGGGGATAGAATTAAGGGGAAAGAAATCTCTAAAAAACCTAAACAATAAATAAAATCGCCATGGAAACGTACCAAATGAAGAGAGTGATGAGCAAAATTACTTTTTCAATAATCGTATCATTTTTTGTTATCTCGATAACAAGTTTTAAAAGTTTGGCTAACTCGAACGAAAAGGATTCAACCGTAATAAATATCGATAAGCGTAATCAAACATTATTAAATAGTAAAAATCCGAACAGGTCTTTAAAAGAAGATTTACAGGAGTTGTTTCAAAAGAACGGGATGAACCTTGACGATGAAACGTGGAAAGGAATTCGTAGAGTAGTGAATAGCGAATTGAGCAAAGATACGGTATTGGTAATTGTACAAAACAATAAGAGTATCAATGTGGCGATTAATGGTAAAACAGATGATACTGTAAGAAATAGCAATACTAGCTCGAGCCAATCATCCAATAGAAACGTATCCAATGGTAATAGTGGTTCTAATGTAAAAATTGGATTGGGTGGAGTACATGTAAAAGATGGCAATGAAGAAGTTCATGTTAGTTGGAACGGCGTAGTAGTGAAAGATGGTAATGATGAAGTAAAAGTAATATTGAAAGACACGGCCAAAGTTAGTAGGAGAGAACAAGGCTTTAGTAGTCGCTCAGGATTTAATATTTATTTTGGCTTCAATAGCTTTGCTAATACTGGAAGTGTCTCGGGAATATATAACTCGAAAGACTTTGAATTAAGTCCGTTCGGTTCAAGATACTTTGGCTTTGGCTGGACAAGAAGCGGTATGATTAGTAAAGGCACAAAAGCGGCTTTGAAGATAAGCTATGGTCTTGAAGTATCATGGAACAACTATATGTTCGAAAACAATAATTACTTAGTAAAAGGAGCGAACAACGTAGAGTTTGCCAACTATAAAGATGCTGCTGGTAATGTGATTCCACTTTCAAGAAATAAACTAACGGTTGCTAATATCAACATTCCGATAATGCCCTATGTGGCTTTCAGAAAGAAT
The DNA here is from genome assembly GCF_059416265.1 of Arcicella sp. GW821-FHT09D11. NCBI lineage: Bacteria > Pseudomonadati > Bacteroidota > Cytophagia > Cytophagales > Flectobacillaceae > Arcicella > Arcicella sp. GW821-FHT09D11. Next base: position 869,936 of record NZ_JBWKOV010000001.1, on the reverse strand, counting down.
AGCGTAGTTACTTACATTGCTGCTGGTGGATATGTGGGTTATAGAATAGATAGCTATACAAAAACGAAAGAAGAAGATAGCGGAGCTAAGCAATGGAACCATAGTAGCTTTTATTTGAATAATCTTCGTTATGGTTTGGCTTTTGAATTAGGATTGAAAAATTTCCCTGATTTGTTTGTAAACTATGATTTAAACAAATTGTATCAAGATGGCAGAGGTCCTGGCATAAGTGGAGTAAGTTTCGGAATAAGACTATAAGTTAAAGATTATAATTCATTGAGCTTGGCATTTATTGAATATTTTAAATCAAAAATATTCAATAAATGCCAATTTTGTAACTGTCGAATTATCAATGAATTAGATTTTTTTGTGAAAAAAAAGTGAAATTTTTTTTATTTAACGTTTGACAAAATAAAAAATAAACTTACCTTTGCACACTCTTTCACCAGAACGCTAAACGTAAGCAGTTCAAAAGTAGAGAAAATGGGGGTGTACCAGAGTGGCCAAATGGGGCAGACTGTAACTCTGCTGGAGTATTCCTTCGGTGGTTCGAATCCATCCGCCCCCACGATTTGAATGAGTGAATATTTAAATAAACGTTTAAAATTCAATACTCAATCATCTTCACTATTAAGAGTAAGCGGGAGTAGCTCATTTGGTAGAGCGATAGCCTTCCAAGCTATAGGTGGCGGGTTCGAGCCCCGTCTCCCGCTCAGATGGAACAATAGTAAGTGGTTAGTTGTTAATTAGTTAATAGTTATTAGTTTAGCTAAAAACGATTAACAATTAACCTCTTATAATTTCTAAGGGTTGGGTTTCCGAAAATGCCTTTGTAGCTCAGTGGTAGAGCACTTCCTTGGTAAGGAAGAGGTCGGCAGTCCGATTCTGCTCAAAGGCTCGAATCAATTTGAAGATTGTTTTAATTTGAAGATTTGAAAGTTATTTTGTTGTTTTTACAGAATAAGTTAAAATGTTTTCAAATATTCAAATCCTCAAGTTTTCAAATGTAAAAAGTATCAAACAATTATTTAAATAAAACTAATTAAGAACTAAATATCATGGCAAAAGAGAATTTTGACCGTAGTAAGCCCCACGTAAACATTGGTACAATCGGTCACGTTGACCACGGTAAAACTACATTGACTGCTGCAATCACGAAAGTGTTGTCAGAAAAAGGACTTGCTGAGAAAAAAGATTTCTCATCAATTGACTCGGCTCCTGAAGAAAAAGAGCGTGGTATCACTATCAATACTGCTCACGTAGAATATTCAACAGCTAACCGTCACTATGCACACGTTGACTGTCCAGGTCACGCCGATTACGTGAAAAACATGGTAACTGGTGCTGCTCAAATGGATGGTGCTATCATCGTAGTTGCTGCAACTGACGGTCCAATGCCACAAACTCGTGAACACATCTTGTTGTCTCGCCAAGTAGGTGTACCTCAATTGGTTGTATTCATGAACAAAGTGGATATGGTTGACGATCCAGAATTGTTAGAATTAGTAGAAATGGAAATCCGTGAATTGTTATCATTCTATGAATTTGATGGAGATAACATTCCAGTAATCCAAGGTTCTGCTTTAGGTGGTTTGAATGGCGAGCCGAAATGGGTTGCTACTATCGATGCATTAATGGATGCTGTTGATAGCTGGATTCCACTTCCTAAGCGTGATGTTGATAAGCCTTTCTTGATGCCAGTTGAAGACGTATTCTCGATCACAGGTCGTGGTACTGTTGCTACTGGTCGTATCGAAACTGGTATCATCAACTCAGGTGAAGCAGTAGATATCTTAGGTATGGGTGCTGAAGGCTTGAAATCAGTTGTAACTGGTGTTGAGATGTTCCGTAAAATCCTTGACCGTGGTGAAGCTGGTGATAACGTAGGTTTATTATTACGTGGTATTGACAAAGAATCTATCCGTCGTGGTATGGTTATTTGTAAGCCAGGTTCTGTGAAGCCTCACACTAAATTCAAAGCTGAGGTTTATATCTTGTCTAAAGAAGAAGGTGGTCGTCACACTCCTTTCTTTAACAAATATCGTCCACAGTTCTATTTCCGTACAACTGACGTAACAGGAGAAATCATGTTGCCAGAAGGAGTAGAAATGTGTATGCCTGGTGATAACTTAACTATCTCAGTAACTTTATTGAACAAAGTAGCGATGGACAAAGGTCTTCGTTTCGCTATCCGTGAGGGTGGACGTACAGTAGGTGCTGGTCAGGTAACTGAAATTTTAGACTAATTTTTAGCTAAAAATAGATTGAGAGCGTTGCAAATATGTAACGCTCTCTTTTTTTAGAATAAATTTGTCAGTATTTTTTTTGCAAGTTTAGGATAAACAACTATCTTTGCAGTCGATTTACACGGGAATAGTTCAATGGTAGAATGCGGGTCTCCAACACCCTTGATCAGGGTTCGAATCCTTGTTCCCGTGCTTAGTTTAAGTTCCAAGTTTTAGATTTTAATTTTACTTACATTGTTTAAAATGTACTAAATTTAAAGCCTAAAATATTGGAACTTAAAAGTTTATAAGCACCATATTTTTGCCTTATAAATAACATAAATTATTAGCTTAATTACGAACAATAGAAACCATGAACAAATTACAACAACTTGTTAAAGAGTCTTGGACAGAAGTTACAGAAAATGTAACATGGCCTAAATTTTCAGAATTACAGGCAAGTTCAACACTTGTATTAGTGGCATCTTTAATTTTTGCATTGGTGGTTGGTATGATTGACTTTCTTTTCAAGTCTGGATTAGAGTATTTCTATCAATAATTTTAATTGAAGTTTCGGAATGCGGATTTAGCGATAAATCTGTTGAGATGTTACATCAATTCAAAATCTATCATGGCAAACCGAAATTTATACTCATACAATGGCAGAGACTAATTGGTACGTTCTGAGGGCAGTTTCAGGGCAAGAAAAGAAAATAAGGACTTATCTCGAAAATGAAATTGCGAGACAAAGTCTTCAGGATTATATTCCACAGATAATTATTCCAACAGAGAAAATATTTGAAATGCGTAACGGTAAAAAAACCGTACGCGAGAAAACTTTGTTTGCTGGATATATTTTTGTTGAAGCAGATATTAAATATGGTGAAGTAGCCCACTTAATTACATCAATGCCGGGTGTTATTGGCTTTTTAAGCTGGAATGATGGTAAGACATCAAAAACACCTATTCCATTGCGTGCTGGCGAAATAAAACGTATTTTAGGTAAAATGGATGAGGCTGTGGCTGTTGAAGAATTAGCACCAACGTCGTTCTCTAAAGGCGAAACTATTAAAGTTATCGATGGACCATTCTCAGGATTCGAAGGCTCAGTAGAAGAAATCTTTGACGATAAGAAAAAATTGAATGTTATGGTTAAAATATTTGGCCGTAATACTCCAGTTGAATTGAACTATTCTCAAGTAGAAAAATAATCAAATTCAGCTTAAACAAAAAGAGGAATATCTATCGTAGATATTCCTCTTTTTGTTTAAGCTGAACGTAAGAAATAAAACAACCTCGACAATTGCCAATTTTGGTATATTGTCGAGGTTGTTTGGTGAATGATAATACTGTCGGTCGTTTTTACTATAAAAAGGCTGTAAACGCCCTTTAAAAGTACTATTCCGAAGCTATTGCTGCTAGGTAATGAATCTGAGGTAAAATATCTACATTATCTGGACAAATAATATCTTGTGCTACTACCTGCTGACCTGATAATAATATCCTTGAATCAGGAAATTCTTTTGCTAATTGGTACACATATTTCTGAACCTCTTCTTGGGCAGGAACAGATGTTATTACTGTCAATAGATAATCTGGTTTGTGTACTTTATGAGCAAAAATAAGCTCATTAAAAGGTAAACTTTGACCAAGGTAAATTACTTTGTTGTGTCGCGAACGAATGATGTAGTTACCAAATAATAAACTAATTTCATGCATTTCCCCTTCAGGTAAAAAAAGTAAGTATTTTTTTGCTCCAATTCTTAGCGAAGGCAATTGTCCATCAATCGCAACGATAAGCTTTTGACGGATTAAATTAGAAATAAAATGTTCTTGTGCAGGATTAACTGAACCCGTGACCCATAAAGTACCAATTCTGCTTAAAAAGGGAAAGATGATGTTAATCATCATGTTTTCAAAGCCAAATTGAAGCGTATTAGTACTGATAATTTTTTCAAACCTTTCTTCGTCCAAATCAAGCATAGAGATTGTTAGGGCATGAATCTGTTCTGGATAGCTCAATTGTTTCTCTGAAATCAACAATACTTCTTTCGACAGCTCGTTGGAAGCCATTTTTGAAATCTCAGAAATTTTATGACCATGTGCCTTCAATAGCGCAATATTCAGAACCAACTTAAGATCTTTGTCATCATAAGTCCTAATATTAGTATCTGTTCTGTCTGGTTTTAGAATTTCATACCGCTGTTCCCAAATTCTAAGGGTATGAGCTTTAATTCCAGATAATTGCTCAAGGTCTTTTATAGAATAAATGCTCATATTGTTGGCCAAATGGCTTGATAATTCACTATCATAAAAATTAAAAGTCACATTGCTTAAAATACCATTGGCATTCAATGATGTTGTATTTTCTAGCTAAAGTTATGAATAGTGTAAACGATGTGATATAATCGAATCTCTATGAAAAATAACTGTGTATAGGGTATAAACGTCTTGTTTAAAAAAAGGTTTACAAAACTATACAATAAATTTAAAGTTGCCTAGGTAGAAAAGATAGTATGGAGTAGAAAAAAGATAAATTGTAAACAAAAAAGTAAGGGTGCTAATGCATTGTTTTTAAGGAATTTACTACTGATAAAATAATATTGTAAACCAAATGAGGTAATGAACCAGCCAATATAATTCTGAAGGGGTATTTTGTTTAAGTCCCAATGCCAAAAATCTAAACGAATAGCTACGGGTTCAATCATTACATCTAAGCAGACCATCAGCGTAGCGGCTACGATAGCTAGTAGAACATTATGCCCAAAGGATGGGCCTAAACCTTTGAATTGCTTTTGAATGATATGCCCCGAACTATACACTAGAATAAACCAATTGGCACCAATTACGAGTGGCACGTCAAATAGTTGAATCCCCAATGTTTTGCCATAATGATATTGCCCGAAAATAATACCTGTATGTACGCCCAATACTTCAATAAAAAAGCCTATCAGAAAAGTAATGATAGCAAAAAGAATAAATTTTAACTGAAAGTCTTGATGAAAAAAAAGTAAAAGGATAAATGAAATCCAAAGGTTGAAAGGTGATAAAAATTTGAAATATTCTCGAGTGACTGGAATCATTAAACCGATAAATCCGACAAGATACATCAATGACAATATTGTAAAAGTTATTTTACGATAGCGCGTATTGAGTAAGGTTTGGATAGTTGAAAGATTCATTAGTGATTAAGAATTGCCTAAAAAAAAAGGTCTTGTCGCATTGACAAGACCTAGGGAGGAAGATGGGGCTCGAACCCACGACCCTCGGAACCACAAACCGATGCTCTAACCGACTGAGCTACAACCTCCGTGTTGTATTGGGACTGCAAAGGTAGTTGTTGAATTGACAAATAACAATTTTTTTGAAAGATTTTCTTCAAAAAAATTGTTATTTGTAGCTAACTAATTAAGCTTTAGCAGCTTTATAACGGCTTTCAGCACCTTCCCAATCTACCAAATTCCAGAAAGAATCGATATAATCAGGACGTTTGTTTTGGAATTTCAAATAATATGCGTGTTCCCAAACATCTAGACCGATGATAGGAGTACCTTTTATCTCAGCAACATCCATTAATGGATTATCTTGATTAGGTGTTGAAGATATCGCTAAACCATTAGCAGTAACTACTAGCCATGCCCAACCTGAACCAAATCTTGTTAAACCTGCTTTTTTGAATTCGTCTTTGAAAGCTTCAAATGAACCAAATTTTGTAGTAATAGCTTCCGCTAAAGTACCTACTGGTGCACCACCACCATTTGGAGAAAGGATATTCCAGAAAAATGTATGGTTCCAGTGGCCTCCACCGTTGTTACGAATTGCAGGAGAGTACTTGCTTACTTCAGAAACCAATTCTTCAATTGATTTTCCTTCTAATTCAGTACCAGCTACAGCACCATTTAGGTTAGTAACATAAGTGTTATGGTGACGATCATGGTGAATTTCCATTGTCAACGCATCAAAATGAGGCTCTAAAGCATCATTTGCATAAGGTAAAGGGTCTAATACGAATGCCATTTTTTTAAGGAGTTATTTAATTATTATAGTTAAGGAGTTAGAGAGAACTCTCTACTCATGTTGTTTCAAAAACTATCAAAATTGTAATTAAGTTCTTAATTGGGAAAAAAATCTCTTCAATAAGAGCGTAGAGTCTTCTTGTAAAACGCCAAATGAAATGGTTGATTTGGGATGAATAATAGAAGCATCTAATTTTTTGAAGCCTCGTCTATCATCTGAAGCACCCCATACAATTCTACTCAGTTGAGACCAAAAAATCGCACCACCACACATTACACATGGTTCTAAAGTGACATATAAAGTACAATTCTTGAGGTATTTTGAGCCTAAAGTTTGTGCAGCAGCCGTGATGGCTAACATTTCTGCATGCGCCGTTACATCATTTAATTTCTCTGTTTGATTATAAGCTTTAGCAATCACTTGATTCTGACAAACTATAATGGCACCCACAGGAATTTCCCCTTCCTGAAAGGCTATTTCTGCTTGTTGTAAAGCAATTCTCATAAAGTATTCGTCAGAAAAATACATATTTGCTAAGCAATATCAGATGAAATCTTTTCAGCAACTTTATGGGTAGCTCTATTTCTTAAATAAAAATCTACCAATACCAAGGCTGCCATTGCTTCAACAATCGGTACTGCACGAGGCACGACGCAAGGGTCATGGCGACCTTTACCTGACACCACTACTGCATTGCCATCAGCATCTACGCTGTCTTGGTCTTGCATAATCGTAGCAACAGGTTTGAAGGCTACTCTAAAATAAATATCTTCACCGTTAGAGATACCGCCTTGAACACCGCCTGAATAATTTGTTTTGGTTTTCACTCGGTTTTGTTCATCCAAAAACATTTCATCATTATGTTCTGAACCATACATCTCTACGCCTTCAAAACCACTGCCATATTCAAAACCTTTTACGGCATTGATACTTAGCATCGCTTTGCCTAGTTCTGCATGAAGTTTATCAAAAACAGGCTCGCCTAAACCAACGGGAGTACCCGTAATTACACAGTTTACGACGCCACCAATTGAATCTCCTTTTTTACGGGTTTCATCAATCAAATCAAACATTTGTTGCGCGATGACTGGGTCTGGACAACGAACGGCGTTTTCTTCAGCCAGATTCAAATCCAGTTGTTGATAAGGTGTCGATAACTTTAATTTCCCTACTTGCGAAACATAAGATTTAATATCAACGCCAATTTGGTTTAAAACCAATTTTGCCAAAGCACCTGCGGCTACTCTTGCAACGGTTTCACGGGCAGAGCTACGACCACCACCACGATAATCGCGATTACCATATTTGGCTGTATAAGTATAGTCTGCGTGAGACGGGCGAAACTGTTGTGCGATGTGTGAATAATCTTTTGAACGTTGGTCGCCGTTCAATACCATCATGGCTATGGGTGTGCCTGTAGTTTTACCTTCAAAAATGCCAGATAATACTTGAAATTCATCGGCTTCACGGCGTTGAGTAGTAATTCTCGATTGCCCTGGTTTACGACGATCTAATTCGCTTTGAATGAAAGCCGTATCGAAATCAATTCCCGCCGGACATCCATCTACAATTACGCCAACTGCTGTTCCGTGCGACTCGCCAAATGTACTAATCTTGAATAATTTACCGTATGTACTGCTCATGTGAGTGATATAAGAAATAACGACAACTGGTTACTTCATTTTTTGATTGCTCTTAACTTATTTCCGCTTTTTATTGGGTAATAGAATATACACCATTCCTATCAACATAATGGTGATAAGAATATTGGCTTCGTCTTTTAAAAATTTACCGAAATTATTCGGTGCATCAGACGAATCTTTATCTTTCAAACCATCGTAAACTGACACTACTGTTAGGGGAGCATCGGCTGTTTTAATCGTTGGTCCACTTACCTTTAGTCGAAGTTTTGATTTTAAGGTATCATATTTCTCGGTTTTAGTATTAAAATATACCCATTTAAAATACTTATCGAGTGCAAAGTTACCAGCCTGTTTTGGAATTATCAGAAAAGTAAAGGTTTTTGTGCTAACAACTTTTCCATTTTCTGGATAAGCACTAGAATTTATTTCTGGAGGGAAAAAGTCAAAAATGTTGTCATTCTTCATTTCGGGTAGTTTGATGTTATAACCATCCCCTGTAATCTGAATGCGATACTGAACCGACTTTCCTGTATTAATACTATTTTTATTGATGACTTCTTTTAATGAAAAATCTCCCACCGACACTTCCTGCTTAAGAGGATGGTTAGGCAAGTCCTTCGTTTTTATGGCTAAGACTTTGGTTTTAAAAGTAATTGCCTCGGGTATTTTTTCCCCATTTTTACCCATCGTGTATTTTATTAACCTTAGACTGACCGAGGGGAAAATGATTTCTTTGTTATTTAATGGATAAAAAGTAGCTTGATAAAATTTGTATTGTGTATAAGTTTTACCGTTTAAAACCAATTGTCCTTCTTGCGTTTCTGTGATACCAAAACTTTCTTCCCAACAATTTTCAGGTTTTAATTTTTTAGTAATTTCAGGAATTTGAATATTATTATTATCAAATTCCATTTCAGTTCCGTTATTATCAGCCACATAAAAAGCTAAGGTAACAGTGAAGCCTTCGCCAACGAAAAGACTACTTTTATTGGTACTGAGTGTTAAAAAAGCATCATTTTTAGCATCTTTTATCTCCGATTGAGTGCCTTCGATAAAATCAGTAAAGTCTTCATTGCCTACTGAAATATCTTTTTTTTCAGGGTTAGGTTGCTCTTGGCTCGCTTTTTTTACCTTCACCGTAAAACCATCTGCTTTTATATTGAGCTCATTGACATTTACTTTAAAAGAAGGGACTTTAAGCGTACCTATTTTTTGTGGAGAATAGTTTTGGGTGATATTACAAGTAGAAATTGCTTGTCCATTTACAAAAGAATGTGAGGTTGATTTTGAAAAACCTTTTTTTGTAAAATTGGGTAAGTCGGGAAATTTGCAGGTCGGTACTTGGGCTTCGCCAGTATATTTAACTACTACGGTAAGCACAAACGGATCATTCATAGAAATATTTTTTTCTCCTATTACCAATGATACATCATTATCCTGACCCTTAGAAAGGAAGCACACTAAAGAATAAAAAAATATTGAAATAATTATATAATATTTTTTTTGTTTCACCGTTGTCTAAATAAACGTTCAAAAAATTAATACATTAATGATATAAAAAAAATATCATTTATTTTTACTAAAACACTTGATTTTCAGGTGCTTGTATGATAAATTTGATAGAGATTTGTTTTGTATTGTTACTTTATTAAATCCATTTAAAAGCTATGATTACCTTAAACTATGTCAAAGTTATTTTGGAAAAAGTTAGTTTTGATGCAAAGTTATTCGAGAAAGAATTAAAAAAAGCAATCAAGACACTATTATCTGATGAAGTAAGTGAGTTGCAAGCATGGTGTTATGATAAATTTGGGAAAATCTACAATCAAGTTATCGAAAAATGTTTTAACAGACTACGTCGAAAAATGAATGTATTGGCTCAGTAAAGTTTCCTAAACACCGAATTCTAGACACCAAAAAAAGATTAAGAAAGCCCTGTTAATTTTAAATTAGCAGGGCTTTAGTTTTATTAGAAACCTTCTTTCGCTTCTTCTTTCTTCTTCTCAACTTTAGGCTTTTCTTCTTTTTTATTAACTATTTTCTTGCCTTTTTCTACCCTGGTTCTATAGTTATCCACGAATCTTTCTGAAAAAGCAATTTTTTCCTCAGCACCAACGCCTAAGAATGCATACGCATTTTTACCACTTCCTTTTTTAACTCCTTTCGATTTTGCGGCAACAGCATTATTAAATTCACCATCAGATGAAATGACACCCATCTCATTTTTTAAGTAACCCATAAAATACCAAACATCTTCTGAAGGTTCTAAATAAAGATAGAACTCGTCGCCCTCATTGGTTTTTTTGATTTCAAGCATTCCTTCAATCTCGGCATTAATATCTGTTCCTCCAATATTGGCAATTGCCAATTTGCCTACACTATAAAAAGAAGCGTGTTGGTCTGAATACCGCAAATTAGCTTTTGAAATAACCATCGTCGTATTCAGTTTAGACGAAATTGAATAAAGAGGCACGTGTTCATTTTTTACACGTCTTTCAAAAGAAGCCACAGTTTTTCCACCCAAAATATTAGCGAGTTTCGATAAGTAATGTTCTTTATCATCAGGGTCGTCGGCACTAACATTATCACGAGACTCTAAATTTATTTTTACAATCTTGTCAGCCATGGCTTTAAGTACTTCCGCAGGCATTGGGAAATTAATCACCAACATCTGGTCGAACTTATATTTTCCACTATCCACCCTCATTTCAGCAAAGCCCGACGTCTGTAATAAAGTACTAGGGTTAAAGAAATTAAATGACCCTTCTAGTTTCAGCGTCTTTTTAGCATCATCAAAAATATAACGATTGGCTTCATAAGATTGAGCTTTATCGTCAGCACCAATTTCAAAACGTGATGTCTTGGCAATATCTCTGAATGCTCCTTTGGCTACAAAAATATCTTCGTCTTTAGCATCTTCTTTGTTCGATAAGAACGTAGAATATAAACCACTTGAAGCTGTTCTGAAATGTAGTCCTGCAAACAATGGAGTGTTGCCTTCACCTAATAGAGTAGGTTGTACATCAATATTCACGCTATCGCGGCTATTACCTTTATACACTATCCAGTTGGTCTCATACTTTTTGTTTTTAGTATCAGGACGCACAAAGCCATTTAAAGTAAGATTCTTGTCATTGGAAATCATGCTGATTTCTCCGCGGTAAATCAATTTAGGCGAAAGGTAAAACTTATTACTTTGCTCGATATTCGCTTTGGCAGTAGTAATATATCCCTTGGTTTTCTTACGATTGTCTAGCACTACTTCTTTGAAATCAAAGTTGCCCATCTTGATATTTAGGCTATCGCCCGCTGAATTGACGTATCGGTAGATTGCATCACCTTCAAATTTGAATCTTGATAAAATCTTAATATTTCCGTTTACTAAACGATGATAAGAGTTGATGGTATCCAAGACGATTTTTGCCTGATGGAAATCTTTCATTTCCGCATCTTTACTGACAAATACGGCTCCTTTATCTGGAATAATTTTAGCATCAGCAGATTTAATAAAAGGAACACCATTGATATTCAACGATTGTTTTTCGATATTATACAATGCCTCTGAACCATTAAATGACAGTCCTTCTTGGCTTGGCTCCATTGACGAGAAAGTAGTATTTCGTACATCCCCCTTCATCGTTATTAGTTTCTTATTAATATCCCATTCTGCACTATTGATAGAGGTTTGATAGGCAGTATAAGGGAAATACAAGCTAGTAGAATCTTCCAATTTTAGGTTAGTAGGGGTTTTGATACTCACCAAACCCGTTTGAATATTAAAATTGATGTTCATCTTTTTACCAAGAAGGGCAGGCTTTGCTACACTCAGGTTGTTTCCAACAAATAAATCAGCCAATTCGGCAGTAAAGACACCTTTGCCAAATTTGAAATTATTTGACCCGATTTCAGAGTCTAGTCTTTTTACTTTCCCAAAACCAAACAAACCAGTCTGACGAACCAAGAGTTTACCTTCTAACTTAGAGCTTCCTGCATAAAAATCGAAGGTATTTTTCTGCGTTTCAATCAGCATACTATCTACCTTAGGTTGCCATTTTAATTTAAAGTTGTTGATGGCTACTTTGGTAAAATATGCCTTGCCAACTTCTCCTTCATTAATAATACCCGTCGTACCCGTAGCAGTAACAGAATCAGGTGTAAACAAGGCTTCTTTTGCTTTAATTTGTGCCGTAAGGTGGTTTATTTCTCCTTCAGTATGTAGTCCCTTGCTATCCATCAATAAATTTGAGCTGAATTTTACAAAGGTTTTACTATTGTATAAATTGTATTTTCCCTCAGGCACCTTGTGACTAAAGCCCAACGTATTATCAGGCATTGAAATAAGGGTTTCTTTGAAAGGCGGGAAAATACCATCTGAATAAAAAGTACCTACAAAGTTGATGTCTTTGATATTCAAACTATCAAAGTCGATGCTAGGCACTTTGAAGTATATTTTTTGGTTATAAATACCATTCACTCTCCACGGGTGGTCGAAGTAGGCAGTTACGCCCGTAGGAACAACTAGACGAGGGTACTCTAACATTCGTTGTCGACCAGACTTATTATCAGGTTTGTTGATGTAAATTACCCCTGCTTCATACTTTAAATCTCCCCCGATTTCTGTGTGTCCTTTTTTAGCTAATTCTTTTTGTGGAATAAAGGTGATTGAATCTATCTTATCCAACTTCACACTAAACTCATTGTAATTAAAGGATAAATCCCTGCCTCTAAACCTGAAATTTCCTGTTTTAAGCTCGCCACTAATCCCAAAGTTACGGTCTTTGTTTACCTTAATGATATTGTCGTAAGGAGCCATGTAAACATTTAGCGAATCTGAAAGATAGAATTGTTTTACCCCTCTAATAATTAATTGATTGTTATTCAAATCCAAGGACGCATTGGCAGTAGAATCTTTAGAACTTGATGCATAGAAAGATGGAATCAAAAAGTTGTCATAATCTTTTTTAGCCGTAAAAACCGCCAGATAATGTTGTCCTTTTCTCGAAATTTTGAGTTTTTCTACATCAGGGTCATAGTCAAAATATCCTTTTTGCATCATTTCCAAAAACACAGGTTTCAGGGCTGCTGCATCTTTTTTGTAGGCAACGGCAAGCTCACTAAGGGTGGTAGCTTGCAAATTGTTTTTCTTAATATAATTGGAAACTACTAACAATGGATTGAAACTATAATTAGCAGATATTTTAGCAAAACGTTCAGGATTGAAATAATCGTAAGATTCAAACAAGGCAGGAACGATGTTTTTTGCCGTGACAATCATAAAATCCATTTTCTTATCTTTCAAATTCCAACGCATTACATCTGAAGTAATGTCTAATTTATGATAGCTGTCTGAATAAGAAGATTCTCTGAACCCACCTTCGTCTACCTTATTAAGGCGTAAATATTGTAATTGACGATTGTAATTAAGTTTGACAGAGGGATGATAAAGAGAATCCTGAGACGCAAAATATCCAGTAAAAATGGCCGAGGGAGCAGTAATTAAAGAATCGCTGATGTCGAATCTTTTACTAATCACCTTAAAGGCCGTTTTACCATCTTTTTTGACTAAGATAGTCGCATATTTTGACTGCACAGAGGCACTGGATATTTTAGTGCCGACAATCGTAAACCCACCCGTATAGGCAATATCATTACTGTTTTTTAAGGTCACATCATTTTGTAGTGACATAAACCTTGGGTAAATAGCGGAGGAGTTCTTAGTTCTCTTCCTGCTCTGAAACTCAAAAATCCCTTTGATAGGACTGGTTAATTTTTCAGGATAGTTTAGTGTTGCCAAGTCAGCATTAAGCTTAGGGTTTCTGATAGCCATGCTGTAATTATCTAGGTTGACAAATATCTCTGGCACACCAACAGTCTCCCAAGAGAACTTGCCAGCACTGCCTATCAAAACGCCTTCTTTTACATCTAAAAATGCTTTGGTATTGACCAAAATAGCTGAATCGTTCGCAGTAACTATCGCCAGATTAATGGCATTGAATTCAATGCTAGGTCCAGGGTTTAAGAATTGAGCGACTGGTTCGTCTAATGGAGGGGGAGTTGCACTACCGTTATTAGCAGGAGCTGGTGTATCCCAATCGCCCCAATCGGCTTTCTTGGCAGCTTCAGGGGTAGTAGTATTGGTCGTTGGAGTAGCTACTTTTTCAGTTTTAAAAACCTCTGTCTTTTGGTCGTTATATTTAAAACTTACCGTACCGTTATAAGCATACAAACGGTTGAAATTGGTAAAGTAAAGACTATTATTTTTGAAAAATAGTCGACAGACATCAATGTATTTTGTAGTAGTTTTTACATCTCCTGTTTCTACAGATTTTTGTAAGGTATTTAAATAATTATCAAAACTGGCTTGTGAGAGTATCCCACTTGAAAGACCAAGGTTGGTAGCATCAAAAAATGGAATAAACTGAGGCGATTTGTAGCCCTTTTTTAGCATAAAACTGGCAGTTTTTGCCAATGCTGCTTTCTGTGTTTCTGATAACGTACCAGAATTCCAGTTTTTCTCCAGATTTTGTATGATATAGCTTGCCTGAGGGTTTCCAGAAGCCATTAAAACATTTTTGGCATCTGCTAAAAATTCTTCGGGCTTTTCAGAGAGCTTTAAGGCTTGTGTGTGGGCCGTTAAGCAACATAAAATAAGTCCAAAAATTAAATAAAAGCGTTTTATTGTCATCATTGTAGGAGTTAGCTTCAAAGAAATAAACGAAATCAGTACGTATAGTATTTCATAACTAAACGAAGTATTCTTATTAAGATTTCAGAAAGAAAAGAATGCACAAATATCATCATTTCAGATGAGATAGGAGAAAGGCAGTAAAGGAAAATAAATAAGTAGATTAAAATATATGATGGGAAAATAGTACTAAAAGAAGAAAAGAGAAAGGTGTTATCCTGATAGCTTGTTATTATTTAGATTAAATCAAAATAATTTTTTGTTGTAATTTATTCCCGTTGTAAATTTACAGCAGAATTTCACACTGCTTTATCAAGCCCAATGGATTGATATTAACGCTTTACGGCAAAAAACATATGGATCAAAATACTTTTAAAATCCTTTATGATCAGTATTGGGAAAAAGTTTTCGGTACTTGTTATAATCATTGTAAGGATGTTGAACTTTCTTATGAGATGGTTCAAGAGATATTTTGTTCACTTTGGGAACGCAGAGATGTGTTGACAGTAGAAGGGTCTATTGAAAATTATCTTGTGAAAGCTGCTAAGTATAAAGTAATTGATTATTTCAGAAAGAAGGCTAACCAAGTGGTATTAGTAGAGGAGGAGGAGCTTGAAAGTGTGTGCAATAGTGAATGCTGTACTGAAAACGATGTATTGTATCATTTATTGAATGAAAGAGTAGGCAATCTGGTTGATCAGCTTCCTTGCCAGTGTCGTCAGGTATATAGATTGAGTAGAGAACAAGGATTAGATACCAAAGAAATAGCTTCAGCCCTTCTTATCTCAGAAAAGACCGTTAAAAATCACCTCACCAAAGCTTTAACAGTACTTCGTTTAAGCCTACAAGACTACCGTTAATTTTTTTTACTTTTATATAGGACTAATCTGCGACTTGTACGACTACCCTATTATAAGAAAGAATCCACAAAGATTTTGATGAAAATCACAAATGCACTTTTAGAGAAATATGCCAAAGGGCTTTGTAATCCTCAAGAAATCTTGGAGATAGAAGCATGGCTATTAGATTCTGATACGGAAGTAAGTTTTCCAGATGAAAAAGATAACCCTAAGCACAAGGAGATTATCTGGGAGAATATTAACAATAATATTTTTCCAGCACAGGAAAAACAACCACGTATTATACCTTATGCCATTGTTGGCAGGCTATTAGTTGCGGCCTGTGTAATCATGATTTGCGGACTTGGATTGTTCTTATACCAAAGCAGAGATAACGCTTTGCAGGCAGTAAACAAACCTGAAGAGTTCAAGGTGTTTAATACAAAATTTGGACAAAGAGCCAACGTAACCCTTGAAGATGGTACCATTGTTCATCTAAATGTAGGAAGCGAATTGCGCATCCCTTTACACTTTGATGATGCCCAAAGGCTCGTTACTTTAAAAGGAGAAGCATTTTTTGAAGTGACTAAAGATTCTCTTCATCCTTTTGTTGTCAATATGACTCGTGCTAGTGTAAAAGTATTAGGGACAAAGTTTGATGTAAGAGCTTACCCAGATGATAAAGAAATATCAATAGTCGTCAAAGAAGGGAAAGTACAGTTTTCGCCCATTGATAAAACGTATGGGAAGGTTATACTAACAAGCGATGAGAAAGGTCATTTTGATGCTGAAACTGGCTTGAGAGAGGGTAACGTATATGCAGATAGGTATCTGTCTTGGATGGATAATAAGTTAGTTTTTGATAACCAAAACATAGCCCATATTGCTAAAACAATAGAGCGTTGGTATGGCGTAAAAATCAAGCTTAGCGCACCACATATAGGCCCACAGCGGTTTACGGGGCAGTTTGAAAACCTGTCTGCTACAACTGTCATAGAGAAAATCTGTTACGTAATGGATTTTCAATATAAGATAATTGATGATGAAATTATTATCTATTGATAATTACGAGCATACAGCGATATAAATAAGCTGATTGCTTTTATAAAGAAAACCCCGATTATCCGTCGCCAAACATCAATCGGGGCTAATTGGTTAATTAACCATTTGATTAATTATAATTATTATAAAACTTAATATTACAAACTTATGTATTCTTTACCAAAATCCCCTGTAAAAAAGCAGTTCTTGTTTTTTTATATGATGCTTTCATTCCTTACTTTTCAAATAAAAGCTCAAAATAATTCAGTTTTAAATGAAAAAATAAGCCTAAACCTTACCAACGTACAGCTATCTGAAGCTTTACAAGCTGTAGGAGTTAAGGTTGGTTATTCTGTATCATTTAGCAATAGCAAAATGAATACTGAAAAGCGAGTAACTATTAATTATAAAGATGTTACCGTTCAAGATGCCCTTTCTAAATTACTTGGTAATAGCTTAAAGAAAGTACAAGTAAGCGATAAGTCTATCTTAATACAAATTCAAACAGAAGGGAAAGGAACAATTAAAGGAACGGTAAAAACACCAGACGGTAAGCCAGCTCCTTTTGTAAATGTTGGATTAAAAGAGGTTAACAAAGGGACAACAACGAATGAAAATGGGTACTTTGAAATCAAAGGGATTAAAGAAGGTACTTATTCCATGAAAGTTTCGTCGGTGGGTTTGAGCCTACAAGAAAAGAGCGTTAAAGTAGTTGAAAACCAAGTTGCTGTGCAAGATTTTGTGCTTACAGAAAGTACGTCACAGCTTGAAGAAGTAGTTATCACGGGTTCAAACGTAATCAACAAACCTGTTTCATTAGGAAAAGCTAATATTCGTCCGCTTGACTTACCACAGTCAACAGGTGTAGTAAGTAGCGTTGTAATTGCTGACCAACAAATATCTAGATTAGGAGATGCCCTTCAGAATGTAAGTGGAGTATCGCTTACTCAACAAAGAGGTGGTGTAGCCGAAACGTTTTCTTCAAGAGGTTATAGTATTGGTATTGCAGGTTCGTCGGGTAGTATTTTCAAGAATGGTGTTATTTCAAATACACAAGGTTTTCCTGAAACTAGTACCTTAGAATCTGTAGAAGTATTAAAAGGAAGTGCGGCGTTATTATATGGAAACGTTTCTGGTGGATTAATAGTAAATATGGTGACTAAAAAGCCAAAATTCAATTTTGGCGGAGAAGTTTCTATGCGTGCAGGAAGCTATGATTTATACAAGCCTACCGTAGATTTGTATGGTCCTATTGCTAAAAACCTTGCTTTTCGAGTGATTGGTACTTACGAAACTTCCAATAGTTTCAGAGATGTAGTGAGTACTAAACGTACGTTTGTAAACCCTTCTTTGTTATATAAATTAGGTAAAAAAACAGACATTTTATTGCAAGGAGATTATACTAAACAAAACCTTACACCCGATAATGGTATTGGTTCGTTGAATGCTAACAGAGATGCTGAGATTATCCCTAGTCGTACAAGATTCCTGAATACTGTATGGGCATATAGTAACATTGATCAGGTGACGGGTTCAGTAAATATCAATCACCAGTTTAACGAAATCTGGAAGTTAAATGTAATTGGAGCTATCCAAACGACAGATGTAAACTCATTTTCAACAAACGTTCCGAACAGTATTGCTGCTAATGGAAACTGGGCAAGAGGTTTGACAAGAGCAAAAACAGGGGAAGATAGCAAAACGGCTCAGTTAAACCTTAATGGAAATTTCAAAACTGGGTCATTAGGTCATCAATTACTTGTTGGTAGCGATTATGTATATTTAGAAAGCGTAAGTAATACATTCAGAATTACGAGCGGAGGAAAAGCAATTACTACTTATGATACCATTAATATTTTGAACATGAATAAGTATGTGCAACGTACCGACATTCCAGATGCGGAGGCTTTAGCACGAACAACATCACCTTCACACCGTTTGGGGGTATATGTTCAGGATATGATTAGCTTGACAGAGAAATTTAAAATATTAGCTGGTCTTCGTTGGTCACACCAAAAAACAATTCAGACTACTATTGTGAATCTTGCAGATAATGTAGTGACAAGAGGTACGGCGGCAACGATTAGCAATAGTGCATTATCTCCAAAAGCATCGTTAGTGTTTCAACCAATAAAAACTACATCATTGTATGGAAGTTACTCTAATAACTTTACGTTCAATACAGGAACAGATATTTATGGAGCGCAATTGAGTCCTTCAATTGTAGATCAGTTTGAGTTGGGTGCTAAAAATGAATTTTTTAATGGAAAAATTTCAGCCAATGTCAGTCTTTACCGTATCGTAAACCACAACATGGCACAAATGGCTCCGACAAAAGCAGACGGAACTGTGAATTCAGATGCTAATTTTAAAGAACTTACAGGAGAAACTACCAGTGATGGTTTTGAAATAGATATCAATGGTAACCTTTCGAAAAACTTTTACTTCATCACTGGTTATGGCTACAACTTCATGCGTTATACCAAAACGTCAGCATTGAGGGGCTCTTATATCACTGGTGAACGTTTAATCAACAACCCTGCGCATAGTGCCAACGCTACGTTGTTCTATACTTTTGATAAAGGAAAAGTAAAAGGACTTAAATTAGGAGCATCTGGTTTCTATACGGGGAATCGTTTTGCAGGGGTAAATAATACATTCGGACAAACACCTGAATATAGCCGTTTAGTGCCATTAACGGGCTTTGCCACTTTTGATGCATCGGCTGGATATAGCTTCAAAAAAGTATCATTACTTGCTAAAGTATCTAATATTTTTAATGAGCTTAATTATATTGGTCATGATAGATATAGTATCAACCCAATACCTCCTCGTCAATTTGTAACGACATTGTCATACAAATTTTAAAGATTATCACTCATATAAGGATTATAGTTATTGTAAAAACCTCGAAAGGTCTTTCCTTCGAGGTTTTTCTTGTATTAGCCCTTAAATGATTTCAGGATTTCTGTTAAATACAACCGTAAAGCGATGCCATCCTTCTAGGTATTGGTAAGATAACGGCCAACGGTTTAAAGCACAGATTTCTTTGATAATGGCTAAGCCCAAACCAGTAGACGAAGTATTTTCAGGATTCTTGGTGAATCTATCAAAAATATATTCCTCAGGAAAATCTAACGGGCAACCTGTATTGGAAATAATGAAGGCATTATTGGTGAGTACTATTTTAATAACACCATTAGCGGAGGTATATTTTAAGGCATTTGAAAGAAAATTCGAAATTAATGTATCTATCAGGTATTGATTGGTGATTAGCTCTGTTCTACTTATTTCTTCATTTAAACTAATGCTCTTCGCTAAGAAAAGGTCTTCCATATTGCGGAGATGTGTATCTAGGGCATCACTAAAAACAATTTGATGTTCATCGCTAAACAATTGATTATCCAGTTTGGCTAGTAACAAAAGATTCTTGTTCATTTTTGAAAGCCGATTTACCCCAGATTTCGCTTGTGTAATATAACTTGCCATCTGTTCTGTAATGTCCAGTTGGCTCATTCTATCTAGTTTTGACTGAACAATACTTAAAGGTATCTGAATTTCATGCGAAGCATTTTCGGTAAATTCCCTGAGGGCTAAATATTCTTTTCTACTCCTTTCTGTCAAGTCTTTTAGGGTAAAATTTAGTTCTTTAAATTCTGTAATAGCCGAATCATGCAGTTCAAGACTGTGGGGGGAAGTAACTGAAAACGCTTGGACATTTTTTAAATTTTGAAAAAAAGGTCGCAAAATTTTCTTGTTGGAATAATAGTTAATCAGAATGCCAGAGGCAGTCAGGAGGACAGCAGTTAATAAAAAAATGTATAGAATGGTGAGGTAATAATTATCCCAGCCAATGTGCGAACTCATTACTGTTACATCATAACGAGCATTTCCAATGGCTTGTGTTTCTTTCAGATAATGATATTCTTCAATTTCTTTCTGAACGCGGTCATAAACCATGGTATCACCAAAGAACAGTCCGAGCGGAGTATTATCAGTTACCTGCTGTATTTTAATAAAGGGAGAATTGACATGATTGCCCAGCCTGATACTCTCAAAGATTTGATCTGCCTGTAATTCTAGCTGTTCATCCATTTCATCGCTTACAGCTTTTTGGAGTATCACAAAAAGGGTAAAGCCAGTAAAGATTAAAATAGACACCGAGGCAATTAAATAATCTCTTGTAGTTTTATGAAGTAATGTCATTTTTTACCTTAAAACGTTTAATTAATCAGTTAAGAAATCCATTTATACCCCATTCCATATACTGTTTTGATATAGTCTACACCCGTATGCGCAGTTATTTTTTTGCGTAAATTCATGGTATAAACGTATACAGTATCATAGTTTTCAGCCATGTCGTAATGGTCGCCCCAAAGGTGTTCGGCGATGGCTTGCTTACTTACAACACGGTTTTTATTGATAACAAAGTACAATAGCAGTACATATTCCTTTTTAGTTAAATTAATAGGTTCGTCTTTATAACTTACTGCTTTGGTTGCCATGTTAATAACAAGGTTATCAAGCTTTATTTCATTTTCCCCATCAAAAGTCCTTCGCCTGAGTAATGAAAAAATTCTTGCGTTCAGTTCTTCTAAATGAAAAGGCTTTGTGAGGTAATCATCAGCTCCCATTTCTAATCCCGTTATTTTGTCGTATAGAGAATCCTTGGCTGATAAAATTAGCACACCAACATTTTCATCTTGCTTTTTTAATGTTTTGAGCAAAGAAAGCCCATTGCCCCCTGGAAGGGTGATGTCTAATACGATAGCATCGTAATGATATAAATGCAATTTTTCCTGTCCTTCAGCAAATGTCGTAGCTTTTTCACAACGATAACCTTGTTCGGTCAGGTAGGTATCCATTTCTTCTAAAAGAAGTTGTTCGTCTTCTACCAATAATAGTTTCATAGGTTTTCAGCGTTTATTGTGACTATTACTTGTGAACACAAGATTAAAAATACTTGCAAAAAAAGAAGTTATTAGCCTTTATTAAGTGTGATTGTAGAAAAATATTTTTTGTACGCGACTATTTTTCGCAATTTGTCGTATAGTCTATCAATATGAAGAATTTATTTAACTAATTGGCTTTAATCGACTCATCAAAAATAACGTCAATCCCAAGAAATGGTTCTTTAAAGGATTCAACAATTTAAAATACATCAAGAAATATTATTTAGAATTAGTTTAATTTAAAAAAAATTCAGAATTGACTCTTTATTTTGTGCCATGGAGATTCTCATTATGAAAAATTCTGGAAAGTTTAGCGATGAGATTGCCAATGATTTATTAGGAATGGGCCATAGAGCCGAATTTGTGATAAATGACCAAGAATTAAAGCAAAAGATAAAAACTACAAGGTATGATTGTATTGTAGTTGACTTGACATTCGAGGAAAACAAAGGCTTACAGCTCATTGAAGAAATAAAAAAAACAAATAAGAATGCAGGTCTTATTGTGATTTCTTCAGATAATTCTTTCCAAAAAAAGATTGATGCTCTATACAAAGGAGCAGATGATTTTTTGAATAAACCTTATGAAGTATCGGAATTAGTAGCCAGAATATTCTCGGTGCTAAGAAGAAGTAAACTGAATAATAAAAATATTATCAGGTATAACGAATTACAGATTGATTTATTAGCGAAGTCGGTTCTTGTGAACGAAGAACTACTTGGACTAACGAAAAAAGAATTTGAATTACTTGTATTCTTTTTAGAACATAAAAACAAAGTAGTTACCAAAGATTCCCTATTGACGTATTTGTCGGGGCAATTGGATGATTCTAAAAGTAATGCAGATATACTCTATGCGCATATTAAAAATCTTAAAAGAAAGATGAACAATGCTGGGTGCAGAATATACCTCAATACCGTATATGGTATTGGCTACAAATGGGAAGACTAAAAGGTGCTAACAATTAGCCCTATTTTTTTGACTATTTGTTTGGAATAAGTCTAATTACAATTAACAAAGAATAAAATAAATTTTTGAATAATAAATAACTAATTCCTTATTACAATGTTTAAGAGAACCTACAAAATGAAATTTGTGTTAGTTGCTTTGGCAATTGCAGGTATGACCTCATGTAAAGATGATGATGCAGTAGTAGCACCATTGCGTACTACAAAAATTGACTATACAACCCTAACTGCTACAACTCCATATAGTAGTGCGTTTATGGATGGAGGAAAAACTACAGTAGATTTGAGTAATGGAAACAATCGTTATAAGATGTTCCAAGCAATAAATACATCAATCAGCTCATCAATTACTGGTAACAAAGTGATAGATGCTACTGTATTGAAAAATATGTATGCTAACACTGGTAATCCATTTGTTGATAGTACAAAACTAAACACTTCGGGTGTACAATTGCGTAATACCGTAGCTTCGTCTTGGGCTGCTGCTGATGCAGAAGTAGTAAGAACAAAAATTGAAACACTTTTTAATGAAGTTGCTGAAGCAAGTAAATCAGTAACTACGGTAGCAGAAAAAGGTAAAGCAGGTAAATTAGGTAGCCGTTTGGTTGATGCAAAAGGTATTGAAACAGTACAAATTATCCAAAAATCGTTAATTGGTGCATTACAATATGATTATATTGCGAATGTATTATTAACTAAAGGATTAGAGGCAGATAATAGCAAGCTTGTAGCAGGTAAAAACTACTCTCAATTAGAACAAAACTGGGACGAAGCTTATGGTTTATTAACATTGAACCAAGCTTATTTAGCAGGCTCTACAGATGCAGTAAGAGGTACTACTGAATTTGCATTAGGCTCATACGCATGGGAATACAACAAAGCTGCTTATCCACAACTTCACCTTGCCTTCTTGAAAGGTCGTGCAGCAATTGTTAATAATGACAAAACAGAATTGAAAAAACAAGCTGATTTTATTAAAGCAGCATTTGAAAAAGCAATTGCAGCAGCAGCGGTAGGCTATTTAGGAAAATGGGGAACTAGAACTACAGAAGCAGACAAAGTACATGATATTGGTGAAGGTGGAGGATTTATCTACTCTCTACGTTTCTGTACAGTTAACGGTGCTAATGCTAAATTTTCAGATGATATTTTAACAGCATTGTTAGGTTCGGCAAATGGATATTGGGATTTGACTCCTGCTAAAATTGCAGCGGCGTCTGATGCTATCAAAGCAAAGTTCGCTTTATAAGAACTTATTTTTTAATAATAGTAACCAAGTGGGTTGGTGGCAATGGTATTGCTGTCAACCCATATTATCGTTTAATGTGATGACTAGAATAGACTTAAAAAAAGTAAGTATTTTATTGATTGCAATTGTATTGGTGTTGGCATGTTCAAAAACTGACGACCCACAAAATACAACGCCAGATTTGAATAAAGACCGTGCAGCAATATTGACCAATCTGGCCGATAATGTCATTGTGCCATCCTATACCAATTTTAAAACAAAATTGGATGTGATGTCTACTAAGTCACAAGCTTTTATTGCTAAGCCAGAAACAGCAACATTGGCTGAATTTCGTCAGGCGTGGGTAGATGCTTATATCAGTTGGGAAACTGTTGAAGGCTTTGACTTTGGCCCAGGAACCAAGACAGGTATTCGTAATTATTACAATATTTATCCAACCAATGTTGCGGGTATCGCGACGTATATCAATAATCCGACTGAAAATTTTGAAGTAACTGCTGCTTACGACAAACAAGGTTTTCCTGCGTTAGATTATTTATTGAATGGCACAGGAAGTACAGATGCAGAAATAGTAGCCTATTTTAAATCCTCTACTGATGGTGCCAAACGTCTTGCTTATATTAAGCGAATTGTAGACCACATGAACGAACTTATTACCAAAGTAATAAGCGATTGGGGTACTTACCGAGCTGAGTTTATCAAAAAGACAGGTACAGATATTGGCTCGCCAATGGGTGAAATGATTAATGGCTATATTTTACATTATGAAAGATTTATCCGTTCAGGTAAATTTGGTATTCCGTCGGGTGCTATGCTGAATGGCGTTGTGTCGGCAGATAAAGTAGAAGGATTGTATAAGAAAGATATTTCTAAAGCATTGGCATTAAGTGCACATCAAGCAGCTGTTGATTTTTTTAATGGTAAAAATGTAAAAACTGGTGTAGAAGGTCCTTCTTTCAAAACTTATCTTGATGGTTTAGTGGCGAAAGATGTTACTACTGGAAAATTATTAAGCGAAATTATCAATACACAGTTTGTTGCTAACAAAGCCAAAATAGATGTATTGAAGCCTGATTTTCACCAAGAAGTGTTGCATAACAACGCAGCGATGAAGGCTGTATATACCGAACTACAAAAAGCTGTAAGAATGCTAAAAGTAGATATGACCTCGGCTATGAGCATAACCATTACTTATACTGATAATGACGGTGACTAAGCTTTGGCGTAATAGCACTTTATATACTCAATATTTTAATAAAGAGGTTTCTGTCATACCATTAGCTGTATTCAGAATGGCTCTGGGCTTTATGCTTTTCGTAAGTCTTTTGCGCTTTTGGAGCAAAGGTTGGATTTATGATTTGTACATAAAGCCTCGTTATTTTTTTCCTTTTTATGGATTCGAGTTTGTTCATCCTTTAGGGCAATATACTTATAGCTTGTTTGTGGTATGTATCGTGTCATCGGTTTTGGTAATGATTGGCTATTTTTATAGAATAGCCATTGTCAGTTTATTCCTCAGTTTTACTTATATAGAACTCATGGATAAGAGTACCTATCTAAACCATTATTACTTTATCAGTTTGCTTTGCTTAATAATGGTGTTTTTGCCAGCACATCGGTATTTCTCATTGGATGCTTACAAAGACAAAACCTTATTGGTAGATAAAATACCTGCATGGTGTATAGATGTTATCAAATTATTGGTTTTCATCCTTTATTTCTATGCTGGGCTTGCGAAGTTAAATAGTGATTGGTTACTAGAAGCTTTACCGCTAAGGATATGGCTTCCTGCTAAAAATGATATGCCTATTATTGGCTTTTTGTTCAATTATTCATGGACGCCCTACGCTTTTAGCTGGTTTGGTTGTGTGTACGACCTCACTATTGTCTTTTTCTTATTGAATGCTACAACAAGACCCATCGCTTATTTGACAGTGGTGGTTTTTCATATTTTTACAGCCCTGCTGTTTCCAATCGGAATGTTTCCATACATTATGATAGTGACAGCCTTGATTTTTTTCTCTTCTAATTTCCATCAAAGTATTATTCAAAAATTGGGAAGCCTGATAAAAGTGTCAGTAAGTTTTTTGCAACCCCATAAAACCTACTCTTTTTCTCCTGTAGCCAATAAGCTTTTGATGGGTGGTTTTATGATATTCTTCACTATCCAGCTTATATTTCCATTTAGGTATCTTATGTATCCTGATGAGCTTTTCTGGACGGAAGAAGGCTACCGATTTTCATGGAGAGTAATGTTGATGGAAAAAGCAGGCAATGCACAGTTTACTGTAAAAGATGATGATGGACATTACCAGATAGTTAATAATACAGCGTTCTTGACGACCCTTCAAGAGAAAATGATGGCTACTCAGCCAGATATGATTTTATATTATGCACATATTCTGAGAGATTATTACCAAAGCCGAGGCTTTCGTTCTCCTCAAGTCTATGTTGATGCTTACGTTACCCTGAATGGTAGGTTGGGTAAAACATTTATTAATCCTACTACTGATTTAGCCAAAGAAATAGAATCCTTCCAGCATAAATCCTGGATTATTCCCCTCAATAATGAAATTAAAGGTTTTTAGTACAGTTTTTATCTGTTTTTTCTCGACATATACTTTTGCACAATACCGTTTGAAAGGTATTGTTAAGTCAAAAAACGATAGTACCATCGTAGGGACATCAGAAATTTACCTTGATGGCAACCAGAAAACATTATCTAACCCAGAAGGCATATTTATATTCCCCTCTATCGCCAATGGCGAACATACCTTACAAGTTATTTCTCCAGACTTTAGGCCTGTCAAACGCACAATTGTTATCGCAGGGAAAAATGAAGAAATAGTAATTTACCTTTCTTCGCGTGACGAAACCTTGAACGAGGTTGTAGTGTCAGATAAAAAGACCGATTTCGGATTTTCAAGATTAAGAGGGGTTGAAAACATGGGTATTTATGAAGGCAAGAAGTCGGAAGTAATTACACCAGACCAATTGGTGGCTAATTTGTCAACCAACAATGCCCGACAAATTTACTCAAGGGTAGCGGGTCTTAATATCTGGGAGAATGAAGGAGGAGGTTTGCAATTAAGCATAGGAGGGAGAGGACTAGACCCCAACAGAACATCTAACTTCAATGTTCGACAAAATGGACATGATATAAGTGCTGATGCCCTAGGCTATCCAGAAAGTTATTATACTCCTCCAGTAGAAGCCGTGGGACGAATCCAAATTGTACGTGGGGCGGCTTCGCTTCAGTATGGTACGCAGTTTGGAGGGCTTATTAATTTTATCATGCGAAAGCCCGTTCTTGATAAAAAAATTGAAGTAGTCGCTAGACAAACAGTAGGTTCTTTTGGATTTTATAATGCTTTTACCAGTGCGAGTGGGACTGTTGGAAAACTTAGCTATTATACTTTTTTTCAATACAAAAAAGCCGATGGCTGGAGAGCAAATTCTCATTTTAATAGCTACACATTTTATTCAGACATAGATTATAAAATATCAGAAAAAACCTCTGTTGGCTTAGATGTAACCCACATGGAATACCTTGCCAAACAACCGGGGGGACTTTCGGATGCAATGTTTGCACAAGACCCAAGACAAACCAATAGAGAACGGAATTGGTTTGATGTAAATTGGAATATGTTAGCAGTTCATTTTGACCATAAATTTAACGAAACAAACCAGTTCAACCTCCGCTTCTTTGGTTTGTCAGCTCATCGATATTCGTTAGGTTTCAGACCAAACCGTGTGGCGACGATTGATGATAATAGTGAACGAGATTTAATTAAAGGAGAATTTGACAACTGGGGAACCGAGGCGAGGTATTTAAAACGTTATTCAATAGCCAAAAAACAGTCTGTATTGTTGGTAGGTGGAAGATATTATCATGGTTTCAACCATAGTTTACAGGGATTAGGAAGTACAGGGAAAGATGCGAATTTTAATTTTGTTGAGCCAGAACGTTTCATTACGTATGATTATAGTTTCCCCAACCGAAACGTATCGCTGTTTGCTGAAAATATATTTTACCTCAATGATAAGATTTCGGTTACCCCTGGCATACGCTATGAATATATCAGTACCAAAGCAGATGGCTATTATGGAAGTATCATGCGTGATTTAGCAGGGAACGTAATTAATATTACCAGAACTGACGAGGTTCGTGTGAACAATCGACAGTTTGTATTAGCAGGCATAGGGATTAGCTTTAAGCCATTAGAACAAACTGAAATTTATGGTAACATCTCTCAGAACTATCGTTCAATTACCTTTAGCGATATGCGTATTTCAAACCCTTCGTCGGTGATAGACCCTGATATGAAGGATGAAAAAGGGTATTCGATTGACCTTGGTATTAGAAGTCACCAGACATCTTTCTATAATTACGATGTCAGTTTGTTTTACCTCAATTATAATAATAGGATAGGTGAAATACAGTTTTATGATGAGAGTAACAGGATATTACGTTTACGCACTAACGTAGGACAAGCTGTGATAATGGGGATAGAGTCGTATGCAGAAGCTGATTTTTTCCGTTTGTTTAAACCAGATAGTAAAGATATGAGTACGGTGTTATTCGGTAATTTTGCCTTCATTAAATCGGAATATCGCGAGAGCAAGATGGTAGGAGTGAAAGGAAATGAAGTGGAATTTGTACCTAAAATAAACTTAAAAACGGGTCTTAGGGTTGGCTATAAAAAATTGAAAGGCTCGTTTCAGTTTACCTATTTAACAGACCAGTTTTCGGATGCTACCAATGCCAGAGATGGCGGAATATCGTCTGTAATAGGATTAATTCCAGCCTATAAAATCATGGATTTAAGCTTTTCTTATGACTTCAAGAAGATTAAACTAGAGGCAAGTATCAATAACCTTGCTAATGAAATGTATTTTACCAGAAGAGCCACAGGTTATCCAGGGCCAGGTATTTTACCTTCAGATGGCAGAAGTTTTTACCTTACTTTGCAGGTTAAAATTTAAAGGTTTTCCTATATTTTATATCATTAAACGCCATAAGTTATTCACAATTGTGAATAACTCATGGCGTTTGTTTAAAAAGAGGATTTCTACAAAATTATTTAACAAATTTACGAATGTTCCTTTTACCGCAGAATTACCACTATATACGTTGATGTATGTTAAAGAGAAAAAATGTTTAAAAGAAAAGTCATAGAGTTTTAGCGAAAAATGAAAAAGCTTTGCTAACTTCAATAAACACACTAATTGTAAATAGCATACCAAATCACATAAATATAATACTTCTGCTCTAGTAGTATAAAAATTGGGTCTTTCTACCTCTGATGTTATTACCTATGATAAAAATTACTCCATACCGCCGCATGGATGTGTATTTCTTGTTGAAAGCGCATATAAATAAAGTTATTCTTACAATTGCGTCATTATTGTTATGTGCAAGTTCTACCGTTGCACAAAAGGCTACCTTTGAGTTTTTTAGCACTGCTAACGGACTTGCTGGAAACCACACGTCTTCAGTAACACAAGATGACCAAGGATTTATTTGGTTTATAAATGATGGGAAAATCCACCGTTATGATGGATATAATTTTTTAATCTATCCAACCCCCAGTGCATTAACGGCCAAACAGGAGTACATATCAGGTTTGACTTTGTACCAAGATTCTTTACTATTTGTGTGGAGTGAACATCATCATTTTTTATTTAATCCCAAAAAAGCGCATTGGCAACCTATCAACCTAAAAATAAAGAATACCCCAGGAGGTAGGATTAGGTTTTGGCCTATTGATGGGCAAAATGCTAAGCTAATGACCAAAATAGAGGTGGGCTCTCAGCGAGCTTGGCCGTATAAAATGGATAAATCGGATGCGATGGGAGGGACACAATATCCTGACTTGTTAAGTGCCTATTATTGGCGTAATATTAACGATTATGATTATTCTTTAGCATATGTAGACACGGTATATCACATAAATAAAGCTGGTAAAATCACTACAGCAACGCCATTAGATAATATATGTAAGAATTGTGGTGATATGTGGTTTCAACCTTATATGAAGGGCTCGGTAGCACTTTTATCAAATAGGCTTTTTTATCAGTTGGATAAAAGTAAAAATAAATTCTTACCACACCCTATCAATCGATTACTGAATTCTAGCAAGATTGAAATAAGGAGATTTATTACAGAAAAAAATGGTAGTATATGGGCGTGTGGTTACGATAGAAGTCTTATTTATTATGATGCTCGTGCGGATAAATTATACAATTTTCGTGAAGAATTAAAACGACTGTTACCGAATAATAACGATTTCTTAGGGTTGTTTCAAGATAATACAGGAATAGTATGGGTAGAGACCAGACTCGGCTTGCTAAAAGTAAGACCATGGCCAAATCCTTTTGATACTTATTTCAGTGGTATGAACAATGTGAATGCTAATTATAGTTTCCGTGGATTGACAGAAGATGCACAAGGCATGATATACGGCGTATATTATACTGGAATCGCCAAAATTGACCCTATAAAAAAACAAGCACTACGAACTTATATATTTCCTGGTACTGTAAAGTTGTATGATTTGTATACAGATGGAGATATCATCTGGCTTAATGGCTTTCAAGCATTAGAACCGAATTCTGGCAAAATAATAGAAGTTCCAAGCCCATTTAAGGAAAAAACATTTCAGGATAACGGTTTTTTTACTAAAGACAAATACGGAACGCTTTGGTGGGTAACACATTACACATTATATCGTTTGAATAAAGCGAATAATCAAATAAAATGGGAGAAAGAATTTGATTTGCCCGACAAGTTATTCAATGCAACTGAAGCTTTTCATGCAGGTATGAAAAGCGGGAAAATATGGCTGAGTTTTAAAGGAAGATTATTGCAGTATGACCCCATAACGAAAGTACGACATTGGTATGATCCTAAGACTTGGGGATTGGCCTTATCTCGTATATTGGCGATTGAGGAAGACCGTAAAGGAAACCTTTGGTTAGGTAGTGATGCTGGCTTAGTATGGGTAAATCCGTCTAATGGCTCACACCGTCAATATACTATTTCTGAGGGTTTACCAAATAATTTTATCAGCGGAATGTTGATGGAAGGAGATTCGTGCCTGTGGCTAAGTACTAATCACGGGCTATCTAGGTTTCATTTACCCACCAAAGTTTTTAGTAATTTTCTGGAGGAAGATGGGCTAACTTTTAACGAATTTAACCGCAAGTCATTTTTCAAAGCCAGAAATGGTCGGATGTTTTTTGGTGGAATGCGCGGGGTGAATGCCTTTTTCCCAAAAGATTTGATGCAATCTTATATCACCAGAGTGGATAGAAATCAAAAGGCAAAGCTTGTACTTACTGCTTTAGAATATACAGATGAAAAACAAGATACGGTATTGAGGAAAACCTCATTCGCCAGTCAACCAGAAGTACAATTCAATTATTGGAATTGGTCTTATACGTTTGAATATGCTCTTATGGACTATGACAACCCCAAGGAGATATTTTACAGTTATAAGATTGATGGTTATAAAGACAGTTGGTCATCACCTTCTAAGTTTAATTTTGTCCATTTCAACAGTTTGCCTAGCGGAGAATATATTTTAAGGGTGAAAGCACGAGACAGCAGAGGACGGTGGCGTTCGAACGAAATGGCTGTAAAAATAATAGTACATCCAGCTTGGTGGGCATCTTCGTGGGCCTACTCCATCTATTTTCTGTTGTTTTTGGGTCTTTGCCTTGTTATTTATAATGTGTTGAAAAAGAGATTGATTCTTCAAAATGAGCTGAAGATGAAACACCAAGAAGCTCAACGGCTTAAAGAACTTGATTTGTTCAAAAACCGTCTTTATACCAATCTCACACATGAATTCAGAACCCCACTGACAGTGATTCTTGGCATGGTAGAACAAATTCGGACTCAACCCGATAAATATCTAGAGGAAGGTGCGCGACTTATCAAAACCAACGGCGAAAACTTGCTTAGGCTTATCAATCAGTTGCTCGATTTATCCAAGCTTTCTGACAACTCATTCCAGCTATATTTTCAACAGGCAGATATTGTACCTTATTTACGCTACCTCACTGAATCTTTCCAAGCGTATGCCAACAGCCAGAATTTATCATTACGATTCTTGAGTGCTTTGAATATACGGGTAATGGATTATGACGAAGAGCAGGTAAAACAAATATTGACGAATCTTATTTCTAATGCGATTAAATTTACACCGTCAGGTGGAGAAATTACCATTAGACTAAAGCAGGAAGATAATAAGTTGATTATCGAAGTACAGGATACAGGCATAGGAATAGCTAAAAAAGAGTTGACATATATATTCGATCGTTTTTACCAAATAGATAATTCACACACTAGGCAGCGTGAGGGCACTGGCATTGGGTTGGCACATGTCCATGAGATGATTAAATTGATGAATGGAGAAGTCTTTGTAGAGAGCGAACTGGGAAAAGGCACTACGTTTATCGTTAAATTACCCATCACCAACAAGGCACCTATTGTGGCTGGTTCTCCGACATTAGATAAATCTGTTTCTTCTATAAATTTTATTAACCGTGAAAGTATTACTCCCATATCGTCTTCGGTGGTTGAGGATTCCTTACTACATCTTCTTATTATTGAAGACAATGCTGACTTAGTTACCTTTCTCAAAACTTGTCTATATGGGTTATACCAATTGGACGTAGCGTATAATGGTATAGTTGGCATTGAAAAAGCCATTGAAAATACTCCAGACATTATCATTAGTGATGTGATGATGCCAGGAAAAGACGGTTTTCAAGTATGTGAAACCTTAAAAAGTGACCAACGTACAAGCCATATTCCAATAATTTTATTAACTGCTAAAATGGATACTGATTCCAAAATAGCTGGGCTCAAGCACGGAGCAGATGTCTACATGACCAAGCCTTTTAATAAGGAAGAGTTGATAGTACAATTGGAAATGTTAATGCAAAAACAAAAGCGTTTACAAGCATATTTCTCACAAAATAATCCTATAGAAGAAGTAGTTGATATTGTCACGGAAGACTTACCAGAGGAAATTTATGAGCTTGAACATACCTTTGTTAAAAAGGTAAAATCAATTGTACATGAAAATTTTGCAGATGAGAATTTTGGATTACCTCAACTCTGTCAAGAAATCGGTATGAGCCGTTCGCAATTGTTTCGAAAAATGAAAACTTTGATGGGTGTTTCTCCTTCTGACTTTATACGTTCTTACCGACTAACGCAAGCCAGAATTCTTTTAAAAACTAGCAATTTCAACATCTCAGAAGTCGCTTGGAAAACGGGGTATAAAAATGCTGGACATTTTTCTACTTCGTTTCAGGAAGAATTTGGGTTTTCTCCAAGTGCAACAAATAAGTAATTGATTATTAGTTGTTTAAAAAGGGATAAGATTATTGCATGCAACAATCTTATCCCTTTTTTTTTGCCTGATGCAACCAATAGAAACTTATTTGAAACCAATCAAAAATCCTGTCAGCAACTTATTTTATACTTTTGTAATCCCTAGGGACATGATTAAGAAACGATTACCTAACCACTAATTAAATAAAGAAATTATTTTGACTTTCCGCTTAAGTATTTCAAAAAGTAGTTAAATGAGTTATAAGCCGAGCATCAATAATAGTTCAATTCCCTACCTGATAAAGTAGAATCTTATATTGTTTAGTTGTTATACCATTCAAAATCAATCATAATAATAACCCTATAATTAATATGTTTACTCCATATTCAATCGCCATAGTAGATGATAATTCTCTCGTTAGAACTTTAGTGAGTTCTGAACTAAAAAAACACAGATGTAATATTCCTTTCCAAGCCGAGAATGGAGAAGAATGTATTACAAAACTCAAGCAAAGTAATTATTTGCCAGACATGATTATTCTTGATATTGAAATGCCAAGAATGGATGGTTTTACCACGGCTCTCATTGTAAAAAAGAACTGGCCTTCAATAAAAATAATAGCAATGTCTACCTTAGAGGATGAAACGTCCATCAATCGTATCTTAGATGCAGGGGCAGATTGTTTCTTATCCAAATCAAGTAATATAAAAACAGATTTGGTAGGTCTGATTCAGTATATGCTAACTTTAAATAGTTATGGTGATAGTAAAAATTCGAAATCATTCGTTCACCATGGTTTTAATAATCTAAGCTTACCGAAGTTTAGACAGCATTATATCTAAAATCCGTTTACCCAACACAAGTACCTCTCAAATTTATTGCATGCATTTAAGTAATCCTCAGAATATCCTCAACTCGTCGATATTATATCTACTTACTGGCATAAGTGTGATAATGTCGGGCACCATTGGGCTACTGGAATGGATATTGGGAATAAGTATTGTTGAAATCCTAATGCCACAGTATGTCACAACAGCGTTCGGAACCGTAATGTCTACTGTTGTATTTGTTTTGCTAGGAGTTTTAGTGATTCGGAAAACGTTAAACGAAAGCGAGCAAAAAAAATTAGCAGCAGAGCAAACAACCCTTGAATTGAATAAAAGGATTGAAGAAATGGTATTACATCAATCACCAAATATTCAATATTCTCATGAATTGTTTGTTAAATTGTTTGAATCCAATCCAACAGGCATAGCTATCAGCAAATTGGATAACGGCGAATATATTAATGTTAACCAGGCAGTGCTGGATATGGTTAAATATACGCACGAAGAAATGATAGGGCATACAGTCACGGAATTGTTAATACTGGATATTCCAGCGAGAAAAAAACTGATTAGCTTATTGAATGAACAAGGACGTATCCTCAATACTGATATTACCCTAAGAAATAAAGATGGAATGCCCATACATTGTATTTTTTCGATGGAAAAATTAATAATGGGAAATGAACAGTACTTGATGTCGTTCATTTATGATATTACAGACAGGAAAATCATTGAGAATAATTTAGTAGAGGCACACCAAAAACTAGAAATATTAACTAAAAAGTTAACAAAACAGAATCAGCAGTTGCGCGCTTTTGCACAGATTACTTCATACAACCTGCGTGCCCCAGTTAGCAATTTAAACCTATTGTTGCAATTCTATAAAGAAAGCATGACGATAGAAGACAAAGATGAGCTAGTAGGAAATTTAGATACAGTGGTCGATAATCTCACGGTTACGCTTGATGAATTATTAGAAACCGTTAGTGTTCAAGAAGACATTACAAAAGAACGAATAGAATTAGTTTTCGAAGACATTTTTGCATCTGTAAAAGTCATGCTGAAAGACCAGTTAATCGAAAGCGAAGCCATTGTGAGTGCTGATTTTTCTAAGGTACCTATTATTAGCTATCCTAGAGTTTATCTGGAAAGCATCCTGTTTAATCTATTATCCAATGCACTTAAATACAGTTCGCCTGATCGTATTCCCGAGATACGTTTGAAAACCGAAAATAACAATGGTGAAATAATCCTTAAAGTAGAGGATAATGGGCTTGGCATAGACTTAGCTAAACACAGAAGAAACATATTTGGAATGCACAAGACCTTCCACCGCCACCAGCAGGCCAGAGGTATGGGTTTATTTATGACTAAAACACAAGTAGAAGCTATGGGAGGAGAAATCACTGTAGAAAGTGTAGTTAATGAAGGTTCTATATTCACCGTAATTTTTAATAGGACAAAGCAATGAAAAAGTTATTAAGTCTATGTTTTATTGATGATGACCCCATCTATCAATATATGATTAAAAGAATGATTAGTAAAGATTATCAGGTAAATAAAATGTGGAACTTTCTTAATGGTGAAGAAGCATTCAATTATTTTGTTAGTCATTATATGGAAGTAGAGAATATTCCAGATATTATTTTTTTAGATATCAACATGCCACTCATGGATGGATGGCTGTTTTTAGAAGAATTTAGTGCTATCAAAGCACAGATTAACAAACCCGTTACTATTTTCATTGTTACGTCTTCTACAGACCCAGAAGACATTCAGCAGGCAAAGAAGATTAAAGAAATTTCAGACTACTTGGTCAAACCTTTTGATTCCGCTAAACTAAAAGAGATACTTGATAGCCATGAGTATATGCATTGTAAAAAATAATAAATCCCCGATATATGCCAAATGCTGGCATATCCGGGGGTTGTTTATATAGGTATGTATCTTATATTTATACGAGAAGGATAATCTGAAATACCTTAAATCTCAATATCACTTATAACTGCCACTTGCCGTTGCTGCAATGGTGGACGAGGCAGAAGGACTAGCACTTAACACTGTAGACAAAGTGAATGATTTTTCCCCTGTTTTAGTAAGTGTTCCATTAATGCTAGCAGATACGTCGCCACTTTCCTTTTGTATTAACACATAAATATTGCAAGCAGGATTAGCAGCCCAGCCGTTAGTAATGGTAAAGTTTCCAGAACTAGCCGTTGGCATGTTATAAACAAGCAAACTTTTGGTTGATGTAATACCCACATCAGTTGAACCTTTACAAATCTGTGAGGATACAGCAGTGCAGGGACCAGTATATTTATCACTACCAAAAGTAAATTCGTTGTTCGTGTTAACAGATGTTACCTCATCATTCTTACAACCCATAGCCATACAGCCAAGAACTGTGGTAATAAAAAGCGATTTTAGTAATGAGGTTTTCATTATATCAGTCTCTAGTTTTTTATTTTATAATACTAAATGTCAATCCTGCAATGATGGCAGGGTCTCCCTGTCCGACATGCACTTCAGCAAAAGCTCCAAAGCCCTTGGTAAAATTTAAGCGACCGCCAACACGCCCAAACCCACCAAAATCTCCTGAAGAAACCATCTCGTCTGAAGCATCGGAGGTTACCGCAGTATAAGTGTACGCAACGGCTGCACCTATATACAAAGCACCTTTGGTTTTATCCAGTTTCAATGCCTCATTCAAATAATATGAACCTCCAACGAGTGCTATAAATTCTCTTTTACCATTTTGATAATTTATCATGAATACCTGTGATTTGGCAATATTGTATATTGGTCCAGATAGGTTATCCCAATCATGATATTTAATAAAATCACTTGTTATTTCAACAACCTTTGCCTTAAGCTCAGATTTATCATTCTTGATGATGATGTCTTGTGCGAATAAAAATGAGGGAGAAGTAGCTAATAAGAATATTAAAAATAGTCTATTCTTCTGCAATTTCAACAATACTTGAATACCAGCATGGATGGCACAAGCATCCATAAGCTTAATGTAAAAGTGTTTTATAAAGTAACTGTTGTTTTTTTATTTGTATTTGGTAAAGCCTAATTAGCAAAGCTAATTTAGATGATTAGTGAAAATGTGGCAATACCTAGCGCTAGGTATTTTAGGCTACTATTTCCAGCTTTCAGAGATGACTTTACTTACTAAATCAACAGATTTTTTCAATATCCATACAGTTAATGACCTGAACCCTGTCTTGTTATTTTATTAGAATACCCACGAGAAAAGACTTCCCATTTTAAAATAAATTATATCCCTCGATTTACACCTTTATGAATAGCTATTTTATTCAAAAAATAAGTAAGGGGTTGAAGGGTAATTGATTGTTTTTCAAGAATATATATTTAACGATATAGCTATTTGGCACTTTTATGCTTACCGATTTTTGAAATATATGAATTATATAAGGTTATTCTTTAATGATATAAGGTTATTGTCGAATAAGATGCTCACCTTTACTGATAGTTTTATATTAAATTCAAGTAAAACCAACATATTAGCTAAAATGTTGAATTTACCGTGGCAGACATAGGCAGGGTTTAAGTAACTGCTGCCTTAATAATTATTTATAGTTAAATTATAGTTGACATACATTCAGCTAATAAATAATGAGAAACGAAAATAAAATTAAAATTTTTCTAGTAGATGATGATGTGGTGTTTTTGAAATCGCTAGAAATAGAATTCCTTCAATTAGATAACTTTATCGTTGAAACATATGTTACAGGCGAGCTTTGTATAGAAAACTTA
This sequence comes from Arcicella sp. GW821-FHT09D11, assembly GCF_059416265.1. Lineage (NCBI taxonomy): Bacteria > Pseudomonadati > Bacteroidota > Cytophagia > Cytophagales > Flectobacillaceae > Arcicella > Arcicella sp. GW821-FHT09D11. The sequence goes on along the minus strand of NZ_JBWKOV010000001.1, from coordinate 832,357 downwards.
TCGCATGAACCCGATATCATTATTTTAGATTATTTGCTTGATGGGATTGATAAATACGCAATAAACGGAATACAAGTATTGGATGAAATAAAAGCTTTTGATGCTAAAATCCCTGTAGTGATGTTGTCTCAACAAGATAGAATAGATGTAGCCATAAATTGTATGCACCACCATTCTTATGATTATGTGGTAAAGAGCGAAACAGCCTTTTTGCGGTTACAGCAAATTATTTCAACTATTTTCAAGTATCATAAAATGGAAAAAGAGTTAAATTGGTATATGGAGAGAATGTAACATCGACGAATGACAAAATTAAACAGCGCTTTTATAAAGCCTTAACTTGCTAGCTCTTCCCACCCTTTTGCGTTGTCTGTGCTTCGTAAACAAACTTGATAGGTAAGGTATGAAATTATTTATAAAATATATGGTCAGCCATCGTTGTAAAATGGTGGTGAAAGCAGAGTTGAAAGCACTTGGATTACATTATGTAAATGTAAATTTGGGTGAAGTGGAAATCATGGAAAATATCTCTCAACAGCAGCACAACCAAATTAAAATTGCCCTTGCAAAATCGGGACTAGAACTAATGGATGATAAAAAAGCTATGTTAATCGAAAAAATAAAGAATGTAGTCGTTGAGATGGTTCATTATACAGATGAAATGCCTAAAATCAACTTCTCAGTTTATTTAAGCGAAAAACTTAAATACGATTATACTTATTTATCCAATCTTTTTTCTGAAACGGAAGGCACTACAGTTGAACAGTATATTCTTCTGCACAAAATTGAACGGGTAAAAGAGCTAATCATTTATGATGAGCTAAACCTTACCGAAATAGCGGCTAAACTACATTATAGTAGCGTAGCTCATCTTTCTAATCAATTCAAAAAGATAACTGGTTTAACCCCATCATTTTTTAAAGCCCTTAAACTTAAAAAAAGAAGTACTCTCGAAAACCTGTGAATCATGTAACTATTATCCAAAATCATGTAACAGTTTCTAGCTTTTTATACCCCATCTTTATACTGAATACTAAAAATCAAGCTATAAATACTAAAAAAATGAAAAAAATTAAATCGTATCTTTTAATCACGATTGTATTGGTTCTAGTGATGCCTATTACATTGAAAGCTGAAGGGAATGAACCTGAGAAAGCAGCAACTGAAAAAGTGGCATCAGCAACAGCAAGTACGCTAATGAATAGATTAGAAGAAATCAAGGCCATGGATAAATCGAATATGAGTTCGGTAGAAAAGAAAGCTTTGAGAAAAGAAGTCCGTTCAATTAAAAAATCATTAAAAGAAGTAGGCGGTGGCGTATATCTTTCTGTAGGAGCCATTATTATCATCGTATTATTATTGATTCTTTTACTGTAGATTAGAACAATATATGTTGGCTTGTGAGTCTGTACACAACCTATCAGATTAATCATGTATTAACTCACAAGTCAATATCTAATACAATAACTTATGTCTATCAATACAATAAATAAAGAAAAATCAATAGAACGACTAAACTCTCTGATTGAACTAGATAATGAAAGCTTAGAAAGCTATGGAATAGATGAAACAGGTTTGAAGGTTAAACCAACGAGTAAATATTTTAAAAAAGAGCTTATTGACGAAATGTATAATATTGGAGGTAAACCAACTAAGGAAAGAACGTCAACAAATAATTTTTTTGGTTTTTTAAGTAAATTAAAAACAATGCTTTCAGGAAATTACCGAAAAGCCATCCTAAATGTCTGTTTACATAGCGAGGAAGAAATCATTAATACTTATAGAAAAGCCTTGAAGGATAATCTAGCAAATATCTCTACCTATCAGCGCATTATGATTAATGCTCAACAAAGGTTACTTAGAGTTGATTATGCCAGAATAATAGCGTTAAACAACAAATCAGATAAGTATTGAGGTATAATAAGTAGATAAATTTAACTAGCTACGTATATAGGTTATCGTCAATATAGATACTATTGAAAATTAAATTGAAAAGCTACCATTGCTCCCCCAACCTGTGAATAATGCAACATATTTCTAAAGTTGTGTAACACATTCTAATGTCAAATTCCCAACCTTTGTAATAAGATAGTTCAATCAGCATTAAATCGAATATAAGTATGGGAAATTCTGAATTAGAAAAATCAAAAGCACTACAGGGAATATCACTATATTTTCTTTAGATGCTAGAGAAAAATTATCTAAAAAAAACTTCCTTACGATATATACATTCAAATTATTGATGGTTCTGCCGAGTTAATAATCAATGATAAAAAGTTAAGCTAAAATTAGGCGAAGAAATTATTATTCCAGCCCATTCAACCTACTGTTTTAATGCGAATGTCCAATTTAAAATGATTTTAACCATTATTAAAAGTGGCTACAAAGACTATTTGATAGCCCAAAAAAATGAAAACCACAAAAAATATATTATTAATTGAAGATGATAAAGATGACCAAAGGTTTTTTATAGAAGCCTTGAGTGAAATACACGAAGTTCGTCTGTTTGGACTTGCAAATAATGGAAAAGAAGCTTTAGAACAATTAGAAAAGGCAGAAATACTTCCAGACTTAATTTTTACGGACATCAATATGCCTATTATGGGAGGTATTGAATGTTTTGTTAAAATATTAAAGAACCCTCGAATGAAAAATATTCCAGTGGTTTTTCTTACTAATGATATGGATAGGATTAAAGAGATACTTCAGCTTGGGGGCAAAACATTTATCAATAAACCTTCTAATCAAAAAATACTTTGCCAGAAAATCAGACAGGCGATACAGAAAGCACTTAAACCCAATCCATCACTAGATTTTAAAGGCTCAGTTAATAAATTGATTTTTGAACAAAATGTTCCAGCACAAACGTTTTTTATAGTTAATAATTAAACTTTATGAAGACGGAAAGTGACCTTAACGACGATATTCTTAAAATAACAATGCTTATTGAAGAGAAATTTCCTGAATTATCTAAATATGTTGACGAAATGCCAGTTAGCGCTCCAGATGTTGTTAACCCAGCGGTAAATCAGAAAAATTTACAAGATTATTATGATTCTTTATTGGCATTATTAAAAAAATACAATACTAATCATAATCGCGGAGATACAGCATAATATGGTTCTCTAACCTCTAAACCTATACTATTCAAACAATCTTATATACAAAAACAACATCAAGAATAATGACTACAAAGAAGAAATTGGGTATCTGGATGGATCACTCAACAGCCAATTTAATGGAATATAGTAGTATTTTCATAGAAAGTAAAACAATAACATCTGATTTTACACATGAAGAAAAAGAGCAAAGCTTGAGCAAAAGCGAAAATGTTATGCATAACAAGGAGCAACACCTTGAAATGGATTTTTATAAAAAAATAGCTACGGAAATAATAGGGTATGATGAAGTATTACTATTTGGCCCAACAAATGCAAAAGCCCAACTATTTAATATTTTGAATGAAGACCAACATTATAAAAATATCAAGATTGAAGTAAGGACAAGTGATAAAATGACTGATAAACAACAGCTAGCTTATGTTAGAAATTATTTTACTAGGCTTTGATGGTAAATAATTAAAAACGATATACGGATAATGCTGAAGCAACTCTGCAAATAGCATTACAGAATGTTCAAAAAATATTCTCTACTCGTACCGTGCAATGGCATTCATTATAAAAGGCTTGTATTATCGTAATACATGGAACAACCCATCATATACTATATTGGCACTTAATACATTCTATGAAGTTTTCAGAGAGGACGAATACTTGCATAAAATGAAGATAGCCTTTAATTGGTTTTTAGATAATAACCACCTATATCAGATTTATCTATAATCCTTGTACGAGAGGGTGACTAGAAGAGATTTATTTGATGGCAAGATTGACCCTCGAAAGAGTCAACAAAAGAAAAGTCAGTGATGTCCAGCAAAGGGTGGCAACTCATTATAACAGTTATGTAATTATTTATTTATAGTTTTTTATCATTAGCAAGTACTACATCAATAGGTAAGATTTATTTCAATCAGTAAAATAATATGAAAACAACCATTTACTTAAACAACACTCTGTGGTCAAGCGTAGTAGGATGCCTTATTATGTTTGGCTTTATATCTTGTAATCATCGTTATCCAAAACCTGATGAAAGTTTATCAAATATTTATCAAATCAAAGAAACTACACTTGAAGATATAGCACTAGAAAATGACAAACAGTTTTTGGTAAATGTTGCAGAAATTGATTTAGAAGAAATAAAACTAGGACAGTTGGCACAACATACTAGTCAGCAATATGAAGTAAGAGTATTGGGTAAAAAGATGGAAGTGTTGCATTATAAATCATTAAAAAATATAATAGCAATTGCCAAGAAAAAATCAATCAGGATTTCAACAGTCTTATCAAACCATGCTATTGATACTTACAGCAAATTAAATAAACAGTCGCAAAGAGATTTTGACTTTGCGTTTTGTAATAGCATGGTTATGAGCAACAAAGATGCGATAGCTTCCTTTGAAAAAGTTTTAGTAGAATCTAACGATTTCGATATGATTCAATTGGCAACCATCATGTTGCCAACATTACGCAGTAATCTCAATCAAGCCATTACTTGTAAGAGAAATGCTGGAAGTTCGTCAAAGTAAAAGTATTATTTATTTCGCTTCAAAAAAGGAGATTCCTATGTCTACAAATCCGCTCTTATTCTCTCAGATAATATCTCGTTCAAATCTCACTCAATACCAACATTTAGATTACAAACAGGCGACCTAACAAAACTTGGTTGTGCCAGAATTTACCCAAAAAGGTTTCTTCAAGGAAAGAGTGTACACCGCTAGTGAGATTATTAGATAATCTGAAAGTAGGGAATACATGGCGAATCGCTAAGTACTAAAAGGCCATCTTTTACTACTTAGTAGCTTGTAAATAAGCCATCACTTAAAGTCCATCTCCTCAAAAATATTTATCAAGAAGCTTGTGTATAAATGCAATGAAAGAGGTACTTATACCACACTCTAAAGGATTATTCTATCTTTTGTGGTACTTAGTTCTCAGTCTACTACATATTTGAGTGGAATGCTTTTTTCACCATCTGTTACATTATATTCCACTTAAATTATAAAATTAACATTCAAATTATTCAAACTTAATTCTAAGAAAATGAAAAACACTCCAAAAAACTCAGATGTGGCTACTGGCCTGCGTGAATTATTTGAAGATAGCTTAAAAGACATTTATTACGCTGAAAAAGCATTGACAAAAGCTTTGCCAAAAATGGCTAAGAAAGCTACTTCTCAAGAATTGATAGATGCACTCCAAGATCATCTCAAGGTTACTGAAGGTCAAGTGATTCGTGCGGAAAAAGTATTTGAGGCACTAGGCTTGAAACCACAAACCAAGAAATGCGAAGCCATAGAAGGGCTAATTAAGGAAGCAGAGGAAATCATGGAAAGCACGCAAGAAGGCGTAGTACGTGATGCAGGTATTATTGCGGCAAGCCAGAAAGTAGAACACTACGAAATTGCTACTTATGGTACATTGTTTTCTTTCGCCAATACATTAGGTGAAAAAAAGGCAGCTAAGTTATTACATCAGACGTTGGAAGAAGAAAAAGATGCTGATAGCTTATTATCGGCCATTGCAGAAAGTTCAATCAATATTGAGGCTGCTGAAGAAGTTTAGCTAGCCGATTGGATAAATGCATTTTAAAATAAACATTCACTACACACTATGTTTAATCTCACCCGAATATAAACGAGTGAGAAGGTTCTCTTTGAAGGATTGGTTTCCATACTACCAATCCTCAAAGGGAGTTTTATAAATTATCTAAACTATTTTAAGAGTAAGTTTTGTTCTGCTTGTTTAAATCCCACCGCTGAAATTTTCAATTTTACAGTTCCTGCTGTTTGACCTGCACGCAAAATAGCCATGGCAAAACCGTTGTGAAGTGCTTTTTTATTTCCTGCAAACAAATCATTACTTACATGGTTGCCGTTATCTACTGCAATTATAGTTGCTAGTCCACTGACATCAAAAGTGATTTCTCCCGTTGCCGTTGGCACTTTAAGTCCTTTACTATCAACAGCATATACCTTTACATATTGAAGAGCCATGCCATCTGCTTTCCAGTCGGTATTTTCAGTTTCTATTTTTAGTGCTACTGCCTTCCCAGTTGTTTCCAGTTCGTCTTGAGTTACAATGTTGCCTCCTTTTCGGGCAATTGCCGTAATCTTACCAGCCGTAAATGGAATGTCTTTCCAATAAATAGTATTGCGTTTTTTTACGTCGGTAGAATTTTGTTGCACTCCTAACGATTTACCATTCACCAATAATTCCACCTCATCAGCATTGGTATAAGTATAGAGATTATACTTTTTGCCTTCCTGTCGATTCCAATGTGACGAAATAACTTTTTGTCCTACCAATACATCGTTCCACATTTTTGTATCTCCTTCATTATCTACGATACCGATATGTACTAAAGGTTCTTCCTTGAAAACACTTTTGGTTAGCCATGCTTGTGGAAAAGGCTCCATGGCATGATTGAAAAAGGAATAGTTCCAACCCTTCTTCGGCCAACCGTCAGACTCCCCCCAATATTCAATAGCTCCCCAATAGGCTAATCCCACCATTTTATCTCTATCCATACCGAAGTAAGGAGCAGCCAATTCATTCGTAACGGCCTCACTTTGATAAATAATCATATCGGGAGCGTGCTTCAAATACTCTTGATAATCATCCCATACATAGTTGAAACTGGCCACATCAGTTACAGTGGCTAATTCAGGCGGAACGATGTTTTCTTTGATTTTGAAATCTGGATTAGCCTTAATAATTCCTCCAGCACGAGCGGGATACATAGCAACTGTTGTTTTACGGGTAGGGTCATAACGTTTTGCTACTACATCCATCAGTCGGTAGGTAGTAACGCCCCAATCACCTGTTGCAAATCCCCATCGTTCTTCTTGAAACTGTAACTCATTTCCAAAGCTCCACATAATAACCGAAGGATGATTTCTATCTCGTTTAATCCATTCCTTTACATTGTTGAACCATACATCATTCCATGGTGCATTGCCTGCCCAAGCAACTGTGCTTCCCCATTTGTCGTATAATTCATCGACAACCAGAATTCCTTTTTCATCGGCAAGGTTAAAAAATGCTTCCGAATAAGGGTTATGCGAAGTACGGATATGATTAAAACCAAAGGCTTTTAATTTGTCCATCATTCTGGCAATTGAGGTTTCATAAGCAGCCGCACCTACAGCACCCAAGTCATGATGATTGGCAACGCCTTTAAGAAAGACCTTTTTACCATTTAATTTTAATCCATATTCTTTAGAGAACTCAATCGTACGGATTCCAAACTTTTTAGTGAGTTTATCAATCACTTTTCCATTTAAAACTAATACAACTTCAGCTGTATAAAGATTGGGCGTTTCACAAGACCAAAGTTGCGGATTCGTAATATTTATCCTTGGTAGGGGATCTTCTACGGTAGCGATATTTGATTTCTTCGGAGCCCACGTTTTTGTTTCAGCTATTTGTTTTCCTTCTGGAGAAAATATCGTTGTCTTAATCTCCAGTTGATATTGTTTATTTTTAATTCCTGCTACTTCCACTTGTACAATTACTTCGGCATGCTGATTAGAAATGTGTGGAGTTGTGATAAAAATACCATGACGAGCAATAGAGATGGTGTCTTTTACTATCAGATGTACATCTCTGAAAAGTCCACCACCAGTGTACCAACGGGAATTGCTGTTTTCGCCCGTAGAAGTACGAACGGCAACCACATTTACAGCGTCGTATCGAATGATTCCTGCAATATCTGATTCAAAACCAAGATAACCGTAGTCTGTTTTTCCAATCTTCTTTCCATTCACCCACACTTCCCCTGATAACATCATTCCTTCAAAATCAAGCAATATTTGTTTACCTATCCAACTAGAGTCTGCCTTGAATGTTTTTCGATACCAACCTATCCCCATTGCTTTAAATCCACGACCACGACTGGCTGATTTATCCCAAGGTTGCTCAATCTGAAAATCGTGTGGCAAATCTAGCTCACGCCAATCACTATCATCGTAAGTGAGATTTTGAGCATTCGAGATTTCACCAGCTTTGAATTTCCAACCAAAATTAAAAAGTTGGTTTATTCTAACGTGCTCATGCTTGCTTTGAGCAAAAAGGAATGTTGTATAAAAAAGGGTAACGATGGTTAATAAAATTTTCTTATTCTTCATTAGTAATTTACATTTAGTTCCTCTATAGTGTCTCATGGTGCAAAAGAAAGAGAATAGAATCATTTGCAAATAGAAGACAAATACTAGACTATTTTGATTTCCGAAAATTACGTACAAGAAGGGTGATAAGAGGTGGGATAGCTTGACCAAATTTTATCCAAGTTATGTCCATAATATGGATAAAATAAGTTGTTGGTTTACAGGCATTTGCCAGTTTTACTTTGAAGTTCTTTGAGGAGGGAAATTAGAAATGGTAGAGGATTTTGCCATCTTCAGATGTTAGCTGGCAGGTTTTTACGAAAGCAGTTCCTTCGAATTCTAAAAAAAGACCCTTAATGGCGCCTATCGATTCTTGGTATGTTCGTGTATATAGGAGCTTGTTGTTAACATAAAGCAATACCTTTTTATGATGATTTATCATTTTCACGGTAGTCCAATGGCTTAAATCTAATGTAAACTTAGAAAGATTGACTTTAGTCCCAACATAGCTTTGCTCACTAATTATATTGGTTATTCTATTACTGCACCCTGGGGTGGCTAATCTAAAACGGATACGATTTTTGATGCCAGAAACTTGAAACTGAGTGCTTTTACAATACATTCCATTTTTATCCACCATGTTTTTAAAGGTGGTTTCAAAAACAAAATTTTCGCCAGTATAATCCACAGGCATAAAATTACAAAGCCTAGTATAAACCAGTCCAGACGTATCGATGCCTTTTGATTTTAGCTGTTCGTTTGAAATATGGAAGAGGCTGTCTTTCCCAGTTTTAGTAGCCAAAAATTCATAGTAATGTTTTGGTAACTCATCTCCCTGACGGTATCCAAGACCAACCCATTTGTTAGAACGGACATACACATTGATTGACTTCAAGGTATGTTTTCTACTTTGTAAGGTTACGGAAAATACACCTGGGAACAGATAAGCATGAGCGAGGCTGGCTTTCCCAGGTTCCACATACACCCATTGTGTTTTATCACCAAAATTCAGAAAAAGACTGTCTTTGCTTTTAGGAGCCTGATATTCGAAAAAGGCCGTTGCTGGCAATAATCCTTCCATACTCACAAATCGTAAGTCAGATGTAGAATCACTGTCTGTATAGAAAAAACTGAAAATCATAGCCATCAGTCCTGCAAAAGTGATAATAGCCATCGGCAGAACAAATTTATAAATGCCAATGCGTTTAGGTGCGGGTAAGATTAACGGTTCTATTGGTTGTTTAATATCGTCGAGCGCATTAGCTGATGAAAGATTTTGACCGTATTTTTCTAGCGCCTGAATGGTGGCCTGTTGTGGAATGTAATGCTGATAAACTGAAATTTTTCCAAAAATCCGTTTAAGGGTATTGGTACTAATAGAAACATTCGTGTCTTGAAGAATCTCATGACTAAGCTCCACAAAATCCCTGTGCTTCCATGTCTCAGGGTCCCCATGGTCAAAACGAATTTGGCAGCTTGCCACAATATTTTCAAATTTAGTTTTCATATCTGTACAAGGATACTGATTTTAGTAAAACCGTAACAGGGCTAGCAGATTTTAAGAAAAATATGATTACTTTAAAATGAGAAAAGTGAATGTTAGGTATGACGAATTTTCTTTAGGTTTTCAAATGAAGACATCTTTTTGGCAGTTTTACCTTAAATTATGCAGAAAGATATAGTACCAAATAAAAAAGGGTTTTTACAATAAGATGTAAAAACCCTTTTTTATACTGTACCGGGGACGGGAATCGAACCCGTACGAACTTGCGTTCACAGGATTTTAAGTCCTGCGTGTCTACCAGTTCCACCACCCTGGCATGAAATTAAAGTAATTACCCTAACTTCTTAAACTTAAAAAGCACCTTACGGTGCTTCGATAAGCTGAGCGAAAGACGAGGTTCGAACTCGCGACCTCAACCTTGGCAAGGTTGCGCTCTACCAGCTGAGCTACTTTCGCTTATAATTCCGTTGAATTGTGGTGCAAAATTATGCCTTATAAATCACCTGTGCAAGCTTTTTGTGAAAAAAATAGCAAAAAAAATTTGAAAAATTTATAAATCGCTGATTATGTTTGGATTAAGTCTTAAACTTTTTTTTAGATTTTTCTGCATCTGAATATGTCAGGAGGCATAAAGCTGGTATGGAAATTATTATTGAGGTAATTCATGCTGATTTTATGATAAACAAAAAGAGTCATTGCCAGAAATGGAAATGACTCTTTTAAAACAAACCTGACCAATCAATTATTTTATTCGATAACTACTCTTTTTGCAGTCCCGTCTTCACCTTGTGTTACCGTTACAAAGAGTGTTCCTTTTGTATTTTTCTTTAATTCTACTTGTCCCATGAAATCTCCTTGGAAATCTTTAAATTTCTGCGTACCCACTTCTTTACCATTGACATCAGTAACGATTACATTCACATCACCTTTTTCAGGAGTGTAAAATTTAAGATTCAGTTTGTTGTCAAAAGGCTTGTTTGGATATATTTTCAGGGCTTTTACTGTTTTTGATTCGTTGAAAGGATCAAACTCTTTAAAGTCGTTATCAAACTTAAACTTGAATTCCTTCATAGCAGGTTTTAATGAACCTATTAGTTTGTCACTATCCAATCTCTTGAAATCGAAGTTATACGCATGGATATCTTTATCATTGAAGTCTTTGTCAATTCGTTTGCCATCTTTGTAGATTTCAATGCGTTTCTGCCCATTTCCAAAAGCTCTTGGCGCTTGTGATAACCTATCACCATTTCTGTCTATTTTAATTCTAATTTGTTTTCTACCGTGACCCGATGCCGAGAATAATGAATCTGTGATGTTATTGATTAAATTCTCTTTTTGTTCAGCATTCAAACCTTCTGCATTATAAGTACGGTCGAATACTTGTTTTTGTCCGTTTTCTGTAGTCTCTACATGGATTTTGATTTTTCCATCTTTTTCTTCAATATTTTGCGAAGTGCTTTTTTGAGCCATTGCTGTCATACTTACCGCAAATAAGAGGGCTGTCCCGAAAATTTTGATGTTCTTTTGCATAGTGAATGTTGGATTTTGATTAAAAAAAACATTTAAAATTTATATAAAACAAACTTAATCAACCTATTATATATCAAACCTTTAAACTTTGTTAAAAGATGTTAAACAAAATAAATTGGTTAAGATTTAGTTTAATTTTGTTGCTCTGAAATAGACACACTAAAAATGAAAATGTTGCAAAGTAAATTTTCGAGTATATTTTTTGTGCGAAAATTATTTGAAACTAATTTAGATGAACTAAAAAGAGTATGATTAATGCTAATTATTAAGAATGACTAAGCGAAAAATACAATATATTATTGCTTTGATGGCTTTTGCACTGTTAGGTTTAATCGCCTTTCAAATGTATTGGTTGGGTTTTACGGTTCGCTCTAAAAATGATCAGTTTGGAAGTGATGTAAGAGACGCTATGCAACAGGTAGTGCGGAAGCTTGGCAAACAGGAGTTTTATTATTTTGTCCAAAGGAAAGTAGAGGCAGAAGAAAAACAAAAACAACTGCTGGCGATAGCAAAGCCTGTAGAAGAAAAGGTACAGGAAGTACCCAAACAGAAAGTGCTCGCTCAAAACACTCCGAATCAATCAACCATTGGTTTGGATAAAGTAGCACGTACGCCTTTTCCTTCAGATATTTTGGTATCAAAGGGAACGGAGATTTTGCCAAATGGGGAGATTAGAGAATATCAGGAATTTTCAATGAATATTGATATTCAAGATTTTCAGAATCGATTGAATGAACATAAACAATTAGATGAGATTTTTTCGGAGGCACTTCAGCAACATCAGAATAGTTTACAAAAACAAGATTCTATGCAGAAGGCTGATTTGCTAGCAGCGAAAAGGAAAAAACTTGTAAAAAAGCATGTTGACAAAATTATTGAGCCTTTAAAAACAGAAGATAAAGTAATGAACAAAGCCGAAATGGCTAAGGAGGTTTTTAATGATTTTCTGTTCAAAAAAAGGAGTATTTATGACAGAATCAATTATATGGTTCTGGATTCTCTGTTGAAATATGAAATCAAAATGAAGGGAATAGAAATTCCCTTTGAATATGGTATCAGTAGTCAGGAAGAGCCTAATTATCTGCATTATGCGTCTTCGATGAAATACAAAATGACGGGCTTGAAAAATGATAAGGATACGTATACTGTTAATCTCTTCCCGAACGATTATGCCAATTCTGAAAATTATTTAAGAGTATATTTTCCTAATCAAGACCGTTATATTATCCGCAACATCTGGGTGATGTATGCTACTTCCTTGCTGTTGATTTTGGTGGTATTAAGTTGTTTTTATGTAGCTGTGAATACGATCGTGAAACAAAAGCAATTAGCAGACATTAAAAATGATTTTATCAATAACATGACCCATGAGTTTAAAACGCCAATTTCTACGATTTCATTGGCTACTCAGATGCTCCAAGACGAAGCCGTGGCTGCTAGTCCATCGATGTTTAAAAGATATTTAGGGATTATCCGTGATGAAAACAAAAGGCTAGGCTCTCAAGTTGAGAAAGTACTACAAACCGCACAAATGGAAAGAGGAGACGTACAATTGAAGCTAAAAACGGTTGACGTGCATGAAATTATTGAGAAAGTATTAGAAAATATTAGCCCACAAATTGAGCTTAGAGAAGGTACGATTGATTTAGATTTACAGGCCGAAAAGACAGAAATTGAAGCAGATGAAGTACATTTGACCAATATTATCTTTAATCTTTTAGATAATGCCAATAAGTATTCGCCAGAAAAGCCTGAAATTACCATCGTTACTCAAAATACTGAAAAAGGGATATCAATTATCATAAAAGATAAGGGTATTGGAATGAGTAAGGAGTCGATAAAGAATATCTTTGAAAAATTCTATCGCGTTCCTACTGGTAATTTGCATGATGTAAAAGGGTTTGGCTTAGGTTTGAGCTATGTGAAAAAGATGGTAGAAGAACATCACGGACGTATAAATGTAGTGAGTAGGTTTGGTGAAGGAAGTGAATTTGAAGTGATTTTACCTATATAAGTATAGTAGAATATTTTGTACTTGATGATGAAAATTAAGAGTTTAATGTATTTATAAGGTAATGTTCAACAAGTTAGTGCGAGATACATAAAAGAATAAAATTACTTTTTACAAAACTAAAAATATGGAAACGCTTCTTATACAAACACAGTCTAAGCAGACAAGTAAATTACTGGTTGAATTAGTAAAAAAAATGGGTGATAAAGCACAGATTCTTAACCCTGAAATTGCTGAAGATTTAGCGTTAGGTTTGATGATGACCCAAGAGAAAACAGGCAAGAAAGTGTCAAAAGCCTCTATATTAGAACATTTAAGCAAATGATTTTGCAATTTGATGAGTCATTTGAAAAAAGTATCAAAAAGCTCAAAGATAAAAAAATAAAAGCTCGTCTATTGTCTTTAATTGAAAGTTTTGAAAATTCAGATTCTCTTGCTGAAATTCCTAATATCAAAAAAATGCAAGGTTTCCAAACCTATTATAGAGTTAGACTAGGTGATTATCGAATAGGTTTTGAGCTTCAGGATGATGGTAGTATTCTTTTTATTTTGATAGCTCACCGCAAGGAAATTTATAAGTATTTCCCTTGAAAATATGTAGATAATTGTTATAAATGTCTATTATTGAAAGATATATAGCTATGAATAACAATGTAAAAACACCAACAAATTAAAGATAAAAATCAATTTAACTGAAATGACAAAGATTCTCCTCGCCGAAGACGACCCCAATTTAGGTACTTTGCTACAAGAATATTTAACGATAAAAGGCTATGAAACTATTCTGGCTAAAGATGGTGATGAAGCCCTGACAAAGTTTGTACAGCAGGATTATGACCTTTGTATTTTTGATGTAATGATGCCTAAAAAAGACGGTTTTACGTTGGCTAAAGAGGTTAGAATGTCTGATAAAGATACGCCTATCATTTTCCTGACGGCCAAAGCGATGAAGGAAGATACTTTGCAAGGCTTTAAACTAGGAGCCGATGATTATATGACCAAACCTTTTTCGATGGAAGAATTGTTAGCACGCCTGCAAGCAGTTTTACGAAGAAGTCAGAAATTAGAGTTGCAAAATGAAAAAATATCGCACTTTACAATCAGAGGTTTTGCTTTTGATACTGAAAAACAAATACTAGAAAGAAATGGTGAATCTCAGAAATTGACGGCAAAAGAATCAGCTTTGCTGAAATTATTATGCGAAAACATGGGAAAGCCTGTCAGTAGAAGTTTTGCTTTGAAAATGGTTTGGGGAGATGATACCTATTTCAATGCCCGAAGCATGGATGTATATATTACCAAATTAAGAAAATTCTTGAAAGAAGAACCCGAAATCCAGATTTTGAACCTTCATGGAGAAGGCTTTAAATTAATGGTATAAAATTAATAAGTTGTTAGGCTTAAAGTACTGTATATCAATTTTGAGCCAATATGGTAAACTGCTCACAACTCATCACTCAAAACTAAATGGATGTAGTTCTCTTGATTGGTTCAATAATATGCCTTTTAGTAGGTTTGGCAGGTGCAGTGTTACCATTGCCAGGGCCACCCCTCAGCTTGATAGGCTTATTTATGTTACATTATTCCAAATATGTGGATTTTGATAAGAAAACCCTGACTTTCTTTACGTTGGTTACCATCGGCATCAGTATTTTCGATTATTATGCACCTATTTGGGGAACAAAAAAGTTTGGTGGGACTAAGTACGGTTCGTGGGGTTCAATGATTGGCCTATTAGTAGGCTTATTCGTTATTCCAGGCTTTGGCTTATTTATTGGAGCTTTTTTGGGAGCATTTTTAGGGGAGATTGTTGGAAAAGCAACACCTGAAAAAGCCCTAAAAGCGGCTGTTGGCTCATTTTTAGGGCTTATTGCTGGTATGGTTGGAAAAGTAATTCTTTGTTTAGCTATGCTGGTGTTTGCCATCATCGCCATTGTTGAATACTTTATGATTATGCTGTAACTTCCTCTTTTACTACTGGCGGTTTCTTTCCTGCCAATTGTCCACAGGCAGCATCAATATCTTTTCCTCTTGAGCGACGCACGTTTACTACCATGTTTTTACTTTCTAAAAACTGAGCAAATTTGGATAATGTCTGTGGGTCGGTATTGGTATAATTTGCTTCTGCAATGGGATTATATTCAATAATATTGATTTTACAAGGAAACTGTCTGGCAAACTCCCAAAGCTCTTTAGCATCTTGTAAACTATCATTAAAGCGATAGAAAAGAATGTATTCAAGCGTAATTCTACTGCCTGTTTTCTTGTAAAAATGCAATAAAGAATCCTTCAACGCTTCAAGTGTGTTCGATTCGTTGATAGGCATAATCTCATTGCGCTTTACATCATTAGCTGCGTGAAGTGAAAGAGCCAAATTGAATTTTACTTCATCATCACCCAATTTGGTAATCATCTTAGCAATACCCGCCGTTGAAACCGTTATGCGTTTTGGCGACATTCCTAGGCCTTCTGGCGAAGTAATATAGTTGATAGATGACAATACATTAGCATAATTCAGCAAAGGCTCGCCCATACCCATATACACAATATTTGTAAGGGGAGTTTGATAATGCGATTCTGCTTGGTCACGAATCAATACTACTTGGTCATATATTTCGGCAGGATCAAGGTTACGCTTTCTATCCATATAACCTGTAGCACAAAATTTACAGGTTAGTGAACAGCCTACTTGTGACGACACACAGGCCGTCATTCTATCGTCAGCAGGAATCAACACGCCTTCTACTAAATTATGGTCGAATAATTCAAAAGACGATTTGATAGTTCTGTCTGAACTTACCTGTTTTTCAGATACTTTAACTGCTCTGATGTCAAAGTTATTTTCTAACAGTTCACGCGTTTTCTTAGAAAGGTTAGTCATTTCTTCGAAAGTCAACACTGATTTTTTCCAAAGCCACTCATAAATCTGTTTAGCCCTGAATCCTTGTTCGCCATGCTCAGTCAAAAAGTCTTTGATTTGAGCGAGCGATAGTTTACGTATATCTTTTTTGGTGATTTTTACTGTTTCCATGTATTTGGCAATCTTAGCTTTCAAATGTCAAGTAAGATTATTTTATATCGACAAAAAAAGAGCAAAGATTGGCGTCTTTACTCTTTAGGTTATTTTTGCAAAGTTAAGGATAAAATTAAATCAAACCAAGATGTTGGTATGATATTGATAATCAAATGTTTATAAAGTTGAATATTGTAGCTTTAAAACTATTGATGGCATGATTTCAATTCATTCCATCAATGAAGTCAGTAATTCAGAAAATAATTTCTTATTTCATCCCCTCCAATAACAATTCAGCCAAATCATATACTTTCACAGAATCTTCTTTTTCTTTGTTTTTTACACCGTCCGACATCATTACCATACAGAATGGACAAGCTACGGCGATTGTAGTTGCTCCTGTAGCTAAAGCGTCTTCAATGCGTTCTACATTAATGTCCTTTTTGCCTTTTTCTGGTTCTTTAAACATTTGTCCTCCGCCAGCACCACAGCATAAACCTTTGGTTTTGCAACGTTTCATTTCCACCAAATCTGCATCCAAAGCTTCTAATAACGACCGCGGAGCTTCATAAATATCATTGGCACGACCTAAATAACAAGAATCATGGTAAGTAATTTTACGTCTGGTCGGCACTCCGACATTGAATTCGCCCCCACCTTGTACCTTTACTTTGCCTGCATCAATCAGTTGTTGTAAAAAAGTAGCATGGTGAATTACTTCATAGTTTCCACCTAAAGCAGGGTATTCATTTTTTAAGGTATTAAAGCAATGAGGACAAGCCGTTACGATTTTTTTTACGCCATATCCGTCTAATACCTGAATATTCATGGTGGCTTGCATTTGAAATAGAAACTCGTTGCCAGCTCTACGTGCAGGGTCGCCAGTGCAAGATTCTTCTGTGCCGAGAACGGCAAATTTTATACCTACATGATTAAGTATTTTAGTAAATGCAATGGTGACTTTTTTATAACGGTCATCAAAAGAACCTGCACAACCTACCCAAAATAATATTTCAGGGGTTTCGCCAGTACTCATCATATCAGCCATTGTAGGCACTTTATATTCTATTTCTTTTAACATTTCTTTATTGATTTTTCTTCGTTATTTCACTGGACAAATCATGTTTTATTTATTATCTTTGTAATGAACAAAAACGTTTAGGACGTTAGGAGGAGGGATAAAATTAATTTTAGGCACTCGCTCGTTGTTTTTAAAAGGAACTGTCAGAAATGATGGTTCTTTTTTATTATACGCATGGAATTTAAAGCTAATTGTTTTTTCCCTGTTCTTACCTCTTTAATTATCACATATTTATCTCCAATTATTTTCTGAAATTGAAAAACATCTTTCCCTAATTTATTTTGACCATCATAGAAAACTAAATCAGGATTTTGTAAAATTTCTGGAATTAGGTTAAAATCAGCATCTGTAATAGCTACTTGGCCTTTAGGTATTTCAATTTCTGGAATTCCGTGATTCTTAATAATATGTTTTATCGCATATACATCAATAGAAAATCGATAATTAGTTAGTTGAATTCCAGATTGTTGTGTTAAAATATTTGATAGTTCATTGGTTATTTCTCCTATAATTAAAACCTTGTTTTTGTTCTCAGTATCAGTTTTTGCTAAGGTTAGAATCTCGCTTAAATCCATTATTATTAATAAGTGTTTATTTATTATTTATTTCTTCCTGCATTTGCTTCGCCGTTTTTCTAGAACCATCATGGCTCCAGCCTGGAGGAGCAAAAACGTAATGAAAAGCATTTTTTAATGAACCTGCTTTCCAAACATCTTTACTAATATCTACCCATTCGCTAAAGGCGATTTTTACGGGATTATAAGTTTTTAAATTGGTCGTCAGTCCATAAGTAGGTCGTTCCTCTTCTTCTATAAAAGTGCCGAACATTCTATCCCAGATAATTAGAATACCTGCATAGTTTTTATCTAAATATTTCACATCCGAGCCATGATGTACCCGATGGTGCGAAGGAGTATTGAAGATAAATTCAAAGGGTCTCCACATTTTTCCAATAGTTTCAGTATGAATCCAATATTGATACAACAAACTGATTTGTTGCATAATCACGATGACTATTGGATGAAAGCCTACAATAGGCATCCATAAATAAAAAATAAATGAGCCAGAAATATTGCCTGTCCAAGTTTGACGAAGCGCCGTTGCCAGATTATATTTTTCAGAAGAATGATGCACTTTATGCGAAGCCCAAAAGTACCGAATTAGATGTGCTTCTCGATGAAACCAATAGTAGCTAAAATCGTCAGCAAAAAATGCCAAAACCCACATCCACCAAACAGAGCCATCTAAAGTAAATACCCGAAAATTGTCGTATAAATACAAAAAGATAAAAGCGATAGCCGTTTTAGAAATCAGTCCGCTCAATAAATTACCAATTCCCAAAGCCATAGAAGTAAATGAATCTTTGGCTTCTAAATAATCTTTTTGTTCGCGTGTAATAAAAATTGCCTCAATAATGACAGTCAATACAAAAAACGGAACAGCGTATAAAATAAGATTCGGTGCCATTGTAATTAATTTGAAAATTTGAAAATGAGCTAAATTTGAAAATGACTGACAGTCGAAATCTGATTGCTCAAAGCCTTTACTTCAAAACCTTATCTAAAAATACTTCAGTTTTTTGCTGTACAGTCTGATAGTCTTTCGATAAAACATAAGAGCCAATCACATGATTGCCCGCATTCGGAAAAACTACTTTTTGTTTTTCGTTGGCCGGAACGCCCAATTCGTCATACATTTTTAACATAGCAGGTACAGAGACCACTTTGTCCTGTTCTTCTTCGTTTTTGTAATAATATCCCATAAAAGTTGGGCATTTTACTTTCTTAAAAGTTTCTGGCGTCATGATGTTCGTCAAGAAATTTTGCAAAGCAATTACACCATTGATATGATAATGCGTGCTCCAATATCTGCCATGAATAGGGTTGTGCGGAGGGAAATCTCGTATTTCAGAACCTGTGACTAACTTTGCCAAAGCCCGCCCCCAATGATTATCCAGCAACTCAGCATTATCGTCAAAAATTTTGATACAAGGAGAATATATCACAATTGATTTAATCTCGGGATGTTGCGAAGCCAAATACAATGTCAAAGCTCCACCAAAAGACGTTCCTACCACAATTACTTCATCTCCCAGTTTTTTGCCAATGGCTAATGCTTCTTCGGCTGATTGAATAAAATCATCTGCCATGACATTTTTCATAGTAGAATCGCCCAAATCGATACCATGTCCAGCTAAACGAGCTAAATATAAATTAGCACCATATCTTTTTGCCAAATTAGTATGAACAGGGTCGCCTTCTTCTTGACTTGCCGAAAAACCATGCACATATACGATGGCTAGTTTAGTTTTTACTTTTTTGGCAGTATCAGCCCAAATAATTCTGGCTTGACAATCAGGACGAATGCCTACAACGGCTTTTTCATCAGTATTGATTTTAGTTTCTAAGTCGGTTAGCGAATTAGGTAAATTAAAATCGTAAGCTACCTTGATGATTGGAGCATCTGGCTTTGGTCCGAGGAAATAGCCGATTGTAAGCAATATCAAAAGGGTAATAATTACTTTTAATGCCTTCATGACTTTTAGAGAAAATTAGCGTGTTTATTAGCAACAGAATAATATTTATCTTCAAAGATTTCTTTATTCATCCTACATCTTATTTTATTTCATTCGCCCAATTGAATCTATCTGAAGGAGAAAATTTCCAAGGAGCTTGGTTAGTTTCTAAGTTAGAAAACATAGCATTCCAAGAAGCAGGCGCACTAGATTCCTCCATGATTTGGTATCGACGTAATTGCAGGATAATATCTAAAGGCGAAATATTAATAGGGCATTCTTGCACACAAGCATTACAAGTGGTACAAGCTCGTAATTCCTCTGAAGAAATATAATCTCCGTACAAAGCCTTGCCATCTTCTACAAAGATTCCCCCATTTACCGATAGGTTTCTACCTACTTCCTCCAGACGGTCGCGGGTATCCATCATGATTTTACGAGGAGACAAAGCTTTGCCTGTAATGTTAGCAGGACAAGCAGAAGTACAGCGACCACATTCTGTGCATGAATAAGCATCCATCAAGTTTTTCCAAGACAAATCTTTGATGTCTTTTGCTCCAAAACGAGCAATTTCTGTACTAGCCTCAGCATCAGGTTGTGTTAAGCCTAACATAATCTGAACCTCCTTAGTCACTTCTGGCATATTGACCATTTCACCTTTAGGTTTCAAATTCGAGAAGTAAGTATTCGGAAACGCCAGAAAAATATGTAAATGTTTAGAGTAAGTAACATACAAAGCAAAGGCCAGAATACCCAGAATATGCAACCACCAAGCAATGCGCTCATAAACAATGAGGGCTGTTTCGTTCCAGTTTGTAAAGATTGGTTTCAAGAAAGAGCTAATTACAAAAGAGCCTACTTGATGATAATGCTCGTTGCCACGTTCTTGTAAAATACTATCTACAGCATTCATACTGAGGAGGGCAGTCATTAATATAATTTCGGCAAATAGGATATTATTGGCATCGATTACAGGAAAGCCATTGAGTTCACGGTGGCGAGTAGCTTGCAGACGTTCTACTTTAGTAATATTTCTACGGATTAAAAAGATGATACAAACCGACAGTACGCCGAAAGCCAATATTTCAAAGAAATTAATCAAGATAGGATAGAGGCTTCCTAAAACTGGTGCAAACAAACGGTGGGTACCTAGAATACCATCTAACACAATTTCTAGCACTTCCACATTAATCAATAAGAAACCAGCATAAATGACAAAGTGCATAATACCGACCAGGGGGCGGTCAAACATTTTCTTTTGTCCGAAAGCAATGCGTAACATCGTCATTAATCGCTCGGAAGGATTATCAGAACGGTCTTCAGCTTTGCCCAATTGAATGGTCTTTTTAATGGTTTGTATGCGTTTTGAAATAAAATAAGCTGCCAAACCGAAAGCTGCTACAAAGAGAATTTGTTGAATGATTTGCATAGTTCAGAAAAATAAGCCTGCTTAGCTTACTTAATATTAAAATGTATCAGAACCTCTTTTTGATGATTTTAAAGATAATCTGGCGATTTTTTTTAACAATTTACTGAATTAATTGTGTGTTACAAAGATGTGGTTTTTCTATTTGTTATGCAAGCATACTATTTGAAAAATAATTTTAAAATTTTTGAAATTATTTTTAGAAAATGTTTGGTGCTAAAAAAAAGTTTCCTACCTTTGCAGTCCCGAAACACAGGCGGGATTCAGGTGAAGTAGCTCAGTTGGTAGAGCATCGGACTGAAAATCCGTGTGTCGGCGGTTCGAGTCCGCCCTTTACCACAAAAAAACCCCTTAGACGTTACGTTTGAGGGGTTTTTTATTGTACGATTTTTTTTCTGAAATACGGTTTAATAATTTTCTTTAACATATTTTTCCAGCTCGACATGAACTACATAGAAGTAAAACTAAACATCAACCCAGAATTTTCGGATATTTTCATGGCTGAGCTAGGTGAAATTGGCTACGAAACTTTTACCGAAGAAGCAGAGGGTTTGAACGCCTATATTACAGAAGATTTGTTTTCAGAAGAGCAACTGGATGAAATTATGGAGCGATATTTAGCGATGACTCCTATTAGTTATAGCTATTTGACTTTAGAAAAAAAGAACTGGAATGAGGAATGGGAGAAAAACTATGAGCCTATCTTAGCAGCAAACGGTCGTGTGAGAGTACGTGCGAATTTCCATGAGCCTGACCCAACTATTCAATACGAGTTGTTGATTAATCCTAAAATGTCTTTCGGAACAGGGCATCATGAAACTACTTCGATGGTGTTGAGTTTACAAATGGAGATAGACCATCAAGGAAAAAAGGTATTGGATGTAGGTTGTGGAACAGGGATATTAGCCATTTTTGCTTCAAAATTAGGGGCTTCGGAAGTAGCAGGTTTTGATATTGAAGAATGGGCTGCCGAGAATTCGCGTGAGAATGTTGGATTGAACGATTGTGATAACATCGTGATTCGTCAAGGTACCATTGAAGATGAACCAGCTGACCAGTACGATATTATTTTGGCAAACATCAACCGAAATATCTTGATGCGTGATATTCCAAAATATGTAGAGTTTATGAAACCTGCCCCTTCAAAATTGATTGTAAGTGGTTTTTATCAACATGATATTGAAGACATAGAAAGCGTAGCGAGAGAAGCTGGTCTAATAAAAACACATACTGAAAATAAAAACAATTGGGCTGCTGTCATTTTTGAAAGAAAATAATTGGCTTTCGGCCGTCAGCTATCGAATTTCGGTTTTGAGATGTATGTAATTATAAGATAAAATGTAGCGGCAATCTTCAGGGTTGCCGTTTTGTTTTTTAAATGTTTTTATAATACCCCAATCCGATAGCTGACAGCCGAAATCCGATAGCCATTTACCCCCTCACCAATCCCTCTACCCTCAAATAATCATTCGTTAACACCTCTTTATCTGGATTCAGAACCTTTTGTGTTAATACTTCACAGACAAATAATTCATGGTCACCAGAATCTATATTTCCCACACATCTACATTGTACATAACCTATGGCTTCCGTAAGGTAGGGGCAACCCCTTTCGTCTATCTCAAAAGGCAAGTTTACAAATTTGTTAGAAGTCCTGCCGCTTTTCCTGCCAAGTTTCGTAATTAGCTTTTTGGCTTGGTCTTTCGCTAAAAGATTTACATTCAGTATCATACTTTCTCGTACCAATTCGATGGTATAGTCCGTTTTGTATAAAGCCACTGTAATAAACTTCCCCTGCATAGCACTTTGCATGACCCAAGTGGCAATGTTGGCATTTATTTTTCCTAATGGAGAAACAGTTGTGATAGCATGCACATCATAATTTTTGTATTTTAATAAAGATTTACCCATGTTCAATTTTTATGAAATTTTTAAATTACAAAACAGATCATTAGAAAGAAATAAAACTTTTACTTTAGTAACCGATTGCGCAATTACTAATAATTATTTAGCCTGATTTTACACTTTTCGTGTAACTTTGAAAACTGTTAATCAAAAAAGTTGTTTAAAGAGATGGAGGTAATTAGTAATTCTTCTGATATTGAACTGTTTCGGGTGGAGGCTCCTTCAGAAGGAGATGCCCGAAGAAAAATGAAGAAAATGAAATCATTTCAGATTCCTGATCTATACAAGAGTACTATCATCGGCGGTATCAAGGAGAAACGCCGTGTTCAAGATAAACTCAAAAAAGACTTTACACCAACAGTCTTAGACTATGGCTCCGTAAAGTTCTTGATTTCTAGGCATTTTGGCTTTTGTTATGGTGTAGAAAATGCCGTTGAGATAGCATACAGAACGATAGAAGAAAACCCTGATAAAAGAATTTTTCTATTATCAGAGATGATTCATAATCCTGATGTAAATGCTGATTTATTGAGTAGAGGAGTTAGTTTTATCATGGATACTTCGGGTAGACAACTGATACCGTGGGCTGAACTGACTTCGGATGATGTAGTCATTGTACCTGCTTTTGGCACTACCGTTGAAATACAACAACAGCTTTCTGACATAGGCATCAATGCTTATCAATATGATACTACTTGCCCTTTTGTAGAGAAAGTGTGGAACCGTGCTACCGCCATAGGACAAAAAGATTATACGATAGTAGTACATGGCAAGCCAACTCATGAAGAAACCAGAGCTACATTCTCGCATGCCAAAGAAAATGCTGCTACAATCGTCGTAAAAGACATGAAACAAACCATTGAATTAGCAAAATACATTACTGGCGAAAAAGCTTCAGAACAATTTTATGAAGAATTTAAAGGTCAGTTTTCAGAAGGGTTTGATGTTACTAAAGATTTACAAAGAATCGGTGTGGTAAACCAAACGACTATGTTAGCTTCTGATACGCAGGGTATTGCAGATTATTTAAAGCAAATGATGGTTCAAAAACATAATATTGAAGGGAACGATGTAACAGCCTATTTCGCAGATACCCGTGATACCCTTTGTTATGCAACCAATGATAATCAAAGTGCTACGTATGGATTATTGAAAGAAGATGCTGATTTAGTAATAGTAGCGGGTGGGTATAATTCATCCAATACCTCACATCTAGTAGAGCTTTGTGAACAAAAGCTACCTACTTATTTTATTTCTTCTGCCGATAAAATACTAACAGAAAATATCATCAGTCATTTTGATTTACACTCAAAAACTGAAAAACATACCAGTGATTTTTTACCCAAAAAAGAACAAGTAACGATTATGCTTACTTGCGGAGCGTCATGCCCTGATGCAGTGGTTGAATCTATTTTATTGAAATTACACTCATTTTTCCCTGATGCACAGCCTGTTATAGGCTAATATTTTTGTTGAATTGTGATATTATCACGATTCAACAAAACACATTACTCAACATACATTTAGCTTATCTCTCCTCTTCCTATCTTTTATTACCCTTATTCTATGGGAAATTTATAAGGTTAAACTGTTTTACAATAAATAGGCATTATTTACGTAAAGCTATCTTTATAAGATATAGGTTTGACCTAAAATAAAGTAATATATTGTAACTTAAAGCCTTGATTTTTATTTTGAAAAGGGTAGATGATAAATTCAAGCTATAAGCTATTGAAAATCTCTTTCTCTAAGATGAATTTTACAAGTAATAAAACCACATAACTCAGCCTAATCCCTCGGGTAAAAAATCTTTTATTTGTATTCATAAATTAACCTTAACATAATGCAAAGACGTTCGGCAATCAAAAACTTGGCCCTTACGATTGGTGGAACAATCGTTTTACCAGCGTGGGCAAATGCTTGGAGTAAAGAATCACTTCAAAATAATACTTTCAAGATTAGCTATACCAAAGAGGCTTTATTGGCAGAAATCGTAGAGACTATTATTCCTAAAACAGATACACCTGGTGCAAAAGAGCTTGGTGCAGATAAATTTATCTTGAAAATGGTAGCAGACTGCTATGATAAAAAGTCGCAAGATATTTTTGCAAAAGGACTTGTTTCTGTAGATGAATTATCAAAAAAAGAGTATGCTAAAACTTTTGTGGAAATTGATTCAAAACAAAAATTAGATATTCTAAAGAAAATGAGTACCTCACAAAATAGTGATGACAAAGGGTTTATTCAATTAGTAAAAGGGCTTACAATTGATGGATACTTGGTTTCTGAATATGTGATGACTAATCTAAGAATTTTTGAAATGGTTCCGGGACGTTATCACGGATGTGTACCGATTAAAAAATAGTATCAAAATTTAGCTTAAAAGTATAAGCAATCTGTTGCCGTATTAATTATTACTACTCTCAAATTTTATTTTAAAAAGATTATGTCCAATTTAAATATAGATGCTATAAAGAACCAAACTTACGATGCTATCGTGATTGGTTCAGGAATAAGTGGTGGCTGGGCTGCTAAAGAACTTACAGGAAAAGGATTACGTACGTTAGTATTAGAACGTGGTAGAGACGTAAAACACGTAATTGACTATCCAACAACGTTGATGCAACCTTGGGAATTTGAACACCACGGACGTATTAATAAAGATGTAAAAGATGCTAATCCAATCGTCAGTAAATGTTATGCATTTTATGAAGGTACAGAACAGTTTTTTGTAAAAGATGCCGAACATCCTTATGTACAAGAAAAACCCTTCGATTGGATTCGTGGCTACCAAACTGGCGGAAAATCGTTGTTATGGGCTCGTCAAACACAGCGTTGGTCTGAATACGATTTTCAAGGGCCTGCCCGTGACGGCTTCGCGGTAGATTGGCCAATACGCTATGCAGACATTGCTCCATGGTATAGTTATGTAGAAAAATTTGCTGGAATTTCAGGCAATAAAGATAATGTGCCTAGTTTGCCAGACGGCGAATTTTTAGCACCACATGAATTAAACTGTGTTGAAAAATACTTTAAAGAACAAGTAGCTAAAAACTACAAAGACCGTCATATTATTACTGGACGTTGTGCGCACCTTACATCACCTAAACAAGTCCATTACGACCAAGGACGAGCACAATGCCAGAGCAGAACGATTTGTGAGCGTGGCTGTCCTTATGGAGGTTATTTCAGTAGTAATTCATCTACGTTGCCTTGGGCTGCTAAGACAGGGAAACTAACATTGCGTCCGAATTCAGTGGTGCATTCAATCATTTATGATGAGAAAAAAGGCAAGGCTACAGGCGTAAGGGTAATTGATGCTACTACAAAGCAAATGATGGAGTTTTATGCACGTATTATTTTTGTCAATGCGGCAGCGTTAAATTCAAACTTGGTATTGTTGAATTCTACGTCACATCGTTTCCCGAACGGATTAGGAAATGATAGTGGATTATTAGGAAAATATGTAGCCTTCCATAATTATACAGCAACCATCAATGCTGATTACGAAGGGTTCCTAGATAGCACAACTGATGGACGTAAACCAAATTCAGCTTATGTTCCTCGTTTCAGAAACGTAGAAAAACAAGAGACAGATTTCTTGCGGGGTTATGCGGCTGGGTTCTCGGCTGGGCATTATCAGCACGATGATAGAAGTGGCTTAGGAGAGGATTTGAAAAAAGCTTTATTAAAACCTCAGTATAATAATGTATGGAGTGTTGGCTCGCACATGATGGGCGAAACTATTCCGAAGGAAAGTAATTATGTAGCTTTGGATAAAGCAAAAGTAGACCCTTGGGGAATTCCTCAACTGAGAATTTCAGTTGATTATGATGATAACGACCGCAAGATGGTGAAAGATTTCTTTGAACAATTCACAGAAATGTACACTAAAGCTGGATTCACTAATATCAGAACGAATGATTCAAACCGTACGCCGGGCTTAGATATTCACGAAATGGGTGGTGCAAGAATGGGCAAAGACCCTAAGACATCTATCTTGAATAAATGGAATGCGATTCATAGCTGTAAAAATGTATTCGTAACAGATGGTGCTTCTATGACATCAACATCCACACAAAACCCATCGCTTACGTATATGGCAATGACGGCTCGCTCTGTTGATTATGCTGTAAAAGAAATGAGAAAAGGAACTTTATAGCGTTGAGTAATGAGCTATTAGCTTTGAGATTTAAGAAAGAATAAAACTGAAAAAGGGTAAGCATCGAATTTGATGCTTACCCTTTTTCAGTTAATAAAATATATCGGCAAATAAAAAGCTCAAGGCTGAAAGCTTATAACTCAAAGCTAATTCCAAGCTATAATGCTATAAAATTATCTTTTGTTTAGAAGGGATTGAACATTTTCGATACATATATGTTAAAATGTGCTAATGAAACAAAAACTAAATGGCTTACTTTATATCCTTAAATATTGATAGCATTTTAATAATAACCATGAAACAAAATCCTTTTAAGTACGCATTACTACTAAGCTTCTTTTTATCGTCGTGTATTACCGCTTTAGGTCAAGATACCAACTTTCATATTTACTTAAGTTTCGGGCAGTCGAATATGGAAGGAAATGCCCCTGTTGAAGCCCAAGACACCATTAACGTTAACCCTCGCTTTCAAGTAATGGAAGCTGTTGACTGTCCTAACTTGGGCAGGAGCAAAGGACAATGGTATACTGCCATTCCTCCTTTATGTCGTTGTCGTACAGGAATTACTCCTGGAGATTATTTTGGTAGAACGATGATTGAAAACCTCCCTGAAAATGTAAAGGTGGGTATTATCAATGTTGCGATAGGCGGTTGTAAAATCGAATTATTCGATAAAGACCATTTTGAAACCTATACCAGTACTGCCCCGTCTTGGATGAAAAATATGATAAAAGAATACGACGGAAATCCGTATGGTCGTTTGGTGGAAATGGCCAAATTAGCACAGAAGGATGGCGTTATTAAAGGTATATTGTTGCATCAAGGAGAATCCAACACAAACGATACTCTTTGGACTAAAAAAGTAAAGATAGTGTATGATAACCTTATGAATGACCTTCATCTAAAAGCAGAGGAGGTACCACTGCTGGCTGGAGAAACAGTTAATGCAGACCAAGGAGGCATTTGTGCTAGTATGAACAAAATCATTGCTATGTTACCGCAAACTATTCCAAATGCTCATGTTATTTCTTCTGCAGGATGTACAGATACTACCGATAATCTACATTTTAATGCGGCAGGTTATCGCGAATTAGGTAAAAGATACGCAACTAAAATGCTTACATTGATTCAACATTAAGTTTCTTCTACTGGTATCTTATCAGAAAGGTCGATAAAACAAGAAATTAATCCCCTTCTTCTAAACAAAGGGAATTAACGATTCATAAATTTGTTGTAGTGTAGATTTACTCCACGCATTTTGTGTGGAGTAATTTGTTTATGACGCCATTACACTTTAAACTTCTCTCTAGAATTCTTAATTTCTACAATATTCTCGTTTGCCCATGTAGCTAAATTATTAATATGCGGAACAAGGCTAAAGCCTAAATGAGTCAATTGATATTCTACCTTAGGCGGAATCTCAGGAAATACCTGTCTTGATATCAGTCCATCGGCCTCTAAAGTCCTTAAGGTGACAGTCAGCATTTTTTGTGAAATATCTCCTATTGTTTTATTGATTTCGTTAAAACGCATTGTACCGTTTTGTCCTAAAACAATCAAGATAAGTATCGACCACTTGTCGCCAAATCTGTCCAGCACATTCCTTACAGGACAATTGGCTGAAATTGTAAAATTATCTATTATTTTTTCCATGCTAATGTGTTGATTATCAGTAATAATTACTTTGAAGTAAGTGCCTAACTTTTTAGTGCCTTCTTGATTTGTTATTAAAGAGAAACTACTTTTACTCTCCAAAAGTAACTTAATTACTTTTAGTATGCAATAAGACTTTAAAAATAAACAATTAAAAAAATGAGCAAGATATTAGTAACAGGAGTAACAGGTGGGTTAGGCGGTGCAGTAGTAAAATCTTTATTAACAAAAACAGAGGCTTCGAACATTTCAGTATTGGTAAGAGATGCTGCCAAAGTTGAAGACTTAAAAAATAAAGGTGTAAATATCATCGTTGGCGATTATAACAATTATGATTCATTGGTTGCTGCTTTCTCAGGGATTGATAAATTATATTTTGTGTCAGGAAATGATATTTTCAACCGTCTTCCTCAGCATGAAAATGTAGTAAAAGCAGCTACAGAAGCAGGCGTGAAACATATTGTGTATACTAGTTTCCAACGTAAAAACGAAACAGCTACTTCGCCAATTGCTTTTGTGGCAGAAGGACACCTAAAAACGGAAGAATGGTTAAAAGCATCGGGGCTTACTTATACCATTCTGAAACATGGTTTGTATACCGACCTATTGCCAATGTTTGTAGGCGAGCAAGTACTTGAAACAGGAGTGATTTATCAACCAGCTGGTGATGGAAAAACCGCTTTTGCTTGGCGTGAAGATATGGCAGAAGCAGGAGCAAATATTTTAACTAGTGAAGGATATGAGAATAAGACCTATGAAATTACGGGTGCAAAAACTTATTCGTATCAAGACATTGCCAATATCATTTCAGAAATAACAGGCAAGCAAATAGTTTATGTTTCCCCAAGTGTAGAAGAGTTTTCAAAAACACTTACTGATGCATGTGTTCCAGCACAATATATTGGTTTATTTGCTGGCTTTAGTGGAGCAATGAAAGAGGGTGAGTTTGATGAAGTAAGTTCTGATTTAGCAGATTTATTAGGCAGAACCCCATTAGATGTTGAAACTTTCTTGAAGGGAGTTTATAGCAAGTAATTTGAAGATTTGAAAATGTGTTAATTTGAAAATTGATGCTTTAATACAAAAAATAAAACCAGTTGTTGAAACGTCAACAACTGGTTTTTTATGATAATCGAATACTCATAGCTGAAAACTCATGGCTCAAAGCTAAATAGCTATAAAGCTGCTAGTGCTTGTTCAATATCTGCCTTTAAATCATCAATATGTTCAATACCTACCGAAATTCTTAGTAAAGTAGGTTCCACACCTGCTGAAATTTGCTCTGCTTCTGAAAGCTGTGAGTGTGTCGTTGAAGCTGGGTGAATAATCAAAGTTTTTGCATCGCCCACATTGGCCAAATGGCTAATTAATTGTAAGCTATTTACAAATTTTTCAGCCTTAGCTTTATCTCCTTTTAGTTTGAACGAGAATACTCCTCCAAAACAACGCGTAAGGTATTTCTTACCCAATTCGTGATAGGGGCTATTTTCTAAACCAGGATAATTTACGTGCTCAACTTCTGGATGATTTAATAGCCAATTAGTAAGTGCCAAGGCATTTTCTCCAATTCTTTCTACTCTTAACGTCAACGTTTCTAACCCTTGAATTAATAAGAAAGAGTTGAAAGGACTTTGTGCAGGGCCCCAATCACGCAGACCTTCTACTCTGGCACGGATAATAAATTGAATATTTCCGAATGGTCCACCAATACCAAATAAATCATTCAATACTAAGCCATGATAACTTGGCGAAGGTTCTGTAAACTGAGGATATTTGCCATTACCCCAATTGAACGTACCAGCATCTACAATTACACCACCCATGGTTGTGCCATGTCCACCAATCCATTTCGTAGCAGACTCAACAATGATGTGCGCACCATGTTTGATAGGCTGACAAATAGCACCGCCTGCCCCGAAGGTATTATCTACAATAATTGGTAAATCGTACTTGGCCGCTAAGGCAGAAAAAGCCTCGAAATCTGGAATACTAAAGCTTGGGTTTCCGATAGTTTCTAAATAGATGGCTTTAGTTTTATCATCAATCAGGGCTTCAAAAGAAGATACATCATCACCATTGGCAAAACGTGCCTCAACACCAATGTTTTTAAATGAATTTTTGAACTGATTGTATGAGCCACCATATAAAAATGAAGTAGTCACAAAATTATCACCAACAGTAGTAATATTATTGATAGCGATAAACTGTGCCGCATGACCAGATGCTACTGCCAAAGCTGCCACACCACCCTCAAGAGCCGCCAAACGTTTCTCGAAAACATCACTGGTTGGGTTCATGATACGGGTATAGATATTGCCAAATTCTTTTAAGGCAAACAAATTAGCACCGTGTTCAGCATTTTTGAATTGATAAGCTGTTGTTTGATAAATAGGTACTGCACGAGCATTGGTTGTAGGGTCTACTTCTTGCCCAGCATGCAGTTGGAGTGTTTCAAATTTCATGAGATTGTTTGTTAAATTAGTCTGAGTATATTCTATAAAATCTATAGACAAAGTTATGATATAAAATTTAAGTATAATGAATAGGGAAACAAATTTTTCTGAAATATCAAAAGAAATTAATAATAAGGTTTTATCATTAATACTTCTTCAAAATCTTCTCAACGGCATCTAAATAGCCTCCACCAAAAAGATTGACATGTACCATTAAGGGATATAAATTATAAAGAGGAATTCTATCACCAAAACCGTTCTCTATGGGATATACTTCGTGATAGGCTTCATAAAAAACAGGTTCAAAACCACCAAACATGGTTGTAAAAGCCAATTCAGCTTCGCGTAAGCCATAATAACAAGCAGGGTCTACCAAGGCAACAAAGCCCTTACTGTCGGTCATTACATTACCAGACCATAAGTCGCCATGCAACAAAGCAGGTTTTTCGTTAGGAATAAGACTAGGAATTTTTTCAAAAAGCGTTTGAAATTTATCATACACTTCCTCAGAAATTTTGCGGTCGTATAGCGCTAAACCTGCCTGTACTTTCAATCTTTTTTCAATAAAAAACTGCACACCATCTTCCATCCATTCATTACTTTGGCGTAATGCACCGATATAATTATTGAAATCTAGTCCATGACTATGGTGTGTATGTGTATGAAGTTTCGCTAATTTTTGTCCGAAATCTTGCCAATAGTTTTCTTGCTTATAGCCTGCCGTCAAGAATTCAATCATCAGGTATTCTTTATCTAAAATCTTTCCGTAATTAATTACTTGAGGAATAGAAAGCACGCCAGTATTCTGTAAAACTTGTAAACTTTTTGCCTCAGATTCAAACATACCATCATGGTCGCCCTGATTCCATTTAATAAAGTAATCGCCTTCTGCTACTTTTACTTTTACAGCAAGATTGAAGTTTCCACCATAAAAAAACTGGAAATCAAGTACTTCTGGATTATGTCCTAAGTTTTCAAAAAGAATACTTTCTATAAATTGATATTGTTCCTGCGTCTGAAAAGTCATACAAATATTGATTACGGAATGCTAAAGTCAGATTATTTTATCGACTGTCTGCTATGGTTTATTCCAAAATTACTAGAAAACCATTAAATTGCATTGGTTGAACGATTTTATCAAAAACAAATTGTTAAAATCTACTCCAAAGATGTCAGCAAAATTTAAAAAACAAAATGAAATACAAGAAACACGTTTTTATTTGTACTAACCAAAAAGATGCACCCAAAAAAAGCTGCGGCGTAGAAAGAGGAGGAGCATTAGTAGATGCTTTTAAGGCATCACTGAAAGAAAAAGGGTTATTGAGCGAAATCAGAGCACAAAAAACAGGCTGTTTAGATGTTTGTGCTTTTGGGCCAGGCATGGTGGTATATCCAGAAGGAGTATTTTATGGCAATGTGCAATTATCTGATGTTGAAGAAATTGTAGAGAGCCATTTAATAGGCGACAAAGCCGTTGAGCGTTTAGTAATCGGATAATTGATGATAGCCATTAGAAACGGACTTGTCCGTTTCTAATAAAAAAAATAACACTCAGATGTACAGAATCTATCCCACATTAATCAATTCATTTGTTTTGTATGAGCAACAGGTATTAGATGCTCAGGGAAACATCCTTGTAGACTTGTGGGAAATGATAGACCGTATCAATAGAGTGAAAAAGCCAACTACTGAAGCTCAGCAAAGAGGAATTGATTTTGAGAAGGCCGTAATTACAGGCGAGAATGAAGAGCTATTCGGTGAAGGAATCATTGAAAAAGCACGTGAATTATTGCCAGCCAAATACAAAACGCAGTTTTATACCGAAGCAAAGTATAAAAATTGTTTAATTTATGGCTTTGTAGATTTAGTAGGAGGCGACCGTGCTGTAGATTTAAAATCTACCAGATTATATCAACCCAATCGTTTTGAGTTTAACCATCAAAACCTGTATATGTTAGGGTTACAGAAATGGGGCGTCAGAACCTTGGATTATATCATTACAGATTTTAATGATGTATATCAAGAAAGCTATGATGTAAAAACCTATAATTTTACTCCGCTGTATCAACAAATAGATGCTTTTGTTGCCTTCTTAGAACAACACCGCAAGCTAATTAAGGATAAAAAAATTTTTGATAAAAAAGGAGATACCAACCAGTTGTCGCTATTTTAAATAGCTTTAAGCTATGAGCAGTAAGCTTTGAGCCTTTAGCAGTAAGCCTAGGGAGATTTTATTCATTCTGGCTAAATCTTCAAATTCTCAAGTCTCAAAAAACAAAAAGTCTTAAGTCTTGCATCTAGCGTCTTCTATTCTAGTCCACAAATCCTCAAGTCTCAAAGAAAAATCCCCTTCAACTCAATCAAATCCTTCACCTCATGCTTAGGCTTTAATGTAAGCTCCTGTACTCTTCCATCAGGATTGAAAAAAACCGTGTCGATACCCGCTTGATTAGCTCCTACAATATCGCTTTGAAAGCTATCACCAATCATAATACATTCAGAAGGCTTCGCCCCAACCAAATCCAATGCATATTCAAAAATGCCTGCCTCAGGTTTTTTATAGCCCGAATTTTGGAAAGTGACAATCTCTTTGAAATAATGTTTAATTCCTCCAGAGGTCATTTTTATATCCTGTACCTCCATAAAACCATTGGTGATAATGTGTAGAGGATATTTTGGAAATAGATATTCTAGCACCACTTTGGCATTAGGCAATAAATTAGGCTTGCGGACTGAAATATTGATATATTTATCTGAAACCTCATCACAAAGAGAATAGTCGTAACAACCTAATTCACTGAAAATCATCCTGAAGCGCTGATGACGCAATTCAGGCTGACCAATCTTCCCTTGCTCATACAAATCCCATAGCTGATGATTTATTTTATTGAAGATAGTATAAAATTGTACAGAAGAAGGAATGCCATAAGTATGTAAGTCGAAATGCTGATACACTTCGTCTAAAGCAAGTTTAGAATT
Organism: Arcicella sp. GW821-FHT09D11; assembly: GCF_059416265.1. Lineage (NCBI taxonomy): Bacteria > Pseudomonadati > Bacteroidota > Cytophagia > Cytophagales > Flectobacillaceae > Arcicella > Arcicella sp. GW821-FHT09D11. The sequence continues at coordinate 797,901 of NZ_JBWKOV010000001.1, read as the reverse complement.
CGTATTATGGTCCCAAAGAGTATGGTCGAGGTCGAAGAAAAGATGCTTATACATATTTTTTTATACAAATATCATAGGTGAAACTTTTGAAACAAAAACTAAGCGTTTATTTTTAAAGGATAAAACCTGAATTAATTTGCATCAAGATATTCTTTTATATAAATTCATAGTTTGTAAAAAACAATTTTAAGAAATCTAATTTAACCATAAAAATGGCTAGTCAACCCACAGAAGAAAACCAGATAAACGTAGAATTAACAGAAGCAATGGCAGAAGGAGAATACGTGAATTTGGCGATGATTGCACATTCTCAGAGTGAATTTGTTATTGATTTTATCAAAATGATGCCTGGAATCCCTAAAGCGAGAGTAAAATCAAGAGTAATTCTTACACCTGATCATGTTTATCGTCTTTTGAATGCCCTCAAAGAAAATATTCAAAAATATGAAGAGGCCTACGGCCCAATTACGGACGATAAAAACCAAAATGGCTTTCAGTTCCCAACCAATTATCGTGGTCCTATTGGGGAAGCCTAATATCCACATCAGGTTTTTACAAATAAGATAATACTTTCAGAATTTTCATCAACAGAGCGTAAATGTAAGTAAATAGAATATTCTATTGCTCATTTACGCTCTATTGTTGAAATAACAATGAGTAGATAACCAGTGCCTACGGGCTTTAAAATAAATAAATATAAATATTGTGAGACAATGAATCAAAAACTGACCAGAGAATATTTAGCGGCTAATGCTGAAAATTTGAGTAAACTTGTTGAGTTACCTAATGATAAAATTTTTGAACTTCCTGAGAAAGTACTTCAATTTGGTACTGGTGTTTTATTAAGAGGACTTTGTGATTATTTTATTGACAAGGCTAATAAAAAAGGTATTTTCAATGGTCGTGTAGTAGTGGTTAAATCTACAGATAAAGGAGGTACAGATGATTTTAATGAACAAGACGGGCTTTTTACCCATGCCGTAAAAGGATTAGAAAATGGGCAAAAAGTAGAAGAGTATATTATCAATGCTTCTATTTCTCGTACTATTTCGGCACGTTCGCAGTGGAAGGAAATATTAGCTTGTGCTAAAAACCCTGAAATGCAAATAATCATTTCTAATACTACAGAGGTAGGTATTACTTTATTAGAAAACGATAAGATAACGAGTAATCCTCCGCAATCATTCCCTGTAAAATTATTAGCGTTTTTATACGAGCGTTGGCAAGTATTCAAAGGTTCTGCCAAAAGTGGAATGGTCATTATCCCTACTGAATTAATCGTTGGGAATGGAGATAAATTACAAGAAATTGTATTGGAACAAGCTCACCGCAATGGTCTTGAACCTGAATTTATCGAATGGCTTGAAAACCATAACTACTTCTGTAATTCATTGGTAGATAGAATTGTACCGGGAAAACCTGACAAAGAAATTTGTGATGATTTAGAAAAGAAATTTTCTTATCAGGACGACTTGATGATACTTTCAGAAGTATATCGTCTTTGGGCAATTCAGGGGGATGAAAAAATCCGTAAAATATTATCATTTGCGGCTGCTGACCCGGGCGTTATCATCGAAAAAGACATTGAAGTTTACCGTGAATTAAAACTAAGAATGCTTAACGGAACACATACTTTAACCTGCGGGATGGCATATTTGCTAGGGTTCCGTTTGGTAAAAGATGTAATGAGTAATAGTTATTTAAGTAAAATTATTACGAATATGATGTTAGGAGAAGTATCTTTAGCAATTCCTTATAAGATTGACCCTAAAATTAGAGACCGTTTCGGTAGAATGGTATTAGACCGTTTCCGTAATCCTTTCTTACAACATAAATTACTAGACATTACCGTTCAGTATACTGCCAAAATGAAAATGCGTAATGTGCCTATTCTTTTGCAATATTATCGTGAATTTGGTAAAGCACCCGAATTGTTTGCCATGGGCTTTGCTGCTTATTTACAGTTCATGAAAGCTGAAAAAGAAGTAAATGGTAATTATTTCGGCGAATGTAATGGTGAATATTACCCAATCAATTGTAATTTCGCACCATACTTTTACGAAGCTTGGGAAAACTTTGATTTAGACAAAGTATTATCTAACAGAAGCTTGTGGGGTGAAGATTTAACACAGTTAGAAGGGTTTTCAGACGCAGTGAGGAAATATTTATGAAAAAAGTAGTCACTTTCGGTGAGATAATGATGAGGCTCAGCACGCCACGTCATACTCGCTTTCAACAGGCGACAAGTTTTGATATTAATTTTGGTGGGGGCGAAGCTAATGTTTCGTCCTCATTGGCTATTATGGGGGTTCCAGCGAGCCATGTAACCCGTTTCCCTGACAATGATTTGGGCAATGCCGCCATCAATACCTACCGACGGTATGGGCTTAGTATGGATGATGTTGTAAAAGGTGGCGACCGTATAGGCATTTATTATGTAGAACAGGGAGCAGCCATGAGGCCAAGTAAGGTAATTTATGACAGAGCTGATTCAGCCTTTGCTACCCTCAAGCCTTCGGAATTTAATTGGGAACATATCTTTGAAGATGCCCAGTGGTTTCATTTCACAGGTATCACACCCGCTATTTCAGAAAGCGCCGCTCAGGCTTGTTTAGAGGCCGCCCAAACGGCTAGTCGTTTAGGATTAAAAGTCTCCGCAGATGTGGGGTATCGTTCTAATTTATGGAAATGGGGTAAAAGACCCAATGAAATAATGCCAGCGCTGATTGAAAATTGCGATGTAATTATTTGCAGTAAAGGTGATGCCGAAGATATGTTTGGGATAGTTCCTAACGACGACAAGAAAAGTTTTAAATCAGTTTGTCAACAACTAACCGACCGTTTTCCGAAACTAAAAAAAGTATTAACCACCAAACGAGGTCAAATTTCGGCTTCACACAATACTTTAACAGGAAAGTGCTGGAACGGATTTGAAATGTTAGAAACCAAGCAAATAAATATTCCTGATATTGTTGATAGAATTGGTGGAGGAGATGCCTTTATGGCAGGGTTTATTTTTGGCGAAATCATCTATCAGAATACACAGAAAGCAATAGAGTTTGGAGTGGCGGCTTCTGCCTTAAAACATACGATAGAAGGCGATTTTAATTTATCTTCAGTCAGCGAAATAGAAGCAGTAATGAATGGCGATGTCAGTGGAAAACTAAGAAGATAAAACCGATTATGAAGTTTTCAAAAGCACTACTTTATACAAAACTAAGCGAAACACCCATTATGCCTCTTTTCAATCATCCCGATGTAGAGAAGAGTAAGGCCGTAGTAAAAGCCTGTTATAATGGTGGTATCAGGGTTTTTGAATACACAAATCGTGGTGTGGGGGCTGATAAAGTTTTTGCAGCATTGGTAAAATACATTCGCACAGACTTTCCAGATATGGCAATAGGTATTGGCACTATCTTCAATGCTGAGGAGGCTGAATATTTTGTCAGTTTAGATACAGACTTTATCGTTCAGCCAACACTTGATGAGGGTGTCGCTAACGTTTGTCAACAAAATAACATGGCTTGGTTTCCAGGCGTACTTACGCCCAACGAAATTTATAAGGCTAATCAGTTAGGAGCAGATATTGTAAAAATATTTCCAGCCAATATTTTAAACCCTTCTTTTGTAAAATCAGTCAAGACAGTGATGCCACAAGTAGAAATGATGATTACTGGTGGAGTAGAACCCAACGAACAAAGCTTAACTACATGGTTCAGTGCTGGTGCTAAAGCTGTTGGCATGGGCGGACAGTTGTTTCCGAAGTCAATTTTAGACAATAATAATTTCAATTGGATTGAAAATACTGTCAAAGAATGCCTCAGTATTATTAAAAACTAGTATCTAATCATCATATTTTATCTTCTTGGCTTTAATTCCTACTAATTTTTCCTCATGGTTTTAAGGTAATCTCTTACATTCTCATTAATTTTGTACTTTTACAAGAATATCCGACAGCAGGTAGTTTAAATTGACTAACTTTACACAATACCTGTTCAAAAGAAATATAAAAATAAAGAACAAATTCACAAAATGGGATTATTCAATTTCCTGACTTCAGACATTGCGATTGACCTTGGTACTGCCAATACGTTAATTATCCATAAAGATAGAATTGTGGTTGACGAACCATCAATTATTGCCCTTGATAAAGCCACCAACAAAGTTTTGGCCATTGGTAACAAGGCAATGCAGATGCACGAAAAAACCAACGAGAATATCAAAACGATTCGTCCTTTGAAAGACGGAGTGATTGCCGACTTTACGGCAGCCGAATTGATGATTCGGGGAATGATAAAAATGATTGATACGGGAAGTCGTTTCTTTACGCCATCTCACCGCATGGTGATTTGTATTCCTTCAGGTATCACAGAGGTTGAGAAAAGAGCGGTAAAAGATTCAGCAGAACACGCTGGAGCGAAAGAAGTGTATATGATTCATGAACCTATCGCTGCGGCAATAGGGATTGGAATAGATATTGAACAGCCAAACGGTTCAATGATTGTGGATATTGGCGGTGGTACTACTGAAATAGCAGTAATTGCGCTTTCAGGTATTGTTTGTGAGGCTTCGGTACGTATTGCTGGAGATGTATTTACCCGTGATATTGTTGATTATATGCGTCGCGAACACAATTTATTGATTGGTGAGCGTTCGGCAGAGTTAATCAAAATTGAAGTAGGTTCAGCGTTGCCAGAATTGGAAAATCCACCAGCAGATTATGAAATCCGTGGACGTGACTTAATGACTGGTATCCCGAAAGAAATTAAGGTTACTTATTCAGAGATTGCTTATGCATTAGATAAATCAATTTCTAAAATTGAAGAAGCCGTGATGAAAGCCCTAGAGGTATCGCCTCCTGAACTTTCGGCTGATATTTATCATAATGGTATTCATTTAACAGGTGGGGGAGCTTTGTTGCATGGTTTAGATAAGCGTTTAGCTAACAAAACTAAATTGCCTATTCATATTGCCGATGATCCATTAAGAGCTGTAGTGCGTGGAACAGGTGAAGTATTAAAACACCTTGACCATTTCAAGCCTATTCTCATCTCTTAATTAACTAGGCTAAGGAATGAGTAAATGAAAGAATGATATTTTTATGTTCTTTCGTTTACTCATTTTTACATTATAGCCTTTTCTGTCAAATCAATTATTCCAAGATTCTTCTTTTAAATGTATCAGTTAATCCAATTTATCTCTAGGAAACGAGCCTTCATTTTGTTTGCATTATTGGAGGTACTGAGTCTGTGGTTTTTTTATTCATACAATAATTATCCCAGTGCTATCATGTTCAATACTACGAACTATTATGCAGCACAAGCCTTGGATGTATCCAATAGTATCGTAGAGTATTCGAATCTGAGCAAAGTAAACGAAGATTTAAGCTCGGAAAATAAAAGACTTTATGAGTTAGTAGAAAAACTACAAGCTCAACAAACCCCTATTACTCACTCTATCATCAATTATAAGGCAGATTCTGCTGTGGCAGCGCGCTTTAAGTTTACGGTTGCCAAAGTTACTAATCTTAGCGTAGCTCAGTTTAATAACTATATTACGATTGATAAAGGTACTGCTGATGGTTTAGCGCCGGGGATGGGCGTAATTTCTTCAACGGGCGTAGTGGGTAAAATAAAATCATGTTCAGAACATTATTCAAGAATAATCTCTATCCTACATTCAGAATATACCGTTTCTGCTAAGATTAAAAGTAACAATGAAATCGGGTCTATCAAATGGGATGGACTCAATCCTTCTGTCGTAGAAATGACAGATGTTTCAAGGTACAAAAATGTGAGGGTAAGGGATACCGTAATGACCTCAGACTTCAATTACGTTTTCCCGTCCAACATCGTGATTGGTTACGTGAGCAAAGTAGGTTTAAAGCCAGACCAAACTTTTCATGACATAAAAGTAAAATTGGCCACTGATTTTAGTACGCTTTCGTATGTGTATGTAATTAATAACAAACTAGAAAAAGAACAAAGAGCCTTAGAAAGTACTGATAGTGAAGTAAAAAAATAGCGTACTATTTTCCAATAATTTGCATAGCCATTATAAACTCGGCAATCTAATTAATAATGACTCCAAGAAATATTTTTCCTCAAATACTTACTTTTATATTTTATCTTTTGTTGCAAATTTTCTTTGTTAGACAATTGGTATTTCTCAATCACGCATTTTGTTTTGTTTATGTAGCTACGGTCATTTTGCTTCCTTTTGATATTAACAGAGTACAGTTGGTTTTCTTAGGTTTTATTGCAGGAATGTTTGTTGATATTTTTTATAATACCATTGGTGCCAATGCAGCAGCCATGACATTCATAGCCTATATTCGTACACCAATTTTGGCCTTATTAGTGCCTCAAAGAGGCTATGACGAGCGACAAATACTGAGTCTGAAATCAATGGGCGTATCTTGGTTCTTGACCTACGTAATGATATTGACTGTTATTCATCATTTTATTTTGTTTTCATTAGAGGCCTCTAACTTTGGGCTAATTCTCCCCATTTTAGCAAAAGTAATAGCTAGCACGATTTTTACTACATTAGTAATTGTAATTATCCAGCTTTTTAGAAAAGATTAAAAATAAAAAAGTTTTACGCCTTTTTGTCAGGAAAAAAGTTCAAATCATGCTTGGCAAGTTGTTTGTTTATAGAAATTATCTAAAACAATGTAATGTAGATTCAATAAATTACTTGATAATTACGGTATCATTTTCTATTTTTATCAAGCGATATTCAGCAGCAATCATGGACGAGCAAGAAGAAATTAAAATAACTCAAACCTATACTGAAGTAGAAAAACATAGAGTTTTCGAAAAAGAGTTTATGCCGTACATTGACTCAATGTACAACTTTGCTTTCCGTCTGACAAACGATGAGGATGATGCTAACGACCTTGTTCAAGACACATACCTGAAAGCATTTAGATTTATTAATTCATTTGCTGAGGGAACTAATGCTAAAGCATGGCTGTTCAGAATCCTGAAGAATAGTTTTATTAACGATTTTAGGAAGAAATCTAAAGAGCCGTCGAAGGTTGATTATCAGGATGTTGAAACAACTTATAATTCAGAAGAAGACGCAGAAACTACTCAAACAGTTGATTTAAGAGCAGATACTGTTCAAGATTTAATTGGAGATGAAATTGCCAATGCGCTAAATGCTTTACCTGTTGATTTTCGTACTGTTATCATATTATGTGATGTTGAAGGATTTACTTATGAAGAAATGGCGAAGATATTAGATATACCTATCGGGACAGTCCGTTCTCGTCTACACCGTGCTAGAATGTTGTTAAAAGAAAAATTGAAATCGTATGCCAAATCTTTGGGCTATGACGTAAATGCTGACAGCATGGCAGAATAGATAACTGTTGATGAAAAAATAATCATAATCAAGAAATTTTTTATATTTTTTAGCATAAGGGAATTTTTTTTACAACCTTCCTGTTCAATAACTACTTGATTATCACAAATAGTAACCCCAATACAACGCCAAATTAAAATTTGTTTAATCCAATAGAATAATGGTTTCCGAGGTTGAAAAAATTCAAAAAAAGACAAGCTGTCAGCATCAGTCAGATTGCATGAAATTAGTCCAGTTAATTGTGGACGGTCAGGCATCAGAAGAGGAAATAGCCCAATTTAAACAGAACATGGATAAATGTTTGCCGTGTGAGAAAGGATATGAATTGGAGAAGTGTATTAAAGAAACAATGCAATTAAGATTGGAAAAAAAATGTGTTCCAACTAGTTTGATTGATTGTATCAAAAAGAAAATAAGTGCATTATAATTGAGTATTTAAGCTCAAAAAATAAAGGTTATTAAGTTGGTCGTTTTGCTTACGATATACTTAATAGCCTTTTACTTTTAATTAATTAGGGTATTTTACTTGTTGAAAATTGGAAAACGGAAAACTTATTATCTTCTCTGCCCCTTCTGGTTCGGGCAAAACAACTATTGTTAAGCACTTGCTTGCCAATAATGCTAATCTTGGATTTTCTATTTCTGCTTGCACACGTGATAAGCGTGGACGTAATGAAGAAAATGGCAAAGATTATCACTTTATGACGCCAGAAGAATTCAAAGATAAAATTGATGAAGACGCATTTGTAGAATGGGAAGAGGTATATCCTGGTGCTTATTATGGTACGTTGAAATCAGAAATTGAACGCCTATGGGCATCTGGTAAACATGTAATTTTTGATGTTGATGTTCGTGGAGGAGTAAAATTGAAGGAATATTACAAAGAACGAGCGTTGTCTATCTTTGTAAAAGTGCCAAGCGTACAAGAGCTAGAAAAACGCTTGCGCGAACGTGGTACAGATTCAGAGGACTCTATTTCTAAGAGAGTATTCAAAATGAATTTTGAAATGTCATTCCAAGATAAATTTGATATTGTATTATTGAATGATGATTTAACAGAGGCATTCAGAAAAGCTCAAAAACTATTTGAGGAATTTATAAACTAAGCATTAAAAGCTGTGAGCATTGAGCTTATCCATTTGTTAATACCAATAATAATAATTGTTCATAGCTTGTTGCTCAAATCTTAAGAGCTCAGAACTACATGAAAATAGGTCTCTTTTTTGGTTCTTTCAATCCCATCCATATTGGGCATTTAATAGTTGCCAATGTAATGGCAACTACTACCGACTTAGAACAAGTTTGGTTTGTAGTGTCGCCCCAAAATCCTTTTAAAAAGAATAAATCGTTATTACACGAATTTGATCGTTTGGATATGGTAGAAAAAGCCATTGCTGATAATCCTAAATTCAAAGTAACCAATATAGAGTTTTCGATGCCTAAGCCTTCTTATACCATTGATACCTTAATACGTCTGCAAGAGAAGCATCCCCAGCATGAATTCAAATTGATTATTGGAGGCGATAATTTAGCTCAATTCCCAAACTGGAAAAATCACGATAAAATTTTAGAATACTTCGGTTTATATGTTTATCCTCGCCCTAATGCTGAACTGAGCGATTTAGAGAAACATCCCAACGTCCGTTTAGTAAAAGCACCTTTATTGGATATTTCTGCCACCTTTATTCGGGATTGTTTGAAAAATGGACAATCAATCAGTTACATGATACCTGAGGCAGTGGAAGAGTTTATTTTGAGGAAAAAATTTTACTTATGAAAATTAGCATTTTAGGTTGCGGTTGGCTAGGCTTGCCCTTGGGCAAATATTTAGTAGCACAAGGACATGAAGTAAAGGGTTCTACAACCTCCGAGGCTAAATTTCCATTATTACAAGCCGTAGGTATTAGCCCTTTTTTATTGAGGTTTACCCCTGAAATTGAAAGCGATAACCTTGCTGAATTTTTGACATCTGATGTATTGATTATTTGCATTCCTCCTCGTGCTGGCAAATATGGCGAAGCCTATCATGTACAACAAATTCAATCATTAATTGCCTCCCTTCATTCTTCCAGTATTCAATCTATTATCTATACTTCATCCACTTCAGTATATCCAGATTTGAATAGAGAAATCACTGAAGAAGACGAAGTGATAGCATCAACTGCATTAATAAAAGTAGAGAATCTATTAAAAGAACTTGAATTACGAACTACAATCTTGCGTTGTGGAGGGTTGATGGGACAGGAAAGAATAGGAGCGAAGTACTTTGCTGGTAAACGCATTAATACGGGACATATTCCTGTGAATTATATCCATCAAGAGGATGTAATAGGCATTATTGCGATGATACTTGAAAAGGGCATTTGGCAGGAGACTTTTAATGCTGTTTCGCCAGAACATCCCGTTCGGGAAGCAGTGTTTTTAAAGAACTGTGAAGAATATGGGTTTGAAAAACCTATTTTTGAAGAAGCTACTGAATCTATTCCCTTTAAAATTATCAGTCCACAGAAACTCATACAGCAAACTGGCTATCAGTTTAAATATGCTAATCCCTTGGACTTTAAATATAAAGTTGATTAATTAGTGAGTTGTGAGTTAGTGAATTGGGGATTTAAATTCCTTGTAGCGGTAACCCTTGCGGTTACCGTTCGACGAAAACACTAATACAAGAAACGGTAACCACAAGGGTTGCCGCTACAAGATTATAATAGATTATAATGATTAGTTGCTATCTGAAATCCGATTTCCGATAACCCATTAATCACTAATTCACTAACTCACAATTCACCATTATTTAAGCGTTCTTTCAAACAGTTTAAAGATACGCTTGTATTCGTCTATCCACGACGTAGGTTCTACAAAGCCATGGTCTTCCATCGGATAAGATGCCAGTTCCCAGTTATCCTTTTTTAATTCAATCAGCCTTTGAGCCAAACGAACGGCATCTTGATAATGTACATTTACATCTATCATACCATGGCATATCAATAAATTTCCCTTCAATCCATCCGCATAATATATTGGTGAACTTTTACGATATGCAATAGAGTCTGTTTGGGGTTCATTCAGAATGTTTGCCGTATAAGGGTGATTATAGGCTGCCCAGTCTGTAACAGGTCTTAAGGCAGCACCCGCAGCAAATACATCTGGCGTAGTAAACATGGCCATTAAAGTAATAAAACCACCATACGAGCCACCATAAATACCGATTTTTTTAGGGTCAATGCCTTGATTTTCAACCAACCATTTAACACCATCTACTTGGTCTGTCAAATCTTTACCCCCCATGAAACGATAAATGCCTGTACGCCAATCTCTACCATAACCTGATGAACCACGGTAATCAATATCAAGGACAGTATAGCCGTTATCAACCAGCATATTATGGAACATATATTCACGGAAATACTGGCTCCACCATTTATGTACATTTTGTAGGTAACCCGCACCATGTACAAAGATTACTGCTGGCTTTTTCCCTTTCTCTCCTTTGGCTTCGTATAGACGAGCATACACTTCTGCACCATCTTTGGCACTAAAAGTAATGATTTCAGGCTCACGCCATTTATACTCTTTGAACTGCTGACTTTGCGATTTTGTAATTTGTATAGGAGGGGCATTTACAACATTGTCTTGAATATATACTTCCCAAGGGCGGTTTGAATAAGAATGCAAATAAGCTAATTTGGTTTCATCAGGTGAAAGAACCACTTGATTCGACCCCGTCATTTTAGTTAAACGTACTTTATCACTACCAGTTACAGCCATTTTATAAAAATGTTGTTCGCCCGGATGTACTTCGTTGGAGGTAAAGTAAAAATGCAGTTTGTCTTTTGATAGTTGAAGACTCTGTACTTCGAATTTACCTTTAGTTAATTGTTTTTTAGCACCAGTTGATAAATTCACAGTATAAATATGAGAATAACCATCTTCTTCTGATTGAAAATATAACGTTTGATTATCGCCTAAAAAACCAATATTTCCGAAATTAATCCCTGGTCCGCCAATCCAAGCTTCATCTCTTTGTCTGTCGATAGTCTTTAGTTTTCGGGTAGCAACATCCAATTTCAAAATCCAACGGTCTTTATTATCCTGACTTCTTACTACCACGACACAATATTTACCATCTGTCGACCATATCACTTCGCTAAAGATTATCTTTCTAGGTTCTAACTTTTTATTTTTGGTAGTATCTTTTTTAGCATAGTCTTTTAAATAATCAGGTTCGTCATAAATTCCCTCAATCTCCTTTGTAGAAACCTGTAAAGCAGTATCTTTTTTGATATCATATACCCAAAACTCATAACTTGGCATCGGCGCACCTACTTTAGTTCTAGCTGGCAAATCTTCCGTAAACCCAGATTCTGTTACATAGCTTGGCACAACAGCATTTTTAGCACCCGTTGCCGATTTCGTTAAGCGATAAGTAATATAATTTTCATCAGGACTTAACGTCTGAATATCTACCCTTTTATCATCAATATAAATCTCTTTGGCACGTTTAGGTAAATCAGCTTTGGCAATTATATCTCCCTGCTTTTTCTTATCGGCACGTTCTTTTAATATGTCAAAAAGACTTAGTTGGTCAGTTTTTTGCCATTTTTCCTGTTCATTTAGCTTTGCGTCAGCTTTTTTACTACCTGTTAAAAAATTGCTTAGTTGCTCTGTTTCGCCAGTGGATAAATCAAAGCTAAACAAGTTGCTGGCTTTGGTATAAATGATTTTGCTTTCCTTGCCATTAAAATTAGGGTTACCTTCTGTTTCAACAGTATTAGTAATCTGGCGAACAGCCATTGTTTTACAGTCTAGCAAAAACAAATCTCCATTTTTTGTATAGATTTTTTTTGAGAAATCACGACTATAAACACCTGAAAATGAAGGCAAAGCTCTACGTGTTTGAGGAGCTATTTTGAAAGGTTTCTTTTCACTAACAGAAGCCCCATATAACGAATCCGCCTTATTTCTGAATGGATTCCAGTTAAAATAAACCATTCTACTATCCTCCGACCAATTGATAGAGGAAGGCAAAGCTCCAATGGTAAATTTAGGGTCTTGCATGATATGTTCAACACTCAATTGTTGAGCATAAAGTGTAAAACAAAAACAAGTGGTAATAATTAAGGTAAAGATTTTTTTCATGTTGATGAGTTTTTGCTATAATTTACATCTATTAATTTATATTAGACACCTTTTATAAGGTATCTAATATAAGCCCAATTATCTAACTAATTCCCCATTCCCTAATCTTAGGAATCAGCGTATCAATATCACCAGCGCCAACAGTTACTATTAACTCAGGTTCTTTGGCTGTTAATAATGCTAATACTTCATCTTTATCACAAAGTGTTTTGATGGGCGATGTTACCTTGTCGAAAATAATTTGCGATGTAACGCCTTCGATAGGTAATTCTCTCGCTGGGTAAATATCCAATAGAATTAAATCATCAGCTAAGCTCAGACTTTCTGCAAAACCTTCTTGGAAATCACGAGTACGAGTAAATAAATGTGGTTGAAATACTACCGTTAATTTACGCGTTGGATATAATGCCTTCACGGATGATAAAAAAGCCTGTATTTCGGTAGGATGATGGGCGTAGTCGTCGATATAAACAATTTTCTCTGAACGAATATGGTATTCAAAGCGACGTTTTACACCACCAAAGCTACAAATACCCTCTTTGATTTGTTCAGCCGTCAATCCTGCTTCTAAAGCTACGGCCGTAGCCGCCAAAGCATTTTCTACATTATGAAAACCAGGTGTCAGTAAAGTACAATCTTTAATAATACCATTTGGATAGATAATATCAAAAATCATCTCAGCATTTTCAATCCTAAGGTTTTGTGCATAAAAATCACCTTCATTCAATGAATATTCTGCCGATTCATTCTTGGTAAAAGAGGCTAAATTCAACCCTTTGCGTTGATATAACTTCCCGCCATCTTTGAGTTGAGAAACGAATAATTGAAAAGATTCTAGCAACTGACTGTGGTCGCCATAGATATCTAAATGGTCGGCATCTGTTGAGGTGACGATGGTTAAATTAGGATATAGTGTAAGAAACGAACGGTCGAATTCATCAGCTTCCACCACACAAATTACATCATTAGGAGATTCATTGATTAAAAAATTGGTACCATAATTCTGGGTGATTCCTCCTAAAAAAGCAGTAACGTTTTTACCAGCCTGTTTTAAAATATGCGATACCATCGATGACGTAGTAGTTTTACCATGCGTACCTGAAACAGCAATGGTATAGAAACTCTTGGTTAACAACCCTAACACCTGCGAACGCTTCATCAATGTGAAACCATTATCTTTTAAATAATTAAATTCAAGGTTATCTTTAGGAATAGCGGGTGTGTAGACGATTAAAGTTTCTTCCTTATTCGCTAAAAACTCAGCAGGAATCAAATTGATGTCATCAGAGAAATGAACAGGGATTCCTTCAGCTTGTAAAGCATTGGTCAAAGGGGTAGCGGTTTTGTCATAGCCAGCTAACGAATATCCATTGGCAATAAACCAACGTGCAATTGCCGACATACCGATGCCACCTATACCAAGAAAATAAATGTGTTTTAGGACTTTAAGATTCACTTTTATCAAGGGTTAAATTTCATTAGAACAAAGATATTTTAAAAAAATTAAAACAAAATGATTTTACAAACTCTTACTATCATCAATAAGTGTAATATTAATTTTTGTAAAATGACAAATCTTTCTACCAAAGTCCACTGCGATACTTTTAAGGAAGTTCGTGTGGTAAGTCCATTATTGCATGCCTTTGAGTTTATGAGTATTGCTGGTAATGGTGCGAGCGAATATGAGTTTTTGAAAGAGTATGCTAAAAATAAGGCTTGGAAGTTTGATTTAAATATAGTGTTTAACTTTATGAAACTTCGTGAAAATGCTGTTGTCATAACTTGTCCAAACGAAAAAATTCAATGGGTAAACAAGGGTTTTACCAAAATGACTGGCTTTGCCTTTAGTGAAGCGGTAGGTAAATCTCCGAATTTTCTTCAAGGTAAAGAAACATCCTTAGAAACAAGGCAATTGATAAGAGAAAGTATAAATATCAGGACTACATTTTCGGGACAAGTAATCAATTATCGAAAAGATGGGGCGTCTTATGTCTGTAGGGTTGATATTTTACCCGTATTTAACCAAGATAATGTATTGAGCAATTTTATAGCCTTAGAACATGAACTAGTTTAGTATAAATGATGATGACTAATCCCATGAAGCAATTGTTTTGTGGGATTTTTTATTGAAAGAATAATCATTTGAAAAAATAGATGATAACAAAATATTATTATTGATATTTCTTGAAATATATACTGTAGATTTGGTTACTTATTTTCTTGATAAAATTATATTTGTAAAATAAAAATTAAACTTCTCGAAGAAAACACATAAAATTAATTCAAAGTATAAATAGTAAAATGTAATTTCGCAGTATATTATCTAATTGAACCATCAAGATTGAATAATTAACAGAAATATGTCTTATCAAAGAAAAACTAAAATCGTAGCAACAGTAGGTCCCGCATCTGATTCAAAGGAAATGCTGGTTAAGTTTGCTAAAGCAGGTGTAAATATTTTCCGACTAAATTTTTCGCACGGCTCACACGAAGATCATTTACAAAGACTAAACACAATCAGAGAAATAGCTGATGAATTAGATATAAATCTTGCAGTGCTTCAGGATTTACAAGGTCCTAAAATTCGTACTCAACTTGTCGAAAACAATGGCGTAACTATCACCGCAGGAAATACCTTAACATTCGTAATGGATGAAAACTTAATGGGAACGTCTGAACGTGTTGGTACTACTTATACCTCTATGTATTTAGATGTTAACGTTGGAGAAAGAATTTTGATGGATGATGGAAATTTAGAAGTTAAGGTTTTAGAGATTGATAAAGTAAAGAAAGAGGTAATTACAGAAGTTATTTATGGTGGCGTATTGAAATCTAAAAAAGGTATTAACTTACCAGGTACTAAGGTTTCTTTACCATGTTTAACTGAAAAAGACCTTAAAGATTTATATTTTGGCTTAGATAATGGTGTAGATTGGATAGCCCTTTCATTTGTTCGTACTGCTGCGGATATTCATGATATCAAAGACAGAATCAAGGCTTATGGTAAGAAGAATACAAAGGTTATTGCTAAAATCGAAACTCCATTTGCGATTGATAATTTAGATGAAATTATCGAAGCTACTGATGCTATCATGGTTGCTCGTGGTGACTTAGGTGTTGAGATTGATGGTGCTAGAGTACCACACTTACAAAAATTAATGGTTGAGAAGTGTACTTTGGCTGGAAAACCAGTTATCGTTGCTACTCAAATGTTAGAGTCAATGATTTCTAACCCAGTACCTACCCGTGCTGAAACTTCCGATGTGGCTAATGCTGTATTACAAGGAGCTTCTGCTACGATGTTGAGTGGTGAATCTGCTTCAGGAGCATATCCTTTGAAAGCTGTTCAGACGATGGCTCATATTCAAGAGGTAGTGGAGCAACAACAAAATGAGATTAAAATCGTAAAAGGTGACGAGGCTTCAATTTACTTCAAAAACCACTCATTAAGTAAAGGTGCTATTGAATTTCCGTTAAACGACCGTATGATTGCTGGAGCATGTCGTTTGGCACGTGATACTGAAGCAAAAGCAATTTTGTGTATTACAAACAGTGGTTATACAGCCTTCCGTTTGTCTGCTCACCGTCCTAAAGCAGGTTTGTATATCTTCACTGCTAATAAAGCCGTTCAACAAGAAATGGGCTTATTATGGGGAGCAAATGTTTTCTATTATGAAACCAAAGGAAATGATGTTGAAGCAACTGTAAAAGGAATGACTGACTTCTTGAAAGAAAAAGGTTTATTAACAGTTGGGGATACTTTCGTATCAACATTAAGCATCCCTTCTGATAAAAACTTGAAGACCAATACAGTTCAATTAGGAATTGTTGAGTAATCAATTGTTTTGGCAATAGAAAAAGGGTTAAATCCATAGGATTTAACCCTTTTTCATGTCTTGGTATTTCAAAATATGGCAAATAAAAAGCCTGATGAAATTCAAATTCATCAGGCTTTTTTATGGGTATGCTATATCCTTAGAAATTACGTTCTCCAGCTTCTCTTTTTCCTAACATTACTGCACCTACCATCGCTACAAAAAATAGGATTGATACCAATTCGAAAGGAAGTACATAATCACGGTATAAAATTTGTCCTAAGCCCTCAACCATCCCTGTTTGAGCATCGTATGCTTTTACTGCTACAGCGTTCTTTAAATCCATTTTACGAGATGCTGCAATGATGATTACCAATATCGTTCCGCCAAGTATCGCTCCTGCTAGTTTGGTCAATGTATTTTTTGAATCAGGGGAGTTTTTACTTAAATCCATCATCATAATTACAAAGAGGAATAAAACCATGATGGCTCCTGCATACACCACAATATTAACTGCCATCAAAAACTGAGCATTCAATAACACATAATGACCAGAAATACAGAAGAAAGTGAAAACCAAATACAACACACTATGTATAGGGTTTTTAGATAATACCACCATCGAAGCACTTAGGAGTGTCAAAGCAGTTAGAAAGTACCAAAAGTTCATATTTTTAATGAATCGTTATCAGATATTACAAATAATTTATTTACAAAATGGTTATTTCCAACCTTCTCTTAAATATCGGTTATCCATTTTTTCAACCAATTTATCTTTTCCAAAAATCACTTCAGAGCGGTCTTCAAAAACAGGAACCATTTTGTCGTGTTGTAGATAGATAGCTTGTTTAGGACAAGCTTCTTCGCATAAACCACAGAAAATACAACGAAGCATATTGATTTCATACACGCTTGCATATTTTTCTTCACGATATAAATTTTCTTCGCCTTTTTTACGTTCTCCCGCAATCATCGAAATCGCCTCTGCCGGACAAGCTACTGCGCATAGTCCGCAAGCAGTACAGCGTTCAGCACCTGCTTCGTCACGTTTTAGGATATGATGTCCACGAAAGACAGGGCCTAAATAACGTTTTTCTTCTGGATAACGAATGGTTACTTTTTTAGAAAAGAAGTGCTTTAACGTAGTAGCCATACCTCCAACGATAGCTGGCAGGTAAATGCGTTCTGCAAAAGTCATTTCTTCTTGCTCTAAGACTTTGGATTTATTTGATAATTTCATAATAGTCTTCAAACCTTAAAGGAAAGATTTTAAATTTTATTTGAAAGCCTGCTTGCGTTAATCAAACTAAGCTGTTGCTAATTTTGCTGATTTCTTTTTCTTGTATTTCATTTCGCTGAAAGCAAATGTTACTATCAACATGATGACAACACCTGCCCACGATGCGGCAACTGTCATCCAGTTTGAACCACCTTCGTTTACAGTAAATAACATCGATGCACCCGTCAATACAACGTTGAACATTGATAATGGAATTAAACCTGTCCATCCTAAGCCCATTAATTGGTCATAACGGAAACGAGGTAAAGTCCAACGAACCCACATAAATACAAAAACAAATAATAATGCTTTTCCGATTAATGCACCTACACCTACTAAGGTAGCGATGTTTGATCCAACAGTAGCACCGAATTTTTCAGAAGCAAAAGAAGCCACGAAGTCATGTCCAGGATAATCATAACCACCAAAATATAAAGTAGCCATTACTGCACCAGAAATAAACATGTTGATGTATTCTGCGAATAAATAGAACCCTAATTTCATCGATGAATATTCTGTGTGATATCCACCAATTAATTCAGTTTCACATTCAGGTAAATCGAATGGAGTACGGTTACATTCTGCAAAAGCACAGATGATAAATATTACAAAGCCAAGTGGTTGATAGAAGATGTTCCAATGTCCATTTTGCTGAGTTTCTACGATAGATTTTGTAGACAAAGAACCAGAAAGCATCAAGATAGCGATAATAGAAAGCCCCATTGCCAATTCATAAGAAATGTTCTGTGAAGCCGCACGGATAGCACCAATCAAAGAATATTTATTGTTTGAAGCCCATCCACCAATTAAAACACCATAAACACCTAAAGAAACAATACCAAATACCCAAAGAATACCGACGTTAACATCAATTCCCTGTAAGTCTAAAATAATGCCGTCTCCTAAATCCAATTTATCTCCAAAGGGTACTACTGCTGAAGTCATCAATGCCGTAAGCATTGAGATACATGGGCCAGCAATAAAGAGCCATTTGTTAGATTGTGCAGGAATGAAATCTTCTTTCATGAACATTTTTACAGCATCAGCAAGAGGCTGTAAAATACCAAATGGACCTGCTCTGTCTGGTCCTACGCGGTCTTGCATAAAAGCAGCTATGATACGCTCAAAGTAAGTAGAATAGGCCGCTACACCAAGGGTAATAGCGAAGATGATTCCTACATAAATGGCTTTGGCCGTAAATAATGTTGATGTAATTTCCATATATCTAAATGTGTAAATAGTAAACTATCTACAATCAATTAATTTAATTGTTTTTGTGGGGCTAAAAATGAACGATCACGGTTATCGTCAATCTTTTTATACTGTTCTGCTGCTTGTTTTAATGGAAATGCTGGCGTGATTGTCTTCGCACCATATTTATTAGCAGAAATAACCGAATTGTGTGCTATTTGGGTTGGTCCTTCGATAGTCCAATCAGATGTCTTTTTGCGTTCAAAACGGCATGTATTACAGATAAATTCTTTTACTTCACCCCATTCGTTTTTGCGGGCAGTTACTCTGATTACTTCGTCACCTCTGTACCAAAGGGTTACTTTTCCTGAGCATTTTCCACAATCACAACTTGCATCTACTGGTTTCGAGAACCACACACGGCTTTTGAAACGATAAGTTCTATCTGTCAAAGCTCCCACTGGACAAACATCAATGATGTTTCCAGAGAAATCGTTATCAATTGCTTTTTCAATGTAAGTACTAATCTCGGCATGGTCACCACGATTCATTACACCATGCACACGTCCGTCTGTAATTTGGTCAGCTGTGTACACACAACGGTAACACAAAATACAACGATTCATGTTTAGTTTAATATTTGGCCCTAAATCTACAGGGTCAAATGTATTTCTTTCTTCTACCGTACGTGTTTTAGATACACCGTGTTCGAAAGTAAAGTTTTGCAAATCACATTCCCCAGCTTGGTCACAAATTGGGCAATCTAATGGGTGATTTAACAATAAAAACTCTACAATACCTTTTCTTACCTCTAATACTTGCTCGTTGATTGTATTTTCTACAACCATACCTTCTTGAATTTGCGTAATACAAGCAGGCACTAGTTTTGGCATCGGACGTGGGTCTTTTTCAGAACCAGCTGTTACTTTAACCAAACAACCACGGCATTTACCACCCGAAGCCTTCAGTGGTTCGTAATAACACATGGCAGGAGGTGCTATATGGGGCCCAATTTGACGAGCCGCCTGCATAATGGTTGTACCTGGGGCTACGTCAACGGTGATGTTATCTATTGTAACTTTCATATAAAAGCTTAATATTTAATTTTGTCGATTAAAACATGGTTTTTCCTAAGAGCAACCCAATTATTAACGATTTGAATAGTACCTTATCTCAACAATTAAGCAATACTTTCATGCTCGTTTATTTCTTCTAAAATTTGTAATATCTGCGGAGCTATCACAGAAGCATCATAATTTAAGGCTTTCTGATACATCTTTTGCCCAATTTCTTCTCTGAGTAATTTATTCTCAATCAAGGTAATCAATTTACTTTTAGCACTAACGATACTTCCGTAAGGAATGATTACTCTTTCATCTTTATCAACATATTCAGGAGCACCCCCAGCTTTGTCAAAACACACGACAGGAATTTTATTCAAACTTGCCTCAATCATCACTAATGGATGAGGGTCTTCTCTCGAAGAAAGAAAGAATATATCAAAACAAGCCATGTAATCGATGTTATCTCTGGTAGGAGCAATAACATGCACATGATTTTCAATGCCCATTTTTTCCAAATCATACAAAATGTTTTGGTGTTCAATAGAGTTTTTTTGAATACCTATCCACAAAAAATGAACATCTTTCTTTTCACTAAAAACAGCATTGGCTACTGACAAAAATGTATCAACGCCTTTTCTCCATTCAAAATTTCCGCATCCTCCAATCACTAAAGCATCACTAGGAATATTCAGACGTTTTCTGATGCCTGTTCTGTTCGCATAATGCAACTTATTGAGAATGCCACTTACCGATATAAATGGATTCACAACTGTTACTCTATCTTCAGCAATTTGATGGTTTTTAAACAGATTACTTTTAATCTCTTTTGAGGCGGCTAAAAAATGAGTACAATTTTGTACTTGATATTCTAAATCCTCTGGTAACGTATATTTTTGAATAGAATTTTCAAGTTCATGTACATATACTACAAAGGGACATTTCAAAAACTCCAGACTTCGTAATAAGCCACCGTTGGCAATGGTATTTGAAAAAATCAAATCAAATTTTAGGTCGGCTAGCTCTTTATGTTTTTCCTGATAAAAGTTCAGTTTACGAATTTTGTTTAGTTTAAAAACTTTATCGTAAATGATTCTAGAATAAGGGTTTCTTCGTGATGATTCTTCATTGTATTCCCAAAGAATCACATTCGCCACTTTATTAAATTCAGCTAGTAAAGTGCCCCCTTTTGCTAATAAAAGATATATTTCTAACCCTTGATTTTTTAAAGATTTAAGTAAATCAAGTAGTACATATTGTGCACCCGCAACATTGGCGTCGTGACCAATAAATAATATCTTTTTTTGCATATCCTTTAAATTATAAACTCCAACTTGCACCTTCACGCATAAATACAGCTCCTTTTTGTGTGGCTTTTTCAGGGAATTTAATGTGCCATTCAAACTCATCACGGAAGTGACGAATAGCGGCAGCAACTGGCCAAGCGGCAGCTTCACCTAATGGGCAAATCGTATTACCTTCAATTTTTTTAGCTACATCAACTAATAAATCAACATCTTCCTGACGGCCCTTTCCATGCTCTATTCTATAAAGCACTTTGTCCATCCATCCTGTTCCTTCACGGCATGGCGAACATTGTCCGCATGATTCATGGTGATAAAAACGACCAAAAGTAAGCGTATTATGAACAATACAAGTAGTTTCGTCCATCACAACAAAACCACCAGACCCTAGCATAGTTCCTGTAATAAAACCACCATCAGAAAGCGATTCGTAAGTCATCAAACGATTTTCACCATTTACTGTTTTAAGAATCAACTCTGCTGGAAGAATAGGTACAGAAGACCCACCCGCTACGACAGCTTTTAATTTATGTCCGTCTCTGATACCTCCACACCATTCATCTGCATAGATAAAATCTTCAACAGTAATACCCAATGGAATTTCGTATACACCTGGCTTACGAACATGGCCAGAGGCTGATATTAATTTTGTTCCTGTACTTCTACCAATACCAATTTTGGCATATTCATCACCACCATTGTTGATAATCCAAGAAGTAGCAGCAATAGATTCCACATTGTTAACAACTGTAGGGCATTGCCACAAACCTTTTACCGCTGGAAAGGGAGGTTTGTTACGTGGGTTTCCACGTTTACCTTCCAAAGATTCCAACAAGGCAGTTTCTTCTCCACAGATATAAGCACCCCCACCAGGCTGAACAAAAAGGTCGAGGTCATATCCAGAACCCAAAATGTTTTTACCTAATAATCCTTTGTCATACGCTTCTTGAATAGCTTTTTCAAGGATATTGACAACATACATTAATTCTCCTCTTACATAAATATAAGAAGTATTTGCTCCTAAAGCATACGACGATACAATCATTCCCTCAATTAAAGTATGAGGCGACTTCATCATCAAATAGTGGTCTTTGAAAGTACCAGGTTCTGATTCATCCGCATTACAAACTAAATAACGAGGAATACCTTCGGGTTTAGCCAAAAATGACCATTTCATACCCATCGGGAAACCAGCACCACCACGTCCACGGATACCTGATTTCTTTACTTCTTCAGTAACCTCATCAGGAGTCATCGTTTTCAAAGCTTTCTCTACTGCGCTATATCCACCATTTTTACGAAAAACATCAATAGTGTTAATACCTTGTACGTCAATATGTTCAGTTAATATTTTCATTTTCTATTAAATTTGATTAGCGATACTTCGCATCGAATTCAGATAAAGTTTATCAATAAATTACTTTTAAAACTAGTTCAGATGTTTTAGTAGTAAATAGTCGTGATTGTATGAATTAAAATGATGTATATCAAACCGCTCAAAACTCATCACTCATCACTCAAAGCTCTTACTTGGTATCATTACTATTTTGACAACTCATCAATGATTTCATCAACCTTCTCATTGGTCAAATTCATATAATATTTTTCTCGAATTTGAAACACAGGTCCCCAACCACAGGCTGCTAAGCATTCTACTTCTTTGATGGTAAACTTGCCGTCTGGCGTAGTTTCACCAGTTTCAATTCCTAGTTTTTGCTTTAAGTGGTCGTATACTTCAACGCCGCCCATTAAACAACAAGGCCCTGTACGACAATATTCTATTACGTGTTCACCTACTGGTTCAAGGTGAAACATTGTATAAAATGAAGCCACTTCATAAACTTCAACAGGCTTTATTTTTAACAAATTAGCCACATAATCCATTACTTCTGAACTACACCATCTCCACTCTGCTTGAGCCAAATGTAAAATTGGAAGTAAAGCTGATTTTTGCTTACCTTCTGGGTAACGTTTAATGATTCTATGAACTAACTCCAACGTATCAGCTGGAAACTGTATGGTTTGTGTATTTGTCATGTTTTATTCTGAATTAAGCAAAAATTACGCGTCTAATTCCCCTGCAATCACATTCATTGATGACATCGTAACGATGGCATCAGAAAGTGTTGAACCTTTAATCATTTCAGGGAATGCTTGATAATAAATATAGCAAGGGCGACGGAATTTCAAACGATATGGTGCACGGCCACCATCTGAGACTAAATAAAAACCAAGTTCACCGTTACCACCTTCTACAGAATGATATACTTCTCCGACAGGAGCATCGATTTCACCCATCACAATTTTGAAATGATAAATCAACGCTTCCATGTTACTATAAACCTCGTTTTTCTCAGGTAAATAATAATGCGGAGCATCTGCATGGAAAGGTCCTTCAGGCAAATTATTTAGGGCTTGTTTAATGATTTTTAAACTCTGCCACATTTCTTCACCACGAACCAAGAAACGGTCATAGGTATCTCCTTTGGTTCCTACTGGTACTTCAAAATCAAAATCTTCATACGATGAATATGGATTCATGGCACGAACGTCATAATCAACACCCGCAGCACGTAGATTTGGACCCGTAAATCCATAATTTAAAGCACGTTCAGCCGAAATAGCGCCTACATCTATGGTTCTATCCATAAAGATACGGTTTCGTTTTACTAGGCTTTCAAATTCACGAAGTACAGGGGGAAAATCATCAAGGAGCACTTGAATTTTACGGATAGCTTCTTTAGAAAGGTCTCTTTCCATTCCACCACAACGCCCCATATTGGTCGTTAGGCGAGCGCCACACATTTCTTCATAAATTTCGTAAATGTGCTCTCTCCACTGCATTACATACAAGAAGCCTGTTAAAGCACCCGTATCAACAGCAAGAATAGAATTACAAATGATGTGGTCAGCAAGACGGGCTAATTCCATCATGATTACACGGATATATTGTGCCCTTTTAGGTACTTCAACACCCAACAGTTTTTCTACCGTCATGTGCCAACCCATATTATTGATTGGCGACGAACAGTAGTTCATACGGTCTGTAAGCGTTGTGATTTGATAAAGAGGACGACGCTCAGCAATTTTCTCGAATGCACGGTGAATATACCCTACTGTCTGTTCTGCATCAATAATAGTTTCTCCGTCCATCGTCAAGATGTTTTGAAAAATACCATGAGTGGCAGGGTGAGTTGGCCCTAAGTTCAGGGTAGTCAACTCATTGACATACTTTTTATCTAGTTGTGCTTTCTCTAAGCCTACGAAAGGGCTTGATACTAATGCGATTTCAGACATATTTTTATAAATTTATCTACCAAATAAGGCATCAATTTTGTCTTGACGAGTGGCGTCTTCTAATGGATATTCTTTACGCATCGGATGATAATCCATTTCTTCATCATTCAGAACACGTTCCATTTTTGGATGTCCCAAAAACATAATTCCAAAGAAATCAAAGGCTTCTCTTTCCATCCAATTGGCACACGCATACAAACCTGTGAGGGTTGGTACTACGATGTTTTCTCGTGTAACGTACAATTTAATAATCAATCTTACATTGTTTTCTAAACTATGTAAGTGATAAATAACGCCAAATTCATGGCTTGGAACGTCTGGAAAATGAATACCGCCTAAATCTGTTAAAAATTGGAATTTGAAGGTCGGGTGTTGATATAAGTAATGCATCAACGGCACAATAGTGTCGGTTGTAGTAGTTACGTTTAACAGTCCGTAGTTTTCTACAATTCCAAAAATATTATCTTCGCCAAATTGTGCGACTAAATCTTGTGCTATTTGTTCGTTTGTCATTGTTAGCTTATCTGTCAATCGTCGTTACTAAATATGTTTAGTAAAACGGATAACTGTTACTCTATTCCGTAAGATGCTAAAAGTGCTTTGTATTCAGGAGATTCTCTACGACGGCGTTGCTCTGATTTAGCAATTTCCTGAATCTGCATAAAGCCATCCAAAATTTGCTCTGGACGTGGCGGGCAACCCGGAACATAAACATCCACAGGAATAATACGGTCTATGCCTTGTAAAACAGAGTAAGTATCAAAAATTCCACCCGAACAGGCACATGCTCCTACTGAAAGAACCCAACGAGGCTCAGCCATTTGAAGATACACTTGTTTGAGGATTGGTCCCATTTTTTTAGAAATAGTCCCCATTACCATTAAGATGTCTGCTTGACGTGCTGAGAATGACATACGCTCTGAACCAAAACGCGAGATGTCATAGTGTGAAGCCATTGTAGCCATGAACTCGATACCGCAACATGAAGTAGCGAAGGGAAGTGGCCAAAGTGAATTTGCACGAGCAAGACCCACGAGATCATCTAATTTGCCAGCGAAGAAACCTTGTCCTTCAATTCCTTCTGGAGCATCAACTGTTTTTATTATTCTATCGCTCATTGTATCTATTTGTGAAGCTAATTATTAGAAACGTCATTGAAGACTTTTTATTCAATAATCAGTAACACAATATATTAAATATTCAACATCTGTGATAACACTGTGAATAACGAAAGGCTTGTTTACAGAAAAACCATTCTATTCAACGATACTATTTCTCCCAAGTCAAAACACCCTTCTTGATAACATAGATAAAGCCTACTAATAATAAGCCCATAAATACTAACATTTCAAGAAACATCGTAATGGCTACATCAGAAGATGATTTTACCCATCCCATAAAGTTTACAGCCCAAGGATACATAAAAATAATCTCTACATCAAATAACACAAAAAGAATGGCTACAAGGAAGTATTTAACAGAGATAGGCGTGCGGGCATCACCAACTGATTCGATACCACATTCAAACGCATCATCTTTAAGTACACTGTGACGTTTAGGACCTAGCCAGTGTGTTGCAAGCATTGTTGCAACAATAAATGCTAAAGCAGCCCCTAATTGAACAAGTATTGGAAGGTAATCTGACGGTTGATAGTTCATTGTTGATTTTTTGAGTTTTAGGTTTTGATTTTCAGATGATTACATCTTCGTCTCCAAACCGATACGTTATTTTACTAGTATCTTTTCAAAATTTATCTGCAATTTACTGATAAAATTTTGTTTGCGACATTTTTTTAATGCTAAAATTAGACGGAAATGCCAAAGAGAATACAGAAAGCCATGTTATAATCTGTTATATGGATTCATACTAAATAAGACATTCATGTTTTAACATTTAATCGCTTTTTATGAATGCGTTTCAGAAGCATATCTGCTCGTTAATTTCTGATTTTTTACGCCAAAAAACTTTATTAAAAAAAACAAAAACAAGGCTAAGACGATGTTAGTCGTTAGAGTTTTGATTGTGTTTATTAACTTGCTAAAAATATTCATCATGGAACAAGACAACATAAAATTTATGAAGAGAGCCATCGAACTATCTATCAAAGGAAGTTCGGATGGAAAAGGAGGGCCTTTTGGAGCAGTAATTGTAAAGAATGGAGAAATTGTAGGTGAAGGTTATAATCAAGTGACCTCTACGAACGACCCAACGGCTCATGCGGAGGTAATGGCTATTAGAGATGCCTGTAAAAACTTGAATACTTTTCAGTTGGCAGATTGCGAGCTATACACTTCATGCGAGCCTTGCCCGATGTGTTTGGGAGCAATCTATTGGGCGCGTCCTTTAAAGGTATATTATGGCAATACACGTGACGATGCAGCTAAAGTGGGTTTTGACGATGCCTTTATTTATGACGAAATACCTTTGCCTATTTCAGAACGCCAAATACAGATGATTCCTTTAGGAAGAGAGGAAGCCCAAAAAGCTTTTGACTTGTGGCAAAATTTGAATAACAAGATTGATTACTGAATCCAATTTAATTTTATATACTCTTTTAATTACGTTCAATGAAACACACAAAGACACGCTACTCGCTAAGGGTACTAGCACTTTCATTACTCTCTTGTCAGGCTTTTGCTCAGCAACCGACCAAAGTAGAAGATTTTACGGCAGAGAACCTATTTACTAATAATATAGAAGGTCCTAATTTTGATAAAGCGGGAAATTTATATGTAGTTAATTTTAAAGAAGATGGCACGATTGGTAAGGTAAAACCTGACGGTACTTGTGAATTGTTCCTGACTTTGCCGAAAGGTAGTACGGCGAATGCCATTCAATTTGATAAAGCTGGTAATATGTTATTAGCCGATTTTTCTGGGCATAACGTATTGAAGGTAAATATGAAGAATAAGGCAGTCTCTACGTATTGCCATAATGATGCTTTTAACCAGCCCAATGATATTTGTATCACCAAAAAAGATGTGATTTTTGCCTCAGACCCCAATTGGAAGAACTCAACGGGAAAAATTTGGCGAATAGATAAAGGAGGGAAAGAAACCCTATTGACAGACCAAATGGGAACTACCAATGGCATTTGTTTGAGTCCAGATGAAAAAACGTTGTATGTCAATGAAAGTGTTCAGAAGAAAGTTTGGGCTTTTGATGTTGACCTTGCAGGAAATATTTCCAATAAAAGACTTTTTACTTCTTTTGAAGATGGAGGTTTGGATGGGATGAAATGCGACGGTAAAGGAAATTTATATGTTTGTCGCTGGGGACTAGGTAAAATCCTAATATTTACTAAAGCAGGTAAATTGAAGAAAGAGGTACAACTGAAAGGCTTACAAAGTAGTAACATCGTATTCAGCCCAGATAAGAAATATGCTTACGTAACCCTACAGGATAGAAAAGGGATGGAGCGTTTTAATTTGAAGTAAGGGGTGAGCTGTGAGCTTTAAGCCTTGAGCTGTGAGAAATGAGCCTTGAGCTATAAGCTGTCATTGCCTCAACCATAAACTAATGGCTCAAAGCTGATAACTCATAGCTCACAGCTCATAGCTCAACATCTATTCCCCCCCGTTCAAAAACGATTTTAATTCAGTAGCATCTGATGGTTTCATTCTGCCTGCCAAAACCAAACGTAATTGGCGTCTGCGTAATGCACCATCATAAAGTGATTTTTCCTCTTCCGTTTCTGTTAATGAAATAGGTACATCTATCGGGCGACCACTTTGGTCAACTGCTACAAAAGTAAAAAAGGCTTTATTAGTACTTACTCTTTGTTGAGCAGGAATATCTTCAGCCCACACATCTATTACCACTTCCATAGAAGAACTAAAAGCACGAGTAACTTTGGCTTGCAACGTAACTACACTACCCAGTGGAATAGATTCCTTAAAAGATACATTATCTACAGAAGCAGTAACTACAATACGATTTGAATGTTTCTGAGCACAAATAGCACCCACAACATCCATCATACGCATAAGGTTGCCACCCATCAAATTTCCTAAAGTATTGGTATCGTTCGGAAATATCATTTCCGTCATAGTAGTAAGAGATTCTGAAACGTATTTAGTTTTTGTCATTTTAGTTGAATGAAGGTTATATTTTTTTTGGCTTTCGGTCGTCGGCTGTCAGTCATCGGATTTCAGCTTTTGGGCTTCGGTTATTGGTTTTTAGGAGTTAACTTTTGGGCTTTTTTATACTTTTGGAATATTTAGCTTTCAACGTAATCAAGAAATAGCATAATGGCCGAAAGCAGAAATCCGATGACTGACAGCTGATGTCTGACAGCCGAAAATCCGACAGCTGATAGCTATCTACTCTTCCGAATTAGTACCTATTTCATCAAGATTGATGGTATTGAAATGTTCATGGGCTTTCAAAACAATTGCTAATGCCACAACGGCTTCACAAACTGCTACTACAATTACAAAGAGCGCAAACATTTGTCCTTGCAAATCAGGGTCGTTTTTACTGAAAGCTACAAGGTTTAGATTTACAGCATTTAGCATCAATTCTATCCCCATCAGCACTACGATAACGTTTCGTTTCGTAACCACAACAGCCAAGCCTATGCTGAATAATAAAGCACCAGTGAGTAAATAATATGAAAGAAAACTATTGTCCATGTTAAAAATATCTACAGCGTTTATCAATATTTATACTTTAGATTTATTACTTAGATATGCCGCACCAATCAAAGTTGCCATTAATAAAACACCCGAAACCTCAAAAGGTAAAACAAAGTCAGTCATTAATAAAACACCAATATTTTGAGTAGTAGAAAAGGTCTCAGTGGTTTCGAATAAGTAAGATTGTATTTTGATGAAATCAGCCCTTGCAAAAGAATAAAAAAGTAATCCGAATAACCCTATGGCGACAACAAATCCAATCAATCGGTTAGTATTTGTACCTATGATGTCATTCTTGCCATTCTCTTTACTTCCTTTTTGGTTGGTAAGCATTACGCCAAAAATCAATAAAACTAAAATTCCTCCTACATATACTAGAAGTTGAGTGATAGCGAGAAAGTCTGCACCAATCAATACATATAGCGCTGCAATACCAAAGAAAGTAAGCAAAAGGCTGAATGCAGCATATAATACATTTTTACTCCACAAAACAACACTTGCAGAGACGGCTATTAATAAGATAAATGCTATAAAAATGAAAGGTATCAATTGTCAGTTTTTGGTTTAGGTTTAAACGTTGGTTTAAA
Source organism: Arcicella sp. GW821-FHT09D11 (assembly GCF_059416265.1). Classification (NCBI taxonomy): domain Bacteria; kingdom Pseudomonadati; phylum Bacteroidota; class Cytophagia; order Cytophagales; family Flectobacillaceae; genus Arcicella; species Arcicella sp. GW821-FHT09D11. The sequence goes on along the minus strand of NZ_JBWKOV010000001.1, from coordinate 768,219 downwards.
AGCAGGTTTTGGTCTTGGCGCAGGAGTGACTTCTTCTGCTTTTACGTCTTCTACTTCTTTTATCTCTTCTGTTTCTTTCTTTACCTCCAGTCCAGTGTCTTCCAATGCTTCTTCCTTTTTCTTAAACGAAGGTTTAAACACAGGCTTCGGTCTTGGAGCAGGAATAACTTCTTCAACTTTTATCTCCTCTATTACTTCCTCTTTCTTTACCTCCAGTCCCGCGTCTTCCAGTCCTGTGTCTTGCTTCTTAAACGAAGGTTTAAACACAGGCTTCGGTCTTGGAGCAGAAGTGACTTCTTCTGTTTTCACTTCCTCCACATCTTCTTTCTTTACCTCTAGTCCAGTGTCTTCTTCCTTTTTCTTAAATGAAGGTTTAAAAACAGGCTTCGGTCTTGGGGCAGGAATAACTTCTTCAACTTTTATCTCCGCTATTACTTCCTCTTTCTTTACCTCCAGTCCCGCGTCTTCCAGTCCTGTGTCTTGCTTCTTAAACGAAGGTTTAAAAACAGGCTTCGGTCTTGGGGCAGGGACAATCTCTTCGGATTTAGTGTCTTCTAGTCTAGTGTCTAGCGTCTTAAGTCCCTCTAGTCCATTATCTTCCAGTCCTTCCTCCTTTTTCTTAAACGCAGGCTTAAAGGCTGGCTTTGGTCTTGGAGCAGGATTAACTTCTTCTGTTTTTACATCTTCTACATCCTTCTTTACCTCCAGTCCTGTGTCTTCGAGTCCTGTGTCTTGCTTCTTAAATGCAGGCTTAAAGGCTGGCTTCGGTCTTGGAGAAGGGACAATCTCTTCGGCTTTAGTATCCTCTAGGCTAGTATCTTCTAGTCTAGCACTTTTCGTTTTCAACCCTTTCATTGCTTCTTTTTCAAGCATGAATTGGTCATAAAGCTCACGTTTCTCTTGGGCTTGTTCAGCAGAAAGATTTCCGAAGGCAAAATTATGTTTAGTAATATCGAATTCAGAAAAATCGTACTCATGTGTCATCGTCAAACATTCAGTCGGACACACAGTAGTACACAACCCACAGAAACAGCATTTTGCCATGTCTATGTCAAACTTTGCTGCATACAAACGAATAGCAGAACCATCGGAAGCATACCCAGCAATACCTGTTGCCTTGATAGGCTCAATTTCGATACAATCAACAGGGCATACCTTCGCACATTTATCACAGACGATACAATCGTCCATTTCATTATGCAGTTGATAACGACCATTGTCAGGCAATGGAAGCTTCTCATGAGGGTATTGTAATGTAACAATGCCTGTCTCTTGTTTGAAGTAATCAGGATTATTTACAAAAATTGGTTTTCGGCTTTGGCGTGCTTCTTTTAAGTGTCTCCACGATAACGAAAGCCCTTTTAAAGAAGATTTAATACCTTCCTTGATGTTTCCGAAATATGTATTGTTTGCTCCTTTATGCACAGGTAAATCAATTTTTCAGGTTTATGACGCTGAATCTACTTTTATCATTTTCAAATTGAAAGATAATTTCTCAACAAAGGTACGTTGTGAGCATTTACAAATGAAAGAACAATTCATTTTTCTAGCTGTGCTATACAGTATACAGGATAGGGGTAGTTTTTAAATGGAGTAAATATTTTATAAAAAAAGTATTACTCAGCTTTTTTTTATAAAAACTATTCATATATTTACATAAAATATAAATATAGGTAGACTAACTGTTTAAATTAATAAATTCCCATCCATTATGATTTTTAAGTATTCCAGCGTTTTGCTTGACCATATCTCAAGCAAATTATAAATATATATTCAGTTAAATAATTGAAATATAGTGTTATTAAAGCTTCTAGCATATTACACAATACCGCCACACAACACACACAATCATTAATTTATACTAGCATAAAATGCATTTTATTAAAAATGTCATTAGCAATTATAATTGAAAAATTGTAATTACTCATGATATGTTTAATAGTGTATGACTATGGATTTTTATAGTATTTTTTATTTTTGTTTATATCCATCCATCCATTTTTAATGATCTACTATCATGAAAACCAAATTTTTCCTTGTTCTTACAGTGTTTTGCTGCTTAATCGGAAGTCAATTATTTGCACAGTCAGATAATCACACGATTAGCATTACGATTCCAGCAGTTACGTTAATTAGAATTGCGCCGGTAGCTTCCAAAAATTTGACGATGGATTTTACAGCACCGACAACAGCGGGTAATGCGATAAATGCTCCAACTAACAACTCTACACTTTATTTGCAGTATTCTTCCATCCTGACGGCCCCTGCAACAACCCGAAAGGTATCTGTGAAAACATCTGCTTTAATAAACGGAGTAAATATCAGTGTTACTGCGGCTGACCCATCAGCAACGAATTTACTGGGCGGAGGTGGAACTGGCTCAACAGTTTCGGCGATTGCAGCAACAGATGCAACCTTAATTACGGGTATTACTAGTTGTGCAACAGGGATAGGTGCTACCGATGGCAGTAATCTAACTTACAACCTTAATACAGGAACGGCTTCAAATTATGGTAATTTAAGATCTGGCACTACTTCTGTAACAATTACGTATACATTGTCAGACTAGGCAAGTCTTTAGCAGTGCTGTGATAAACATCGTCTAATGGTTTTACCAGCAATTTATCACAGCACTGTCTATCAACATTTTATTTATTCCACTGTCATGATGCCTATGGTATTTTATACCATAGTGAAGACCTTATTGTCTTTTAAATATTATAAAGCCATCTACAGATACATGAAAATATCAATACTTTTTTCTTATCAAGTCGTCCTTATTATCTTGCTGATAATAAATTCATCATACGGTAGTATAGTGATATTAAATGGATTGACACATATCCATCAAACCAATCATGGAAGTGCTATTACTGGTAAAATCAAACTCAGGAATGATTCTAATACGCCAGAGAAAGTATTAGTTTATAAAGAAGAATTAATATTAGCATGTGGTGTCGAAGGAGATTTTTCTAATGCCACAACGCATCCTCGCTCATTATCCCCTTATATAATTACCAACCTGAACGAAAAAGAGCTGTTGCCAAATGAAGAGTATGATGTGAATTATACCATTAGTTTGCCCGCTAATCTGTCAAATGGAAGTTATTGGACGGTCTTGATGATAGAAGGAGCAGACCCCGTTGTAACAAATGATAATTCTGGCTTAAAAATAAATTCTAAAGTTCGATATGCAGTCCAAATAATAGCTGACCACGGGAGTTACGAAAACGGAAACTTGAATTTTGAAAATGTAAAGGTGAAGAATCTGGCATCAGAGAAAAAAATGGTTGACGTTTTACTAAAAAATGAAGGCAATTTTTCTACAAAAACCAAAGTAATACTAGAAATCTACAATGAAAAAAAGCAGAAACTGAAAGTGCTTGAAAGCTACTTCAAGCGAATATATCCTCAGAAATGCAATAGTTTTGAAATAGAAGTGAGCGGGCTTGCGAAGGGTAAATATGAAGGAATTTTGATTGCAGATAATGGCACTGACTTATTGGCATCAAATGTAGAAATAGAAATAGAATAGCGTTATACCTTGAAAGTAAAATAAATGATACTTTCTCAAATTAAATATTGTTGCTGGTATTTGAGAAACCATCCTCTCCAAAGAGGACGTGTCTTTATTGTTATATTGATTAACATATTGGTTACTAATGCTACCGCACAGTCAGCAAACGAAGATATTTTAAAAGTTGATGTGCCAGCCGTTGTAGAGCCAGGAAAATACTTTACCCTCTTTGCGGATATTCGAAGAAATGTAACTAAAGACACTTTATTCGAACCATCTATCAATGTTCCAGAAAAATGGCGCTTATTATTAGGGAAGAAGACTTTGAATAACGATACGCTTGTAAGGTATATTTATACCATTATGTGCCCAGCAGATGCCAAAGCCTCTGAACACGAAGTGTTGATGATTTTTAAGATGAATAAAACAATACTTAGTAAGCGTATAAAGGTTTTAGTTAAAAGAGTCAGAGATATACAGATAACATCTTTTGATAATCCTGACTATGTAAAAGAGGGAGATTCACTTAAAGTACAGTTCCTTGTTTATAATGGAGGCAATGCTGATGAGAAACTATTTATTAAATCAACACAGGCTAAAATAGAAAAGCTTGGAGATTCTTTATTGCTTAAAAAGAAAGAGTCTATCCAAATAACTGTTAGCCAGAAAGTACCCAAAACTGCTGAGAGTACATGGTATATTACGTCAGACCTAGTGACTTTATTAAAAGATTCATTGAATCCCATCATTAGTCTAGTAAGTACAACAGTATATGGCATCGAAAACAAACCACAAGACCAAAGCTTAAGGTTCCCGATTGAAATTGGAGGAATGTACATAGGTGCTTTTTCTGAGCAGAGTAAACTAAAAGCATTGCAATATGACGTAAGAGGAAGAGGTTTTTTAGATTTTTCTAAAAATCATTTTGTTGAATTTGTTATTCATGGTCCAGACCAATTCAATATACCTATTACGGGCTCGTATGAAATCCTCTCTCTTAAATATATTTTTAAAAAAAGAGGAGCATTGCAAGTGGGAGACTATCAACTAAAGCTTTCTAATCTTGTAGAATTTGGACGCTTTAGCAGGGGATTTAGGTATGATTATGACTTTAAAAAAATTGGATTTAGTGTGTTTTATGCTAAACCTAGGTTTTTTTCAGATATTAATTATGAATATGGTGCAAATGTACGATTCACTCCTTCTACCAAATTTCAACTAGGGGTAGATTTAGTAAAAAAGAGCAATCAAAACTTTTTGAAGCCCAATACGATGTCAAACCTTGTGAGCATAACTAGTAGTTATAGAGCAAGAAATTGGGATATAGAAACAGAGGTTGCCATGAGCGAAACATCGAATAAAAAGAGTTATGCCTTCTACAATAATTTAAATCTGAACTTGGGTAAATTTTATTTCTCAAGCAACCTTATTTATGCTAGTAAAGACTTTCAGGGATTTTATAAAAATAGCTGGCTAGCGATAAATAATTTAAATTATCGTTTTTCTAATAAACTAAGCGTAGGGTTTAGCCACAATTTTACCAGAATTAACCCTAGTCTGGATTTACTCGTTTATAACAGTTCACCTTATATTAATAGCTTGATGGTAGTGGGTGATTATCAGATAAATGAGCGAAACCAAGTAAGAGTTAGTTATAATTGGCAAGAAAGAGAGGATAGAATGATGCCTCAGAACTTTCATTATAAAGAAGACTTTGCCAATGTGATGTATAGTTACTTTTCAAAGCGGTTTAACATTAATTATAGCGGAAGATTCGGCTCGGCACAAAATTTATTAGTTCCCAATGATGCCACGACGCTTAGACGCTCTATTGCTAATGCCTTAAATCCGCAGGTAAAAATTGGGCGGTCTATCTGGTTTGGGGCAATTCTGGAACATCAACAAACTAGTAAATACTCAGCCAATAATGCCATCACCAATTATTATTTTTATGGCAGTACTTTGAAAATTAATGCTAAACATTGGTTGAATGCATTATTCATGTATCGTAATAATTATACCCCCGATGCATTGGTTGAAACGCAGTCTTTTGTCAATGGAATGATTAATGTAAATATTAAAGAAAAGCATGCTGTTTCGGTAAACTTCGGCAAAACCTTTGTGCCTTATCAACAAAATATCAACTTAGGCACACGAGATATGTTTTACTTTTCTGTCAAGTACTCCTTAAAGTTGAATTTGCCCATTGCTAGAAATAGAAGAGTAGGAGCGATTCACGGACAAGTGTCAAGTCTTGATGCTGATATTCGAGTGTCGGATGTGTTGATAAAGCTGGGTAATAAAAAAACAGTAACAGATGCTAAAGGGAATTTTTATTTCAATGGATTGATACCAGCAAAATATTTGCTAAAAATAGACAACACCTCTATGGCGGCGGGAATTGTAAGTACGCCCAAACCTCCCATTGAGATAAATGTTAAACAAGATAGTTTACATAAAATCAAGATTAATTTGGTGAAGACGGGAGACGTTGTCGGAAAAATTAATTTTCAAAACATTAATGATGATAGGGATTCACTCCGACAAGTACCTTTAATATTTGTGAAGTTTCAAAAAGACTCAGAGTCCTTTATTACGAAAGTCAATGAAAAAGGAGAATTCTGTTATAAAGAAATCTTGCCAGGCGAATGGAAGGTATCCGTATGGTTGCCTAATCAACAAGAACAATATAGTATTGAAAACCCCGAACAAATAATCCAAGTAATGTCTAGTCAGACAAATCGTATGTCTTTTTCTGTAACCAGCAAAGAGCGAAAAATACGTTTTTCAGATAAAACGTTTCAGTTACATGTAAAAGCCAATAAATAAGGGGAGTTGAATAATGTTTATTAACATGTGTAATGAAAATATTAACGTTTTTAATTTTTCTATTATCCTTTCAGCATTTGCAGGGGCAGAGTACAGCCTCTGTGAGTGTTAATCTTACGCTTAATTCAGTTTCCTTACTTAGTATTAAACCCAATAATGGTGCTATCAACTTTCAATTCCCCGTACCTAGTACATCAGGAGGAAGCCTTACTAGCACATTGACGAATAATACTAAATGGATAAATTTTACTTCGAGTGTAGCCACGGGTACTACTAGAAAAATAACGGCTCAAGTATCCAGTGGGAGCATACCGAGTGGACTTACCTTGAGACTACAGGCGGGAACAGCCGCCAATAGTTTTGGAAGCTATGGCACTTCAACAGGATTGGTAACATTGTCGGGCAGTACCACCCCAATAATTAATAATATTGGCGGAGCTTATACTAGTGTAGGAGAATCCAATGGTTATAATCTTCAATTTAGTTTATCAATCACCAATTATGCTTTACTTCGCCAAGGCACAACATCTTTTTCTGTAATTTATACCTTATCAGATAATTGAAATGCTTAATTATATGGACTAAAGTGCAATATTTTAAACTTAGCATTCATCATTCATTACTCATCCTTATGAGATACACCATCATATTCTTGTTGATGTGCCAATCAGTTTTTGGACAAAGCATTAGCGTACAGGCTGGAGGGACCATTTGGTCAGAGTCGCTAGCCGCCTCTACTATTACACAAGCTGGTGCAGACTATACCGCTAATGTAACAAGTGCTTCAAACCAGTCTCTTATTAATGTTAATGGCTCTTTGCTAGGGTATCAAGTAGTTGTTAAGCGTCAGGATGTAGTATGGGACTCAAGGCTATTATTATATGTTCGTAAAACTGGAGATGGCTCAGCAGGTTTATTAGCTACGATAAGTCCTTCGGGTGTGAGTAGCTACCAACAAATAACTACTTCAAATGTTAATTTTTTCTCAGGCTCATTGGCCCTTTTAGGCAATCGTGTAGGGGTACCTATTCAATATGAAATTTCAGGAGTTTCAGTACTAATTCCCGTTAAAACATACTCAACAACAATCATTTACACCGTAGCAGGTCTTTAAAATGGATAGAGAATCATCATTTTAATCTTGATAAATAAGAGTCAGCATAAGTTTCTGAAAGGATAAGATAAAAAAGCTTAGATTTTATCAAGAAAGAAGGTAAAACTTTTGCTGTTTTTTTTGCATATCACAAAACAACTCCGTAATTTTGCGTTCCCAATTTTTAACTGGATGCCCGTTCAGAAAGAAAATAAGGCAAAATCATTGAAAATCAGAGACGTTCCAACTTTGATTTACCGAAAATACTTTCACAGCAATTAATAAGAGTCCACCGTGAATATATTTTTTGTAACACCTTTTGGCAAAGGTGCTTTCTTTGAGAAAACATTTAGGACTTTTAAAATCTTAATAAAGTGGATACTTTAAGTTATAAAACCATCTCAGCCAACAAGGCTACCACAGAAAAGGGATGGGTTATTGTAGATGCAGAAAATCAGATTGTAGGTCGTTTGACTTCTGAAATTGCAAAAATTTTACGTGGAAAGCACAAGCCTTCTTTCACTCCGCATGTTGATTGTGGTGATAACGTTATCGTTATTAATGCTGATAAAATTCGTTTTACTGGCAAGAAAATGACTGATAAAGTTTACATCCGTCACACAGGGTATCCAGGTGGACAGCGTTTTGCAACGCCAAGAGAAGTGTTAGCGAAAAACCCAAGAGGAGTTGTAGAAGCTGCCGTTAAAGGTATGTTGCCTAAAAACCGTTTGGGAAGCCGTTTGTTCACTAACTTGTATGTATATGCAGGTACAGAACATCCACACGCAGCTCAACAACCAACTGAAATTAAATTCTAATAATCGTTATTTGTTATTCGTTATCCGTTATTCGTCTTTACGAATTAACCATTAACAGATAACTGATAACTTCTCTATAAAAAAATGGCAGAAGTAACTAATACATTAGGAAGAAGAAAAACAGCTGTTGCCCGTCTTTATATGACTCCAGGTAACGGTACTATTCTTGTGAATGGTCGTGCTTTGAATGAGTACTTTCCATCTGAAATTTTACAAATTATCGTTAATCAACCATTTGCATTGACTAAGACTGAAGGTTCTTATGATATCAAAGCAAATCTTGATGGCGGTGGAATCAAAGGACAAGCAGAAGCGCTTCGTTTAGCTATTTCTCGTGCTTTACAAGAAATTGATCCTGAGCGTCGTCCAGCTTTGAAAAAAGAAGGATTCTTAACGCGTGACCCTCGTATGGTAGAACGTAAGAAACCAGGTCGTAAGAAAGCTCGTCGTAAATTCCAGTTCTCGAAACGTTAATATTCGTTGTAATTTGGAAATCTGGCAATTTGAAAATTGGGAAACAATATTTCTTGATTTTCAAATTGCTAAGTTTTTAAATTATTCCTTCACTAATACTTACAGTGACCGATGTGTTAGTGATATATTTTTCATATTTTTTCATTTAAAAAATTGGTCGTTCAGTTCTTTAAGTATGAAGAAAATTAAATGATTAGAAGGTTGAAATGCAAAGCATCTTCAAATTTTCAAATCCCCAAATTTTCAAATCACAAAGGCTGATGACTGTCAGAAAATGGCACAATTAGAATACAAAAACCTTTTGGATGCTGGTGTTCACTTTGGACACATGACACGTAAGTGGGATCCAAGAATGGCTCCATACATCTTTATGGAGAAGAATGGTATCCACATTCTTGATTTGAACAAAACTTTAGCTTGTTTAGACGAAGCTTGTACTGCTATCAAAGCGGTAGTTCGTTCAGGTCGTAAAGTAATGTTTGTTGCTACAAAGAAACAAGCACAAGAAATTGTTTCTGAAGAAGCTCGTCGTTTGAAAATGCCATACGTAACTGACCGTTGGTTAGGTGGTATGCTTACAAACTTCGCTACTGTCCGTAAATCAATTAAAAAAATGTCGACTATCGACAGATTATTGAAAGACGAAGTAACAGTAAAAGCTTTAGCAAAACGTGAGCGTTTGATGATGTCTCGTGATAAAGAGAAAATGGAAAGAGTATTAGGCGGTATTACTGACCTTACTCGTTTACCAGCAGCTCTTTTCGTAGTTGACGTTAAGCGTGAACACATTGCAGTAGCAGAAGCAAAAAGATTAGGTATTCCAGTTTTCGCAATGTGCGATACTAACTCGAACCCTGATTTAGTTGACTATCCAGTACCAGCTAATGATGATGCTTACAAATCAATCGCTTTGATTACTTTAGCAATTGGTAAAGCTATCGAAGAAGGCTTAATGGAGCGTAAACAAGATAAAGATGATGCTCGTTTAGCAGAGGAGGAAGAAGCGAAACGTTTAGCTGACGAAGAGGCAGCTAAAGAAGCAGCGAAAGTTGCGGCTAAATACGAGAAAGAAGATTAATAATAATTTGAAGATATGATAATCTGAGAAAGCCATAGGAACTATCTTTTTGTCATAACTTTATCATTATAATTTATCAAAATTGAAGCAGCCCATGGAATTCTATGGGCTGTTCCTTTAAAAATTAACATTGAATTAGCGAACGCGGATTGCGATTTTAACGTAATAAAAGCCAGTTCAATTTAGCAATCCGTAAATCCAAAATCTAAAATCAATAAAACGATGGCTATTTCAGCAGCAGACGTTAATAAGTTAAGACAAATGACCGGTGCGGGCATGATGGATTGTAAGAAAGCCCTTACTGAAGCAGGTGGTGATTTTGAAGCCGCTATTGATATTCTTCGCAAAGCTGGCCAAAAAGTGGCAGCTAAACGTGCAGACAACGCTACTAACGAAGGTGTAGTATTGGTTGCAATCAGCGCAGACGGAACAAATGGTAAATTAGTTGCTTTAGCTTGCGAAACTGAACCAGTTTCTAAAGTAGCAGATTTCAATGAATTAGCTGCGGCTTTATTGGCAGCAGCAGTTGCTACAGATGCAGCAGATAAAGATGCTTTATTAGCTTCTACTTTAGCTGACGGACGTAACGCTCAAGAAGCAATGGTTGAATTGACTGGTAAAATTGGTGAGAAAATCAATGTAGCTGGTTATGAAAACATCACTGCTGATAAAGTGGTTTCTTATGTACACTCTAACAACAAAATTGGTGTTTTAGTAGCATTTACAAACGTAACAGGAACTGATGTTGCTGAAGTTGGTAAAGATATCGCTATGCAAATCACTGCAATGAAGCCAGTTGCTTTGGATAAAGACGGAGTTGATGCAGCTACTATCGAACGTGAAATCGAAATCGGTAAAGACCAAGCTCGTCAAGAAGGAAAACCAGAAGCAATGTTAGAAAAAATTGCAACAGGTAAATTGGAGAAATTCTACAAAGAAAATACTTTGTTGAACCAACAATTCGTAAAAGATAACTCTATCAATATCAAACAATTGTTAGAGCAAACTCAAAAAGGATTAACTATTAGTACTTTCAAACGTATTGCTTTAGCATAATTTACTTTCGAGTAATAATATTAAGAAAAGGCTTTCAGTAATGGAAGCCTTTTTTTATGTCCAACCCCTAACTAAATATATTATAATAAGTATTTTTACTTGCAACGCAACGCTTATGAAAATAGGGATGTCTATGTAATTGTTAAGGTCAAATTATTTAAACTTTAAAACCATTACATAATGAAAAAATTAATGTTTCTAATGACAGCTTTTATTGGTGTCATGTTAGCGAGTTGTTCAAAGCAAGAGGATTTATCAGCTTCGGATGATAATTATTCAGCTTTAGAAGTATCTGCTGCCCGTACGGCTGCTGTGACTGATACGGTAACTAAACAAAAATGTAAAGGAAATATTACTAGTATTGACCCAGCGGCTTTGCCAGCTACTATCACTACTTATATTTCTACCAATTATGCGGGAGCAAGTATTAAGTTTGCAGGTAAGGATGCCCAAGGTCAGTATGTAGTAGGTATTTCTTTAAATAATGTTGAAACAGGCCTATTGTTTGATGCCAATGGTGTATTTGTAAAAGCATTGCAACATTATGCTAGAAAAGCGAAACTAACAGAAGTAGATATTACTACTTTGCCAACTACGCTAACAAGTTATGTTACTACTACTTACGTAGGTTATACTATAAAACGTGCGGGTAAAGATGCTGATGGTAACATTTATGTAGCGATTAGTGATGGAACAAACCGTAAAGTACTTTTATTTGATGCGACTGGTGCGTTCAAACAAGCATTGGAAACGCCACTACATAAAATTGTAAAACTTAAAAAACACTAGGATTTTAGTAAGATACATTTCTATAAGAAGAATAAATAATTCGACAGAAGAGGCTTTCAGCAATGGAAGCCTCTTCTGTTTTTTTATGGTCATTCAACAACTAAATCATATTAATAGTGCTAAGAAATACTATGAAAATATATGAATGTAAAATTATTAAAGATGAATAAAAGAATTAAAAGCGTAATAATTTATTCAAAATAAAGTGCCGTTAAATAAATTTAGATACCGCTCAATAATTTTCAGATTGTTCTACATCCATTTATGTACAATTTTATGCCTAGTAATTATTGCTAAACAACATTATCTAAATCAATTAAATGATGAAAACAATCAAATCTATAGTGCTTTATTGGGCGCTAGTCACATCGCTTGCCATAGTTAGCGGTTGTGAAAACAAAGGAAACTCCAATGCCACCAAAGTGGATGGAGCTAAACTCTTTTCTGATATTATGTTTATCGAAGGAGACGCGAGTGTGAATATTCCTGAATTGAAAAAGATTCGAGATTATGCTGGGATTGATAAGTTTAACGCTGCTCAAAAGAAAACCTATGATAAATACAAAGAATTTGTCATCGCAGATATTAAGAAGCAATCTCCCGAGTTTTTCGAGGAATTCAGAGCAATGGTACAAAGTGGAGACCCCGTTTTGGTTCAAACAGGATTAAAGTATGCAGGCGAAAAAATACTTGGCTCTACAAGTACGCTGATGCCTTTGCTTATTTTAAAAAGAAACCCCGAACTAATAGATAGTCTTTATTCGAAAGAAGATAAAAAGAAATTAAGAGAATTGGCTGAAGTATCTGATTTTGCCAAGTTAAAAGAGCTTCTTAATGTGCCAGACCCTGAAGGTAGGTTATTAAAAGGACTTATGACCAATAGGGTTACCAATCTCCAGATTAATCAGAACAGAATGGTGAATTTATTTCCAGGACCGAATACAAATAGTATGTTGGCTGTGAATAAAAACAGAAACTTTGATTTGAATTTTGATAGAGACATCAATTTCAATTTGAACACCAATAAAAACTTAAACATACAGCTTGACAGAAACCTCAATCGTCTTCAAAATCTAAATTTTAATAGAAACATAGATGTGAATTTTAACAGATTAGCAGATATTGGAGCAGGCAGTTGGTTTAATGTGAACGAAAATGTGAATGAAAACAAGAATGTCAATGTGAACCAGAATGTAAATATTAATCAAAATGTGAATGTGCACGAAGCTGTTAATATAGCAGTAGCGGTAAATGTTGTGTTGTTTGCCATTGATAATACCCCTATGCCATCAGACCTTTTTGGGAAAGAGGTTTTATTTCAAGAGCAGTTAGTGAAATCAATCACAAAACAATATCAATTCAGAATATGAGAGCCTTATATATCGTGGGGCAACTATTCGTGGTTGTGTTTGTGATTCTGACAATGACAATCTCTTTGCCCCATAATCCATTGTCGATTTACAACACGGAGGTAACAAGTACTTTCCAGTCGTTTTTACCCGAAGGATGGGCATTTTTTACCCGTAATCCTAAAGAAGAGGAAGTGATAATTTATTATAAAGAAAATGGTAAGTGGATACAAAATCCACTTACCCCACTTTCAAAACCGGGTAACTCATTTGGATTAAATAGACTTGTAAGAGCTCAATCTGTTGAAATGGCTATGATTATTCCTCAGCCATCTGAAAACGACTGGCAGCATTGTAAGGGAAATTTTGTTGATTGTATCAAAAAAGATACGACCAAAATAATAGAGGTTAGAAATATCTCTCCAATGCCTATTTTGAAAGATACAATCGCAATAGTAAGTTATTCTCCCGTTCCTTGGGCATGGTCTGAACTTAAAAAAAGTGAAGAGATGCCAGCTAAATATGTAATCCTAAAAGTGATATGTGGCAAGAAATAGATAATCAAATCGAAAGAAAACTAAACCTAAATATTTGGAGCAATGTTTATGGCTTAGGCAGGTCGCTTATTGCGTTGAGTGTTTTACTTACCTTATTAATGAATGATGTAAGTACGCTATTCAGACCGATATTAGGCGTTGATGACATTCCGATGTGTAATGGATTAAGTGGGAAAATTAGTCTTTTTTGCCTATTATCCAATCACCTTGAATTAGCAAGATGGATTAGCATCATCATCTTGTTTGTAGTAACAATCGGTTGGAGACCCAGAATAATGGGTGTGTTACATTGGTGGATAAATTATAGCTTGATTTCATCTGCGCCTCTTGTAGATGGGGGAGAACATGCTGCTACCGTGATTAGTTTCTTATTAATTCCGATTACTTTAACAGACAGTCGTTTGTGGCATTGGGACACTGCTGAGAATGTCGATGGGAGTGCTAAATATAGATATAAGAACTTAGTAGCTTCTATTTTTTATGATTTAATAAGAATACAAGTAGCAGTTATTTATTTACATTCGGCTGTCGGAAAATGTAGTGTGTTAGAATGGCAAAACGGAACAGCCCTATATTATTGGTTTACAGACCCAATGTTTGGACTGGCCAATTGGCTTAAGCCGATAGTGTTACCATTATTACAAAATCCGTTGTCATTAACGATTATCAATTGGTGGGTAATTATTTTAGAGTTTTTACTTTTTGCAGGATTATTTATGAGTAAAAGTAATAGAGGTACGCTATTATTTTTAGGAATATTATTTCATGTCTTAATAGGGTTTGTACATGGCTTAGTAAGTTTTGCTTTAATCATGATTGGTGCGCTAATCTTATTTTTACGACCTTTTGAGCATGAGTTTTCATTTAAATTTAGCAAAATCAGTGTGTTTAGATTATTTAAATTCAGCAATTCACAAAGTTTACCGTGAATAATAGTGCTAAGTAACCAAGCACGAAGAGCTACTTTTTAGGCAAACTGATTTTAATAAACCCCATCATATTGAGTATTTCAATAGGGTGGGGTTTATGCTTTTGTAAAGCCTATTGATTTTTAAGCTATAATTCAATTAAGAGGCGTATTTTTGCATTCTTTTAAATAGAATGACATTCCATGAAAATTATGCATACTGCCGATTGGCATTTGGGTAAAAAACTCCATAAATACGACCTTCACGAAGACCATCAACTGTTTTTGGAATGGCTAATAGCCATTATCCAAGAACGACAGATTGATGTCTTATTAATTGCTGGGGATATTTTTGACCTTGCCAATCCTCCTGCCGAAGCCAGAATGCTATATTATTGGTTTTTACGACAAATGATTGTACAGAAATGCAAAATCATTATTACGGGTGGAAACCACGACTCTGTATCGATGCTGAATGCGCCAAAGGATATTCTGGCGATGTTGGATGTTATCGTTATTGGTGGTATTACACCTAATATTGAAGACCAAATAATTGATTTAAAAGACGTTATTGTCTGTGCTATTCCTTATTTACGAGATGCTGATTTGCGTCAGCCAGTAGAGGGAGAAACACCCTCAGGACGCATTGAGGCAGTGCGAAATGGTATTAAAAATCATTATGACCAATTAGCAAATATATGTCAGGAACGTTTTCCGGGGTTGCCTGTTATCGCTATGGGGCATTTATATGCCAATGGTTCTATCAGTTCTGAATCTGAACGGGAAATCCAGATAGGTAATCTGGCTTCTTTTGAAGGAAGTGATTTTTCTGAACTACTTGATTATGTAGCATTAGGACACATCCATCGACCACAAAGAGTGTCAGGGAAAGAACATATTCGTTATTCAGGGTCGCCGATTGCTTTAAGTTTTAGTGAAAAAAATGATTTGAAGATTATCACCGAATTGGAAGTAACTAATCGTAAAATCACGCGGATAGAAGATATCCTTATTCCTAAAAACAGGTTATTAAAGAAAATAAGTGGTGATTTTGAAAAGGTGAAAAGTCAACTGAGTAGTTTTCAAAATGAATGCCTTTTAAAAGCATTTTTAGAAATAGAAGTAATTGAAGAATTGCATAACCCGCTTTTAACAAGAGAGTTGAACGATATTATAGCCGTTTTTGAAGACGACAATGCCATTGTGCTGAAACATAGAATTACGTTTAAAAATGAAGTACAAAGTACCGAAGAGCTTTTTTATGAAGGAGAACACATTGATGATATCAATGAAACTGAGATTTTAAAAAGAAGATTGGAAAAAGAAAGTGGACTTTCAGAAGAACATCAGGCTTTATTGATGGAGGCTTTTACGGAACTATTACAAAAAGTTAAGGAGGAGAATTAGGCGATGAAAATCAATAAAATATATTTAAAAAATATCAACTCTTTTAAAGGAGAACATAGTATTGATTTTACGGCAAGTCCACTATCAACAGCAGGGCTTTTTGCCATTGTTGGTCCAACAGGAGCGGGGAAATCTACCTTGCTTGATGCCATCACTTTGGCATTATTTAACCGAGTGCCAAGATTTGATAAAAAGATTTCTAAAGACTTAGTGGGGTCGGGAGGGTCAATTCTGACTCGTGGTGAAAAAGAATGTGTCGTTGAAGTAGAATATGTTTGTAAGTCGGGAGTATATGTGTCTAAATGGTGGATAAATGTCAATCGAAATAATAATCTGAATGATTATGGGATGGAGCTAATCGATAAAGCCAAAGACCAGATTATTACCAATAAAAAAACAGATGTACCCGATAAAAATCAAAGCCTAATAGGATTGAATTATGATCAATTTGTGAAATCAATTTTGCTTTCACAAGGTGAGTTTTCAAAGTTCTTAAAGTCGGGGAAAGACGAGCGGGGAAAATTGCTAGAAGATATCACTGGCATGCAAATTTATCGCTTGTTAGGTAAAAAAGCTTTTGAAATTAATAATGAAAAAGGTGGGGAATTAAAGCTTAAGCGTAATCAAATAAAAAGTGTTTCAGATAAATTAGTTGCTAAAGAAATTGCTGAAAACTGGGAAAAAGACTTAGTTGCTAAAGAATTATTGATTAGTCAGGCGAGTGAAAATATTGAAAAAACATCAGAAAGTATTCGAGTAAAAAATGCCTTAGCAATAATCAATCAAGAAATAGTTCAGAAGGAAAAAGACTTTGTTACGACAGAAGCTATTTGGCAGCTATTTGAAACGGAGAAACTACCAATATTACAGCAACACGAATTGGTTGAGCCTTTCAGAGAGCAGATTGCCCAAGTAAAAAACGATGAAAGAGAACTTGAAAATCTTCAAAATAGACAAGAAACCCAAGCAAAGGATTTACTTAATAATCAGGACGCATTTAAACGAAATCTGGAAGCCATCGCAGAACTGACTAAACAAGAAGTAGGAGCAGAATATGCACGTGAGTTATTGCTAGAATATCGTAGAAAAGTAACGGAATTGATGCGTGAATTGAGCGAACAAGAAGGAACATTGAAAGCTAAACAACAGCAAATTAATGAGTCAATATCCTTTTTGAGAATTCCGCAATTAAGTAGTTTATCAGTCAATCAATTGACTGATAGTTCTTTAGTACTTATTCAATCTGTTGCTCAATCACAGAAAGTACAGATGGAAAAATGGTATGAAATCGCTGAGATTTCATCACCTGAGGAAATAGAAGAAAAAGGATATCGGTTAGAGTTTGAGGTGAAATTATACCATCAACTTAACCAATTGATTAGTGAGTATAGTAACCTAAAAACGCTTTTTAATGAAGCTGAAAAAGAAGAAAAAAACCAGCTTGAAAGTCAAAATTCGAATACACTTGTTCTTGAAAAAAAACAAATTTTACTAGCTAATCTCATTAAGAAAATAGAGGCGTTAGAAGCTGAAAAAGAACGTTTGGGTAAGTCTTACAATTTTGAAAAAGATAGAGCTACGTTATTGAAAAAAGACGAAGCATGTCCGCTTTGTGGCTCCTTAGAACATCCTTTTCTGAGTCACTATGCTAATAATTATGTAGAGATAGACCAAGACTTAAAAGCTCAGAAAATAGCAGAAAAAGAATTAAGTAATGAAGTGAACGTCTTGACAACGCAAATAGCTTCTGCACGACAAAT
This sequence comes from Arcicella sp. GW821-FHT09D11, assembly GCF_059416265.1. Lineage (NCBI taxonomy): Bacteria > Pseudomonadati > Bacteroidota > Cytophagia > Cytophagales > Flectobacillaceae > Arcicella > Arcicella sp. GW821-FHT09D11. The sequence continues at coordinate 750,585 of NZ_JBWKOV010000001.1, read as the reverse complement.
AGAAATAAAAGAACAGCAGAAAAAACAAGGATTTCAGGATAAGCTAACTGAAAAACATGTAGAAATAACTGATATAAAACAGAATTTACAGTTAGATAAAGTAGGGAATAGAGCGTGGGTGCAAGACCAAATAAAGCTGAAAGAAGGACAAACAGAAGCCTTGAATTTATTGATAAAGTCGGCTAAAGTATTAGAAGATTTAAGGACTTTACACAAAATTGTAAAAGAAACAAAGGGCTTTCAAGAACAAAAAAATACCCTTCTTGACACCATTAAAGGTTTATATGCGGGCAAGAATATCAATAATGATTGTGATATACTCCAGCAACAATTCTCGGAATTACAAACAAAAATCAGTGCTAATCAGCAAGTAATTCAACAACTTCGCATAGAAATTAAAGAAAAGAGCGAAGCGGTAAAAGAATTACAGCATGAGTTGTTGAAGGCATTGAAAAACTTGGGTTTTGCCAATATAAAAGAAGCTCAAAAACAATTGCTTTCTGTAGAACAAAGCAAAAATTTGCGTGAAGAGCAAGAAAAACTCAGAACAAAAATAACCGTTTTAGAAAATGAATTGAAGAGTAAAAAAATAGAATTTGCACTAAAACAACAAGAAGATAACCCAAGAATAAGCCTGGAAGAACTTTTTGAATTTAGTAAAATTTTGCAAGAACAGCGAAAAGCAGTGGCTGATGAAGTGGTAGATTTAAGGGTAAAAATACAGTCTCAGAACACACTTCTCAACGAAGTGTCTGTTTTAACACAAGAAATTGCGTTCTTAGAAAAATCTAATTTGAAGTGGGAATTATTAAACCGATATATTGGAGATGCAGAAGGAAAAAAATTTAGTACATTTGCACAAGGCTTGACATTAGCCAGACTGGTGGCTTTATCTAATCGAAGATTAGCAGAGCTTTCAGATAGGTACTTATTGGACAAACCCACTGAAAATGAGGATGATGAGTTGATGATTGTTGACCAGTATATGGGAAATGAGCGTCGTTCAGTAAAAACACTTTCGGGTGGAGAGACCTTTATGGTAAGTTTGTCATTAGCATTAGCTTTGTCAGACTTAGCCTCTAAGAATGTAAAACTTGAAAGCCTTTTTATTGATGAAGGTTTTGGAACCCTCGACCCCGAAACGCTTGATTTGGCATTGAGTACTTTAGAAAAACTACAGCAAGAGGGACAAAAGAATATAGGGATTATTTCGCACGTGGAGTCAATCAAAGAAAGAATTTCAACCCAAATAAAATTGGAGAGAAACAATAGAGGGTTTAGTAAAATAGAAATAAAAAGTTAGCTTTTTGTAAACTTAAATACGCATTCAATTTATATAAAAATAGCATAAAGACTGATTTTATCCAATGTTTCATTAAAATCCAAGAGTATTCTTCAAAATGCCTTATCAACCCATAGCAGAAGAAATTAAAGAGAAATATCATTTGAAGTCTTTTGTAAAAAGCATCCTGAGTAATCTTAATTAGTTATGAATATTTTATACTTGGTTTTTGGTGAAGAGCAGCGAAACCATACGCAAGCTTACTTTTCTATTTGCTCGTTTCTAGGGCAGATGGATAATTCCGATAGAATTTATATTTTGACTGATGCACCAAGGTTCTATCAGCGTGTAGCCGAGCGAGTAAATATTGTAGAAATTAGTAAAGGATTATTAGAAGAATGGGAAGGAGAATATAGATTTTTTTTAAGAGTAAAAATCAAAGCTATTGAATATATCTGTTCGATTCACCCTCATGAAGATGTGCTTTATGTGGATACAGATACCTTTTTGTATTCAGACATTAAAGAAATAAAAACTACCTTGGATAATCCATTGATGCATGTGAACGAAGGAAAACTGTCTAGCCTCAAGAGCAAAACCGAAAGAATAATGTGGAAGCAAGTAGGTAAAAAATCTTTTGGAGGAATCGTCATTAGTCCAGACCATTATATGTGGAATGCTAGTGTAGTAGGGTTACCTAGTAAAATAGGAATGAATATAGTGAAACTAGCATTGATTATCTGTGATAATATGCTTTTGGCTAAAGTAAATAAAAAGCTAATTGAACAGTTTGCCTTATCAGTAGCGATGGCTGAATTTGGAAATGTAAAGTCAGCGAGTGAAAATATTGGACATTATAATAGGAATAATATAGAGTGGAATGCAGTAATAAATCGTTTTTTACAAGAGTCTTTGCTGTGTGTACGCCCACTTGACCAAGACATAGAGATTGTAAAAAATTGGGACTTCACAGCAATCAGTGTACAGCAACGTGTTTCTGTAAAACGAATTAATCTAAAACGATACTTGAGACACTTTTCATTGTTGTTCAAGAAGTAAAAAGATTTTGTGCTGATATAAATCTGATTTTCGCAATCATACTTATCTAAAATAGAGAATAATAGGATAGAACCATCAATTGCTGAGTTAATCAAAATAGCTATTTTTTTTGAGAAACCTATTGATTTTTTTATTGGGTAAAAAACTACCCTAGTTTTATTTTTTTACAATTCCAAATGGAGTAAATGGATTCGTTTCTGCTTGTGTTACTTTCTGTAAATCCCAAGTTTCTTGTGGGATTTTAGTTTCTTTATGATGCAGATGGTAAACTAAAGCCGAGGAAGCTACAGATTTTGTTGATTTGCCAATTTGACGAAGTCTTCTATAAACATCTAAATCTTCGCCAACACCAGGCCAAAGGAAACGCTCATCAAAACCATTGATGCTTAGCAAATCTTCTTTATGGATTGAAAAATTACAGCCTAAAATATCGCGGTGCTTATTGTTAATCATTCTAGCAAAAAATGGGACTCTTGCATAAAGCATTTTTTCCCCATGACGTGTTTCACCTGATAATAATAAATACAGAAAATTCTTTTTGAAATATCCTTTTTTGATGCTTTCAGGGGTAAGTTTTTTAGAAATTTTATCTGATAAATATACTCTTCTTCCTGATAGTGCAAAACCTTTTTCTTTAGCTTCCAAGTGAGCTTCCACAAATCTATCATCAGGAATACAATCACCATCAATAAAAATAATGTAATCAGATTTCGCACTCATCACTGCTTTATTCAGCATGATATTTTTTTGCCAGCCATTATCTTCTTGCCAAAGATGATTGATATGGAGTGATGAATACTTTTGAATTTCTTTGATTTGCTTAACCACTTCTTCACGAGAACCATCATCTGAAATAATCACTTCAAAATCTTTAACAGTTTGGCGTTCTAATGCTGCCAAAATGAGTTTTAGATGATCAATTTTATTGTAAAAAGCGATATTCACTGAGCAACGCATAAACTTGTATCTTTAAAATGGAATGATTTTCAATTAAAGCCTCAAAATTACGGTTATTTCTTTGAGTATAGTCAAACTACACAGACAATACCTTAAATTTGTGGTATTAAGTATGATTTTTTCTTAAGAAAACAATCTTGAAATTTTTTAAATTTTGTTTCTACAACGGCTTTTGTAGAAACAATATATTATGAATATACTTCTTCAACATAATGCGATACTTCCTGTAAATCAATATGGTGGAACAGAACGAGTAGTTTGGTGGCTTGGAAAATACCTTAGTTTATTAGGGCATAAAGTCACTTTTTTAGTGAAAGAAGGTTCCCAATCATCTTTTGCTAACATTATTCCCTTTAATGAAAATGACCCATTAGACAGACAAATTCCTGATGATATTGATGTGGTACATCTCAACCAAAAACCACAAGAATATATCCGAAAACCCTTTGTAGTTACTCAGCATGGAAACAGCTCTCAATTAGATTCTTTGCACCAGAATACCGTTTTTGTATCTCAAAACCATGCAGAACGCCACGGTGGAGAAGCATTTGTATATAACGGAATCGACTTTGATGAATATGGAAAGCCAGATTTTAACCTTCCAAGAAAACATCTTCATTTTTTAGCAAAAGCTGCTTGGCGTGTGAAAAATGTAAAAGGGGCGATTGAAATTGCCAAACGGAGTCATCATAAATTAGTGGTTATGGGTGGCAGTCGCTTAAATTTTAAAATGGGCTTTCGCTTTACGCCCGACCTCAATGTTCGTTTTCATGGGATGATAGGAGGACAAGAAAAACTGCAAATATTGAATCAATCCAAGGCATTGCTTTTCCCAGTTTTATGGCATGAGCCATTTGGTTTGGCCATTGTTGAGAGCCTTTATATGGGTTCAGCGGTGTTTGGTACCACTTATGGGTCATTACCAGAATTGATTCATCCAGAGGTAGGCTTTCTGTCAAATCATAAGCATGAATTGGTAGAACAACTCAAAAATATTGACCATTTTTCGCCTAAACTTTGCCATGAATATGCTCAAGATGTATTTTCGGCTAAGGCCATGACCGAGAAGTATATTACTTATTATGAAACAGTTTTAGCTGGAAAACCACTTAATTCGCAAATACCAAAGGCTTTGGAGAACTACCCGAAATTTTTGCCTTTTTCTGAATAACGTTATGAAAATATCTGGATTTACTTTTGTTAGGAATGCTATAAAATTTGATTATCCCGTGGTGGAAGCCATTACTTCAATCTTGCCAATTTGCGATGAAGTAATAGTAGCCGTAGGGAATTCAGAAGATGCCACATTAGCATTGATACAAAGTATTGATTCGCCAAAAATAAAAATAATAGAAACCGTTTGGGACGATTCGCTTCGCAAAGGTGGACAAGTACTAGCCGTTGAAACAGATAAAGCCTTAGCTGCTGTTTCGCCTGATGCTGATTGGTGCTTTTATATACAAGGGGATGAAGTAGTACATGAAAAATACCTGCCTGTTATCAAGCAAGCGATGCAGGATAATTTGCATAAAACTGAAGTAGAAGGTTTGCTGTTTAACTATACACATTTTTATGGTTCATACCGTTATGTAGGTAATGCACATCGTTGGTATCGACGAGAAATCAGGGTGATTAGAAATACAGGTAAAGTACATTCCTATAAGGATGCACAAGGTTTTAGAACGGCAGATAATCAGAAATTAAAAGTAAAATTAATTGATGCCTATATCTACCATTATGGTTGGGTAAAACCACCAGAAATACAGCGTGAAAAAATGAAAAGCTCGATTAATTTTTGGGGAGAAGGACAAGATGTGGATAAAATAAAGGAAGTATTAGAGGAATTTGACTACTCTGAAATAGATTCTTTGACACTCTTTGAAGGAACTCATCCAAAAGTGATGCAAGCCCGTATAGATAGTGTAAATTGGATGTTTGATTATGATATTCAGGAGAAAAAATTATCATTCAAAAATAAATTAAAGATGGCAGTTGAGAAACTAACGGGCTATAGAATAGGAGAGTATAGAAATTATAAATTGCTGTGAAGATTTATAAAGAATAGACCATAAAAAAGCCTGAAACTTTCGTTCCAGACTTTTGATAGATTAGAGGGAAAATCTTTTAGATGATGAAACATACATAATTTATTCCTTAAATTATATAGCTAATGTTTGATTAAAAATAGGATAGACTTTATAAGCTAGGTGTTGGGGAATTGTAAAAAGTGTAGAGTGAAATAATGCTGCCAAAATTTCAATACCATTTACTAAGGTCGATGCACTGGGCTGGGTAAACAAATCATAATCAAGCACATAAACAGCTTTTTTTTGAACTGCCCGTAGGTTTTCCCAACCGCTTTTTATCGTTAATAAATGCAATTCTTCCATACTTCTTTGCGTATCAAAACCGCAAGGAGCGATGATTAATACTTCAGGGTCGTACTTTAATATTTTTTCCCATTGTGTTACGATACTATCTCCTGATGGATTACTTAACATATCTACTCCACCCGCAAAAGCAATTTGGTGAGGAATCCAGTGTCCACAATTATAAATGGGTTCTATCCATTCCAACAGCATTACTCTTTTGGGTAAAGCCCTGTATTCTCTGAGTTTGTCGATCACATTATCAATTCTTTTTTGCAGATTTGCCAAGTGTTGATACGCAGCTTCTTCTCTACCCAAAGCTGTAGCGATGGTAATTACTGTCTGAAAAACATCTTCTAAGCTTTGTGGGGTGAGTGTGACAATCTGAGGTGTTTTTTCAAGATTATCTATCACCGCTTGCGTACATTTTGTATCAATCTGGCATACTTCACAAACATCCTGCGTAATTACTACATCAGGAGCTATGGCTTGTAATTTATCTTCCTCTACATAATACAAGCTTTTCCCTTGCGCTTTAGACGCTGAAAAAATTTTATCAATTTCAGTACTTGAGTAATCTTTTCCTTCTAGCACACAACGCACAATAATTTCATTTTCAGTTCTGGATGTTGGCGGACATTCAAAGGTTACGCCATAGAGTAAGTCTTGCAAACCCATGTCGTAAATCATTTGCGTTGCGGCTGGAAGAAAAGAGACGACTTTCATAATGAATGATTTGTGATTGGTAATTATTGATTAGAAGTCAGCAATTACCTGATAAAGAATAATAAATTAGAGGTAAAAGCTTTTAGAAGCTTATCCTTAAATAAAAATTCAAAAAGATAGAAGATAGCCGAAGACTAAAAGCCTCAAGCTTGAGCCTTTGCTAAACTTGGAAAACGTACTTGTAGCAACTCAAAACTGCCACAAAGCAAAGCTGAATAGGCAAGTGTTCCTACCAAAAAGTTTTTCATAAATGGAAAACCTTGTATAAGACATTGTTGTAAGCCTGCCCAATCACGTGTTAGCGGTAGATTTGTTCTCAAATCTGTACCTCCGCCAATCCAAACAGTTAAATCAGCTAAAACCCAATGTGAAACCGAAGCAATCACTGCTGCTAATACAATATTCTGCACATTGATTTTCTGAAGGATTATTCTGCCAAATAATACAATGATGGCGAAGATGCCATAAATCCAGTACCAACCTTCGTACATCATTCCATATTTACCTTGAAAAATTACCTTATTGATTACAATATCGCTTACTAATATCGTAAGAAGAGGAAATGCAAATGCCTTCCAACGACTAGTAAAATATGCTCCACCAAAAAGCCCCATAGCACCCAGTGGGGTATAGTTAGCAACAGGTGTAAGCTGTGCCGAATTGGCAATTCTTAACAAGGCAATGGCTAGAATGAAGCAAAGCAAGGTTAAAAAGCGAGGATTGATAGTTTGTTTCATAAGTGGATATTTGTATAATAGATTGGTCAACTTTTTAAAAGTTGACCAATCTGAAAATGATATATAGCTTTGATAAATCAAATCTGAATTACTTGAAAATAAATCCTTCTGGTCCGATTTCAGCTTTCAAAGAATCAATCAATGTTCCATTTGATTGGTACCTGAATACATAACCAGCTTGCTTAAGCGAAGGAGCAAACCCTGCATAAATATTACCCGTTGATGGGTCTGTATTTAAACCTGTGAATAATTTATTGATAAATGGCTTTGTTGTAGCAATACTAGCATCGTTAATATTAAAGCTATAAGTTTCTCCTTTACTTTTATTAGTAGCATAGTCGTAGTAAGAGTAAACAAAGAAAATAACATTTTTGTCTTTATTGAAAGAGAAACTTCCGGCCGATTGATTAAGGGTACTAGCTGTAGCAAAAGCAATACGACTTTCTACGGCTTTAGTACTTAGGTTGAACTTCACAAATTTACCGTCGGCTTCAAACCATATTTTTCCATTAGCATCTGCACCAATCAATTTTGGTTCATAGCCTATTGTTACTGTTTGTGAAACAGCGTCTGTTTGAGTATTAATCACTGTGATATTACTTGAACCACTGTAACCAGTTGAAGCAACTACTACCTCATTGCCAACAACTAGCAATTTTTCAGCACCAGGCTGAACCATAATTTTCTTGGTAATTTTGTTTGTCGTCAGGTTAATTACTAAAATATAGCCTGCTTTATAAGAGTAATCTGCATTAAAAGCATCCCAACAAGAAACATACGCTTTGTTTGTACCCGCTTTTACAACATAACGTGGGTTTTCAACGATGTTAGAATCTATTTTAGCTACAGCCTTAAACGTACGAGCATTTACGATTTGAATATAGTCTTTGCCAGCAGTCGAATTATCTACTAAGATTAATCCTTTGTCATCTACCTCAGCGTAATCAGCTACACCACCAGCCACAGCATTTGTATTTTCTTTCTGGAAAATATCAAAACTAGTAACTTTAGTAGTTGGATTTATCAAAGTAATAGAGCCATTGTTATCAAAGAAATTACCTCTATTTACTACAAAAACACCAGTATCATAAGGTTGAGAAGGTTCAGGATCAGAGGTTGAATTACAAGCATTTAATGACAAGAACAACGTGCTTGCCACTAATGAGCGAACGATAATAGAATTAAATTGCATTGTTTTAATGGATTAAAAATTGAAAAAAAATATTTTTTTGATTTCGGCTTTCGGTCGTCGGCTTTCAGTATTCAAGCGAAAGTATTAATACTGACAGCCGATATCTGACATCCGATGACCCATTAACGAAAGCCTATCAGATGCTAAATATTAAAAACTAACCCCAGTGAAAAGCCTCGCCCGGGCATGGCTTTTTTCTTTACACTTGGATATACAGTATCAGTTAGGTTATTCATTTGAAAAAGCAAATTAGCTTGTGTTTTTCCTACTTGAATTTTCCCTGAAATGGTAGCGTTCAACATAAAATAAGGAGGGAAAGGGCGACCTGAATGATCAAAAGTGATATAACGTTCGGAGTTATACAAACCTTGAAAATTTAATGTCCAGTTCCCTTTGCCTACATAGGCAGTCCCCGAAACGGTATGCAGGGGTACATAAATCATTTGTTTACCAATAATATCTTCTGTATACGCAGCATACATTTTTTGTTGAGAGACATGTGTATAAGCATAAGTTGTGGTAATACCCGCCAGTATTTTCCCTTTTAGGTATTTTATATTGCCCGTAACTTCAAGTCCTTTTGTTAATACTTGTTGTAGGTTTTCTACTCGATAAGCGTTGTCAGGATTCCAGTATGTCCAATTATCAATTAAATTATGATAGGCATTCACGCCTAGTGACGTATTAAGCTCTTCAGAAATTACTTGTTTCCAATTAATGCCTACTTCTTTATTGAAACCACTTTCTGGTTGAATATTTGGGTTACCAAGTGTTTTCCAGTAACGCTCATTAAGGGTCGGTAAACGATAACTTCTCGCCACATTACCTGTTACTATTATTTGACTTTTCTTGGCAGAAAGCAATAAGTATTCAATTCCTAGTGAGGGCGTAAAGGGCGCTTGATAACGATTAGAAAATGCTTGACGAAGATTAAATGAAGCCGTTAGCTTATTAGTGAATTGATTACGGATTAATACAAATACGTCTTGACGGTTTTCGGTGATACCTCCTTGTCCGTCGTAACCATCAACGTTTGCTACATAATGTACAAACTCTCCACCTAATTTGATATTTGTGTTCCATAGAGAGTTGGCTTTTTTATAGCTAATTTCATGTTCAACACGAGCAATGTAGCGATCTGTTTCAGAATGGCTAGGTGCTGAAAAATCGCCCGTGCCATAATCAATAATATCTTTTACAAAGCCCATTTTTACATTCGTATTACCGAATTGATATGACGATAAAAAACGTGAAGCCTTGGTTTGGGTAATTTCTCTGAATGCAATTATATCTGGTTGAATACTTAGTTTATTGTCGGTCAACCAAATATTCAAAGAGAGTAAGTTTCCGTTCTGTTGTTTCAGGTATAAATCTTGAATCAAGCCTTTTTGAGCCGTTTCAGAAGGCTCAATCTGATACGTCCTTCCTGCATTATCTGTTCTTTCTTCTTCCGAAAAATGGTTGTTGTTCTTACTTCCATAAAGCAAAGTTTTCCCTGAGAACTGTAAGCCTTTCTTCGACTGATGGACAAACCTTAAGCCTATTTGTTCGCTATAATTATCAAAACTTCCGTATTGACCACCTAGTGTAAGGTTTACGCCAGGCTTTTTCCATTGTGGAACAGAACCTAATAAGATACTTCCACCCACAGCATCAGAACCTACACAAGAAGCCGCCGAACCGTATTGGATAGCCATTTGGTCAAAGCCTAAGAGTGGCACAGTAGAAAAATCTGTTTGCCCAGCCATAGGATTATTGATATTCAGACCGTTCCAAAGCACGGCTGTATGCATGGCAGAAGTGCCTCTGAAAGAAATACTAGTTAACTGACCATTACCATAACTTTTGAACGTAATGGGCGATTGATATTGTAGGAAATCTGCTAAGGTTTGGTATTGAAAACGTGCTAAAGTAGTCGAATCGATTTTTTTAACTTTCAAGCCAGCCATAAAATGCTCGTTTGAAAAGCCTGTTACTTTTACTTCATCAATCTGTCTGGTAGAAATTTCTTGGGCATAGCAATCTAAGGATACAAATATCCCGATGAGCAAAAATATAGGCTTACAACGTAACAAATACGTAAAAATAGCAGACATAACCTGAATAGTTAAGCCTTGACCTACGGAAATAAACCGAAAAAAATGACCAAGAAAGTTTGAAAGAAATAATCGAACGCTCAATGATGCTTATCCTCCGTAAGCAAACGATTAAGAATGATTTAATGGCAGGTCTCCTGACTTGTTTCATCATTACCTTGACCTTCCCAATTTATTTAGTGATTTAGTGACTTAGCGATTTAGTGATTAATAAGCCAATTGATTTTTAGGATTATTTTTGAATTTCTTCATTCACTCAATCATTCATTCACTCAATCACCATTAAACCAGTGGTATCGAAGAATGGTAATAATTGTATTGAAACTTACAGTTGCGGGGACAGTTCAGGACTTAAAACCTGATTCCCTATTAAGCCTTAAACTCATATAGAAACGAGCCTAATGCACCATAAACTGTTGCAAAGGTAGTAGAAAATTTATTTCTATGATATAAAAATCAGATTTAAACTATATAATATTGTTTTTTGAGAATTATTAAATGTTTGAAAATCAATTATTTGATAATTAGTTTATTCCATTAATTTTTTGAGATCCTCCATCTTAATAGGCTTAACTAAATAATTACTAACGATTTCATAGGCTTCCGCTTTTTTAACATCCTCAGGGTCTATCGAACTTGTTACTATATAAATGGTAGTGGCTTTTTCATTAGGAATCTGGATAAACTCATCTAAAAACTGCCAGCCGTCCCATATAGGCATATTCAAATCTAATAAAATTAAATCTGGAAGTTTTCCTCCTCCAATGATAATCGCTCTCAAGCTCTCGTATGCCTCTTTCCCGTTGTGAAAAACTAAAAATCCTTCACAAAAATTTGCAAGTTGCATGATTCTTTTTGTACCAAAAATAAAAATCGGGTCATCATCAATGATGCAAGCAATATTAAATTTTTTCATGTTTAAAATATATACTAAATGTCGTTCCTTTGTTTACTTCACTTATCACCTCTATTTTTCCTCCCATTGCTTCTATCTGATTCTTTGTGATGAATAAACCAATACCACGAGCATCTTTATGCGCATGAAATGTCTTATACATACCAAATAATTTTGCACCATGGCGTTTTAAATCAATACCCAGTCCGTTGTCTTCTACTTTTAAAACAACGTATTCATTATCAATAAAGGTCGATAATTTAACATAACTATCTCTCTCTTCTGTGCTGTACTTTATTGAATTGGTCAAAAAATTTAAAATGATACTATCTAAATAAGCAGGAACAGCCAAAACTCGTTCATCTATACTGATAGTATTTTTAATATTTACGTTTGAATCTTTTGCAAAAGCCGAAACATTTTGAATAGCATTTTCTATCGCATTGTACAGATTAACACTCTTTAAATTGTCAATAATGGTGGTATTCATCAAAACTACTTCATTTAAATGAACGATAGTTTCTTTAAGATTTGTCGATGCAGCTTTTAATAAAGTGATGTAGTCGTTATCCAATAAGGTCGGGTATTCTTCCAATAAAATATCCATCATCATTGAAATATTCCCTGAATGTGACCTTAGGTTATGCGAAACTATATGAGCAAAGTTTTTTAGCCTTTCGTTTTGGTCTTTTGTAACATCCAAAAGAGCTTGAATTTCTGCCTCAGCCTTCTTTTGCTGCGTAATATCTATTATTTGAGAAATAAAATATAATGGTTTACCAGCCTGATCTCTTGCTAAAGAAGCCGCCAAAATAACATGTACAATATTTCCCTTCTTATGGAAATATCGTTTTTGCATGTGATAATATGCTCGCTCACCATTTACTAATTCATTAAGTAAGTGTAAATCAGCTTCTAGGTCTTCAGGATGAGTAATATCCTGAAAAGTTAATGAAAACAACTCTTTCTCTGTATAACCAACAATATTACAAAGTGTTTGATTTACCTTCAACCATCGTCCGTCTGGCTCTAGTAGAGCCATGCCAATAGCAGCATTTTCAAAATTTCCTCTAAAAGATTCCTCACTAATCAACAGCTTCTCTAATGCCTTTTTTCGCTCTGTTACATCATGCATAGCAACAACTGCACCAAATAATTCATTATTGGGCCCTCTGAGCTGAGCGCCAAAAGAAGAAACAATATGTGAAGTGCCATTGATAGAAGAAATCAATATTTCTTGATTTTCTACTTTATGGCCTCTTAAAGTTTTGATAAGGGGTATTTCTTCAGTCGGCAGCGGGTTTCCTTCTAAATCATAAAGTCCATAATATTTTGAAAGTTCGGATGGAGGAACATTGTCTAATGGTAATCCATGCCAACGTTTGGTCGTACTATTGAACAGCGTAAGAGCCCCGTTTTGGTCGCATGCTACAATTCCTACATCAATACTTTCAAGAATCGTTTCTAATAAAGTATGTTTTTCCAGAAGGCTCTGTTCAGTTTTCTTTTGCTCAGTAATATCATCAGTATACATAATCAATCCACCTATGGTATTATTATCATTATACCATGGCTTTACTTCCCATTTGAGCCATTGAACAGTGCCATCTTCTCTGACAAATTTATCTTCGTTTCTTTTGATAGATTTCCCCTTTAGGCATTCTAGATGAATATTTTTCCAATCTTCGCCTATTTCAGGAAAAATCTCATAATGTGTTTTTCCAATTAAGTTGATGCCTTCTAAACGATAATCAGCCCTCCATTTTTCAGAAACTGCCAAATATTTTAAGTTACTATCAAACATTGCTATGGCCGTAGGGGTATGTTCAATAAACACCGTATTTCTTTCAACGATTTGCTTTTGTTCACTAATGTCCGAATGTGTTCCATACATCATCAAGGGTTGCCCATCGCTTGTCCACGTAACTACTTTACCTTTATCGTGTATCCAAACCCAATGCCCATCCTTGTGTTTCATCCTGCATTCACAACGGAAGAATTCTATTTTCTTTTCAAAACAGTCCAGTATCTTTTGATTAGAAATCTTTAGGTCTTCGGGGTGTACTAGGTTTTCCCATGTCTCATGACTTATTGGAGCCAACTCCTCTAGTGTATAGCCAATAATCTCAGCCCAGCGTTCATTATAAACTGTTTCTCCTGTTTGTACATTCCATTCCCACGTACCTACATTAGTACCTTCAATAACACTTTGAAGCTTTTGTTTTTCTTTAAGTATTTCCTCTTTGGCTAATGTCTCTGCATTAATATCTTGAAAAGTACCAAACAGCCTAACGCACTTTCCGTCCAAGAACTCTACTTTACCGATACTCCTGACCCATTTTAGGTGATTATTAGCCGTAATTATTTGTAAGGTTAAATCATATTTTTCTCCGTTTTTAATAGCATTATTTATTGCCTCTATTATTTTTTGTCTATTTTCTCCTTCCTTATAATAATCAATAGCAGTAGTTAAATCGGGCTCACAATCATCATCTACCTCATGTATTGATTTAGTCGTCTTACTCCAATACAGTTTCTGGGTCTGTAAATCCAATTCCCAATAACCTATCATTGCCGCAGTATTACAACGTTCCAGAAATTCCTCTTTTCTTTTTAACTCAGTAATATCTGTATAAGTACAAAGTATTTTAATGTCTTGGGGGCTATCATTCTTAATGGCTATTGCCCTACAGTGAAGCCAGACAGTAGAATCATTTTTATGTTTGAATCTTATAACTTGGTCATACGGTTGATGATGAGTTTGATAATGTGGAAGTTGTAAGAAGTTGTCGGTTAATTCTTTTAAATCATCGGGGAAAATGATGGTTTTCCAAGCAGTTAAATCCAGCGGTATATCTGTAGCCTTATATCCGAGCGTAGCCCAGAACTTAGTATTTATCCATCCGTTATTAGGAGACTCTACATTCAAATACCAAAAGCCATCCAAGGCAAACTCTTGGATAAAGTCAAAAATTGCGATATCACTTTTTATTAGTTCGTATAACTCTTCTTTCAGATTACTCATTTATATTATGATATTTTAAGATCGCTAAAAAAGCAGTAAGGATTAGTCTTTAGCTTTAGTTGTACATTTATCAAACTACCTATTTTTTATGTAGAATGTTTAAATAAATTTTACGGATAAATGAGTCACTATATCTAAACATAATTAACATTTGGTAAATAATGAAATTTTTATCGTAAAAATGAAAAAAATAATAAACTATTACCGCTAAGGATAATAGTTGTATGAAGAGCTATGAGGTTTTGTATACTAATCTTTGTAGATATATTAAATCAAGCTACCCTCTATGTACAAGAAAATTAAGGGCTTTCTTAATTTACATAACATTGCGGTAACATAAACATAACCCAAGCATAATACAAGCGTAATACTGTGGTTAAATAGCCGACCTAATTTTGTGCCATCAAAAAAACAAACCAGTATGATGAGGCACAAATTACTTTACACATTAATTATTCTATTTTCTTCACTTTCATTCACTTTCGCTCAGGAAGGAACTATTCGCGGTACAATCAAAGATGCAGCAAGTAAAGAAGACCTAGTAGGCGCTACTGTTTTCATTGAAGGAATTAACAGAGGAGCTGCCGCTGATATTAACGGATTCTTTTCTTTTAATAAAATTCCAGTTGGAAACTATAAACTTAAAATTTCTTTTGTAGGATATAAAGTAAAAGTTATCGAGAATGTAAAAGTAGTAGAAGGAAGCGTTACTGAAATTAATACTTTTATTGAAGAAGACCAAGCTACTACATTAAATGAAGTAAGAGTAGTCGCTAAAAAACTTACTAACACAGAAGTTTCTGTTATCTCAGAAATTAAAGCTGCTCAACAAATTGTAAGTGGTATTTCAGCCGCTCAAATCGGAAAAACATTAGACCGTACTGCTGCTGAGGTAGTTAAGCGTGTTCCAGGTGTAACCATCTTCGGAGACCGTTTCATTAATATTCGTGGTTTGAACGAACGTTACAACACAGTAATGTTAAATAACGTATTTACACCAAGTATGGAATCGGATGTACGTTCGTTTTCATTTGATGTAATCCCTTCAGGACAAATAGACCGTATTTTAGTATATAAATCTCCAGCAGCTGAATTGCCAGCTGAATTTGCAGGGGGTGTTGTGAAAATCTTCACGAAAAGTATCCCTGATGAAAATTATTTGACTATCGATGTAAGCGGAGGATACCGTGACGGAACAACAGGAAAAGAGTTTTTCCGCCCGCAAACAGGAAAATACTCTTATACAGGTTTTAATAATGGTTTTTCAGATTTGCCTAAGTATTTCCCTACGACAAACGATTTAAAACAAATAGCTACGACAAATCAGGCAGCATTAACGCAGGCTGGACAAATGTTAAGAAATACTTGGACGCCAGAATCTTCAAATGCTATTCCTGATTTACGTTTCTCAATCACGGGTGCTTATAAATTTATTGACAAAGAAGATTTGAAATTGGCAAATATTACGGCTGTTAACTATAGCAACACCCGTACAATATTTGAAATGGCAAGAAGTGATTTTGGTTATTCAGTTGACCAAACGAACGTTGAGACGATTAATGAAGATACAAGATTCAAAGATTTACAATATAATAACTCAATCAGAGCAGGTTTCTTACATAACTGGGCTTTGAGATTGAACGAGAAGCACACATTTGAATTCAAGAACTTGTATAACCAAATGAGTAACGCTCAGTATGTAAACAGAAATGGTTTAGAAAATGGTGGTACTTGGAATATTCGTTCTTTAGATCAAGTATATCGTGGAATTTATACAGGACAGGTTTTGGGTCGTCATAGTTTTAACGATGATAAAACAAAAGTAGACTGGGTAGTTGGATACAATAAATCAAATAGTGACCGACCTGATTATAAGCGTTTTAGATATTCAATTGATGGTGGTAACACGCCAGTATTATTAGTGCCTTTTGGTGCAGCACAAACTGTAAACTTAGGTAGAACAAACATTGTATTAGATGAACACGCTGTTTTAGGAGGAATCAATTTAGTACAGAAATTAACATTAGTAAAAGGTTCGACGCCAGAAGGAAATAAAGAATTAGAATTGAAAGCAGGTGCTTTTTATGAAGATAAAGAACGTACTTTCAAAGCTCGTAACCTTGGTTATGTACGTGCTAATAGTTCATTGTTTGACATTGGTAGCTTACCAATTGAACAAATTTTTGCACTTCAAAATATCAATAGCACAAACGGTGTGAAAATTGATGAGCAAACGAATGCTTCAGATTCATACGATGCAAGTAATAATCAGATAGCAGGTTATGTTTCTGGAAACTATTCTTTTACGAAAAAATTGAACTTAATTGCTGGTGTACGTGTAGAGAAGAACGTTCAAAAATTAAACAGTTACGACATCAGTAGAAATACGCCAGTAAATTATAAACGTGACCTGACAAATATCTTACCATCAGCTAATTTAACGTATAATTTCTCTGAAAAAGCCTTATTACGTCTTGCTTACGGTAAAACATTGAATCGCCCTGAATTTCGTGAAGTTGCACCATTCTCTTTCTATGATTTTGTAAACAACCGCGTAATAACAGGTAATCCTACATTGAACAACGCAGAGATTGATAACTACGATTTCCGTTATGAATTCTACCCAACTCCTGCTGAAGTAATCTCAATTGCAGCGTTCTATAAGAACTTTAAAAATCCAATTGAAGTAATTTTTGATGGTGTTAACAATGCCAACTTAACTTTTGGAAATGCTGAAAGTGCTTATAGTGCTGGTTTTGAGATTGAAGTGAAAAAATCGTTAGATAAATTAACAGCATCACCATTATTAAGTAAAATAAACCTAGTATTCAACGGAGCATTTATTTATAGCCGTGTGAAACTTGGTGCTGCTTCGCAAAACCAGTCAGACAATCGCCCATTACAAGGACAGTCTCCTTATATCATCAATGCAGGTATCAACTATAATGATGCTAAAAAGAACACACAGATTAGCTTATTATTCAACGTAATCGGTAAGCGTATCTATGCGGTAGGTAACTCATTTGCAGCAGGTTATCCAGACTGGTACGAGATGCCAAGAAATGTAGTTGACTTTACATTCTCTAAAGAAATTGCAAAAAATCTTATGCTGAAAGGCGGTATTACAGATATACTGAACCAAAGAAACTTAATTATTCAGGACGGAAACAAGGATAATACATTTGATAGTAATGTCGATCAGATTATACAAGCTTATTCTCCGGGAAGAACTTACTCTTTAGGATTGGTTTATACGCTTAGAAAAAATTAATAACCCATAGATACATTTCAATTTCTAAAACATTTTTTTCTTAATCTAAAAATTAAATCAATGAAATTTTTAAACATGAAAGCTACTCGAATTATTGCTTTGTTGCTATCAATGGCGACGGTATTTCAGGCTTGTAAAGACGATACAGCTGAAGTTGTTCCTTTACCTACTATTTCAGTTTCAGGAACTTTGGCTGGTGTTCCAGGAGCAACAGTTCAATTAAAAGCTTCAATCAATGCTCCAGGTGGTGTTAAATCTGTAGTAGTATTGAAAAATGGTGCTGCTTTTGATACAAAAACAGGTACAGGTGAAAAAACACTTGATTATACAAAAGATTATGTAATTGATAACGTGTCTGCTGGTACGGTTGTAAACTTTACTGTTCAAGTAACAGACCAATCAAATCAAGTATCTGCTTTAACTACTATCCCTGTTACAGTTTCGGCAGTACCTGCTCCTACAGTTGTAATCGTTGAAGGTATCATTGAAGGTAACGTAACTTGGACTGCTGACAAAATCTACAAATTGAAGAGCTTTGTACGTGTAGGTCAGGAATCAGTTTTCGGAACAGTTACTAAAACTGGTACATTAACAATCCAACCGGGTACTATCGTTATCGGTGACCGTGCTACTAAAGGTACATTGGTTATTCAAAGAGGAAGTAAAATTATCGCTGAAGGTACTGCTGCTAAGCCTATCATCATGACATCTGAGCGTGCAGTTGGTGAGCGTGAGCCAGGTGACTGGGGTGGATTAGTTATCTGTGGTCGTGCAGTAAACAACTTGCCAGATGTACAAGCTAGCCGTGAACTTGAAGGTGCTTATGGTGCATTCCACGGAGGTACTGATAACGCTGATAACTCAGGTTCATTAAAATATGTACGTATTGAATATGCAGGTATTCCAATCAATCCAAATCAAGAAGTTAACTCATTCACATTTGGTTCAGTAGGTTCAGGTACTACATTAGAATATCTTCAAGCTTCATTTGGTTTGGATGATTCATTCGAATGGTTCGGTGGTAATGTAAATGCTAAATATTTAGTTGCTTACAAAGGTTTAGATGATGATTTTGATATGGACAACGGTTTCTCTGGAAACATTCAGTTCGGTATTTCTGTTCGTGGAGCAACTCAGGCAGATATCTCTGGTTCAAATGGATTTGAAGTTGATAACGATAGTAAAGGTTCAAGCAACACTCCTTATACAGCTGCTACATTGGCTAACATGAGTATCATCGGGCCAAAAGGAAGCTTGACTACTACTATCAGTTCACAATTCCAAAATGGTATGCAGTTACGTCGTAACAACAAATTGAAAGTTTATAATACAGTTGTTACAGGTTTCCCTTACGGTGTTTATATCGATAGCCAATTAGGTGATGCTAAAGGTAATGCTGAAAGAGGTGAGTTAGTACTTAACAACGTAGTATTAGCTGGATTAGAAGCTTGGGGAACAGGTGGTTTCGGTACGAGTGCAGTTTCTGAAAAAGAACAAGGTGGTGCTTTAGCTGATATCTTAATCGGTGGTCAGAAGCCTTCAGCTTGGTTTGCTGCTCAGACTGGTAACAAAATATTAGCTACTTCTTCAACTGTTGGTTTAAGCCCTTCTTTATTCTTAACTGGTCGTCCTACATTTACTTTAGCTACTGGTTCTAGTTTATTAGGTGTTAATCTACCAACTACTTTACCTGCATTCTTTGTTAAAACTGACTACGTTGGTGCATTCAAAGATACAGACTGGACAGCAGGCTGGACAGAATTTAACCCACAAGGTATTACTTACGTTAAATAAAAATACTTAGTACAATTCAATACTTCAGTCTGTATATTTTTTAAAATATCAGACTGAAGTTTATTAAGATTGCATCAACTACCAATATGAAAAACATACTTATCATTCTTTCTGTTTTTGTGTTGCTTTTTTCTTGTAACTCAAAAAAATATCAAGCGAGTGAATACTTTTCTAGTACCGAACAAGATACACTTTTAACAAACATCATTACTTATATCTACTTACCTGCACCGGGTGCTGATAATACCACAAAATTTGAAACACGTTTCAGAAGTTTCTATGTAAAAGCCTTACCTTTTTTTAAAATCCAAAATTATTATCAAACAGAAGATGGTTGGAATTACGTTTTTTTAATTCGTCCAGTATCATCTAGCCCAGTATTCAGACGAGGAGTATTGGCAAAATTCAAGTTGAAAGAAGGTTCATTAATGCCCGAATCTTTTGAAGAAATCATTAACACGCCTCATTTAACAGAAGAAATTGTGAAAGAGCGAGGAGGCTTTTTATTCAGAGAATTAATTAAAGATGGGAACGTAGATAAATACCTACCCATGAAACAATATATAGAATGGCCCGACGACCATTTGCAATACAACAAAGCTACTCATGAGTGGGTAACTGTCAAGCCTTACTAAGGTTTTCTCTCCGTTGAGAAACGGGGAGAAAGTCCGAAATGGATTTTCATATTGGTGTAATTATGCAAAAGCCGAAGCGTATCGCTTCGGCTTTTCTATTGTTTAGCCAAGGTATAATTATAAAGCTCTGCCACTCTAACGGTATGGAAAGGAGGAATTTCGTCTTCTAACCCTAATCGCCAATTGACACTGTTTAATAATTCTATGAAATAAGCGTTGTCAGCATATACCTTCCTTAAATTTCTTCTAGACAAAGCTATTAGCTCTCCGTCTGCTTCTTTACTAAAGTAATAAAGTTGTGTAGATATGTCGTTACTGATGTCTAAACGATAAATGTATATACCGTCGCTGTTTATTATTTCATAGGATTTATTCCCTACGAAACGCCAATCTTTATCACCTTTATGGTAACCAAAAGCATTTTTAAAATTGTAAATACTGCTAGTATCATTTTGTACTTTAACACTGCTATATCTTTCCTTAAAAATACCCGAGTTGGTTACACTAAGTTTATGACTTCCAAAGTCGCGAGCAGTTAGATAAATACCATCTTGTGCGGTGCTTTCCAGATAGCAGAAACAGCATAAAATACAGTATATCTTTTTCATTTTGTAATAGTTTTGTGCTATA
The DNA here is from genome assembly GCF_059416265.1 of Arcicella sp. GW821-FHT09D11. Classification (NCBI taxonomy): domain Bacteria; kingdom Pseudomonadati; phylum Bacteroidota; class Cytophagia; order Cytophagales; family Flectobacillaceae; genus Arcicella; species Arcicella sp. GW821-FHT09D11. The sequence continues at coordinate 729,917 of NZ_JBWKOV010000001.1, read as the reverse complement.
CAAAAATCAGATTTAGATATTAATACATGATTAATGGTATGTTAAATGAAAGTTATCATTATTAAGTTTTGTGGCTTATATTCTTAAAAATCAAATGAACACTAGAAAACATGATGGTATAAACTAAACTTTATGCTTTAATTTTGAGTTGCAATAAAACCAATAGCACCATAAAATCCGTAAATATTAAAACCATTAAAAAAATAGCGAATGAACCCCAATATTATTAAGATTCAATCAGCAATAGAGCCCATCCGTCAACAAATTACTTCACATTCAGTTTACAAACACATCCATGAATTAGAAGATTTACAGCTTTTTATGCAAAACCATGTTTTTGCAGTGTGGGATTTTATGTCTTTACTCAAAGGCCTACAACGCCATCTTACTTGCGTAGATATTCCTTGGGTTCCTGTGGGTAATGCAAGTACTCGTTTTTTAATCAATGAAATTGTGATTTGTGAAGAAAGCGACACTGATACCGAAGGTAATACGATGAGCCATTTTGAGCTTTATTTAAAAGCAATGGCACAGGCAGGGGCAAACACAGCACAAATCAATCAGTTCATTCAGTTAATCACTCAGAAAACACCAGTACTGGAAGCATTGGCAGCGGTAGAAGTATCTGAAAGCATTCTTCAGTTTGTAGCCTTTACGTTTGAAGTAATCAACACACAAAAGCCACACATCATGGCAGCCGTATTTACTTTTGGTCGTGAAGATTTAATCCCTGATATGTTCGTGTCGATGGTGAAAGACTTGAATCAAAGTATGCCTGAAAGGATTTCGATATTCAATTATTATTTAGAAAGACACATTGAAGTAGATGGCGACCATCACAGTCATTTGGCATTAAAAATGGTTGAAGAACTTTGTGGGGATGATGCCGAAAAATGGCAAGAAGCCGAAGCATATTCTCTAAAATCATTAGAAGTAAGAAACCAACTTTGGAATGGAGTAGAAGCAAAAGTTAAAGAGCTTGAAAATAGTCTGTAAAGGCTTGAATCGTATATAACAAAATAAAACCTCATCCGCAGCTGCAACTTTGGATGAGGTTTTTGTATTTATTCAGTTATACTTAATTTTGAGAGCGACTAATTTACTTAAGTAATGAATACAATTTAAGTAACGTTTTTTTTTGTTGTAAATAACTGATAATTAATGGTTTGTAATGATGTAGTGACGGCGGACTATTCACCAATCACTATTTACTAATCACTACTTATCCCACCATACCTTAGTCGTAAATAAGTCTGGACCTTGGCGTGTAATGGCGTCTTTGAAATTAGGATTGATTCCTAGTTCACTTAAAGGATAACGCAAACGACGTGGAATAACTCCTCCAGTTTCATTGCCTGCATAATTCACAGGCGTTAGTTGTGGATAACCAGTTCTTCTCCAGTCAGACCAAGCTTCAATATGGTTAAGCGTTGAAGCATGAAGTAAATAAAGTTCTGTATGGATAGCCTTTATTTTATCTTCTAAGCTACCACTTTCAGGATAAGTATTCAAGGCAGCATAAGCACTTACATCGCTTGCTGTAAGCGTACTTCCTACTACTGAAAGCTGATTGATGCCAGCACTTTGCCCGTCTACAAACGCTGTTTTTGCTGAACCAGTTGCCCAACCTCTTTCAATCGCCTCTGCTTTTAAGAGTTGAGCCTCCGCATAGGTCATATAAATCCAAGGAGCAGCTAGGCTCATTAAACTACTGCTTGGACGAGAATAATTATTAAGATTTTTCTCATCCAAAGTATTCAAGATAATAGCATCCGTAGCATTAGGTAAGCCTCTTTGGTTTTCGATGGTTCTATCACCACTTCTCAAACTTGAAATAACTGCTAAACGAGGGTCTTTACGAGCCTTCATAAGGTCGATAAAAGTTTTACCCCATTGTACACCCGCATTGTTCAAATTAGCAATGTTCTGACCACTTGGCCCAAGTACCCAAGAGTTAGGGTTCGAGTTAATCATCGCACCAGTATTATCAAATTTAAGGGCAATGGTTTCGCTGTTGTTAGCAATCAAACCACCATCTATCGCTTTTTTAACCCACGACTGTGCCGATGCGACATCTACTTTTTGCAATCTCATTGCCAAACGTAACATCAATGTATTGGCAGCACGTTTCCATTTATCCAAATCACCCGAATAAAGGTAGTCTGCTGTTTTAGGGATGTAAGATGTAGCATTAAATGCTTTGCCTGCTTCGTCCAATTCTTTCAGCATATCAAAATAGATGTCTTTCTGAGCATCGTATTTTGGAGAAAAATTGCCATCTAAAAATGCTTTTCCTGCTTCTGAATAGGGAATATCACCATAAAGGTCGGTTAGTCTGGCCATTTCCATTACTTTCAAGATTCTAGCCATCGACAATACGTTGACGTACTTAGTATCCTTTTTGGCAATATCAATTACATTGACCAAGCTTTTTACCGCATTGGGGTAAGAATAGTCAAAGAATGAGGTAAAGTTATTAGAGCCAGAGTTATAAAAACTCCCTCCATAGAACGTTACATCAATGGATGACATCTGTTGTACAAAGCAAGCAGCGAAACCAAAATTGATACGCCAAGCTTTGCTAGAGGCATCGCTAGAACCAGCAATAAATAATTCTGATTCTCCTAATAAATAATCAATGGGTACGGTTGATGGCGTATTAGGGTTGACATTAATTACTTCAAAATCTTTCGTACAAGCTCCCATTGATAAGATGAGAGAAGCGAATATTGTTATTTTTTTTAACATAATTGTATATTATATTAATTGAATTTTAGCTAAAAAGAATGATACTGTTGATTAAAACTTCAAGTTTAAATTCATCCCAAACGACCTTGTTGAAGGTGTTCCAGCAAACTCTAATCCTTGGGCATTCCCGTTGTTATAAGTAGACTCTGGGTCAATGATTGGCGTTTTCTTCATCAAGATTGCTAAGTTTCTACCCACGATAGAAATCGATGCTCCTTTGAATGGCAACTTGTTTAGGTATTTGCTTGGGATACTATATTCCAATACAATTTGTCTTAACTTAATAAAGTCAGATTGATAAACAAATGGTGTAGCAATACTACTATACAATCCGCTGTAATAGGCCTGTGCTTGTGCTTTTACCGTATTGGGTTCACCCGATTGCGTAACGCCGACACCCACTAAGCCACCTTCGCGACCTTGCAAGGTTTCTTTGGCTAAACCAAAACGATAAGCCAAGGCACTTGTACCAGAATAAATGTAGCCACCGAACTTGCCGTCAAACAAAACACTTAGCGTAATACCTTTGAAAGAGAAAGAGTTGTTTAAACCTAACGTATATGGCGAAACCCCTGTGCCAAAGTTTTTCAAGTCGCCTTGCATTGGATAGCCTTGTGCATTGTAAACGATGTTACCGCTAGCATCTCTTTTGAAATCATATCCTTGAATTTGGCTATAAGGCAAACCAATCGTTTGTTGAACAAAAGTAGCACCCGGTCTCGACTGGTCAACACGTAATGTATTTAAGTTGCCGTATAAGCTCAACACCTCACTTTTGTTGTACCCCATATTGAAAGACGCATCCCACGAGAAGTCTTTAGACTTAGCAATAGCCACTCCTAGCAATAATTCAATACCGCTGTTTTGAATAGCACCAACGTTGAATAAAGCACTGTTGTAACCCGAAGCACCAGAGATAGTAGCCGCTACGATATCATTTGTCGTTTTTCTGTTATAAACGGCTAAATCAATATTGACTTTATTTCTGAATAATTTTGCTTCAAGTCCTAATTCAGATGCCGTTGATGTCAAGGGCTGTAAGTTTGAATTAGGTACGCGGTTTGAACTCACTTGTGCTATCGGAGAACCCAAATGAGCACCATTCAAAGCATAGTATAATGTTAAATTATAAGGGTCGGTATCACCACCAGCCTGTGCCCATGAACTTCTGAATTTTAGGTAATTGATTGCTTCTGGCATCATGATAGCTTCAGATACTACAAAGCTTAAACCAACAGAAGGGTACAAAATGCTGTTTCTGCCCGGTGCAAGGGTAGAGAACCAATCGTTTCGAGCCGTTGCTGTTAAATACAAGAAGTTATTGTACGAGAATTCAGCTGAACCATATACTGAGTTAATTCTTTTTTCGATATATGCTTCTGATAAAGTCCTTGCAGAAGGATCAATATTTGAAATATCATAAAAGAACGGAATGTTAAAGCTATTAGAGGCACTGAATTCTGTTACTCTCGTAACTTGTCTCATTTGGTTGCCACCCACTAATCCATTCACACTGAATTTCTCTCCAAATTTCTTGTTAAAACCTATCAACAACTCTGTGTTAGTTTCAGTGAAATTACGGGTTGATACACTGTAGTTTCCTCTGAGGGCATAGCCCGTACCATAAGGTTCGATGTTTTTGTAGTAATAATTGAAATTATCAAAACCTAAACGTCCTTTTACATATAGCCATTCGTTAATAGTATATTTAGGTTCAAAAGAAGTGATGATTCTCTTTTTCTCATCATCTTGTTGAAACTGTTCTGTCGCAAAATATGGGTTTTGGGTAAATTGGTTATCAGACCATACTTTTTCGTTACCACTAGCATCCACCACAGCATTTCTTAATACATCCACGCCCAAAGAAGTAGGTAACACATACATCGTAAAGTTGGCGTTTCCTGGTGAATCGTTTACTCTTGGTCTGTTATGGTTTTTTTCAATGATGTACTTTGCATTGGCTACGAATGAGATGTTTTTACCCAAGTTGCCATTAAGGTTCAAGGCAAAGTTGTTTCTACGTAATGTGTTGCTAGGCAAAACTCCTTTGTTGTTTAAATCATTCATCGAGAAACGATACGTGACTTTTTCAGTAGCACCTGTCAGAGCGATAGAGTTTGTTAAAGTTGTTCCTATCTGATAGAACTTCTTTAAATTATCTTTAACTGCCACATAAGGTCTTTCTATACCATCATAAAACATCGCATTGCTTCCGTCCAGTTTTCCTCCCCAGCTATTTCTTGTAGCAGTCTGGGCAACTGTAGTTGGTTTTACGCCATTACTTCCTAAACCATATTCATATTGGTAATCATCATAAGATTTGATTAATAAATCCTCCGCAACAAAATTGCTGTTTATTTCTAACCCAATGCCTTTTTCTGCTTTTCCTCCTTTGGTTGTTACCAAAATAACCCCATTTGATGCTCTTGAACCATACAAAGCCGCCGCAGTAGCCCCTTTCAACACACTGATATTTTCGATTTCATCAGGGTTTAAGCTCGAAATACCATCGCCTCTGTCAGCCCCAGTCCAGTTTCCATCACGGTTTGCACCAATGTTTACTGAACCCAAGTTATCATTATTGATAGGAATACCATCTACAATAATCAAAGGTTGGTTGTTCCCAGAAATAGAACCATTTCCACGAATTACAATTCTGCTTGAGCCACTTGGTCCTGTGGCAGTTCCCGAAATATTCAAACCTGCTACTTTACCAGCTAACGTATTAGCAATATTAGTAGAACGTGCCTTTGTTAATTCCTCTCCCTTTATTTCAGAAACTGCATAACCCAAAGATTTTTTCTCTTTTTTGATACCTAGTGCCGTAACCACTACTTCTTCTAAAGCCTGATTCTCAGGAATCATTTGTACGTTGATTAACGATTTTTGAAGCACGGTAACTTCTTGTTTCTTGAAGCCAATAAAGCTAAAAACAAGCACTGAATTAGATGACTCTACCTCAATTTTATAAATCCCTTTTTCATCTGTCAAAGTCCCTTTTGAAGTCCCTTTGATTAAGATGCTTACACCCGCCAACGAAATACCTTTGTCATCTACCACCGTTCCTGAGATAATATTTTCGGCAACAACTTCAGCACTAACTTCTTCGGGTTTGGTTAATTCTTGTGCTTTGCTTTCAATCGAAACGCTCGTTTTGTTGGCTGTGGAGGGTAAAATTACATAAGAGTTTTTCTTGATTTTTTTAAAACGCAAACCCGTTGGCTGTAATACAGATTCTATGTTTTGTTCAACAGTATTCTTATTATCAATCAATGTTCTCTGTACTTCGTGGTTGGCTACCAACCCTTCCTCAAACAAGATATCAGCTTTGTAAATTTCTTTTAATTTCAATAAAGCCTCTCTTAATTTAATAGTATTTGAAGTGTTTTCTTTTTCAGTAAATTTAGATTTACTTTTCTGATTGGAATATGCCAATAGTTGTGAAAAAACCAATGAGGGAAAAATACTCAGGGCGATGCCACAACAAAGCATTCTAAGTAAAGCTTTGTTTCTCATATTGAATTCGGATTGTTTAGTGAATTTTTACGGGTTGATTATGACTAGTTTTACTCGAGTACTACTTAATTAGTAAAAGAAATGATATAAGAATTCTCTTCTTTCACTACGCTGAATTCTAGCATTTCGGCTAATACATTGACTAATTCTTCGGCATTTTCTGCCTTGAAAGCACCAGTAATGGTTCTATTGGCTAATTCAGGTGTTTGAATCTTAATGTCAACGCCAAAGTTTTCTTTGATTAAACTGGCGATTTCTTTCATAGGGGTATTATCAAAGACAAAGCGGTGGTCTTTCCAAGAGAGCTGAGTATTAAGCTTTTCTTTATTCAATACTTGTAGGTGCAATTCTCCTTTTTTAGAAATATTCACCATGTCGCCAGGCTTCATCGTAATAATTTCCTTTTTATTAGCAGAACTCAAAATTACTTTTCCTTTATTCAACACCACCTTTGTGCCTCGTTGTCTGGCATATACTACAAACTCAGTTCCTAACACCGTAATCTGATGTTTGTCTGGGGTATTGACAATAAACTTCATGTGGTCTAGGGTATGCTTAACTGAAAATTCTGCTTCCCCTGCCAATAGTACTTCTCTGGTTTTTATACCAAATCCCCATCTTGGAACAGATAATTGTGAGTTGGCATTTAGCGTTACTTCACTGCCATCTGATAAATGTATATTTCTTATTTCGCCAAAGTCAGTGGTGTAAGATTGATACATAATATCATGTTTTAAGAAGAAAGCCGTAGTACCAAAAACCAAAAAAACAGCGGCTGCTATCCACCATAAATTTAGTTTGGTACTTTGGGGAACAGGATTGATAATAGTAGCGTCATTTACTGGTAAAACGTTATTCTCTATACGCGCTAAGTTTTTTAAAAGCGCTATTTCAACATCAGGTAAGAACTGCGGACAGGTTCTTTCCCATTCATCGAGCCATTCAAAATACTGCTCAATATTCTTCGGTTCTTGCAACCAATCTTCAATTAATTTTTTATGTAAAGGCGAGGCGTTACCAGCGAAATAATTAAAAATCATTTCTTTGTATAGATTCATGTTGTTGATATATTTAAAAGAAAAACTATCACTTACTGTAATACATGATGATTGAAAATATCAAAAGGGAAACCAATCCATAATTTTTTAATCCCTTTCGTAACTCGGCTAATGCTTTACTTACGTGTGCTTCAACGGCTTTCTGACTAACGCCTAATTCGGTGGCAATTTCATTGTATTTTTTACCTTCAAATCTGCTCAATAAAAACACTTTTCGGCATTGCGGAGGAAGTGTGCCGATTACTCGTTCTACTTGCATATATAACTCGTCATATTCAAGTACTTTGTCAGGTTGGGGCAGGTGAGATGCACCATTCCAGTCAACAATATCATCGGTATTGTTGTTATTATACTCGCTTTTGAGGTAAGTAAAACTTCTGTTACGAACCATCGTATATAAATATGCCCTTAGCGAAGTATCAATCTGCTTATAAAGAGCCTTGTGCCAAAAATTATAAAATACCTCAGCTACGATATCCTCGGCCACCTCCTTTGAATAAACATACCTGATGGCATGGCTACACAACGGAGCGTAGTATTTTCTGAACAACATCTCATAACCTTTCCGAGGCTCTTCTTCCAGAATTTTTTTAATGAAAAGCTCGTTATCGATTACTTTCTGTGAAGAATCGATAAAATTATGGTTAACAGATGTTGTATCTAACAGATTCTTATTAAAATCCTTCGAATTATCTTCTATTGGTAAATTCACGGGCAAACTTTATAGTTAGTTGCACTTTCAATTAGATAGACTTTAATTTTTCATTTTACCCTACCTTGTTTTTAAAGTTTTTTTAAAATAAAATATAAGTATAGTTCAATATTGTGCTAAAGGGTATCAAAATCGTAGTATTTTTTCTGTAAATATCACTTTATTAGGGGGTTAATACAATGTTTTTTTCACAGAGAGATTACCATAAAAAAACCTCTAACATCAAGTAGATGTTAGAGGTTTTTATGATTAAACATGTTAAGGCTAATGCTTAATGAAACAATCACTTCATTTTATAAGCAGGATGATTTTTTACGTATTCATCAAACGAAAATTTACCAGAACCAATTAACCAAAAAAGACATAGAAGGAATAACACAACGATTGATAACCAAAATTCAGAATTGACGAAAGTAAAGCCGTTACTGATATTGGTAAAAAACACTGCTACAAACAAAATGGGTACTTGGAAAGCCGCCGCCAGTCTGGTAAGGCATCCTAACGCAATCATCAAACCTCCTGCCAGATGGGCAAAGGCCACATAATGCACCGCTACGAAAGTCCAAGCATTAAAATGCAGTCCTTCAACAAGCGTTGATAAATAGGAAGTATCGCCAATAAAGCTCATTCCTTTAAATAATAGTAACAACCCCAACGCAATCCGAATAATGTCAAGCCATGCTGGGTGATGTCTATCACCCCAATTTTCTATGCTTTCAATTGTAGTCATATTGATAATTGTTTAGTTTATTGAATTTATAATAAAAATATAACATTGTCAATATTAGATAGAATTATTTTGTGCAATAGCTAAAAAATATAAATTGGTAAGTTAGCTGACAATTGGTGGCGAGAAGAAAAACGAAATTTGTGATGTAATTAAACAAAAAAGACGATGAAATTTCTAGTTATTCTATTCAGTATCATTAGTTTAAATCTTTTTTCGCAAGACATGGCTACTCGAAAAAAACATTATTTAACAGACAAAGGTTTAGCCGTTAGTGGCTTCGACCCAGTCAGTTATTTTCAAGGAAAACCAGTGGAAGGGAAAAAGGAGTTTTCCTACAATCAGGAAGGAGTTATCTATCATTTTACGAGTGCTAGTAATTTGGAAAACTTCAAAAAGAGTCCTTCAAAATACGAACCCCAGTACGGCGGATGGTGTGCTTATGCAATGGGAAGTAAGGGTGAAAAAGTAACAATTGACCCAGAAACCTACAAAATTGTCAATGGCAAATTATACCTGTTTTATCATACTTTTTTTGCCAATACCCTACCAGATTGGAACAAAGATGAGGCTAACTTAAAAGCAAAAGCAGATAGTAATTGGGAAAAAATACTCAAAAAATAAAAACATGACTAGTCAAAAAAAATATATCAGTTGGAAAGCCCAAATCATTGCAGCAGTGATTTTAGCCCAAACGCTTTTCTTCAAATTCACAGGGGCGCCTGAAAGTGTACATCTTTTTACTAAATTAGGCGTAGAACCTTTTGGGCGCTATGGCGCGGGCGTGACAGAATTAATAACAGTCATCCTATTATTAATTCCTAAAAAAGCATGGATAGGTGCTTGGTTAGGAATGGGAATAATGCTTGGTGCTATTCTGGCTCATCTTACTTTATTGGGCATAGAAAGCGACGGAGATGGAGGATATTTGTTTATCTTAGCATTAGTTACCTTATTTTGTTGTGCGATAGTAGCATATATACGTAAGGGTGACTTTTTTGCCTTTTTTTATACACTAACTTAATTAATCAGTATGCAAGAGGAAGCAAAATATTGGTATCTCCACGACCATCAGTTGTTCTCGGTATTAAGTAGAGAAGAGAACCGTGCCTTGTGTTTGATTCCAAATTTTAAGACGGTTAAGAAAAACGAAATCATCTATTTTTCACATGATGACGAACAGCGACTTTATACTATCAAGAGCGGTACGCTTAAAATCATTTCGGTAGATGCTGAAGGGAACGAAACGGTAAAAGAAATTTTAAGATCAGGAGATTTATTTGGGCAATATACTTTTGATGAAGTAGATGAAAATGAAGATGAATATGCCGTAGCAGTTTCGGAGAAAGTAGTAATATGTAGTTTTAAACTAAATGATTTTGAAAATATTGTTAGGAACAATCCACAATTGGCTATTCGTTATACCAAATTGGTAGGTTTTAAACTCAAACGCATTACGAATAATTATACGAATCTAATGTTTAAAGATGTGCGGACAAGATTTGTCTTATTTTTAAAAGATTGGGTCACGAAAGAAGGCAATGGACAAACCAAGGATATTATCGTAAAGAATTATCTTACCCACAGCGACATAGCAGGCTTAATTTGTAGTACCCGTCAAACCGTAACAATGCTATTTAATGAATTAAAGAATGCAGGGTTAATAGACTATACGCGTAGTGAAATTATTGTAAAGGATGTTCATCGCTTAGTTTAAAGATAGATGAATAAGTCGGCTCGTTCGCAATACAATGTTTTATAAAAATTGACTGACAAAGCATTAGTATTTTAAGGTGCTAAAATTATCTTTGTAGCTTAACCAAAAATAATACAAAAAATGTCAAGACAAAATATCCTTACAGGTTCACCTTGGGAAGATAAAATGGGCTATTGCCGTGCCGTAAGAATCGGAAATATTATTGAAGTATCAGGAACGGTGGCCATCGTTGATGGCGAAAATGTAAAGGCTGACGACGCTTATGCACAAACCAATAACATCATTGAAAGAATTGCTAAAGTATTAGAAGAAGCAGGGGCGAGTTTGAGTGATGTAGTAAGAACAAGAATTTTTACTACAGACATTACTCAGTTTGATAATATCGCGAAAGCACACGGAGCCTATTTCAAAGACATTAAACCTACGACAGGCATTTATGAAATCAGTAAATTGGTTTCGCCAGATTACTTAGTAGAAATAGAATTTACGGCGATTGCACAGTAAAATATCAGAAGATTTAGCCATAAAAAAAGCCTCGATGAAAATCGGGGCTTTTTGCTTTTTTGATGCGTATGATAGTAAAACGCTGAACGTTTATGAAAAGTTTTACGTTTGAAAAATAGTTGAATTATTTTTCATTAAAATTTATGAAACAACAAACTATTTATGAAGTAGCCGTAATCCCGATTGGTTCGTTGAATGCTATTAGGGAAAAAGAGACTGTTTTAAGCTATTTCTCGAACCTCAGTAAGTGTTTAGACCAAGTGATATCATCACTAGTGATTAATGGTTGGGAAAGTAAAATAAATTATACGGCTGTATATAGAAGCTTGAAAGAGAAAGGGAAATACACTACAGAGTTTAGAATAGCCAACAATAAGGTTTTTAAAATAGTAATTACGCCCAGAACCATAAATCCATCTTTGACGATGTTGGGGATAGAGGAGAAACCTTAGGTAATTTAGTGATTGAGTGATTTTTTAGTTGTGAGTTAGTGAATTGTGAGTTAGTGATTTTGGTATGGAAAAATAATACTCACTCAATCACTAACTCACTCATTCACCATTAGAAAAACTCACTCATTCACAATTAAATATTATACGGGTTTTCGGCTTTTATTTGCATGAAATTTTCTGGTTTGTCTAGTGCTTTAAAACCATATTGTGCATAAAGGCCTTGGGCATCCAAAGTAGCCAATATCCATCTGCGTAGTCCTTGCAAATCAGGATGTTTCAACACAGTTTCAATCAAGAACTTAGAAAGTCCATTACCACGGTATGTTTCCAATACAAAAACATCGGCTAGGTAAGCAAAAGTAGCCAAATCACTAGTGATTCTACAAAACCCTACTTGCACCAATTGATTTTCTGTTTGATGATAAATACCAAAAGCCATTGAATGGTCGATAGAACGTTGAACGATTTCAATAGGAATACCTTTAGCCCAATACGAGTGGTTGCTCAGGTAGTCATGAATGACATTGATTTGCAATTTTGATTTATCCGTAGAAATCAAAAAGTTATCCTTTTGTACTTCAAACATGATTAGAAAATGCTAAAATTAGTTTTCAAAATTTAAACTAGCCTCTTTTTGTAACAAAGCTTTGTCAATCGGCACAACGCCTAATGATTCGCAGACTAATCCACCACCTAAATTAGACAAACCTGCTACTAGCTGTGGCGTTAATCCCAACGCTATACAACAAGCCGCAATGGAAATAACGGTATCGCCCGCTCCAGAAACATCGGCAATTTTACGAAAATAGGCAGGATAATGTTTCTTCTCGTCTTCAAAATCAATATAAACACCCCTTTCAGAAAGTGTGATAAACGCACCTTTTAACTGCAAAGTATCCTTTAGTTTACTCACCGCATTTTCTAGCTCTTCGGTTTTCTTTACATCAAAAGTAATGTCTAAACCCTCGCGTAATTCTTTTAGATTGGGCTTAAAAAGAGTCGCTTGTTGATAATGAAGAAAATTACGTTTTTTAGGGTCGACTACGGTAGGAATATTATGACTATTGGCAAAATCAATGATGTCGGCAATGAGCCCTTTAGATAAGACACCCTTGTCGTAATCTTCAAAGATGATTACGTCGGCACCTTTAGCCAATTCTTTTATTTTCTCAGTGAGTAATTCGTTCTCGGTATCATTAATCAAAGCATCCGTTTCGGTATCAATGCGCACAATTTGTTGCGAGCCTGCAATGATTCTTTCTTTGACAGTAGTAATTCTGGTATCAGATTGAATAATCCCTTCTGTTGATAAACCTCGTTCTTGCAAAAGGTTGATTAAATCATTTCCATAAGTATCATTGCCAACTACCGAGCAAATAATTGCTTCAGCACCCAGACTTTGTACATTCATTACTACATTGCCAGCACCACCTAAGCGAACTTCACGATTGAGTACATTTACTACTGGTACTGGAGCTTCTGGCGAAATACGTTCTACTTTTCCCCATGTGTAAGAATCAAGCATTACGTCGCCAATAATAAGAACTTTTAATTGATTAAATTGATTGAATATCTCAGAGATTGTCATAATAACAAGGAAATAGATTCTAGTTGTACGGGTAAAAGAAAAGAAGTTTCTTGCCTACAAAATTAGGGCATTTTTGATAGAATCAAACGGAAAAGGATTTTTCGGTTTATCCACCAATCGTGGTCATTGATTCTGTGATGATACTTTTGCGATTGCGTTCGGCCTCAAAACCATCTTTAGGGCGATTGCTAAAAACATGGATAAAAGTATCTTTGAGTTCTGTGTCAGAAATACCATTTCTTAGTAAATCTCTGATATTCAGTACACCATCATCGTAAAGACAAGTTTTCAACTCGCCCGTAGCGGTTAAACGAATGCGGTTGCAAGTGCCACAGAAGGTACGTGAAAAGGCCGCAATAATTCCGATATTACCTTGATGATTCGGAATTTGATAATTGTATGAGGTTGAGTTGGGAGCATCAACCAATTTTTGTAAATCAGGATATTCGCTTCTGATTTCTTGTAAGATACGGGTAGCATTCCAATGAAGTTTGGGATAGTGGGCACCCTCGCCATTAAAAGGCATTTCTTCAATGAAACGAATTGAAACCTTATTATCTTTCGTCAATGCTGTTAATGGAATAATGTCTTGGGTATTTTGCCCGTCCATTACTACAGCATTTACTTTTACTTCAAAACCAGCATCTAATAATTGAAAAAGCGTTTCATATACTTTGTCGAATTCATCTCTGCGGGCAATTTCAAAAAAACGTTTTTTATCTAAAGTATCCAAACTCAAATTGATAGAACGAATGCCTATTTCTTTCATTTGGCGAATGTATTGTCCCGTAAGAATACCATTCGTAGTAATGTTAAGCTCAGTAATGCCTTCAATTTCAGAAAGCATATACATGAAATCAATCATATTATGGCGAACAAAAGGTTCGCCCCCTGTGATGCGTACTTTCGAAACACCTAATTCAGACAATACAGAAACGGTTCGATGCATTTCTTCATAAGTCATCAATTTTGATTTATGAAGGTACTTCACGCCCACTTCAGGCATACAGTAAAAGCAACGCAAATTACAACGGTCAGTCACAGCCAAACGCAAATACGTAATTGGTCGACCATGATTATCGTAAATCAAGGTTTGGTTAGGTTGCTTTTTGTTTTGAGTGATCATTCCGTAAATTCGTCTCTTTGTTGAACAAATTTAAGTAAATAACCTTAGCGAATATAAAAACATTCAATTGTTATCGTATAAAAGGTAATATTTAGCCAATAATATGAAGTACAGTATAAATCTTTTCGGTATTACTAAAGAAATAATTGGTAGTACATTGATTGAAATAGAAATGCAGGAGTCTGTTAATGTAGCGCAACTGCTAGAAAAGCTAAAAGACGATTATCCAAAGCTGAGGGCGATAAAATCGCTATTGGTGGCAGTAAACAGCGAGTATGCAGAGCAGGATTTGACCTTGAATTTCAGAGACGAAATAGCATTGATTCCACCCGTAAGCGGAGGGTAATAAAATAGCCTTTGATTTTACAATTATATTGAAAATCAAAGGCTACTTACTTAGATACCATTTGAGGACTTTATGGTAGCATTCAAATTTTTGATTCTTCTCTCGTAGCGATTAATAATTTCACGTTTCTGACTAGCGTGAAGTCTACGCTCTTTCATTATTTTGCTAGATAATAACTGAATATTTTTATCTTGCTTTTTGATGTGCGTATTTAACGTACTTACTTGAGTTTCATACCCTTCAATTTTTTTCTGAGTTTCTACTTTATAAGCCTTAAATTCTTCAACTTTTAAATCTACGTCTTTAAACAGATTTACCATTTTTAAAGAATCTTGCTTATAATTGTTTCTGATATTGCCTATTTCAACAAAATAAGAGCGATATCTTTTCTCTTGGGCAAGTAACTCGTCAGACAATGTTAATGTTCTAGACCGTAAATCTCTTACTTCAACTTGTGAGCGTTTAAAGTTTTCATTAAGTCTACTTTTTGATCCGTCAAGTTCTTTGTACTTTTTGCTACTAACACAAGAAGATTGACTTAAAATAAGGGCTATCATAATTACAGAGGCCGGAATAATATTTGTTTTCATGTGTTTTAAAATTGATGGCGATTTTAGGTTAAAAACAATTTTTTTAGTTTAAATAGCAATGGTACATAAACTCATTCCATTTTTAATATTATGAATGAGGGTAAATGGCTATTCAATTTTTTTAACGAATTTGTTTAGCCTTAAAATGCTTATTTGGACAAATAAACTTTGCAAAAGTTTATTTTGTATTTAAAATAGATGTCGTATTAAATACTACTTAAAATATCTAACTATGAATAAATCAAAATTAGTATTAAGCAATGGCTAGTAATAAATGGAAAGAAAATGATATATGCAAATTAAGGAAAATATAATTTATTCAACAAATATTTTAGGTAAAAACAATCGTTAATCATCAAAAAACTGCACTTTTCAAAAAATAAAATGCTCAATTAGTGTGGTATAATATTTACTAAATAGCTATGTTTATATGTTATCCTATGTTAATATAACTGAATCGATTTTTAGCATTGTTACGTATATATAATAGTTTTAGAGTGTGCAAAAAAATGACGAATATGAACATACGACGTATAACTACAAATTATTGTGGATGCAGTCATGTCCTTTTTTTTCTGAAATGATACTGATATTATTTATTCATGGAATTTTGATGAAAACACTCTCCATAAAGCATCGTGTGCCTTTATAAAGAAAACAAAATTTTATTTGTACATTCATGGACGAACCTAGTGACTAATAAGCGATTTATTTTTAATAAACTTTACACTTTTCAACACTTTGTGACGATATGGATATTTGTGAAAATGAGGGCTACAAAATGCCACCAAAAGTTATTGCAGATTTAGTGACTGCAAACGTAACACCAAGTGTAAGTGTTGATTCAAAAGGGGAATGGATGGTGCTGCTTCAACGTTCGGCTCAGCCATCGATAGAACAATTAGCCCAACCTGAGCTTAAACTAGCAGGCCTGAGAATTAATCCTGCCAACAATGGACCAAGCAGAACAGCTTATTTTGTGAGTATCAAATTAAGGAAAGTGCTAGGTACAGCCGAAGTCATCATTAAAGGGTTGCCTGAAAAACCATTATTAAGCTATGCAAGCTGGTCGCCAGATGATTCTAAGATAGCTTTTTGTAATTCAACACCTGATAAGATAGAACTTTGGGTACTTGATATTGCTACAGCAACTGCAAACAAAGTAACAGATTTAGGAATGAATGCTGTCTTTGGGCATCCGTACGTCTGGTTATCTGATGGTAAATCTTTGATAGCCAAAACTGTTGACCCAAATCGTGGAAATCCTCCTCAGAAAAAAACAATACCTTCAGGGCCTACGATTGTTGAAAATTTAGGGAAGACCAATCCGAGCAGAACGTATCAGGATTTGCTTAAAAATGAAAGTGATGAAAAGCTTTTTGAGTTTTATGCCACATCTGTTATCGTGAAGATTAACCTTGGAGAAGAGGCTGAAACAATCATTGATGCAGGTATTATTCGTACAGCCATTACTTCACCCAATGGGAAATATATTCTAGTGAAAACCATTCATCGACCTTTTTCTTATCTTGTTCCTCACAATCGTTTTCCTCAAAAAATAGACATTTTTGGAATAGATGGGGTATTGGTAAAAACTTTGGTAGATAACCCATTGATAGAAAACGTTCCGATTTTATTTGATGCCGTTCAGAAAGAACCTCGTGGATTTAACTGGCGAGCTGACGTACCAGCTACCATATATTGGGTTGAAGCCCAAGATGATGGTGACCCTAAAAATGAAGTAACAATTCGAGATAAAGTATTTGCCTTGTCAGCACCCTTTACGGGAAATTATAATACAATTGCTGAAACGAATTATCGCTATGCAGGCATCATCTGGGCTAATGAAACATTAGCTTTGATGGAGGAATATTGGCATAAAACCAGAAGAGTAATTACAAAAATTATTGATCCAAGCGGACAACAAGCAGTTCAAATTTTATTCGACCGTTCTTCTGAGGATAAATACAATGAGCCGGGTAATCCATCAACGAAAAAAAACCAGTATGGTAAATTGGTGATGGATGTACAGAAGGACAATATGGTATTTATGACGGGCGATGGAGCGTCAGCGGAGGGTGATAGACCTTTTGTTGATATTTTAAACTTAACTACTAAGGAAACAAATCGACTGTGGCGTTCAGAAGCACCCTTTTATGAAAGACCCATTTCTATTTTGGATAATGACAAACAAATTGTGCTGACTGTCCGAGAATCAAAGCAAGATAATCCCAATTATTTTGTCAGAGATTTGCTTAATAAAAATACCACACAGCTTACTTTTTTCCCGCATCCTTATCCAGCATTAAAAGGAATAGCCAAACAAGTATTAAAATACAAACGACCAGACGGAGTAGAGCTTACGGCTAATCTTTATTTACCAGCCGATTATCAAAAAGAACAAGGAGCCTTGCCTTGTTTGCTAGAGGCTTATCCCCTAGAATTTAAGGATAAAAGTAATGCGGGGCAGATTTCAGGCTCTCCTTATGAATTTACCTCTATTTATTGGGGGTCGCCAATCTTTTGGGTAACCCAAGGCTTTGCTATTTTAGAAGGAGCTTCGATTCCGATTGTAGGTGAAGGAAATGTGGAACCCAATGATACCTATCTGGAACAATTAGTAGCAGGGGCGAAAGCAGCCATTGATGAAGGGGTTAGTCTAGGCGTAGTAGATTCAAATAGAGTGGGCGTTATGGGGCATTCTTATGGGGCCTTTATGGTCGCTAATTTGCTGTCGCACAGTGATTTGTTTAAGGCGGGTATTGCTAGGAGTGGAGCATATAATAGAACATTGACTCCCTTTGGTTTTCAAGGAGAAGAACGTTCGATTTGGCAAACCCCTGAAACCTATCACAAAATGTCGCCATTTAATTATGCCGATAAAATGAAAACCCCTTTGCTATTGATACATGGCGAAGCAGATAATAATATGGGAACTTTCCCGATGCAGTCTGAACGATATTATAATGCCTTGAAAGGATTAGGAGCAACGGTGCGTTATGTCCAATTGCCTTATGAAAGCCACGGATACCAAGCCAAAGAATCTATTTTACACATGCTTTGGGAAATGGATACGTGGTTGACTACTTATGTGAAGGAGGTAAAAATGGTAGAGATGAATGTTGTTTAGTACTAATGCAAAGTCCATCGAAAGATTTTTCGATGGGCTTTGTGTTTGAAAGCTATTTAATAAAACTATACAGAAAAGGAGCTTTGTGAGCTTTGCCTAAAAATTGCTTTTCGTGTCTTTTTAAAATATCCAAACCCAATATTTGTCGTTGGAAAGTAGTTCTACGAATCTTTTCTCCTAAAATAGCTTCATAAACTTGCTGGTATTGTTTCATGGTAAACTTTTCGGGTAATAAATTAGCCCCAACCAATTTTTTATTGATGTTGTCTCGAAGCGTCTCCAAGGCTTTCTGTACCATTTCATCGTGGTCTAACATCAGAGGAGGCAATTCATTAACGGGATACCACTCGCATCTATCAGATAATGTATCTGGTTGTGGGTTTACTTCATTAAAATTGATTAAGGCATAATATCCCACCGAAATGAAACGCTCTAAAAGCCAATGCTCTTCGCCCGAGTTTAAATGTCCATTATTTAACATTATCTGTTCTATGGTTGCTGGAACAAATCTTTCTAAAGAACCAAAAGTATGAAACTGTTCGAGATAAATATTTTCTAAACCCGTTCTGTCGTGCAAACCTCTTCTTACAGCATCATTTAAGCTTTCATGTTCTTTGACAAATCCTCCGGGCAATGCAAAGAGTTTCGTATTGTGATACTCTAAAATAAGAATCTTCAAAGTCTCTCCGTCAAAACCAAAAATGACTGAATCGTAGGCAATATGAGGCAAAAAGCCTGATTCTTTTGCGGTGTTTGCATACTTTTTATGAATAGCCCTTTTTGTCATTTTTAAAAAATAATAAGATTTAATTGTATTTTTCTATAAATCATTTTATTATTGTCACAAAATGAGACAATAAGTTCAATCTTTCGTAAAACTAACAAATAAAATGAAATTTAGCATCAGACTGTTATGCTTACTCTGTGTATTAATGAATCTAAACATTACTGCTCAATCGCTCAAAAACGGATATGTATTGCCAATTCAAGCCAAAACGGTAAATGGCATTGTGGAAGGCGAATTTGATGTTCGTACGAATACGCATAGTTTCAAGGGTATTCCTTTTGCCCAGCCACCCGTTGGTGATTTAAGGTGGAAAGAACCTCAGCCTGTCAAAAACTGGACGGGCGTTTTGGAAACCAAACAATTTGGCCCTAAAGCCATTCAGCCTGCTATTTTTGGAGATATGGGTTTTAGAAGTAATGGCATGAGCGAAGATTGTTTATACTTAAACGTGTGGACACCCAAAGTAAGTAGTCAGGAAAAATTGCCAGTGTTAGTATATTTCTATGGCGGAGGCTTTATCGCAGGGGATGGCTCTGAACCAAGATATGATGGCGAAAGTATGTCAAAAAAAGGAATCGTTACGGTTACTTTAAATTACAGATTGGGCATTTTTAGTTTTTTCTCACATCCTGAGCTTACCAAAGAATCTTCTCATAAAGCTTCGGGTAATTATGGCTATTTAGATCAAAACGCAGCACTGAAATGGGTAAAAGCTAATATTGCTAATTTTGGCGGAGATCCTAACAAAATTACGATAGCAGGCGAGTCTGCTGGTTCAGTTTCAGTAAGTGCGCAAGTGGTTTCGCCATTATCTAAAAATTTAATTGCGGGTGCTATTGGCGAAAGTGGCGGATTGGTTTTTCCAACATTAGCAGCTGTTACTTTACAAGAAGGAGAAAAAATAGGCGTTAACTTTGCTCAAAAAGCAGGAGTGAGTACGTTGAAAGAATTGCGTGCGATGACAACCTATGAGGTTTATCAGAAAATGATGGAATTTGGGGTATGGAATTTCAAATCAACACTTGATGGATACTTTTTGCCAAAAACATTACCAGAGATTTACGCTAGTAAAGAACATGCTAATGTACCATTATTACTAGGTTGGAACTCGGAAGAAATGAATTATAAGGCTTTAACAAAAGGAAAAGAAGCTACGGCGGAAGTGTATACCAATACCGTAAAAGAATTGTACGGAGATAAAGCACAGGAAGTGTTGAAATTATACCCTGTAGGTACAGCCGAAGAAACAGAACAGTCGGCAACGGCATTGGCTGGTGACCGCTTTATTGCTTATTCTACTTGGAAATGGTTTGACGAACACCGCAAAAATAGCACACAGCCAGTATATCGCTATTTTTATGCACATCCTAGACCCGACATGAAAGCGCAAGACCTTGAGGCTGCCTTAGCTGGGGGAGTAGTAAAAAGAGATAAGAATGCACCGAAACCACCAAAGCCAAAAGGTGCTGTTCACTCAGCAGAGATTGAATATGCTATGGGTAATTTAGCAGGCAATACTACTTATGATTGGAACGAAGACGATTATAAAGTGTCGCAAACGATGCAAAATTACTTTGCTAACTTTATTAAAACGGGAAATCCGAACGGAGCAGGTTTAGAAAATTGGCCAGTGGCTAAAGACGAGGCTAATCCAGATGTGATGATTATTAAAGTACAATCGAAGGCTATTAAAACGCCAAATGATAATCGTTATTTATTTTTAGACAAAGAGTATCAGAAGAAATAAGAATATCAAAAGAAATAAATAGTGAAAATTTAGAGGACTGTCTTAATAAGTAATATCCATCCAAGAAAATTTGAAGATATTATATATTGAGACAGTCCTTTTTAGTAATAGTATAAAGTCTAGTATCTAGTGTCCTAAATTCTAGTATCTTTAGTCTAGCATCCTTTAGTCCTAAATCCTGCAGTCCTATAGTCTTAACAGATAAACACTAATATTTTAACTAAATCTAAGAATAGTTACAATTTTAAAAATGATTGCAAAAAATAGTGTTAATGAATCCTTAAAATTTGCTTTTTTCAAAGTTATATCTGTAATTTTGCTTACAGAAAAATAACCCATCTTTAATTTTTTTTTAATCTGAGATTTATTGCGAATTCTTACCAGAACCATTTGACATTAAATACATTGGTTTAGGGAACTTTATTTTCAAAAAAATAGGTTCTAATAATTCAAAAAAAATATAATCAAAGTCATGTCTGACGCAATTAAACACGAGTGCGGGATAGCGCTAATCCGTCTTCGGAAAGACTATCAGTATTATATCAACAAATACAACACGCCGCTGTACGGTCTGAATAAATTGTATTTGATGATGGAAAAGCAGGTAAACCGAGGACAAGACGGTGCAGGGGTTGCTAACATCAAGATTGATGTTCCTCCAGGTCACCGTTATATCAGTCGCTATCGTTCAGTAGAACAAAATGCAGTACCTGATATTTTTGGAAAGATTTACAAGAAATTCCGAAAGGCTCTGAAGGACAACAAAGACAAAGCTAAAGATGCTCATTGGATTCAAGAAAATGTGGCTTTTTCTGGCGAAGTATTTTTAGGACACCTTCGTTATGGAACACACGGACAGAATGAAATAGAGAACTGTCATCCGATGCTCAGACAAAGTAACTGGCGAAGCAGAAACTTAGTAATGGCTGGAAACTTCAATATGACAAATGTTGAAGAGTTGTTCGACAAACTCGTTTCACTAGGGCAACACCCTAAAGAAAAGGTAGATACAGTAACGGTAATGGAGAAAATCGGACATTTTTTGGACGAAGAAAACCAACGCCAATTCGAGTATTTCAAAAGCGAGTATAACAATCCAGAATTATCGGATGTTATCCAAGATAATATAGATTTACAACGAGTATTACAGCGTTCTTGCCGTGATTTTGATGGTGGATATGCGATGTGTGGAATGACTGGATACGGTGCAGCTTTTGTAGCCCGTGACCCCGCAGGAATCAGACCAGCATTTTATTATGCCGACGACGAAGTAGTAGTAGTAGCTTCTGAAAAGCAAGCCATTAAAACAAGCTTCAACTGTAATTATGAAGATATTAAAGAGGTGCAACCAGGACACGCTTTAATCATCGATAAAAAAGGAGATTATTCTGAAAAACAATTCATCGAGCCCATCGAAAGAAAATCTTGTAGTTTCGAACGCATCTATTTCTCAAGAGCTTCAGATCCAGATATTTATGCAGAACGTAAGCAATTAGGACGTTTAGTGATTCCTCAGGTACTCCAAGAGGTAAGCTTCGACCTTAAGAATACGGTATTCTCGTACATTCCTAATACTGCCGAAACGGCCTTTTTGGGAATGATTGAAGGATTGGAAGACTATCTTGCTAAGGAACGTAAAAAGGCTATCATGGAAGGTGTTTTGTTTGAAAAAGACCTTGAAGATTTGCTTACTTTCCGTCCAAGAGTCGAGAAATTGATTTCTAAGGATGTTAAGCTAAGAACATTTATTACCAATGATGCCGACCGTAACGACATGGTAGCTCATGTATATGATACTACTTTTGAGGTAATCAAGAAAGGCGTTGATAATGTAGTATTAATTGATGACTCAATCGTGCGTGGAACTACCTTAGAGCGTTCTATCGTAAGATTATTGGATAAGCTAGGACCAAAGAAAATCGTTATTGTTTCTTCAGCGCCACAAATTCGTTATCCTGATTGTTATGGCATAGATATGTCACGTATGAAAGAATTTGTAGCTTTCCGTGCGGCTTATCAGTTACTGATTGAAAGAAATATGGATGATGTGCTAGAAGATACACTAGGACGTTGTTTAACAGCAATAGAATTAGGAACTGCTCATAAAGAGAACTTTGTAAAAGCTATTTATGAACCGTTTACAACGGAAGAGATTTCTGATAAAATTGCTGAGTTAGTAAAACCAAAAGACTTGAAAGCTGAATTAGCAATTGTTTATCAAACAGTTGATAGTTTAAACAAAGCTTGTCCGAATGATACAGGAGACTGGTACTTTACAGGTAATTATCCAACACCGGGAGGTAACAAAGTAGTAAATACTGCTTTTGTAAACTTTATGAAGGGTGTTGAGATGAGAGCTTATTAGTAGCGCATCGATATAAAATAAATAAAAACGACTTGACGAAGATGATTTGGCAAGTCGTTTTTGTTTATCATTAACTAATCCTAGCCCAGTTACTAGCATTTGCTTTTTGCTGTTCTATCTGTTCTTTAACCATCGCATTTTGGGGTAGGTCTAAGTCATGCTCTTCTTCCAAGATGGCTGTAGCGCATTCTCTGGCAACTCTTAATATTTCGCCATCTTTAGCTAAATCAGCAATGAGTAAATCTATTACGCCACTTTGTTGCGTACCTGATAAATCACCTGGACCACGTAATTGTAAATCTACATCGGCAATTTCAAAACCATCAGTTGTTCTTACCATCGTTTCTAAACGGATACGGGTGTCTTTAGAAAGCTTTACATCCGTCATCAAAATACAATAACTTTGTTCTGCCCCACGTCCTACTCGTCCACGTAATTGGTGTAACTGTGATAATCCGAAACGCTCGGCACTTTCAATCACCATGATAGAGGCATTTGGCACATTTACACCAACCTCAATCACGGTAGTTGCTACCATAATTTGCGTTTCTTTTTTGATAAAGCGTTGCATCTCAAAATCTTTATCTGCGGGCTTCATTTTTCCATGAACTATGCTAATATGGTATTCAGGAAAGGCTCGTACTATACTTTCATAGCCATCAGCCAAGTATTTATAATCTAGTTTTTCAGATTCTTCAATCAGCGGATACACCACATATACTTGTCGCCCTTTCTTGATTTCATCACGCATAAAACCAAACACATTTAGGCGGTGTGAATCATAACGATGAACAGTTTTGATAGGCTTTCGACCTTTAGGCAATTCATCAATGATAGAAACATCCAAATCTCCATACAGGGTCATGGCCAAGGTTCGTGGAATAGGAGTGGCCGTCATGACCAAAATATGTGGGTGAATAACTGAGTTTTTCTCCCAAAGTTTGGCTCTTTGTGCTACACCAAAACGATGTTGTTCGTCAATAACTACAAAACCAAGATTTTGAAATTGTACAATATCTTCCAAAATGGCATGTGTTCCCACTAAGATATTCAACGAACCATCCAAAAGTCCTTCATGAATACCAACCCGTGCTTTTTTACGAACCGACCCCGTCAGTTTATCAATTTTAATGCCTAATGAATCTGCAAAATCTTTTAAGCCTTGATAATGTTGGTCTGCTAAAATTTCGGTAGGGGCAATAATACATGCCTGACATCCATTGCTTATTGCCAAAAGCATACAAATGAAAGCAACAATGGTTTTTCCAGAACCTACATCACCTTGCAAAAGCCTGTTCATTTGTTTGCCCGATTTCATATCTTCAAAAATCTCTTTGATTACACGCTTCTGGGCATTGGTTAAATCAAAAGGAAGATGATTTTTGTAAAATTCTGTTACTAAACCAGTACTCTTAAAAACTTGTCCTTTATAATCAGTCCTTCTATTCAGCTTTTGTTTGATAAGCCTGAGCTGATTATAGAAAAGTTCTTCAAATTTCAACCTGCGTCTAGCTTGATGCAACCAAGCTTCCGACATCGGCAAATGAATATTATAAACAGCATCTTTCTTTTCTATCAAACGGAATTTTTGTCTGATATTTTCAGGTAATGTTTCTCGAATTTGTGCATAAGAGATGTCTAATAAATTGCGTTGCATCGTCGCAATTACTTTAGAATCTATATATCGTTTCTTTAGCTTTTCGGTTAAACCATATACTGGCTGAAAATATCCTCCTTTTTCATTGGTTGGGTTTAGCAATTCCATTTCGGGATGTTGCATTTGTGGGCGACCTTGAAAGAAGGCTGGTTTGCCATAAATAACATATTCTGAATTAGGTCTTAACTTTTTCTCTAAAAAACTTACTCCTTGAAACCACGTTAATTCCATCGTACCCGTTCCATCAGAGAATTGGGCAGTAAGACGAGCCTTATGGCCTTCGCCAATTTTCTCCATAAAATGTAGCCTTCCTTTTATTTGTGCTACCTCCATTCCTTCATACAAGTCGGCTATTGTATGGAATTTAGTACGGTCTTCATACCTGAAAGGATAGTATTGAATCAAGTCGGCATAGGTGAAAATTTGCAATTCGGTATTGAGTAGTAGCGCTCTTGCAGCACCTACACCTTTGAGAATCTCTATGCGGGTATCGAAAAAATTGTTTTGCATAATTTTGCTCTTAATCGCAACGTTATTAGTAAGTTAGTAGTCTTATATTGAATTTCTGCATGAATATATTTGCCTCTATTTGTTCACAGGAAATACAATATTTTAGATAGATGATAAACAATTATGTGAAAATACTGATTTTTATATCAAAATATTAACTTTAAGCCCTCGGAATCTCTAAAGAGAATATACTAATTAATACTTCCCCTCTACGCTTTTTGAATACAAAGACGCTCTCGAATCCAAAAACTATGAAGAAAATTTACGTTACATTTTTTTGCGTTCTCTGCTTTTTAAATAGCTTTCAGCTCAGAGCCAATCATATTCTCGGGGGTAATTTCGACCTCGTCAAAGGGAATATACACGGTTGGTTTACCTTAACTATGCATCTCTATTTCGACAATGCAGTCAGAAAAGCATCTCAACAAGAAGACAATGGATTGAAAGTCGGTATTTTCAGGAAAAGAGATAATGCCTTGATGCAATCACTTATCCTGTATTCTTATAATTTAAATGGTATTCCTTTTATTTACAGCAATGCCGCTTGTGCTACCAATCAAGGGCTGAACATTACCGACATCACTTATATTGACAATGTGTACCTAAACCCAGTCGATTATTCCGATGACCAAGGTTATTATATCGTTTATGATAGGTGTTGTAGAAATTCGGCCAATAATATTAACAATCCCCAAAATACAGGTATGCTATTCTATTTAGAATTTCCATCCTTGAAAAAAAATGGGAGTGATTTTGTTAATTCTTCTCCACAATTCTCAACCCCTAATGGTGAATATATTTGTAAAGGCAAACCCTTTAGATTTGATAACTCGGCAACCGATGCAGACGGTGACCAATTAAGATATTCTTTTGTAACGCCCTATCGTGGATTTAGTAATGGTAACAATGCTATACCTGACCCTAGAGGTGCTTCTAACATCCCTTTAATTACTTGGAACAACGGATATACTGCCAATACTGCTATTCCAGCCAATGCACAAGGAATGAAGATTGATAATCAGGGAATAATTACGGTGACAGCTACTGAGCTAGGACTTTTTGTGTATTCTGTATTGGTTGAAGAAATCAGAAATGGTGTTGTAATTGGGCAATCCCGAAGAGATTTTCAGTTTAAAGTCATCGACTGTTTTGACCCTCCTGCCAAGCCCGATATTTTCAAAGATTTATCGCCTGTCAAAACACATACTGCTTCAATAGATTTTTGTGATTATGGATTTGTAGAAATTGCGACAGCATTAGATGCAAGATATACCTATCAATGGCAAAAAGACAATGTTAATCTTAGCAATGAAAAAGATTATAGAATCAAAATCAATGAACCTGGAAAATATACGGTAGTAATTGGTTATAATACTGGTTGTAGTGAGTCTACCACCTCAGAAATAACAATAGTAAACAAAGTAGCTGGAGAACAATATGTAATTAATCCTGATGCCAAAAAAGCCTGTTTTGATGAAATTCCAATTAAGTTAACGATTCAGAAACAAAATGGAAGTGCTTTTACACCGAGTGATTTTAGCTACCAATGGTCGCGGAGTACCACTAATATCACCAATAATAGCCATATACTTGATGTTAATTTATCAGGAGAGTATGTTAGTAGGATGACCCAAATAGGGGGCGTTTGTGAATACGAGCCTAAAGCTAGTGTAACAATATTCGCTTTGCCAGATGCTATGTTATCAAATGCTACGGGAAAGCAAGTAATTTGCCAGAAAGATTCTATCCCACTTACTGCCAATACTGGCTATAATTTACAATACGCTTGGTATCAGAATGATGTTGCTATTCAAAATGCAACAGATAATAAATTTAATGTTTTAACCTCTGGCGTTTATAAAGTATTAGTGACGGACGAAAATGGCTGTAAGAAAATGTCAGATGCGGTAAAACTAACTGTAAATCCCTTAACGCCCATCAAGTTTGATACCATCCTTCCTTTTTGTGGCTCAACTACTACCAAGCTTAATTTACTCAATTATGTAAATCCTTATGATGCTACCAAAGCCAAATTTATAGGTATGAATGTCAGTGGCACGGCATATACGCCATTAGTTTATGGACAATCGCCTATTACCTATCAATACACAAATGAATTTGGCTGTGTATCTAAACTGACCAGAATCGTTTTTGTTGACTTGCCTCCCAAGGTATTGCTTGGGAATGACATCGTTATTTTTAAAGGAGATACTATTACGTTGAAGAGTATCACGGGCGGAGGATTTGATAATAACTTAATTTATGAGTGGTCGCCTGAAAGTGGTTTGAATAACAGTCGCGTTCCCATGCCCGTTGCTTCGCCTACTGTATCTACTGAGTATGTGTTAAAAGTGAGCTCACGTGCTAGTACCTGCACTAGCAGCGATAATATTTTGGTAAAAGTAAAAGCCAAGATTATTGTACCGTCGGGCTTTACACCTAATCAAGACAACGTAAACGATATTTGGGAACTAGAGGGCATCGAAGAATATCCGAATGCAGAAGTGAAAATTTATAACCGCTGGGGCAACGAAATTTTTAGTACCCTTAGTTATTCCTCTAATCCATTTAATGGAAGAATAGATAATGTTAGTTTACCAGCAGCCACTTATTATTACGTGATAAAAGCCGATGCAGACATCCGTCCCATCACAGGATATTTAACCATTGTCAGATAATTTTAAGGGTGAGAGCAGTAAAATGCAGGAATGAGATTAAATTTGCAGTCGGGGACAACATTTTTAGCCCTACAAATCTAAATCATTATGCAAGGATTACTCGATCAACAGTTCAATGAAGGTGGTGTTGTTATTACCAAAGTAGATGACCTTATCAACTGGGCACGCTTAAGTTCGCTTTGGCCTATGGGCTTTGGTTTGGCTTGCTGTGCTATTGAAATGATGCAGACAATGGCCTCTGGCTATGATTTAGACCGCTTTGGTGTTTTTCCGAGACCTTCCCCTCGCCAGTCAGATGTAATGATTGTAGCAGGAACAGTTACTTTCAAAATGGCCGACCGTATCCGTCGTCTTTATGAACAAATGCCTGAACCTCGTTACGTAATTTCGATGGGGAGTTGTTCAAATTGTGGAGGCCCCTATTGGGAACACGGCTATCATGTAGTGAAAGGTGTGGATAGAATCATTCCTGTAGATGTATATGTACCGGGTTGTCCGCCTCGCCCTGAGGCCTTGATTGGTGGTTTTTTGAAACTGCAAGAAAAAATTAGAAGCGAAAGTTTAGTAGCGCCCAAAGCACTATTAGACATGGAAGAGGAAGAAGCCAGAAACCAAAAACCAGCATTTGCCATTAATGCCTAAGCAAGATGAAAATAGAAAACTTTAAAGATATTCTGATAGAGAAATTTGGAGAAGGAATCATTCTCCAAGCTGACCACCAATGTATTACTGTGCCTACAGAAAGCATTGCAGAGGTTTGTCAATTAATGCTTGAGCATGAAGATTGCTACTTTGATATGCTATCTTGCCTGACAGGGTTGGATAATGGCGTTGAAAAAGCAACGATGGAGGTAATCTATAATCTGTATTCAATTCCTTACGAGCATAAACTGATGTTAAAGGTGGTTTTTGCGAGAAATGAAAAAGGAGAGCCTTTGCCACAAGTGCCTTCTGTCAGTAATATCTGGAAAACGGCCGATTGGCATGAAAGAGAAACCTTTGATTTAATGGGAATTGAATTCACAGGTCATCCAGATTTAAGAAGGATTTTATTGCCAGAAGATTGGGATGGACATCCCCTTCGAAAAGATTATCAGGCTCAAGAATACTATCATGGTATCCAAGTAAAATATTGATTCCTCCTCCTATCCAATGAAAATAAGCGTTGTACTGATTACTTTTAATTCCGAAAAAACATTGGCTAAAGTATTGGAAACGGTAGCTTGGGCAGATGAAATCGTGATAGTCGATTCGGGCAGTGGTGATAAAACGCTTAAAATAGCCGAGCGATTTAATGCAAAAGTTATCTACAGAAAGTTTGATAACTATGGTGTTCAAAAGAACTTTGCTACCCTACAAGCTAGTAACGATTGGATACTTTCTCTGGATGATGACGAAGAGCTAAGTACTGCTCTGCAACAAGAAATACAAAATCTTTCGCTAGAGGAGACAGAGTATCAAGCCTATAAAATTCCTCGTTCGTTGATTTTTCTGGGGAAGCTCTTGCGTTTTAGCGGAGAATATAAAAGGCTTACACTCAGACTTTTCAACCGAAATTTTGGTAATTGGAATACTGAACACGTACACGAAAGTGTAGAGATTCAAGGGAAAGTAGGCGTACTGAAAAATCATATCCTACACGATAGCTACCGAGATTTGACAGACTATTTCAATAAATTCAATAAATATACTTCACTAGGGGCAAAAACGCTGGCAGAACGTGGCAAAAAAGCCTCCGTAGCCACCATCGTTACTCGCTTTCCTATTACTTTCTTAAAGATTTACCTACTGAAAGGGTCTTGTTTAGACGGTTATGCGGGTTTTATGTGGGCTTTGCTTGCTGCCATGAATCCCGTGGTTAAATATGCTAAACTGAAGGAAGCAAAAACTCTTTAGTGGTTTTAAACTCAAAGCCTTCTTTTTGTAAAAAAGCCATCAGCTTATCGAATCGCTCCAACATTTTTTTGCCGTTATTTCTATGTAAATAGAAAGGATATTTAGCCCCGTTTGGTAAATCAGTATAGTCTGTAAATTCCCACGGGTGAAAATACAAATGCAAGTAGCCGTCGGCTTCTACTACTTTTTTACATAAAGAGAAAAAGTACGACAACGGAAAGTTATGAAAGGCTATCCAAAACAAAGGTACTCGCCAAGCAGGCGAAACCGAAGCAGGAAAATGAATCAGGTTATTCTGCGTGAAAAATGTACGAGAAATATGACGATAATCGTATCGCCCTGGCAAATAAGTTGGATTGATGGATGCATTGTATAAATAACCCGCATCCAACAAATCTGTATCCGAAACAGGCGCCATTCTAGGCATTCTAAACCCAACAATTGCTTGTTGGGTAATATTTTCCAGAATAGCTTTTGACGTACTTAAATCTTCTTTTTTATGGCTAGAATGATAATGATTATGCGAAGCAATCTCATGCTTTTTGCTTAATTCCTTAATCTGTGCTGTTTTTGCCAAAGCATATACTCCCGTACAATAAAAGGTAGCCGTAGCTTGATATTTATCTAATACTGAAACAATGGATTGTAAACCTTGATTAGAAGTGGCGATTTGCTCTTCCATAGGCGGAACCCCACCATATTCAAAAGGCATATCAAATTCTTCTACATCAAAACTCAACAAGGCTATTTTCATGAATATTCTGTTCTTGAACAATGTACAAAGGTCTTTCTTTATTTTGGATTAAAATCTTGCCAATATAAATTCCTAAAACCCCTAATACGATTAAATTTAATCCTCCAAAAAATGCTACTGTTACCAATAGCGAAGCCCAACCATCAACGGCTTTGCCAATAGCAAGGCTATACATTACATAAGGTAAGTACAAAAATGATAAAAAGGCAATAAAGAAACCCATGTAAATAGCCGTATATAATGGCTTAATACTGAATGATGTAATGCCAGCCAATGCTAAACGCAACATTTTTGAAAAAGTATATTTACTTTCTCCAGCAAAACGTTTGTTGGCTTTGTATTTAATAGTCGCTTGGTCAAAGCCAATCCACTGAATCATTCCTCTTAAAAACACATCTTGTTCTTTGGTGTTTTTCAAAGTTTCAGTTACTTGTCTATCAATCAAACGGAAATCAGCTTGACCTGGTTCTAGCTCTAGGTCACTTACTTTATTCAGTACTTTATAAAAACTCTTGCTCGACTGTCTTTTGAACCATGATAAATCTTGGTCTTCTTCACGAAGGGTATTGACCATGTTTACATTTTTAGAAAGCCAGATATCAATCAAATCTGGAATCATTTCTGGCGGATGCTGTAAGTCGCTATCCATCATAATAATAGCATCAGCATTGATGGTATCAATACCAGCCTTTAAGGCTATCTGTTGCCCGAAATTTCTTGAAAAAGAAATATATTTTACTGATTCGTCTTTTTTTGCTAGGGCTCTAATCACTGATAGCGTATCATCTTTACTGCCATCATTTACAAAACAAAACTCGAACGTATAAGGTAATTTATCGATTACTTTTTTGACGGCATGATAAAAAACTAACAGGTTTTCACCCTCATTGTATGCCGCCGACAGGATACAAATGTTTATTCTTGACTGATCCATAATGATTTAATTTCTGAGGTTTCACTTAAAAGAAGTTGATAAATACACGCAAACCAAACCAAGCAACATGGAAAGGCCTTAATTGAGTAAACGATAAACTTCATTCGCAACCAAGCTGGCAGAATATCCGTTGCTGAAAGCGAAGTGAAGGCAACAACTGTAAAAAGTAAAATCCAAACCCATCGTTCTACAGGGTGTGCCTGTGTAATAAACCAGATTGCCACACCAGCCACCGCAATAATAAAAGTTGGGGATTCGGATGATGATGAAAAAATGACTACAAAAATGGATAAGGAAGCAAGGTATCTTAATTGAAAGAGTAAGTTTTTATATTGTTTAAATCTTAATAGAGGAAGTACTTGTAAAATAAAACCAGGGATAAGAAAGAACAGATTAGAGAGGTTCGGAAAACCGCCTACTCTTCTTACTAGTCCCATCAGCGAAACATCTTGCATACTCGTACCAACACCATTTGCAACGCCCTGATTTTCAATATTTTTATGAACCAAGCTGTTGAACCAATCGTAATACGATTGTATTACAAATTCAGGTGAACTAATAGCCATCGGTAAAACAAAAAGGATAATCGCCCACATAATAGCATAGCCAATGTATTTTAGCTTGCTATCTGAAAATACCCAGAAGGCCAGCCCTACGATACCATACAACTTCACAAAGACGCCAATCATTACAAAAAGAGTTGCCCATATTACTTGGTCTTTCTTTACATAATACCATGAAAGTATTATCAAAGCCACCACGCTTGGGTTTACTTGTAAATTATGAGATGAAGTGTTTAAATCGACAATACAAATAGCTAATAATATCCATTGATAGGCTGGTTTTATAGGTAACAAAGCAAAAGCTTTGTAAAGTACAAATGCATGAAATGCTACCCACAGCGGAATACCGATTACATCAGGAATGAATGTAAAAGGCATAATAATCAAACTAAACAACGGGCCATAATGATTAGAATCAAAATATTCCTGTGGGTATAGTTCGTATAAATTATAAGAGTGTATCAGGTGAGTAAATACCCCTTTAAAAATATTGTAATTATTTATTGAATGAAGTCGCCATTTCATAAAGCCAGCAACAACAGGCAGTAAAAACCACAAAATTGGAAGTAGTTTTCTTTTGTCTTTCAGAACAGAAAATGTCATTCTATTGTATGTGTTTCCTTTGAGCAATTAGTTTTACCTTACTATATTCAATAATCGTGCTATTATTTAACAAACATAAAATTTGCTAAAAATAGCGAGAACAAAGTGCTCTATTATTGACGTTAATTGATTCAATAAGGTTGGACTGGGCATAACAAAAATGATAAGACAAATTCTGAGAAGAATTGCGCTGATACACAGGGAGCAAGAAAACCTTTTGCCAGAAAGAGCAGAATATGTTGAGAACAGATTCTACTTGAGAAAACCTTATTCCAATGACAGAAAAAGGCTTTGATAGTTTTAAGGATTTAATCATAAAAGCAATTAGTATATATTCAAAAGAGGTTTCGAAACCTTAGTGGAAGTTTCTAAACAAAATTAATATTTATCTTTCACAATTTAGTGTTTTTTGCCTAATCATTCAAGTACTATATTGCAGATATTTATCAAAGCAGAAATAGTCAATACATTTTATTAAATTTGTAGCGGTTATTTTTGCTTTTACTTTCAAATCTGAAACAATTTTCATTGAAAACTTACTTTCGTATTCTTCAATATGCAGAGTCTCTAAGGGTGTTTGCATTTCCATATTTTTTATTTTCGTTACTGGCGAGTTTATTCGGCATTTTAAACTTTACCTTATTGATTCCTTTGCTTGATGTTCTGTTTGATAAAGTGCAAACTACTGATTTAGCGAAGTTTAGCAAAAAACCTGAGTTCTCGCTTGAATCAGATTACTTCAAAGAAATCTTTAATTATTACTTCTACCAAATCATTGATTTGTATGGTAGAATGGGGGCATTAAAGTTTGCCTGTATCGCTATTGTAGTATCGGTTGTATGCTCAAATATCTTTCGATATTTTTCTCAAAGAATCCTCAAAACAGTAGAGGCACAAACCATTGCTTCGTTGCGTCAAGCCATTTTTGAGAAAACCCTTAACCTACATTTCGGGTTTTTTAACAATGAACGAAAAGGCAATTTGATGGCTCATCTTACTACGGATGTACAAGAGGTTGAAAATTCAGTCGGTAGAGCTTTTACGGCGAGTTTCAAAGAGGTTTTTACCTTGATTATGTACTTTGTTTTCTTGTTTAATATGTCGGTAAAACTAACCTTGTTCTCATTGTTGATTTTACCTATATCAGGGGGTGTAATTGCTACTATCAGTAGAAGATTACGACGTGCTGCTCGTGATGTACAAGAACGCCAAAGTGCTATGATTGGTACCCTCGACGAAGTATTCGGAGGAATGAGAATCGTAAAAGGATTTAATGCTGAAAAGGTAGTAGCCGAACGTTTCAAAGCAGAGAATTATGGCTATAAAGCTGCTGTATTACGCATGGTATATCGTCAGGAAATGACATCCCCCGTTTCCGAAGCTTTGGGAGTAACCGTTATTGCTGGTATTTTATTATACGGAGGCACCTTAGTCATTAATAACGACGAAAGTCTAAGTGCTTCAACGTTTATTTCTTTTATCATTTTGTTTTCACAAGTAATGCGTCCAGCCAAAGTAATTGCAGATGCCTTTAGTGGAATACAAAGGGGAATAGCTTCGGCAGAAAGAATCTTGAAATTGATTGATACCGTACCTGCTATTCAAGATGGCAAAGATGCCATTAATATCCCTGAGTTTAAAGAAGAGATTGAATTCAAAAATGTAAGCTTTGAATACCAAACTGGAAGAAAAGTATTGGATAATATTTCGTTCAAAATTCAGAAAGGGAAAACTGTTGCCTTGGTCGGTACGTCAGGCGGAGGGAAATCAACCCTTGCAGACTTAGTTCCAAGATTTTATGACCCCACGGA
Source organism: Arcicella sp. GW821-FHT09D11 (assembly GCF_059416265.1). NCBI lineage: Bacteria > Pseudomonadati > Bacteroidota > Cytophagia > Cytophagales > Flectobacillaceae > Arcicella > Arcicella sp. GW821-FHT09D11. Next base: position 695,398 of record NZ_JBWKOV010000001.1, on the reverse strand, counting down.
AGGACAGATTTTGATGGATGGCATAGACCTAAAACATATTAAATTAGCATCTTTAAGCAAGCAAATCGGTATTGTTACCCAAGAATCTATTTTGTTCAATGATAGCGTAGCCAATAATATTACTTTTGGTTCGGTGGCTAGTCATGCACAAATAGAAGAAGCCGCTAAGATTGCCAATGCACATCAATATATTACCCAGTTGGCTGATGGCTATGAAACCTTTATTGGCGACCGTGGAGGAAGGCTTTCGGGCGGACAGCGTCAGCGATTAAGCATTGCCAGAGCAGTGTTGAAAAACCCACCGATTTTGATTCTTGATGAAGCTACTTCTGCTTTAGATACAGAATCGGAGAAATTGGTGCAGGAAGCTTTAACGCATTTAATGAAAAATCGTACTACGCTAGTAATTGCACACAGGCTTAGCACGATTCAACATGCAGATGAAATTTTGGTTATTAATCATGGAAAGATTGTAGAAAGAGGAACCCATAGTGAACTTTTAGAAAACGAAAATGGATTTTATAAGAAGTTAAACAGTATGCAGGAAACGTAGATAGCTATTAGCTAAACGTCGTAAACCTGCAAGGTTAGGGTTCTTAAATAATTTATCATGGAAAAGCACGCTCAAGAAGGTTGCCCGAGATGTGGGAAAGTTTTTATCTGTAAGGTAAATAATATCTTACAGTGCGACTGCATGAAAATCAACCTGAGCAAAACTCAAATAGAACACATTTCAGACATCAGTCAGTGGGAATTTGACGGTGCGTGCTTGTGTAATGAATGTTTAGAGGAACTGAAAGCAGAAGTGTCGTAGTCGTAGGCTTTCGGAAGTCGGCTTTCAGCTTTCGGGTGATTTTAGACAAGCATATCTTATGTCTTAAATCTATTGTCTAGTATCTTAGGTCTTAAGTCTAGCGTCTAATATCTTTCGTCTTACATCTTCAAGTCCTAAAGTCTAACAATCCTAAAGTCTCCCTTCAAAAATTCCTTTACACAAATTTTATCTACATCAGGTCAGGTCTGACATTGAAAATGAATAGCTTTGCTGAAAAATCTCAAACAGTCAGCAAATGAAAACTTCTTTCTATTCTCTGCTATTAATACTTTTCATAAGTACTTTTATGAGCAGTTATTCACAACAAAAATTGAATGTAATGACTTTCAATATCCGCATGGAAACTGTGCAGGATGGAGAAAACCAATGGGCTAAGCGCAAGGAAAATCTTAGCAGTATGTTAGATTTTTACGAAGCAGATATTTGTGGAATGCAAGAGGTATTAGTTGGACAAATTAGAGATTTAACCAAATTACTTCCTAATTATGCCTATGTAGGCGTTGGGCGTGATGATGCTAAAGAAGGAGGAGAGTTTTCGCCCATCTTTTACAGAAAAGATAAGTTTACAATATTGGAAAGCAATACTTTTTGGCTGAGCCAAACGCCTGATGTACCAAGCAAAAGTTGGGATGCAGCGTTGAACCGTATTGTTACTTATGCCAAATTCAGAGACAATAAAACCAAGAAAGTATTCTATTTCTTCAATACTCACTTCGACCATATCGGTCAGGTAGCTCGTCGTGAAAGTGCTAAAATGCTGGTTGCTAAAATCAAAGCAGTTGATGCTAAAATTCCTGTTATTTTAACTGGAGATTTCAACAGCACTCCTACAGAAGAGCCAACCGTTATCATCAATGCAGGATTAATTGATACGGAGAAAGTTACTTTAACACCACATTTTGGGCCAATAAGTACTTTTAATGGATTTCAGGCTAAAGAAATAGAAGGGAAATTGATAGACTATATTTTTCTGAATACTGATAAAATAAAAGTATTGAAGCACGGTACATTAAGTAATACATGGAATGGTCGTTTTGCATCAGACCATCATGCTGTATTTGCACAGCTTGCATTTTAGTAGGCTATCGGCTTTCGGTCATCGGCTTTCGGTCATCAGCTAAAACGCCGATAGCTGATGACCGAAAGCTGATAGCTATAACAACGCCTTCACCATTCTATCTCTTCCAAAAAAATCTTTCACTACTTCAACACTGCTAAAACTTTCGTCCCAGAATAAAGCTGCTGTTTCTAAACCAAATGATTGGTTAATTTCTACGATACAAAATCCATTTATCGATAAATGTTTTTTTGCAAATTTGGCAATAGCCTTATAGAAAATCAATGGATTGTCGTCTTCTACAAAAAGGGCGAGATGTGGCTCATGAGCTAATACGTTTTTCTCCATCTCCTGCTTTTCAAAATTAGTAACATAAGGAGGGTTAGAAAGAATAATATCAAATGCAGGCAGTGAATCATGCTTTGATTCATCTAAAAAGTTTACTTCTTCAAAATTTACTTTTACTTTATTATTTATTGCGTTCTGACGAGCAATTTTCAGGGCTTCAATAGATACATCATAAGCGGTGATTGAGGCATTATCAATACCGCCTCCCACAGAAATAGCAATACAACCCGTACCTGTGCCAATATCTAATACTTCCGGATTCGATACAATCAAATTATTCTTTGCTAAATCCTGAAAAGTATTTAATGTTAGTTCAACTAATTCTTCTGTTTCTGGTCTGGGAATTAAAGTAGCAGGACTTACTTTGAATGTTCTTCCATAAAACTCCGTTTCGCCAATAATGTACTGAACAGGTTCATGATTGTTGAGTCGGGTGATAATCTCTTGATAATCAAAAACCTCTTTTAGTGGATTATCCAATAAAATATCTGTTTTAGAAATACCTTGAAAGTGTTCTAATACCAAATAAACGATGCTTTTTGCTTCGTTTTCATCATAAACAGCACTAATTTCGGATACTAATTGTTGAAAAAGGGTTTTTGCAGACATAAAATGATTAATAAAATTTATGCAAAGTTACAAAGAAAATTACGCTAATGAGCCTGAAATATGGATGGCTCGTGCTTTGCAATTAGCTCGTTTAGGAGCAGGCACTGTTTCACCCAATCCGATGGTAGGGTGCGTAATTGTACATAATGGGCAATTAATTGGTGAAGGCTGGCACAAAAAGTATGGAGAAGCCCATGCAGAAGTAAATGCTGTAAATTCGGTAGTAGATAAATCTTTGTTGACAGAAGCTGATGTATATGTCACGCTTGAACCCTGTTCACATTTTGGCAAGACACCTCCCTGTGCAGATTTACTAGTAAAGCATGCCGTCAAACGAGTAATCATTTGTAATGTAGATTCAAACCCACTGGTAGGAGGAAAGGGCATTGCCAAGCTAAAAGCCGCTGGAATAGCAGTAGAGACGGGTATTTTAGCAGAAGAAGGACGAGCATTGAATAAACGTTTTTTCACTTTTATCGAAAAGCAACGCCCATATATTATCTTGAAATGGGCAGAAACTGCTGATGGGTTTATTGCTAAAGAGAATTTTGAAGCTGTTCAAATCTCTAATGCACTTTCCAGAAGGGTTGTCCATAAAATGCGTAGTGAAGAAGATGCTATTATGGTCGGCACTAATACCGCTCGCTATGATAACCCTAGTCTGAATACTAGATTCTGGACGGGCAAAAATCCTTTAAGAATCGTAGTAGATAAAGACCTCTCCTTAAACACATCATTGCATATCTTTGATGTCTCACAGCCTACTATTTGCTATAATTTGTTAGCAAATAAAGAAGAAAACAATGTTGTTTTTGTGAAAATAGCGGATGAAACAGCCTTTTTATCAACTATTATAGAAGATTTAACACAACGAAAAGTTCAATCTTTGATAGTAGAAGGAGGTAGTAAATTATTGCAAAGTTTTATTGATACCAATCTATGGGACGAAGCAATTATCCTACAAAGCAAGAAAACCTTGGAGACGGGCATTACTGCCCCAAGGATTAAGGGTGTTACCATTGTAAAAGAAAATCTTGGTAGCGATAATGTCCTTACGAGACTTTACCGCTAACTACTTTCAAACCAATAATGCCTACCGTAATTAGCATGATAAAAAAGACTTCAAACCAGTTTAATTTTTCATTAAAGAAAGCTATTTCAGCTATTTTAATGAAAATCAGTGTGGCTGCCGTCCATACGGCCATTGCCGTAGCTGTGGGAACTGTTTTGAGTGCAACTGAGAAAAAATAAACATTGGCTAATCCAAAAACGATATAACCCACGAATGGCATTAGCGTTACAATTCCTTCTGTAGCAAAATACTTGTTTAAGGGAAGTGCTTTAATGTCTTTAAAACTAAATAACTTTAATGAGAAAGTCCATGCTGCTTCAAACAAAGCAGCAATAATAAGGTATATCCAAGCCATTTATGTAAGGTCTGAGGGTCGATTAGTTGAATCTTTATTTTCCTCTATTTTGTGTTGCTCTATTCTACGATAATTCATACTCGAGTTTTCAATGAGGAAATAATGTTCAATATCTTCAATCCAATGAGTGATTTTTTTCAAAATGGTAGGGCGAAGGTTATAATACCTTGCGAACCATTTAAAGCGTAATAATTTCTTTTCGTCGAAACGTTTAACCGAAAAAGCATGCTGTAAGAAATAGTCTTTCGGATAGTCATAATATAATCCCCAATTTTCTCGCTCATTGCCTGGCTTATGCCCTGGGAAATACACTGTACCAAAAAGATAGTCCCAAAAGGCAAATTTTGTTGAAAAATTAGCATGAAACACTTCTTGATAATTGGAATGGTGCCATAAATGCAACTCTGGAGAGTTGAAAATATATTTCCATTTACCCAATTTTACATTAATGTTAGCATGAATAAACATGCCAAAAATAGCATCTAATAAGGCTTTAATCGGTAGCACAGCAGGGTCAGCACCTAACACAATGATGGGTAAAAATTCAATCGTTTGGTTAATGATAATTTCTGCAACGTGTGAACGTGAACCTTCTAAAAAGTCAACTTCTTTTCCAGAATGGTGAGCTTCGTGTGTTCTCCAGAAAAATTTATTGGAGTGTTGAAAGCGATGAAACCAATAAATGTAAAAATCGTGTGTAATCAGAAAAAAAAGAACTTGTACTGGAACTGACCAATGTTTAACAAATTGGTATTCAGACCAATCGAAACTTGTATTGATAGGCTGAATGATGTAATCGAAAATAAGAATTTTAAGAAAGAAACTCTGAATAATCGTGTACCAAACTAAATCCACCCAAAAGCCTTCTCTGAAAAGCTTTAACCCTTTACGATATGGATATAACCTTTCCATTAGAATAATAAAAATTATCCAACATATTAATATTGAAGTGGTTATTGTTAAGAGATTCATATTGGTCGTATAATGTTGTTGTGCTGGAAAAAGAATTTCCACTAATTACTCTTACTTATCATGAGTTTGTAGAAATTAAGAGGTAGCAAACTTTGGGAAGCCTCTACCTCTTAACGAAAAATGTATTGTTTTTAATCAATTTATGCTAATAAAATAGACGCTCATCAGAAAAACGCTGATAATTTCATTGAAATTAAGCAGAATACTCAGCAGAAATATGTTTTCTAAGTTTTTTCATTTGAGAAATCTCAGCTTCATATACTTTTTTAACGCCATCACCTACTGCAATTTCTACGTCACGGATGTCTTTTACCAAACGAGATAACCCTTGAGGCTCTACTGAAGCAGCATGGTCAGAACCCCACATAGCACGGTCTAGTGTGAAATGACGCTCCACAAAAGTAGCTCCTAAAGCCACAGCCGCTACAGTCGTAGCCAAGCCTGTTTCGTGACCAGAATAACCAATTGGCGTGTCTGGGAACATTTCACCCAACGTTTTAATCATGCTTAAATTCAATTCTTCTGGTTTGCATGGATAAGCCGAAGTAGAATGAGCAATCATCAATGGATAGTTTTCATCAAAGTTTTGGATGAAAGCCACTGTCTCGATAATCTCTTTTACGGTTGACATTCCCGTTGAAATCATTAATGGGCGACCAGTATGAAGAATTTTTTCGATTAATTCTAAGTCAGTTAAAGAAGCCGAAGCTAATTTGTATAATACTGGGCTAAAGTATTCTAAGAAATCAACCGACTCGACATCCCAAGGTGATGCAAACCAGTCGATACCTCTTTGCTTAGCGTGCTGGTCGATGGCTGAATATTCTAAATTGCCAAATTCAGTTTTACGTTTGTAGTCGATGTACGACATTCTTCCCCAAGGAGTATCACGTTGGATTTCCCATTGGTCAAGCGGAACACATAATTCAGGTGTTCTTTTTTGAAATTTCACAGCATCTGCTTTAGCATTTGCTCCTTCGTCAACCAATTGTTTTGCAACGTCTAAAGAACCGTTGTGATTGATTCCGATTTCGGCAATAATGTAGCATGGCTCACCTTTACCGATAACTTTTCCTGATGATAATATAACGTTTTTCATTGATAATGGACGTAAAAAACCCCTGACCCCCGAGGAAGGTTTGTTAGAAAAGTATTGATGTCTTTGGGGATAAGAGATTGTATAAATAATCAGATTTATACAACCTCTGGAAGACATTATTGTTAAATTTTTTAAAATCAATTAAGATTGTGCCGCAATAATCAATTCTGCAAATTCTCTAAAACAGCCTTCGCCACCTTTGTTTTCACAGATATAATCGGCTATTTCTTTGGTAAAACTAATGGCATCATTAGGACAAGCTGTTAGCCCCACATGTTGCATAATTTCAATATCATTTACATCGTCTCCTATATAGGCAATGTTGTTTTTGGTAAGACCACGATTCGCCATAATCTGTGTTAGAATGGCTAATTTATCTTTTATGCCAAGGTGCAATTCTGTGATTTTTAGCTTTTCAGCTCTTTTCACCACCGAAGGAGAAACCTCACCTGTGATAATAGCAGTTTCTACATTGGCTGATTTACGAAGTCTTTCTACACCCATTCCATCACGGATATTGAATTTTTTTAATACCTCACCATTCTCACCATAATAAACGCCTGCATCTGTCAGAACACCATCACAATCAGTAATCAGAAGTTTTATATGCTTTGCTTTTTCGTGTATATCCATTTTTTATTGAGTGATTTAGTGGTTTTTAGTTAGTGAATTGTGAGTTAGTGATTGAGTGAATGATTCAAAATAGGATTTTATACATACTTTTATTTAACTCAGAATTTGCTAGTTTATAACTCACTAAATCGCAATTCACTAACTCACAACTATTCCAATCAAAATTATATCGCCGTCCAACCACCATCTACTACCAAGTTTGCACCTGTCATGTAGGCAGAAGCATCTGAGGCTAGGTAAATTAAAGCTCCTTGATAGTCGTTTGCAGTAGCCATTCTTCCTAATAAAGTTTTAGCCGAATAATTCTTTACAAAATATTCATCTTGCGCATTGCCTACGCCACCCGGCGAAAGCGTATTTACTCTTACCCCTTTGTTTCCCCAATAAGCTGCTAGATATCTTGTGAAATTAATAATAGCTCCTTTGGTAGTTGGGTACGACGGCGATTTGAAAAATAACTGCTCGCCTGCTTCGTTGCGGTAAATGCTTTGGTCTGGCCCAACGATTCCGTAAGTTGAAGCGATGTTGATAATACTTCCACTACCTTGTTCAGCCATGACCGAACCAAATATTTGTGAGCATAAAAACACCCCTAAAACATTTACTTCTAGCGACTTGCGGAAAGATGCTATCGGATATTTTTCAAAAGCCGAAAGTTCTGCTGCAAGCTCAGGGTTTTCAAACATATCATTGATAGCGGCATTGTTTACCAAAACATCTATCGAACCAAAACGAGCGATGATTGCTTGTTTAGCATTTTGCAAAGATGCTTCGTCAGTAACATCTATGCTTATTCCTATCGCTTTTTCGCCTAAGCTTTCCGCAAATTTTTGTGGGTTTGCCTGTGCAATGTCTGCTACTACTACATTGGATCCAGCAGCTATTAACGCTTCGCAATGCTTTTTACCGATAAGTCCAGTTCCACCCGTTACGATAGCCGTTTTCCCTTCTAAAGAAAACAATTGGGAAAGGTTTAAGTCAGGACTAGAAATTGTATTTTCCATAAATAATTTAACGTATCTAAAATCAAGCAGGTTATGTAAAATAAACAATATTGATATGTTGTTTATCAATATGTTAACTTCTCAGCTCATCGCTCACAACTCACAGCTTTTACGCTTTAGCCAAAGCAGGCTTTATATTATAATTGCTTGTTTTTCTGAAAACTGCTTCTAATACTTCACCTTTCAAGTACGATTTTACATCATTACTTTCGATAGCCTCTTTCAAAATTGGCATTACCTCACGATATGCCGAAAGTGTATAGTTGATGTCTTCGTCTGAATGGCTAAAACACATATTATGAAAACCAGCCCATAAAACACCACGCTTAATCATTTCTTGTTGTACAAAGGCTTTTACTTCTAAGCCATTACCAGCTTCGGGCGCAAACGTCACCATCGAACGGCAGTTATAACCGATACATTTCGTAAGATTTTCTAAGCCAAATTCTTTCGCGATTTCGTTATAACCATCTTTGATAATTTGTCCCTTTGCATCCAAATAGGCAGGCACATTTTTATCCCTGATTTCTTTGATAGTAGCAATACTTGCTGCCAAAGAAAGTGCTTCACCACCAAAAGTTGTATAGCTAAATACATCACTGTTGAACAATTCCATTACATCAGCACGCCCCGTCAATAATGCAATCGGCATACCGTTCGCACAGGCTTTTGAATAGACTGCTAAATCAGGCACAACATTGAAATACTCCTGAGCACCACCCACAGCGATACGGAAGCCCGTCCACATTTCATCAAAAATGAGCAATGTGCCATTTTCACGACAAAGAGTTGCTAATTCCTGTAAGAAGTTATTTTGTGGTGCTTCAAAAATGAATGGTTCAAGAATAATAGCAGCTACGTCTTCATCCAACGCCTCACGGATTGCTTGAATATTGTTGTATTCGAACGTATAAGTCATGTTTTGAATAGCCTCTGGAACACCAGCATTACGGCTTGTAATACCGATATACCAATCATGCCAGCCATGATAACCACAACAGAAAATCTTTTCGCGACCTGTGAAAGCACGTGCCACACGGATAGCTGCCGAGCAAACATCCGCACCTGTTTTTGAAATCTTTACAGCTTCAGCATTAGGAATTACTTCTTGAATCAATTCAGAAAGTTCTACTTCCAAAGGGTGCATCAATGAAAAAGTGATACCATCTTCTAACTGTTGCTTAATGGCTTCATCTACTACAGGGTAGGCATAACCCAACGAAAGTGGGCCAATCGCTGCATTGAAATCGATGTATTCGTTGCCATCAACATCCCAAACGTGCGAGCCTTTCCCTTTTTTCAAATACTTAGGAGCTACTCCCTTCGTAAACTGACCTGGCCCTTTGGCAAGTGTTTGTGTAATTGGTTTTTGTACTTTTAAAGCTCTGTTATACAAACTATCAGACTCTGTGATAGTTGGATAATTATCGTTAGATTTTATTGAATTTGGCATTTTTGTTGGAATTTAGGACTTTGAAGATTTAGGACTTGAGGATACAAAGAGATAAGACTTTAGAAGAAAGACATAAGACTCAAGAAGTGAAAACTTAAAACTAACATCTCATTTCTCAAGACTTATTGCTCAAAAGCTCAGTCTCATAACTAACTCATCACTTATCATTCAATGCTAATCGCTTCATAAGTCAATATTTTTTCAGCCATTTGTTTGCCCGTGAACCCCTCGTATGCTAATACTTCATTTAGACGTGCTGGCTTAAACCATTTTTCAACTAAAGCAATTGGTAAGACATCAGCCGTAATTCTATTTTTCAATAAAGTTTCGGCAACAATTGTGTATAATCCGCCTGTTAAGAAGTGGTCTTCGATAGTTACCACTAAATCTGATTGAAGGGCAGCTTTTACAATGGCTTGTTCGTCCACAGGTTTTAGGCTTCTCATGTTTACTAACCCTACTGATTTACCTTCTTGACGTAAAATTTCTGCTGTAATCAAGGCTTGCTCAAACATAAAACCATAAACTAAGATGGTTACATCTGTTCCTTCTGCAATGATTTCAGCCTTCCCAATTTCAAAATTAGTTTGGTGTTGATACTGAGCAGGTCGTGTACAAATACGTACATAAGAAGGATTAGGGGTATTCCAGATTTGAGGTAACATCGTTACTAAATCATTTTCATCAGCAGGAGCAAAAACCTGCATATTCGGAATACCACGCATGATATTAATATCTTCAATGGCTTGGTGCGTAGGGCCATTGCCATCTGATAAAAAGCCTGGGATAAAACTGCTTAATTTCACGGGTAAATTAGCAATACCTGCATCGGTACGGATAAACTCAAAAGCACGCATCGACAAAAAAGCCGACAAAGCATGGACTATAGGAATGCGTCCGCGAAGTGCCAAACCAGCGGCAGCACCAATCATCGTTTGTTCGGTGATACCCGTATCTATAAATCTTTTACCCAAAACAGCTGGTAGATTTCTGACTAATGCACGGTTTTCCGCAGTCATTACTACAAAACGTTCGTCGTTAAGGGCTGTATTTTTTAATAATTCTTCGTACATAATTTTATATGTTTTTTAAGTCATCGGATTTCGGCTATCAGATTTCGGATTAAAGATTTTAATATCATAAACTAAAGGCTTAAAGCCGATAGCTGACATCCGATAGCTGAAAGCTATCTAACTACTAATACTTCAGATTCGATATTAGCTGAATGAACACCATGTAATTCTTCCATCAGTTGAGATACCTCATTGGCTGAAAAATTACAAAACCAACGGTCAGCACGAGCCTCTATACTTGGTAAGCCTTTCCCACGGATAGTATCAGCAATCACTACGTGAAGTTTGCCTTTGCGTTCATCTAAACTTGTAAAAGCTTCTTCCAAATCCTGAAAATTATGTCCGTCTATTCTTACCACATCCGCACCAAAAGCCTTGAATTTATCAGCCAGAGGTTCCAATGGAATCAAATCTTCAGTAGCAATATTTGCTTGAAACTGGTTACGGTCTATTACAAAAACTAGGTTGTCTAATTTGTACGCATTGGCTACCAAAACAGCTTCCCAACATGAGCCTTCGTTTAATTCACCATCACCCAAAATACAGATGATTCGGTTGTTTGTACCTCTTATCTTGCAATCTAAAGCAACGCCAAGCGATACCGCAGGTAGGTGTCCTAATGAACCAGAGTGAAATTCGATACCCGGAATTTTAGTATTAGGATGCCAGTAAATATTATCAGAAGTAGAAAGGTGATTTTGAAGACGCTCGGCTTCTAAAATACCCATTTCAACTAACGTTCCGTACAAAGCAGGTACATCATGACCTTTTGAAAGAAACAGATAGTCACGATTGGGATCGTCAAGATTTTCTTTAGTGATATTTAAAAAATTGTTGTAGAGGTAAACCATCAAATCGGTAGCCGAAAGGGAAGCTCCTACAAAACAACCGCCATCCGTTGACATTCCGATGATATGCTCACGGACACGTAATGCGATACTTTTTAATGTTTCTAATTTTTCTTCGGTCATTGTATTTATTTGGAATTTATGCTAAATACTAATTTTGGTTTGCTCAGGCGTGATGGTTTTCAATTCATCTAAATGATTTCTGTACCAGTTTACGCCAGCAAAACGTTCGTTGATAGTATATATTTCAGGGTTGTTCTGTAGCAATGTAAGAATATCATCCATTGAAAACGCAGGGTTTTGAGTATATAACTCTTCAAAAACACGCTTGATGAATAGATAGTCTTCGTAGTAATCTATGGTAAAACGATGTGACATAGAATAGTCTAAGCCCGTTTCCCAACTAACATTTGCTAACCGAAATTTATCTGGATTTTCCCAAAAGTAAGGAGTAGTATGTTCTAATTCTAACGGGCGACTGGCTTCATTCCAAGCTTTGCTCAACGCTTCAAACGTCATAATCTCTACATCGTTGCCGTCTGGATAAGTAGCTGGGTGAAGATTACTCACAAAATCATATTTTCCTTCATTGTCGAAATAAAAATCTAATACTTTGTCCACAATCCTTGGGTCGATAAGTGGACAATCAGAAGGAATTTTCAGCACAATTTTGGCATTAGTCAATACGCCAACCTGATAATGTCTGTCTAATAAATTATTCAGGCTTCCACGGTAACAGATAATGTTTTTTTCTTGACAAAACTGTTCAATTACATCATCTTGTTGATCTTCAGAGGTAGCAATTACAATAGTAGCCTGATGTTTAATTTGTTGTAAACGCTCTATCATTCTATACAGCAGACTTTCGCCCAAAATGGGTAATAATACCTTTTTGGGTAATCTACTAGACGACATGCGCGCTTGAACAACAATTGTAATTTCTGACATTATTTTAATATATTATTTTGAAACAAAATGTCTGTAAGTAAGTGAGCAAAATTAACTTTAATTTTACTCGCTGTAAGCTATAGGCCTTAAGCAATAAGCAAAAAATAGATATGATTTTATCATGAAAAAATAAACATTTTGCATATTGCCTACGGCTTATAGCCTAATATAATGCTGCATGATTACTTATCATACAGGTTATTCATATACCAATTCGCTAACAGCTTTGTAGTCGTAAGATTTAACGAAATCTTCTTTCTTTCCTTCAAAGCCTAAAAAGTCTCTGCAAACCTGAGCGATATTTTTAGCCGAAGTACCTTTGTTTTGAAGAGGCATTTGTCTGATAAGTTCTTCTTTATCAAAGAACGAATGTACTTTTTTACCAAGCGCCATGCCCACATATACTGCCGATGAATATTGCGTGATAAATTCATCACAGTTGGCAATCATTGGATTAATATTACCAGAGGTATAAATGATTGTTCCTTCAGGCGTATTCTCTTTGATTTCGTTAGTAGCTCTTTCAACAATTTCATTAGGATGAAGCTTGAATATCATTTGTCTTCCTGCTGCTTTTACCACACAGTCTTTGATAAAACCGACTCTGTCTTCTGGTCTAAAGCATTCTCTTCCATCAGAAGTTGCTACTAAGACATAATTATGTAAGGGAAAATCGTTTGTATGATACTGTTCACAATTATCAAAGTTTGGAATACCCGTTACTACAATTTTGCTTTTGTTAGTACCAATTTTTGAGAAATGTTCTTTATATCCTTCTGAAGCTGCACAATAAACATCACAAATGTTGGAAGAACCATTTAATGATGTCCCTACAGCAAGATAAGGGGGTAAATGTAATGTTTTTATAAGCCTACTTAAATTAGTGTACTCGTCAATCATACCTTCTTGCACCCACAAGGTTCTAGTTTGGAGCATTCTATCAGGAATAACCATATCTGAGCAATAAACCACTAAATCATATTGATTTTTTCTAGCTTTATAATCCAATTTGAGATGATGTTCATAACAGTATTTTTCAGAGTTTTCTCTGAACTGCCCCGCTAATACAGTTTTATCCAAAAACTCTGTTTTGTCTATAACCCATTGCATAAAGGGGGAATCTGCAAAAATTTGACTAAACCAACAATCAAATTCAGGAAGTTGCTCCGAAATCTGATGCATTTGAGTAGTTTGATTGATTGAACCAGTTATGAATAAAATCTTCTTTTTCATAGACTATCTTTTGATTTATTTAAAGCAAAATTATCAAGCAAGTATTAATTCAATATTATCTCGAAATTAAGTGTTTGTGAGTTTGAGCTATATCAGGATGAAATTGATATTAACGTATTTTAAAAAGGTGGTTTAAAGTCAATTTTAAGGTTTTTTAGGTATGATATTTTGGGTTATATTCGATTAAAAATCAAATCTCATTCTAAACCTAATTGCTGTTCCCGTACTGACATTTGGATTTTCTAAATAGCTTAAACGCTTTACAAAATCTAGTCGAAGTACTTTAAAGATATTCTCAATACCAAAACTCATTTCCATATAAGGTTTATTTTCGAGCGAAAAAGTAGTAGGTTTTCCATTTTCGTCTACAGGTAATAACATTAAACCATTCTGTGTTGTTGGGAGATTTTTATCACTTAGCCTTCCCATCAATCCTTTAAAGGTAATAACTTCTCTTAACTTTAGTTTTTTTATCAAGGGTAATTTGTTGAAAATAAATCCATTAAAATGGTGGTCAACAAAAAGAGCGGCGTATTCATCACTGACAAATTCTAAAAAATTCATCAGGTTATAGGCTTCTGGCTGATAGGCATAGCTTTGGTTGGCTCTATGAATCGTTAATAATGGATAGGGCAATGTATTGAAAGTTTTGCCTCCTTCTAACGTAAAATCGGTGTAGCCGATAGGGGGCAAATACATCCTTTTGTGAACATAACCTACTAGGCGATGGAAATTATATTGTCCATTTAACAAACCTTTTATGCCTAACGTATATCGTATTTGAAAGGTAGGATATTTGTTAATAATCGGGATACGGTAATTTTTGCCTTGATAAAATTGCTCATTAGGGGCATATTTTAGACCAATCATCAACTCACTACTAATCACTTCGGGGGTAGGAGTAATATTGCCGTCTTTGATAGTATTAAAAGTAAGCGCACCAGTAGGCGTTTGTCTGATATTCTTGAAATTGACATTCACTGTTAATCCCGACCTCGATTCATTTAAATAATCCAGATTGATTACTTTATTATAGGTCATTTTATTATTCTGACCTCTTTTGAAAGAGAGCAAGAAATTATCTTCTTGAACAAACTGTAATTCCTGACCAGGGATTTTAATTTCATCTTGATAAGAAATCCTGAGATGTTTGATAGGGTAGGTATAGGTATTATGGTCTGTCAATGAGAAAGTAGCAGAAGCAAAATACTTATAGCGTTCGTCTCTGAAACCATAAGCAGCATAGCCCTCCAAGGCCATTTTATCACTAAAAGTAGGCGTTGTTCGCCCGCCTACTCGTAGCCTAAAACCCTCTATTGTATTAAAACTGTAAAACGTATTGACTGGCCCGATTTCAAAGCCTCCGAGGGGCTTATAACCTTCCAGTAAAAAAGTGGCAGTATTCATGAAACGCTGAAAAGCAGGTACTTTTTTTACACTATCGACCATCGTGTAAATACCCAACTCTTTTGATGATAGTTCCTGATGTCGGTTTTGTTGCCAAAAGCTATCATCTCTATTGGCGGCATCTTTTAAGATATCTGTTTTTAGTCCTGAAAACTTTTCATCACTGATGGGCTTGTTGATAACGTACCTATTATACGACACACTCCTTTGCCCAAAAAGCCCCATACCATTTTCCTTTTTCAATAGGTTGAACTCAATTGCTAAGTCATCTTTAGTGAGCATCAGCCCTTCGTTTTCAACAAAATCGTATTCTTGAGCCACCCTTAAATCTGTCACAAAATTGACGTTAATGTCTTTAGAAAAGCCCATTTGTACCTTCCTAATCGCATAACTAGAGTCCAGTGCTACCAGCATTGTTCCTTGAAAAAGTTGGTCATTAGAATTTCTTGGAGAGAAACCTAAATTGACACACTTGGTTCCTTTAAAGTTGGTGGTATCAATAATTACATACCGATAAAATTGAGGAGCAACAGGAGCCGTTGGTCCTAAAAACTGTGTGGCTAATAGTAGAATATTGTTGTCATACACATTTACATCTTGATACAAGGCCTCCAGATATAGTTTTATACCATTGTTATCTACATAATTCCCCAAGCCCGTCATTTTCTCACCGCTGATTACTTCTTTTTTGTTTTCTGGTGATTTTTTGTAGTAAACGTCTGATATAGTCTCTTTTAGATACATTGGTAAATTGACTTTACCAGTGATTTGTGAAGTGTCAAGGTGATTAAATACAAAGTCAAATTTTCTCAAAGAGCGTTTGTTCCTGAATTTTTCAGAAATATTACTAAGGTCAAATTCTAATTTTTCGTATTTATTATATTGATAAAAATCTAGGGCTTCTTTCCTGTTTTGGTCTTTGTGTTCTATTACCTTGCGAATCAATACAACAGCAGGATTGTCTTTGTTGCGGTATCTATCTTTTTTGCCTTTTACGGTTACTTCTTGTAAGTCTGTATTCTGCGTTTTAAGTTTGAAGGTTACAGTTACTATTTTGCCACCATCTATTTCTCTGACCTCAGGGGTATAACCTACGAAGGCTACTCGCAGAGTAGGTTTTAGCACAGGAGTTTCTAGATAAAAACTCCCATTCATATCTGTCTGAGTACCCTGTTTAGTTCCCATAATACTTACATTTACAAATGGCAACGTTTCTCCAGTTTTAGCATCGCTTACTTTTCCTTTGATACGAGTAAGCTGTTGTGCATAAATAATTGGTGTAATAGCTACAAATAGTAGAAGTAAACAGGTTTTGAGTATTTTGTAATAATCACTCATTTTATAAAATTAATTTAAATAAAGCAGTTGAATTATATAAGAACGGCCATCAGAAACAACCACATGTAATAAGGATTAACTTGAGATTTTTTTTGAAAATACGAAATCAATATTTTTAATAAACCAACCGAAAGTAGGTTGGAAAGAATTAAAAAAAACGGTCTTATAAAACCGAAAAAACAATAAATGAATAAACTATATTCACAAAAACTAAGGCTACTTCTAAAAGGTTCAATTGTTAGATAAATAGATTTAAAATACGTATTTTAATCCTAACAAAACTAAGAATCAATATAGTTCAACAAACGAAATAAATGATGAACAACTGTTTTCTTAGGATAAATAACAGTAATACTGCTATCAATGAATAATGGTAAACTAAATTGACTATGTAAAAGTAAGTATGGATAGCCTAAAAGTCAAGTATGTTTACTATTATTATTTTAGCGGTAATATTTTTGAGAAAAGGCTATTACTGTCAACTATTGATAGCAAAGTTCTGTGGAAGAATTTTAAAAATAATTAAAGACACATTTTTATTAATATTGAAGCATGAATTATAATTTATTGTTAACATTTCAATAACTTTTTCAGTCCTATAAATCGCTACTTTTGAATCCTTTTAAGGCATTCCAATAGAAAATATTTAAAAAATCAATCAATGAATATTTTGCCCAATGCTTCAACCATGATTAAACTAATGGTGAGCGATTATGTTTTTCAAATAAGAAAAGTGTTGATGTTTTTTCCTCAAATACTGAAAAACGCTTTTGTATTAATTGCATTTGCTACATTAGTTTTTTCGCAAGAGGGTTTCTCACAACATAAAACAGAGCATATTTTTTTGATTACGACAGACGGCTTTCGTTGGGAGGAAGTATTTGGTGGAGTTGATTCTGTACTATTGAATAATAAAGAATATACTAAAAATAAAGACAGGGTAAAACAAACCTTTTGGTCTGATACAGCCTCTGTGAGTCGTAAGAAAATAATGCCCTTTGTATGGAATACGATGGCTAAACAAGGGCAATTGTACGGTAATCGTTGGGCAGGCAATAAAGTAAATGTAAAAAATCCTTATTGGTTTTCATATCCAGGCTATAACGAAATATTAACGGGTTATGCTGATGATAAAGTAAATTCAAATGATAAAATTCTGAACGAAAATATTACGGTGTTAGAGTTTTTGAACAATCAGCCAAAATATAAAGGGAAAGTTGCGGCATATTCTACTTGGGATGTATTTCCATATATTATCAACGAAAAAAGAAGTAGTATTCCTGTAAACAGTGGTAAAGAGCTAGTAGAAGGAAATTTAACAGAGAAAGAAAAAATGTTAAATGAAATTCAAAGTAATTATCCAAGTTTAGCTAGCGACCGCCACGATTTTATTACGTATTATTTAGCGAAGGAATATATCAAAAAGAATAATCCAGAAGTATTTTTCTTATCGTTTGATGAAACCGACGAATTTGCCCATGAAGCTAAATATGATGAATATCTTTTTGCTGCCAATACTGTTGATAAGTTCGTGGGGGACTTATGGAACTACTGTCAAAACAACCCAAAGTATAAGGACAAAACAACGATTATTTTAACAACAGACCACGGTCGTGGAAATAAAGTTAAAAGCCAATGGACAAGCCACGGTCAAAAAGTACCAGACTGTTATGAAATTTGGTTTGGCGTAATTGGACCAGATACGCCAGCGTTAGGGGAAATAAAAACAGAAGGTCAATTTTTCCAAAATCAATTAGCAAAAACATTAGCTAAATTCTTAGGATTTGATTTCCAGAATGGAAAGGAAATAGGAGAGGTGATTAAACAAACGATGAAATAACGCTCTTACCTTTTATATAAAGTCCCCTGATGAACGTCTCAGACGTAGTTTATCAGGGGATTTTTTTTCAAGAGAAAAAATGCAAGAATCTACAGATATGACTAACTATAATTGTTATCAATTATGGTTGATACAATTCGTAGTGTAAAATATAATCACTGAAATTGTCACTAGCTTTTACTTTGGTAGTAGCTAATAATGTTTGTGTTTGACCTGCAACGTATACAAGTTTAAGTTTTTGTTTATAAGCAACGTTGTCTAAAGTCATTGTTACAACCACCTCATTTTTATCACTATTACTAGTTTCTTTGATGGCATCAACCACTGTTTGTTCCACCACTATATCATCAACCTCTTTTTTATAAACAGCTTTAGGCTTGTTGAAAGCATCAAAAGTAATAATCTCTTTCTTATCACTAGGCACTTGTTTACCATTAATGTCAGTATAAATTAGTCGCCAAGACTTTAAAAAGTTCAATTCGGCTGGATAAGTACATCCACATTTCTCTCTCTCGCAAGAGCTAATAGAAAATGCAGTAATAAATAGAAGGAAGAGTAAAGATATTTTTTTCATGATATCGTTAATTTAAGGTTTAATGCTAGTTTTAATCAATATAGATGTTGTTTAATCGTAGCAATATAACGTCTCTTAAGCGAGGGAAATTGCCAAGAAATATTGCTATTTATCTGACAGTCAAAGATAAATAAAAAACAAATAAATTTAAAAATGCACAAACTAGCTATACCCGAAGAGATTCATGTTAATGAATCTCTTACTCAAAAATATCCTCAATGCGTTTACGGCTATAGCCTGCGGCGGTAGTCATGCCTTTGCCACCGATACCTGTTGAAATATAGATTTTATCTCCAATTTGGTGTTCATACGAACCACCATCTGCCGTTTGAGAGTAATATCCAGCCCAATAATTTTGAATTTTCCAGTTAGGCAAAGACATAATTCTTTTAGCTTCCTTCAAAATCAAATCATTTATCGACATATCAATGCCTAGTGGCAATTTAGCATTCTCGTGTACATCAGCATATTCGTGCGAGTCGCCAATGATGATAGAACCATTTAATGCCTGTTTGAAAAGAATATGAATACCCCACTCTTTGTAAACTTTTTGCCACTCGGGCGTCTGAATATATGGATATGAATTGCAAGATTTAAAGCTATCATAACGACGAATAGAAAGTCCCGAAAGGATATTGCCATTCAATTTTAATTCAGGTAAAGAGTAGGTCTGCATCATATTGAGTTTGCAGATTTTCATACCGCTGTTATTAAAAATTTCAGGGAATAAAATTTTGAATTCATGACCATTACAAACAGCTACTTTGTCAGCGAATAACTTTTGATTGGTTGCAGTGCTGATTTCACAAATACCATTCTTTATTTCACAGTCGATAACAGCAGTATTGTTCATAAATACCAATCCAAAATCTTGGATAAGCATTTTCCTTACTTGATGAACCATCGTCCTAGGCTCAACTGATACCTCTTCGGGAAAAAATAAACCACCTTTATAATATTCAGAATTCAGGTTAGGAAAACGTTCATAACAAGATTTTCTAGAAAGTAGCGTAGAAGGATATTCCCTGATTTTAAACAATGCCCTTGCCTCCTCTAATAGCAACATCTCCTCATCATCAGAAGCGAAATAGTATGAACCATTTTGGCGAGCAGTAATATCAAATTTCGCCTGAATTTTCTTATAAATACCTAATGACTCTCTACCATATTCAAACCAAGTATCTAACGCTTGTCCAGAAGGCACTACCTGTCCGAAATTTCTAACTGTAGCTTCTATGGGTTCCGAATCTTTATCTATCATCAATACAGATTTGCCTTGTGTTAAAGCATGATAAGCATGAAAAGTACCTACGTTTCCTGCTCCAATGACTATCAAATCATATTTTTTCATGGAATGGTTTTTAAAAAATCGTATCTAAAAGCTAGGTGCATTTAGATAACGTTCTATTGAATAGTGGTTTTGTTGAGAATAGAGTATTATAGTAAAAAATTAAGTTTCTTTAAGAATGGGAATGGTGTATCGTCCTCCAAACGTTCATTTTCAATGTTCTCTATAATGTCTTTGATGTCTGAAACTTTGTTCAACAGACCATCATTTCTATGGATGCTCAATTGTTGACGCGTATGGGTACCATTGGTTACACCCAACGACATTCTACATCCAGCACGTACACCTGATTTTAAATCAGAAGGTGTATCGCCAATGTTGATTACTTTGTTTGCATTAGACACATTTAGCATCTGAATCGCTTTTTGAATCATAAAAGGTTCTGGGCGACCTTTCTGTACCTCGTCTGAAGCAATAGAAAGCTGTATCAATGTATTTTCGTTGCCAACGTAATTGTTGTTCAAGCCATCGAGCCAGCCTAACTTTTGTAAGATAATGTTGGTTACTTTTCTATAGAATCCAGTAGTAAGGGCAATCTTTATTTTTTTGCTTTTCAGGTAATCAAATATTTCCAAGCATCCCTCGGTGGGATAAATGTCATGGTTGATGTAATGATTCTCTAAAATTTCACAAAAAGTATGGTATGAATTATTTACAAATTCACGCAAATCAGGATGATTATCACCAATCATTTCCGACCATAATAATTCAAAAACATATTTTTTAGAATACCCCTGTAGTGCCAGAACGCGTTCGGGCGATACGGTTAAACCAGTTTGAGTAGCGGCTTCAATAAAGCACATTTCTACCTCATGGCGATCTTGAACGGTTGTTCCCGCCATATCAAAAGTGACTAATTCAATGAGTGACATTTAATGTTGGATTTAGTGACAACCAAAGCTTTAATTATGAAAATTAGGATACTATCTGAGTGTCTTTTTAATGAAATCAAAGATAAGTAGTCTCATTTTAATTATACGTTAAATCTTGATTAAGGCTTTGTAAAATGCTGATTTTTAGGTGTTTTTGTTTGTAATGTTGTGATTAAAAAAGTCATCTTTCAGCATAAATCATATACTGGAAGAGATGTTTTTCATCCATGAACAAACTAGAAAATTTTCTTCAGCGCCAATCTCAAATATTTCTTGCCATCTATCTAGGCATAGCCGCTTTCAGTACTTATTTCTGTATGTATGCTTTCAGAAAGCCTTTTACTGCTGGCGATTTTCATGATGTTACTTTATTAGGAATAGACTATAAAATTGTGTTGGTTATCTCGCAAGTGTTGGGATATGCTACGGCCAAAGGCTTGGGTATCAAAATAGTATCAGAAGTAAAGCCCCATCAAAGAGCCAAATACATTATAGGGATGATTCTATTTGCGGAACTCAACTTGTTATTGTTTGGATTAGTACCTCCTCCCTATAATTGGGCGTTCTTGTATTTTAATGGCTTGGGCTTAGGGATGGTATATGGCTTAGTGTTTAGTTTTTTAGAAGGTCGACAAATCACAGAGATTTTAGGCGCTGGCTTGGCAGTGAGTTTTATTGTAGCGTCTGGCATGGTAAAATCTATCGGGAAGTATTTTATTAATATGGGTGTGAATGAATATTGGATGCCTTTCTTGACGGGATTAACATTTTTTCCACTATTACTGATATCGGTTTATGCCATGTCTATTGCTCCTAAACCAAGTAAAGTAGATGAAAACGAACGGTCGGAACGCTTACCTATGAATACAGAAGACCGAAAGAATTTCTTGAAAAAACATGGTTTTGGACTGATAGCCTTGATTACGATATATGTATTGATGACTATCCTAAGAGACATTAGGGATAACTTTGGCGTAGAAATCTGGCGAGAAATAGGTGTAACCAATGCTTCTATCTTTGCAAAAACAGAGTCTTTGATAGGCTTAGTAATTTGTGCTTTTACCGCCTTTATGTATTTTGTAAAGAATCATAAACAAGCTTTTTGGTTGAATCATTTGATGATTTTTGCAGGAGTAATCTTGGTGCTGATTGCTACCTTATCTTTTTTAAATCATACTATCTCTCCTTTTTGGTGGTCTGTTTATTTAGGAATAGGCTTATACATGGCTTATGTACCTTTCAATGGAATGCTTTTCGACCGACTCTTGGCAGTATTGAAAGAAAAAGCTAATGTAGGGTTCTTGTTTTACTTAGCCGATTTTAGTGGATATGTAGGCAGTGTGGTGATTTTGATTTACCAAAACTTTGGCACTAAAAATACGTCGTGGTTGAACCTGCTGACTGATTTATCTTTATTTTTACCTTTGATTTCAATGGTATTAATTATTATTTCCTTCTTTTACTTTAATCGAAAATTAAATACCAATACTTCTTCTACAGTGCTTAGTATATAAAAAATGATTTATTCGTCTCTGGAATATTAGAAAATATAAACTATAGACTTTTTGCTTTGTTGAATTGTTCAAGAACTTGTTTCGGCAAACCTGCTTTTGAAAGTAGTTCTTTAGCTTTAATTAATTTTTTTGATGACATATCTTTTCCATCCAAATAATCTAATTTTGGGTTATACCGACTATTTGTGCTAGCATGCTCTATGTTTGTCTTTGTCGTTTTCATAATACTAATATAATAAGTTTCTTTTATTGATAATCAAAAAAGCATCATAATTATTGCCAATTGAATATTCTTCCCAAGAGTAGTTTGTCAATCCATAGATAGTTACTTCGTTCAGTATTTCATTAAGATTTTTTGAAATAGCAATTTGATAAAGCCTATTTCTTTCTGAAGTACTGCCTGTTATGAATAAGAGGGAGTCTGGATGATAATCCCAAAACTCTCGGACAGTATTAGCAACTGTTGCTAATACTGTTTCAGTATCTCCATTATTACTTCTAGCAAAATCATCTATATCTTCAGATTCTTCGTTCCAATCACCGAAAGCTAAATTATAAAGTGTTATATGTTTAGGTAATCCATAATTTTCAATATCATTAATTTGAGTAAATTGGACTCGTTTTTCGATTACATTACGTCCGATACTTGTAAAACTAAATATAGATTTATTTGCGTTGCTTTGTGTAGGATACTTTTCAATTTTCATTTTAGTTAGGATATTCATTGAAAAAGAATAACATCCTAAATTAATAAAATATTAATTATAGACTAATTTTTTACATGAAAATAGGAGTCTTTCTGATTTTTGTTCTATACTAATGTTTATAAGAGAAAGTAAACCAAAAAATGCTAACAAATATTAAGATTTTTATATAAATTTGATTGTTCAAGTAATGTATTTAAGTTGTGAGAAAAATCATAAGCATATCTTTTCTTTGTCTTTTGCTGTACAATATGTTCAGCACAGGCATTGTATTGCTGTGTTTTGATAAAGAATATGCTACTGCAACGCCGTATGAAGCAAACGATGAATTTTTAGAATTAAAAGTTCCGATTTCTCTACCTTATACCTCCGACTTCCATAATACATCACCCACCGAAGCTTTAATTCAATACAAAGGTGAATTTTATAATGTTATTGAACAGCGTTATGAAAATGATACGTTGATTACAAAAATCAAAACCAATCAATCTGCCAGAGAACGATTTGCATCCTTAGCAGATGAAATCAATACAGTGTTGGCTCGTAATCATTCTGACAAACAATCACCGCTCAAAAAAGCTTTGGATTTATGTAAGTCATTATCGGTTACTTATATTCAGAATAACGGAATAAACCTTACTCAATACCAATATACATTGGTTAAAGGTACAATCAATTCTTTTTCTTACGAAGTCCATCTTCCTACTGATTATAGTCAGTCCTTTTTTACCCCTCCCGAATTGTCTTAGTGTTCAATGATTTTTACCATGGTGTCTATTGATACCTTGGTAATAGTTGCTGTGCATACAGCAGCTGATTCTTACTTTCCATCAATCAAAGAAAATCAACTAATGGCACATATAACACTTACCAATCCTAATCTGCCTGGCATGACAGGATTATTAGATTATAGCAAAGTTACCGCAGTACCTTTATTAAATTTGGCAGAAGCATTATTACGTAGCGACTCAAGTTTGAGTAGCGTAGAATGTGAATTGATCGCAGCCCATGTTTCGTATTTAAACGATTGTCATTTTTGTCATTCCTCACACGCTGCAACAGCCGTCGCTCATTTAGGCTGTGATGCTAGCTTGATAGATGACATCAAAGATAACTTTGCCTCAACGCCCATCTCTCCGAAACTCAGAGCCTTGTTAGATATCGCTACCAAAGTACAGATAGGAGGAAAGAACGTATTGCCCGAGGACATCGCTAAGGCACGCGAACATAATGCAACCGACCGTGAAATCCATGATACTGTATTAATAGCAGCAGCATTTTGTATGTATAATCGTTACGTAGATGGCTTAGGCACGTGGGCTCCGCAACAAAAAGAAGAATACCTTGAAATGGGGCAGGAAGTAGCTTTAATGGGTTACGAACGTCAGCATTAGTCTATCTTATAAAAGGATAAAATTTTCGCCTTTTAATGGTAAAACCCATGAAAGGCGAAAATTTTATCCTTCATTTCAACAAACTCTTTCATTCCATAAGGTACGAAAAGATGCGCACGGGTCAATTTGCCCGTTTTTTACCTTCTCCTAATATTCTCCTAACAATACTCACGATAATGAGTGTTGATTGCTCTTTATTCTTCATGGATTGATAATGCTACCCTAAAGTTGTGGTTAAAGCAAGGTTTTACTTTTGCGAGGAATTAAAAACCTTACTCACATTCACATGAAAAACACTTTACGAATTGGATTTAAAAGAAATATTGCATTGTC
The DNA here is from genome assembly GCF_059416265.1 of Arcicella sp. GW821-FHT09D11. NCBI lineage: Bacteria > Pseudomonadati > Bacteroidota > Cytophagia > Cytophagales > Flectobacillaceae > Arcicella > Arcicella sp. GW821-FHT09D11. Next base: position 670,535 of record NZ_JBWKOV010000001.1, on the reverse strand, counting down.
GAAGAACATGATGTTCTTAGCGGTAATGTTTCTTTTCTTGTCGTTCGTTACCAATGCCCAAGAACGCATCGTTACGGGTAAAGTAACTGACGCCACAGACAGCACTCCTATTGCAGGAGTATCGATAAGAATTAAAGGTTCTGGAAAAGGAACAACAACTAATGCTGATGGTACTTATAAAATTTCTGCGGCTACTTCAACTACTTTGCAATTTACATTTGTTGGTTATTCAAACCAAGAAGTAGCAGTTGGTGCAAAATCGGTAATCAATGTAAACCTTTTAGCAGATACTAAACAAATTGAAGAGGTAGTAGTAACGGCACTAGGGATTTCTAAAGAAAAAAGAAGTTTAACCAATGCTATTCAAACTGTAAAAGGTTCAGACTTAATTAAAGCGCGCGAACCGAACTCTATTAACTCATTAACAGGAAAAGTAGCTGGTCTGACAGTTGGTCCATCGGCTGAATTATTAGGTCGCCCGAATCTAGTGTTAAGAGGTAACACCGATATTTTATATGTAGTAGATGGTGTACCTATCAATTCAGATACTTGGAACATCTCGGCAGATGATATCGAAACGTATTCAGTATTAAAAGGAGCCAACGCTGCGGCTCTTTACGGATTCAGAGGAAAAAATGGTGCTATTTTGATTACAACCAAAAAAGGTACTAAAGATAAACGTGGTTTCTCGGTCGAGTTTAATTCTTCGACCATGATAGAGAGTGGTTTCAATACTATACCAAGAGTGCAAGACCTATATGGTGCCGGTGACCACGGGCAATATTCATTCGTAGATGGTAGAGGGGGAGGATCAAACGATGGTGACTATGATATTTGGGGACCTAAATTTGACCCAACTGGTCAGAAAAAAATCGCTCAATACGATTCACCTATCGACCCAGCTACAGGAAAACGTATTCCTACTGCTTATACAGCACGTGGAGCAAATAACCTTACACGTTTTTTACGTGACGGCGTTTTGACTAACAATAATATTTCGATAGGTAGTAGTAATGACAAAATGGATATTCGTTTTTCATTATCACATAATTATCAAAAAGGTATTGTGCCTAATACACAGTTGAATACTGTTAACTTCAATATTTCTACGAAGTACAGATTCTCAGATAAATTAACGTTTGATGCTAACCTTAATTACAACCGTCAGTCAACGCCTAATATTCCAGATGTAAACTATGGACCTAACTCATTGATTTATAACATGGTTATTTGGGGTGGTGCAGACTGGAGCGTTGATGATATGCGTAATTACTGGCAAGCAGGTAAAGAGGGTAGCCAGCAAATCTATGCTGAATATCAGCGTTATAACAACCCTTACTTCGTGGCTTACGAATGGTTGAGAAGTCATTACAAGAATGATGTTTACGGATACGCTTCTTTAGACTACAAAATCAATAATAACTTAAGTATCACAGGACGTACTTCTATCACTACGTATGATATCTTTCGTTCAGAAAAATTCCCATATTCAGCTACGTCTTATGGTCGTGAAGAAGCAAAAGGAGATTACAGAGAAGACAAACGTTCTTTGTTTGAAAACAATACGGATCTCTTGATTAAATATGATCAAAAAATCGCTAACGATTTTGATGTAAAAGTATGGGCTGGTGGTAACATCCGTAGTTTTAAATATAATTCAAGTTATGTAACTACTGATTATTTGAACACACCAGGTGTTTATACGTTCTCTAACTCTTTGAGACCAGTAAAAGCATTCAGTTATTTATCTGATATGGAAGTACAAAGTGCTTACTACTCAGCTGACTTCTCTTATAAAGGTTTAGTAACTTTATCAACAACAGGTCGTCTGGATCGTCTCTCTACTTTACCAAAAGGAAATAACTCATTCTTCTATCCATCATTTGGTTTAAGTACTGTAGTTTCTGACTATGTAAAATTGCCAGAGGTAATCTCTTTCGTAAAGGCACGTGTATCTTATGCTAACGTAAAAGACGGTTTAACACGCTCTACGATTGGTACCAACCCAAGTGCTAGTTATCCAATAGGATATGGTACTGAATACCAATCATCTTATGATGGGCCTAACTATGCCAACTCAGTTGGTTATGGCATTTCTCCTGCATATAATAACCTACCAGGAGCAACCTATTCAGATAAGTTGAACAACCCATCTTTAAAGCCAAATACTTCAGAGCAAATTGAAGCTGGGGTTGAAGTAAGCTTATTGAAAAACCGTTTCTCTGCTGATGTTACTTACTTTACTTCAAACGATGGACCAAGAATCTTTAACCGTGATTTATCACAAACTACAGGTTATACTTCAGCTATCGTAAATGGTATCCAAACTAAGAAAACAGGGTGGGAAGTTACTTTAAAAGGAACGCCTTTGAGAAGAAATAATTTCTCATGGGATGTGATGTTGAACTGGTCAACTTTCAAAGAAACGTTGCAAAGTGTATATAACGAGAATAATATTAAAATTGATAAACTAGCTTCTAACTATTTTGTTAGCGGAAATGCTGGGACACAATTTATCAATGTTGGTGATAGAATTGATAAAGTATATGTTGCGACTTTCCAAAGAACAGCTGACGGACAACTTATCAATGATGCGGGTGGTCGTCCGATTGTTAATAATGCTGCTGCTTTAGTAGGTTATGCCAATCCAGACTACGTTTGGGGTATCAACAACAAAGTGAACTACAAAAACTGGTCATTATCTTTCCAATTTGATGGTCGTGTAGGTGGAATCATCGAAGACTATATCCGTAAGCAAACATTCCGTGGTGGTCGTCATATCGAAACTACAGAAGGAGCTTATGGTATCGCTCGTGACTTTGATGCACAAGGTATTAAAACTTACATCGGTGAAGGTGTGATGATTACTGAAGGTACGCCAACGTATGATGCACAAACTGGATTAATTACAAACTACTCTCAGTTGAAATTTGCTCCTAATACTATCAAGACTTATGCACAAGATTATATCAGTAGATATAACGGAACCGCAGAAGGTAACTTAATGAGCAAGACTTTCTCAAAATTACGTGAAGTAACATTAGGATATTCTTTGCCACAATCGATGTTGAAGAAAACATTCTTCAAACAAGCATCAGTATCGTTAGTAGGTCGTAATTTATTCTACTTCATTGATAGTAAGCATGATGGTGTTGACTTAGACCAGTTCACTGGATTGAATGCAACGTCAGGTTTACAAACACCAACGATGAAGCGTTATGGTATCAATATCAATATTGTGTTTTAAATAATCCTCTTGAACAATCCTCTTGCTGATACTTATCCTAAAAAGCAAGAGGATAATACAATCGAAAATTCTCATGAAAAAATATATTTTCTCATTTCTAATCATCACGCTTTTAGCAAGCTGTAGTGATTACCAATTGTTGGAGAAAAACCCCAACTTACCAACCTCTGTCCCTTCTTCTATTATTTTAAGAAGTGTATTGAACGGAATGAACGAAGGTGCTTGGAACGGTACGATGCGTAATAACCAATTTTACTGTTCAAATTATGCTTATTACGATACTAACGAGTATAACTGGCAATATGCATCTTTACAGTTTACTACGCTGAAAAACGTAGTGAAATTAGAAGAAGAAGCTCTTAAAAGTGGTGCAAAAGCATTAAACCCATATTCGGCTTTAGGTAAATTTTTAAGAGCATATTCTTATGTAAATATGACATTAAGAGTAGGTGATTTACCTGTAAAAGATGCCTTGAAAGGTAGCGAAGTAGATAAACCAAAATACGATACTCAGAAAGATGTATTTGTTCAAGTATTAAAATGGTTGGAAGAGTCTAATTCAGACTTAGCAGCTTTGATAGTAGCAGGTGATAAATCTTTAGATGGCGATATTTATTATGCTGGCGACTTAAGAAAATGGCAAAAAGCCGTTAATACTTTTAGATTAAGAGTATTGATTCACCTAAGCAAAAAAGCAGACGATGCTGATTTGAAAGTAAAACAAGATTTTGCTACTGTTATTGGTAATCCTACAAAATACCCATTGATGACTGATTTGTCAGAATCTTTACAATATGTATGGGGTGTAAATAACAAATATCCACGTAACCCTGATAACTTAGGGAATAATGCAACGCGTGAGAATATGGCTAAAACCTATATCGACTTATTGAAAAATAATCATGACCCTCGTTTATTTGAGGTAGCAGAACCAGCGGACGCACAAATTGCAAAAGGCTTAAAGGCAACTGATTTTGAAGCATACGTAGGGGCAAGCTCAGGCGAAGATTTGGCTGATATGTCGTCAAAAGCAGGTCGTGGCGAATATTCTTTCCAAAGCCATAAGCGTTATTATAGCTCTTATATAGGTGAAAACACGTTTTTGATAAGCTATCCTGAAATGTGTTTTAACATTGCTGAGGCAATTAACCTAGGATGGGTAAGCGGAAATGCACAAGATTGGTACGAGCGTGGCGTAAAAGCTTCAATGTCGTTCTATGGTATTTCAGATGCTACGGCTTATTTAGCACAAACATCCGTAAAATATGCAGGAAACAACGCTACAGGTTTAACGCAAATCTTATCACAGAAGTATATAGCTTTCTTCCAAAATTCAGGTTACGAAGCTTATTACAACTGGCGTAGAACTGGCGTGCCAGCTTTCTTAATTGGTGTTGGTACTGGTAATGGTACAAAAATTCCATTACGTTACAGATACCCACAATCAGAAGGTTCTACAAATGCAGATAATTTAAATGAGGCTGTTACTCGCCAGTATGCAGGAAGCGATAATATCAATGCTGCTATGTGGATTATTAAATAAAATACTGATTAGCAAATGACAATCTCTGAATCTATCCTCCGTCAAAGACTTGATTCTATCTTTGGACTTTACGAAATCAATGGAGCAGACGAATACGTTGGCGAGCCATTGACTATCCTTGAACATAGCTTTCAAGCTGCCATGTTAGCAGAAGAGGAAGGCTATGACGAAGAAGTAATCTTGGCGGCTTTCTTTCATGATATTGGGCATTTTTTACCCAATAGAAATGAAATGAATGGTTTAGGAAATATCAGGCATGAAATAGCGGGTGCTAATTTCTTGTACAAAAATGGTTTTTCTAATAGAATAGCATTACTCGTGAGAAATCATGTGGAAGCAAAAAGATATTTGACCTTCAAATATCCTGACTATTACAGCAAATTATCAGAAGCCAGCAAGAAAACATTGGAGTATCAAGGAGGTGTAATGACAGAAGAGGAAGCAATAGTATTTGAAAGAATGCCTCTTTTTGATTTGTACATCAGAATGAGAGATTGGGATGATAAAGCTAAAGAAGTAGATTTTGAAAAGCCATCGTTAGAAAAATATAAGCAAATGGCTTGGAAACATATTGGTTATCGATTGAATTAGATTTCCATTAATACAATAAACATGAGTGACCCCGAATTTTCTGATAAAATAGTGAATTTTGGAGGCTTTATAAGTATTATTGTCTTGTCCTTACTTTTCTTTTCTTGATAAAAGAAAAGTAACAAAAGAAAATCAAGAATTCCTAAACTCGCTCCGCTCAAACAGTAGGAATTCGTTGCCCATCAATCATAAAAAAGCGGTCGAAATTAATTTTTCGACCGCTTTTTTATGATTTTAAAATTCGGGATGACTCATGTTTGTGCTATAATTAAATGATGTTATAGGTGGTTTTGATATTATTCAACTACGATTGTTCTTGTAACCTCTTGTGGCTGAGCAGAGTTAATATTGATAGTACGAGTAATCTTTTCAGTACCATCTGTAATTTCTACTGAATACGTACCGTCGTTTAAAGCTTGAAGGTCGAATTTACCATGATATGTACGAGCGTTTTTGGATATTCTTTCATTGTGAACAACTTTACCATCCTTGTCTTTAATGGTTACAGTAACGGCTTTGCCTACTGTTTTGTCAAGTGTTAAGTGCATATCTAAAGTACCTACGCTTTGGTACATGCCGATAGCGAAATTAGTTGTTTTGTTCGCATTTACATTTGTTTCACCAATAGTAGGATTAGCAAATATAGAAGAAGTAGTTAAAGTGGCGATAGCGATAATTTGTGCAAAAGTTTTCATTTTCTGATTTGTTTAGATACGGTTAAAATTCTGATTGTATAGAGGTTAAATACCTGTTAATTAGTTAATTAAATTGTTTTGTTGTTAGATTGTTGATTCAAAATTAGCAGATGGTGTGATAGTTTCAACACAAAAAGGAATGGTCGGTTGGCGGAATTGATAAACGGTGATTTTGGTGGGATGAGGATAAAATATAAACAAAGAAAGAATGGTTTTGACTATTCCGTTTGTTAATAAAGGTTCCAAAACAATTTTAAGAGATAGAATAATAGAAAATATGTTAGATGAAGCCTTAGCCTAAAAATTTAACATAACTTTAACGAATTTTATACTTACTTTTGCATCCCAAAATTTTAAGTGTAAATGCAAGATAATCAAGATATTAGTCCGTCGTCCATTGCGATAGTTCAGGAAAATACTTTTTCAAAAGATGCTTTTGGGAAAGATTTTGCTTGGGGCGTAGCGATGGCTTCTTTTCAAAACGAAGGTGCTTGGGACAAGGATGGTAAGGGGGAATCTATCTGGGATAAGTTTTCCCATAAAAAGAATAAAATCAAAGACCATCAGAACGCAAAAGTCGCTTGCGATTTCTATCATCGTTTTGAAGAAGATATTTTATTAGCAAAATCGCTCAATTTCAATACATTCCGTTTTTCAATGGCTTGGACACGCATTTTGCCTCATGGTATTGGCAAAGTGAATCAGGCTGGCTTAGAGTTCTACCATCAGGTAATAGACTGTTGCCTTGAAAATGGACTAGAGCCTTATGTTACTTTGTATCACTGGGATTTACCTCAATCGTTAGAAGATAAGGGGGGATGGACAAACAGAGATATTATCGACTGGTTTTCGGATTATTGTGAGGTAGTCACACGCGAATTTGCTTCAAAGGTAAAATATTGGATGGTACTGAATGAACCCGCAGGTTTTACGGGCTTGGGTTACATGACTGGCTACCATGCTCCGGGGCGATTGGGTATGCGAAACTTCTTGCCAGCAGTACACCATGCAGCCATGTGTCAAGCTGAAGGTGGAAGAATTATCCGTAAGAATGTACCTGATGCAGTAATAGGTACTACTTTCTCATGTTCGTTCATTGAGCCTTATACCAATGCTGAGAGCGATATAAAAGCTACCAAACGTATAGATGCTTTGTTGAATAGGTTATTTCTTGAACCTACTTTGGGCTTGGGTTATCCTGTACATGAGTTGCCTTTTCTTCAAAACATGGTTAAAAAGTATGTTCATGCAGGCGATATGGAGAAATTACAATTCGATTTTGACTTCATTGGCGTGCAAAACTATTTTAAATTGGTCGTAAAAGGTGCTTTTTGGATACCCTATTTAAAGGCACTTGAAGTAAAACCTAAAGCCCGCAAGATAGAAAGTGTAACAGATATGGGATGGGAGATTTCGCCTGACGGGATGTATAATATTTTGAAGCAATTTGCTGAATACAAGAACATTAGGCAAATAATTGTGACAGAAAACGGAGCAGCATTTAAAGATGAATTATCCGACGGAAATATTGATGATAATGACCGAGTAACATTCTACCAAAGCTATTTACAGCATATCCTGAAAGCTAAACAAGATGGCGTAAAGATAAATGGTTATTTAGCTTGGACACTCACCGATAATTTTGAATGGACAGAGGGATACAAACCCAGATTCGGTTTAGTCCACATAGATTTCAAAACACAACAAAGAACTGTGAAGAAATCTGGGAAGTGGTTTAGGGAGTTTTTAGGGTAGCTATGAGCAATGAGAATTATCCCTAGCGAGGGACTTAAGTCCCTCGCTAGGGATGGGGGGTGAACTTAATTTGTAGGAATCACTATACGTCAACAAACAAAAAAACTCACAGCTGATAGCTCAAAGCTCACAGCTAAATTACCTTTCAATAAACTCCTTAAACGACTTCCTATAAGTATCGCTAATTGGCAAAAATACTTTTCCAATTTGTACTTTTTCTCGATGGATAGATTCTATCCATTCTAGTGCTACGATATAAGAATTGTGGATTCTGACGAATTGTGTTTCGGGCAATTGTGCTTCTAAAGCTTTTAAGGTCTGTAAGGCAACTACTTTTTGTTGGGTAGTATAAATCGTTACGTAGTCTTTCAACCCTTCTATATACATAATTTCTGCCAAGCGAATTTTTACAAGTTTAGTCCCATCTTTCACAAAAATGAACGCCTGTGTGGCTTCTTGCTGATTGATGATTACTTCTTTCACCACTTTTTCTTTCACTACTGGTGCTTGCACGGCTGTATTCAACCGCAATGAAGCTTTCTCTACCGACTTTAGAAATCGCTCAAAAGTGATAGGCTTAAGCAGGTAATCTAATACATCTAATTCATAGCCTTCAATAGCGTATTCAGAATAAGCCGTTGTGAGAATAATCAAAGGCTTTTTCTGTAAGATTTTCAATAGTGTAATCCCCGTAATTTCAGGCATCTGAATATCCGAGAACAAAATATCAACGGTATTCTCTCTGAGGAAATCCAATGCTTTTAATGGATCTGAAAAAGATTGAACTAATTGTAAATACGGCACCTTTCTCACGTAAGTTTCCATTAAACTACGCGCCAAAGGTTCATCTTCTACAATTATACAAGTATGAGACATGATTTTATTATTTAGTGATTGAGTAATTTAGTGATTGGTGATTATAAAAATCTATTATTAAGCAAGTATTAATAATCACTAATTCACTCAATCACAACTCACTCAATCAATTTGTAGCGTCAAATTTACCTTATAATCACTGTCAGTATCTTCTACGACCAACTGATATTTGTTGGTGTAGCTTAAATCTAGTCTTCTCTTTACATTTCTTAGCCCAATACCAGACTTTTCATGATTTGAGGACTTTAATTTACTGTTTTCTACGATATAAATCAATTCTTGCTTTGTTACGGATAACTTTACGATGATATAAGCATCCGTAGAATTATTGCTCACGCCATGTTTGAAAGCATTCTCTAAGAAAGTAATCAAAATCAAGGGTACAATCTGGGTTTGACTGATATTTCCTTCAATCTCGAAAGTTATTGGAATTTGATTGTTCAAACGTAGCTTTTCAAGACTAATATAGTTTTCGATATATTCTATTTCTTTGCTTAATAATACCTTCGCATGATTTGAATCATAAATCATGTAGCGCATCATCTGCGATAGCTTAGCGATTACCTCCGTAGTATTGGGCGAATTGGTAAAAGCCAAAAAATAGAGATTATTCAGGGTATTAAACAAAAAGTGTGGATTGATTTGAGCTTTCAAAAAAGTAAGCTCAGCCATCAGTTTTTCGTTTTCTACTTCTTTCCTTTTTGCTTCCAGTTCCAGCCAATCTTCTGCAAACTTTAACATTCCCACAAAAATTACAATGAATATTGTCCCTACAGAGTGTTGAACGATAAACTTTATACTGTAAAAATATCCAATATGCTCGTTATTAGCCATTTGAAATCTTTTTATATATACATAGATTGTGATAAAAATGGCAAACACTGGAAGGAATTCTAGCAGGTAGGCAAGAAGATTCTTTTTATGTATAAGGCGTGGCAAAAAGATAAAGTAGTTAATATAAGCTAAAGTAGCCATAAAACCTATGTGGAGTATAGTAGTAACTAAGGCCTCAGTAAGGTCTGTTTCTTCCCCAGGTTTTCCAAAGCTTACCTGATAGTAAAAAAAAGAAAAATACACCCACCAGAAAGATAGATGAATGAGTAAGATTCTGTTTCGTTGAATATAAGCTTGCATATTTTGAATGAAAAATAACTAATTTGGTAAAGTACAAATCAAATTTCTGTAAAAAAACTTAGATAAATACTTTACATTGTTTAGAAGTACTTCAATTGACCAAACTATTGGACAACTACGCTGTTTTATCCGATAATTTGCCCTAAAATCCCGACAATTCCTCGTTATAGTGCCTAAGCCCCAATTGTCGATTTTCTCACCCTGATTGTCTATTGCTGATTTCAATCTCATTTTATTGTTATTGTTTTGTGCATCAATTTTAAAAAGAACTAAGAAAGCTTTTTCATAACAATCAAAATATTTTACAGCAATGAAAAAATTATTAAGCCTTATCCTAATCATTTTCACAACGAGTGGAATCGCATTAGCCCAATTTGGAGGACCACCAAACGGAGGAGGAGGAGATGGCAACGGCAGAAACCGTTCGAGTCAGCAAAATACACCAAGCTTTGAAATAAATACCCCAAAAGGTAATTCAAAGATTTCAGGATTTATCATCGATTCGACAGCGACTAGTGCAGTAGAGTTTGCCAATATCTCTTTAATCAGCAAAACTACCAACAAACCTGTTGATGGAACAATGGCCGATGATAAAGGTAAGTTTTCATTGACTAAAGTAGCCGTGGGCGATTATAAATTACAGATTTCGTTTATCGGTTTTGAAAGCAAAACCATTAATGATATTAAAGTTGAAAAAGGTAAAGACATTGATTTGGGCATTCTTAAATTGGCGCCTATTTCTCAAATGCTTGATGGCGTAACAGTAACAGCTGAAAAATCATTGATTGAAGAAAAAGTAGACCGCCTAGTATATAATGCTGAAAAAGATATGCTGGCTAAAGGAGGAGATGCTTCAGATATTTTGAAAAAAGTGCCGATGCTTTCGGTAGATTTAGATGGTAATGTCTCTTTAAGAGGAACGACTAATATTAAAGTATTGATAAACAACAAACCGTCAACTATTGTGGCAAGTAGCATTGCTGATGCCTTGAAGATGATTCCTGCTGATTTAATCAAAACAGTAGAAGTGATTACTTCGCCATCTGCAAAATATGATGCTGAAGGTTCTGCTGGTATCATTAATATCATCACAAAAAAATCATCTATTGAAGGATTAACCCTTAATCTTGATTCAGGTGTAGGACTTCGTGCTTCTAACTTAGGATTAAATGGTAGCTATCGTCATGGTAAATTAGGAATTACTTTAGGAGGCTTTGGTAGATTGTTCTACAATAAAGCAGGAACAACGTTAGAGCAATCAACAGTGAAAGACGGTGTGACTCAGCTAACACAACAAAGTTCTGATGCGAAAGATAATGGCTTGTTTGGAAGATATAACTTAGGGTTTGATTATGAAATTTCAAAAACACAATCAATAAGCTCTTCAATAGCTTTTGGTACTAGAAATTTAGATCGTAACCAAGAGTACGTTACAAAATTATTTTCAAACAACAACTTGACTTCTACTTCTTACAGAGATGTTGATAGTAAAGACTTATCCAATTCAGTTGACATAAATGTTGATTATATCAAAACATTCAAACCTCAACAAGAATGGTCTATTTCAACTCAGTTCAGTCAGAATAATTTAACGAATAATTTTGATGCTAACATCTTGAATGGTGCAAGTGAATTATTAAGTCGCCAGAAAAACATCAACGGAAATACTAACCGTGAGATTACTGTTCAGACGGATTATCAAACGCCAATCAAGCAAAACCAGATGTTTGAGGTTGGTTTAAAAAGCATTACTCGTCAAGTTGATAGCGACTATCAGTATCTATATGCAGGTAGCACAGGAGGTTTCAGTACAGATGCTAGAAACCCATCAGGTTTGTTGAACTATAAACAAACTATTTCGTCGGGATATGTTTCATATACTTATTCTACTAAAAATAAGTACACGTTTAAAGTAGGAACACGTTATGAATACACAACGATTGATGCAGTAACGAATGTAAACTCAATCAATATTCCTTCTTATGGAAATTTGGTACCAAGTATCAATATCTCTAAGAGTTTAGGAACTGCAACCTTGAAATTAGCGTATAACAATCGTATCCAACGCCCAGGCTTACAGCAGTTGAACCCTAACTTCAATGCTTCTAATGCACAGAACATTACGATTGGTAACCCGAGCTTAAAACCAGAAATTACCAACAACGTTGAATTGAGCTTGAGTAAAAATATCAACAGAACATATTTGAACCTATCGTTATTTGGTCGTCAAACAAATAATTCAATTGTTAGAATCAGCGCACCGTCTGATACTCTTGCAGGAGCAATCGTGACAACGTTTCAAAACATCGGTAGACAACAAACGCTTGGAGCAAACCTTTTCGGAAATACCTTTATTACACCGAAATGGTCATTGAACGGAGGAATTGATATTTATTATAATTATTTAGATGGTCAGGTAGCAAACGCAACAGGTGGTTTTTCAACCATTAGCAATACAGGCTTAACAATTGGCGGAAGAATTACATCGCAATTACAATTAAATAATGGATGGGGCGTTCAAGCATTCGGGGGTTACCGTGGAAACCAAGTACAATTACAAGGTTCACAAAATGGAATGGGAATGTATTCGTTAGGTGTTAAAAAAGACATTAACAATAAAAGAGGAAGTATTGGGTTAGCTGCAGAAAATTTCTTTGGTGGTATGACGATGACCTCAACCTTGAATACTGCTCAGTTTAATCAGAAAAGTGTTAATAATATTTATAACCAAAACATAAAATTGACATTCTCTTATAAGATTGGAAATATGAAATTCGTTGAACAGAAAAAATCAAAATCTGTGAAAAATGATGATGTAAAAGGTGGTGAATCTAATAATTAAGTATGAAATTTGTAAAATCAAACATTTAATCTTATCTAATTAATCTAATACAATGAAAAAAATCGCAATCTTAATTACAACACTAGTTGTTTCAGTATCATCATCATTTGCACAAAAGTGGAATGTAGACAAAGCTCACTCTAAAGTAGGCTTTACTGTTACCCACTTAATGCTTTCAGAAGTTGACGGTAACTTCAAAACTTTTGATGCAACCATCACTTCATCAAAAGAAGATTTTACAGATGCAGTGTTTGAATTTTCAGCAGATGTAAGTAGCGTTGATACTGATAATGAAATGAGAGATGGGCATTTGAAGAAAGCAGATATGTTTGATGCTGAGAAATTTCCAAAAATTAGCTTCAAAAGTACTTCTATCACTAAAGTAGATGTTAAAAAATATAAATTGGTTGGTGACCTTACATTGAAAGGTGTTACAAAACCAGTAACGTTTGATTTAACATTGAATGGTGTTGGAAAAAACATGAGAACTCAAAAGCCAATTGCTGGGTTTAAATTAACAGGAACTATCAAACGTACTGACTTTGGTGTGGGTGGAATGCCAGGGGCAGTAGTAAGTGAAGACATTGAAATCAGAGCCGTAGGTGAATTCGGTAAAGAATAAGAATATCAAGATTTAATCAATGATTATTTCTTCATCGACATAATCAGTTTGAAACACATGTAAAATTGTGTTTTTGATTGAAAAAAAGAAAGGCTTGCTGTTTTACGGCAAGCCTGTTCTCTTTATAAAGGTTTTTGAATCAAACATTACTTTCTTTTCCTACAAATCGATACAAATAAGGGGCTTTATTAGCAGCACCTGTCATTTTTTTATCCAATCGCTCTAAAATTCCCAAACTCAACATTTTGCGTTGAAAGTTGGTACGAAGGAGTTTTTTATCTAAAATTGTTTCGTACATATTTTGCAAGTCGTTCATTGTAAACACTTCTGGTAATAAATTAAAACCAATTAGTTTTTCATCCAAAAAGAAACGAAGGGTTTCTAATGCTTTTTTTACCATCGCCGAATGGTCGTAAATCAAAGTAGGAATCGTATCTATGTCATACCATTGGCATGAATCAGAAGTATAATCAGGTGTTGGGTTTGCCTTTGTGAAATCTATCAGAGCATAATAACCAATTGATAAAAAGCGAGTCATTAAATAATGGTCTGGGCTAAGCTCTACTCCATCAACAGCTTTCATTAAGGACTTTAACATTTCATTATCACGCCTATCTCTATCCCCAAAAACATAAAATTGCTCCAGATAAATATTGGTTAGGCCCGTTCGTTCTTCTAAAATTCTTTGCGCTGCTTCTTCTAAATTCTCGCTTTCTTTGATAAATCCACCTGGTACTGCTAGCCAATCTGTATTCTTGAAATTTAATAATAATATTTTTAATTGATTGTCATGAAATCCGAAGATTACACAATCAATAGAAATGCCTGGGAGGTAGTCGTATCCACGAGTTTTAGTACTCATAATTCAAATATTTGAGATGTTTAAGCGAATTTTAGATAAATGTAAAGAAAAATTTGGTAACATAAAAAGGTTCAAGTATTATTGTACCGCAATGATACAATAAATTTAATACTATTTAATCTTAAAAAATAAATATGAAAAAGTTTTTAGGCTTTTTCCTACTACTTTGTTATACGGGTGTTTTTGCTCAGGACCTCGACAAGTATGAGAAGAGAGAATATGTCCGTTCAGATGGCTTTAAATTGCCCTATCGCATATTATATCCTAAAGACTACGATAAAAGTAAAAAGTACCCATTGATACTCTTTCTTCATGGTGCTGGCGAGCGTGGCAATGATAATGAAAAACAACTGACACACGGAGCTACATTGTTTTTAAAAGATGAAAATAGGGAAAAATTTCCATGTATTGTTATTGCTCCTCAATGTCCTACTGATAGTTATTGGGCTTCAGTAAAAGTAGACAGAAGTACTTCGCCCATTACGCTTGGCTTTGATTATCATAACCAGCCCACTACTCCAATGCTTTGCTTCATGGATATTGTAAAACAGGTTTGTCAGGACGAAAGTGTAGATAAATCTCGGTTATACATCATTGGTCTCTCGATGGGTGGCATGGGGACTTTAGAGACAGTATATCGTTATCCAAAAGTTTTTGCAGCAGCCATTCCAATATGCGGAGGAGGCGATGTAGAAAAATATGACAAATCAGTAAAAAGAACTTCTTTCTCGGTTTTTCATGGCGATGCTGACCAAGTAGTAGATGTGAATAACTCTCGTAAAATGGTTGAAAAATTAAAACAACTTAAGGTTGATGTAAAATATACTGAGTACCCAAACGTAAAGCATAATAGTTGGGATAATGTATTTCAAGAACCCGACTTATTACCTTGGTTGTTTGCTCATAAAAGAAAAAAAGTACAACTATAAATTCCGACTAAGGCCTGCCTTATGGCAGGCGATGTCAATTTTGCTTCTGTAAATACTCTTTATTATCCAATATCATTTTTATAAATAAATAAATAAATAAACGCATTTAAAAATCTGTTACATTACCTACAACAACGACTATGCAAAATAGAAGAGACTTTCTGAAAAATACAGGAGCTTTAGCCCTTGGAGGAATGCTTTTGCCAAATTTGGCCGATGCGTTCGGACATAAAATTACGCCTAAGAATTTTGGTGTGCAGTTGTTTACCACGATGTCGATAATTGATAAGGATGTAACAGGTACATTAAAGCAGATTGCAGATATTGGCTACAAAGAAATAGAATCAGCCTTTAGCATGAAGGGTGGATATTATGGAATGAAACCCAAAGAATTTGCGAAAGTAGTGAGCGATTTAGGAATGACATGGCAAGCACACCATATTATGGGTGCGCCTTTCAGAATGCCAGCACCTAAGCCGGGAGCTGCTGTAAACCCTAATGCTGAAATGCTAAATAAGATGCCTCCGATGAAATCGTTGATGAACGATACACAGCAGGTAGTAGATGAAGTAGCAGAAGGCGGAGCAAAGTATTTAGTATGTGCTAGTATTCCTGTGAAGACTTCAGAAGACATAAAATCGTCGTTAGAGATACTTCAAAAGGCAGGAGAGGCTTGTAAAAAAGCAGGATTGACTTTTGTATATCATAATCATACTGCTGAATTTGAAAAAGTAGATGGACAATTACCATTTGATATATTCACGTCACAAATCAGTGCGGATTTATTGAAATTTGAATTGGATTTGGCTTGGGCAACCAAAGCTAGGGTAAACATTCCAGCACTATTTGCAAAACATCCAGGTCGTTTTCCATTATTTCACGTAAAAGATTTAAACAAAGAAACATTATTGCCTGTTGAAGTAGGCACAGGGATTGTGGATTTCAAAGCCATTTTTGCCGCAGCAGACAAAGCGGGTGTAAAACACCTTTTTGTAGAACAAGACGGTGCTCCATCACCTATCAATAACCTTGGTACAAGCTTTGGTAATTTAAAGAAAATAATTAGTTAGTATAAATTTTCAGGGAAGTTATAAACCACGTTAGGATAAGCTGACGTGGTTTTTTTATGTTTGGGGTAATCCAAGTCTGGTGCTTATATACCCATCGCTTAGCGTAGTGTTCTTACACTACGTCAGAGTATACTGCAATGTTACATTGCACAAATGCAACGCATTTTATAATTATTTCCAAGTTGTGTACTCATATACCACTAGCCATTGCGGAATAGGCGTCGCGTTCTAAGAATGTCAGACACATTGACATAGTGAAAAACGCCACTTCAAGCGAGGGCAGTCTACATCACAAAACTTGCTTTACGAAATAATACCCCTTTTTCTTTATATAGAAATTCTTATCGGCTCCAATACCTTTAATAAAATTAAAAGATTGCTTTGGTCTATCGTCATATACCAACACAAGAGAACTTCCCTTTTAACAATTCCTCTTTATCTAATTTTAGATTATAATCATTAAACTCAAATCTTCCATTTGGGTAAAATTTAATATTTAAAAAGGCTGAATCAGGCTGAAACCAGAAGCCTATTAAATTTTACCTATCTGACTTTTCATTTTGCTGAATGCAAAATATTTGATTACTACTAAAAACTAGACCTATAATTATGAATAATTTTATAATGAATGGACTTTTCATATTTAATGATTTTGTCGGAATTTCTAATCTTGGGTGATAGTATGTTCTCTTAGAATTGTTGCTATATCATCCCTTCCCAAGACAACTCAAAGCCTCAGCAACATCATTAACAAAGTTAATACGTCCTGTTTTATTACTTTCAAAAATAAAGTCTTTGATACTTTTACTGGTGTAGTGGCTGAAATCTCCAACGATAGCCAAAAAAACACGATAAGTTGAAAACTTTTGAAGTATTTCACCAGCAATGCCATTTTTTAAATCAAAAAAATCTGGAGTGATGTTTTTTTGATGAATGATGATGTTGTCAAAGCCCTGATAATATAGATTTCCTAATAAGTCTAATCCATCTTGTGCATGATTAATAAAAATATAATCTGCCGTTGCCTCCGCTATCTTGATGGTATTTACTTCATGTGTTTTTATTTCCATTTTTGTTATTTAAATAGCTTAATACGGCTTTGCATTTGTTTTTTGCAGGAAGCTTAAAACAAAAAAAAATACCGAAAATTAATCTATAGCAAAGAGTTTTCCAACAATACATCCATAAATGGTCTACTAAAAACAGGCTATCTATTTTTAATAAATGTTATCATTAATATGTTAATAATTGCTCTTTAGAAGTAAGAAAACAGTAAATTTTAAAGAAATTTATACGTAAAAACACTTAATGACGTTATAGAAATAGGATTTAATAAAGAAGATAATTTTTGTTTTTAAAATTTTATTGTTAATTTAGTTACAGTATTATTAAATATAACCACGCGATTTTAAGATATAACCACACGATTATGCTGAAAAAAGTCTTATTTACGATACTTTGTATAGGGTTACAATATACTATCTTTGGGCAATTTTTACCAAAAGATTCCACTCAAAATAAAGCTTCACATACCACGCTAGGTACTGTAAATAATCTCCTCGATTTCGCTAACGACCATCTTCACTTAAGATACCGCTCGGGTGGAACTTCTAAAAAAGGTTTTGATTGCTCAGGATTTGTCCGCTATTGTTTCCAGAATTTTGGGATGATTTTACCGCATGGTAGCGCTGCTCAAAGTCTATTGGGATATTCAGTATCAAGATTGGATGCTCAGCCCAGTGATTTGATTTTCTTCAAAGGACATAATGCGAAGGGGAAAAGAGTCGGTCACGTCGGAATTGTTACCGAAGTAACCGACAAATATATTAAGTTTATTCACTCAGCTTGGAACGGTGGTGTTCGCTATGATTATTTAGATGCCGCTTATTACCAAAAAAGATTTATGGGCATCAAGCGTGTTTTGCATACTCCAGAAATTAAAAATGTTAAGAACTAGTAATTGGCGATTCGTGAATAGACTTTGTTCTAATTCTGCGCTCATTTCTTAACTAAATCTTTTCAAAAACCTGCTGAATTTCGCAGTGTAATAAGCCACTTCCGCCACCGTAATGTTGTACAACGGGTAGATGTGGATTAATATTTAGGAAATATTCTCTTAGTTTTTCTTCCGATTCTTCTTCTATTCCACTTCCTAATAATACCATATCAAAGTTTTTTGCCTCGCATATTGCAAATACTTCTGCGTCTGTTAATGCTCCTGTAGCCAACCACGCTTCATTTTTGTTGATTAATCGCAGTACTACTTCGTGGATTTCAACATTTCTTCCGAGTACTAAAATTTCAAATTTTTTCATATCGACATCGGTACTTCCATTAATAATATTTCTGCGTCTTGACTAATCGCTTTTATTTGCAAACTATCTACATTCCAAACACCAAAGCCATCTCTGTTCGCTACCTCAAACCCTTCAATATCAAAACTTCCTTTCAATACAAACGCATATACCCCGTTTCCTTTTTTCTTGATTTGATACGTTTTTTCAAAATCTTTATCAAATGTCCCTAAATGAAACCATGCATCTTGATGAATCCAAACGCCTGCATCTTCCGGATTGGGTGATAATATTTGTTGTAAATTATTATGCCTGTCTTTGGTATCTAACGTAATTTGGTCATAACGTGGCGTAACGTTCTTTTTATTAGGGAAAACCCATATCTGCAAGAATTTCACCAAACTATCTTGACTTTGATTGTATTCAGAGTGATAAATGCCTGTTCCTGCACTCATTACTTGAATATCTCCTTGCTTAATTATCGCCACATTTCCCATGCTATCTTTATGCTCTAAGTTCCCTTCAAGCGGAATAGAGATAATTTCCATATTATCATGCGGATGTCTGCCAAAGCCTTTACCCGCATCCACACGGTCGTCGTTCAAAACCCTCAACACGCCAAAGTGCATACGTTCTGGGTTATAATAATTAGCAAAACTAAAGGTATGATTGCTATCTAACCAGCCATGATTAGCATGTCCACGAGAATCAGCTTTATGTAAAACAGAGTTTTCTAGTATTTTTGAAGGAGTATTAGGAATATGATTAAACCCGATAATATCCAATTCTTGTAACTCATCTATATCGTTTTTGATTACATTGCCCAAAGCAGCAGTTGCTGCAAAAATACCAGTACCTGTAATGCCTTTTTGTATGAATGTCTTTCTGTCCATCGTCGTGTTTGTTTTTTCTTGAGTCAAAATTACTGTGCCAATATTTCCGAAACATTGAACTAGGACAAGATATTTAATGATTGTTTATTTATAAGCGTTTCTTTTTCTACAAAATTAATGCTATCATAATTTCATCATTTAGAGAAATAAAAGAAAAAGATATAATTTACTATTATGTTAAAGTCTTTCTCAAATTGAAGCGTAAATTAGCTACTCTCTTCTTTATAGTTAGATTGCTTTATACACATCATTCAACCCAACAACCTAATACAATATTGATGAAAAGTTACATATTCTTGTTTTTGATATTTTGTGCGTCCGTTACTACGCTTCAAGCACAAATAAATCCAGATACTACCAATATTCAATGGCATCAAGGCTATTTAGATATTCATCATATTGTTACTGGAAGTGGCGTTTCGACATTCTTTGCTTTGCCTGATGGAACCACAATGATGGTTGATGCTGGAGATATTGGAGATGTTGCTTTTCGTAGAAATAGTTGGCCCTTTACGTATACACTTCCTTATCCTAATAATACTAAAACTGCGGGACAATGGATTGCAGATTATATTCAACAAATATTGCCCAAGAGACCTGTTATTGATTATGCCCTGATTACTCATTATCATGACGACCACATGGGCATTATCAACGCTGGCACTAAAACGGCTACTAATGGTGCTTATAAACTATCGGGTATTACCGAAGTGGGTGATTTAGTACCTATCAAAAAGTTGATTGATAGGAATTATCCCTACAATAATTTCCCGACAGATTTAAAAGTAGCTTACAAAAATGAACCAAGTATTTTCTTGAATCTACAAAAATTCATAGAATACCAAAAACAAAATAATGGACTCATCGGCGAACAATTGAAAGTAGGAGCAATTGACCAAATAGTGTTAAAAAACAATCCATCAAAGTATCCAAGTTTTAAGGTTCGGGGAATAAAAGCCAATGGCACTATTTGGACAGGTAATGGGAACGAAACTTTTGAGTTCTTTACAGCAGATAGTGTTTTAGATGCCAAAAAAAGATTTAACGAAAACCCTTTAAGCCTTGCCATCAAGCTATCTTATGGTAAGTTTGATTATTTTACGGGAGGAGATAATACAGGTTTGCAAGGATATGGTTTACCAACATGGTTTGATGTAGAAACGCCTATCTCCAAAGCTGTTGGTAAAGTAGAAGTAACCACGTTGGATCACCATGGGTGCAGAGATGCTACCAACGAAAATTTTCTTAGGAATCTACAACCCCAAGTAGTCGTAGAACAAACTTGGAGTAGCAATCACCCCGGAGAAGAAGTTGTCCATAGGCTTATCTCAGACCATATTTATAAAGGAAAAAAGAATCTTTTTGCGACTAATATCCAAGAAGCCACAAAAGCAGCAATAGGTTTTTGGTTTACCGATGGTTTTAAAAGTATGTTTGGACATACCATTATAAGGGTTTTGCCTGGAGGAGAAACGTTCTATGTTTTAATTGCAGAAACAATAGATAATAAACTCAACATCAAAAAAACTTTCGGTCCATTTCAATGCCAATAATGTATGTGAGAGATGGGTACAAGTAAAGGTTTTTTGTAATATACTCAGAGTCAATTGAGTATATCATACATATTGTTTTTAGAAATATAACATAAGTTTGAAGTGTACAGAAAAAGGAGTAAATTAACTACTCGTTTTATTATACCTCAACAAGCCATTATACTTTTAACACATCATGTACGATATACTCCGTCAATATATTAATAAACTAATTGCTACCGACCTTTCTGATGATGAATATGCAATGATTAAAGCAGTTTTCACCTCAAGGAAATACAGAAAGAAACAATACTTACTGCAAGAAGGAGACGTATGTAAACATTTATCCTTTATTATTAAAGGAGCTATGTGTCAGTATTCCACAGATGATAAAGGTAACCAGCGTATTATTCGCTTTGGAATCGAGAATTGGTGGATGATGGATAGAGAAAGCTTTGAAATGGAAACGCCCTCGCTCTATAATATAGAGGCCTTTGAGGAGGTAGAACTGTTACAGATAAAAAGAGAAGATTTTTTATACCTCATGGAGGTGTCGCCCATGTATAAAAAAATGACACAAGAACTAGACAAACGAGGGCAAATTGCTTCTCAGAAAAGGATTCATTCAGTGATTAGCTATACTGCTGAAGAACGTTTTCTCGACTTATTAAAAACTCATCCAGTTTTCTTTCAACGTTTCCCCCAAAATATGATTGCATCGTATCTGGGCATCTCTGCCGAAACCCTTAGCAGAATCCGTAAGAATGCCCTTTCTAAATAGACATTTATCGTAATTACACCCAATGGTCTTGACATTTGTCAAGACCATTTCTTATTTTATGTCATTGGCTTTGCCTTATCAAATGTTGCAACTTTGTAATGTAATTAAACGACACATTTACAGAAGATTAAAGCAATAAAGATGGAAAATGACTCAACACAACAAACACTATTTGTCAGTATGGTAATTGCCAACTGGGACTTACAAAATAGAAGATTAGTGGCGCTCTTGAACGGACTTTCTGACGAAGAGCTTCTATCAGAAACAGCCTCGGGAAGAAATACGGGTACTTATATCCTTGGTCATTTAATAGCAGTGAGCGATGGCATTCTACCATTGCTAGGATTACAGGATAAATTGTATCCACATCTCCAACATATATTTATTGATAATGCCGATAAAGCTGGTTTGACTTTTCCATCTATCGCTACATTGAAAGAGAATCTTCAAAAAGTAAATGAAGTGCTGAGTCAACATTTTAAGGACATGCCCGTGAATGAATGGTTTACCAGACACCTAGCAATGACAGACGAAGATTTTAACAAAGAACCACAACGCAACAAACTCAATATTCTAATCAACAGAACCAACCATTTAAGCTATCATTTAGGACAACTTATTTATTTGAAAAACTAACTAATATTCATTTTTAAATCAAAACAACCATGAAAACGCAAACATCAAATCCCCAAACAATTTTATTCGTTACTGGTGCATTCGTAACCAATTTAGGCTGGAAAGAATGGCAAGAATATTTTGAAAGCAAAGGCTATAACACCCTTGCCCCAGCTTGGCCTTATAAAAATGGTACGGCCAAAGAATTAAGAGATAGACAACCCAATGATACCGACCTTGCAGCATTGACACTCGATGAACTAGTAGACCACTACGCTAACATTGCCAAGAGTCTTCCTGAAAAACCTATTGCTATTGGACATTCATTAGGAGGACTTATCACACAAATATTAGTTAATCGTGGATTAGTTGTTGCAGGAGCCGTGCTTCATCCTGTACCTCCGCTAGGTGTTTTCCCTTATGAGTTTTCATTTTTGAAAGCTGGCTGGAAATCATTAGGATTATTTACTTCTTTGAAGAAAACCTATCTAATGTCATTTAAAGATTGGCAGTATGCTTTTGTAAACGATATGCCTTTGGAAGAACAGCAAAAAGCCTATGATGAAAATACCATCCCTGAATCAAAAACAGTAGCGCGTGGAGGATTAACGAGTGCCGCCAAAGTAGACTTTGATAAACCGCATCCTCCGCTATTGATTGTAGCTGGAAGCAAGGATAATATTATTCCTGCCCACCTCAATATGCGTAATTATAAGAGATATGCAAAAGATAATGGCTCTGTAACCGACTATAAAGAATTTGAAGGACGTAATCACTTTGTGGTGGGTCTACCTACTTGGAAAGAAAATGCAACGTATATCTATGATTGGTTGCAAAAAAACAGCTAGGTATAATTTTTTTACGCGGAATGTTCAATGAGTCAATCGTAGGGCTCTTGATCATTCTCAACACATATAAACATTGAAATCATGAAAACTAATGCAACACTTAATAATAGCATAGACCCCGCAGAGGATCCAGCAATTCAATCTCAAACGAAAGATTTTTTAAACACCCTGAATAGTAGTGGTGGAACACCCATGGAAGAATTATCACCTGAAGAAGCCCGTAAGGTATTAGAAGGTGCACAAAAATCAGTAGAGGTAGACATATCAGGTATCGATGTATCAGAGAAAACAATAGAACAAGATGGGCTTTCTATAAAACTTTATATTGTTCGACCAACAGGCGTAGAGGAAACATTACCTGCCTTTATGTTCTTTCATGGCGGAGGCTGGGTATTGGGTGATTTTGCTACGCATCAGCGTTTTGTAAGAGATTTAGTTATTTATTCAGGTGTTGCAGCAGTTTTTGTGGAATACAGTCGTTCTCCAGAAGTGAAATTTCCTGTAGCAATTAATGAAGCTTATGCTGCCACTAAATGGGTAGCAGAACATGGCGATGAAATTAATATTGACGGTTCAAAACTAGCCGTAGTGGGGAATAGTGCAGGAGGGAACTTGGCTGCTGTAGTAGCACTTATGGCAAAAAATAAAAAAGAACTTGAGTTAAAGCTACAAGTGTTGTTATGGCCAGTGACAGATGCCAATTTTGAAACAGAATCTTATAATCAATATGGCGAAGACAGATTCCTGACAAAAAACATGATGATATGGTTTTGGGATAATTATATCTCTACAGAAGAAAGAGACAATATATATGCTTCCCCCCTAAAAGCAACTTTAGGAGATTTAAAAGGCGTAGCACCTGCTTATGTACAAACAGCCGAAAACGATGTATTGCGTGATGAAGGGGAAGATTATGCCAGAAAAATGGATGAAGCAGGCGTAGATGTTACTCTTGTAAGAATGCAAGGAATGATTCACGATTATGGTTTATTGAATCCTTTAAGCGATGTTCCTGCTGTACAAGTAGCGTTACGCCAAGCAGCGAATGAAATTAAATATGCTTTGAAATAATAAAGCCGATAAGTTAAAATTTTTTATCCCTAGCGAGATACTTAAGTACCTCGCTAGGGATAAAAAATTTTATTGTCTAAAGAAGAACAGAACGTATAGCTAGGTTGATGACCGTTACTAATGAGATTTTTTATGTGCTATAAAGTAGAACCCAAAGACCTACGGAAGTATCTCCCTATTTGAGAGCTTCTTCTGAAAGTATATATTTCTACTTTTTTCTGCGATACTTCTTCTAAGTTTTTCAAGAATACCTGTGCAGTTTGTGTTTGCCAAGCCTGAAAGGTGTGGCTAATACTCTGGTGAGTTGGCACATATTCAATAAAACGAGAGAAATTGAAGGTAGTATCTGCAATGCCTGCTCCTGCACGTTCGCCATCTAGGGCATTAATTTGCTGTTCTATATGATTTGGCACTGGTACCATCATGATAGGTTTGCCTAAATACATGGCTTCGCAAACAGATTCAAAACCAGCCGTACAAACCAAACCTGAACAGTTTTGCATCATGGTTAAGAACTTCTCGGCATTTACTTGATGAAAAGTAAGGTTTTCTTGGCAATGCCATTCATTCCCAAAATCAGGATTATTCCAGAAACAATGAATTTCGATGTCTCTATGTTCGGAATGCCAATTAATAATGTCTTCCCCCAATTTATGGTGAGTAATATAGGCTAAGAAATAAGGTTTTACTGTTGGCGTTAACGCCTTCACTTCTTTTCGTAAAAGTGGTGGCGTTACTACAATATGCTTAGCTTTGTCTTCGGGCATTTCTACGAAAGACAAAGCTAATTTTTTAGTTGAATTAAGAGAGGTAAGACGGGTATTGAGGTTTAATAAAAAACGGTCTATCTTTTTGTCGGGCAATGAAACGAACTGATTGTGCAACAACAAATATTGATGTCCCACACAAACTACAGGAATATTTGGACGGTGGAATTGTGCATACAAACCACAGATAATATCATAAAAATTCACGATAACATCAGGGCGAGATGCTTCAACCTGTTCTGCCAAAAACTGAACACTTCTACGATATTTTTTTAGTCTTAAAACATGCGTTTTAATCGTATCCCATACTTTTACAGCCTTGGTTTGTCCGTAAACTAAACTAGGAGCAGGGAAAGTATTGATAGGAGCATTAATTTTTTCTTTAAAAAAAGCAGGGATATGATGTTTATCCTCCATACCCACCATTACAGAAACTACCTCGTGCCCAGCAGCCGTTAAGATTTCAAAAAGGGAAATAGCCTGTGTTAAATGTCCACGACCTTCTCCTTGTACGACGAATAGATACTTACTCATATTGGGTATATTTTAAGAGATACTCATAAAAATTCCTTTGGCAGTTTTCATGGCCTCAGAATCTATTAATTCATCTGATAATTCTTCTTCTAAATCCAGACTATTTTGGAGTAAATAGAGCAAGTCCCAATTCCCTTGATAGTCTTCTACTAACGCTGTTAACGATTCTACCCAGTCGCCAGAATTCATATAGGTAATTTCCTGAATAAGACGTATATCTGGTTTATGGATATGTCCGCAAATAATGCCTTCGCAATGGTTTGCTCGGGCTAACTCCGTCAATTTCTCTTCAAAATCCGATACATAATTCACGGCTTCTTTCACTCGTTGCTTAATTCTCTGTGAAAAAGAATAATATTCAAACCCTCGCCACTTACGGTATTGATTATACAGCTTATTGATAGATAATAAAAAGGTATACCCAATATCTCCTAAATAGGCAAGCCATTTCATTTGAGAGGTCACAGAATCAAAAATATCACCGTGTGTAATAAGGTAACTCTTTGAGCCCGACTGTAGAATATAGTCGCGCTGAACAGTAAAGTATTTACCTAACTGAAAAGGAATAATTTGGTCTAGAAAATCATCGTGATTGCCTCTCAAGTAGATTACTTTAGTATTATGGTTCTCAATCATTTTTAATACAGCCCTAAAAAAAGCAGTGTGTTTTTTCTTCCATGAACCACCCTTTTTGAGTTGCCAGCCATCAATAATATCGCCATTCATAATTAAGGTTTCGCACGAGATACTCTTCAAGAAAGCAGTTACTTCTTTAGCTTTTGAACCTTCTGAGCCTAGGTGAACATCAGATATGATGACGGTTTTATATTGTTTTGGCGTTTTCATAAACCAAAATTGTAATTTTACTTTAACCCAATGATTGCTAGAATATTAAAGGATTGTTAAGGATTTAGTTTCTTGAGAACAAATAACCAACTCCTTTGATAGTGCGGATATAATCTTCCCCAATCTTTTCTCTAATCTTACGTATATGTACGTCTACCGTACGTTCAGTTACGTGAATGCCTTTCCCCCAAACACTTGAAAGAATTTCGTCGCGCGTATATACCTTGTTAGGGTTACTAACAAAAAACATCAGCAAGTCGAATTCTTTCTTGGGCAAAGTCCATGAAGATTCTTTTACGGCAATAGAATAATTCTGGCGATTGATTATCAAATCTTCTAAAACCACCTTTTCTTCATCTACCGTATCAGCAATATTTCTTTGGAAAACAGCTTTTATCCTGCTAATCAAAGCCCTTGGTTTGACAGGTTTGATGATATAATCATTGGCGCCAATATCAAAGGCCGCTACTTCTGAATATTCTTCTGTTCTGGCGGTCAAGAAAATAAGGTAAGAGTTTTTCAACTCTTTAGATTGCTTAATAATACGCCCAGCTTCTATGCCATCCATGATGGGCATCATAATGTCCATCAAAATCATATCTGGTAAAAACTCTTGTGCCACTTGAATACCTTGAAGACCATTTTCGGCGGTACGTGTTTGAAAACCTTCTTTCTGTAGGTTGTATTCAAGTAATTCTAGAATATCTGGGTCGTCGTCAACCAACAAAATTTTCAGCGATAGGTCAATCATATTTATAATCTTAAAAACTGTTTGATTCAAAAATTTAGTCAAACTTACTGTTCCAAGATTATCTCAGTGTTAAGGTTGAATTATGCTTTCTTTATGTTTATTATGAAACAAACATTGATGTCATAAACCAAGTAAAATTGCGTTGAAAAACGGTCAGATAACGTCTTGCTTTTTGCATGAGATGATTTGTTTTAAGTTCTAGGCAAAAATACATTTTCAATGTAACCGTATCATTAACAGCACTTTATGGTTTCGTAAAGGATTAAAGAATGACGGAAAATTAACATATCCATAATTATCTGATAATCATAGAATATTCCTGAGCGTATTATTTTCGATTTCTAATATTAATCATGAAATCATGTCAGCCCAAAAACTCATTTTTCTTTATTCTGACTCCACCTTTACGCCGTGGAAAGAAAATATTTTCGGAAGTACCATCGCTACTTTCCTAAAAGCTACGCCCGAAAACTATTACCCTTATGTAACACATTTTGTGGGCTTTACGACAGAATTTGCAGATTTTCTAAAGCAATTCGACATGGTTTTTAATGTATGCTATGGTTTCCGTGAAGCTGGTCAAGCAGATATAGCCCGTTGGTTAGATAGCCATGCCATCAAACATACAGCCAGTACTTATGATATACAGATACTTGCTAAGGATAAGATGAATCTTCCACAAATCTGTGAAGAAATCGATGTAAAAACGCCCCCTATCATCCAGTTGAGCGACGTAGCTACTTTAGAATACGAACGTTATATCGTAAAACACCGAATGGGAAGTTTACACCTGAATATGCTAGTATTCGATGCCTCTGAAATACCCTATCAGGAATTACTCGAAAAAGAAAACTATATCATACAGCCTTATATTACTGGTCGTGAATTTACGGTAGGCGTAATTCCGAACGAAAATGGAACAGACTATATGGCATTGACGCCTTTAGAAATTCGTCCTGATGACGACCGTGAAGTATATATAGCGGGACAATCGTATGGAGTAACCGAAAAAATCCTGAATCCTGATATTGAAGAAAGTATCAAAAGCGAAATCATGCATAAAGTATTGACATTACACAAAACCATGAAAATAAGAGGGATGTCTAGAACAGATATCCGTATTCATAATGGTGAGATTTATGTGTTAGACATCAATACAATGCCTAATCTGGATGCTCGTAGTTTCTTGCCAAGTATCGCCCAAAACGAAGGGATTGACTTGAAAGAACTCTTCCGTAGAATTTTACTAGTGACTCAAATAGCCTATAACCAACCTATTGAATTAGAAATGGCTTAGTTTACAATTCCTTTACAAACAATAGATAAAGTTTACAAAGGCTTAATTGTCAGAAAACTAAGAGGTTATCTTAAAAGCCCATCTTTGCGCAACCAAACTGTAATTAGATGCAAAGACGTGATTTACTTCGCCAGATGGGGCTTGTTGCTGGCGGTTTATCCATTCCGAATTTAGTAAAAGCACAAGAAGACAAACTAGCTGTTCCTAAAAGAGTATTGAGGGTGGCTCATATTACTGATGTACATATCGAAGAAGCAATTCCTTTAGTGAATTCTTCTAAAGGTTTTGCAAGATGTTTACATCATATTCAAAATGAAGTAAAACCTGATTTGATTATCAATTCTGGCGACTGTGTGATGGATGCCCATAAACACAGAAAAGGGAATGTAAAAAAGCAGTGGGATTTATTTAATGATGTACTAAAAGCTGAAAACTCCTTACCTGTTTTCCATAGTGTAGGCAACCATGATATTTGTTGCGAGGGCGATAGCCTAAGTAGTTTTGATGATGGGAAAAAATGGGCAATGGACGAAATGGGGTTAGCAAAACCATATTATAGCTTTGACAATAACGATTGGCATTTTGTGATGCTAGATAGCGTTCAGAAAAAGAAGGATGGCTCGTGGTATACGGCTAATTTGGATGAAGAACAATTCGATTGGCTAAAAAAGGACCTGAAAGCTTTACCTGACAATAAACCAACGATGGTAATATCGCATATTCCGATTTTGGCAGCCTGTGTTTTTTTTGATGGTAATAACATGAAAGAAAAAGATGGACGATGGGAAGTGCCAGGGAGTTGGATGCACACAGATTCTAAACAAATTGCAGAACTTTTTCATCACCATAAAAATGTAAAGCTCGCCGTGTCGGGTCATATACATTTAAGCGACCGTGTTGATTATAACGGTGTTTCTTACTGTTGTAATGGAGCTGTATCGGGGCGTTGGTGGTTTGGAAAGTATCAGCATACAGAAGCTGGCTATGCTGTAATTGATTTATACGACGATGGCTCGTTTACTAATCAATATGTGAGTTATTAATAGGTGTGATTGAGTGAATTGTAATTTAGTGATTATATTAGTTGTGAATTGTGAGTTAGTGAATTATGAATTTGTACTTATATAAAATTAATAATATTCACTAAATCACAAATCACTCATTCACTAAATGATAAATTCACTAACTCACAACTTCTCACTTCAAATACCCATATTCAATAGCAAGCTTAATCAAGCCCGCTACATTTTTTACTTCGAATTTTGCTAATAAATTACTTCGGTGAGTCTCTACAGTTTTATCACTGATAAAGAGTGTAGTAGCAATCTCCTTAGTCGTCAGACCTTTCCCGATAAGATCGAGTATTTCTCTTTCTCTACGGGTAAAACGAATTTGATAAAGACTTTTCTCTTGTTGTTTCTGACGAGTTAACCCCCTCATAATGATATTCATTACCTCCTCACTTTGATAGGTATTGCCTTCATACACCGTTCTGATAGCTTTTTGAAGCTCTTCACCACCAGTATTTTTCAAAATATATCCCGACGAACCGTTTTTAATCATTTTAGTGATAAAACTCTCATCATTATACATCGACATCGCTAATACTTTCACCTTCGGATGATTGTCCGAAATAAATTTGCAAACATCCAGCCCACTATCTTCCCCAAGGTTGATGTCTAGCAAAACCACATCAATGCTATTTGATTGTAAAAAAGTCTTAACTTGTTTCGCTGTTTTACATTCTCCTACCACCTGAAAGTCTGCCTCTGTCGATAACAGTGAAGCAACACCTTCAGTGAAAATTTTATGATCATCAACTAATAAAATGCGTACCATTACGTGATTAATATTTAGCAAATGTATATTTAACTGATATGAAGAAATATTTTTTATACCCTAAAATAACAATATTTTTTTTGCTTTTCAAGGTTTCTTTAGCAATCGCCCAAGATGAGTACCCTAGTTTAAGTAAAAATTATACGAAAACTCAGCTAGATGAAATGCTAGTGAAATATCAAAATAGGAAAGATACACTTGGGCTAGCTTACACTTATTGGAGTTATGCCAAAAGTGAGGAGAAACAGTATGGGCTCAATTATTCTCCACTCACGAACCTCCGTAAAAGTATGGAGTGTTTTCTGATAATGAAAGATTCTGCTAGTTTTTATAATATCAGGGGAGCATTGGGGTCTTATTTTATGGATAGGCCTTTTATCAAAGAATATGCAAAAGAATACATTAAAGGTGCTGTTGATTATTTCAGAAGAAAGAAACAGCCCAACAGCGAAATCGGGCATTTAGTTAATTTAGCCAATATTGATATTCATGGTAATAATTTTAAAAATGTAAAAGCAATACTCGATAGGGTTGAAATGCTTAATAGAGAGGTAAAAGATGAGGCATACGAAGGAAGGCTACATTCTTCCTATTCTGATTATTATTACCGTATTAAAAAATATGACGAATCGCTAAAACATGCTGAAATAAGTTATGGAGTAGGAAAAAAACTACAAATCGACTGGCTGGAGGCACTTTCACTGTATGTGAAATCTAAATGTTTGGATGCGCTAGGAAGACAGGAAGAAAGACTAGACGCATTATTGGAAAGTCAGAAAATTGTGGAGAGCAATACTATTTTGATACAGCTACAAAAGGAGATTTACTATGAAATACAAAACTATTATTTGAAAAAAAAGAACTACCTGAAAGCCTATGAGTTTATGAATAAAGCTCGGCAGACCACGGAGGAGTTATATTTTTCAAAAATGGAAAGTGATGTTCGGGATTTTAGTGAAAATAATTTATTAGAAAAACAGCGGATGGTTGTTGCTAAAATTGCCTTAGAAAAAAAACTTGCAGACATAGAATTGGATAAACTCTTAATAAGGCAACAAATGTACATCGTGTTAATTATTCTGGCTATATTTTTTATTGGGGTATTGGCGTATGCTTATCTTAGTCGTCAACGTTTTAATAGATTAGATGCCGAAAAGGTAAAGAAAAACATACAGATAGAAACCTTAAGGGCATTAATTAGCGGACAAGAAATAGAACGAGTAAGAATATCACAGGAACTCCATGACGGTTTAGGAACTTTGCTTTCCAGAATAAAATTTCAAACGGAAAATATTGCCACTTCTAAAGAGCAGATTGCTGAAATGGTAGATGTTGCCTGTGATGAAGTACGTACAATTTCGAGTAATTTACAACCCAATGCCCTTACAAAATTTGGCTTAATTCGTTCGATAGATGATTTGATATTGAAGCAAAATAGTATTTCGCCTAATATTATCTTTCAACATTTTGGCAAAGAATTTGAAATTTCCCCTGAAAGTAGCTTAATGATTTTCAGGATTATTCAGGAATTGATGACTAATGCCCTAAAACATGCGGAGGCGACAGAAATATTGATTCAGATTGTATATCAGGAAGAAAGGACGCTGACTATTACTGTAGAAGATGATGGAAAAGGATTTGATGATGCCAATGTTCAGCCCGAAAATAATGGTTGGAACAATATTCGTTCAAGGGTGAATTATTTACATGGCATCATTAATCTTCATTCAGAACCATCAGATGGCACGTCGGTAACTATTGCTATTCCTTTTGTTTGAGGGTAGTTTATAATGAACATTTTATAAAATATACTTTCGTTTCTATTAGCGAGTGACTTAAGTCACTCGCTAATAGAAACGAAAGCGTTAGCATATAATAATCGCCCTTTACAAAACACCTGTCTTAATTTTATTCAAGGTACTTTCTAAATTACTGGTAGTAAAACCTTGCTTTTTAAAATTATCTATTGCTTTTGTCTCCCATTCTATCGCTTCATCCTTTTTCCCTAATCTATATAATAAACAAGCATAGGTATCCATCATGCTTGAGTTTTGTTTTAAGCTTTCATCTGGACTAAGTGCTTCATAAATATCAATTGCTCTTTTCGACCATTTTAAAGCTTTTACTAACTTTTCTAAATCATTGGTGTATTTAAAAAAATCAAATGAAATATTATTTAACTCTTCCGCATATTTTAAGTAATGTGGAGTATAAGAAAAAGACGTTACCCCATTAACCCCTTGTGATTGTCTCCTTTGTGTAAACATAGTATTACGTTCTTTTTCTTCTCTTTTTTTCAACGTATCCACAGACAAAGACATTAAAGTATAGTCACAAAAACTTTGTGCATTTTGTAAAAAATTAGTTGTGTCTTTAATATCCTTATAAAAGTTGTTTAAATACGATTGTCCATAAAACCGACCTTTTTCATACTCTTTTGAGTAGGTTGATGTAATAAAGCTGCTTAGCTACATCGCTAAATTTCTATCCTTATCTCTCTTTGCAATATTTCTAGTAGAACTTATTACTCTACTATTAATTTTAATCCTTTGTTCCAAAGAATAGGTAAAGAAAAGGCTATCAATCGTTTTAGTTGTAAAAAGTGCATACAAGATTTTCCTTGCTTTTCCATTGAGTGGTAAACCCTGTTCAATCATTAGTCGGGCATTATCAATTGTAGAAAGCTCATTGATATTATTCAAATTGATGTACTCATCCACCAAATGATAGGTTTCAAAATTGACAGCACTTTTTTCTTGAAGAAGTGTTTTTAGTAAATCTTTATTTCTTTCGCCTTTGGCGTATTGCATATCTAGTTCTTTAAGTTTATTGTTTTTTGATAGTGCAATAGCTTTATCAGCAATTTCTAAATACATAATTGGACTAGATGATGTAGAGCCTAGTCTTTGTAAAACATAGCCATCATTATCTAAAAACAATGAGCCCATCGAGAAGCTACCCAAATTAGTTTTAGCAATGATTTGCTTGTATATCTCATCGTCAAATTTGATAGAAAGAGAAATGAAATTAATGTCAAATTTTTCTTTTAAAGCAGGACTTAAAAGCCCTTTTTGACCTACATCATTACACTGGACACAACTCGGAGAAGCAATTTGCACAAAGATGAGTTTGTTGCCTTTTTTAGCCTTTACTAAAGCTTTGTCAAAAGACGAAAAGGTTTCAAATTGTACTTGGGCAGTTACTGTAGAGAATTTTAACAAAGAAAGCAACAATAGGAGAATACAAAAATTGATATTTTTCATAGAGATAGAAAGTTTGAAATGTGTTTTGATAATAAGGTATTATACAAAACTACTCATAAAACCCAAACTTGACATCCTTTCTGATAATATTAACCTGAATTTAAAATACAATAATCCCTTCAATACGCTATGATTCTCTTAGTCTAAAAAAAAAGGCAACTATCAAAAATTGACAGTCGCCCTTTGTATAAGATTTATTATGGGTGGTAGCTTATTCAACTACAATAGTACGTGTTGCTTCTTGTGGTTTAGCAGAGTTAATATTGATTGTACGAGTGATTTTTTCAGTCCCATCCGTAATTTCTACTGAATAAGTACCGTCGCTTAATGCTTGTAAATCAAATTTACCATGATATGTACGTGCACTTTTTGCGATTCTTTCATTGTGTATTACTTTACCATCTTTGTCTTTGATAGTAACTGTAACAGCTTTACCTACTATTTTGTCTAAGGTTAGGTGCATATCTAAAGTCCCCACACTTTGGTACATACCGATAGCGAAGTTGTTAGTTTTATTAGCATTTACAGTTGTTTCACCTGCAATAGGGTTAGCAAAAATAGAAGAAGTAGTTAAAGTGGCGATAGCGATAATTTGTGCAAAAGTTTTCATTTTCTGATTTGTTTAGATACGGTTAAAATTATGATTATCTAGAGGTTAAACATCTGTTTGTTAGTTGATTATGATGTTTTGTTGTTAGATTGTTGATTCAAAATTAGCAGATGGAGTGATAGTTTCAACACAAAAAGGAATGGTCGGTTAGCGGAATTGATAAACGGTGATTTTAGTAGGCTGGTTATAAAAAAGCATTTATATTTTCCATTTTATTACTAGCGATAGTATATAACTACAATATTCATAGGTTGACAGTTCTTGTGTCTAAAGTCTTAAATCTTAAAGTCTAAAAAATATAACTACACTACCCACTCGTTGACATTACCTTATTATTTATCTCCAACAATCATTTTTGCCTACTTCAAAGTAATATTTACCCCTGAGAAATCACAGCTTCTTCTTTGTATGATGGAATGAAGTATTCTATAATACTATTATGCTCCCCCCGATATAATATTCATATAGTTCAAATACATCTTCTATTAGTCAAATTCCATCATTTCGCCCAAAAACCAAGGGTAAACCCTTGATTTTTAAATCAGGGGAAAGCCCTGATTTATATAGTACAAATTAAACCCAATTTTGTACTATTATTTATTATACTATACTGGTATAAAGTTTAACTTTTTTAATTATGTAGTTTCCTCTCATATTTTAAATACATTTTACCCAAAAAATTCATTTACAATGAAAACAACTTTCCAAAGCAGTGATCCTCCAAAAGTGGACAAAAAATTATTTCTAAAATTGTCATTAATTGTTTTGATGTTCGTATTTCACCTTGGTGAAGTATCAGCACAAAAAGCAACTGGTCCGACACAAAAAATTACTGGTAAAATTGTTTCTAGTCAAGACAACCAGCCCGTACCTGGTGCAAGTATATTAGTAAAAGGTACAACATCGGGCAGTACTGCAAATTCGCTAGGAGAGTTCGCCATTGAAGCAGGTAGTACTGCTACTTTAGTGGTTAGTTCTGTCGGGTATTCATCTCAAGAGATTAAAGTAAATGGCAGACTAAAAATAAATATCACCTTAGTAGAAAATATTTCTTCTTTAGACGAAGTCGTTGTAGTAGGATATGGTTCACAAAAAACACGTTATCTATCAGGTTCGCAAACCAACATTGGCGAGTCGGAAATCAAGAGAACTGTAAACACTTCGCTTGACCAAGCCCTTCAAGGACGTGCTGCTAACGTATACGTAGCAAGTAACTCTGGTAAACCAGGTGGAGCATCATCAGTATATATTCGTGGTGTTTCTTCAATCAATGGTAATACGCAACCAATGTATGTAATTGATGGGGTACAAATTGTGCCTCCAAACAATACTGAATCAGACGGACAGTCAAACATTCTTGCAAGTTTGAACCCAGATGATATTGAGTCGATGAACGTTCTTACAGGACCTTCGGCACAATCTATCTACGGTTCTAAAGCATCCAATGGGGTAATTGTAGTAACCACTAAAAAAGGAAAGGCTGGTGATACAAGGATTAATTTTACAAGTATGTATAATTTCCAGACTTTGCCAAATCAGTTACCTGTAATGAACCTGAAAGAATATGCAATCTATAGCAATGCATGGGCTGATGTTTCTGGATATGGTCGTCAAGCTGAATTTTCAGACCCTTCTATCTTAGGAGAAGGTACAAACTGGCAAACTGCTTTGTTTAAGACTGCTGCGATGAAGAAACAACAGCTTTCTTTAAGTGGTGGAAATGATAGAACAACTTATTATCTATCTTTCGAATTGTTGAATCAAGATGGACTAGCGCCTAACTCAGGTTTTGATAGAAAATCTTTGAGATTGAACCTTGAAAATAAATTACGTAGTTATTTAAAGATTGGTACTAATTTATCGCTTTCAGGTACAAATGAAAACCTTTCAATTGGAGACGACCAAATCATTAGTACAGCTATTCAGCAATCGCCTGCTACGCCTCTTAAAAATGGTGATGGCTCTTGGGGTGGCCCACAAAACGTTACTCCAACTACACCATCGTACGTTTTTGTAACGAACCCTGTGGCATTAGCTTATACAAATAGTAATGTGTACAAACGTATAAGTACATTCGGTGCGGTATATGCAGACTTGACGTTCTTGAAAGATTTCGTTTTCCATGCAGAATTTAATGGTACTTATGGCAATGACACCAGAGCAATTTTTAACCCATCTTATCAATTTGGTGCAAACAATATTACGCAAGGTGCTACGAATGCTGTTACATCTTCAAAAAGATATGCTAGTAATAGCTATTACTGGAGTACTAACCAACGCTTAAATTATTCAAAGAGATTCCAAAAGCATGATGTAAACGTTACGGTGGGCCATGAATCACAATATAGTTTTTATGAAACCTTATCAGGACAAGTTACTGGATTTACAAGTAATAATATTCCAGAATTATCGGCTGGTGATTTGAAAACTTCTATTAGTGGTAGCGGTAGAGATGCAAGTTCACAAGAATCTTATTTTACCCGTGTAGGCTATATTTTTGATGATAAATACATCGTTCAAGCAACTTACAGAGCTGATGCTTCTTCAAACTTTGGACCTAATAATAGATGGGGTTTCTTCCCTTCAGTATCAGCAGCATGGAGAATCTCTAAAGAGAATTTCATGAAAGATATAAGTTCTATTGATGATTTGAAACTAAGATTAGAAATGGGGACTACTGGTAATCAATACTATGGAAAACCTATTTATGCCTCTTTGAATGCTATTCCTACGCAAACTGGACAAGGATTCTTAGCAGCAAACTTTGCTAACCCAGATTTAAAATGGGAAAGTACAAAATCTTATAACATCGGGTTTGATTTACATGCTCTTAAAAACAGAATCCAAGTGGTTTTTGATGCTTATTTAAGACAAACAAGTAACCTAATCACTGAGCTTCCGTTGCCAGCCTATGCAGGAACTACGGGTACTGGTGCTATTGGTTCACCTGTTGTTAACTTAGGTAACCTTGAAAACCGTGGTTTAGGTATATCAATTAATACTGTTCCTATTGAGGGAAAAACAGCTGGTTCTTTAACATGGAAAAGCGGATTTAATATCTCGTTTGATAGAAATAAATTATTGAAACTAAATACAGACAGAGCTTTTGCTAGCCGTAAGCCTTGGTTTACTGATGTAATCTCTCGTTCAGATATTGGTCAACCACTTTGGCAGTTTTATTCTTATAAATACGCAGGTATTTTCCAAACCTACCAAGAGTTAATCAATAGTGCTATTCCTGCAAACGTGCCTATCAGTCAAAATGGTGTTTGGGTTGGTGATGTGAAATTTGTTGATGTTAATGGAGATAAAGTAATTGATGACCTTGATAGAACAGTGGTAGGAAATCCTTGGCCTAAATTCACTTTTGGTATCAATAACAGTTTTTCTTACAAAAACTTCGACTTGTCTATCTTCATGCAAGGTACTTATGGAAACCAAGTGTTTAACCAATTGAAATTAAATAACTCTGGTTTTACAAACCTTATTCGTGGTGCTTACAAAGAGGTAATCAATTTTGCTAGACCAAGTAGCTATGATGAAACAGCCGTATTATTGAACCCAGGAACACAAGTACCAAGAGTGGGTAATACACCAAACGGTAATGGACGAGCTACAGATAAGTTTATTGAAGATGGTTCGTATTTACGTGCTAAAAACATCACGTTGACTTACACTTTGCCAAAAGCTGTTCTTAAAAAATATTTACCAATTAGCGGATTAAGATTTACAGCGGGAGTTCAAAATGCATTTACGATTACTAAATATACTGGTTATGACCCAGAAGTAGGTAATGCTGCGAACGTACCAGGTTTTGATAATGGTCGCTACCCATCTTCGAGAATGTACACTTTTAGTTTGTCGGCAGACTTGTAATTATCGTACATTTTATCATGTTTAAACATCAAGAAAATGAAAAAATATAATTTTTTAAAATACATATTCTTATTCGTAACTATTTGTGGTTTAGCAAGTAGTTGTAAAGAAGATTTCTTAGAAAGACCCCCATTAAGTAACCTTACGGCTGGTACCTTTTTTAATACAGATGCTGAATTGTTGACGTCAACAGGGGCTTTGTATAATCAAGTGTGGGCAGGTGCCAATGGGCAATCACTAGTAGCGTTTGGTGATGGTCGTGGAGGAAATTTCTTTACGCCTTATGTAGCAGACTGGCTTCAGTTCTCTTCGTTTGCAGTATCGAATACCAATGGAGCTTTAAAAGACTCTTGGTCTTCCTTCTATAATATCATTGCACAGTCTAATGTATTGATAAGTAATGTAAATACTTATGCCAAACCTGCTGTTTCGATTGCTGCTCGCAACAGAGCAATAGGCGAAGCTCGTTATATGCGCGGTTTAGCTTATTCTTTTTTAGTACAAAACTGGGGGCCAGTACCTATCATTACTGATAATATCAAACAAGGAGGAGATACTACGCTATCAAGAAATACGGTAGAAAGCGTTTGGGAATTTGCCATTCGTGATATGCAATATGCTATTACTCATTTGCCTGTTACTACTACAAGTGGTCGTTTGACAAAATATTCTGCTGAAGGTATGTTAGCAAGGTTCTATTTAACTCGCTCAGGCTTAAATTCAACAAACGGACAGCGTAGTCAGATGTATTTAGATAGTGCTAAATACTATGCTAAAGATGTTATTTTGAACAGTCCATATAAGTTGCTAGACAATTATGCAGATTTGTTTTTTACAAAAAATAATAACAATGCTGAACAACTATTTGGCTTGCAATGGGTACCATTGCGTGACCCTTGGGGAGTAGGTAACGGTTTCCAATCTCAATTTGCAGAAAATAGTACAATCACTGGCGGTTCAGATGGCTGGGGTGGTGGTCACGGAGCAGCGGCAGATTATATTTTAAATCTTGATCCTATAGACTCTATCCGTAGAAAAGCGACGTATATGTTCCCTGGAGACCATTATCCTGAGCTAAATAAAAAAGGCGGAGGCTGGACAGAACCTATCCCTGATGCAAGTACTTATAGCAACATTGCTCACGTGAAAAAATACATTGTAGGAACGCCAGATGATAATGATGGAAAAGGACAAGTACAAGCTACTGGAAACAATACTTATATGCAACGTTTGGCAGATGTTTACCTTATTTATGCTGAAGCTATTTTAGGAAATAATGCTACAACTACAGACCCTGAGGCGCTTAAATACTTCAATGCTGTTCGTAATCGTGCGGGTTTACCTTCGGTAACATCTATCAATATCGATAAGATTTTGCATGAAAGACGTTATGAGTTTGCTGTAGAAGGCGATGCTTGGTATGATATCGTGCGTCTTTATTATTACAATCCAGCGAAAGCAAAATCAATTATCAACTCGCAACAAAAGGGTAATTACAAGATTGAAATTAAACCGGGAACTTATGCGTATGGTAAAATTCGTGAATTCACGACTACGATTTTAACGCCTGCTGTTTATACAGTAAACGATGCTACGATGTTTTTGCCATATCCAGATACTGAAATGGCAATGGCTCCAAACTTGAGAAAACCACCAGTACCATATAAGTTTTAGTTTCAATAGTTATGTTGTAACATTTTGAAGGAGAGAAAAACTCTCCTTTGATAAATTTTCCAAAAAAATGAAAAAAACACTCAATCATATATTTGGTAAGCTGGGGCTTTTGATAATTGTCGCACTTGCTATATTTTCTTCTTGTAAGGAGTCTGATTTGGCCGAACCTATCTCAACAGGTCAGCCAGTCATCAAAAAAGTTTATCTGTTAGATACCATTGCCAAACACAAAGACAGCACAGTAGTAGGGGCTGAACCAAATGTTTTATTAGTAATTAATGGTGAAAATTTGGGTGGAGTAATTAAAGCATATTTCAATGAATATGAAACGTCATTCAATACCAACTATAATACAAATACCAACTTAATTATTAGACTTCCAGGTGATGCGCCTACAGACGCTACTGCTACTAATACCATAAGATTAGTAACATCGCATGGAGAGGTAATATTTCCTTTTAAAGTAATTGCAAAACCTAATATTACAGGGTATGATAAGATAAATTTTGGTACAGGTAGAGGTGATATCACATTCAAAGGTAAAAACTTCCCAGACATTACTCGTATAGTGGCTTATGCTGTAAGAGATAAGCCGACTGACCCAATTAAAGACAGTGTGGTTTGTACCGTTATTTCAAAAACTGTTGATAAGCTAGTAGTGAGAATACCAAGTACAACGTTTAGTCGTATAACGTTTAATATTACTAACTCAAGCGGAACAACTAAACTAGCAGATGAATTTGTCAATGCAGATGTTGCGATTCAGTTTTTCACAGAAGGTTTTGGTTCATTTACGAGCTCTGAAGGTACAGGTACTTGGGGTGGTGATTCATGGGGAAATGCTGTTAAGGTTAATTCAGACCAAGCTTATGCAGGAACGCAGTCGTTTTCAATAGCATTAAGTGCAGGTGGTTGGTCATGGTTTGGTTTATCAAGTTGGTGGCCAAGATTTTATTACGACCCAGCATACAAGTATGTTACTTTCGCTATCAAAGGTGGTGCTTATGATATGCCTCTTTGGATTACTTCTGATGTTGCTAAATCGGGCTTTGCAGAGTTCCCTGATAAAAACAGAATTGATGTAAGGGCTGGTGTTTGGAATTACTATAGACTAGCGATTGCAGATTTAGACTTTATGTATGTTGGAAATCCTATTCCTAGACTTGGTTTTAGACCAAAAGGACCAGATAAATCTGATTTGCTGTATTTTGATGATTTTATGCTCGTTAAATAACCATTAAACACACTATATAAAATTGCCTTTTTCAATGCTCGACTGGTCTCTATAAGCTAACCAGTAAGCATAATAAGGCGTATTGAAAAAATCCTTCTACAAAAATTTAGAAGGATTTTTTTTCAAACATCCTTACTTTATACTATCCAATTTAAAATCTTTGCTACTCATAATTATGAAATGTTTCAACCCAATACTATGTTTTGGAGTGTCACTCTTTTTGGGTTTTTCTTGCTCAAAAAGTGAAGAAAATATCATTACAACACCAAAAGATACCACTACTATTACAGTTACTCCGCCAGTTGAACCTAAAATTGCGAGTACCGTTGGTTTTTTCTTGGATGATTGGCAACCTAAAAATTATGTAGTTCCTGCTTACACAGATTTTACAGCACCCACTGAAGCTTTAACGACAGTTACGGTAGATGCTTCGGATATTATAGCCAAGATACCCCAACAGATATTCGGTCATAATGCCAATACTTGGATGGGAACCTTTATTGATCAGCCTAGTTTTATGACTGATATTACTAACCTCAAACCAAACATCATTCGTTGGCCTGCTGGTAGTGGTAGTGATGGCTATTTTTGGAACGCTAGTCCTACACAAGACCCTAATAACAAAAACCGACAAATACCCTCTGCTCAATACATGAAAGAATGGGGGCTTCCAGATAAATATATAAACAAAGACGGAGCATCAGAGGATGCATGGTTTGGCTATGGACAAACGACCGATAACTGGAGAGCATCTTTGAATAACTACTACGATATGTTGAAGCAAAGTAATAATAAAGGCATTATTACGATTAATTATGGCTTTGCTCGCTATGGCACAAGTGCTAATCCTGTTGCTACTGCCGCTCATCTAGCGGCTGAATGGGTACGGTATGATAAAGGAAGAACACAATACTGGGAAATAGGAAATGAAAACTATGCCGATTGGGAAGCTGGTTATAGAATAGACGTTACTAAAAACAAAGATGGTCAGCCAGAGTTTTTGACAGGAAAACTATATGCCCAACATTTTAAAGTTTATGCCGATTCTATGCGAAAAGCTGCGACTGAAGTAGGCTCAAAAATCAAGATTGGGGCAGTAATCCAGGAGTCTGTCACAGAATCTTGGCAGAATAATACTACTAAAACTTGGAACGCTACTTTGATTCCTGAACTCAATAATAAGGCTGATTTTTATGTAGTGCATAATTACATTACGCCTTATCAACAAAAGTCGAATGCTGCTACCGTGCTTAGTTCAGCCCTTTCGGTGCCTGCAAAGATGATGAGTTTTGTAAGCAATGAAATTATGAGTAATGGTGGAGAAATGAAACCTATTGCTTTTACAGAATGGAATATGTGGGCTGCTGATTTGAAACAACAAGTGTCCAATGTAAGTGGGCTTTTTGCGATTATCGTTCAGGGAGAAGCCATTAAAAATAAATATGGACTGTCGGCACGTTGGGATTTATTAAATGGCTGGGAAAATGGAAATGACCACGGGCTTTTTAGTGATGGTGGCAGTAGCGATGACCCACGATGGAATCCTCGCCCTTCATTTTATTATATGTATTACTTCCAAAAACTTATTGGCGACAGGTTAGTCTCATCAACTGTTACTGGCAATGGCGGAACATCCATCAAAGCTTATGCTTCTACGTATAGTGCTGGTCAAGTAAACGTAACGCTACTCAATACAACGAGCGTCCCACTCACAGTGGAGTTAAAAACGAAAAATTTTCTAGTCGGTAATCGCTATTACTGGTACAGCTTAGAAGGCAGTAATGACAACGGGGAATTTTCAAGAAAAGTATCAGTGAATGGCACTAGCCCTAAAGGAGCAGCAGGTGGTCCTTCAGAATATACCACTTTGAAAGCTCGTTCGGCACTCGTTGGCAGTGGCATCAAAGTTATCGTCCCCGCTTTCGGTTCTATTTGTATGGTCGTTGATAAAAAGTAACTTTTTGATAAAGGATTATAACTGCTCATGCTAAAGTAATGAGTCAACATTAAGCGACATAATGCAAAAGAGTGATTTATTAATCACTCATTCATTAAATCGCTCAATTACTTAAAAATATCATGAAATATATTTTAGCCATATTCATTTGCATAGGCTTGTCAGCTAAAGCACAGGTATCAATTAAAATTGATGCTACTGCTGAAAAAAAAGCCATCTCTCCATACCTATACGGAAGGAACAATTCGCTTTCGACAGACCCAGGAAAAGTATTGAATATTAACTGGACGATGCTAAAAGATGCAGGCGTAACTTTTTTTAGAGAGAGCGGTGGAAATAACTGCACAAAATATAATTGGCGAAAAAAGCTTTCCTCTCATCCAGACTGGTATAACAATGTGTATGCCAACGATTGGGATGTAGCGGCAAAGTCACTAAAAAGTAATATGCCTACTGCCCAAGGAATGTGGGCATTTCAATTATTGGGCAAAGTAGCCAAAACCAATCAGGCTAATTTCGCAGATTGGAGCTATAATAATTCTCAATGGTGGGAAGGTGTCAATCAAAATTTGGCTGGAAATGGTACACCAAATCCTACGGGGTCTAAAGCTAAGATAGAAGGAGACATTAATCAATACCTTGAAAATTGGCCAGCAGATTCAACCGTTGCTATTCTTGACCATTGGTTTAAAGATTTAGCCTTGGATAAAAACCAATTGCAATATTGGAACATGGATAATGAAGTAGAAATATGGAATGGTACACACGATGATGTAATGCCTGTTCAGATTTCAGCGGAGGAATTTATGCAGAAGTATTTCGAGGTGGCAAAAAAAGCCAGAGCCAAATTTCCTACTATTAAATTAGTTGGGCCCGTAATAGCCAATGAATGGCAATGGTATAATTGGCCAAAAGCCATTACTGCGGATGGTAAAACCTATCCGTGGTTAGAATATTTCATTAAAAGAGTGGCTGATGAACAAAAAAGTTCAGGCATTAAGTTAATAGATGTTTTAGACATACATTTTTATCCAAGTAGTAACAAAGTTGATGAAGTAGTACAATATCATCGTGTCTTTTTTGATAGAAATTATGTGTACCCAGAAGCAAATGGCGTAAAAACAGTCAATGGAGGCTATGATAATTCATTGAATAAAGAATATATTTTTGGACGAGTAAACGACTGGCTTGATAAATACTTAGGGACAAACCACGGAGTAAAATTGGGCTTGACTGAATCGGGCGTAAATATCACCGACCCTAGTGCGATGGCTGTTTGGTATGGTTCTACATTAGGTGAGTTCATGAAAAATGAAGTAGAGATTTTTACGCCGTGGTCATGGAGTACGGGGATGTGGGAAACACTGCATTTATTTAGCAGGTATAATAAAAGCTTTTCAATCAAAAGTAGCTCATCAGATGAAACCCTTGTCTCGGCTTATCCAAGTATCAATGCTACGCAAGACTCGATGACAGTTGTGTTGATAAATCGCTCTTCGACAAGTGCCAAAACTACTTCTTTAAGTTTTGATAACTTCGTTTTAACAGGTAAAAGTGCCTCATCACTTGCATTAAAATCATTACCCACTACAGAAACGTTTGTATCTCACTCTCAGAATGCTTTAAATAAAAGTGATGTGGCAATAAACAACAATG
Source organism: Arcicella sp. GW821-FHT09D11 (assembly GCF_059416265.1). NCBI lineage: Bacteria > Pseudomonadati > Bacteroidota > Cytophagia > Cytophagales > Flectobacillaceae > Arcicella > Arcicella sp. GW821-FHT09D11. The sequence goes on along the minus strand of NZ_JBWKOV010000001.1, from coordinate 626,031 downwards.
CAATTTCGCTTACACTCCCTGCTATGTCAATTACTTCGATACAATTGGTTGGCAAATTAGGACAATACTCCGCTGTTTTAGGGACTTTAACAGAGCCTGAAAATACTGTTAAAGTTTTCCCTAATCCATGCACGAATGAATTTACAGTAGATGCTGGTACTGAAAAATTCAAGCAGTTGGAACTCATAGACGAAGCAGGAAGACAAATTCATACGCAGGTGATTACTGACGGCGATACGATTATTAAAGTGAATCAAAAATTAAAACCTGGGACTTATCTACTCAAATTATCAAACGATAAAACGGTAGTAATAAAGAAGATTTTAACTTATTAACAAGTAAATACATACAGGGAAGTGCTTTGTTTTTCGGAATTTCATGCGGAAATATTTTACTGAATATTTCACTGGAATGGAAAAATTAAACCTTCAATGAATTAGTATGAAAAAAAACAAACTATTTTATGCCTTCTGGGTAAGCATTTTTTTGCTATCACTGAATGCATTCGCTCAAGAAAGCCAAAAAGTATATCTTTCTGGAACTGATAAAGACCATACCGTACAGTGGGATTTCTTTTGTAATAAAGGAATGAACAGTGGAAAGTGGACTAAAATTGCCGTGCCTTCTAATTGGGAACTACAAGGTTTTGGCAAGTACAGTTACGGTACCGAAAATCGGAAAGAAGAAACGAAGGCAGACGAGCAGGGGCTTTACAAACACACTTTTGACGTTCCCAAGACGTGGAAGAGTCAGAGGGTCTACATCATTTTTGAAGGCTCAATGACTGACACCGAAGTGAAAATCAATGGAAAATTGGCAGGTGATGTGCATCAAGGAGGCTTTTATCAATTTCAGTACGAGATTACTGCTTTATTAAAAACAGGTAAAAATTTACTGGAAGTAAAAGTCAACAAAGCCTCAGCCAATAGGTCGATTGATGTTGCTGAACGTCATGGTGATTTTTGGGCTTTTGGTGGCATCTATCGTCCTGTTTATTTGGAAGTAGTACCACAAAGTTTTATTGAGCGTTTGGCGATTGATGCAAAAGCAGATGGCAATTTTTCTGTAGATGTTTTTACTTCCAAAACTACTGCTAATCAAAGTGTTGATGTACAAGTACAAACTTTGTCAGGGCAAAACGTAGGAGCGTTGTTTAACGCTAAAATTAATCCTGCTGACGAGAAAACAGTATTAAAACAAGCTTTTCAACAGGTAAAATTATGGAATGCTGAAAATCCTAATTTGTATCAGGCAAAGGTTTCATTGAAAGATGAAAAAGGTATCATTCATACACGCACTCAGCGATTTGGTTTTAGAAGTATCGAAGTCAGAAAGCGAGATGGTATTTATGTGAATGGCGTAAAGGTAATGCTTCGTGGGTCTAATAGGCACTCTTTTAATCCTGAAACAGGCAGGACTACTAGCAAATCAGTAAGTATCAATGATGTAAAGTTGATGCAAGAAATGAACATGAATGCCGTTAGAATGTCGCATTATCCTCCCGATGTTCATTTCTTAGATGTTTGTGATTCACTAGGGCTGTATGTAATGGATGAGCTAACGGGCTGGCAAAACAAATACGACACTATTCCCGGCAGAAAACTGGTGAAAGAAGTAGTGATTCGTGATGTAAACCATCCATCTATTTTATTTTGGGATAATGGTAACGAGGGAGGTTGGAACAGAGGGTTAGATAATGATTTTGCTCTGTACGACCCACAAAAACGCCCAGTGTTTCACCCTTGGGAGCGTTTCAATGGATTCGATTCTAAACATTATATTACTTATAACTACTTGGCAAATGCTGTTTTGTACGATAAAGACATCATGATGCCCACTGAATTTATGCACGGCTTATATGATGGTGGACATGGAGCAGGCTTAGAGGATTTTTGGGATTTGATGTTGAAACATCCGCATTGTTCAGGTGGATTTTTATGGTCGTTTGTAGATGAAGCCGTTGTAAGAACAGATAAAAATGGCATTCTTGATGGCTTTGGAAACAATGCACCAGATGGAATCTTGGGACCACATCGTGAAAAAGAAGCTAGCTTTTATGCCATCAAAGAAATATGGTCGCCCGTAAGAATTACCAAAAAATACTTACCCCGCACTTTTGATGGAAAGTTGCCCGTAGAAAACCATTATTCCTTCACCGATTTGAATCAATGTACTTTTGAATGGCAATTGGTTTCTTTCCCAAAACCAAGCGATAAGTCTTTAGAAGTCATCGTAAATCAAACAGGAAAGCCTGCGTTTACTTCCATTCCTGCTGGCGAAACAGGGTATTTGAAATTGAATTTACCTAGCAATTGGACAGATAGTGAAGCACTTTATTTAAAAGCAACCGACCCGAATGGTAAGGAGATTTTCACATGGTCGTGGGTAATTCCTGAAGAACAAGAAGACATTACCAAGATAGTTGCCTCAAAAAACACTGTTTCAAAAATTGATGCAAGCGAAGATGCTAATTTCTTGACGATTAAGGCTGATAATACCACCTATGTTTTTGATAAGACTACAGGTTATTTATCTAAAGTAAACAATTCAAAATCAGACATTTCATTGTCAAATGGACCTAGTTTGGCAGGGGTAAATGTGACCTTAAAATCGTTCAAACATTATGCTACGACTAATGGCTATGAAGTAGCGGTTAATTATAGTGGTGATGGCGGATATTTCAATGTGTGGTGGAAATTTTCGAGCAATAACCCTGTAGAACTTTCATATCAATATTCACAAAAAGGTGATGCAGACTTTATGGGAATTACCTTCAATTATCCAGAAAGTAACATTACTGGCATGAAATGGTTGGGACGTGGGCCTTTCAGAGTGTGGAAAAACCGCATGAAAGGGTTGAAATATGGGGTATGGCATAAGGATTATAATGATGCTATTACAGGAGAGGACTTTCAATACCCTGAGTTCAAAGGCTATCATTCAGACTTGAAATGGGTAGTGATTGAAACCAAAGAAAGTGCTTTTACGGTATATGCGGAAGACGAAAATATGTTTTTACAGATGTTTCAACCTCAAAAACCTAAAGGTGCGACCAATGATAATACTAGTCCTCCTTTTCCCACAGGAAATATTGGTTTCTTAAATGGTATTAGTCCGATAGGGGCAAAGTTTAATCCAGCTAATTTATATGGCCCTCAAAGTCAGAAAAATATGATGCTGAATTATACACCTATTAAAGGCAAAATATTATTTGATTTTAAAAATAAAGCTGTTGAAAACTAGTTAGTGACTTGTAAATAAACGAATTTATTTTTTTAAAAAATATAATTCAATCATTCACAATTCACTCAAACACAATTAGAAAACATGACAACGATAAAAAAACTTAGCAATATATTTTTCTTCAGCTTGGTATGTAGCTGTACAAGTTATAGTCAGGAAACGATTTCGGCTATTAAAGTTGATAAAAAACTGATTTCAGACCAATTGTCACACCCAACGGTTTTTGCTGAACCTAATGATAAATCAGGCAGATTATTTGTAGGTGAGCAAGAAGGAAAAATCAAGATTATACAAAAAGGGAAAGTATTACCAACCTTATTTTTAGATATTACTGACGAAGTAGTTAAGAAAAAAGGCTATGAAGAACGTGGATTGTTAGGCTTAGCTTTTCATCCAGATTTTGCTAAAAATGGCAAGCTGTACGTATACTGTAGTATACCTGTAGCAAGTGGTACGAAAGGCGTTGACCATAAAAGCTTAATCAGAGAATATACCGTTTCAAGCAAAAATAAGAATACTGTGGATGAAAGTACTGCTAAAACAGTCTTGGAATTTAACGAGCCACAATCTAACCATAATGGAGGTGATTTAAAATTTGGTTCAGATGGATTCTTATACATTGCAGTAGGCGATGGAGGTGGACAAAATGACAAACACGGCGATTTTGGTAATGCTCAAAACCTTAGTAACTTTTTAGGAAAAATCCTTAGGGTTGATGTAAAGCAATTGCCATACAGTATTCCTAATGACAATCCGTTTGTTGGAAAACCAGAGATACGTCCAGAGATTTTCGCTTATGGTTTCAGAAATCCTTGGCGTATAAGTTTTGATAAAAAAACTGGAGATTTATTTGTAGGAGACGTTGGTCAGGATAATTATGAGGAAGTAGACCTTGTAACAAAAGGAGGTAATTACGGCTGGAGAATTAGAGAAGGGTTACATGAAAAATTCCCGAACGACCCAGACCCTAAAAACTGGATTAATCCTATTGCTGAATACCCTCACTCAGACGGGTTGAGTATTACAGGAGGTTTTGTGTATAGAGGTAAACAAATTCCTGCACTTTATGGGAAATATATTTTTGCGGATTGGACTGGTCCTGTATGGGCGTTGACTGATAGTAAAAAAGAGCAGTGGAACAGAGAAAAACTTTCTATCTCGCAAGAGGCAGGCAACTGGCATATTTACAGCTTTGGCGAAGACCAAGCAGGTGAAGTGTATTTATTAACGGTACTTTTAGGAAGTGATAAAGGTGCATTGTATCAGTTAGTGACTAAGAAATGATGAATTGAGAGTTGTAAGTGGTGAGTAATCATCACTTACAACTAAAATAATTATCCTTAAAATTTAAATTTATAAACAAAAATTATCCAATGAATATCCTTAAATATATAATGTTCTGTGTGTTTTCTGTTATTTTTCATCCAATTTTTGGTCAAAAAGTATCAGAAAATATTCGCCTTAATCAAATTGGTTTTTATCCAAATGCGCCTAAAATAGCCGTTATTGTTAATGCTAAAGCAGCTACTTTTTTAGTTAAAACAACCGATTTAACCAAAACGGTGTTGGTAGGTAAATTAAGTGCCTCACGCCAATCCGAATTTTCTGACAAAACCACTCAAATAGCAGACTTTTCAAGCGTAGAAAACGTAGGTAAATATGTAATAGAAGTACCCTCATTAGGGATTTCTTATCCATTTGAAGTGCGTGCTAATGTTCATCAAAATATGGCTAAGGCATCCTTAAAAGCCTTTTATTATCAAAGAGCCTCTACCGAACTTCCTTCAAAATATGCTGACAAATGGGCAAGACCATTTGCACATCCAGATACCAAAATATTAATTCATGCCTCGGCTGTTAGTCCTGAAAGACCAGCAGGCACGGTTATTTCATCACCTAAAGGGTGGTACGATGCAGGAGATTATAATAAGTATATTGTTAATTCAGGCATTACGATGGGAACACTCTTTTCTTTATACGAAGATTTCCCTGCGTATTTTCAACAACAAAACCTGAATATTCCAGAAAGTAATAATGAAGTTCCTGATATATTAGACGAAGCACTGTGGAATTTACGTTGGATGTTAACCATGCAAGATACCGATGGTGGTGTTTATCATAAATTAACCAATGCCGTTTTTGACCCAATTATTATGCCTATTGAGGCAACCCAAACGAGATATGCAGTACAAAAAAGTACTGCTGCCACCCTTGATTTTGCAGCAGTGATGGCACAAGCCGCTAGGGTTTTCAAACAATTTCCAAAACAGTTTCCCACTTTGGCTGATTCTTGTTTGTTAGCTTCTAATCGTGCTTGGAATTGGGCAATCAAGAATCCAGCGGTAAAATATGACCAAAATAAATTAAATGAGCAGTTTTTGCCCAAAATAACGACGGGTGCTTATGGCGATAATGATTTCTCAGATGAATTTTTCTGGGCAGCCACTGAATTATATATCACTACCCAAAATGATAGCTATTACAAAACTATTGAAAATGGGCTTAACGCAAAAATGAATATACCTGCTTGGAATCAAGTACGTTTGTTAGGATATTATACCTTAGCAAGATTTCAGCATCAATTAACGGGAAAAGCAAAAGAGGATTTCCCTGCTTTGAAAAACAGACTCATTGCCTTTATAGATACGTTGGCAAATGGTGTTGAGAAGCGTTCTTTCCAAACAGTAATGGGAAGAACCGCTAGAGATTTTATGTGGGGAAGCTCTGGTGGAGCTGCCAATCAAGGAATAGCCATGATTCAAGCATTTAAATTGACAAAAAATACAAAATACTTAGCTTTAGCTTTAAGCAATTTAGATTACCTGCTTGGTAGAAATGCAACGGGTTATTCTTTTATGACAGCCTTTGGCTCAAAAACGCCTATGCATCCGCATCACCGTTTGGCGATGGCTGATGGCATCGTTGAACCTTTGCCCGGTTTTTTGTCAGGAGGGACAAATCCTGGACAACAGGATAAATGTGTAGGATATACCACTAAAGTAGCTGATGAATCTTATTTAGATGCAGATTGTTCATATTCGACTAACGAAATTGCGATTAATTGGAATGCTCCGATGGCCTATTTATCTGCTGCCATTGAAGCTCTACAATCAAAAATGACCATGTCTATAAAATGATATTAACATGAAAAAAAGCATTGTATATTTTGTATTATTCAGTATAAGCTTAATATTGAATAATACCCTTTTCTCGCAAACAATTGCTTCGAAAAGAGCCGCCACACTGGGCATAGGAATGAATCTTTCTTATTTAGAAAACTATTGGTTAGGGACAAAGGCAAACCATTATGGTGATTTTATAAAGATGTCAGAAGTAATGAAACGCAAAAGCATGATTACGGATATTGCTAAAGAAGGCTTTAAAACTATCAGAATGCCCGTTTGTTTTAGTGCCTTTGCTTCTATACAAGCACCTTATCAATGGGATTATCCGATTGGATTAACTGCTACAGATTCTCTCATTAAATGGTGTATAAACAATGGATTAAAAGTAGTGATTGATTTGCATCATCCTGAGTACAACGGCTCGATACCAGAAGCAAATACCATCGATAGAAAATTATTTTTGTGGAAAAGCGTAGCAGAAAGGTACAAAAATACAGACCCTGAAAAAGTATTTTTTGAACTACAAAATGAACCTCATGACATCACCGCAGACGAATGGAGAGCAGAGGCCAATCAATTAATCAGTGCAGTCAGAGCCATTGCTCCTCGTCATACACTTGTGGTGGGTTTTCATGACTGGAATAGTAGAGAAGGTTTATTAAAATCCGAGCCTTTTTCAGACCCCAATATTATTTATAGTTTTCATTATTACGACCCTTTTATTTTTACCCATCAAGGAGCTACATGGACAAGCCCAGAAGTAAGAGACTTAAGAAATATTCCTTTTCCGAGTACAGATAATGCAAACTTAGTAGTACCCCCTTCAGCAAAAGGAACTTGGGTGGAATACAACGTTACCCACTATGCAAGATATGGAACCCCCGAAGCAATTTATAATGCACTTGCCAAGGCAAAAGAATGGTCTATTCAGAAAAATGTACCTATCTTCTTAGGAGAGTTTGGCTCTTATAGTAATTTCGCAGATGCTGATAGTCGTTGCCGACATGCCAATGCTGTTTACGATGCATTGACTGCCTTAGATATTCCATCTGCTTGGTGGGAATGGAATGGAGGATTCAATATGTTTCAAAAAGGAACTACAGCACTATCACCTTGTATAAAGAGTGATATTGGAAATTATGTCCTAAAAACTTTAGGGTTAAGTAAAACGCCCGAATTAACAGATGTAGCTATTCTTTCCAATGCTCGTCAAGATGTTTTTACGATAAAAAGTACAGGTAATGCCGTTTATTCCGCTCAATTAATAAATCTTCAAGGAAAATCTATTGCAAAGAAAAAATTAAGTAAGAAAAAACTGACTGTAAATAAACAGCAATCAGGTACTTATATTTTAAAGTTTTTTGATGCTAAAAATAGAATCGTAGGGTATAAAAAAGTAGAAAAGCCGTAGCAAGTTGATGCATTGTTAACCATTAATCATTTTATTCTATATGAAAATAAATATTTATTCGCATGCCAAAAGAGGTGTTTTGTTTGCATTGTGTTTGGGACTTTTCCTAGGTCAATACACATTTGCTCAAAATACTCAAACAATGCTCAACGAACCTGTTGACCTTAGCAAAGATTTTAAAGATTTTACCAATACCTATTTTGTAGCAGATAGTTTAGCTAGTTTTAATCCTACTACAGGCTCGGGTAGTATCAAATGGAAAAGAAATCAGTATTTTCCTGCTCATGCGTTTAATTATACACAGTCGGCTTTGCATAAAGTGCCGGGGAATGAATTCCCTGGACCAGAGTATGCAGAGAACCCTGTTCTACCTTTTTCAATAGAATTTATTTCGCCAAAATCGGTAAGAATCCGTGCGAATACTGGTACGATTACAAGGGCAGACGAACCATCGTTGATGTTAGTAAAAGAACCTACTCGTGATAATTCTTGGCAATATACCAAAATTGCAAAAGGTCATCAATACAAAAGTGCCTTCGGAACAGTGACGATTACCGAAAGTCCTTGGGGAATAGAATTCAGAGATAAGGCGGGTAAATTATTAACCAAAACCCGTGGATTTGTAGATAATAAAACTTCCTATACTGCCTCGATGCCATTCTGTTTTGTACGCCGTGCGGCAGACTATTCACGCAGTATTGCGCCCGTATTTACGCTATCGCCCGATGAGAAAATCTTTGGTTGTGGCGAATCATTTACCAAATTGAACAAGTATGGTCAAAAAGTAAATTTGTATACCTCAGACCCTAATGGTATCGAAACGGCTGGCATGTATAAGCCTATTCCATTTTTTATGAGTTCAAGAGGCTACGGCATGTTTATGCACACTTCTACGCCCATTACTTGCGATTTTGGTGCTACCTACGGTGCTGCTAATGCATTAATGATTGGGGACGAATCGTTAGATTTATTCGTTTTCTTGGGTGAACCCAAAGAAATTCTGGATGAATACACGAATGTAACGGGTAAGGCTTCTATGCCTCCGCTTTGGTCTTTTGGGTTGTGGATGAGTCGTATTACGTATTTTTCAGAAGAAGACGGACGCAATGTGGCGATTAAGCTAAGGGCTAACAAAATCCCGACGGATGTACTCCATTTCGATACAGGATGGTTTGAAACCGATTGGCGTTGTGATTATCAATTCTCTAAGAATCGTTTTAAAGACCCTGTCAAAATGATTTCGGATTTAAAGGAACAAGGTTTTCGTACTTGTTTGTGGCAATTGCCTTATTTCGTACCTAAAAATGACCTTTTTCAAGAAATTGTGGATAAAGGATTATTCATAAAAAATGACAAAGGTAATATTCCCTACGAGGATGCTGTCTTAGATTTTACCAATGTCAATACCATCCAATGGTATCGTGAAAAAATTGGTAATTTATTGAAAATGGGTGTAGCTGCCATCAAGGTAGATTTTGGCGAGGCTGCACCATACAAGGGAATTTATGCCAATGGTCGTACAGGCTTTTATGAGCATAATTTGTATCCCTTACGTTATAACAAAATTGTGTCTGAACTAACCAAGGAAATCAACGGAGAAAATATCATTTGGGCTAGAAGCACATGGGCCGGCTCGCAACGTTACCCTCTGCATTGGGGTGGCGATGCCGAATCTACCAATATGGGTATGGAAGCCGAATTGCGTGGAGGTTTATCGCTAGGCGTTTCTGGATTTTCATTCTGGAGTCATGATATTGGAGGGTTTACACAAAGAACCCAACAAGATTTATACCGACGTTGGTTGCCATTTGGAGCTTTGTCATCGCATACTCGTTGTCATGGACAGCCACCAAAAGAACCGTGGGATTATGGTGTAGATTTTATGAACGATTTCCGAAAGGTAATCGAAATGAAATATAAACTGTTACCCTATATTTATGCACAGTCTAAACACGCTTCTGAAAACGGTTTACCAATGATGCGTGCTTTGTTTGTAGAGTTTCCAGAAGATGCTGGTTCTTGGCAAATTGAAAATGAATATATGTTTGGCTCAGATATTCTGGTTGCTCCGCTCTTTGAACAAGATGCCAGAAGCAGAGAAGTATATTTACCCAAAGGAAATTGGATAGATTATCAAACCAAGAAAGTTTATGCTGGTGGGTGGCATAAGATTGACGGTGGAGAATTGTCGGTAGTAATGTTGGTACGTGACGGTGCAATATTGCCACATATCAAATTGGCACAATCAACCAATGATTTAGACTGGTTGCAGTTGGAACTAGTACCTTTCTCAGTAAGTGCTAATAAGGTAAAAGGTAAAATATGTTTACCATCTGATAATGTTTTACATGATATTTCAATGAGCAAAAAAGGGAAAGCATTTGCATTGGATACAGACCCTTTTGTAGGAAAAGTAAAGTTTATAAAATAACCAAAAGAGGTCGTAGCATTCATTTGCTACGACCTCTTTTGGTTAATGAATTTATATACATTAACTAATATCAGTAAGTCGAATTATTTTATTGCCTAAAAACTTGAAAATAGACTTTCCCACTTGCTTGGCGTACTGTTACTACACTACGCCACTGTATACTGCAATGTTACATTGCAAAAATATAACGCATTTTATAATTTTTTCCAAGTTGAGTCCTCATATACCACTAACCGTTGCTTACTAGGTGATTCGACCTTCTAAAAAGCTTATCTTTAACTTCTATAAGTACTTTGTCTGTTCACCATCCACCCCGGATATTGTAATGGTAATGGACTTACTTCATTGATTTTGGCTAAGTCTTCAGGCGTTAATTGAATCTCGACGGAGCGAAGATTATCATTCAACTGAGCAACAGTTTTTGCTCCGATAATGGTACTTGTTACGCCACTTTGCTGCCTGACCCACGCCAAAGCTACTTGTGCTACCGTAGCTTGATGGGCGTTGGCTATACTACTTAGCACTTCTACTAAATCATAACCTTTTTCTTTGTCGATAGGAGGGAAATCAAAATTTACTCTTCTCGAACCTGCTTCTGCTTGTTCCCGAGTATATTTACCACTCAAAAATCCACCTGCTAATGGACTCCACGGAAATATTGCTAATTTGTGATGAGTCGCCATAGGTACAAGTTCATGCTCAATATCACGGCTTACAGCAGAATAATAATATTGCAAGCCAATGAATTGATGAAAACCATTGTATTTAGCAAAGGTTTGAGCCTCAGCGACCATCCAAGCTGGCCAGTTACAAATGGCAATATAACGTACTTTTCCTGTGTTTACAATGTCGTTGAGGGTACGCACAATTTGCTCGATAGAAGTTTTGGGGTCAACGCCATGCACATACAAAATATCAACATAATCCATTTGCAAACGCTTCAAACTTGCTTCAACTGAATTGAAAATGTGGTATCTTGATAGTCCAGTGCTGTTAGGGTATTCGTCCATTTTGGCTAATACTTTTGTGGCAATCACCACTCGGTCACGCTGAATATTCAAATCTTTTAAAGCTTGCCCCAATAATTGTTCCGATTGTCCAAAAGAATAAATATTGGCGGTATCAATAAAATTGATGCCTGCCTCTACCGCTACTTTAATCAATTCATTTACTTCTTGCTGTTGTAGTTTGCCAATATTTTCCCACATTCCAGCATTTTGTCCGCCGAAAGTCATTGTTCCCAAACATAGCTCCGAGACTAATAAACCCGTTTCGCCTACATAATTATACTTCATAGTAGTTGATTATTTTTGAATGTTAATTAATATATTTATCTGTTGCAAAATTCCTTACAAATACTCATCTATAAATAGCCCATAAGAAACAGGAAATATAAAAAATCAAACAATTGTATATCTGCCTGTCAGTTACGAAACAATTTGGGCGTGATTTGTGAAGCACGCCGAAAAAATGAAGTAAAATGCGAAGGGTCTTCAAAACCCAAGCAAAAACCGATTTCAGCAATGTTCCAATCGGTATGTTTCAATAAAGTTTTTGATTCTTGTAAAATCCGTTCAGCAATTAATTGAGAAGTAGTTTTGCCTGTAACAATTTTTAAAGCTCTGTTTAAGTGGTTGATATGTACCGAAAGATGCGTAGCAAAATCTATCGGGTTTCGTAATTTCATCGTTTGAAATGGCGATTCAATGGGGAATTGGCGTTCGAGTAATTCAATAAAAAGAGAGGTGATACGATTGTTTGCCGAATGATTTTGCGATGAAATCACTGTTTCGTTGGGTTTCAAACGCATGGCTTTGTGAATGAGTTGCTGTACCAAAGTACGGAGTAAATCGTACTTATAGACGTACTCTAGGTTGATTTCAGTAAGCATTTGCTCGAAAATATGGCGGAATGCTGTGATATTTTCAGTTTCCAACTCATAAATAGGAAAAGAGCCAACTTTGAAAATGGGATATTCTTTGATATTGGGAATTTGTTGAAGAAAAGATTCAGTAAATACACAAAAGTATCCCGACTGCTTTTCGCCGATTCTTTCTAATTTGTAGGGAATCATCGGGTTGGCAAAAGAAATGCCCGCTTCTTGTACTTCCACGATTTTATCCGCATAATGATAATGGTTTTTGCCAATCACCAGTGAAATTTTATAATAATCCTTTCGACTGTACGGAATCGGTTTTTGTGAATTTCCGATAAAATCTTCAACCCGAAAAACATTAAAATGTCCTATGTCATTTTTAAGGTTTTCGGGTACAAAGTTTAAACGATTTTTATATAAATCTTCTAAAGTATGAATTTGTTCCATCTTGCATAATTATAAAAATCAAACATACTAAATTATGATTTAGTTTTGATAGACAACGCATATTTTTTAATTCTCAAAAATGAAGATGGCTTGTACACCCTGAAGTAGTGAAAAACACTACGTCAAGCGGTGAAAAGTAAGGTTTATTAATCAAAAGAGGTCGTAGTAAATGAATGCTAAGACCTCTTTTGATTAATAAATTTATCTACATTAACTAATATCACTAAGCTTAACAATTTTATTATCCAAAAACTTGAAAATAGACTTTCCTTTTAATTTCAATTCGTCGCCTTTCTTTAATCCATTAGAGAAATCCATTCCTAATATGGCATAATAATCTATCTCGACTTCAACTTCATCATCTTTGTCCTCAAATGATGCTATAGTTTGAGTTCTTGCAGAGAAGTAAGCTTTTGCCTGTTCAGCTTGTTCTTTAAATGCATTAATTCCTGACAAAGTCAAGTTGACTTCTCCATTAGAAATATTCTCAAACACAATATTATCGTCAAAGTCTAGCACCATTTTATCAATATCAAACTGATTGTATCCTTCTATATAGTTGTTAATTATGTTTTCTTTGTTACTCATACGATTATCTATTGATGAATTGATTGGATTCGACAGATAAGGAATTTATGCTATTTTAGATAGCCAATACTTCCTTTATTTTTTCAATTTTAGTAACTAATTCCGTAGCGTAATCAATGTTTGTAATTCCTTTACCTTCCACAAAGCTCTTATAGAAACTTGGTAAAGAAAACGTCTCAATCACTTTACCACCACTATGAGGCATTCTATTTTTGGCTATTTCCATTACGCTTGCTCCCCCTCTTGCTCCTGGAGAAGTTGATAATAAAAACATAGGTTTATTCCCAAACACAGGACGCTCAGGAATCATAGAAAGCCAATCGAAAACATTCTTGAAAGCGGTAGTATATGCACCATTATTTTCTGCTAAAGAAATCAATAAAAAATCACTTGAGTCTATTTTTTGAGCGAAATCTAATGTCAATTGAGGAATCCCATCTTTTGCTAACCTATCTACACTAAACAAAGGCATTTCATAATCATTGAGGTCTAGAATCTCAATTGTATGTCCCTCAAAATAGGATGCAACGTGGGTTACTAGTTTTTTATTGATAGAAGTAGAGCTATTACTTCCTGCAAATGCAATTATTTTCATGTTAGATAATTTGTTCTTTACAATGGTAAAATCAGTTAGCGAATATTATTTACATTTATCATAATCTGCTACGATATTTTTCATATTCAAATTATTAAAATAGACTTCGCTGTACTTTTCCTTGATTGATGGACAATCGCTAAAATATTCAAAAAGTCTCTTTTTTACGTTAATAAAAGTTGTTTGTACTCCTTCTGTATCGCCTGTTTTAGCCAACCAAAAATAAACTTCTGGGGCTACATTTTGACGTTCTGGGTTAGAGCTTTTCTGTGAAACAGGCGAATCTTCGACAAATAATTGTTCGTATAATGCAACTTTAGGGCCTTTATAGGTACGCTCTAAAAGAGTAAAGTAGGTAAACGTCAGCAATCTAAATTTACGAACAACAAACTCTTTGGAATCATCATTGCTAGTTATCTTCTGAATATTAGAGGCATAAAGTTGTTTAACCAATTCTTTACCATTAAAAAGCTTGATAGGAACTCCTACATCTTTTCCACCTAGCGTAGATACTGCTCCGCTGTTGGTTATATTGAAATAAGGTTCTGGCTTTACAATTTTGATGGTTCCTTTAAAAGGTTCTTTAAAAAACTTATCACCTTCATAAGGAATGGCCGTGCCTTCAACAGTAATAAATTGGTGTTTTTCCAAGATTGCGTCAAGTGGTATCTCTTGAGTTAGTAAAGGCTCTGTTTCTTTTTTAGGGAATATAATTGATAAGTACTTCCTCTATTCTATCTGAATACCTAAATTTTACGCCATTAAATTTTAACTCAACATCTACTTTTTTATATTTTTCTAAATAATCTCTTGCCATTTTTTCATCATGGTTTAGCGTATAGTAAACACACAAATTGTGCAAAGCAGCTCTTTTTATATCATTTTGGTCTGTGTCATCTTTTTCATTGACAAAGTCCCCCCAATATTTAATGTCATCTTTAGTGATTTCCTTTAACCAAGCATTAGTTCCTTGTTTTCTAAGCGTTTTGTTAGTTTCTTCGATAATTACGTTGAAGTCTTTTAAATCTGGCCAATTTTTAGCTTTGCTAAACTGAGCCAATGTAACACGAACATATTTTTCATGACCTTCTACGCCTGCTTTGTACATTGTCGCTAAAAAGTCTTCGAGCGCACTTTCAAGGTTTGCTTTAAATTTTACTTTATAAACAGAATCGTCCGTTAGTTTTTTGGAAGCTTTGGGTTCTAGATAACTCCAATTCTTTTGAAATGTTCCCTGTACGTTCATAAACTTGTCGTAGAGGGTAATATAGAATCCAGTATATGCACCAAGTTTCATATCACTATACGCTTGTAGTAATACGACCACGTGTAAATCTCCCCCATCAGTTACTTGTTTTAATGGATTGAATGAGACAGACGACAAAAGCGTTGAGAAGTCACTGTCGGGGAAATTTTTTATTTCTATCGGAGCATTTAAGGCAGTGTATTTAATGAGCCTTACATCAAAAGTCTTAAAATCTTTTAATTTGGGTTTTAAAGGGGCTGTTTGGGAAAGAGCATCAACTGTATATTCTTCAAATACTTGTGCAAAAATGGTAGAGCGAAGATTGAAAAATAATGCGATGGTGAAAAATAAGAGTAGTAATTTTTTGTTCATAGTGATTTCTTATTAAGATTAAAATATAGGGATTTGATTGGTTTAAACGTGATTTTCAAACATTTCCCAATATCCCAATTCCTTCTAAACAATCAAAATCCCTCATCAATATCTTTTCCATATTTTATCATACGGTCATATATCAATAAAAAACTATCTAAAAATAGATGGCTAATAGTAACAAAATATCAATAAATAGTATTATTCACCCCAAATCTCCCAAGCTTTTTCCGCCTGTCCATGAAGCATTTCTAAACCAAAATGCACGCCTTTGGCACCATGTGCTAATCCCTTTTTTAAGAAAGTAGTTTCTAATGGATTATAGACAATATCGTATAACAAATGTTTGTCAGTTAATAACTCATAAGGGATAGCTGGAAAATTTTCTACTTTTG
This sequence comes from Arcicella sp. GW821-FHT09D11, assembly GCF_059416265.1. Lineage (NCBI taxonomy): Bacteria > Pseudomonadati > Bacteroidota > Cytophagia > Cytophagales > Flectobacillaceae > Arcicella > Arcicella sp. GW821-FHT09D11. Next base: position 610,302 of record NZ_JBWKOV010000001.1, on the reverse strand, counting down.
GAAACATACCCAAAGGTGTAGTATTGACGATAAAAAGATGCTCGTTCATTACTTCTTCTGTCAATTCCTCATACGTAATAGTATCTTCTTCCTTCGTTCTTGATACATATTGGGTGGTTAAGCCTAAATCTTCCAAGGCTTGGATAATGGCTTTGGCTGCACCACCTTTGCCCAGTACCAATGCTTTTTGTGGTTTGATGGCTTGAAAATCTTCCCATTTTTCTAGCGTCCATCGGAAACCCCAATAATCTGTATTATACCCCTTAGTTGTGCCGTCGGGTAAAATTTTGATGGTATTTACTGCCCCAATTTTCAAGGCAGCTTCGTCAATAGCATCCAAAAAAGGTATTACGTTTTGTTTGTGCGGAATAGTCACATTCAAACCTTTTAGCTGTGGGCGATTGCTTTGTAACAAAGCGGGTAAATCTTGAATATTTTCTAGTTCAAATTTCTCGTAAGTATGAGTTTCGGAAATGCCTAATTGTTGGAATTTTTCAGTAAAATAACCTTTAGAAAATGAATGTCCGAGTGGATAACCTATAAGTCCGTAAAGATTCATGTTAATTGTTTTTGGCTTTAAGCAATAAGCCGTAGGCTATAAGCTTTGTTAAAAATTGTTATTTTTAAGTAATACGTCAAAATTAAATGGCGAAGTGAAAAATGTTAATTTTGAATGTATTACAATCACTAAATCACTCATTCATTCAATCACTCAATGACTCACATCCCCTTACTCTCCATGTAAGACTGTAAAATAATGGTGGCAGAAATTTTATCAATGTTCCCTTTTTCGCGACGGTCTTTTTTTGAATAGCCACTTGCAATCATGGCACTCATGGCCATTGACGATGTAAAACGCTCGTCGTGCAAATGAATGGGCATTTCGGGGAATGCTTTTTTCAACGTAGTAATAAAACCTTTTACTTGCGAGGTATTATTAGTGGCTTGTCCGTCAAGATTCACAGGCATCCCTACTACAAAAGCTTCTACGCTTTCTTTTTCCATATATACTTTTAGGAAGTTCAAAACATCTTTGCTATGGACAGTATCTAAAGCAGAGGCAATAATTTTTAAAGGGTCTGTTACAGCCAAACCTACTCTTTTAGTACCATAATCTATGGCTAATATTCTTCCCATGGTGTTGCTTAACCTCACCCCCAACCCGACTACGCGTCCCGCTCTATTCAGAGAGGGGTTGGTGGTGAGGTTTCATTGTTTTATAATCTCACAAAGTTACATCATTTTATTGGGCAAATATTTTCTTGACGAATTCTACGTTATTAAAATTCCTAATCCTATTCGAAAAATATAAGACATTATATACTTTTTGGAAATTTATTGGTATTTTGTTGTTAAAATAATATTCAGTTTGAAGATGAAGGAAAATAAGCCCGTGAATAATCAGCCGATGATTATCAGATTGCCCATCATAATTGCTTTTACTTTGGTAGCCGGAATGCTTATTGGTGCCAACTTTTTTAGTGGTCAGTCACGCATGAATAATGTAGCTAAGGGAGTAGCGAAATATCGTGAGGTACTTTCGTTAGTTGAAAATAATTATGTAGATTCTGTCAGTACAGACTCTTTGGTGGAGTTCTCTATAAAAAAAATGTTAGAGAAACTAGACCCGCATACCTCTTATTTTTCTACGGAAGATGTAGCCGCAGCTCGCTCGCAGTTAGAGTCTGGCTTTGATGGTATCGGTATAGAATTCAATGTTTTTAATGATACCGTTTATGTAGTGAATGCCATGGTTGGTGGCCCATCGGATGCTGTGGGTATAAAAAGTGGTGACCGCTTGATTAAAGCAGATGGCGTTTCATTAATCGGACAGAAAGTAAATTCAAGCCTAATATTCAGTAAGCTAAGAGGCCCACGAGGAAGCGAGGTTGAACTTGAAATCGTTAGAAGCGGAGAAAGTAAAATCAGACAATTTACCGTTACACGCGATAGGATTCCTTCGTATTCTATCAATGCTGGTTTTATGATGGATAACCAGACTGGATATATTAAAGTAGATCGTTTCTCAGAATCAACGTATGATGAATTCCATCAAGTATTATCTTCTTTGAAATCACAAGGTTTAAAACGTTTGGTGCTTGATTTACGTGGAAATCCTGGAGGGTACAAAGACCGTGCAGAGAAAATGGTTGATGAACTTTTATCAGACGAACGCCTGATTGTATATACCAAAGGCAAAGGGTCTAAGTTTGATTCACAGACATTTACTCGTCAGGAAGGTATTTTTGAAAAAGGTGCCGTAATTGTATTGGTTGATGAAAACAGTGCTTCTGCTGCTGAAATTGTAGCAGGTGCATTACAAGATAACGACCGTGCCTTGATTGTAGGCAGACGCTCGTTTGGAAAAGGATTAGTACAAATGCCAATTACCCTGCACGATGGTTCTGAATTACGATTGACTATCTCGCGATATTATACACCAAGTGGTAGAAGTATCCAGAAACCATATTCGTTAGGGAAGGAAGAAGACTATGAAAAGGACTATGAAACACGCATGAAAAGCGGAGAATTCTTTAGTTCAGATAGTATTAAATTCAATGAAAAATTGAAGTATAAAACTGTTGCTGGTCGCACGGTGTATGGCGGTGGAGGTATTACGCCTGATGTGTTTGTGGCTCGAGATACTAGTTATTATTCTAAATACTTAACGGAATTGTTCAGTAAGAATATCATCCGAGAATATGCGTTGAATTATGCAAACAAGAATTTAAAAACACTGGAAAAACTAAACTTCAAAGAGTTTAACAAGCAGTTTGTTGTAACAGATGCCATGATGGCTGATTTACAAAGATTGGCAACCCAAGCAAAAGTTAAACAATCAGCTAAAGATTATGACCGTTCGAACAATTATATCAAAGGACAAATAAAGGCTTTGGTTGCTAGAAGCGTTTGGCAAAGAAAGGCGGGTAAAAACTTGAATAATGAATATTATCAAGTGATGACATCTTTTGATGAAACCATTCAGAAGGCCCTACAGAATTTTGACAAAGCCGATAAATTGGCACATGGTGAAATAGTTGAAACGTTGACACATTCGGGTAAACAGTAAACAAAAGCTTATTCATAAACGGTGGTCGCACTGACTTTTTTCTCTATGAAATGAAAAAACTAGAGCGACCACCGTTTATGATTGTATTTAAAATCCAATCACCTCTTCAATAGGTAAATGGTCTCCCACAAACTTAGCATAGTGAGCATTATTAATAATTCCTTTTTCGTCGATTAAAAAATCAGCCTCCAAACGACTCATCTTTCCATCATTTTTGTATTTGCCTTTATACAGTTTTTTCCCTGCTTTTACTTTTGCAAAGGCACCTTTAAACAAGATGCCATTCATTACTTTTCCTAAAGAAGTTTGTAGTCCGAAAGTATCGTAAAGAATTCCATCAGGGTCTGGTAATAAAACGAATGGTATTTCTTCAACAGTTGCAAATTGAAGTAGATTTTCTTTAGATGATTCGTAAACTACTACCAAAATAATTCCTTTCTTTTGGAGTTGTTCATGCACTTTCATCAGTTGATGAACGTGTAAATTACAGATGGGACAACCAACAAAGCGTTCAAAAATTAAGGCTACTTTTTTACCTTTCAAAGTAGCTGAACTTACATCATTACCTTTAATATCAATAGTTGAAAAACTGGGAGCGATTTGATTTGTTTGTAATTTCATGGGCTTGTTGATATTTGTTGCTATAATAAAATAAGTACTAATTAATACTGAGCAACTAACTATTGTCAGCACCCATTTTTTAGCAAGAATATTCATGGTTGAATTTATTATTGTTTGATGTTACAACACTTTATTCCCATGCACTACCAAATATCACCAAGGCAAGAACATTTTTTTTATAATTATTTATTAGCCAATTTTCGGATGGTCGTCAGGCATTTATTTTTTAGTGTACTTACGCTATGTTTATTTTTATATCCTGACATCATCATGATAGCCTCGATAGGTTGATTCAACCAATAAAATTGATGTAACACCTTTACACATCCTGCAGAAAGCACGTGCATAAGTTCCGTAACTTTCTCTACTAGTGAAGGTTCTTCATTATCAGCAAATGATTCATCCATAGTGTCGAATTCTTCCATATTTTCATGAGAAGCCTCTTTTTTATCTCGTAGTTTTTTCAACCAAAGATTTTTAGAAATAGCAAACAGATAAGTTTTTAACGAAGCAGATAGCACAAAAGCTGGGTCACGTGATTTATGAATCAACGTGATTAACGATTCCTGAAAAATATCTTCAGCATCAGCTATCGTACCTGAATTTTGGAGAATGTATTTTTGAATCGTTGGGAAATAGAATTTATATAACAACTGGAAAGCTGCATTTTCTTCTTTTCTAATTCTTGAAAGTATGTCTTGCTCTTGCACTTCGGAAACGGTATTTAAGTTATCAACAATAGCGTTTGTTTATTTATTCCAAAACATATAAAATATCACCTACTTAATCGAGAATTTATTGAAATAAACTAAAAATCCCCTGTAAATATCGTTTACAGGGGATTTTAGTTGGATATTGTTACTACTAATCAACTGAATATCCTTTGTCTTTCAAGATTCTATCCAATAACTTCTTATCACTATCAGTATTAAATACCGTAAATGGTAAATAAATAAACTGATACTGCCCCATGTCTAAAATGTAGGCATCCTTAGCTTTTCTAGCACCTTTAATCATGTCCCATTTAATGACACCTCCCTCAGTATCGCTCAATTTCATCAAAATCTGGCGACTGTCGATTTCATAACGATATTTACTAAAAAGCTGTTTGTATTGTTCTAATTGGGTAACGCCAGTAAACTGAATTGCCCAAAATATTAAATATGCAATTGCTCCGATTAGTGTCAACACGTAAATCCAGTAGTTATGATAAACGCCTGTAAGGTTCAAAATAACATTGATAAAAATTAATGCTAAAGGCACAAATCCCCAATACCATTGATTTTTAATAAGTTGCATCATGTTTATTCCGATGAATTTATTTTTTTCAAGGGCAAACTTTTTTGTTTTGATTGCTAATGGATTTGATTGAATTGGTTGTTGTACTCGTCTTTGTTGCGACTGAGCGTATCCTTTTGCCATGTCTATAATAAAATTTGGTGATTCAGACGACAAAGGTACAAAAAATAAGGAAGTTTTGTTGAAATGAGCATTAACACCAACAAATTAATGATTTAATAAAGAAAGTATATCAGTCTGGTTGCCTAAATCCAAAGATGAAATTATGGGTAAATTACCTTTAATGATTTGTTTTAGGGGTTTTTGAATGCTAATTTTAATGCCTTAACGAAAATATATCCAAGAATTTTCTAGAATTATTAAATATGGAACTTATTGAGAGCCAAATACTGAGCCAGACCCAAGTGCTTCAGAAAATTAGAAGAATTGCTTTTGAAATTTATGAGAATAATTTTGAAGAGTCGGATATTGTTATTGCTGGTATCAGAGGGCAGGGACATGCCTTAGCCAAGTTATTAGCCACTACACTCCAAGAGATTTCACCTATTGAGGCTAGTGCCGTATTAATAGACGTAGATAAAGATGTTACCTACGAAAGTCCAGTAGAGTTTGATTGCGACGAAAGATTTTTAGAACACAAAACCATTGTCGTGGTAGACGACGTGCTGAATAGCGGAAGAACACTTGCTTATTCATTATCTCCGTTTTTAAGTATCCCTGTAAAACGCATCCAAGTAGCTGTAATGGTAGACAGAAACTATCGTCGTTTCCCAATTTTGGCAGACTACGTAGGATACGAGCTTTCAACTACCCTCAGCGAATATGTTTCGGTAGTATTAGACGACGAAGCTCGAATGGGAGTGTACCTAAAATAGCCTTATAAACTATTGATAATATTCATAAGCCAATCTGCATTGAAAAATAATGCTAGAATTGGGAATACCAACAATATTGCCAATACGGCTTGTTCTAAGCTGAGTTTGAATGTTACTCCTTCTTCACTTTCTTTAAAAAACATCAGGAATGGTATTTTCAAATAGAAAGATAAAGAAATAACCGTATTCAGTAAGCCAAATATAAAAAGGAGTAATAATAATTGCTTACCAGAAGCTTGGTAGGCTTCCCAAAGAGCAGAAAAGATATTCAGTTTTGCAATAAATCCGCCAGTAGGAGGTAAGCCCGCCAAGGAAATCATTACGATTAATATTAATATTCCAAACAAAGGATTTAATCTACCCAAGCCTTTAAAGTTTTCTATCATAAATTTAGAAGCATTGTCTGGCTTTTGCCCTTGGGTGTTATTTGCTGCGTAGTCAATTAATAGAAAAGCGGAGAAATTAGTAAATAAGCTAACTATCAAATAAAACACGACGCTTTTTATGCCTAATTCAGAAATCATTATCAGACCAATCAGCATAAAACCTGTATGAGCTATTGTTGAATAAGCCAATAACCTTTTGGCATCTTTTTGCCATAAAGCCGAGAAATTGCCAAAAGTAATACTAGCCAAGGCTACGATAGCAGTGATGATTGTTAGGTCGGTAGGTATGATAGAATAAAAGCGAATAATTACTAAGAATGAGGCGATTTTGGGCGCTACAGCAAAAAAAGCCACAATAGGTGTTGGGGCAGATTGGTACACATCAGGCGTCCAGATGTGAAAAGGCGTTGCGGATATTTTAAATAAAAATCCAGAGAGTGTCAGTACTATAGCAATCGTTGAAGCTACATTATCTGTTTGGGCAATGCCTCTTGAAAAATCAGGTGAAGCAATACTAAGCGTGCCTGTCATGCCATATAATAATGACATGCCATACAACATAATTGCGGAAGAAGCTGCCCCAAAAATGATGTATTTTAAACCACCTTCGGATGCCTTTTTTGTCTTATTAAAAGTAGTCAGCACATAAGATGAGATAGAAACGATTTCAATAGAAAGGTAAATCATTAATAGATTGACCGACATTGCCATTAAATTTAGGCCTATCAAGATACTAATCAACAAAGGATAAAATTCGCCATCATATTTTCTTTTTGAAACATAGATGTGTGCCAATAAAATGATTACTGAAAACGTTGTAATTATTTTAAAGAAAATGGCTTTGCTATCTAAAATAAGCATTTCACCAAACAGAAAAGTATCGTTGGTAGTTGAAAACTGCGAAATGATTTGATTCAAGGCAATTAAAACAGAAATCAAGGAAATACCCCATAGCGTATTTTGATAACTTTGGGCAATTGAGTTTTCTAATGAATCAGACTTTTGGAAGATGTATTTATAAAGAATTAATTCGACGATGATAAGGAGTAAAAATACTGCCCCCAAGAACACTTCCGGAGAAATGACGCTCAGGCTTTCAAGAATGTGAGCTAGTAAATCGGATAAGATTATTTTTTTGGTCATTATTTTTCTTCACAAACGTGTTTTATTCTACTTTTGTTGCTATTTTTGAGTTTAACTATAATTAGGTAAAATTTATGAATAAAACCAAATTTTACTGGTTGATTCAAATTCTATGTTGGTCGATTATTACGCTTCTTTCTATTCAACATATTGAATTTAATGATTTCAGTCAATCCACTAAAACTATTTATTTACTACTTTATTTTTTTTCAGGCTTCGTTTCATGTCATATTTATAAAACCATCATTAGTCGTTTCAGTCCTGATGATATTACCCATCTTCAATATGCCCTTTTCCCAATAGTTGGGGGTCTTTCAATAGGCTCTATCTATACTATTATAGACTATCAATTATATCATTATTCAGATAGTTCTTTCTTTAATTTTGCTACCATTTTTGTTGAAAATGTATGGAAGGTATTTCCTTGGTTTATGTTTTTTCATTTGCACCGTTTCTTGAGTATTTATCAAGATAGAAGGCAACGCGAAGCACATACTGAAAACCTACTTAAAATTTCTCAACTAGAAAGTTTAAAAAAACAGTTGAATCCTCATTTTTTATTCAATGCCCTCAATAGCATAAAGGCACTAACGTTGATTGATAGTATTCAGGCCCGAGAATCAATCATTCAATTGTCAGATTTATTAAGACTATCTTTAAACCTTGGCGAACAACAAAAAGCAACGCTTAGTGAAGAACTTCGTTTAGCTGAGAATTATCTGTCTCTTGAAAAACTTCGTTTTGATACCCGCTTAAAGTACAATTTTCAAATTCAGGAAGATATAGGTAATATCTTAATTATGCCAATGACCTTGAATACTTTGTTAGAGAACGCCGTTAAACATGGCATTGGTCAGTTGAAATTTGGTGGAAATATTACCATTACAGCCAGAACAGAAAAAGGTTTTATCATTTTATGTGTTGAAAATTCGGGCGTATTTGTACCTAAACCTAAAAACAATGAAGGTGGAATAGGGCTTGAAAACCTCAAAAAACGCTTAGAACTACAATATGGTGAGAATGCTTACCTAAAAATTGATAATACCCAAGGAAAAGTATTCGCCACTATTAGAATGCCTTATTGAACGTTAAAATAGTTTCAACAGCTCGGCAACAGTTACATTGGTTAAGTTAAAGATTAAATGAGGGAAAATACCAAATACCAATGCTAATATCGCTAAAGGATAAAGCATCATTTTTTCTCTAAAATTTAAATCTTCTAATGCTCCTTCAAATTGTCTGACCCAGTATTTTCCAAAAAATATTCGCTGTAAAGTCCAAAGGAAATAGCCTGCCCCCAGTACCAACCCAAAGGCAGCCAAAGCAGTTAACCATCGTGGAATAAGCGGACTGTTAAAGCCACCCATCAGGGTAAACACTTCGCCAATAAAGCCTGAAAAAGCTGGTAAACCTAATGAGGCAAAAAAGGCTATGGCGGTCATAGCAGTGTATAAAGGCATTTTACTAGCCAACCCTTGATAGCTATCAATACGGCGGTCGTGGGTACGATTATATAAAACGCCCACTAATAAGAATAACATCGCCGAAAGTACACCATGCGAAAACATTTGGTAAATCGCTCCGTTAATACCTTCGCTTGTCAATGAGCCTACGCCTAGTAGCACAAAACCCATGTGTGAAACTGACGAATAAGCAATCATCTTCTTCAAATCATTCATTGCCAAAGCATTGAAAGCTCCGTAAATAATCGATAAAACGCCAAAGGCAACAATGACAAAGGCATAGTCATGGGCAGCGTCAGGGAAAATAGGATAAGCTATTCTGAGAAAACCATACCCCCCAATTTTTAAAAGTATTCCTGCTAATATCACTGATACAGGTGTTGGGGCTTCTACGTGTGCATCTGGCAACCAAGTATGAACAGGTACGGCAGGCAACTTAATGCCAAAACCTATCATCAATAAAATAAAAGCTAATGCACGAGCTGAAACACTAAAAATCTCGATACCAGAAAAAATATTTAACCACGAATTTGGAAGGAAATTGCCAGCATCGGGCATAAAACGTAAATCGAAAGTATGTACAATTTGCTCAGAAGGGATTTTTAAATCTTTTAGCAAGGTTTGTACTTCTGTAATAATCTGTGGCGTAATATCCGATACATTGCTGATTAGCCCAATTCTCACGGCTGTTTCTACAGGGTCAACCACTGATAGATAGAGCGCAATCATGACAATTAAGATAAAAATAGAGCCGAACAGGGTATATAAGAAAAATTTGATAGAAGCATATTCTTTGCGTGGACCACCCCAAATACCTATTAAAAAATACATAGGCAAAAGCATGAATTCAAAAAACAGGTAGAAAAGAAACATATCTAATGCTACAAAACAGCCAATTACTGAACCTGTTAGCAACAAGAAAAGCGAAAAATATCCTTTTTCTTTCTGTTTAATTTCAAAAGATGAAATAGCCCCTACAAACATCACGATGCCTGTCAATAAAACCATTGGCATACTGATACCATCTACACCCAAAAGATAATCGATAGAGCCAACCCCCAATGTGCCTAGTGGAAGTGTTATCCAATCTAATTGTTCTAGGAATTGGTAGTCTGCAATATCATGATTAAAGTTTTGATATAAGTAAATACAAATTGCTAGTTCTACGGCAGTAATGCCTAGCGTAAACCATTTGAAATAGGCTTTGTATTGGTCTGGCGAAAAAGCCACTACCAACGACGCTACCAATGGTAAAAATATAAGTACTGATAAAATGGGCATAATTATATAAGAATAATTGTATTTGTTTTGAAAACAAACACAGGCACTATCAAGATGAAAAAACGATAAAAGTAATCAAAGCGATTAATCCTAAAAAGGATATGGCAACGTATAGTTGTACTTTACCAGCTTGTACTGAACGAGTAATTTTCCCGATTACTCCTGCTGAATAAGCTGTCGAGTTGGGAATGCCATCTATAATTTTAGCATCCCACCAAGCTACGATGCTGGCAATGATAACTTGTAATTTTGCTACAGCATTGACGATAGTATCTATAATATTTAAATCAAACCATTGTAACAAATCAGCTGATTTTAATACTGGGGCAACAAATATTTTTTGATAAATGCTATCAAGCGTAGGTATGGTATAAGCTAATGCTTTATTTCTAGATAAATATCCCAAGCCTATTCCTGCAAAAGCGAGTGCTGTGGATAAATAGGCAACCCAATGGTTTTCAGTTGATTTTTCTATCATCTCAGGTTTCATAAATTCCCAAAACCAAGCACTTTCAGCATTCAATGGATTGAAAGTGAAAATGAAGCCGATAGATAAAATAGCCAATAGTCCGATTGGAAAAGTGATTTTCCACGAGCCCTCATGAATAGCGTAAAGGTCTGCCTTTTCATTCCTGAACTCCCCAAAAAAGATAAGCCATACTTGGCGAGTCATATAAAAAGCAGATAGCAAAATTCCAATAAAAAAAACAAAGCTAATAATATATAAAGCCAAGTTTTGGTGCTGATTGGCATTAGCCACTACCTGTGCCAGGATAGCATCTTTAGATAAAAAACCAGAGAAGAAAGGAATGCCCGCCAATGCTAATGAACAAACGAGATAGCATACAAAGGTAAAAGGCATTCTCTTACGCAAGCCACCCATTAATCGCATATCCTGAGCATCGAAATCATGACCAGCATGATGGAGCGCATGAATAATAGACCCTGCACTAAGGAATAGCCCAGCTTTAAAGAAGGCGTGTGTTAATAAATGAAATACGGAAGAATCAGAGCCTAAGCCAACCACCATTAAACCTACTTGCGAGATAGTAGAGTAAGCTAATGTTTTTTTGATATCAGTTTGAAAAATAGCATACACAGAACCTAAAAGCATGGTAAAACATCCAATAGACGATACGATGATGGTTTCTTCAAAACCAAATAATGGATGGATTCTCGCTAATAAGTAAACTCCTGCTACTACCATCGTTGCAGCATGGATAAGTGCCGAAACTGGCGTTGGCCCTTCCATTGCATCGGGAAGCCACGTGTGCAAAGGGAATTGTGCTGATTTGCCGATACACCCACAGAAAAGTAATAAGCCTGCAACAGGTACTAAACTAGGTTCAGAGGCATTGGCGATAACATTTGGAAAATCTTGAAAATTGCTACTGCCAAATAAATAATAAATCAGAAAAATGCCTAACAAAAAGCCTACGTCACCCACTCGGTTTACTAAAAATGCTTTCTTCGAGGCTTGTACGGCTTCGGGTTTTTGATACCAAAAGCCTATTAATAGGTATGAACTTAACCCTACTAATTCCCAGAAGGCATACATGATCAATAAATTATCGGTCAGTACGATGCCAAGCATAGAAAATACAAATAGGCTTAAAAAACCGACATACCTATATTGGTCGGGTTCTTCGTGCATATATTCCAGCGAGAAGATTTGTACTAATAAGGCTATGAAATTCACTAAAACCAACATCATTAGTGTTAGCGAGTCTGTCAGAAAGCCAAAAGAATATGTTTCTTTTCCGAGCAAAAACCAGTTGAACAGATAATGTGGATTAGCAACATGAAGGTTTTGACGAAGCAATAGGATTGAAAAGAGAAGATTCAAGCCTGTAAAACCAATTGTTAGCCAAGCTGCTAAGGTGTTGTTTTTTCTACCCAACAGAATTGGCATAATAAACCCTGCAAGTGGGGTTAATAAAATGAGCCAAATCAAAGTGGAAGGATTCATAAATATTAATTACGAAGGTTTTAAGCCTATACGTAGAGGTTTTCTTGGAAAATTTCAATTTTTGTGCAAATATACGGCTCAAATTGGATTTAGTCCTAATTGAATTTGCATAAAACCCACTAAGTTTGTGGGGTAATATAATAATATTTGATGTTTCTTTGCTATTGAAAGCATTTCCTTGCTTTATTTTAATATTATTTACTAACCAAATACTTATTATGATGGACAACGCTAAAACAGTAAACTATTCAAGAACTACCATCACAGAATTGATGATTCCATCTTATGCTAATTTTGGAGGCAAAATTCACGGAGGAATTTTATTATCATTGATGGATAAGGTTGCTTATGTATGTGCCGCCAAACATTCAGGAACTTATGTCGTGACTGTATCAGTAGATAATGTAGAATTTAAACAGCCTGTGGAAGTAGGTGAGTTGGTTTCGCTTCATGCCTCTGTCAACTATGTTGGAAATAGTTCTCTGATTGTGGGTATCAAAGTGGTTGCCGAAAATATCAAAACGGCTAGTGTAAAACATACCAATACCTCGTATTTTACAATGGTTGCCAAAGATGATAACGGAAAACTTACTGCTGTTCCTCCATTGATTTTGGAAAGTGATGAAGATATTCGCAGGTTTTTAGAAGCATTGAAACGCAAAGAAATCAAAAGCTCTTATAAAGAACTATTACACGATGCTAAAACTTGTATGGAGATAGACGAAAACTTACATTTATTAGATGCTGAACGTTGTATTATAAAACGTGAAAAAGACATGCAGAGCGAATGGGTATAATTTAATTATATAGTGTTTGGATTCATTTTGACGTCAAGATAAAATGGAGTATTTTTACAGAATTGATTTCAAATTTATCCTAATATAATTATTCCAATCTCCCTAATTGAACAATTAATGATGAAGGTTTTAAAAGTTATACTGATTGTTTTAGCAGTCTTAGCATCTGTTACCGTTTTTATTCGATTCTACTACAACAAACCTTTTAGTCCATCAGCTACCGCTGAATACGAGAAGAATGGTTTAAGTATTACCGTAGATTATTGCCAACCTTCTAAAAAAGGTAGACTTATTTTTGGAACAACTCAAGAAAAAGCACTTGTCCCTTATGGAAAATGGTGGAGAACGGGGGCTAATGAAGCAACTGTTATAAAATTCTCAAGAGATGTAACCATTGGAGGCAAAGTACTCAAAGCTGGGAAATATACCCTCTTCACAATTCCTGAAAAAGGAGACTGGACAATTATTATCAATGCAGAAGTGGGACAATGGGGTTTATCTTATGATGACAGTAAAGATGTTTTAAGAGTACCCGCTACGTCTCTACAACAACCAGATTCTGTTGAAACATTTACGATAGATTTCAATGAAAAAGAAACAGGAGTAGATATGCTTTTACATTGGGATACTACCGTGGTAACAATTCCAATAAAATAATATTTATATATTTATAGAAATAAAAGAAGCAGAATCTCCCTGAAAGTTGTTCTGCTTTTTTTATTTTCTTTTTTTTAGAAAGACTATAATTAAAGGAAGTTTTTTGCTGATTGTCGATTTTTTTTCAAAAAAAAATAAGATATTAATAAATATAAACAAGCTGTGATTAATTTTTGGTACGCTATTTGTCTGTATAGTCATTAATCAAGGTTATTTATTTAATAAGTGTCTTGATTCAATTGATTCGAATCTTTTTTTAAAAAATCAAGCAACAAAAACATTTATCGCTAAATAGATTTATAAAACTTTTTCCTCCATTTTTAAAATATTACATCATGAAATCTTATTATTACCTCATACTTTTAGTTGTAACGTCTACTTTGCTTAGTGGTTGCTTACCTAATGATAGCGGTTCAACAATTGATCCTGCTGCAGCAGCCATGGATAAACTAAATGTTCCATCAGGCTTTAATTTTACGACCTCAAAAGAAGTTACTTTTAAAATAGGTGCGTACGATAATACGAACAACCCAATTTCGGGCGTAATTATGTCTGTTTATAGTTATCCTGAAAATGTGCTTTTATTCAAAGGTATTACATTGAAAAATGGGGTATTCAGCTTAAATCAAAAAGTACCTACTTATGTTACTAAAATATCGGTAAAACCAGATTATATCGGTTTACCTTCTGAAACAATTGTTACATTGAGTGGTACTACCTCAGAAGTGAATTTTGGAGGAAATAATCCTACTGTTTCTGAAAGCGTTGAACAACCACTAAAATCAGCAAGAGTAGAAGGTACTACCGCACAAACATACCCTCTTATTACTTACTTAGGTTCTTGGAACAATGATGGTTTGCCTAACTACTTAGAAAAAGATAGAGACCCAATCACTAGCCAATTTTTAGAATATGTGAATGCTAGTTTACCAGAAGCTAAATCAGTACCGACAGCTCACCCAGATTTTTTGAATAATAACAACCGTAACTTCTTATACATTACTGAAGCTGCTGATGTTTGGGTAACATTTGTACACGAAGGTGCTGGTTGGAAAAATACATTAGGATATTATACATTCAATCCGCTTAACCCCCCAAAAACTACTGCTGACATTTCAAAAATGACAGTTGTTTTCCCTAACGTTTCTTACAAAGGTTCTGGTGGAGCATTAACATCAGGTGATAAAGTTAAAATTGGTCAGTTCCCAGCAGGTACAGGTATTGGTTTTGTTCTTTTAGCGGATGCTTATACATCAAATAGTAAAGTAGGAACGGGTAATTATGCTCACTTCTCGCATGATGTTCTTAATGTAGAAACGAAAGAAAGTCTTCGTCGTCACTTAATTGTATTGAACGAGCCAACTACTAAAAGAATGGTACTTGCTTTTGAAGATATTCAAAGAGAAAGTTCTTCTTGTGACCAAGATTTCAATGATGCTATTTTCTTTGCGACTTCTAACCCAATCAAAGCGATTGATACTAACAATGTACCAATCGTAGATAGTCCAAAAGATACTGATGGCGATGGTGTAGGTGATAGCCGTGATGAGTACCCAACAGACCCTACAAGAGCAATCAACAATTATATCCCAGGTAGCAACACTTATAGTACATTGGCGTATGAAGATTTATGGCCATTACAAGGTGACTATGATATGAACGACTTAGTAATTAACTATCAATTCCAAGAAGTTTTAAATGCACAGAACCAAGTAGTTGATTTAAAAGCTAAGTTTTATATTAAAGCAATCGGTGCAAGTTATATCAATGGTTGGGGCTTTCAATTACCAATTGATCCATCACTTGTTAAATCAGTATCAGGTCAGTCACTTACACAAGGTGTAATTACTAATTCAAGCAATGGTACAGAAGCTGGACAAAAATATGCTACTATTATTGCTTTTGATAATGCATTCAAGCAAATGAAATCGTCGGGAGGCTTTATTAATACATCAAAAGGGGCTACAGTAATTGCACCAAATGATACATTAAGATTAACAATTAACTTCACGAGCCCAATTAGCAAGACAGCGTTAGGAGTGGCACCATACAATCCATTCTTATTCTCAGCGAGTGATAGAGGAAAAGAGGTACACTTACCTAACATGGCTCCAACTTCAAAAGCTAATATGGCATTGTTTGGAACTGGTCAAGACCGTTCAGTACCTTCTTCTGGTATCTACTATAAGAATTCTAAATTGTTGCCTTGGGCTATTGATTTACCTAGCGACTTTAAATATCCTTTGGAAACAGTACCTATTATTGATGCTTATAACGAGTTCGGTATTTGGGCTGAGAGTGGAGGAACGCTTTACCCAGATTGGTATGTGATTAGTAAAGCATACTACGATCCAACAAAAGTATTTTAGTATTACCCAATAGGAAATTAACATATTAGTCACCCCAAATTTTCGGGAATATTAATACAAGAGACCTCCTTAGTAATTTAGAGAATAACCAAATCTCAAATTATCTAAGGAGGTCTCTTTTTTGTTTAACATACAGCTATCAAATAAAATCAATTGTTGATAAATTCATCTTTATCGAATTGGGATAATAATTATAAAATTTGTCTACACAAAACATATCAATATTCTTCTTCGCGCTAAGGAATGCGATGTATAATTAATAAATCCTCCTCCATTTGCATTATAACGTCATGTTTATTAACACAAGATAATACCCTGTTATTAGTGTGATAAATATGAAAAACAGACTCCATATATTCTTTAAAATACTCCATAAATACTGAAAAGGTGTTAAGAATCGGTAAATTTGATGATTAAATTAACATAAATCTATCCATGAAATGGAGTAAAAACCCCTTAAAAATGATGTATAGGCACTATATACTATATTTTATTGTGGTTTTTTAAATAATTTTTAGGATTATGCTTGGTTTTTTAAAAAAAAGATATTAGTTTTAATTTATTAAAGTATTCAAATCCCCCGCTAACACTCTCCAAAAAACCTTCTTGGTATTAAACAAGTATTTATTACTTCAATTGAGTTGCTTATTTCATAAAAGCAATTTTTTGAAAATGATAAATCTATGCCCCTGTATTAAATAATATTCAGTGTAATTATCTAGTAATTTTTTTATTGCTAAGTGCATTAATATTTTTTTCCTCCATCTTAAATTTTAAAACCATGAAACATTGCTTTTATTTTCTTATCTTACTAGGAGCTTCTACTTTGCTTAGCGGTTGTTTTCCTGATGACAATGGTACAGTTAATCCTGCTACTTCAAGCATGGATAAACTAAAGATTCCCACGGATTTTAACTTTACTACCTCCAAGCAGGTCACCTTTAAAGTGGGTGCCTACGATAATGCGAATAATCCTATTGGAGGGGTAGTTATGTCTGTTTATAGCTATCCTGAAAATGCGCTTTTGTTTAAAGGAATTACCGCAAGTAATGGTACATTCAGCCTTAATCAGAAAGTGCCCTCTTATGTTACTAAGATATCAGTTAGGCCTGATTACGTCGGTTTGCGTGCAGAAACCATCATAACGCTTAGTGGTACTACGGCAGAAATAAACTTCGGTGGAAATAATCCTACTTCTTCCGAAAGCATTGAACAGCCACTGAAAGCAGCACGAATGGAGGCTACTAAAGCTCAGACATATCCTCTTATTACTACCTTAGGTACATGGACCAATGATGGTATGCCTAACTATTTGGAAGGAACTAGAGATGTTATTTCAAGTTCGTTTTTAGCATATGTTAATGCTAGTTTACCAGAAGCTAAGCCTGTTCCAACAGCACATCCAGACTATTTGAATAGTAATAATCGCAATTACTTGTACATCACTGAAACTGCGGATGTGTGGATAACATTTGTACACGAGGGTGCCGACTGGAAAAATACATTGGCATTCTATACATTTAACCCTTTGAATCCTCCGAAAACTACTGCTGATATTTCTAAAATGACCATTGTTTTTCCTAACGTTTCTTATTCAAGTGGTTTACTTCCGCCATTACTCGGAACTCAAGTATTATCATCAGGAGATAAAGTTAAGATTGGTCAGTTCCCAGCAGGTACAGGGATTGGGTTTGTGCTGATAGCAGACGCTTTTGCATCTGCTAAAGTAGGAACAGGTAATTATGCTCACTTCACACACGATGCACTGAATGTAGAAGTGAATGCCAATCTTCGTCGTCATTTAATTATGCTGAACGAACCAGTTTCTAAAAGAGTTATACTTGGTTTTGAAGATACTCAAAGAGAAAGTCCTGCTTGTGATAATGACTTTAATGATGCCATTTTCTTTGCGACTTGTAATCCAGTTAGAGCAATTGATACGGGTAATATACCAATCGTTGATAGTGCAAAAGATACCGATGGTGATGGTGTAGGAGATAGCCGTGATGAATATCCAACAGACCCTACACGGGCAATTAACAATTATATCCCAGGACGAAACAGTTATAGCACATTGGCTTATGAAGACTTATGGCCATTACAAGGTGATTATGATATGAACGACTTAGTAATAAACTACCAATTTCAAGAAGTATTAAATTCGCTCAATCAAGTAGTTGATTTGAAAGGTAAGTTTTATATTAAAGCAATTGGCGCAAGTTTCACGAATGGTTGGGGCTTCCAATTACCAATAACCCCGTCACTTGTCAGGTCAGTCTCCGGCGCTTCACTTACTCAAGGTGTCATTACCAATTCAAGCAATGGTACAGAAGCAGGGCAAACGTATGCAAATATTATAGCGTTTGATAATGCCTTCCGGCAAATGAAATCATCAGGAGGTTTTATTAATACTACTAAAGGCTCTGCGGTAATTGCACCAAATGATACTTTAAGGATGACGATTAATTTTACAACCCCTATTCTAAAAACTCTTTTAGGTTTAGCACCATATAATCCTTACTTATTCTCATCAGGTGATAGAGGGAAAGAAGTTCATTTACCTAACTATGTGCCTACTTCTAAAGCGAATACGGCCTTGTTTGGAACTGGTCAAGACCGTTCAGCGCCTCTTTTAGGAGTGTATTACAAGAATGCTCAGCTATTACCTTGGGCTATAGATTTGTATAGTGACTTTAAGTATCCTTCAGAAACAATACCTATCATTGATGCCTACGATGAGTTTGGTACTTGGGCACAAAGTGGAGGATTGCTGTATCCCGATTGGTATGTACCTAGTAAAGGATATTACGATCCAGCAAAAGTATATTAATTATAACAAAACAAAAAAGTTATTGTAAACATGAGTAATCCCACTTTTTTTGAGTCAGGGATACGGAAGTCCTATCGTTTAAGAGACTAATTATAGTCTTGTTAGGAGCATAATATTGGTGGCCGCCATTGCGGTAGAAGTTCCTGTAAACTCATCACAGCCTCATCGGAGCAACATGTTTCGCTCTGATAAGGCTGTGGGGGGAATAGGGTTCGCATCTTTATCGCAAAGCGGCTGCCTATATTTTGCCTCTATGAGGTTTATTTTTAGTACGTAGAGATTTCTCTATTTTAAGAAAAATTGGAATAACTCATGTTTTTCCTTCTTCCATA
This sequence comes from Arcicella sp. GW821-FHT09D11, assembly GCF_059416265.1. Classification (NCBI taxonomy): domain Bacteria; kingdom Pseudomonadati; phylum Bacteroidota; class Cytophagia; order Cytophagales; family Flectobacillaceae; genus Arcicella; species Arcicella sp. GW821-FHT09D11. Next base: position 591,210 of record NZ_JBWKOV010000001.1, on the reverse strand, counting down.
CCTAGCTACGGACTTAAGTCCTAGGTATGGAAGAAGGATTTTTTTTAGAACCCTCCTCTATCATAGAAAGTATTTCTACGCGAAAGCTTTAATTCTTGTAATAATGCTGATTTTACCCTGATGGTAAAGTTGTAGGTACTAGAACGACCATAATATGGACTGGCAATAGGAGTCCAGTCGAAATTAGCTTCCCAACAATGTAAGTCTCTATGTATACTGATATTGGTTAGTGAAATGCCTTTATTGACAAAATCATAACCAGAACTTAGGGTAAAATTCCATTTCTCAGTCAATTTTACATCCCCTTTAAAGGTCAAAGCACTTACGATAGTAGCAGGAGCATAACCTGTTTTGTTCATATTATAGTTGAAACCAAACTGGAAACTCCAAGGCACAGACCAATCTACATAGTCGTTGATATTTCTGTTGATTTGGCTCATTTGCCCTTCAGTACCATTCGTGTTCTGTTTCTTTTTATCAGCACTAGCAGGCTTGAAGCTTTTGCTTATCGAAAGGTTTAAGCTGGCCAACTTTGCAAAACCTTCGCCCAAGTCAATTAACAAAGTGTCTATTCTACGTCCTGAGATAGAGTAACCATCGTTTACATACTTGTAGGGGTCTAAAGAACCCCCAAAATTGATGTCAAACTTCTTTACCCTAGAGTTTGCCGAAAAGTTCAAATTAGAAAGTTTAAACTGCGTAGCAAAGAAGTTGTAATTTCCTGTAAACGAGAAATTATCAAGCAACATTATCTTCTCAGATTCTTTTTGAGCCGTATCCGACTTTGCTCTTAACTTGGCTTCTAAAGTATTCTGAATCCCGAAGCTAATACCACCCGACTGGCTACCACGGTTAGTTTGGGTAGGATTGAAACTTGAAATGTTCAAGAAATCACCGGGGAGAGTTTCTTGTCCAGCCAAAGCACTTGGAATGGTTTCGCCTTTTTGGTATTTATGAACCCTGTTATTAATTTGAACCGTTTGGTAAAAACCATATTTAGGGTCTGTAAAATCGGGCGTATAATTTATACTTAATGAAGGCGATAGCGTATGACGTATGCCTTGTAACCTACCTTTTTTGAAGTTAATCGTACCATATAAACGGGTATTCATACTCATTGAAAAAGCATAAGTATAGTCTGCATAAAAAGCCCCACCCCGAAGCGTATCAATCTCGACAGCCCCTTTGCCAGCAGTAGTATCTTTACTATAAATAGCAGCCTTATCATTAAAGGACTTGAAGTTGTACTTATATTTCTGTTGATAAATATTCCCAGAAAAGTTAAAGCCAGGGGTTAAGTTAATATACTTACCAATTTTAATATTAGGCAATGAAATCGGGATGCTGTATTGAGCCTTGAACTGAGCATTTTTTAATAATTCAGGTAAGGTTGATAAATTAAATGGAATTACACCATCTCGTGCCAAGTTAGTACTAGCGTTTGCCGCAGTTCTTGGGTCTATAATTACGGGCTTTGTTGGGTCAAGGTCTAGTGTATCAATCGTTCTGTAAACAGTATAACCAAAGTTATTGTACGAACGGTTGGTTAAAGCTACTTGGTTAGTAATACCATAAGTACCCGAAAGGTCTAAGCCCACCCTGAATTGGTCAATAAAGCGGTCTGTAACAGCATTTTTCTTTTTAAAAGGCTGGAACTGATTTAACCCAAACGTATAATTGGTATTTACATTTACCGCCTTAGTTACTGTATTTTGGTCGGCTTGTAAGCTTAAACTAGTACGAATAGTTTGCCCAAAATTTCGTGAATATTGTATGGACGAATTCAAGGCAGTAGAAATATAGCTACTCGTGTTTAAGCTATTGTATTGGCTATTTGAATTACTTTGTAAGTTTACAGAGGCAGAAAAGCTAGAATTCCCACGGCTTTGTGGCGAATGTGACCATTGAATACCATAGTCATTTCTTTTTTGTCTGTCAAATTCACTACCATTATTACTTTGTCTGAAATTCACGTTGAAAGTACCCGAATAGCGATAACGCTTAATGTATTGAGAATTGGCAGCAATCCCAAAACTACCTTTTGAATAAATCTCTCCAGTAAGGCGTAAACCAATATTAGGACTCAATGCAAAATAGTAGCCACCATCACGCAAGAAGAAACCCCTGCCTTGCGGTTCTTCACCATAAGTAGGCATGATAATACCCGAAGTACCCGATTCTTGCGGAGGTTTATAAGGGAAGAAACCAAAAGGCAAGCCGATAGGCAAAGGAATTTCATTTAATTCAAAATGGAATGGCCCAGCTACAATTTCTCTTTTACCGACTACTTTAATCTTAGTTGCCCTAATATTAAAGTGGGGATGTTCAAGATTACAGGTAGTATAAATAGCATTTCGGATATAAAGGTTGTCTTCATTATCCTTTTTTACTTTCTCACCTTGTATCAAACCATCGCCTTGGGTCGTAATAAGTCCTTTGATAAAGGCCTTCCTACTTTTGAAGTTATACCTGATTTCCTCGGCATCATAAGGTTCACCACCTTGCTTAAAGATGGGTTTCCCAATAGTCTTATTGGTTGTGGAATCTTTCGTACCATGTGCCGACACTTCATTCTTTGCCCAATTGAGCTGAATATAGTTGGCTTCTAGGGAAATATCACCATAAGTAACTTTACCGTCGCCATAAAGATATACAATTTGGTTTTCGGTATCCATTACTGTAGAGTCTTTGGCAGAGTAAACAACTGTAGTAGTGAGGTCACTTTCTTTTTTAAGTGAGTCGGGTACGCTTTTTGTAATACTAAGCTTGGTAGAATCTAAACTAGCAGTATCTTTAGGGATTACTGTATTAGCTTTGCTGGCTTTAGGTTTAAAAGGTTTTCCGCCCAATAATCGCTGAGCAGAAGACTGATTTATGGTTAAAAGCCCCAAAAGTAAGCTAATTAATATACTGAATATGTGGATTGCTTTTTTCAGAAGTCTTTAAAATTTATATTTGTCTTTTATTAATAACGCACAAAAATACTTTATTACTTTTTGAACATAGCGAACCAACCCGAAAATAATGTTAAACTTTGTTAAAGGTTTTTTAATAATCACTTGTATTTGCTCGCTTAGTGGTTTTACTTTTCAATATTCACTCATTGAAAGCTCGACATATCAACCTGTTTTATTACAGACTAGAGTAAGAACAGTAGTGTTGGATGCTGGACATGGGGGTAAAGACCCAGGATGCCACGGAGCAAATAATAACGAGTCTAAAATTGCCCTTAAAATTGTCTTAGAACTCGGGGAAAAAATAAAAGAACAATATCCAGAGGTTAGGGTAATTTATACCAGAACAAAAGATGTATTTGTAGATTTGCACGAACGCTCTGCCATTGCCAACCGTAATAAAGCAGATTTGTTTATTTCAGTACACTGTAATGCACATCGCTCTGCTAAATTGGCTGGAACTGAGACCTACACAATGGGGTTACATAAAACAAGTAGTAATCTTGATGTGGCAAAGCGAGAAAACTCAGTAATTTTGCAAGAGGCTAATTATGAAAAAAACTATAATGGTTTTAATCCTAATTCACCCCTTGGACACATTATGATGGCAAATTATCAAAGTGCCTTTATGATGAATAGCATTAAGTTAGCACAAAAAATTGAAAAACAATTCAAACAAAAATCTGACAGGCATAGTTACGGCGTAAAGCAAGCAGGTTTTTTAGTACTTTGGGAAACAGCCATGCCAAGTGTTTTGGTAGAAGCAGGTTTTTTGACTAATAAAAATGAAGAGCAATATTTAGCCAAAAGCTCGGGACAAGATGAAGTAGCTGAGGCTATTTTTAAAGCATTTAAATCGTATAAAGAAGAAATTGAGGATTAAGTTTGGATTGATAATGTTTTTTTTAATCAATAAACCTATTAATAATCAATTGAAAAACTTCAACAGTCATTTATGAATATCTCTAAAGAAACCAAAATAGGCATACTTGCCCTTACATCCTTCGTAATTTTATATCTAGGATTTAATTTTTTAAAGGGTAAAGATTTTTTTACACAGGAAAATAAATATGTCATTATATACAAAGATGTACAAGGTTTAACAGCAGCCAACCAAGTTTCACTAAGTGGAATGAAAATTGGGCAAGTAAAAGAAATAGAATTACTAAAAGGTGATGCTAATAAAGTAAAAGTAGTAATCAGTATCAGGAAAGATTTACAATTGCCCGAAGGTACACAAGCGATTTTAGCTTCCGATGGTCTGTTAGGAGGTAAGTTAATCAGAATTGAGATGGGTAAATCTTCTGGAAAATTTATTGAAGAAGGAGGAACATTAATAGCTACTTCAGAAACGGGTGTAACAGACCTACTCAAAGAAAAAGCTCTTCCATTAATTCAAAACCTAGATTCTTTAACCAAATCGCTTCGTGTAGTTGCTAGAAGTTTTGAAAGTACAGGCATGGTTGTGAATGGATTTGTTAAAAACTCTGACCGTTCAGTAAGCTCTTTAACGGCTTCTCTGAACAGTACAATCAGTGAAAACAGAAGTAATTTGGCTGGTATCTCTGCTAATATGAGAACCCTTTCTAATAACTTAATAGAAACAGAGAAAAGCTTGAAACCTTTGATTGGTAAATTTAATACCATGGCCGATTCTTTGAATGCTTTAAAGATAAGTCAGGCAGTGGCAACAACTCAGAAGTCGTTGGATGGTTTACAAAAAATTATGCAAGGTATCGAAGCAGGACAGGGTTCAATGGGTAAATTATTGAAAGATGATTCACTTTATACTAATCTTAACCGTTCGGTAGCTGATTTAGATAAGCTTTTAATTGATTTCAGATTGGCTCCAAAACGCTACGTAAACATCTCTGTATTTGGTGGAAATAAAAGTACACCTCCTGTGGTGAAATAGTTTTGAATGAGTGAGTTGTGAGTTAGTGATTTTCTTTAGTTGATTAACTTTAAATAAGTTTCCAAAATTAGTTTATTGTTTCACATTTTTAAATAAATCACTAATTCACAACTCACTCAATCACAATTAAAATAACTCACTAAACCACATCAATCGGCACAGGCGTTTGGCTTTTTATTTCGTTGACTACAAATCTGCTTTGCGCATTTCCGATATTCGAGAGCGTCGCTAATTTATGTAAAATAAAATGGCGGTATTCATCCATATCTCTTACCAATACCTTCAATAGAAAATCTGATCCCCCAGAAATACAATAACATTCTACTACCTCTGGCAAGAGTAAAACATCCTTTTCAAATTGCTCTAGAAAACTAGCTGCATGTTCTTTCAAGGTTACATCTACCAACACCACCAAACTTTTTCCGAGCTTAGATTTATTCAGAATAGCTGTATATTTTTCTATTACCCCTTCGCTTTCGAGGCGTTTTATCCTTTCGTGAATAGGCGTTGTTGTTAAATTAAGCCTTGCAGCAATTTCCTTATTGGTCATCAACGCATTTGCTTGCAGAAACTGTAAGATTTTTAAATCTATGTTATCTAATGCTGCCATTTTATGGGTAATTAAAGGATTATTTAATGGGAAGTGAATCACTAAAATTTAAAGAATCGGATATCTTTAAGAAATTCTGTAAAACAGGATTGGTATCATCTTTTCGCCAAATAATAGAGAGATTGGTTCGCTCTGGAATATTTTTAAGCTCAATAAACTTTACTTTCATGGCCGAGCTATGCTTATAGGAAATAGGCATCAATGAAATACCCAGATTGTGCTCTACCAATTTTAAAATAGTAGCTCCATAGTTTGATTCATGGACTACATTGGGAAGAAAGCCTTCTCGTTCACAAAGACGCAATAATAAATCATGATAAACCGAACTCGAGTTGCGAGGCGGTAAAATAAAATTATCATTTTTTATCTGAGCCAGACTCTTAAAATTATCCTCATTAATTGGATGACACGCTGGCAAAATTAACGCAAAAGGTTCTTTAAAAATAATTTTAGATGTAAGGTCTTTATCAGGATGAAGTTCTCGGATAAAGGCTACATCAATTTCATGTTTCTTTAGTGCTTCAATCACAGAGCTATCTAACATCTCAGACAAGTTTGCTTTGATAGCAGGAAAGAGGAGCCTTAACTCAGATAAAAGCGGAGGAATAACCGAATAAATAGCAGAGCCAGGATGTCCAATCCTAATTTCACCTTCTTCACCCTTATGAATCAGTTGTGTTCTATGCTTGATATTCTCTAATTGAGATAAGATTTTCTGTGCTTCATTATTAAGATACTCGCCCGCAGGCGTAAGCTTTACGTTACGTTTGTCTCGTTCGAATAGCAATACCCCTAATTCATTTTCCAGTTGTTGAACCTGCCTGCTTAAAGCTGGCTGGGCAATAAAAAGTTTTTCGGAGGCTTTAGAAAAATGAAGCTCGGAGGCAACTCCTAAAAAATAAGATAGCTGTCTAAAATCCATTGTTTTTAATTTTAAAGAGTCAGGAAGTAAAAAAATAGATAAGTGCAGAAGTTTTGACTTATGCCTAAAAAGCATAAGTCGATATAAATTAAGCATTTTTTATTATAAATAGAAAATGGTTTATTTGTAAATATTCTATTATACGTTAAAAAGGGCTTGTTCTTATGAGTAAAAATATCCAAATTCGTGAAGCAAATTACCTAGATGTGTCTGTGATTTGTAACATTAGTGAAGAAACTTTTATCGATACTTATGGCGCACAAAATACTCCTGAGAATCTTGAAACTTATTTAACTAAGCATTTCAACCAAACACAGATGTTAACTGAAATTCAGACAGATGGAACGGTTTTTTTAATAGTAGAAGTTGATAACGAAGCGGTTGGATATGCTAAACTTAGGGTAAACAAAAGCGAATTTGCTGATAGAAATGCCTTAGAATTAGAGCGTATATACGTTAAAAAGGAATTTCACGGACAAAAGTTAGGCGGGTTGTTATTAGAACAATGTTGTGAAAAGACAAAGTCTGTAGGCTGTGACCTGCTCTGGTTGGGTGTATGGGAGTATAATTTGAAAGCACTGAACTTTTATAAAAGTAAAGGGTTTGAAATAAATGGAACCCATGTTTTTATGTTAGGAAGTGATGAGCAGACCGATTATTTAATGACAAAAGAATTGAATATACTTAAAGTATAAATACTCATACAAAAAGAAGTGAGTACAAACAATATTTACACTATTCGTGTGAATTTTTAGAAAAGGTTAATACACAAAATCCCTACCATTGGTGGGGATTTTTGTTTTTTTGTGAAAGATAGAAATAATTAAATAGTATGCTTGCATAACAAATTTATTTTTATTTAACTTTACCTATATTTTTTATAAAACAAACAACATGAACCGTTCAATTAGAAAAGTAGCCGTTTTGGGCTCTGGGATTATGGGAAGCCGTATTGCTTGCCATTTTGCTAATATAGGCGTTGAGGTCATGCTTTTGGATATTGTTCCGAAAGAACCCAACGATGCTGAAAAAGCCAAAGGGCTTAGCACTGATCATCCTGCGGTGCGCAATCGTATTGTAAACGACGCCTTTCAACAAACTTTAAAAGCTAATCCAGCGGCATTGTATTCTGCATCTTTTGCCAATAGAATAAAACTAGGCAATTTTGATGATAATTTAGCCGAAATCAGTCAATACGACTGGGTAATTGAAGTAATTGTTGAAAATTTAGCTATTAAAAAATCATTATACGAAAAAGTAGATGCTTTACGTAAAGTAGGTACTTTGGTTACTTCCAATACTTCTGGGATTCCTATTCACTTGATGGCGGAAGGACGTTCGGAAGATTTTAAAAAACATTTCTGTGGCACACACTTCTTTAATCCTCCTCGTTATCTAAAACTATTGGAGATTATTCCAACGCCAAGCACTGATACTACCGTTATAGATTTCTTGATGCACTATGGCGACCGTTATCTTGGCAAAACTACTGTTTTATGTAAAGATACTCCTGCTTTTATTGCTAACCGTGTGGGCGTGTATTCGATGATGAAAACGATGCAAGTAGTAGAAGAACTTGGATTGACTGTAGAGGAAGTAGATAAATTGACATCCGTAGTGGTGGGTCGACCGAAATCAGGGACTTTCCGTTTATCGGATGTTGTAGGGTTAGATACTACCATCAATGTTTCCAATAATTTGTATGCAGGACTAACCGACGACGACGCAAAAGATACTTTTATCTTGCCAGAAATGGTAAAAAAGCTACAAGAGAAAAAGTGGCTTGGTGATAAAACTGGTCAAGGATTCTATAAGAAAATAAAAGGAGCGAGTGGCAAATCAGAGATTTTAGCCTTGAATCTAAAAACCTTTGAATATGAGCCTTCTCAAAAAGTAAAATTCGCTGTTTTTGAACAAACTAAAAGTTTGCCTTTGAAAGAACGTTTTGCTGTTTTATTAGCAGACAAAAGCAAAGCAGGGGAATTCTATAGAAAAACTATCTTAGATGGTTTCAGATACGTTACCAACAGAATCCCTGAGATTTCGGACGAATTATACCGCATTGATGCCGCTATCTGTGCAGGTTTTGGTTGGGAAATAGGCTTATTTGAAACATGGGATGCTATTGGCGTAGAAAAAGGACTTGCCCTGATGGAAGCCGAAGGTATGAAATCAGCAGACTGGGTACACGAAATGTTGGCTTCTGGCGCAAAGACTTTCTATAAAAGAGAAGGCGGCAAGCGTTTATACTATGATATTCCAACGAAATCATACAAGGTAATTCCTGGCACGGAATCATTTATTATTCTAGAAAACTTGTCTAATAACATTGTCTGGAAAAATGCTGAAAGCAATGTGTATGATTTGGGCGACGGTATTCTGGGTTTAGAATTCCGTTCAAAAATGAACACCTTTGGTGCGGGCGTAATAGAAGGCATTCAGAAAGGAATCAGCTTAGCAGAAAAAGATTTCCGTGGTTTGGTGATTGGAAACGATAGTACAGAAGCATTTTCAGCAGGAGCTAATTTAGCGATGTTGTTTATGTTTGCTATTGAACAAGAATACGACGAAATCAACATGATGATAGCTCAGTTCCAACAAACCATGATGAGAGTACGCTATTCATCAATTCCTGTTGTTGTTGCGCCACATTCGTTGGCTTTGGGTGGTGGTTGCGAAATCAATCTCCATGCTGATAGGGTAGTAGCCTCCGCAGAAACGTATATGGGCTTGGTTGAAGTAGGCGTAGGCTTGATTCCTGCGGGTGGTGGTACGAAAGAAATGGCACTGCGTTGTTCAGATTTATATAAAAATGGTGACCCTGAACTAAATACGTTGCAAAATGCTTTCATGAATATAGCCATGGCGAAAGTAAGTACTTCGGCACAAGAAGCGTATGAGATGAATTATTTGCGTCGTGGAGATGAGATTGTTTTGAATCGTTCTCGCCTCATTGCAGATGCTAAACAAGCAGCGATTGAATTAGCGGAAGCTGGATATACTCAACCTAAAAAACGCAATGATATTAGGGTACAAGGTAAAGCTGGGATTGCGCTATTCAAAGCAGGTGTTCAAGGCATGAAGATGGGTCGATATATTTCAGACCATGATGCTAAGATTGCTGAAAAACTTGCTTATGTGATTTCTGGAGGAGATTTGAGTTATCCACAGTTGGTATCAGAACAATATTTATTAGACCTAGAACGTGAAGCTTTCTTGTCGCTTTCAGCAGAGAAAAAGACATTAGAGCGTATCCAGAGTTTGTTAAATGGAGGGAAACCGTTGAGGAATTAGGGTAGAGCTTTGAGCCATGAGCATTAAGCCATGAGCTTTTTTGCTAATTATTATTATTCAAAATCACGGTAGCTTAATAGCCCATAGCTCACAGCTCATGGCTCACAGCTATACAAAAAGCTAAAAAAATGAACGCATATATAGTAGCGGGCTATCGTACCGCTGTTGGAAAAGCCCCAAGAGGTGTTTTCCGTTTTACAAGACCTGATGATTTGGCAGCTGAAGTAATCAAACATTTGGTGGCACAAGTGCCTGCCCTCGACCCTACGCGTGTAGATGATTTGATTGTAGGCAATGCCGTTCCAGAGGCAGAGCAAGGCATGCAAATTGCTCGATATATTGCTTTGCTATCATTGCCTAAAAATGTTCCGGGCTTTACCATCAATCGTTATTGCGGTTCAGGTATCGAGGCAATCGCTTTGGCTTCGGCTAAAATTCATGCTGGTCTTGCAGACTGTATTATTGCAGGCGGTGCAGAGTCCATGTCATTAGTCCCTACTACTGGGTATAAAATGGCCTTGAATTTTGAAATTGCTCAGAAGCATCCTGATTACTATATCGGTATGGGACTAACAGCCGAACAGGTACGTGAGCAATTTAATATTTCTCGTGAAGAACAAGACGAATTTTCAGTAGCATCACATACCAAGGCATTAGCAGCCCAAGCGAATGGATTGTTCAAAGATGAAATCGTGCCAATTACGGTAAAAGAAACATTTTTTGATGCTAATTCAGGCAAAAAGAAAACCCGAGAATATGTAGTTGACACTGACGAAGGGCCACGTGCAGGGACGACAATGCAAGCTTTAACAAACCTAAAGCCTGTTTTCGCAGCAGGAGGAACGGTAACGGCTGGTAACTCGTCACAAACATCTGATGGGGCGGCTTTCGTCATGGTAATGTCGGAAGCAATGGTTAAAGAACTTAATCTTGAACCTATCGCTCGCATGGTCACTTATGCTACTGCTGGCGTAGAGCCACGCATTATGGGCATAGGTCCTGTAGCAGCTATCCCATTAGCGTTGAAAAAAGCAGGATTGAATATCAATGATATTGATCAAATAGAGTTAAATGAAGCCTTTGCAGCACAGTCGTTAGCGGTAATCAAGGAATTAGATTTAGACCGTTCGAAGATAAATGTAAACGGAGGGGCTATTGCTTTAGGACATCCGCTAGGCTGTTCAGGGGCTAAGCTTTCTATACAATTATTTAACGAAATGCGTCGAAGAAATCAAAAATACGGAATGGTTTCAGCTTGCGTTGGTGGTGGACAAGGCGTAGCTGGTATTTATGAGTTATTGTAGTTGTTAGATTTACTAATTTGAAAATAAAGGGCAGGGTTTACTTGCCCTTTATTTATTTATCACTAGCGAGTATCGATTATCCGCAAGTATATAAATAGCTGATAATCAAGGTATTTATTTCTAGCGAGGGACTTAAGTCCCTCACTAGAAATAAATAAAAATTTGACTTGATTCTGTTATAATCTAAACTCAACACTACTTCCCATAAACCAACTCTCCAATATTCTGCACATTAAACATCACACCCTCTTGTGAATTTCCAAGAAAGGAAATTACGATGTCATCATCTGGATAAATAATTAAATATGAGCTACTGCTAAAGGAATCGCCCGCATGATACCAGATGCGATGTCCATTTTTATCTTTACCTGTATACCAACCAATACCATAGCCCGTTGCTTGTTTGTCAGTAGTATATTGGCTTTCAAAAAGTGTCTTTTTGAGGTTAGCGTCGAAAAAATTACCATGCAATATTTCATTCCCTAATGTTACTAAGTCTTTAGCCGTTGATAAAAGCCCACCGCCCGAATATTTATAACTTAAATCTCCGAAATCATTTTCTTGTCCCGTTGCATCATAAAATTTACTTCTATTGTTGATAGTACTTTTTATATCGTCTCCACAAGTAGAGGATAGTTTTAAAGGTTGCCAGATATTTTTAGCCATATACTGTAAATAACTTTGACCGCTCGCACCTTCAATCACCGCTCCAATTAAATTCCAGCCAAAACTAGAATAATGAAATTGCGTATTCGGTTTAAAAAGCAGGGTATCATCTTTAAATACTTTTAGGGCTTGAATGGCATTATCAAAATGTTCGGTACGGATATAATCGTTCAAATCATCCTCTTTATAATCACGAAAACCAGCTAAATGACCAGCCAATTGTCGCGTAGTAACCGTATATTTTTTTGGCGGGAAATCGGGAAGATATTGTTGGATAGGAGCATCTAAATCAAGTTTTTTCTCTGATATAAGCTTGATTAATGCAAGCGAAGTCATCGCTTTTGAGATACTATTTATCCGAAAACGGGTAGAATCGGTAACAGGAATATTGTTAGTAACATCTGCATAACCCAAATTAATGGAATACCTGATTTTATTGCCTTTGCTAATGCAAAGCTGTAGTCCATTCATACCGCTTTCATCGATAAAATCCTTGCAGCTTTTTTCTATAAGGCACTCAATGGCATCCTTACAAGGTATTGCTGGACTTGCTTTTACTTCTCCGCTCAAGTTTGCCTGATTACTCATAGTAAGGTAGGCTGTAACAATACCCCTTACTTTTTTCCATTCTCCTAAACTTGTTTCTCTGGCAAAACAAGTATAACGATTGTTATTGGAGGTAGATATGCCAATGAATGTACCCGGTAAATCTATTCCTCCTCTCATAATTTTTTGATTAATCACCTTCTTGCCTTCAAACTCTACGGTATCGGTCTTTAGTCTTTCAGGATACTTTTGCATAAAATCTCTATAACCGTCAGCAATAGCTGTTCTGTCGTGTAAATCAAGTATTTGTTCAAAACTTACAAAAAACGGTTTTGTGATTAAGTAGTTCAGATGTGAAAGGTCAAAAGTTAGCCAGCCATTTTTCATAGAAGATTCCACGATAATACTTTGTTGGAGTAGGTCTTCACTAGGTTGACCAGTCAAACTATCAACAGCATTTAATCGAATCCTGAACTTAAATGTCTTTAGGTTATTTCTGAATATTCTGAGGCTTACTTTTTCTAAATAAGCAGGAAAATCAAGCCCCTTTTGAATATACTCCTCTTTGTTTTCGATGAGTAATGCAATGCAATGCCCAGCATAAGTGGTGTCGGGTTCATAGGTACCACCATTAGAGGTCTTATTGCCTAGTTCAAACGTTTTATTTTTCTGTTTAGTAGCATTGACAGTAACGGAATTCAGCAATGTAGATTTTTCATTCAAAAGAATATTAATATCTTTTTCATGTACTAACAATGTTATCGGAATCCTTCTTTTTCCAAAGCCAAGGGCTGAAAAAGTTAAGGTATCTGAGCTCAATTTTTGAGGAATAATGATTAAAAAGCTTCCATCAGCATTAGAAATAGTACCGATATTTGATTTTTCAACCCCGATATTAACGTAAGGAATAGCTTCTTTAGAGTTTTTATGCAACGTTTTACCCTTGATAATTTTTTGTCCAAAACTCAGTTTGGATAGTAATAATAAAAAGATAAAAGAAAGAAAATATCTGTTAGACATATTATATCGTGTTAGCCTGTAAAAAAACGAAAAAAGCTTTTAAGTCTTTCATATTGAACATGATATTTTAGAGAAGGAGATTCATGTTATAAAATAAAAGCTTCAAAAAATGCCTAATTGACATTCATTGAAGCTTTTACTTATTAAATAAGGAGTGTTAAATAGTCTTAAAAACGATATTGATAAGTGAATTAAAGTGCTTGTAAATACTTTAGTTTAAGCTCATCACTCACAACTCTCAATATTATAAACCTATTACCCCTGTTATTGATAATGATACCGATACATTGCTATTAGATTGTACTGCAATGGTATTTAAATCTAATGCACTCGATATATTCAATAACGCATTTAATGTCAATGAAGAATTAGCATCGCCTGAAGGCTTATAAGAAGCAAAGTGTATTTCATAATTACCTTGTTCCAAGAACGATACTTTAAAATTACCGTTTCCATCAACTATTGAGCTTGAAACAGCATTTTTAAATTCTATTGAACTATCGCCTTGTCCTTTCGCTTCAGTGCTTGGATTAAATTCTCCTTTTTTGTACACATAGGCTACCACTTTCCCCATCATCGTAGAATTATATCCGTTTGCATGACCTGTGATAGTACCTGTAGCACTTTTGTTTACTACTCTTACTGACGACTGCAATTCGCCATAAGTAACAAATGAATAGTTTTTCTTAGCATTTTCTTCATAGGTTTTAATGGCTTTTCGTAAGTCGAAATCAACCATTAAATCAGTAGTACCCGTTTCACTAACTGTAAAAGGCTTACTGTTTACATCAAGCGAGTTTCTAGCATTTCCAGAAATGGCTAATTTGCTTTTAGTCCCGTCTACTTTTGAGATATAAGTACCTGGGGCATTACCAGCTTGGTCTTTTTCATAGTCAAATACGAACGTTAGTTTACTATACGTACCAGTTTGGAATTTACCATCAACTAATGTCAAGAAAGTACCATTGTTAAGCTCAGCAATGTTTACTGTTTTTGGTCCTTGAAATCCATCATATCTTTTTCCATCTAATCTTACTTCTGTAATTGTTACAAAAGCACCGTTAATTTCGGCATTGTCAATCGGAGCATCAGTAATACCTACTTTTACTTGTCCTTTTGGCGCATTAGGGTCTTGTTCAGTAGCTGCGGGCGTTACGTTATCGTCATCTTTACTGCATGACCATTGTAATGTAATAATTCCCAAAGCCAATAAAGCATACATAAGGATTTTTCTAGTTTTCATAAGACATTAAAGTTTAAATTTGGACGTTTGATTTTCAGGGTTTTCAGTTAAATTTTTAGGGTTTTTAGTCAAAGGTTTTTCTGATTGCTGCTCTTTCGCAGTGTCTAATTTGCCTGTTTGTATAATCAACGTAAAAGAAATGTACATGAATGTAGGAAATACCTATTGATGTGATGGCATAAAAATGAGGTGTATTTTTTATAAATATTTGATTATTAGGTATTTATAAAAAATGACTAACATTATGCTTCACATCATTGTGTGATGAAAAAATGAAGTTTTAGGGAACCAATCGTTTTTGAAAGGAAAATCAAATAATATGAGAATAAATGATGAATTGAGGAGAAGTGAGTAAAAAGTGGGTAATTTTTGGGACACACCTGAGGAATATACTGAGAAGAATGTGATAAAAATATAAAAGTTCATTTAAACAATAGATGAAGATTGCTTAAATGAACTTTAGCATGGAAGAATAATGAGTGTGAAACAAATTGATTTTTTTAATATAAAATTTGGTAGGTTACTCTACCTTCCAATCACCAAAAATAGCTTCTTTAGTATAGCCCTTCGCTTCTTCATCACTTAACTGATGTGCCCACGGTGTTCTTTTGCCTGTGTTTGCACCTTCACCTGTGTTTTTGTACTCCGCAAAATAGCTTGTTTGTTCATTGCTTGCTTTATCCCAATTGTGCCATCCTTCGGGTCTTATTTGTTTGCCAAGTTTACATTGTATGAATACTACTTTGGCAAAAGGTCTCCAAGGTCGTCCTAAATAAAAAGTGTTAGCCTCGGCATCTCCTGTGATGGTACAATTTTTAAAAACGTAGCCGAATGCTTTATTTTCTGATGTCGAAGCCGCTGTTAAGTAACCATTTTTCTTAGTAAACAACGTGCATTTTTCAAAGAGTACGGTAGATGAGCCAAAGATAAAATCGACCGTTCCTTCTATATAGCAGTCATAATAATATTGTCTGCTTTCATGCCCATACGTATAAAGGGTATCTTGAAAACCTAAGAACCTGCAATGTTCAAATTTGGCTTTATCACCTTTTACCCAAATGGCTACTGCTTGACCCACTGGACCAGCTGAGTTTTGGAAAGTAATATTTTTAGCTGAAAACTCATTGCCAAACACATAAAAACTTGCCGAACCTGTTGTGCCTTTTTCTTCTCCAAAAATATTCTTTTTCTGTGCATAATCATCATAGCTAAGAATGGTTTCAGTGAGACTTTCGCCAATAAATTTCACCATGGCTTTTGATTCAGCCAGTACTAATTTTTCTTTATAAGTACCTTTCTTGATAAAGATTGTCGTAGGCTTTTTACGAAAATCGGGTACGGCATTGATAGCTTCTTGAACGGTTTTAAATTGTCCACTACCATCTTGAGCAACTACAAAATCATATTGCTGTGCCAGTGATAAATTGCCTGTTATTAAAAAGAAAAAGAGAAAAATACTTTTACTATTCATATATAGATTCTTTTGAAAATGCTTGATTGTTAATTTTTAATAAACTTCAATACTTCTCGATAATCACCATTCAGGTATTCAAGGAAGTATGTTCCTGAAGATAGGTGATTGAGCTCTAAAATAGTTGAAGTACTATTAGATTGTGTATTGACACTCTGAATTTTTTGTCCAGAAGTCCCTAAGATGCTTAAAGTTGCTTTGGCTAAGGGATGAAAAACCTTTAATTCATTTTGTGATGGATTAGGACCAATCAATATTTTCCTAACAGGTTCTTCTTCTACACCAAGGGGGTTACTTACTATTCCTTTCAACGTCAGCATTTTAGTACTCATACCAGATGAAGCATGACTAATATCCCCTGTAAAAGTACCGATAAGTTTAGCCGTCAATCTCACATAGATAGTCGTTTGCGATAATTTTCCTGCGGATGGAGTAAGTTTTAAGGTCGAAGCCGCATTTACCCATGTAGTATTATCAATCGAAATCTCGAAATGAGGAGGAGGTACTAACACTACATCACCGAGTAGATTTTCACCCGTTACGCTATAGCTTTGCGTAGCTACTGACGAACCTATCAGATAAGTAAAGTCTTGTAAATTTTGTGGAATCGTTAGTGTAGGAGCAGAGGCCGTTAAAATGGCTTTTATTGGCAAAGTAATTGAATTAATTCCTGTCGTAGCATGAATAATATTGCCGTTATATATACCAGCAGTATTAGCGCTTACTCTTACATATATAGTCGTTTTAGCTACTTTTCCAGCAGACTGGGTTAATTTTAAAACTCCTGTTGAAGTAACCCAATTAGTACCATCTTTTGAAATTTCAAAGTTGTTCGGTGCCGTCAGGCTAATATCATCGCTAAGGTTCTCGCCTGCAACCGAATAGGTTTGAACAGGCGAATTACTACCAACCATATAAGTGAAATCGGTCAGAGATTGAATAATATTGAGTGTAGCAGGTTGTGTTTCCTTGGTGGAGCCTAAAAAACTTAAATCTTTGATTTTGGCATAACGACCAGCACTTGAACTGCCTGTACTAAAATACATACGGATAGTTAAAGAATCGCCAGCAGCTAAGTTAATGCCGTTGGCACCATTTAGGGCTATTTGATATAAAGTAACGGTTGCACTTGGTTCTGATACTGGAATAGCAGGATTCGCAAAGGAAGCATTAGCCGAACTAAGCATAGGTACACCAGCTATTAATCCACCAGAAACATCAGCAGAGTCTGATTTAAAACCTGTTTTTGAATAAACTACTGCAAATTTACCAGTAGCAGCGGCATACAAAGCCATTTTTAAACTGATAGAATCTACCTTTACAGCATAGCCACCAGAGGCTTTAATGGTAAATTGTTCATAAGATGAGCGACTCAAATTATTGCCAAAGCCTCCACCAGCAGTAGTCCAAAGCCCACCCCCATCTGCCGAAGGAGCAAAAGCTTGTCCATGTAATGCTGAATAAGCAGGAATTATAGAGCCATTCGATAAACTAAGCTTCTTTAAAACGGGCTTGCCAATTAGTACTCCTTTAGCTCTTAGTGCCGAGCTATCAGTGTCTGAAACAACCATTGACCAATATGCCAAGCGTTGAGACACAGGCAAGGCATCTGTTTGGGTAGTGCCGTTTACTGTGATTGATTTACTGGTTGCCCCAGTACTGGTATGTATGATATTTCCACTGAAAGTTCCTGCCAGAATGCTGTTCAAGCGTACTTGTATATTAGTAGTAGCAATACTTCCGTTGGTTGGAGCAATACTTACGCTATTTTTAGCATCAACCCATGTTTTCCCTGCATCAATTGAAACCTCAAAATTAGTAGGGATACTGATGTTAAGCTTATCAGCTAAATTTTCGGCAGACAACGTATATACTTGTACTGAGGAGGCTTTCCCTAAACCTTGGATAAAATCTTTAGGTGTTCCTGCTATTGTGATGGTTGGAACACTTGAAATCGTTAGGGTATCAGAAACAAAATCTTTCAAACCTGTTTTGCTTATTTTTAATAAATAATAATAGGTTTTCCCTGCCACAGGAGCGGCGTCAGTCATGCTAAAGTTTATCAGGGTATCGGTAGTAGCCACTGTTTCACTGATTTTGGAAAAGCTAACCTTGTTGTCGGTACTTCTGTATAGTTCATAGCGGAGGTCTTTCATCGCCCAAGCAATGTTCCATGAAAAAGTAGTAGGAGTAGAGAGGTTAGCTCCTTTTACCGTTTTGATATTGACAGCTACGATTTCAGCTTTAGGGGTAATACAAAAATCTGTGGTGGTAGTACATGGATTCCAGTCGCCAAATACTTTGGTGTTGTCGTAATAGGGTAATGCTTCGGCATCTGTCAATTGCTTCGACCATGAAAGTCTTTTGCTAACATCTGCCAATGTACCATCATACCACTTGCTTTTATATTCCGCATAGGTAATCAAAGCAGTATTTGTACCACTATCCCAAGTTGACCACCCTTCTGGTTTTACGATTTTGTTTCCGTAAATACTATTCAAGAAAACCACTTTATTGTATTTTTTCGCTACATCAGCCGTAGAACCATCGTTTTGCCAAGGTCTGCCCAATACATAAGCAGTTACACCAGTATTAGCAGGCAAAATACAATTCCTGAAAACATAACCATAATTTTGAGTATTAGGCGTGTTAGCAGCAGTGATATAGCTACCTGCCAATTTATCCGCACGGTCTTTGGCATATACGATACACGAATCAAAAACAGTAATGGCACTTCCAAAGATAAAATCAACGACACCGTCGATATAACAATTTTTAAAGTATTGTCTTTTTCCATCTCCATTGCTTAATACTGTATCTTGTCCACCTAGAAAAATACAGCTTTTAGCCACATTTCTATCTCCTTCCATCGAAATGGCCAAAGCCTGTGGCGCATCACCTGTTGTGTTTTCTACGGTTAAGTTTTGTAAATAACAGTCACCTGCTTTAATGGTTAAGGTAGCCGAGGTACTTGTGCCGAAAGTTCCACCTGCGGGATTTACTTTTCCAGAATAGTCATTCCAAGAAATAATGGTTTTAGCGGCACTTTCGCCAATGAGATGGATAAAGGTTTTGTTAGCAACGATAGATACCTTTTCAAGATACTTCCCATTTTTGATAAAGATTCTATAAGGCTTTGTGCTATTGACAGGGGCAGCATCAATAGCAGCCTGTATTGTTTTATATGAACCAGTACCATCTTTGGCAACTACAGCATTATAATCCATTAAATCAATGATGACTGAACCTCCAGCAATCTCACCTGTACCTGTATCTTTATTAATACCGTTCAAGAAATTCTCTAAATTGGTATAACCATTTGTGCCTACTGAGTTTCCATCACTAGCATTGTTGGGGTTTAGTCCATTGGCTATTTCCCAAAGGTCGTCCATTCCATCTTTGTCAGCGTCTTTATACGGAGTATTTGAACCATATTTAGGCACGCCTCCCACATCCGCAGGACTATCAATAATACCAGAAGGATGAATCACACCCGTATCTTTGATAGTAGAATAGGCAGCACCTTCATAAGTAGCTGTACCATAAGTTGTTTCTCTTACAATTCGAGCATCAATATTATCTCGTCTAGGAAGTATCGCTCCTGCACTATCTAACACGGTTAAAAAGGCTGCCTCCGCCGTTTGTGTACGTACTGGTGCCGTGGCAAAGGGCTGACTTTGTCGGGCTACTGCTAGTAAGGCATCTACTTTGGCGTAACCATCTTTTTGCACACCTTTTGCCCAGTTATCTGCCGAGACATCTGGATAACCAGCTACTACATTTCCATTAATATAAAATTTACCACCCCAAGTAGTATCTGTTTCATTATCTACTACATAACTTGAATAATAAAGAAGGCGGTTTCTTTTATTGGATGCTGAACTAACAGTAAGACTTCCCGGAGTGGCTGGGCCTGGTTTATAGTAATTATTGACCATGTTGATTCTACTACCTTCGCCCCCGTAAGAAGAATTAATGTTTCCCCAATTGTATAATACGTTGTTTCGATAGTCAACTAATTCTTCCGAAGCTGGATATGGAATATACCCCGGACGAGTACCTCCAAATCGTGGATTTCTGGAAGTGTGGTGCGCAATTAAATTATGGTGAAAAGTAGCGTTAGCACCTCCCCAAATTCCCCCGTACCCATGTTTTCCTTTATCATGTTTTGAATTGAATAAGCTTTCGCTGAGGATACACCATTGTAAAGTAAAATTACGAATGCCATAAAATGAGCCTGTTTCGTCAATCGACCAGCTCATAGAACAATGGTCAACAATGATGTTTTCAAAAAGATGATTCCAACTGTTCATAGCATCATCATCTACAGCATTGTCATCACCAAAACGGCAACGGATATAGCGTATGATGACATCCGAAGCAGAAATATTTACAGTATAGCCCGTAATACAAATACCCTGACCGGGGGCGGTTTGTCCAGCAATGGTAATATTACTTTGCTTGATTTGTAAACGACTTTTCAGTTTTATTTCACCCGAAACTTTGAATACAATCGTTCTGTTGGGCTGACTGATAGCGTCTCTTAAACTTCCAGTACCAGCATCGTTAAGATTGGTTACTTCATAGACAGTACCACCACGACCACCCTTAGCAAAACGTCCGCTACCTTCGGCAGTTGGAAAAGCCAACTGTTGTGCTTGGATTGTTGAAGAAAAAAAGCACAAAGAGAGTATAAGCCAAAGAATATATTTTTGACTTAGTGAAGAGTTAAAATAGCTTTTCATAGAGGATAAAATCTGGAAAATTCTTTCCGTTATAAGGCTTAAATATTTAATGATTTGAGAGTTTTTATATAGAAGCTGTTTAAACTTTCCCTTTCGGGTTAAACTAAGTCTTTTAGAATAGCTTGTTCCAAAATTTACTCAACGTAGCGATGCTATGCTTCACAAATTTTGAAAAAATCAATTCAAAAATACAATACTTTCACCTCGGAAACTGAAAGTTTAAACAGCTTCATAATGTATGAATGAGGTATTGTCTATGCTGAAATAGATAACATTTAGTTTACTTTTGGTTTGATATGACCTTCTTTATCAAACACTACGGGTACGATAGCAGGTAATTTACTCACTGGAGCATCGGCATCAT
Source organism: Arcicella sp. GW821-FHT09D11 (assembly GCF_059416265.1). Classification (NCBI taxonomy): domain Bacteria; kingdom Pseudomonadati; phylum Bacteroidota; class Cytophagia; order Cytophagales; family Flectobacillaceae; genus Arcicella; species Arcicella sp. GW821-FHT09D11. The sequence goes on along the minus strand of NZ_JBWKOV010000001.1, from coordinate 570,156 downwards.
TCCCAAACATTGTACTCCATAATTGTCCTTTCGAGTCTTCAAAAAATGTATTATGCCCAGCATAAGGAACAGACACATAACGAGCAGCATATGGCCCCATGATATTATCAGCCTCTGCCGTCATACAATGGTAGCGTTCATAATATCTTTCGGCGCATGAAAGATAATATTTGCCATTTTTCTTTAGCATATACACTCCTTCAAAACCTACATGGTCAAAGTCTTTGCAAGGTCTGTTAGGGTGGTGATGCTCAACGTCTAGGTCAGGAATGGCACATTTTAAGGCTACTGGTTTTGTTAATAAGCCACTCAGGTCATCTTTCATTTTTGCGATAAATCCACTTCCATACAGAAAATAAACCTGTCCGTCGTCATCTTGGAATAAGGAAGCATCAATGCCAGAAGTAAGTGGTGCATCAGGCACGTTTACACTGATATAAGGGCCTTCTGGTTTGCCAGATGAGCTTTTTAAAAGACCTGTCCCTAAACCAGTGACACAATAAGCGATATAATAATTACCTTTTAAGAAATGAATTTCTGGTGCCCAAAGTGCTCGCCTTTTTTGTCCGTTTTTTTCTGTCCATTGTTTTTGCCAAGTACCATCTTTTTCGATACTCCACACTAAGCCAAGTGCTTCCCATTCTTTCAAATCTTTTGAACGCCATAGCTTAATCCCCTCGTTCGCAATCATGAAGTCTGGACCAATTGTCCCTGTTAAATAATAATATTTATCACCGCCTACGCAGATACTTGCATCCCTCAATGGAACATCAAGGATAGGCTTTACAACGGGCATTGCTGGTTCGCCCGTATGAGGAAAATCCTTCACCGTTTTCTTAATAGGAGTTGGCGTAGTTGGTGTTTGGGCAATGCCGTTCAAAACCACCAAACTTAATAATATTATTACCGAAATCTTTTTCATTCAGCGTTAGTTTTATTGTAAAATAGACAAAGGATAATCATAGCGAAATGCTTCGACTAGTCCATAAAAGGGTCGTCTATCATTTTCAATTTGATAGTTGGCATGATTAATAAAACGAAATGGATATGTCAATCAAAGTTCAATGGATATTGCCATTGCTTTGGAAATTTGAGGTAAACAAAAGCCCAATAATGGGCTTTTGTTATTTAGTTGGTAAGCTAACGCTTGTTTTAGGCGGTAAGCTAACGCTTGTTTTAGGCTTTGTAATCAGCGATAATCTATTTTTTATCCCATTTTTTAACCCAATTAGGGTAATCAACCGCTAAAAGTTTGGCAGGCCAAATGCCGTAATAAGCATAGCCAACTCTTCTTTCATTTTCAATATCTGCTAACGCTGCTCTCGGTACGCTGTCTCGTCCAGTAAAGAAAGGAACATTCGTTTCATAATTATAAAACCTTGCCCAGAGCGTAGAATTAGGGTCTGCTTTAACAAGGCGATCTTTCCCTTTAGGAAGCGAAGGGTCTTTTACCTCTTCTATTTTGATACCTACCAATTTTACAGCATCTAGCCAGCTTACTGCTGCATTAATCGCTCGTTTTACTTCGGGAGAGGGATTATCAATGCCCATTAAAAAGTGAATGATTCCTACTGTTTCATTACCACTCAATGAAGCTAATTCAAACTTTCGGGCTTTCGCAGGAAGCAAAGTCTCTCTATCGTGTTGTGCACACCATACCGTAAGCTTGCCATTTTGTTTGTATTGAGTATTCAAGATACATGCAATACCTTTTTGTACCGCTGCTTGAGCAGGTGCTTTTAAGGATGCATCTACTACCTCAAAATTATTCTTAGCCTCCGCAGTATTTCTTAATACATTCATCACATCAATCATCGCATTATCGTTGTAAGTAATGTGCTTATGATAACCAGAAGTATCAGGAAAGAATTGTCCCCAACCTCCTGCTTTGTTTTGTGCCTCCAATAAATACTTTATACCTCTTTCTGCCGCTTGGATATAAGCTGGATTTTGAGTTTTCTTATAAGCACCCACTAAAGTAGTGATTTCATTGGTAGTAGCTTTGTCGTCAATTGTCGTATCATATACTTTTTTCTCTGATAATAATTTTGCTTTCAGAGTACTCGAAACCGTTAAGTTATAATTGATAGCATCACCACCAGGCTGTGGCCAGCCTCCGTTATCTCTTTGGTACAAAAGCATTCTTTCTGCGACAGAATCTTGAGGGTAAGCAGTTGTTTGAGTTGTTTGAATGGGTTGTACACTTTTGCAAGCAATCATCTCAAAGCTTACTAAACAAGCAACACAAAGTAGGATTTTATAATACATAATTTTAGGGATATAATATAAATTGATTAGTAGTTTCTAAAAGGGATTTCTTTTAAAAACTACTAATCAATCAGGTTATTTTACTCTCCAACGAGGGTCACCAGTATCTTTACGACCAGCGAAAGTAGCATCTTTAAAGTTGAAATTTAAACCAGAATAAGGACTAACCCAAAGTTCTGAAGCCTTTTTAGTATAAGTAAACGATGGTAAACCTGAAATTTCAGTACCTGCTACATAACCAAAGTCACCAGTAGTATAAGTATTTAACACCGTGAAGTTGGTAACATCTAAACCAGCAGATTTTCCACGGACAGTCAAGACCGAAGTACCTGATTGATCCCACGCGTGTCCCCAAATACAGTTGGCTATTTTAATGCCATTCGTCACATTACGTAGACCAACAGCAGTACCACGCCAGTTGAATAATGAACCGCCGTTTGTCGCAATTTCGCTCAAGGTACAGTCTTCAATAACAACAGAATTTGAATTTTGACGAGATGTCAAGAAAATGTTGATTTTGCTAAATGTACTGCTTTGGAAAATAATGTTATCAACCGCCGCATTTCCAGCTCCATCTGTATCAGTTGTCAATACCCCATAAGTACCAATCTGGTGAACGATAGAGTTTTTGATGATGAAATTAGTGATAAAGGCTTTTGCTCTGATACGCAATACACCACGCATATTAGAGATAATACAATTATCAAACGAAAGTTCTTTTACGGTAGTCAAAGTAGCAATATTAGGGTTGAAAATATAACTACCACCAATATCAGCACCGATAAACTCAATATTATTAAAACGAACATAGTCTAATGTTACACCAGTACCAATATTACCACCACCCGAAGTAGTAATGATTGTTTTTTGCTCGCCAAAACCATACGCACTTGTAATAGTAACTGATTTATCGAAATTGTTAGTAGGCATTACATAAGTAGCACCTTTTTTCAACACAATAATGCCCTTTTCTACGACAGTTAATAAAGCTGCATTCAATGCATTAGGGTCATCGCTTTCTGATAAGTCTATTACGTTAGGGCTAGTAGTATCTACCGCACGACTGATAGTTGTGTAGTTGTCCCATCCTTTCACCGTTCCATCAGCACCATAGATGGCTAATTGATAAGTAGTAAGCGGATTCAATTTTTTAATAATCGTACTTCCAGCCTTTTGGTCAGCTGCTGATACATCATATTGCGCCAATGGTGTGGCTAACTTCAAATCTGTTTTAGCAAAAACCTTTACTTTGGTAATGGCTACACCACCTGTCGCCCATCTTACTCTGGCTGCCACATCAAGCACATCAGCAGAGGTAGGTGTTACCATAATACTTGGGAATTTTTCTGTTCTTACACCTCCTAAATCCGAAACTTTACTATCAAATTCGGTTTTAAGGGCATGGGCTTTGGCACGAACCTGATAGGTAGTATTCCAATAAAGTGATTCGCCTTTTAATAACGTTTCGTCAACTACCACATAATTAGTATCAACTTTAAAAGTGTAATCAGTTGTTTTGAAAGTATCTCTACTGATTTCTACGGTATAGCCTGTTGCTGCCTTGATATTACCCATGTTTACGATGATGGTATTATTTTTAGCAGAAAGCTCTTTGTTCAAAACAGGTCTGAAAAGACGAGTTTCGGCGGTAATTTCATCTTCAGTTTTGCAAGCAAAGAAAGCTCCTAAGCTCACTAATACTACTGCTAAACTTTGTTTTATATGTGTTTTATTCATGAGTATTTCTTTGTTTAATTATGAATTAGTGAATTGCGAGTGAGTGAATTGTGAGTGAGTGAAATTTCAATGGATGATTCACTCACTCACAACTACAACATTCACAATTTACCTAGAACTGGTATCCATCATTCAGTAATTTCCCTTGGCTGTTTGTAATAGCTTCTGCTGGAATAGGGAAAATGTATCGTGATACGCCAGGTACTGGTCCGTTATAATACTTATCCCAGTCTTTTGTAATCCAGTCTTGATAAGTAGTAGCTGTTGGTTTTAAACTCGCTAAGAACGAAACCCTCGTCCAAGTAGCATCTGGAACACCCACATATCTACGGCTTGGATTCAATACTTTGAAATTGCCACTTGCATCTCTTTTCCAGTACATATAATCTGGTAATTCTGAGTATTTTCCTGTACCAGTCAATGCGGCGTCGCCCATTTCTTTAATCGCCGTAACGGTTTCTTGTGCCTTTTTAGCATACAAATTCCAACGAATCAATTCATATTTACGAATCATTTCACCACCAAATTCCCAAGCTCTTTCATTCACAATCGCATCGAAGAATGCTTGCTTACTTCCCGAAATGTTCGCTACATAGCTAGTAACTTTTTCTGGCCAATATTTCGAATCAAAAGCTCTTTGGCGTACTCTTTTTAACGCTTCTTGTGCAACAGAAGTCGGTCCATTAATTTCATTTTCAGCCTCAGCCAACATCAACAATACATCTGAATAACGCAACATTGGCCAGTTGATACCCGTACCTTTAGCAGTAGAAGCACCAGGAGCTTTATCTAAAAACCAACGACTCCATTTACCTTGAGCAATGTTCATCGAATTGTTTACAAAAATAGCTTGTCCACTTGTATTGATTTTGTATAAGGCACAAGTTACATCGCGACGAATATCAAGGGTATCAAATGAGAAATAATAATTAGGAGGAATAGCCATATAATTACTTCCTGAACCATAACTGTGAGCCGCAGTTGTTCCACCATCTACTGTGATACCGATGTTCCAGCCTACGTCACCATTACCATTGGCAAAGGGCACTTCAAATAAAATATCACTGTTAGTTGGAGTTACAAATTTCGATTCATTCAAAAATACTTGTCTGAAATCAGTAGGTAAAGGACGGTCTTTCAGCGTGATTAATTTTTCAGAATACTCTTTTGCAATTTTGTAATAGTCTAAATAATCAGGTTTACGTTCCATTGCCAAGGCAGGAGTAAGGTAATATCCTCCTCTTTGTAAGGCTAAACGAGCAATCATTCCTAAGGTATATTCACGGTTAATTTGCTCGATTCCGTAGCTAGTTTGGTCAGCCCAAGACATTTTTCCTTCAATATCAATCAAATCTTTAATAACCTGTCCTAAAATTACGTTTCGGTCTTCTTTCGGTAAAAAGAAGTCATTACCAGCTTTAGGTGCCACACGAACGTTTGGCACATCGCCAAAATAAAATGTTAACATACTATACCAGTAAGCACGGATAGTATAAGCTTCGCCAAGCATGTTATACATTTTTTTAGAAGTAGCAACATCAGTAGAATTTAATGCCGAACTAGCTTCGATGCCTTCGATAGCAACATTACAGTTTCTGATAGCGGTATAGGCCGCATTCCATACAATACGCAAGTCAGCATTGGTGGCAACAGCAGTTAAATCCCAAATTTGGTAACGGTCTGCCGTGCTCGACCAACCACTTTGGTGTTCGATGTCGGTATTCCCCGCCATATTATTCGAAAGTCTTGAACGAAAAGCATCTTGTCCAAAAGACTCATAGATGGCATTTACTCCCTTGCGGGCATCATCTACGTTTGAATAAATATAATTTGTATCGAAAGTTGATAGAGAATCTGGTTCTAAAAAGTCTTTGCAGGATGTCATAAACATTGACAATACCGCGAGAATTACTAATTTCTTTTTCATAATTATTGACATTAACTGTTCGTAAAAACGTTCAGTGATTGATGTTGATTACCTCTATTAGAATAAGTGTTACAATTAATTAAAAAGTAATATTTACTCCGAAAGTATAAGAACGGCTTCTAGGGAAAGATGAATAATCTACGCCCGGTGTTAAGCCCGAATAGGTACTTCTTGTTGTACTTACCTCAGGGTCATAGCCAGAATATTTCGTCCATAGATAAAGGTTGTTACCCGTTGCATAAACTCTTAATTGCGACATACCAAGTTTTGCAATCCATTTTTTAGGTAAAGAATACCCAATGTTCAAGTTGTTCAAACGGATGAAAGAACCATCTTCTACAGCCCAGTCGCTCATTACAGCTTGTGCATCTCCAAAACCTAAAGGAGACCATATCGTTTTGTTAGCGTTTAGTTCTGCTAATTGGGATAAGTTTGTTACGATTTCACCAGGAGTTCCTGTATATTTTCCGTCAACGTCTAGGTAAGTGAAGCGATTATCAATGCTCATGTCGTTCGTTAAGTTACCATAAGTAACACGACGGAATTGATTATACTGAATTTTCCCAGTATTGTATACACTATTACCATACGACCAGTTGAAGAATATAGAAGCATCAAGGCCTTTATAGCGACCATTGAAACCAAAACCACCCTGAGCTTTTGGAAGCGTATTACCGATAACTCTACGGTCTAAGCTATTAATCACGCCATCACCGTTAAGGTCTTTCAGTTTCATAAAACCCGGTCTGATAGCGGTATTACCAGTAGTTGATGTAGAATTGGTAACGCCTTCTTTTAGGGTATATCTTTTTGTTGCTGCATCATATCCCGAAAAGTCATTGGTTGTATAGAAACCATCCGACACATAACCATAAATATCACCTAATGTTCCACCTACTTTTACATAGAAGTCATCTTGTTCTCTTAAGTCAGTACTTGCCCAGTTTGATTGGAAGAAACGTTCAGTAGTACCGTCCAATGCTTCCACTTTTGCTCTGTTGATACCAAAGTTAAAATTGGCAGAGAAAGAAACATCCGCTTTGTCGATGATATATCCAGTAAGTGATAGCTCGATACCTTTGTTGGATGTACTACCCACATTGTTCCATTGTTTGGTAAAGCCAGAACTTGACGGAATCGCTGATTGAAGTAATAAATCTTTCGTAGTGTTTTGGTATAAATCCAAGCTACCTACAATGCGTTGTTTGAAGAAAGCGAAGTCAAGTCCTAAGTTCTTGTTGATAGTAGTTTCCCAAACCAAATTAGGGTTGTACAACGTAGTTCCAGTAGGAGTATAATAAACGTTATCAACATTTCCAAAACCAGGTCCACGGAGTGTAGTAGCCTCAAACAATAATTTTGTAGCAGTAGCATCGATACGGTCGTTACCTGTTGCACCATAACTTGCACGGATTTTCAACTCGTCTAATCCTTTTATTTGTTTGAACAATTTAGTTTCCGACAATTTCCAGCCTAATGCCAATGCAGGGAATAAACCTACACGATTTTCAGCACTGAATTTACTAGAAGCATCTGCTCTAAAAGTAATGGCTGCCAAATAACGGTCTTTGAATTGGTAGTTGATACGACCAAACCCAGAAACACGATTGATATCAGTGTTTTCAGTAGTATACTGACGGTCTGTACGACCGAAAGACATATTCGCAAAAAGTTCTTCTGGTGTAATAGATGCTCTAAAGTCTTCTGTACGAATAAAGCTTTGATTGCCACCTATTGCGTAAACCTCGTGTCCTAATAAAAAGTCAAGTTTATGTGCACCCAAACTTGGCATTTGGTAGCTTAAAGTATTCAACCAACGGAAAGAATCGTTTTCATTCACTGTTTTTTCTCCGATAGGTAAGCTACTACCATTATTGAAAGATTCGCCTGTTAATGGGCCGTAGTAACGTAAAGATTTATCAAATTGTTTTGAGCCCGTAATGGTTGATTTTAAAGTAAGATCTTTGATAATCGCCCAGCTTAGTCCTGCGTTAAAAACATAGTCTTGCGTAGTTTTTTTACGCCAATCTTGTGATACTAATTTTTTAGGATTAACAAGCGCCAACAAGAAAGAAGCAAAGTCGTCGTCAGTTCCTGCTGTACTTAAATCAATATCCAATTGGTCAGCAATACCGTTTGTTGGTCTTGTCTGAACGGCATCTTTGATATTTAATTGAGCCGAACCCGAAGTACCCGCACCATCGATAACAGTATTTGTAACACGTGTAGAAGCATCAAACTTTAATTTCTTAGAAATCGTTTGGTTGATTTTAAAGTTTATAACGTTACGAGTATAGCCCGAACCCGTCAAAAGACCTTGGTCAGTGTTGTTCGTGATACTCAAGCTCATCGTAGTATTTTCGTTACCACCACTGATGCTTAAGTTATGCGACTGTGTAGTACGTGGCGCACCAAAAAGTTCGTCTTGCCAGTTTGTACCTTTTTGATTTTGATACAAATCATAGTCACCATACTTTCCGAAAAACTTCTCCATATTGGCAACATCAGTAGAGGTTTTTAGCTTAGCTCTTTCATAGTTTACCAACACGTATTCATACGGCGAAAGCACTTTGTAGGCTCTGTCAGATGGCAACGTTTTAAACTGCATAAAACCATTGTATGATACCGTAGTACGACCTGGACGAGGCTTTTTAGTAGTAATAACCACTACACCATTTGAAGCCTGAGCACCATAAATAGCTGTGGCGGCAGCATCTTTTAGTACGTTGATACTTTCGATATCAGACGGTGGCACATCTTTGATACTATTCACAATAAAACCATCCACCACATACAAAGGCGAATTATCTTGTGTGATAGACCCCCCTCCACGCACACGAATAACAACATCAGCATCGGGCGAACCATCAGTAGTAACTACACTTACCCCAGCCATACGGCCAGTCATGGCTTGTGCAGCACTAGTGATAGGGATATTCTTTAAATCTCTTGCTGACATACTCGCTACTGAACCCGTATTGTCTGTTTTCTTTACCAAACCATAACCATCACTTACGACGGCTACTTCGGCCAACATACTGTTGTCTGGAGCAAGCGAAACATTTACTTCTGAGCGACCATCCACACTTACTTCCTGCGTTTTCATCCCAATGAATGAAAACACCAAGACTGCACCTTTGGCCACAGAAATACTGTATTTCCCTGAAGCATCCGTGGTTGTACCTGCAGTAGTACCTTTTACTTTTACCGTTACGCCAGGAAGTGTTTCGCCTGTCTCTGAATCCACCACTTTACCTTTAACAGTAGCGTCGGCGGATATAGTCGCCGTGGGCATGGGCAGCTCGACTGTGGAGGGTAGCACTACCTTCTCCTCAGTCATAGGCGTTAATATAATGGCGTTGTGAACAACTTTATAACCAATATTGAGGGGTGGTAAAAAACGGCTCAATATGTTTTTTAGGCTTTCGTTATTAGCCGTCAAAGTAAGATTGGTAGCTTGTGCGATGCTGTTTTTAGAACTAAAAACAAAAGACACGCCAGATTCTTTCTCAAGTTCCTTGAGAACACCTTTTATTGTGCTGTTTTTTATAGAAACAGTCACGGTTTTGGCTAAAACTTCCTGTGCTTTGGCTTCTTTGGCATAAGATGCCACCATGAAAGCTATAGCAATGGCCAACTGAATGACAGTCATCCTCATGATTTTGAAAAATGTTGTCTTAATAAAATGTTTTTCCATAAATTTGCTTTGTACGATTTTGTGTTTGAAATCTACGTTACTCTTTAATCACCTAGGAAATGATTGGGGTAATTCTCGGGCTTGGGTGCTAGTAACACTTCAAGCCCTTTTTTTTACTAATTTGTATTGATTGTTTTTACTTTTCTGAGTACACTATTTGATGAAAAATGTTGTTTAGGATTACAAACAGCCTTCACCGATAATCGTAATTTCATTGCCTTCTATCTGATAAGTAGCATTAATAGAGCTACAAATAATATCCATGATAACAGGCAAGCGTTGGTTGTTGAAATTGGCAAACAGTTCACATTTCCGAATGTCCATGTTTGGTGTACGGATGGTCATGCCATATTCTTGTTCTAATTTTTCTAAAACCTTATCTAATATTACTTCATCAAAACTGATACTGACAGGTTCCCAGAGTTGTCGATGTTTACTTTTTTCGAGTGTCAAATCGTGGGTCTCTAACGTGTTTTCTTCTTTCTGAATCACTACCTGTTGTTGTGGCGTAATGATTACTTGGTTGAAACGCTCGCTATTCTCGGGGTCTTGATATTTTACTTTTACTTTGCCCGTCACCACCGAAACCTCATATTTTGCATCTTTAGAAGAGGCTACCACATTAAAACTTGTTCCTAGTACTACCACATTCAGCCCTTTGTTTTTTACATAGAAAGGTTGTTCTTTATTAGGTTTTACATCGAAAAAAGCCTCACCTTCTAAATAAACTTCTCTGGTCGCTGCATTTTTTACAATCTTATAAAGAATTGTCGTCGCTGGATTCAACCATACCTTACTGCCATCTGGAAGTGGTAATTCATGAATGGCTTTAGTGGTATTGGTAAAAGATTGCCAAAGTACAAGCTCTTGTTGTGGAACATCTTTGAAGCCAACCATTGCCTGCATATCAGATTCTTCTTGAGGTAACCAAAACCATCCCCATACCATTAATAAGCTCGCTGCAATAGCCACAACAGACCAAACAAAAGCTTTGCGTTTGAATAAAGGAACGGACAGTTCTATTACTGCTTGAGATTCGTCTATCTCTTTCTGTAATGTATCCCAAATACTATCTTCCAATTCAGTTTCTTTTACGATGTCTTGCTTATCGTCGAAGGCATTGTACCAATCCAGCAGTTTTTTGATTTCATCAGGAGTATATTTTTGTCGGAGCGAATTGATGATTTCATCATCATCCTTGAATTCACCTTGGTTCATGTTTATTTTTATTTTTTATTAATAAAATACTATTTACTCCTTAACCTAGATGTCGGTCAAGAGAAATAGTTCCACTACTTGAATATGATTTTTTTTTAAAATAATTTTAAAAAAAGAAGAAAAGGAAAGGAAACAGCATATTTGGGCTGATAAATTCAGCCATGCGAGACTTCAATAAGCGTAAAGCTTTGGCAATATGGTTTTCTACGGTATTTTCTGAAATACCCAATTGGATAGCAATTTCTTTCTGAGATACACCTGCTCTACTCAATAAGAATACCTCACGGCATCTTTCAGGTAATACCACAAGGTTTTCTTGATACAAACGCATGGCATCTGCATAAAGAATATTCTCTTCGGTGATGTTAGAACTCTGGTCGATGTGTAATTGATAATCCAGAAAATTTTGTTTGACGGTATGGTGATCAAGGGCATCTAAAATCCTGTACTTTACACTACGCATGAGGTAGTTGGGAAGGGAGTCAATCTGAATTTTCTGACGATTGAGCCAAAGGTTCAAAAACAAATCATGGATAATATCTTCGGTTTGTTGGCTGTCATACAGCCTACGTTTAGCTAACGCATGGAGCTTTTGGAAGTATCTTCTATAAATTTCCTCAAAAGCAGCTTCGTTGTCTTCCAGCAAAAGACCGAGTAATTCTGTATCACTTGAAGCTTTGAGGGGTCTGTACATAAGAAAAGTAATAATTATTATTAAAAAAATTATTTTCAAAAGTATGATTAAGCAATTACAATATCCAATGTTTTAGCTTAAATTTTTACGCAATCGTTCCCGACAACGTTTCCATATCATAATTTCGACCAATTCTTCATTTATATTTATTCATAAAATCGTCCTAAAAGAGATAAACCATTTCTTATTAATAGCACTGAAACAATGGAATGTGCATTATTAATAAATTTTAAAAAAATTGTTAAGCCAAATACAAAATGAATACTGATAAAAATTACAGCGTATGAACAAATGGTAATTATTGAAAGAAAAGTGAGCATAAAATTGTAAATTCTACATTTATTCAACATATTTAGCATCCAGACAATATCAAAGAGCTGCCAAACGTTATTTGCTGGTTCTTAGATATCATTCAGCAAAACTAGAATAAACCGCCAACCCAATATTCAATGTTTGATAGTACCTCTGTCAATTTAGAGATTTTAAAACAACGTGCATACAATTTAAGATGGGCAACTGTGCCACAAGGCGTTATCCCCCTTACAGCTGCTGACCCAGACTTCCCGAGTGCTCCAGAAATTGCTGAGGCCATTACACGTTTTGTAAAAGACCGCTATTTATGCTATGGCCCGCCCGATGGACTGCCCGATTTTAAAGAAAGCGTGGCTACTTTTTTTCAGGATAAAAGAAATATACCTGCTAAGCCAGCCTATATTTTTCCTGTGGATAGTGCTGCTTTCGGTATTTACGTAGTGTGTCAGGCTTTTTTGGCGCCCAATGATGAAGCCATTATATTTGACCCTGTCGATTTTCTTTTCAGATATTCTGTCGAAACAGTAGGAGGAAAGGCAGTTTCTTTTGCCATTCCTGCGGGTACAGAAAAAGTTGATTTTGAAGAGCTTGAGAAATTAATTACGCCCAAAACACGCTTAATTTGTTTGTGTAATCCGCTTAACCCAACGGGGAAAGTGTTTACCAGAGAAGAACTACTCCAACTAGGTAAGATTGCTTGCAAACACAACTTGACGATTTTGTCAGATGAAATTTGGAGTGATATTGTTTACAATCCACATACCTACACAAGTATAGCATCACTTGATGAAGCTATTCGGGAACGAACTGTGACCGTTACTGGTTATAGTAAATCATACGGTTTAGCTGGCCTACGGATAGGCTCGGTGATGGCCTCCAATCAATCACATTTTGATAAGCTTATCAAAGTGTCGTTACACCAATCTACCGTACACGGAGCCAATGTAATTGGTCAAATAGCAGCTACTACCGCCTTGAATGAATGCGACTATTGGTTGAAAGCCTTTGTTGAACATCTACATCAAATGAAACAACTTTGTGTAACAGAACTCAACAGTATGAAAGGTGTAAGCTGTATTGCCCCCGAAGGGTGTTATGTCGCTTTTGCTAATATTACAGGAACAGGCAAAACAAGTAAGGAAATTCATGAACTACTCTTGAATGAAGCCAAAGTAGCCGTTGTTCCTGGACTAAAAGAATGGTTCGGTGCAGGTGCAGATGGATACATTCGTTTGAGCTTTGCTACATCAAATGAAATCCTTACTCAAGCACTCTCACAAACTAAAATAGTATTAAACGCATTATGAAAGTAGTAATTATTGGCGGAGGAGTTGCAGGCCTAACACTGGGACTCTTACTCAGAAAAAATAATATAGATGTTGTTGTAAACGAGAAGTTTAAGCAAATGACTACCCGTGGACATGCATTTTTAATGCACATAGATGGATGGTCGATTTTAAATGAATTAAATGCCAACACTGAAATCAATCTCCCTGGAGAAGAAATCGGTGCTTTTAGTTTAAATAAACAAGATGGAAGACAAGTAAAAAAGCAAAAACTGAATCTTTGGCGTTGTATCAAACGCAAAGACTTGATACAGTTTTTGTATGATTTGTTTCCGAAAGAACAACTAAAAACAGGAAGAATATTCTCTCATTTTATTTACGAAAACGGCAAAGCTGTGGCTGCTTATTTCACCAATGGTGAAATAGAATATGGCGATGTTTTTGTAGGAGCAGATGGCGGAAATTCGGAAGTACGGGAAGCAACGTTAGGGGCTGTCAATTACACACCCGTTGAAGTAAAAGAAGTAGTAGGGATTTGTACAAATGAAAAACTGGGGACTTCGCACCAAAATATATTTACGAAATACCAGAGCTGTAACCGTGGACTAAGCTTTGGGATGATTCCTGTCTCAGAAAAAGACTTTGTTTGGTTTATGCAATACAGTGTGGCTGAAGCAGATTGTGACCAAGGCTGTACCCCCGATGAACTCAAAGCATTTTGTAATTATCAATTGGCAGATTTTCCGCCAGTAGTGACAGAATTATTATCTACGAACGATTTCAGCACGAGTTATATCTGGAATACTCGTGATTTTGGCTTACTTCCTAAATTTCATGCTGATAATGTAGTATTGATTGGTGATGCCGCCCATTTGGCGCTGCCTTTTACCAGTGCAGGAACAACCAATGCTATCTTAGATGCTAAAAAACTGACTGAAAAGCTGTTATCATTGAACAATGTTGAAGAGGCTTTTCAGGCATATTATGACGAGCGTAAGGATGATATTAAGAAACATATTTATCTGGGTAGAGAGCTAAAAGAGCTATTTTTGAATCCACTCGATGTAGATGGTGATAAAATGGTAGTGCCTTTGATTACCAAAAAGGAAGACAGAGATGCCCATACTGAAAAACTAATAGATATTCAGTATTTCACCGACCCTATTTGTTCTACTTGTTGGGTAGTGCAGCCATTACTCAGAAAGTTGAAGTTAGAGTACGGAGCCTATATTCAGATTGACTACCGCATGGGAGGTTTACTGCCATCATGGGATGAATACGAACGTGGGCCTATTACCAAACCGTCGGATGTGGCGCCACATTGGGAAGAAGTATGTATGATTCATGGTATCCCACTTGATGGTGATATTTGGATTGAAGACCCACTGCCATCTTCTTATCCGCCTTCTATTGCTTTCAAAGCCGCTCAGATGCAAGATGCAGACTTAGCTTTACTGTTTTTAAGGCGTATCAAAGAAATGTTGTTCCTTGAAAAGAAAAACATTGTTGATATGGCTTATTTGGAAAAGGCGGCCTTTGACGTAGGATTAGATTCTGCACGTTTTGTCTATGATTATGAAAATAAAGCACAAGAAGCATTTAAAGAAGATTTGATTTTAGCCCAGAATATGCAGGTGGGTGTATTGCCAACGCTTATCTTTAGAAATCTTGAAAATGAACAAATCATCAGTAAAGATTATCAAGAATATGAATATTTAGAAGGCATTATCCATCAATTGGTGCCTCATGCACAGAAAAGAACGTTTGATACCGACCCAATATTCTTGTTTACCAATTTCTCGACAATGACTAGTAAAGAGTTTTCGTTTTTAAGTAGTACTTCTATGGAAGAAACTAATGGTACATTAGCAGACTTATTTGAAAAAGGATTTATCGATAAATATGAAAGCAAAAACGGAATAATTTGGAAAAGTAAATTGGCAAATTATTAGTGATAATATCTCAAAAATAGGAATTTTAAGTAATTTTAGTGGTAGCTTAACCAAAAAAGCGGTCAAAATTGATTTTTTGACCGCTTTTTTGATACTAAAATTAGTATTAAGCGTAAGTGAAAAATCAAAGCTTTAAACTAACGCTGACACCTAAGGGCATAAACAGAAAGCCGACTACCGATAGCTGACGACTCATTACTCACAATTCACAACTCTAAATCATACTCCAAACTGACTAAGGTGATGGTCGAGGTGTTTATAAAACATATTATTCCATTCTTGTATAGTTAATACTCCGAAAGAGTGTGACTCTTTGCCATTGAAATAGTTTTCGCCCAAGTCCAATGTTTTATTGATATGGTCTTTCAAACGAGTTTTTTCTGCTTCAAAATCTTTTGATTCTCTGATGATAAACATTGGTGCAGTAGGACTATTTTTCTTGTATGGTTTTTCGCTAACAACAGTGCTTTTAACCATTAGCTTCAAAATAGTCTTCATGAAAAAATTAGGCTTTGGGTATTTGTCTTCATACACAAGTTCGTAAGTAACGTTGCAATGAGCCAACATTTGCCCAACATTCATTTTACCCCACAGTGCAGTGGAATCGGGACTTAATTTGTCCATGCGTGCTAGAAGCTCGGTGGTTTCGGTTTGGTTAAATACACTTTTCATTATCTGTCAATTAATTTAGGATGGTTTACTTTTCGTTTTTATAAAGATATGAAAAATAGCCAAATTGACAGGTTATTTTAAAATTAAGATTTTGTTTTAAAACCTATGTGATTAATTCAAAATCCTTCTAAAAATCAGGCAAGTATAAAATAATCCTACACAGTAGGTACTACCTCTGTTAACATTTCAATGCCATTTTTATCATAATATACGCAAGTCATTTTTTTCATATCAAGTGTCCATTTTTCAACACCTGCTTCTGCTGATTGACTACAGAATGTCAAGTAATCAGTTCCGCCAGCTTGGTGAATTTTTAAAGCATCTTTTAACGCTTCAATATTACCTGTTGGAGCTATTTCCAAGAGGGCATATTTGGCTTCAGATTGAATTTGAAAGTTATCTTTTCCATAGTATTTTGAGTGACCATCACAAACGTAATGGTCATAGCCAATTAATCCTAAGTCAATAAGGTTTTGAATATACTGCGGAAAATCTGCTCCACTTTTTACTTTTGAGTGAGTCTCTTTAATTTGATCGATTGTAAGCATGTCTTTTTGCGTTTAAATGTGATGCAAATTTGGCAGTTTTCCTTGGCTTGAAATTGTAAAAAATCGTTTACTTATCGTTCTTCTTGATAAATTTTTCGGGTGTTTCACCCGTAAAATGTTTAAAGTCTTTGATAAAATGTGCTTGGTCGAAATAGTTGTTTTCAAAACAGATTTCGGTCAGAGATTTTACCTGATTTAGGCTGTCTAATACGGCATGAAACCTGACAATAGAAGCAAATTTCTTGGGAGATGTACCAACCAACTGTCGGAAACGTTTTTCAAAGGGACTTTGGCTGATACAAAGTAGTTCAGACAATGCTTTTATTTTAATGTTACCTTTTGAATGGTAGATATACTGGATGGCTTTTATCACTAGTTTGTCATCTTTTTTTTCGATGATTCTAGCCAGTAGAAATTGCTCAATGATATAGATTCTGTATTCATCGCTTTCGGCTGTACTCAAAGCTTCTTCAACTTTTTCTAAATCATATCGATTGATAAAATGTTCGAGCGAAACACTTTCGGTATATAATTCGTTGATGGGTGTTTTTAAGAAATAAGAAGCCCCGATTTCATTAAAAAAAACTAATACAGACCCAATGTTTGGATTACTTTTGAAAACCCTGAAACCATCTTGCAAACCAGTAATACCCGTGTTAGCTAATGGATTTTCCCCATCTTTGGTCAGATAAGCTAGACGTCCTCGGTATTGAAAACCCATCACTAGCCCAGTAGAAGGGAAAACCTTGTAGGTTTGCTCTTCTGAGGCTTCTGAAATGACCAAATGTTTGATGTATGGTTTCAGTAAAGCAGATGGAAGTATCTTTTCAAATTTCATCTTTCAACTAGATTAAGAAGGGAAATAAATGCAATGTTAGCGTTTATCTTTTTTCAAACCATTAGATTTTCGATGTACTTATCTTTATATACAAAATAAATGTTGGAACGTTAATACACAGTCATTTAAAAGGGAAATCTTAACATTTCATTATTATAAACTATGATTAAAGCCTACAATGCATGAAGAGAAATTACGCTATCATGCTTAATTTACGTCTTGAAATTTATTGAATATATTTTCCTTTGCTTCAGAAATGCTAAAAAATATAAAAATGATTCGTTTAGGTTTGTTGTGTAGCTTATTAGTGACAAGCTTACATGGCTTTTCTCAAAAAGATACCACGATAACTGTTAAAGTTTTAGGGGGACTACAATTCGATTTGCCTCGATTTGCTGTACAACCTAATACCCGATTGACGATAATACTGGATAATCATGATGATATGGCACACAACATGGTGGTAACCAAACCAAATGCCAGATTGAAAGTAGTAGAGGAGTCCTTAAAACTAGGGGATAAAGGTGCGAGTATGGATTATGTGCCCAACTCATCATTAATCATTGCCAATACCAAAATCCTAGAACCAGGGAGAATGGATACCATTACCTTTTTATTGGAAAAAGAAGGTATTTACCCTTATGTGTGTACTTATCCTGGGCATGGTTATGTGATGTATGGAGCTATTTATGCTATCACTAAAGCATTACCTCCTTTAGAAAAAGACCTAAATGTGCCCGATGCCCAGCGACAAAAAACGGCCACAGTAGTTAGTCACGAAGGGCACCACATGGAAATGCCTTCACCACATCCATTCGCTTTAAAATATCCATTGTTGTATAGAACGTTTATGCCAGATTGTGGCCCAGCGGCTATTGCAGTAGGCTTGACAGCGACAGAATCCTATTGTTTTGATGCAGGAAAGTGTTATCTCAGATACGCTTGGTCGGGTGGATTTGTGGATAACTCGGAGCAATGGAAAGGTAATGGGAGTAAATTAACCAAAGTAGTTGGTGAAATATATTGGCGTGATAATATCAATTTCCCTTTCAGAATGGGCAATGTTAAGACTATTCCGCAGGTTGATTTCAAAGGATATAAACTTACTAAAAGACTTCCCTCTTTTAAATATACTTTAGATAAAGTAGAAGTGACTGAAACCATCCGATTGAGCGGTGATGGCAAAAGCCTAATAAGAGACTTTACGTTTAAGAACAATAAACAAACACTTTACTTTTTAGTAAATACTGATGATGGCATCGTTTACCAAAGTAAGCAAGGTAAATTCAATAAAGGCACACTCAGGATTCCTGCCAATGTACAACGTCTTAGTATTTCCATGAAAAAATGAAAAATATCAATCGTCTTCACAACATAACGCAATACTGTAGTCGGGTGAAAACCCATTTCAGCTGGTTTTTTTGTTTACTATTTTTTACCACGAGCCTTTCAGCACAAGTTTCTGTGCCCAAAGATTCGGCGGCTAATTATTATGAAGTAGAAAATATCACCTTGCCTGATGGCTTAGTAGCCGAAACGGGTGCCATAGGTTTTATGCCCGATGGGCGTTTTGTAGCCTGTTTTCACCGTGGTGAAGTAATGATGTATAACCAGAAGACTAAGCAATGGAAGATGTTTGCCGAAGGCTTACACGAACCATTGGGAATGATGGTGATTAATAATCATGAAATTTTAATCATGCAACGTCCAGAACTTACTAGGGTAAAAGATACCGATGGTGATGGCGTTGCCGATGAATACCAAACAGTAACGGATGATTTTGGGATGTCGGGCAATTATCATGAATTTGCTTTTGGTCCAATCGCCGATAAACAAGGCAATTTATTTATTGCCCTAAATTTGGCGTCTAATGGAGCAGGGATTAGAAATGAAATTCGTGGGACATACGATTCGCTTTCTCGTCCTGGGCGTATGTATTCTTGTGTGCCATACCGTGGCTGGATTATGAAATTAGGGAAAGATGGTATCCTAAAACCTTATGCAGTAGGTTTCCGCTCGCCTAATGGGTTGGGCTTTGATGCTCAAGGAAGATTACTAGTGTCTGATAACCAAGGTGATTGGTTAGGAACTAGTAAGTTATTCCATGTAGAAGAAGGTAAGTTTTATGGACATCCTGCTGGCTTAATCTGGAAAGAAGATTTTCCACGAGTTGTGCCGATTAATTTGCCAGTTGCCCAATTGGATAGTATGCGAGTAAAAGAGTCTATTCAGTTCCCGCATGGCTATTTTGCCAATTCGCCCACACAACCAGTTTTGGAAAATACGGGAGGAAAATTTGGAATGTTTGGCGGACAAATGTTGATTGGCGACATGGACCATAAATATGTGATTCGCCTATTGATGGAAGAAGTCGGCAGTGCCATGCAGGGAGCTTGTATTCCATTGAATTTTAGTTCAAAAATGAGAATTGGTAATAATCGTTTGGCTTTTGCTCCAGATGGAAGTCTTTGGGTAGGACAGAACGACCACGGTTGGGTAGGAGCAAGAGGGATTCAACGTATTACGTGGAAAGGAAAAAATCATTTGGATATTATGGCGATGAATCTGACTAAAACAGGTTTTGATTTAACTTTCTCGTTACCACTTGACCCAGCCAAAGCACAAGAGTTACTCAATTATAAATTCCGACGTTTTTATTACGAGTACCATCAGGCTTATGGGTCAAAACAGTTTGATGTACAAGACGTACCCGTGAAATCAATCAAGGTTTCAGCAGATGGTAAAAAGGTATCTTTGGAATTAGCAGAATTAAAAGCTGGCTATGTTTATGAACTGAAAACTGGTGATTTACAAACCAGTGATGGCAAGTATTTATTCAATAATATAATTTGCTATACTTTAAATCAATTGAAGTAGAAAAGTAATTAAACAAACTATCTGAATTGTGAGTAAGCTTACAATTCAGATAGCTTGTTTAATATCAGGTCAATTCTTTGTTCGGTAGTAAAATCGCCTCGTATTGCTAAAGCTGGACTAGTAATTTGTTGTAGCCAATTTTCATGTGCCTTTAATGTTCGGGTAGCAATGCCTGTATGATTGTCGTAGTCGGCTGCCCAAGCCATGAAATCTTTGTATTGTTTTATTCTACTAGGGTCGGTATAAATAATATTTCCGTAGCGACTAAACTCTCTTTCTTTAAGCCTTTCCATCCTGATATGCGGAGGTACCCACAAGAAAACGATTAAATCAAAGCTTGGGAAAATATCTCCCCAACTGATTATCGAACCACCCAAAATCCAATCGTTAGCCTGTTGAATATCATGTTTTATCATCAAAGTCCTATCGGACGGATTTCTCCTGACGGTAAACGGAGGGTCAGACTTTTCCCAATAATATTCATCACTATCAAAATAAGGAATATTCAGTTGTTGAGATAGCGCACTTCCTAGCGTAGTTACTCCACTAGACGATGCCCCAAAAATGTGGATTTTCATTTCAATGAGAGATTATTGACTAAACTCGTTGCATAATAGCATCAATTTCTCTTCCTGATTCGGGAAAGAATACATTTTCTGATAACTCAGCCCGATTTTCTGTAAAAGCCTTTTAGAATGCTCGTTTTCGGGCATCGTTATGCCATAAACGCGTGGTAATTTCAAGGTATTTTTGGCATAAGTAATGATAGCATCCGCTATTTCAAACGCATAACCTTTGCCCATAAATTCAGGTAAGAAGGCAAAACCAATATCAGGACAATCAAGATTGTCTCTTTTAATTAATCCACACATTCCAATGGGTGTTAAGCCATCTTTGGTGGCTACTAAGCTCAATCCATAACCATTTTCAGCATAACTCTTTATTGGTCCATTCAATAAATATGTTTTGGCTTCATCTTCAGTACGAACATTTTTGTCACCAATAAAGGCTAACCAGCCTTCAGTATTTAATAATTGAATAACAAATTGGGTATCGTCAAGGGTGTATTCTCTTAAAATGAGCCTTTCAGTTGATAGAATTTTGTTCATGTTGATAGAAGAAGAGATATTTTCGTTGATTGTTCTACTGACAAAATTAATACATTATTTAAATGAATAATTGATTGAGGATGATTCTCATTATATTTACCAAAAAGCTTAGTTATAATGTATGCTCAATATTCCTATCATTAGTTTTATCATATTTTTAGGGTTGTTACAAGCCTTAATATTGAGTAGTATTTTGTTTTTTTCAAGGCGGAATAGCCCTATCAAGCAATATTTTTTAGCTTGGCTTATCCTTATTTTTGCCTACAATAGTTTCGAGATTTTAATGTTTACCCTTGGTAAGGCCAATAACTTTTTCTTTATTGATAATTACATTCCCTTAGTTCATATTTACTGTATTGGTCCACTTCTATTTTTGTATGTAGTTAGTAATACCATTGGTACGGAAACTCTAGGACAGCGCAAATGGGTGTATTTTATACCTGCCTTAATTTGTTTCGGTGTCAATTTGGTTTTCTTCTTATTAATTACCTTCAATATTATTGATGAAATACACCGTCCTCAGTTATTTATGATTTACAGAAATACCATTAACATAGAACGTAATTTAATGATTATCGTTTTCGCATGGTTTCTGTTTAAATCTTATCAAATACTACGGCAATGGCAATCGGATACCATTTTGGGGGAAGATATCAAAGAAGAAAATGCGATTATTCATCGATGGTTAACCTTATTGCTCCACGTTTTTTTAGGGACACTCATTATCTGGTCTTTTACCATCTATGGAAGTGTTTTATTGCATCAAGAAAATAACACGCAATTTTATTTGCCCCTCGAATGTTGGTTATCTTTTGTAATGTACTGGATAGCTTTTATGGGTTTTCATAACATCAGCATCATTAGAATTGACAAACAAAAAACGAATCAATCTATCCTTGATGTGTTGGATGACAAGCAGGTAAGCGAAGCTATAGAGCAACTCAGAAGGGTGATGGAACAAGAAAAATGTTACTTGAATCCAACCTTAAATCTTACTAAGGTTTCAGAACTTACTGGCTTAACGCCAAAAGTTATTTCGGCAATTTGTAATCAGGTACTCAACAAAGGCTTTGGTGAGTATATCAATGAATACAGGATAGAAGACGCCAAGCAACGGTTATTAAATCCTCAAAATAACCATTTAACCATTCTTAGCATTGCTTATGATGTTGGGTTTAATTCATTGCCCACTTTTCAGCGTTCATTCAAACAGGTTACTGGCATGACGCCCACTATGTTTCAAAAAAAATCTCAAGAGTAGTCATCAAATCGTGATTTGAGTAGAATCTCTAGTTCAAAACCCTGTGTTTTGGCCTAAATTCTAATTTTTAATACTCATTTCACTTATGCAGTTCAAATCATTCTTTCAGCAATTTTCTGCCTGTTTTATATTGGGCATCATCTTGTGTGCAGACATTTTGCTTGTGGGCAGAGACAAACGTCCTATTTGGATTAGTCCACCAATGGTCTTTGGTCTAGCAGGATTTTGTTTGATAGCCTCAATCACTTATGCCTTTGTCTGGCATTTTAAAACCAAGGATAAAATGGAGGCTTTACCACAACAATCCACATTCGTTCTTGCCTTTATCCGCTATGCCTTAGCTTTTAACATAGCGAGTTTTGGGTGGAAAAAAATCTTTGGACAACAGTTCGTAGTACCACAACACATTGCTGATATTCCCATGAGTCAGCTCTCAGGCGAATGGCTTACTTGGTATTATTTTGGCTACTCATATTCATTTGGCTGTATCGTAGCCCTGATGCAGATAGGAGGCTCTCTTTTGCTACTATTTCGTAAAACTCAATTACTTGGGATATTTATTTTGTTTCCAGTGATGCTCAATATTTTATTGATTAATCTATTTTATGGAATGAATGCAGGTGCTTTGATGCAATCTGTGATAATAGTAATTGCTTTGTCGTACTGTTTACTGTTAGATATTGATAAAATTATGCTGTTCTTTTTCCAGAAAAAGGGTGAAGAAAGCACTAGTATTATCAACAGTAATTTTACTAAAATTATAATCAAGCTTTCGATTATTGTGTTGGCTTTTCTATTTGTATATCGTCTTGAAAACGAACCCACGCAAAATGAAATAATAAGAGGTACTTATGAGGTGAAATCCTTCAAAGGTAAAAGTGAATTTTTCCCTACAGATTCTTCTTATCAAGCTGCTAGGCTTACCAAAATATATTTTGATATTAACGATTTATGCGTTTTTGAGTTTAATAGTACCAATTATCGCAAAATTGGGCATTATGATTTTGATAGCACACAAAAGAAAATCAACGTCGTATTTGAACAAAGCCCTGAAAATGTAGCAGTACTTAGGGCAACACTAAGTCAATTAGAAGGTACTCAACAAATGTTGATGTCAGGTAAAATGGGAAAAGACTCTCTTCGAGTAATAATGCAAAGAATAAACTAATGATATTCAATCCATTTTCAACGTTAACGCTCCCAAAGAGGGTTAACGTTGAAAATGGACTGACTCAATGAATGATTTTACATTTTCCATATTTCAGTACCATATAGAATTTTGATTTTCGTCCTATTTTTCAAATAATCATTAAAATTATTAGCATTCGTAAAATCAAACTTCGTCCCATCGCAATTATACTGATGAATATTTGTGGAAGAACACACTGAACACTGAATCTCAATTACTTTGTTGTTATTATATTCAAAAAGCACAACTCCATTTAAGGTAGAGCCACCCTCTAAAACTTTCATTTTATCAGATAACCACTTCAAATCATTTACAGGGTCTTTTGTGCCACAAACTATCACTGCGTTGGGGTCATTGTCGAGTGGTGTATTAGTATCGTTTTTGCAGGATAATAATACAAAGAATAATAAGCTTGCCGCTAATAGCAAAGTAGATTTCGTTTTCATAGCATATTTTGATTGGTTTATCGATATTTCAAAATCTGTCAAAATTTTATCAAAAACTCAACTGTCACTTTAATACTTGCATAAAAATATTCATTCTTTATTAAATAACCTAGTAGTTGTAAATAGAGATTTTGTCAATTTTTTCTTTAAATAAACATTTGAATAATCTTATTCTTTTTTAAACCCATAAGGGCAATGTTTGCAACCATTTTTACAACAATAACCTCTTTTTAAATGATAAGCCTCAGTAAAAACCATGAAGCCATTTTCATTAATATAAAAGTCATCGGTTGTTAATTCAGTTGGATTATTATCGTTTTGTGCGCTGGTTTTCTTCATGGTATTTAATCAACAGCTAATTTTGTAAAATGTTCAATATTTTGTAGATTTGGGCTATTCTCATTTAAAAATAAATAGAGAATCTTTTAACCATGAATGATTTTTATCCTAAATACCAACATTTTGTAATACGTTCCAACAAACGTATTACTAATCGTGTGTTTACGACAAGCTCATTGTATGGTCACTTCTGTAAAATTCACCGTATTCTTTCTGTATTCGTACTTATTTTGTACATCATTGGTTTATCCGGATTGAATGATTGCTAATTACTCATCGTCTTTAGTATTTATGTTCAATGATGCTGAATGGTAGATTTTAAAATCATTCATTCACAACTCACTCAATCACCAATTAATCACAATGACAGTACAATCACTAAGTACTGCATCGGCTTCAGAGAAAGCGATGCAGTTAGAAGACCGTTTCGGCGCACATAATTATCATCCAATGCCAGTTGTCCTTCAAAGAGGCGAAGGCGTATTTGTATGGGATGTAGACAATAAACGATATTTCGATTTTCTTTCAGCTTATAGTGCCGTAAACCAAGGGCATTGTCATCCAAAAATTGTTCAAGCTCTGATTGAACAAGCACAAAAACTTACACTCACTTCTCGGGCTTTTTATAGCGACCAATTAGGGATTTGTGAGAAATTTCTGTGCGAATATTTCGGTTACGATAAAGTATTGATGATGAACTCTGGTGCAGAAGGAGGGGAGACAGCCTTGAAACTTACTCGTAAATGGGCTTATAAGGTAAAAGGTATTCCGCAGAATCAGGCTAAGACTGTGTATGCAGCAGGTAATTTTTGGGGACGCACGCTTGCAGCTATCTCATCATCAACAGACCCTTCTAGTTATGCTGATTATGGTCCGCTTCTACCAGGGTACGAAATCATTCCTTATAACGACTTAGAGGCATTGGCAGAGGTTTTGAAAGACCCTAATGTCGCAGGTTTTATGGTTGAACCCATCCAAGGTGAAGCTGGGGTTGTCGTACCAGACGAAGGCTATTTAAAAAAAGCCTATGAAATGTGTCGTGAAAAAAATGTATTATTTATTGCTGATGAAGTGCAGACGGGTATTGCTCGTACAGGAAAACGATTGGCTTGCGACTACGAAGATTTTCAGCCCGATATCCTAATTTTGGGGAAAGCTCTTTCTGGAGGCACTTATCCTGTGTCGGCTGTTTTTTGCAGAGATGAAATCATGCTGACAATCAAACCAGGTGAACACGGCTCTACTTATGGAGGAAACCCCTTGGCTTGTGCGGTGGCAATTGCTGCTTTGACAGTAGTTAAAGAGGAGAATTTAGCAGACAATGCCATGAAAATGGGGGAGGTCTTCAGAAAAAGGATGACAAAGCTAATTGACGAGCGTCCTGATTTAGTAAGGTTAGTCAGAGGGAAAGGCTTATTAAACGCCATTGAAATAAACACTGATGAAGAAAGTGAAACGGCTTGGGAGTTGTGTGTAGCATTTAAAAATAACGGTTTACTTGCCAAACCAACTCACGGAAACAAAATTCGATTTGCGCCGCCTTTGGTCATTACCGAAGCACAAATGAACGAAGCCTGTGATATTATAGAAAAAGTAATATTGAATTGGGAATAACATAACAGAGGCTCATTGCTTGATGCATGAGCCTCTGTTATTATTTCGTGATTTCTCTTCTCAATCTACTAAGTGACTGTGGCGTAATGCCTAAATAATTAGCCAAGTATATCTGAGGTGTTCGCCTCAATAGCTCTGGTTTATGTTTCGATAATGCTTCATAGCGTTCTCGTGCTGTTTCCGAAATAAAAGAACGTAGCCTTATTTCTTGCTGAACAGTATAGTTCTGATACAAAACCCTTCCCAGACGCTCCCATTTGGGCGAATGTGAATATAAAAAGTCAAGATTGATTTTTGTTATCGCACATAAATCACAATCCTCTATGGCTTGAATATAGTCTATGCTAGGCAAGCCTTGGGAATAAGATGCCGTACTGGTTATGATTTGATCTTCAAAGCTTAAATCGTAAGTGATATCTACATTATCTTTAATGAAATAAGACCGTAACATGCCTTTATTAATAAAAGCAACATCGGCATTGTATTCACCTTTTTTTACCCAAAAACCACCTTTTTTTAAAATAACATCAGTGAAATAAGGTTGAGCAAATTCAATATCTTCATCAGAAAAATTAACGTACTTGCGCACAAATGCTATTAAATTATCTCTCATGTGCTGGGCTTATAAGGTTGATGATTTGCGTTAAATGATGCAACTTCGCAATAAATTGAATGTTCAAGCAATTTTTTAGAGCAACATTGCTAATTTCTAGGGCAATACTATGTTATTGATAGAAATCACAATGGTATGTGGAGTTGCATTAATATTTATTTTGGACACCAATATTTTAATAAAGTCACATTATAAATGATAAATAAAATGTTACAGTACGTAATTTATGCTTTTGATGGAACAGACAGTGAGGCACTTAATCGTAGATTAGTGGCTCGTCCTTATCATTTAGAGTGTGTAAAAAAGCTAAAAGAAAACGGAAATTTCTTGATGGGAGGTGCAATGTTGGATGAGTCACAACAAATGATTGGCTCAACAATGATTGTCCAGTTTGAAACTGAAACAGCTTTTCAAGATTGGTTTAATAATGATCCTTATAATACGATGGGAGTGTGGCTCAAAACAGCAATACATCCTTTCAGAGTAGCTAATGTGTAACAATAGACGTTATTCTCCCTTTTTAAATAACTGAGTAATTTTCGATAGCGGTTTCATCCACAAAGTATACCAATTAGGCTTTAGGTTATTTATTTTCCATGCTCTTCTATCTTCCATATTAGCCCTGTAACGATGCTTCAGCGAGGCAGTACTAGTACCACCGTTGCGCATGGTAGTAAGCGTTAGGGGTAAATAGTGGGCAGAAAGATGATTTTTATAAAGCATTCTTAGCATTAACTCATAGTCGCCAGAGCAAGTGAAATCTGTTAGGTATTCACCATACTTTTCAAAAGCAGCTTTTTTCAAATAAAACGAAAGATGCGGAGGCATCCATCCCTGCAACCAATTTTTACGTGAGTACTCACCAGCTTTCCAATAGCGCACAATCGTATGAATATCGTCTGGGTTGATAAATTGTATATCTCCATATACAGCATCAGTTTGGTATTGAACAAATGCTTTGGCTACTTGACTAATTACTTGATTGTTTGGGTAGAAGTCATCCCCACCAATGGTGCCAATAGCATCGCCAGTGGCCATCTTCAAACCCTTGTTCATGGCATCATAAATACCTTTGTCGGGTTCAGAAATAAACTTTATTCTATCTGCAAATTCCTTCAAAATTTCCACTGTTCCATCTTTAGAGGCGCCATCTACAACGATATATTCTAATTCGGGATAATCCTGCGCTAAAACACTTTCAATGGTTTGACGAATCGTAGTTGCACTATTAAAGGAAACAGTAATGATAGAAATTTTCATAAAGAGCTATTTTGCTAAGAGTACAAAGATAGTAATATTTATTGTAAAGAGGGATAGAACTTCAGCTATCAGGCATCAGTTATCACTGATAGCATGACTTCAAGTCATGCCATCAGTATTTTTTTTATCAGTGAGTATTTCGCAATAAAATAAGGTGTCAGATTGATTGTTAAAAAAAAGTAAAATAATTAAAATATTTTTTGCTTAACTCATTGTATTTCAAAAAGAATCCTCTAATTTTGCAGTCCAATTAAGAGAGAACGTTTTCTTTGTTTTTATATGGGTTGGCAGAACTCGATAAAAAATACGGAAATAGGCAAAACGTAAATCTTCTAATTTGAAATTACCGCAGGCTTGCCTGCAAGCGTGTCAGAACTGATATTATATTATAACACTGAATGCCCAGTCTGTAATGTTAATATTAAGCTACACAAGAAACGTTTCGTTTTTCTAACGCAATACGGTTTTTCCGTCTCTTCGTCTGCATACGTGCACATCTTGTAGCTTTACTCATTTCTGTCTCAGAATTTATTCGTGAATTAATTTAGTATAGATTTTGTTTATGCCAAATTAAATTCCGACCTTTGCAGTCCGTTTTACGCTCCCAGTTGGGGTTTTGTCGTAACTCGTTCATTCACAATCAATTATTAACGTTTTATTCTAATAAAATGTCTGGAATTATCGGAAAGAAAGTCGGTATGACCAGCCTCTACAACGCTGACGGTACTGCTGTCGCTTGTACGCTGATCGAAGCCGGTCCTTGTGTAGTAACACAAGTAAAAACAGTAGAAAAAGAAGGTTATAGCGCCATTCAATTGGGTTATGGCGAGAAAAAAGAGAAGCACACAACGCAACCTCTTTTAGGTCACTTCAAAAAAGCAGGAACTACTCCAAAGAAAAAACTCGTAGAGTTTAAATCATTCGAAAATGAACTTTCACTTGGAGAAGTTATTACCGCAGAATTGTTCGTAGAAGGCGATTTTATCGACGCTATCGGAACATCAAAAGGTAAAGGTTTCCAAGGTGTTGTTAAACGCCACGGTTTTGCAGGGGTTGGAGGTCAAACTCACGGTCAGCACAACAGAGGTCGTCACCCAGGTTCAATCGGTGCTTGTTCATTCCCATCTCGTGTATTCAAAGGTATTCGCATGGCAGGTCGTACAGGTGGTAATCGTGTAAAAGTTCAAAACTTACAAGTATTGAAAGTTTATTCAGAGAAAAACCTAATCGTGGTATCGGGTTCAATCCCAGGAGCGAAAAACTCTTACGTTATTCTTGAAAAATAGATTTGAAAATTTGAAGGTATCAATTAGCTCTTTGTAGCATTGACATTACATTATTAAATTTTCAGGTTTTCAAGCGGTTCGCCGCCCGGCGGTTCGTCGCCCGATTAAAATTTTCAAATTAGACAAATGGAATTATCAGTTTTAAACATACAAGGCAAAGAAACAGGCAAAAAGGTAACTCTTTCTGACGAAATCTTTGGCATCGAACCAAACGAACACGTAGTTTGGTTAGACGTGAAGCAGTTCTTGGCAAACCAACGTCAAGGAACTCACAGAGCGAAACCAAGAGCAGAAGTTTCTCGCTCAACTCGCAAGATTAAAAAACAAAAAGGTACAGGTGGTGCTCGTGCTGGTTCAGCAAAATCTCCATTGATGAAAGGTGGTGGACGTATTTTTGGTCCAGTTCCAAGAGATTACTCTTTCAAGGTAAACAAGAAAGTGAAATCATTGGCTCGCCAATCAGCTTATGCTGCTAAAGTACAGTCAGGTTCAGTAACAGTATTAGAAGGATTTTCTTTTGATGCTCCAAAAACTAAATCTTACATCGCATTATTAAGCGCCTTGTCTTTAAATGATACGAAGACATTGTTAATCTTGCCAGAAGAAGATCAAAATGTGTATTTGTCAGGTCGTAATCTTCCGAAAACGAAAATTGCTTCAACAGGACAAGTTAACACTTATGATTTAGTTAACGCAACAAAATTGCTTATCGTAGAAGGAGCAATTTCAAAAATCGAATCATCTTTTAGTAATTAGTTATTGGTTAATTGTTATTCGTTATCCGTATGAATAAGCGTTTAACAGATAGCAATAGCGGATAATAAATAACGAAAATAAGAAAATGAGCATTATCAAAAGACCAATTCTTACTGAGAAATCTCAGGGCTTACAGAAAGGCGGTCAGTACGTTTTCGAAGTAGCAAGCAAGACAAACAAAATCGAGATTGCTAAAGAAATTAAGAAAATGTACGGTGTTGAAGTTACGGCTGTAAACACACTTCGCCAATTTGGTAAGAAGAAATCAAGAAGTACTAGAACTAAAGTTACTTCTGGTGTTACTTCAACATTCAAAAAGGCAATCGTAACTATCGCTAAAGGTGAAGTTATCGATTTCTATGATGGAATTTAAATTATAATTTGAATTAAGCTAATTTGAAAATTTGGAATTCGATTTCATCTTCAAGTTATCAAATCTTCAAATTACTTAACTATGGGAGTTCATCCCGATAAATTGAACAAAGCACAGAAATGGCAGCTACTAGAAAATTAAAACCAACAAGCCCGGGTTCACGCCACAGGATTGCTGCGACCTTCGAGGAAATAACAGCCTCAAAGCCGTACAAGCCTTTGTTAGCCCCAGTAAAAAGAACAGGTGGTCGTAATGCAGATGGACACCGTGCCATGCGTTATATCGGTGGAGGTCACAAACGTCGTTATCGTTTAGTTGATTTCTTCCGTAATAAATTCGATGTTGAAGCAACAGTTTTAACAGTTGAATACGATCCAAACCGTACAGCTCGTATCGCTCTTATCGAATATGCAGATGGCGAAAAAGCATACATCATTGCTCCAGCAGGAATTGTTGTTGGACAAAAAGTAATCTCAAGTGCTACAGCAGCACCAGAAGTAGGTAACACTATTCCATTATCAAACATCCCAACAGGTACTATTGTTCACGCAATCGAGCTTCGTCCGGGTGGTGGTGCTGAAATGGCTCGTTCTGCTGGTACTTATGCACAATTGTTAGCTCGTGATAGCAAATATGCTACGTTGAAATTGCCTTCAGGTGAAATGCGTATGGTATTGTCAAGATGTTTAGCAACAGTAGGTTCGGTATCTAACAGTGATCACATGAATACCGTAATGGGTAAAGCAGGTCGTCATCGTTGGTTAGGTCGCCGTCCAAGAGTTCGTGGTGTAGTGATGAACCCAGTCGATCACCCAATGGGTGGTGGTGAGGGTCGCTCATCAGGAGGTCACCCTCGTTCACGTAAAGGTTTATTAGCGAAAGGTAAGAAAACTCGTACGCCGAAGAAACAATCAAATCGTCTAATCATCAGTAGAAAGAAAAAATAGGTAGATGGCACGTTCATTAAAAAAAGGACCTTATATTGACTACCGCCTTGACAACAAGGTGCAAGTCATGACCGAATCAGGAAAAAAGTCAGTTATTAAGACTTGGTCACGTCGTTCGATGATTTCACCTGATTTCGTTGGACACACCTTCGCAGTGCACAATGGTAATAAATTTATTCCAGTATTTGTGACAGAGAACATGGTAGGTCATAAATTGGGTGAATTTGCTCCAACACGCAACTTCCGAGGTCACACGGCAAAAAAAGATAAAGGCAAAAGATAATTTGGAATGCTGGACAATGGGATTTGAATTATTAAGATATTATTATCATCATAATTGAAATTCCAGACTCCGAAATCCGAAATCCGAAATCATAAAATGGAAGCAGTAGCTAAGTTAAATAATGTTCCGACTTCACCTCAGAAAATGAGAATCGTGGTAGACATGATTAGAGGTCAGAAAGTAAATAAGGCTCTCGGTATTTTAAAATACGAGCCTAAGGTTGGTGCAAGACACGTTGAGAAATTGTTACTCTCAGCCATTGCTAACTGGCAAAATAAAAATGAGGATGTAAAGTTAGAAGATGCTGACTTATATGTTAAAACCGTTACAGTTGATGGCGGTAGCTCATTAAAGCGTTTGCGTCCAGCTCCACAAGGACGTGGTCATAGAATCTTGAAACGTTCTAACCACATTACCCTTGTAGTTGCTTCAGCAACCGCACCAACAATAATCACAGAATAATTAGAGAAATAATCTAAATATCAAAAAATGGGACAGAAAATAAACCCCGTTGGTTTTAGACTTGGTATCGTCAGAGGTTGGGATTCTAACTGGTATGGTGGTAAGAGTTTTGCCGATAAATTAGTTGAAGACGATAAAATTCGTAAATATGTTGCCGCACGTATTCCAAAGGGTGCTATCTCTAAGGTAATCATTGAGCGTACTTTAAAGCGCATAACATTGACTATCAATACTGCACGCCCTGGCGTTGTAATTGGTAAAGGTGGTCAAGAAGTTGATAAAATCAAGGAAGAATTAAAGAAAATCACAGGAAAAGATGTTCAAATCAACATTTTTGAAATCAAACGTCCTGAGATTGATGCTAAATTAATTGGTGAGGCTATCGCACAACAATTAGAGGCTCGTATTTCATTCCGTCGTGCTATGAAGCAAGCTATTGCATCAGCAATGCGTGTAGGTGCTCAAGGTATCAAATTGAAACTTTCAGGTCGTTTAGGAGGTGCTGAAATGGCTCGTTCTGAAGGATACAAAGAAGGTCGTATTCCTTTGCACACACTTCGTGCTGATATCGATTATGCTATTTCTGAAGCATTAACTGTTTACGGAAAAATCGGTATCAAAGTATGGATTTTCCGTGGTGAAGTTTATGGTAAGCGTGATCTTTCTCCGAATGCTGGTATGGCTGCACAACAGGCTGCTAGTGGAGCGGATGCTCGTGGAGGTAACAACCGTGGTGGACGTGGCGAAGAAGGCGATCGTAAAGGTCGTGGAGGTCGTGACAACCGTGGCGGTGCTGGTGGTCGTGACGATGCACAACGTCGTAATAACAACAATAACAACCGTGGTGGCGGAGCTAACAAACCTGGCGGAAATCGTCCTGGCGGTGGCAACAAACCAGCGGGTGGAAAGAGATAATTCGTAAATTCTTGTCAGTGGTCAGTAGTGAAATGTAAGATAAGAGTGTTCTTAACAACTCATTTCTTAATTCTTGAAGCCACCGACCCATAGACTTAATAAGACAATGTTACAACCAAAAAGAACCAAGTTCCGTAAGCAACAGAAAGGTAGGATTAAAGGAAACGCTACTCGTGGTCATGAACTTGATTTCGGTACGTTCGCTATCAAAGCTTTGGAACCAGGACGCATCACTGCTCGTCAGATTGAAGCGGCTCGTATTTCAGTAACTCGTGCCATGAAACGTGAAGGTCAAGTTTGGATTCGTGTATTCCCTGACAAACCTATTACGAAGAAACCAGCAGAGGTACGTATGGGTAAAGGTAAGGGTGCTCCAGAATACTGGGTAGCACGTATCAAGCCAGGAACTATCTTGTTTGAATCGGCTGGTGTACCTTTAGAATTGGCACAAGAGGCGCTTCGTTTAGCAGCTCAGAAATTGCCACTTCGTACTTCATTCGTAGTGCGTAGAGATTATCAAGAAGCACAATAATTTGAAAATTTGGTTAGTTCTGATTTGATGGCTTTCCAAAGTTTATCGAATCTATTAATACATATTCAGATTATAATATTCATAATCAAAGTCATGAAAAACGCAGAAATCAAAAAATTAAGTGCGGAAGAACTAGTAAGTACTTTAGCCTCTGAAAAAGAGGCTTTAGCTCGCCTAAAGTTTGCTCACGCTATTTCTCCAATTGAAAATCCATTACGTATCCGTGAGGCTCGTAAAGTTATTGCTCGATTGGAAACTGCTATCTCGGCAGCGAAATAAATCAATTACTGAGAAGTAATTATAACAGACCTCATCAATATAACGCTTGAGGTCAATCTTGTAACAACAATTAATAGAATCCAACGATGGAAGAATTAAAAAGAAATCTGAGAAAAATCAGAGTAGGGCGCGTAGTGAGCGACAAGATGGACAAATCAATCACTGTAGCCGTAGAAAGAAAAGTAAAGCATCCACTTTATGGTAAGTTTATGAAAAAAACTTCAAAGTTGATGGCTCACGATGAGAACAATGAATGTGGTATTGGTGATACAGTGAAAGTAATGGAAACTCGTCCACTTTCAAAAAATAAACGTTGGAGATTAGTTGAAGTTATCGAGAAAGCGAAATAATTTCCTTCCCAACAATCAATATTATTAAGAAGTTAAATTTTTCGTTAAAATCAGTATTCCAATCATAAAATGGTACAGCAAGAATCAAGACTCGGCGTAGCAGATAACTCAGGAGCTAAAGAAGTTCTAGTTATCCGTGTGTTGGGCGGTACAGGAAAAAGATACGCTTCAATTGGTGATAAAATTGTAGTGACTGTTAAATCAGCACTTTCATCATCAAGCATGAAGAAAGGTACGGTTTCTAAAGCCGTAGTAGTAAGAACTAAAAAAGAGATTCGTCGTAAAGACGGTTCATATATTCGTTTCGAGGATAACGCAGCCGTATTGTTGAATGCCAACGACGAGCCACGTGGTACTCGTATTTTCGGGCCAGTTGCACGTGAACTACGTGATGCAGGTTTCATGAAAATCGTTTCATTAGCCCCAGAGGTGCTTTAATCATAATTCGTATCATGGAAAGAAAGTTTAATAAGCAGCCAAAACTGCACATCAAATCTGGTGATACAGTTATCGTTATCGCTGGAAACTCAAAAGGTAAGACAGGCGTAATCAAAAAGGTATTAGTTGATAAGCAACGTGCTATCGTTGAAGGAGTAAATCTTCAAACTAAACACGTTAAGCCTAATGCAAATACTCCGCAAGGTGGTATTGAGAAACGTGAAGGTTCTATTCACATCTCAAACTTGGCAGTTGCTGAAAACGGCAAGCCAGTACGTACAGGTCGTAAATTGAACGAAGAAGGAAAGTTGCAAAGATTCTCGAAAGCAACAGGAAAATTCATTTAATTAAATCTCAAGTAAATAGTTTTGATGCATAATCAAAACTATCAATTGAAAAAGTGGGTCGGAAATCCACATAAATTTTCATACAATGACAACTACAAGACTGAAAGATAAATATGTAAATGAAATCGTTCCTGCTTTAAAGGAAAAATTTCAATACAAATCAGTAATGCAAGTTCCAAAAGTTACTAAAGTTGTAATCAACAAAGGTATTGGTGCTGCTGTGGCTGACAAGAAATTGATTGATACGGGTGTTGAAGAAATTACTCTTATCGCTGGACAGAAAGCTGTTGCAACAATTTCTAAGAAAGCTATTTCAAACTTCAAATTACGTGAAAATATGCCAATTGGTGTTAAAGTAACGTTGAGAGGACAAAAAATGTACGAATTCCTTGATCGTTTGATGACTGTTTCGTTACCTCGTGTACGTGACTTCAAAGGTGTATCAGACAAAGGTTTCGATGGTCGTGGTAATTATACATTAGGTGTTAAAGAACAAATTATCTTCCCTGAAATTTCTATTGATAAAGTAAGCAAAATTTCTGGTATGGATATCACTTTTGTAACTACCGCAAAAACTGACGAAGAGGCTAATGCATTGTTAACAGCAATGGGAATGCCTTTCTCAAATCAGAAGAAGTAATTGATTTAAGTTATCTGTGAACTGTTATTATTGATATTATTTTCTAAATAACATTTACCGATAACGGATACAGATAACCGATAACAAATAAAGATTCTCAACACAATGGCAAAAGAATCAGTAAAAGCAAGAGAAAGAAAGAAAGAAGCAACAGTTGCTAAGTATGCCGCAAAACGCGCAGCCTTGAAAGCAGCTGGTGATTATTTAGGACTTGATAAGTTACCTAAAAATGCTTCACCAGTACGTTTACATAACCGTTGTAAACTTACAGGACGCCCAAGAGGTTATATGCGTAAGTTCGGTATCAACCGTGTTACTTTCCGCCAAATGGCTTCTGATGGGTTAATTCCAGGGGTAACTAAATCAAGCTGGTAATAATTACCGCTTCAGATAATTGATAATTAAGTAATTAGAATTATTTTAATTATCAATTACTTGTCTTCTTAATTTTAATTCCGTAATTTTGCGAGCCTTTTCAGAAAAGGTTTCGTTTCAAATATCGAAAACAATGACAGATCCAATAGCAGATTACTTAACACGATTGAGAAATGCCATCAAGGCACGCCATAGAATCGTTGAAATCCCTGCTTCTAACATCAAAAAGGAAATCACTAAGGTGCTTTTTGATAAAGGATATATTCAAAACTATAAATTTGACGATACAACTGTTCAGGGTACCATCAAAGTTGCTTTGAAGTATAACCCAGTTACTAAGCAGTCGGCAATCGTTAAATTAGAAAGAATTTCTAAGCCAGGTTTACGTAAATACAAAGGTGCAACTGAGTTGCCACGTGTATTGAATGGTTTAGGTATTGCAATTCTTTCGACATCAAAAGGGGTTATCACCGACAAAGAAGCTCGTGTGTTAAACGTAGGTGGTGAAGTACTTTGCCACGTTTATTAATATTTCTTAACGCTGAAAGAAGTTTCCATTAATTGATGACCACTGGTTATGATTTTTGGACTTCCATTTAAGCAAAACAAATTACAATCATGTCAAGAATTGGCAATAAGATTATCACGTTACCTGCTGGTGTAACAGTAACGGTTGATAAAAATCATGTATCAGTAAAAGGACCTAAAGGTGCTTTAGAACGTACCATCGATCCAGACATCACTGTTGAGATTGAAGGTGCTGAATTAGCAGTAAAACGCCCTACTGAACAGAAACGTCACAAAGCCCTTCATGGTTTATATCGTTCTTTAATCAATAACATGGTTATTGGTGTAAGCGAAGGATACAAATCTCAGATGGAAATTGTTGGGGTTGGTTATAAAGCATCAAATCAAGGAAATATTCTTGAGTTAAGTTTAGGATATTCTCACGCTGTATTTGTTCAGATTCCTGTTGAATTGAAAGTGACTACTGCAATGGAGAAAGGTCAAAACCCTAAAGTAACTTTAGAAGGAATTGATAAAGAATTAGTAGGCCAAGTTTCAGCGAAAATTCGTTCATTACGTAAAATCGAACCTTACAAAGGTAAAGGTATTCGTTTTGTGGGTGAGCAAATTCGTAGAAAAGCTGGTAAAACTGGTGGTAAAAAATAATCGTAATTTGTAATTGATATGATTTGAAAATTTGAAATACCCGTATTTATACGAAGTATTTTGAATTTTCAAATTGACAAAATTCAAATTCCAATCGTGGGTCGGCAATCCACAAAACATATAAATATTACAATGGCTACGCAAAAAGATTCAAGAAGATTACGCATCAAACGATCAATTAGAGCAAAGATTTCTGGTACAGCTAGCAAACCAAGATTATCAGTGTTTCGTTCAAATACTGGTGTTTACGCTCAAATTATTGATGATGTTCAAGGACATACATTAGCAGCAGTTTCTACAAAAGAACTTGGCTTGGCTAATGGCAATGTAGATAATGCTAAACAAGTAGGAGTAAAAATCGCAGAGAAGGCATTAGCGGCTGGTATATTAGCGGTTGTTTTCGATCGTAACGGATACTTGTATCATGGTCGTGTAAAAGCAATTGCCGATGGTGCAAGAGAAGGTGGTCTTAAATTCTAATTAGTCAATTTGATTATTCATTAATCAAATTCACAAATTTTCAAATTCAGAAAAAATGTCGCAATTAATATCAAAGCCAATAAAGGTTAACGAAGGCGAATTAAAAGAAAAAGTTGTTGCTATCAATCGTGTAGCGAAAGTAGTAAAAGGTGGACGTCGTTTCAGCTTCTCTGCAATCGTTGTAGTTGGTGACGGAAAAGGTATCGTAGGTTTCGGATTAGGAAAAGCTAATGAAGTAACTGATGCTATCGCTAAAGGTATTGAGGATGCAAAGAAAAATGTATTCCAAGTAGCTTTATTGAAAAACTCTGTTCCGCACGAACAAATTGGTAAATTCTCTGGTGGTTTCGTATTGTTGAAGCCTGCTGCTCCGGGTACTGGAGTAATTGCGGGTGGTGCGATGCGTGCTGTATTAGAATCTGCTGGTGTACATGACGTATTAGCAAAATCTAAAGGTTCTTCAAACCCACACAACGTGGTTAAAGCAACAGTTGATGCTCTTGTGAAAATGAGAAATCCACATACAGTTGCTTTCCAAAGAAGCGTTTCTTTAGCAAAAGTTTTCAACGGATAAGAGCAGTTTAAGGTTATGAGTTATTAAGGTGTACTACATTGTAATAACTCATAACCCAAACTCGTAACTATAAGACCATGTCAAAGGTAAAAATTACACAAGTAAAAAGTACAATCAAACGCCCAGACGTTCAAAAACGTACTATGCAAGCTTTAGGCTTAGGCAAAATTAACAAAAGCGTTGAAAAAGAGTTGAATCCTGCTATTGAAGGGATGATTCGTGCGGTTCAACACATGATTGTAGTTGAGAATATCTAATATTATTGAGGTTCCCTCATTAGTATAGCGAGTTACTCCACAGGGGAGTAGCGTTTAGCAAACATTAAAAAAATAATACAATGAATCTTTCTTCATTAAAGCCTGCTCAAGGCTCAACAAAAGTTAGAAAAAGAGTTGGTCGTGGTGCTGGTTCTGGTTTAGGTGGTACTTCTGCTCGTGGTCACAAAGGTGCAAAGTCTCGTTCAGGTTATTCTCGTAAAGCTGGTTTTGAAGGTGGTCAAATGCCTTTACAGCGTAGAGTTCCTAAGTTCGGATTTAAAAATATTAATCGTGTAGAATATAAGGCAATTAACCTTGATACGCTACAAGCTTTAGCTGATTCAATTGGTTCAACAGTAATCAACCATGATGTACTTTATAACAATGGATTAGTTTCTAAAAATGATTTAGTGAAAATCTTGTCACGTGGTGCTGTAACATCAGCATTAGAAGTAACAGTTAAAGGTTTTTCTGAATCTGCCAAAACTGCTATCGAAGCAGCAGGTGGAAAAGCAATTGTGGGGTAGTTTGAAATTATGAAAATTTGGAGCTTCAAGTTTTGTTTAATAGATTTGTTAGTTTTCAAATTTTCAAAATCCCGATTTTCAAATTAATTAGATAGACAACAGAAATATTTGAGTAATCGTGTAAAAACTGGCAACAGATTTGTGATTAAAGAAAAAGTTGAACAATTTCAGTTTTCATTCATTATTTGACGATTATTTAAACAGATAGCATGAACAAGTTTATTAACACTATCAAAAACATTTTCTCAATAGAGGAACTAAGAGGTAGAATCCTTAACACTCTGTTGTTTATCACCTTTTTTCGCTTAGGTTCTTATATCGTTTTACCAGGTATTGATGCTGCAAAATTAGAACAAAAAGGAGAAGGCGGTTTATTAGGTTTGTTGAATATGTTTTCGGGTGGAGCATTCAATAATGCTTCTATATTTGCTTTAGGTATTATGCCTTACATCTCTGCCTCTATCGCTATTCAATTGTTAACAATTGCATTGCCATATTTTCAGAAGATGCAAAAGGATGGAGAGTCGGGAAGAAAGAAGTTAAACCAAATTACAAGAGTTTTAACAATCTTTGTTACTGCCGCTCAAGCAACAGCATACCTACAAACAACTATTCCTGCAGAAGCAATCATCGTTAGTGCATGGTCGTTCCGCTTGTTTGCAGTAATTATCTTGATTGCTGGTACAATGTTTTGTATGTGGTTAGGAGAAAAAATTACTGATAAAGGAGTTGGTAACGGTATTTCAATGCTAATCATGATTGGTATTGTGTCTCGTTTCCCGGGATCAATCATCGGTGAAGCTCAATCTCGTGGAATGTCAGGAGCTTTATTATTTGTAATAGAAATTGTAGCGCTTTTCTTCGTAGTAATGGGTGCCGTAATGGTTACTCAAGCGGTTAGAAGAATCCCAGTACAATATGCGAAACAAGTAGTAGGTAACAGAACTTCATCTGTAGGTGGCGAACGCCAGTATATTCCGTTGAAGCTTAACTCAGCAGGTGTAATGCCTATCATTTTTGCACAAGCTTTAATGTTTGTTCCAGGATTGGTAGCAGGTTCTTTAGCTGAGAAAAGTGAATTCGCACAGTCGGTAGCTCAGAAATTCAGTGATTTCACTTCATTAGAATACAATTTGTTATTTGCGTTCTTGATTATCGTATTTACATTCTTTTATACGGCTATTTCAATTAACCCAACACAAATTTCTGATGATATGAAAAGAGGTGGTGGTTTTGTACCAGGTGTTAAGCCAGGTGAAGCTACTTCAACTTTTATCGCTGATATTTTAGATAGAATTACTTTGCCAGGAGCATTTATGTTAGCCATTATCGCTATCCTTCCTGCTTTAGCAAGTTTATTCGGAATCACTCGTGGTTTTGCATCTTTCTTCGGAGGAACTTCATTGCTAATTTTAGTAGGTGTTGTATTAGATACCCTACAGCAAATAGAAAGTTATTTATTGATGCGTAAGTATGAAGGATTGATGCAATCAGGTAGAATCAAAGGTAGAACAGAGGCGGTTGCTCAATAACAATTTTAGGATGTTATTTCCTAAGCATTAATAAGAATGATTTATTTAAAAACAAATAGCGATTTAGAAATCATCAGAGCAAATGGTATTATACTTGGCCAAACTCATGCAGAGGTAGCCAAAATGATAAAACCAGGCGTAACGACTAAAGAATTAGATAAAGTAGCTTACGAGTTTATTAAAGATAATAATAGTACACCTTCGTTTCTTAATTATAACAAGTTCCCTGCATCTTTATGCATTTCAGTAAATGATGTAGTGGTTCATGGAATACCTAACAATTATCAATTAAGAGACGGAGACATTGTAACAATTGATGGTGGTGTATTTAAAAATGGTTTTCATGCCGACAGTGCTTATACTTATGCAATCGGTAATGTAAATGAAGAGACTCTTCTTTTACTGAGAACCACCAAAGAATCACTTTACCAAGGAATTGAACAAGCAGTAGTAGGTAAAAGAATTGGTGATATTGGCTTTGCTATCCAAACTTTCAGTGAGAAATTAGGTTTTACCATTGTTAGAGAACTAGTAGGGCATGGAGTAGGGAAATCTCTTCATGAAAAACCAGAAGTAGCCAATTATGGTAGAAGAGGCGATGGAGCAAAACTAAAGGAGAATATGGTAATTGCCATAGAACCGATGGTAAATCAAGGAAAGAAAGCCATTCATCAAGAAAACGATGGTTGGACTATCAGAACCCAAGATAGAAAGCCATCTGCCCATTTTGAACACACAATAGCAATTAAAAAGGATAAAGCAGATATACTAACTACCTTTAAATTTATTGAGGAAGTTATTGCTAAATCAGAGTACATCGTTAATATTTGAAATTTTCAAATTGAATTTATGGCAAAACAATCATCAATAGAAGTAGATGGAATTATCATTGAGGCTCTTTCAAATGCTATGTTTAGAGTAGAGTTAGAAAATACCCATCAAGTGATTGCCCATATTTCTGGTAAGATGCGAATGAATTACATTAAAATCTTACCTGGTGATAAGGTGAAGTTAGAAATGTCTCCTTATGACTTAAGTAAAGCAAGAATTGTGTATCGTTACAAGTAAAATAGGCAGTTGGCAATTGATAGTTTTAGTAAACTTTACGGATGCTTTTGCAAAACTGTAATTAATAGAAACATTAATAAATACTACAATGAAAGTTAAAGCGTCTATCAAGAAGCGTAGTGCTGAATGTAAAGTAATCCGTCGTCACGGAAAACTTTATGTTATTAACAAAAAAAATCCAAAGTTCAAACAAAGACAAGGATGATTATTAACATGGGGTAGTTGAGAAACTTCCTTCATTTAAAATCTAAAAAGCTAAAAAAGTATGGCTCGTATTGCAGGGGTTGATATTCCCGACAAAAAAAGAGGCGAAATTGCTCTGACTTACATCTTCGGAATAGGTCGTAGCACTGCTCAGAAAATTTTAACACAAGCTAATATTTCTTTCGACAAAAAAGCTGGCGAATGGAACGATGAAGAGGCAAGTGCAATTCGTGGGATTATCGCTGGAGAATTCAAGACTGAAGGTCAACTTCGTTCTGAAATCCAGTTGAATATCAAACGTTTGATGGACATCGGTTGTTACCGTGGTCTTCGTCACCGTAAAGGTCTTCCATTACGTGGTCAGAGAACTAAGAACAACTCTCGTACTCGTAAAGGTAAGCGTAAGACTATTGCGAACAAGAAAAAAGCTACTAAGTAAAAATTAGGCTGAGTTTAAGGATATAATATTCTTAATTCGTCGAGTTCTAAGATGAGAAGGTTGCTCTTCGGAGAATGTACGAACTCAAAACTGGAATTGAACAAACAAAACTAACAATGGCACAGGCTAAAAGAAAAGACAAAGCAAAGAAGAGAGTTGTAGTAGTTGAGCAGCATGGTCAAGTACACATCAAAGCTTCTTTCAATAACATCATTATTTCTATTACTAACAGTCAAGGACAAGTAATCTCTTGGGCTTCTGCTGGTAAAATGGGCTTCAAAGGTTCTAAGAAAAACACTCCTTATGCTGCACAAACAGCCGCAACAAACTGCGCTGCCGTAGCTGTAGAAGCTGGAATGAAAAAAGCTGATGTTTTTGTAAAAGGACCAGGTTCAGGTCGTGAATCAGCCATTAGAACTATTTCTAATGCTGGTATCGAAGTAATCTCTATCAAAGATATTACTCCACTTCCTCACAACGGATGTCGTCCTCCAAAACGTCGTAGAGTTTAATCTTCATTAAAAATTTACTGGAAACGTTAATTAGTAATTATTAACGTTTTCTTTTATTTATCTTAATTACTTCATCGAACAAAAGAGGTTTGATGACTTTATTAATTTTAGAAATGGCAAGATATACAGGTCCAAAATCAAAAATTGCTCGTCGTTTTGGTGAGCCAATCTTAGGTCCAAGTAAAGCGTTAGCACGCAAAAACTATGGTCCAGGTCAGCACGGTAAAGGTAAACGTGGTAAAGTTTCAGAATATGCTTTGCAATTAAAAGAAAAGCAAAAAGTGAAATATACTTACGGTATCCTTGAAAAGCAATTTGAAAACTTATACCACAAAGCGGCTGTAAGAGAAGGTATCAAAGGTGAAAACCTTTTGAAACTTTGTGAAGCTCGTCTTGATAACACTGTTTA
Organism: Arcicella sp. GW821-FHT09D11; assembly: GCF_059416265.1. Classification (NCBI taxonomy): domain Bacteria; kingdom Pseudomonadati; phylum Bacteroidota; class Cytophagia; order Cytophagales; family Flectobacillaceae; genus Arcicella; species Arcicella sp. GW821-FHT09D11. The sequence goes on along the minus strand of NZ_JBWKOV010000001.1, from coordinate 527,141 downwards.
TCGTTTAGGAATTGCTCCTACTCGTCGTGCAGCTCGTCAGTTGGTTATTCATAAGCATATTCTTATTGACGGTGAAATTGTAAACATTCCATCGTATTCTCTTAAGCCAGGACAATTAGTAAGTGTACGTGAGAAATCTAAATCTTTAGAGGTAGTTTCTAACTCACTTGCTGGAAAAGCTGGAAAACGTTTCAACTGGTTAGAATGGGATACTCCTACAATGACTGGTAAATTCGTTTCTTATCCAGAACGTACTGATATTCCAGAGAACTTCAATGAGCAAGCAATCGTTGAACTTTATTCTAAGTAATCATATATTTTGACAGAGTAAATGGTCAAAAATATTCTGACAATTTAATTGAAAACTTTGTGACTTAGATTTTACATTAATGTGTAAAATCTAAGTTTGTTTGATTTTGTGTTTATTCAATATTAGATGTACAATAATTAATATTGTTTATTCTAAGGGTCTCGATTTTCTGTAAACTTGTAATATAGATGAATTCTTCTGAAATGTCAAGGTTTTATCGAAAAAATAGTAACCCTAAATGCTAAAATTACAGAGTTAATTCGTAAATTGCGAATTGATTACTCTATTCTTACACATTCCAAGGTAAATTACGCTACGAAATATGTCAATATTAGCATTCCAAATGCCCGATAAAGTTGTCATGGAAAAAGCTGACGACTTTCACGGGTTATTTGAGTTTAAGCCACTCGAAAAAGGCTATGGCGTTACAATCGGTAATGCACTTCGTAGAATCTTGTTGTCTTCATTAGAAGGCTACGCTATTACAAGCGTTAAGGTTGGCGGAGTTTTGCACGAATTTTCAGCCATTGAAGGAGTAATTGAGGATATGACTGAAATTATTTTGAATTTGAAGAAAGTTCGATTCAAAAAAAGTCAGGAAATCCTTGAGAATAAAATCAATGTAAGAGTGAAAGGTCAAAGCACTCTTAAAGCAGGCGATATTGCTAAATTTACAAATTATTTTGACATCTTAAATCCAGATTTAGTTATCTGTAATTTAGATGAATCAAAAGAATTTGAGATGGAGATTATCGTTGAAAAAGGTCGTGGATATGTTCCTTCAGACGAAACTAGAAACTCAGAACCTCCTTTTGGTCACATCCCGATTGATGCAATCTTTACACCAATCAAAAATGTGAAATTCAGCATCGAAAATACTCGTGTTGAACAAAAAACAGATTATGAGAAATTGGTTTTGGATATTGAAACTGACGGATCAATTCACCCTGAAGACGCATTAAAAGGTGCAGCATATATCTTGATTCAACACTTTATGTTATTCTCTGACCAAACAATGACTTTCGAGTCTATGAAGGCAGAAGAAGACAACGTGGTAGATGAAGAAATGCTACACATGAGAAAATTATTGAAGACTGCTCTAGCAGATTTAGACTTGTCAGTTCGTGCTTACAACTGTCTTAAATCAGCTGATGTTAGAACTTTAGGAGACTTGGCTAGATTAGAAATTTCTGACATGATGAAATTCCGTAACTTCGGTAAGAAATCATTGACTGAATTAGAACAACTAATCGAAGAAAAAGGACTTCACTTCGGTATGGATGTTGCTCGTTATCGTTTAGACGAAGACTAAGAGCCATTCAGCTTGTTTAGCAATCAAGGAAAATTAGTGTTTGCTAACTGTAGTAAACACTAATTTTTCAATTTTTAATAGTAGTAATAGGTGAGTTGATGCGAATTAACTTAACCGCAATGATGGCTTTTTTCCGCTGGGAACTAAGTGTGTCATTTCAAACTTACGAAACAATATAATGAGACACGGTAAAAAATTCAACCATTTAGGTAGAACTGCTCCTCACAGAGCCGCTATGTTATCGAACATGGCATCTTCTTTGATTCTTCACAAAAGAATCGAAACTACAGCTGCTAAAGCTAAAGAATTAAGAAAGTATGTTGAGCCTTTGATTACTAAATCAAAAGACGACAATACTCACAATCGTCGTATTGTATTCTCTTACTTACAAAACAAAGAGTCTGTTAAAGAACTTTTTGGTATTGTTTCTGAGAAAGTTGCTAGCCGTCCAGGTGGTTACACTAGAATTATCAAATTGGCTAATCGTCTTGGTGATAATGCTGAAATGTGCTTAATGGAATTAGTTGACTTCAACGAAACTTTATTAGCAGCTACAGCTGAGAAAGCAGTGAAAACTCGTCGTGGTCGTCGTTCTGGAGCTAAGAAAACTGAAGATACTATCGAAGCTGCACCAGTAGCTGAGGTTCCTTCGGCTGAAGTAGTAGAAGATGAAACTCCTGCTGCTGAAACTTCGGAAGAAAAAACTGAAGAATAATCTAACGTAGATTTTTCTATTTCAAAAAGGACTTTGACTTTGGTCGAAGTCCTTTTGTTATTTTGGTCGATTATAACTTTTACGTTATTAATATCAATATACATCCGTAATTTTGTAATATGAAATCATCCATCATAATACTTGTAACGCTTACTTTGCTTATCGCTTGTAAGGAAGAAAAGACTTCTTTTATCAATAAATATTTTGATTTAAAAACTACCATAAGCAATCAAATCAATATTCTGAATACAAAGAAACCATCTTTTAATAAAACTGTCTGGAGCAATAATATACCAGAAACCAAGCTTATCAAGATAGAAGACTGGTCAAAAGAATTAGAGCTATTCGTACAAACTGATTTGAATAAACCTGCTTATTTGAATAGTTATGACATCAATCAATCTGATTCTACCATCGTTTATACCCTAAAAGCGAAAGAGAATCTTCCAGTAAAAATTGTAAAAATCTATCTTCAAAAGGGAGCATTTACGGCATTAGAAGCCACTATTACCAACGAAAACTACCTTTATGAAACCGATAAGCATATTAAAATGACTTTGGCGAATGGCGTAGTCGACTATTATTTAATAGAAGGTACACAGAAACTAGTGTTTGGAGATAAAAAGGCATTTAAGATAGAAGCAAAAGCACAAAAATGATACAAAGGTTTTTAAAGAAAATAGCTTTATTGTCCTTTCTAATTATCATTAGTTTATATGCTTTGGCATTTGTTGTAGATAGCGGTCTAAGAAAATCTAGGAATGAATATTATGCCACCTGGAATGATTTATTCGATGGAAAAATCAATGCAGATTTATTGATTTTGGGGTCATCTAGGGCAGAGTTTCATATTTCTCCTAAAATTATTGACAGTACACTAAAGCTTAATTCTTATAATCTAGGCATGTCGGCTTGGCATTTCGATATGCAATTTGCACGGTTTAAATTGTATCTGGCACATAATAAAAAGCCTAAATATATTATTCATAATGTAGATGCATATGGTTTTTCCAAACGTGCTGATGTAGTAAACCCTGAACAGTTTCTACCTTTTATCAACGAGCCAATCATAACGGAAACTACACGTGGACATAAAGGTGAGTTTGATGAATATCAACAAAATATACCCCTGCTAAAATATAAAAATCAACAGGCTTTGGCTTGGGAAGGCATTTGTAATTTTGTGAATTTTACTTCACTATACGATACTACTACTAAATATAAGGGTTACAGAGGCAATGCTTACGAATGGAATCAGGATTTTGAAAGGTTTAAAAAGCGGTACCCGAAAGGAGTGAGGTATACGTTCGATAAGACTATCACAAAACAATTGGAAGAATATTTAGCTTTTTGCGAGAAACACCACATAAAAGTGGTGCTATTATATGCCCCTGAGTATTATGAAGTACAGCCTTTGTATAAAAATAAGTATATCATGATTAATATGTGTAAAGAGGTATCTGAACGCTATCATTGTTATTTTTTAGATTATTCAAAGGATTCACTCTGCTATCAACAGAAGTATTTTTATAATTCTCAACATTTGAATAAATATGGAGCGGAGATTTTCTCTCAGAAATTAGCGTTGGATATCAAGAAACTGCTTCATATTTAATTGAAACGTTTGGTTAAATTCCAGCAAGATTATCCATAAATTTGTATTTAAAGATTAAAAATAATGACAATCAATACTGAGTACCATCGCCCAATAATGCTTCAAGAATGCCTTGATGGACTAAATATACGTCCTGATGGCGTTTATGTAGATGTAACTTTTGGGGGCGGTGGTCATTCAAGAGCTATATTGGCACAATTGGGGGAAAAGGGAAAGCTATATGCTTTTGACCAAGACCCAGACGCTAAAGTAAATGCTCAGGCTTTTCAAGACCCTCGCTTTACATTCATCGAAACCAATTTTAGGAACATTAAAAAATACCTACGATTATACGGAGTCAAAAAAGTAGATGGTATTTTAGCCGATTTTGGTATTTCATCACATCAGATAGATGAACCAACACGTGGATTTTCGACACGCTTTGAAGGGGATTTAGATATGAGGATGAATCAAAAGGCAGAAGTGTCAGCATATACTATTGTCAATGAATATTCTGAGGCACAATTGCATAAAATTTTGGGAATGTATGGCGAAATCAAAAACGCTCGTACTTTGGCCAATGCTATTCATAGTGCAAGGCTGAATACCCCCATCAAAACTACAGGTGAATTGAAAGCTATTTTGGAGAAATATGCTCCTAAATTCAAAGAGTTCAAGTATTTTGCACAGGTATTTCAAGCCATCAGGATTGAAGTTAATCAGGAATTGGAAGTAATAGAAGAGTTTTTGGAACAAGTGCCAGATTTGTTGAAAGATGAAGAAAGTAGGCTCTGTATCATGACATTCCATTCTTTGGAAGATAGACTCGTTAAGAACTATATCAAGGCAGGAAACTTCAAAGGAGAGCCTGATAAAGACATTATTTATGGTACTGTAACCAAACCTTTGATGGCTATCAATAAAAAACCTATTGAAGCATCGCCAGAGGAATTATCAATCAATGGTAGAAGTAGAAGTGCTAAACTAAGAATTGCAGCGTTGTCTGAAAAGTAAAAACAAGCATTATGGCAAAAAATGTATCCCGTGCCCCAAAGGTTAGTCAGTCGAGTAATAAACCTAGTAAGGGTATCTTTGCTTTTTTTGATAAAATATTCAATATGGATAGACTGTTGGGTGGCGAATTTCCAGCCAGCCAACTTCGCTATGTATTATGGGTATCGGGACTCATTGTTATCTATATCGTATCGTCGTTGAATGCCGAAAGTCTGATTCATAAAATAGATAAAGCAAAGTTTGTATTGGAAGAAAAAAGGGCTGATTATACCACCCAAAAGGCCGATTTTATGAAAGCAGGCAAGCAATCTGAAATCATCAAGAAAGTAGCACCCATGGGACTGGAAGAAAATAAAGTTCCTCCAACCAAAATTGTGGTTGAAGATTAGCTAATTTTATAAATGGCTAAATCTTAATGCTATTGATTAGCTTACTAAAATTACTAGGGTCGATACCGATATAATTGGCCAAATATTTATGTGGTACAATTTGTAAAATATGCGGACTTCTCCGTAATAATTGTTGGAATTTTTCTTCCGAAGAAAAACATTGTAATTCTACTAACCTCTCCAATATTCCTGAAAAAGCACCTGTTAATCCTTTCCTTAATAATACTTCAATAGCAGGATGAGTAGCTAGAAGTTCATCTATGTGAGTATACGCAGCCCTCAAAAAAACAGAAGGACTTAAGGTCTCATAATAATATTTAGACGGGGTTTGATTCATCATTGAATCAAGGATACCGCCAAAATTTGATTGATAAGAAAAAACCAAAGTCCCTTCTCGGTTGTGTTCATCCAAATAATATAACCTTTGTAATCCTTCCAATACAAAATACAAATACTTTTCAACACTACCAGCTTCAGTAAGTAGTTCCTTTCGTTTGGCAGAAAAAGGCTTAAACAACGCATAAAAAGACTCAAAGTCGTCCTCAGATAAAGGATGAATATGATTGACGGTTTGTTGAAGTAAAAGCTTTGGGGAAGTCATGCAAGAAAGTTTTTTCAAAGATACATGTAGGAATAAAAAAAATGCTAACAAGTTTGTAAGAGTTGTGAATTTTTAGTTGTGAGCTTTGAGCAATGAGCTTTTTTATACTTGTCTAAAATTATTACTGTTGTAGGGCAACCTATTTTAGGCAAGCACTGATCATCACTCACAATTCACAACTCAAGACTCACAACTAAAAAATGTATAAAATAGTTGTCAAAATGTAAAATATACTTTACTTTTAGTTCGTTAAACTTGTCTAAAACTCTTAACATATATTCCGATGAAAGCAAAATTCTTATTTCCGTATCAGTACAAATTTGTTGGCTGGACATTAACCATCCTTTTCTTATTAATTTGGATTGTTGGAGCCATTACAAAAGCAGAGCTTGATTTTTTTACCATTACTTTACCTTTTAAATATGCATTACAAGATAGTTTCGATGCATCCAGCAATCAAACTACGCTTAATCTCGGCGACGAGTTTATGGTAATAGGACTTATCGTTGGAATGATTCTAATTGCTTTTTCAAAAGAAAAAGTAGAAGATGAATATGTATCACAAGTAAGGCTAGAAACCCTTCAATGGGCTATTTATATTAATTTTGGACTTTTAATAGTGGCCACCATTTTTGTATATGGCACTTATTATTTTAATGTAATGATATATAATATGTTTACACCTTTGCTGTTTTTCATTGGCAGATTTTATTATGTTTTGTACCTGAAATCAAAAATGGAAAATTAACCGTATTGCTTATGAAAAATACAATCAGAATAGAAAGGGCAATACTAAACATTACCCAAGGAGAACTAGCAGAAAGAGTTAAAGTCTCCCGGCAGACAATTAATGCTATAGAAAGTAACAAATATGTCCCTTCAACAGTATTAGCCTTGAAAATTGCCCGTGAATTTACTAAAAAGGTAGAGGAAATTTTTGAATTAGAAGACAATGATTAGTAAGAAGTTTACAGGATACGATAGCCATAGCTAAGGCTTGATTTTTAAGATTTAGTAATTAAATTGAAGCATCAAAACTTATAAACGATTTAAATACTATGAAAATTAAGCTTCATTTCTTGTCATTCTTTTGTGCATTAACCTGCTTTGTCAATGTAAATATATATTCACAAACTTGGGAGATTATACAGCCTGTGAATACTTCTACCAAGCGGTCAGAAAACACGCTAGCAGCGGTTGGGAATAAATTAGTATTGTTTGGTGGAAGAAATGTAAAAGCTACCGAAGTATATGACATCAATACTAAAACATGGACGAGGGTGGGAGATGTGCCTTTAGAGATTCACCATTTACAAGCAGTTACTTATCATAATGAAGTATATGTGATAGGTGCTTTGACGGGGCAATATCCTCATGAAACGCCTATTCCTAATATTTATATTTTTAACATTGAAAAAGGCGAATGGCGAAAAGGCCCTGAGATTCCTACAGATAGATTAAGAGGTTCTGCGGGCTGTGTAGTGTACAAAAATAAGATTTACTTGGTTTGTGGTATCCAAGATGGGCATTGGGATGGACACGTAGCATGGCTAGATGAATATGACCCACAGAATAATACTTGGCGTAAATTGGCTGATGCTCCCCATGTTCGCGACCATGTAAGTGTGGCAGTGATAAAAGATAAATTGTATTTAGCAGGAGGCAGACGGTCGACGGCTAAAATCAACAAAGTATTGGAATTGACAGAACCTGCGGTAGATATATATGATTTCAAACAGAATAGTTGGAAAACATTGCCAGAAAACTTAAACCTACCAACACAAAGAGCGGGAAATTCTGCTGTAGCATTGGGCAATAAACTTTTGATTATTGGAGGAGAAAGCCCAGCACAAGTGCCAGCTCATAGTGATGTTGAGGCATTTGATGTAGATAAACAAGCATGGGTAAAATTTCCAAGCCTTAATCAAGGGCGACATGGCACAGGTGCAGTAATAGTAAAAGGGAAAGTGTATACGATAGCAGGGTCAGGAAATCGTGGTGGTGGCCCAGACCTCGATGTGATAGAGGTATTGAAGTAATGGTGTTTATCTTTTCAGTTTTTTCAAAATCTATATAATTCATAAATAAACAAGTGCTGAAATTGTCTAAATTCACAATTTCAGCACTTGTTTTATGATAAGAATATTCCCTATTGCTAAGCAATGGTTCAAAATTAAACAACATAATCTAAAAGAGTAATTTGTTGATTTTGTAATCACTAAATCACACATTCACTAAATCACTCAATTACTTATCGTGTACATGTTAGGTAATTTATTCTGCAACACTGCCTTAGGACTTTTTGTAAAATCAACAAAGTCAGTAACATTTGATGCCGCTGGCGTAGGTACATAATAACTATCACCACTATTCCCCCAAAGCATCACAAACGCTATTTCAAGGTTATTGGCAGTAATGGTATTTAAAAGAAAATTGGAGAACCAGCCCGTCACAGGAGGAACAGTAGGTGTTACTTGAAAACCTGTTTCAGTAAAGGCTGCTATTTTCACTTTTTCTTTGGCTAAATCAGAAATAACTTTCAGTTTTTTATTAGCTAAGTTAGAGCCCGTTATGCCAGCACCACTCCTCAAATCCCCATAATTATCCATTCCCAGAATATCGACATAATCGTCACCTGGATATCTTATTAGATACTTCTCTTTAGTATCATAGCTATTATCGGGGCCAAGCGAATACAATACATTATGTACTCCTTTGGTATTTTTAAGATAGTCAACAGTAAATTTGAAAGCCGTTTTGTATTCCTCTGCTGTACAAAAATCTGCTCCCCACCAAAACCAACTGCCATCATATTCATGAAAAGGTCTGAAAATAACAGGAATCAATTCTCCATTTTTACCTTTTAGCTTATTGAATACAGAAGCAATCTTATCTAATTTGGCTTTATACCATTCATGGTTGTCACCCCCTGGCAAGATACTTTTGAAAGCCTTCGTTTTTTCAAGCGCAGTCATATCACTTGCATAAAATGATTTTTCATTATAGGGCTCTCTGAGATGCCAACAAAAAATATTGATGATACCATCATTGTATGCCTTTATCACATTGTTAATAGTAGCAACCTCTTGTTGATAAAACCAATTACCGCTAGTGCCATCATTGGCTTTATCAGTAATAAAGAGAAAGTCTGAACCCAACACGGCTGGGTCGCTTCCTGTGGATTTCTTGATGTCAGACATTCCACCTACGTTCTTATAAAAACCATCAAAGGCAGCTTGTTGACCAACTGCGAATTTTGTTTTCGATAGTATTTTTAAATTATAAAATAAGGCAATCGTTTGTAGCGTTGCATTTTTATCGACCATGTATTGGCTGACATTCTGTTTAGTAAGTTTATCTGACGCACTGGTAGTATCTACTTTTGGGGGTACTACAGGAGGAGTAACAACTGGGTCGATACTTTTAGAACAAGAGCCCAGTAGTGCCATTGAAGCAACAATAGCAAGACTTAATTTTTTCTTCATGTTTTTAATTTAATTATGAGAGTTATTTTTTATAAACTATATTTTTTGGAGAATTACTATATATTATTGGTGTCTCAAAATGCCCTGAATGTAAATAATTATCATGTTAGGTTAGGAACCGAGATTAAATTACAATTATTTCTTTTAATCGAATAAAGACTATAGCTAAATGAAAAAATTGTATTAATAAAGGATTTAAAAATATTATTTTCAGAGAACTTCCATCTCAAAAAAGTTTATTAGTCCATCGTAAAGTTTGTTTAGGGAGATGTAAATAGCAGGCTCAGTTTATTAGGGCTTCGTCTTGTATTTATTTTCCCTTTCTTCATCATCTTGATGCTTTCTTCAATTCGCATTTCCGATTTTTAGTATATTTGTGGATATTGTAGCTTGGAAAAGCATTTATAAGCATTTTTCTGTCAGATTTATATATCAATGAACATCAAAAAAGACATTGTTTTAAGGTTACGCTTTGTGTTTTTGCTAATTCTATTTTTTGCCGTAGGAATAGTATGGCGAATTGTTCAATTACAAAATATTGAAGGTGAAAAATGGCGAAAAGAATCGAGTCGCAGGTATGTGAGTGAAAGAACGATAGAAGCGGTTCGTGGGAATATTTATGCAGACGACGGCAGTTTGCTGGCTACCTCTTTGCCCAAATATCGTTTAGGCTTTGACCCACTTGTTTCTTTGTCTGATAAAAACAAAAAGATTTTTGAGGAGGGGATTGAAGATTTATGCAAGAAATTATCAAACTTTTATGGAGATAAAGACTGGAAAGATTATTTCTCGATGATTAATTTAGCCCGTCATGAAAAAGACCGCTACATTCTTCTGAATAATTCTTTGATTGATTTTCAAGATGTAAAAATGATGAAGACTTGGCCTATTTTCAAAGAAGGAAAATATAAAGGCGGAGTAGTTTTTGAAAAAGTAAATGTGCGTTATAATCCTTTTGGTAAAATGGGGTTTCGTACAATAGGGTATAAAAAAGATAAAGAAAAAGTAGGGATTGAAAACAGTTTTGATAGTCAATTGGCAGGAGTACCGGGAAAAGGTATTTTTGAGAAAATAGGACAAGGAAGTTTTCGTCCAATAGATGGAGGAGAAGAATCTATTCCAATTCCGGGTTTAGATATTCACACAACCATTAATGTTAATATTCAAGACGTTGCCGAAAGCTCTTTATTAAGAGCCTTAAAAAGATCAGGGGCTGATAAAGGCTGTGTAGTAGTAATGGAAGTAGCTACGGGTGAAATCAAAGCAATGACCAACCTTACCAGAATGCGTGATACATCTAATTATGCAGAAACGTATAATCATGCTGTGTTGGGTTTAACAGACCCAGGTTCTGTGTTTAAATTAGCATCCATGGTGGCATTGATGGAAGAATGGAATTTATCGAATAATGAGTTGGTAGAGACAGGCGATGGTAAAATGAAAATCGGAGATAAAATCTTAGAGGATTCTAAAACTGTCGGTTATGGAACCATAACAGCACAATCGGTTTTCGAACATTCATCTAATGTCGGTACTGCGAAGTTAATGTTAAAGTATTTTGGCAAAGGAAATGAAATGAAGTATTACAAAAAACTCCATGATTTCCATTTAGACCAACGCTTGAATTTTCAATTACGTCCAGATGCTATTCCAAAAATCAGTCCCCCTAAAAAGGGAGATATCACAGGTTTGCCGTGGAATTCTATTGGATACGGGATGGCTTTGACACCCCTTCAAATGCTGACGTTTTATAATGCTATTGCCAACAATGGAAAGTGGATTCAGCCCATTATCGTAAAAGAAACCAGAGTAGCAGATAAAGTAGAAGATGACTTCAAAATCAAACAAGAAGTTGACGAAAACCCTATTTGTTCTGAAGAAACTTTAGTGAAGGTAAGAAAGATGTTGGAAGGCGTTGTGGAAAGAGGAACAGCCTCTAATATCAAAAATGATTTATATAAAATTGCAGGCAAAACGGGAACTTCGCAGAAACTAATTAATGGTAAATACAGAAAAGGAATGTATTATACATCTTTTATTGGCTATTTCCCTGCCGATGCTCCTAAGTATAGTTGTGTAGTGGCCATTGATAATCCTAGAGGTGTAAAAAGAGAAGCCCTTTTTGCTAGTGATGCCTCTGCACCCGTTTTTAAAGAAATTGCAGACAAAATTTATGCTTGTGATATTCAAATGCATAAATTATTAGCAAAAGGGGGTGCGAAGCTTACAAGCCAAAAACAAATTGCGCATACTTCAGACATCAAAGCTATCAACGAAGAGTTTGGTATCGAAAAAATGCCTGTAAATGAAGGATGGGCAACGATGCAAGCTGAAAATGGCAAGATGCATTTTGAGGAACACCGAAATCCTAAAAATAAAGTGCCTGATATGAGGGGAATGTCGTTAAGGGATGCTATTTATGTATTAGAAAACAAAGGTTATAAAGTAAGTTATAAAGGCATTGGTCGCGTAAGTAGCCAATCTATTCCACCCGGTTCTTTTGCTACTAAAAATAGAACAATTGGGTTAGTACTAAACTAATTGAGAATTAGTGGTTTTTTTAGTTTGAATTTTTCAAGTATCATTATGCAAATCCTGACGAGTCTTCTTAAAAATATTAAAACAATTACTATACTAGGTAATACCGAAATAGCAGTTTCATCTATCATCATTGATTCTCGTGGCGTTACAGAAGGCTCGATGTTTGTGGCTTTAAAAGGCACGCAGGTTGATGGTCATATATTTATTGATAAAGCCATTGAATTAGGGGCAAGTACTATTCTTTGTGAAGATTTACCTGAAAATCCGTTATTATCAGTTACTTACATTCAAGTAAAAGATACTTCCGAAACCTTGGGATATATTGCTTCTGCTTTTTATGGCAATCCATCTCAGAAATTAAAATTAGTAGGCATCACCGGGACTAATGGAAAGACTACGACAGTGATGTTGTTATTTCGTTTGTTTCGTCAATTAGGTTATCGTTGTGGATTGATTTCTACCGTGCAAAATCAGATTGATGAAGAAATAATTCCATCTACCCATACTACTCCAGATGCAGTGAGTTTGAATAAACTATTGGCAGAAATGGTTGAGGCTGGCTGTACGAATGCCTTTATGGAAGTAAGTTCACATTCGGTCGTGCAACATCGTATTACGGGAGTAACTTTTGCAGGGGCTATTTTCTCCAATATCACTCATGACCACCTTGATTTTCATGGTACGTTCGATAACTATATCAAAGCCAAAAAAGGATTTTTTGATGCTTTACCCAAGACGGCTTTTGCTTTAGTAAATATTGATGACCGCCGTGGTGCAGTGATGGTTCAGAATACCAAAGCCAGTATAAAAACCTATTCACTAGAAACCCTTGCTACGGTAAAAGGCAGGATTGTTTCGGATAGTATTTATGGTTTGCAAATGGAAATAGATGGACGTGAGATACATTTTCAGCTAATAGGTACTTTTAATGCATATAATTTGATGGCTATTTATGGGGCTGCTACCTTATTGGGCGAAGACCCTGACGAAGTACTTGTACAAATGTCAGGTTTGAAAACTGCTCCAGGGCGTTTTGAACAGATTGTTTCAATCAAAGACAAAAAGGTAGGTATTGTAGATTATGCGCATACACCAGATGCTTTAGAGAATGTGTTGAAAACCATCAAGCAGATAAAAGGAGATAACCAACAGGTAATCACGGTAGTGGGCTGTGGCGGAAACAGAGATGCTACCAAACGCCCGATTATGGCAAAAATAGCTTGTAGTTTATCGAACAAAGTAATTTTGACGTCTGATAATCCACGCAAAGAAGACCCATTAGAGATTTTGACTCAGATGCAAAAAGGCGTTCCTCCGCTAGACTTCAAAAAAACAAAAACCATTGTAGACAGAAAAGAAGCTATTGATTATGCTGTCAATACCTTGGCCGAAGCAGGAGATATTATATTGGTAGCGGGCAAAGGGCACGAGACCTATCAGGATATTCAAGGAGTAAAATACGATTTTGATGACAGGTTGATTTTGAAAGAAGCTTTCGGAAATTAGAAAGACTTATCAACAAAAGAGATGCACGATTAGGTATAGAATATTGCTTTAAAACTAAATAACATTACTAAATTTGCACTTCTGTTTATACAAACAAAAGCTATTTTAATCTGTCTTCATAATTTCGCCATCATACTAACCAAATTATTATGCTTTATTATCTATTTGAGTATTTAGATAAACACTTCAATTTTCCAGGAGCAGGTTTGTTTCAATACATTACCTTTCGTGCTTTTGGGGCCGTAGTTACCTCTTTAGGGATTGCAGCCATTTGGGGAAAAGCCGTGATTAATCTATTGAGTAAATTACAAATTGGCGAAGCCATCAGAGATTTAGGATTAGAAGGACAAATGCAAAAGAAAGGTACGCCTACAATGGGTGGCTTTATTATTTTATTGTCTTTACTAGTACCAACCTTGTTGTTCGCTAAACTTAATAATATTTACATCATTTTGTTGTTAGTAAGTGCCGTTTGGTTGGGTGGTGTTGGTTTTATTGATGATTATATCAAAGTATTCAAAAAGAATAAAGAAGGTCTTTCAGGTAAATTCAAAATCGTTGGTCAGATTGGCTTGGGCTTAATCGTGGGTCTTACGATGTGGTTTAATGATGACATTAAAGTAAGGTTTTACGAGAAAGCAAAGATTGCTACCAACATAGGTCAAGTACAAAAATTTACGGATTCAAAAGCGTTGATTTCAACAGTACCTTTCCTAAAAAACAACCAGTTCGATTATAGTTATTTAATCCCCGATTTCTTGGGGCTTGACCAATATACGTGGGTAATATATGTAATTGCTGTTATTTTTATTATTACTGCGGTTTCTAACGGAGCAAATATTACGGATGGGATTGATGGTTTGGCGGCTGGAACATCTGTAATTATAGGTATTGGTTTGGCTGTATTAGCGTATGTATCAGGTAATAAAGTGTTCTCTCAGTATTTGAACGTAATGTTTATTCCTAATTCTGGTGAACTGGCCGTTTTTTGTGCAGCCTTTGTAGGAGCATGCGTAGGTTTTTTATGGTACAATTCTTTCCCAGCACAAGTGTTTATGGGTGATACAGGTAGCTTGATGCTAGGTGGAATCATCGCGACACTCGCTATTGTAATCAGAAAAGAATTGTTGATACCAGTATTGTGTGGAATATTCTTAATAGAATTGCTCTCTGTCATTATGCAGGTAAGTTATTTTAAATATACCAAAAAGAAATTTGGTGAAGGGCGGCGTATTTTCTTAATGTCACCTCTGCACCATCACTTTCAGAAAAAAGGTTACCACGAAGCTAAAATTGTAACCCGTTTCTGGATTATCTGTATTCTTTTGGTGGTTGTTTCGGTAGTTACTTTAAAATTGAGATAGATTTTTGACATCAAGCTATATTATAGGATAAAAGCACTTTCGGAATTTCTGAAAGTGCTTTTGTTTTTAAACTATCCAAAAGCTTAAAATCTTATTCAAATGAAAATACAACCATTTATAAAAACTTTTTGATTTTTGTAATGACTGAAAAAACTAATTTGTAAATTTGGCGTTATTAATTTATGAAATCAATTCACTGGAGCTTACCAAAACAGTACAGGCTACTCATTAAAATGTAGTATTTTTGTAGCGTAATAATGTATTTGGCAATCATCAATTGAAATACTTTTTACTTTTAGTAGTTCCGTAAATCATAACAATCATGTTGTTCAAGATATTCCTTATAATTTGTCTTATCTTATTTATCTTTCCTCGTTTATTAAAATGGGCTTTAAGAGGATTTGTGGTTTCTCAGATTAATAAAGCCCAGCAGGACTTTAACCAAAAACAGCAATCGTATCATTCTTCATCTAATAAGCGTGAAGGCCAGATTGATGTGGATTTTGTTCCACCCAAAAAAGGGAAAAGTACAGAAAATTTTGACGGTGGCGAATACGTAGATTATGAGGAGGTCAAATAAAGGCCTCTTTTTTACTATTTATAGCCTTCTGAAAAATTTACCCTACTAAATCTGTGATTTAGTATCACTAATCGTTTGCTTCGTCTAAAAATCAATTTTAAATATTTTGATTTTAGGATAAAAATTGTATTTTTGTTAAACGTGAATTTGTAAATTTTGTGGAATTAACCCCAAAACATATTCTTTTTTGCATTAAATGCACATTTTTGATATTATTCCTCATCAAAATCACTCCAGTATCTGCAAATGTAAATTGTACTAATCAAAGTTTTTTTGTCAATCAACATAGTGCTTGTTTAATTAATAATTCCCTGCTATCTTCCAAGGATTTCGAAAAAATGATTGGCTTTTCATGCCAAAATATCAACAATTCATCAAAGCGTTATAAAACGCTTAAAGATTTAAAAAATCATGCTTATTTTTTCTCTCTTGAGAACCTAATACTTGGGTTTGATGATTCAGATGTAGAAGAAGAGCATGTACAAAAAAAGACAAAAAGTACTAAGCGTAATCGCTCTGCTTATATTACAAGAGTTTGTTCCGAAGGAGATTCATTTTTATTTGATTTAGGGACACCTCTTAAAACTAAAGGCAATTTTATCTATAAAGATGCCCATTATCTTGACGTAATTATTTTATTCCATTCTCCCCCTCCCGAGAGCTTCCTTAGTGTGGCTTAACAATTCCAAAAACTTTCTTAAAATTAATTGCTTGATGGCGAATAATGTCTTCGTTTTGGCGAGGTAACATTTGCTATGGCTATACTTTTTAGAAAGATTTTGAATCGTAAAATCTTATTGTATAGCAAAAAACTGATGATTAAGTCAGTATCAATGAAATCCCGAATTGGCGTTTCCTGATACTATATTGATTAGTTTTCAATAACCACATTCCTTAAAAATATTAGTAAAATTTTACTGGGTATTCGATGTCGCTAATAATCAGCCCAAAGTATTTATTCACTTAATTTATTAATGTAATGAAAAAAGTATTCATGCTTTTATGTTTCAGTGCTACTGTTTTGTTTATGACAGCATGTTCAACCAATAAAGACAGTAAAGAGAAGCAAGAGGCGTTTCCAACCACTAATCCCATCATAATTGATACGGATTATAATAATGATTATGTATCAGATATTCATGCCATCAAAAATGTAGAAATACGTGCCCGTGTAAAAGGGTATATCGATAAAATATTGGTAGATGAAGGTAAGTCTGTCAAACAAGGACAAATACTATTTTGCATCAGTAATCAGGAATATAAAGAGGAAATACTGAAAGCTAAAGCAATGTTGAAAAGTGCTATTGCCGAAGCGAAAGCAGCCGAGTTGAACTTGCAAAATGTTAAGCAACTGGTTGATAAAAACGTAGTGTCGAAAACTGAGTTTGAAATGGCCAAAGCAAAGTTAGATGCTTTGAACGCTAGAATAGAAGAAGCACAGTCGCACGAAACTAGTGCCAAATTGAAGTTGTCATTAACCGAAATTAAAGCTCCTTTTGATGGAGTAGTAGATAGAATACCGAATAAAGTAGGAAGTTTAATAGATGAGGGCACTTTGTTAACCACTATTTCTGATAACAAAGAGGTATTCGCTTATTTTAATGTATCTGAAAAAGAATATTTAGACTTTGCCAAAACAATCAAAGAATCTGCCAAGAGTGAGGTGTCATTGATTTTGGCCAATAATGAGCCCCATAGCTACAAAGGAAACATAGAAACCATTGAAGGAGAATTTGATAAAAATACAGGGAGTATTGCTTTTAGAGCACGCTTTGCTAATCCAGAGAGAATATTAAGACATGGGTCGAGTGGGAAAGTAAGAATCAATAATAATGTAAGAAGTGCTTTAGTAATTCCGCAAAAATCAACTTTTGAAATTCAAGATAAGATTTTTGTATATGTATTAGATAAAGACAATAAAGTACAAACCAGAAGTATTGTGCCTAGACTAAGGATTCCACACTTGTATGTGATAGAAACAGGACTTACTACTAGTGATAGAATTATTTATGAGGGTATCCAGAATGTGAAAGACGGAATGAAGATTATTCCAGAGATGATTTCAATGACAAAAATTATTGCTGATTTAAGAAGTAAATAATCTCATTCAATTCCATTCTTCCATCCAAAGACGAAAAAATATGTTTACAACATTCATAAATAGGCCAGTATTGTCAATTGTAATATCCTTAATAATACTTTTATTAGGGGTGTTAGCAATGACTCAACTGCCCGTTACCCAATTTCCAGATATTGCACCTCCAGCAGTAACCGTAACCACAAAATATACTGGTGCCAATGCGGAGGTATGTGCCAAAGCAGTAGTAACGCCCCTTGAGCGTGCCATTAATGGTGTACCCGGAATGACCTACATGACCTCAGTATCAGGGAATGATGGCTCAAGTATTGTTCAAGTGTATTTTCAAGTAGGAACAGACCCAGATTTAGCTGCTGTAAACGTACAGAATAGGGTTTCGACTGTACTAGATGAATTACCTGAGGAGGTAATCAAGGCGGGGGTTTCTACCGAAAAAGAAGTAAATAGTATGTTGATGTACTTAAACATCATGACAAACGATACTACTGCTGATGAGAAATTCTTATACAATTTTACAGATATTAACATCTTAGCAGAATTAAAGAGAATTGACGGAGTAGGTTTTGCCGACATCATGGGTCAGCGAGAATATTCCATGCGTGTATGGTTGAAACCTGATAGAATGACATCATACAACGTTTCAGCAGAAGATGTCATGAATGCGCTCAAAAGCCAAAATGTTGAGGCTGCTCCGGGTAAAATAGGAGAAAGTTCTGGTAGAAAAGCTCAGTCGTTACAATACGTATTGCGTTATACGGGAAAATATACCAAAATAGAGCAATACGAAAACGTAGTGATTAAAGCCAATGCCAATGGCGAGATGCTTAGATTAAAGGATATTGCAGATATTGAATTTGGCTCACTTGATTATGATGTACTTTCAAAAGAAAATGGAAAGCCATCTGCCGCTATTATCTTAAAGCAAAGACCAGGCTCAAATGCTAGTCAGGTAATTAGCAATGTGAAGAAAAGAATGGCAGAACTGAAAGTAGCAACTTTCCCACCTGGGATGGACTACAACATCAGTTATGACGTTTCTCGTTTCTTAGATGCTTCTATTCACGAAGTAATCAAAACCCTTATCGAAGCCTTTATTTTGGTGGCATTGGTGGTGTTTATTTTCTTACAAGATTTTCGCTCTACGTTGATTCCTGCGTTGGCTGTACCCGTTTCATTGATTGGTACTTTCTTCTTTATGCAGATTTTCGGGTTTTCGATTAACCTACTAACCCTTTTTGCATTGGTACTAGCCATCGGTATTGTGGTAGATAATGCCATTGTAGTAGTGGAGGCTGTCCATGCTAAAATGGAATTGGAACATTTGGATGCACGAGAAGCAACAATTTCATCCATGAACGAAATCAGTGGAGCCATCGTAGCGATTACTTTGGTGATGACAGCCGTGTTTATTCCTGTAGCCTTTTTATCGGGGCCAGTAGGGGTTTTCTATCGGCAGTTCTCTATTACCATGGCCATTGCCATTGTGATTTCTGGGGTAAATGCCCTGACGCTTACGCCAGCACTTTGTGCTATTATGTTGAAAAATAATCATGGACAACCTAAAAAGACCAATTTGTTAAGCAAGTTTTTCGTGAAGTTTAACGAGAAATACGATGGTTTGTCAGACGGTTATAAGTCACTATTAGGTTCGATTGCCAACAGAAGAGTCGTAACATTTTTAATGCTGTTATTCTTTATTGGCGCTACTTGGGGTACTAATATGTTTTTACCCTCTGGATTTATTCCTACTGAAGACCAAGGTACTGTTTATGCCAACGTAACGACTCCGTCGGGTTCAACGGTTGAAAGAACAGAAGCCGTAATGGATGAAATCCAGCGAGCTACTACCCAAATAGATGCCGTTGAATCAATCTCTACCTTATCAGGCTTTAGTTTATTGACAGATGGTTCGGGAGCTTCTTTTGGTATGGGTATGATTAACCTAAAATCTTGGGAAGAACGCAAAGAGTCGGTTGATGATGTCGTTGAAATCTTAACGGAAAAAACAAAAAATATCAAGGATGCCAGTATTCAGTTCTTCCCTCCGCCTGCCGTGCCGGGGTATGGTAATGCCAGTGGGTTTGAATTAAGGGTACAAGACAGAACGGGTAGTGGTGATTTACAAAAGCTTCAAAAAGTTACAGAAAGCTTTATTGAAGAATTGAATAAACGCCCAGAAGTACAAAATGCCTTTACCAGTTTTGATGCTAGTTTCCCACAATACTTAATTAATGTAGATAACGATAAAGCAGCACAAAAAGGTGTTTCTGTGAATAATGCAATGGATAACTTGCAATCATTAATTGGTAGTTTTTATGCTACAAACTTTATTCGTTTCGGACAAATGTATAAAGTAATGATTCAGGCATTGCCAAAATACCGTGCTCAGCCAGATGATATCTTAAGAATGTATGTAAAAAATGACCAAGGTGAAATGGTACCTTATTCTGCTTTTATCAGGATAGAAAGAGTTTACGGCCCAGAACAACTTACGCGTTATAACATGTACACTTCTGCCATGATTAATGGTGAGCCTGCTCCTGGTTTCAGTAGTGGTAAAGCCATTGAAGCCATCAAGGAAGTAGCAGCAGAAAAACTTCCTAAAGGATATACTTATGATTGGTCTGGTATGACAAGAGATGAAATCTTATCAGGTGACCAAGCCATTTATATCTTTATCATTTGTTTAGTCTTCGTTTATCTTTTATTAGCTGCTCAGTACGAGAGTTTCTTGTTACCAATTCCTGTAATCCTATCGTTGCCGACGGGGATATTCGGAGCCTTCTTCTTATTATTGATATTGGGTTTACAAAACAACATTTATGCACAAGTAGCCCTAGTAATGCTGATTGGTCTATTGGGTAAAAATGCCATTTTGATTGTAGAATTTGCCATTTTAAAACAAAAAGAAGGACGTACTCCACTAGAAGCTGCTATTGAGGGGGCGGTATCAAGGTTAAGACCAATCTTGATGACTTCCTTTGCCTTTATCGCAGGGCTAATTCCGTTAATGACGGCCTCTGGTGCTGGTGCTATCGGTAATAAAACCATCGGTTCGGCAGCAGCAGGAGGGATGCTCTTCGGGACGGTGTTTGGTGTAATAATCATCCCAGGGTTATACGTGATTTTTGCTACGCTGGCACAAGGAAAAGCTAAGAAAAACAAGAAAGAAGAACTAATTCTTAATTAGAAAATCATGATTAAACTAAAATATTATATACTTATAAGTGGGCTTTTCATGGCAATGGTATTTACCAATTGCCAACCGCTGAAAACCTACAAACAGCCGTCTTTAAAACCCATGCCCGAATCCTATAATAATAAGAAGGATTCGACCAATGATGCAGCCATCAATTGGAAAAGCTACTTTACAGACGCCACGCTGATTGCTTTGATAGATACTTCGCTGAATAACAATATTGATTTGTTGATGACTTTGCAAAGAATTGAGATGGCTCAAAATCAGCTCAATTTTGCGAAAGTACTAGGGAAACCTTTTGTAGGGGCGGGCATATCTGCTGGACAAAAAAGATTTGGAAAATATACCATGGATGGCGTTGGTAATTATGACACCAATTTTTCAAATAATATTACAGATGACCAAAAAATTCCAGAACATCTTCAAGACTTCAATATTGGTTTGCAGAGTTCATGGGAAGTAGATATTTGGGGTAAATTGCGTAATAAAAAGAAAGCCGCCATTGCTCGATACTTAGCAAGTGTAGAAGGAAAAAACTGGATAATCACCAATTTGATTTCAGAAATTTCGGCTGGCTATTATAGCCTGATTGCGTTGGATAATGAATTAGACATTATCAAAGAAACCAGAAATCTGCAATTGAATGAATTGCAAATTATTCAAGCTCAGAAAGAAGCAGGTTATGCCAACGAATTGGCGGTAAAACAATTTGAATCGAGAATCCTAAATACTAGAAGTTTAGAAGTTGAGATTTTGCAATCAATTATTGAGATTGAGAACAAAATTAACTTTTTGTTAGGACGATATCCACAACCAATTTATCGTGATAAGTTACAGTTTACGAAGCCTTTGCCAACGCAAATCAGAATGGGTGTACCTGCACAATTATTGAGAAATCGCCCTGATGTTAAAAAAGCTGAATACGAACTACTCGCAGCCAAAGCTGACGTAGAAGCCGCTCGGTTGGCATTTTATCCATCACTGAATATCAATGCAACCTTAGGATTTCAGACTTTTAATCCTGCCTATGTAATTGCTCCGCAGTCGTTAGCCTATAATGTCTTAGGCGGATTATCGGCACCTATTATCAATAGAAAAGGGCTGATAGCTGATTTCGGAATAACAAGTGCTGTTCAGGTAGAAGCTTTGTACAATTACCAAAAGAGCATCATCGGTGCTTATACAGAAGTATACAATGAAATGTCTAATATCAAAAACCTTAGCTTGATTCAAGACTTGAAAAGTAAAGAAGTAAATGTATTGACAGAGTCTATCGTAACATCTACAGACTTATTCAAAACTGGTAGAGCTACCTATTTGGAGGTTTTATTGACCCAAGCCAATGCTTTACAGGCTAGGATAGAATTAATCAACGTGAAAAAACGCCAATACGATGCCGTAGTGAATATTTATAAAGCACTAGGCGGAGGTTGGAGATAATACCTTTTGGTTTTCTTATTTCTTGAATATATTTTTTCAAGAAATAAGAAAACCTCTAATAAATTAATTGAATTGTCGGGAAGGGAGTTTAGTATGAGCAAATTGTTAAGAAAATGTTTTCAAATAATTTCCTTAAATTCGCATCATCAATAAATTAAAATACCCTTTCATGAAAAAATATTCATTCCTGATTAGCGTCTTGCTTCTTTCGGCTACTGTTTATCAAACAAACGCCCAAAAGATTGCAGATAAATATGCTAAGACCATCACGGTAAAAGACTTAAAAAAACACCTCACCTTTATCGCTTCAGATAGTTTAAAAGGGCGGGATACGGGTTCGCCAGAACAGAAAGTAGCCGCACAATATATCGCCAAACAATTTGATAGTTATGGTTTAAAAGGTCCCGTTAATGGGAATTCTTATCTTCAACCAGTAGATTTAATAAAACGTGGTTGGGGAGATTTTTACTTGAAAACTAAGTCGAAAGAATTCAAATACTTGTTTGATTTTATTGCCAATACTATTTCACCAATGCCACAAGAAGAAACCTTTGAAACGGTTTTTGTTGGATACGGTATTGAGGATAAAGCCTTGAACGATTACGAAAGCACAAAAGTAAACGGTAAAATTGTTGTCGCTTTTGAAGGTGAGCCACGTTTAGCAGATGGCAGTTACTTGATTTCAGGTAATACAGAAATGTCTAAATGGAGTAAAGGTGAGGCTTGGAAAGAGAAAATGGCTACTGCTAAAAGTAAAGGAGCAAAGGCTTTATTACTGATTTCAAAACAAAGTGTTGAAGAGTTTGAGAAAGTAATCAAACAACGTCAAACGATGCTAAAACGGTTTGGTAATGCAAGACTTAGCTTTGCTGACCAAAAAGACCCTCAAGGTTCTGACTTTGCTGTTTTAACAGTTGGGCCAACAATGGCTGCTGATTTGTTTAATACAACGGTTGCTCAATTAGATATTCTGAAAGAAAAAGCCATTACTAAAAGTGTTGCAAATCAATTAGAAAAGCAATCTGTAGGGATAAAAATTGAAAGAACTGCTCAACCTGTTGAGACTTACAATGTATTAGGGTATTTAGAAGGAACGGATAAAAAAGACGAATTAGTGATTGTTTCTGCACATTATGACCACGTAGGAGTAACCGATGGGAAAATCTATAATGGTGCTGATGATGATGGTTCTGGAACTGTTTCTGTACTAGAAGTAGCTCAGGCATTTGGTGAAGCCGCAAAAGCGGGAAATAAGCCTCGCAGAAGTATGCTTTTTTTAACAGTAACTGGCGAAGAAAAAGGCTTGTTAGGCTCTGAGTTTTATGTAACTCATCCAGTTTTTCCATTAGCAAGTACAGTGAGCGATATTCATATTGATATGGTTGGTAGGTCTGATAAGGAACATGAAGGCAAAGGAGACTATATTTATGTGATTGGTTCGGATAAACTTTCTTCCGAGTTACATGCTTCTTTGATTGAACAAAATGATAAACATAACCCTATCAATTTAGATTTTCGTTATAACGATCCGAATGATCCAAACCGTTTTTATTATCGTTCAGACCATTATAATTTTGCTAAAAATAAAATTCCAGTAGCATTTTTCTTCAATGGAGTTCATGATGACTATCATCAACCGACAGATGATGTTGAGAAAATAGAATTCGAGCAAATGGAAAAAAGAGCCAAATTGATTTTCTATTTAACTTGGGATGTTGCTAATCGTGATAAGAGACTCGTTGTAGATTCAGATAAAAAATAGGTTTCTCTTTCAATCATTTTACGTTAATCTGATAAATCTAGGCTTCAATTTGTGAATAATTATTCCAGATTGGAGCCTAAATTTGTTAATCTATTTATGAAAAAGTACTTCTTTTGTCTATTTATATTAGTCAATGCTGTTTCTGACGAACTTACGGTTACTTATTTTGCTGATACTATTTCGATAGAAAAACTGCAAAGCAATTTGACTTTTTTAGCAAGCGATAGCTTACGAGGACGTTTGACGGGTTCGAAAGAACAAAAAATAGCAGCAACTTTCATTGCGAATCATTTTCAAGAACATGGACTAGAAGCGATTGTTTCGGGAGATACCGTAGGCTCCTACTTTCAGCCATTTTACATCAAGCAATATTTTGGCAAACAGCATAGTGTGATGCTGAATCCGAGCGATAGAATGCGCCGTGCCAAAAGTGTAATAGCCACCGAAAATGTGATGGGCTTTTTGGAAGGAACCGACAAAAAAGAGGAAGTATTGGTTATCTCTGCCCATTACGACCACATCGGTACAAAAAATGGAACAGTATTCAATGGCGCAGACGATGATGGGTCAGGTACTGTAGCGATGATGGAAATGGCAAGGGTATTTTCTGAAGCAAAAAAACAAGGTAGAGGCCCACGGAGGAGTATATTATTTATTGCTTTTGCAGGAGAAGAATTCGGCTTGCTAGGGTCGGAATATTATGTGGCAAAGCCAGTAATTTCGCTTAAAAATACAGTTTGTGATTTGAATATCGATATGATTGGGCGAATAGATAATACCTATTTGGATAAAAAAGATTATGTATTCTTGATAGGCTCGGATAAAATTTCAAAAGAACTTCATGCCCTGAGCGAACACAATAATGAACTTTACACTAAACTGACTTTAGATTATAGCTATAATTCAGAATCGCATCCGCAACAATTGTACTATCGCTCAGACCATTATAATTTTGCCAAAAATCATATTCCCATTATTTTTTACTTCGATGGCGAACACCCAGACTATCATCAACCCACGGATGATGTTGATAAAATAGATTTTGAACTACTCAGAAAAAGAGCCCAATTGGTATTTTACACCGCTTGGGATATTGCCAATCGCGAAGGAACATTGAAGTAATCATTCACCAAGAATGGCTTTTTCGATTACTGCTGGAAAATGTTTGTGTTCTAATACTTGTCCTTTTTTAGCTACATCCTCTGGTGAATCCGTAGGTAATACTGGATAAGATGCTTGGAAGATGATAGCGCCTTCGTCGTAATGTTCGTTTACCAAGTGAATCGTGATGCCTGATTCTGTTTCTTTATTTTCAACAACGGCCTCATGAACAAAATGTCCGTACATTCCTTTACCTCCAAATTTTGGTAGAAGAGCTGGGTGAATATTGATAATTTTATTGGGAAAAGCTTCTACCACATTTTGAGGAACCAGCCATAAAAAACCAGCCAAAATTACCCAGTCGATTTCATTTTCTTTGAGAATATCAACTACTTCGCCCGACTTGAATTGTTGGCGATTGAACATCACCAAAGGAATATTCAGGCGTTCGGCTCTTTGAATTATGCCCGCTTGGGGGTTGTTACAAAGAAATAATTTTACGTTGATTTCCGTTGAATTTGAGAAATATTCAACGATGCGTTCGGCATTTGAGCCCGAACCAGAAGCGAAAATGGCAATATTTTTAGACAAAATAGATTGGATTTAACAAATTTTAAACAAATTTAAGCATAGATTTACAACCAAACTTAACTTTTCTGCGTCTTTGTTAAAACTAAATATCTAAATCATGAAAAAGAATCTTTATCGTACTTTAGTGGTTGCTTTATTAACCACATTTGTTTGGGCATGCGGTATCACACTTGACCCAACACCATTATGTGGATGCTCGCCAGTGCCTACTCTGACAGATATATTGGTTGGTAAATGGGAGTTTGTGGGGTATGTCAAGGAAGATAGTTTAGACATTGAAAAAGAAAAATTAAAATCAAGTACGCCAGATTTCCCTGCTAATTTAGAGGTATTATATAATACGACTGCTGCAAATAGAAAAAAGTTGGATATTTCAGGTAGTTCGTCTGTAAATACTTATAACGGAGAAATTACTTTAGGAACTACTGATTCTTCGTGGAGAGCATGGACACCAATAACTAGTGGGGCCATAGCACAAACAAAAATGGCAGGTAGTAATGAAGCAATGGCTTTTGAAATAAAATACTTAAATGGTCTTTCTGTAGGCGAAAAAGTTAAGATAGAAGATGGCATGAATATCTTACTAAGAGTTAAAATTCCAAATGATGAAATGCTTTTTGTGAGAAAGAGATAAACATGAGTCATCCCAAATTTTCTCATAAATTAGTAATTTTTAAAAAATTTAAGAGATTTTTGGATTTATACTTGACCTTACTTTTTGTCTTGATACAAAAAGTAACAAAAAAATCAAGAATTCCTAAACTCGCTTCGCTCAAACAGTAGGAATTCGGTTTCCCTCAATCATAAAAAAGCGGTCAAAATTAGTTTTTTGACCGCTTTTTTATGATTTTAAAATTCAAATTGAACCATTTAAAGCTGATTCACAATCATTTTTTGTAAAGCCTTTTCTTCCAAATATCCAGTAGAACGTTTTACTTGTTTACCATTTTTGAAAACAATAAAAGTCGGGATTTCATCTACTTTATAGTTTTCTACCACAGCTTTGCTGGCATCGGCATCTACTTTTACAAATTTCACTTTTCCTGATAATTCCTGTGAGAGCTTATCTACGCTAGGCATCATTTTGATACATGGTCCACACCACGAAGCAAAAAAGTCTAACACTACTACTTCGTTTTCTTTCAAAATAGCATCAATCTCTGTTTTGCTATAGCCTTTTGCACTGGTATTTTCCTTTGAATCTTCTACGGGTAAATTACTAACAGTCCATTTCAAATAACCTCCTTGAAGGTCGTAAACAGTAGTAAATCCATTTTGCTTCAATACTTCAGCCGCAGCTTTGCTTCTTCCACCAGATAAGCAATACACAAATACTGGTTTAGATTTATCTAACGCATTTATTTTTTGTATGAAATCTGGGCTTCTATAATCGATATTTTGGGCTTTTGCCAAATGTCCACCGCCATATTCACCATTTGTACGAACATCTATAAGTTGGGCATTAGTGTTTTCAGAATATTTTTTCTGAAATTCTGCTGTAGACAAAACTTGTGAGAGGCTTATGCTTATATTTGCAATAGAAAGTATGGTTAAAAATATAAATGTGCGAATAATATTTTTCATTATTTTTAGTATTAAAATTAACTAACAGTGAAAGTATTAGAAAAGTACAAGCAATCTTGAAAAAAGGCTTAAATTTGTTCTCAATATTTAATTAAAGTATTCAAATCATGCGAAAATAGATTTAATTTTCAACGATTGAAGAAATATTTTATTTGAACAAGAGAGAGTATTATCTAATTTACAAAAATTCCCTCCGTTTATAACCAAAAACAAAATTTACGCAAAATGAGTGCAATTCAACATGTACACGCAAGACAAATTTTGGATTCTCGTGGAAATCCAACAATCGAAGTAGATATCCGTACCGAAGATGGTGCTTTTGGACGTGCCGCTGTGCCTTCTGGAGCTTCAACAGGTATTCACGAGGCCGTTGAATTACGTGATGAGGATAAAAGCGTTTACGTGGGTAAAGGTGTTTTAAAAGCCGTAGAAAACGTAAATACTAAAATAGCTCAAGAATTGTGGGGCTTAGAAGTTTCTGAGCAAAATATGATTGACCGTTTGATGATTGAGTTAGACGGAACATCTAACAAAGGTAATTTAGGAGCAAACGCTATTTTGGGTGTTTCTTTGGCAGTAGCTAAAGCAGCAGCTCAAGAGTCTGGTTTGTCTTTATACCGTTATATTGGTGGTGTTAATGCTAACACTTTGCCAGTACCAATGATGAATATCTTGAATGGTGGTTCTCATGCTGATAACTCAATCGATTTCCAAGAGTTCATGGTAATGCCAGCTAAAGCTGAGTCATTCTCACACGCTTTACGTATGGGTACTGAAGTTTTCCATGCTTTGAAAGGAGTATTGAAATCTAAAGGATATTCAACAAACGTAGGTGATGAAGGTGGTTTTGCACCAAACATCAAATCTAACGAAGAGGCAATCGAAATCGTTTTACAATCAATCGAAAAAGCAGGTTACAAACCAGGTGAAGAAATTTTCATCGCAATGGATGCTGCTGCTTCTGAATTCTATAACGAAGAAACTGGTCTTTATACATTCAAGAAATCTGATGGTAAGCAATTGAACAACATGGAAATGGCTGCTTACTGGAAAACTTGGGCTGATAAATATCCAATCATCTCTATCGAAGATGGTATGGCTGAAGATGACTGGGCTGGTTGGAAAGAGCAAACTAAATTGATTGGTAGCAAAGTTCAATTAGTAGGAGACGATTTATTTGTAACAAACGTAAAACGTTTACAAATGGGTATCGAACAAGGTGTTGCTAACGCTGTATTAGTAAAAGTAAACCAAATTGGTTCTTTAACTGAAACGATTGATACTATTAACTTAGCGAAACGTAATTCATACAAAAACATCATGTCTCACCGTTCAGGTGAAACTGAAGATGCTACAATTGCTGACTTAGCAGTAGCATTGAACACAGGTCAAATCAAAACTGGTTCGGCTTCTCGTTCAGACCGTATGGCAAAATACAACCAATTACTTCGTATCGAAGAAGAATTAGGCGCAAACGCTTACTTCCCAGGATTGAATTTCTAATTGGAAATAACAGATTTAAAAGAGCCTTGCAGTATTTTTTGCAAGGCTCTTTTTTATGCATGTCAGTTAGAAACAAACTATCAAAATCAGTATATTTGTAAAAAGCTTTGAATATGACACAAAGGTTATCACATAAAAAAACGAATAATATAATTCCCCTTTTGAAAAAGGGTGAATATAATAGCTATCGTCCAGAAGATATTAAGCGATGGGGGATTGAACGTTTTTTAGAAACTGTTTGTGCAAGTAAAGAAATTGAAGTGCCAAATCTTGGTTTCAATGACGAAGAAAATAATAGAATGGATTCTATACTGAAAGACGAAAATAAAGAACATGATTTTTGACACAAATTTGCTCATTAAACATATTCGTAAAGCTGAAAATCTTCCTCCAAAATTAATTATCCCTATTCCTGTTGTTGGAGAATTAAAATCTTTTGCAATTAAATCAGATTGGGGAATACAGAAAGTATTATTTATGAATAGTCTTTTTAGCTTGTTTCCATTAGTTGAAATAACTGAAGAGCTGACAGAAATATATGCTCAAGTAGATGCTTATAGTCAGGGTAAATTAAAAGGATATCCATTACCTCTTGGAGTCTCTTCTCGAAATATGGGAAAAAATGATTTATGGATTGCAACAATGGCTACTTATTTTGATTTAGAATTACATACAACTGATAATGATTTTGATCATTTAATTAATTTTGGCTTGAGATTAATTAAACATCAGCCTTAATATATTAAATAGTAATCTATATTTAAATTAATAATTTTAGGTTTTGCCATTGTTCGTCAAGATAAGAAATATGGTAAACTTTTTTTGAAAATTAAATTATTCTTGATTTACCATGAGAAGATTACTCTTAGTAAAATATCGATTTTATACCCTTACGCTATCTGTATTGGTAGTGTGGATGATTTTTTTTGATGATAATAATGTTTTTAGTCAGTTTAAAATGTACCGAGAGTTAGGGCGATTAGAAGATGAAACTGCTTATTATGCTCAAAAATTGAAGGAGGTAGAGAAAGAAAAAATAGAAGTAATGGGCAATTCGAGTTTGATAGAAAAATTTGCACGCGAGAAATACCTGATGAAAAAGCCCAACGAAGAGATTTTTGTAATAGTTGATGAAGATAATCAGCCGATTGAAAAATAAAAATAATTAAAAATGAATTGAGCCTGTAATAACCCTCCTGTTTTACAGGTTTTTTTGTGAAATTTGCATTCCAGCTTTATTTTACACAATTCTTAGCTTGAATGTAGCCCAGAATTGTTAGCGTTAAAAAATGATGTTAAAAATTTTATTTGTTTGTAC
This sequence comes from Arcicella sp. GW821-FHT09D11, assembly GCF_059416265.1. NCBI lineage: Bacteria > Pseudomonadati > Bacteroidota > Cytophagia > Cytophagales > Flectobacillaceae > Arcicella > Arcicella sp. GW821-FHT09D11. The sequence continues at coordinate 497,134 of NZ_JBWKOV010000001.1, read as the reverse complement.
TGGTAATATCTGCCGTTCGCCAATAGCGGAGGAAACTTTTAGAAGAGCCGTAAAGGCTCGTGGTTTACAGCGTGTCATTCTGTGTGATTCGGCGGCAACGCATGCCTATCATATTGGTGACTTGCCTGACCCTAGAACTAGGAAAAATGCAGAGTCGCATGACCTAAAGCTTACGCACCATTGCAGGAAACTATCGGGCGAAGATTTTTCGGTGTTTGATTATATTGTAGCGATGGATAATTACAATATGGAAAATATCCAGACAATTAGTGCAAGATCTATCGGCATAAAACAGCCTGCTGAGAATTGCTTTTTATATAGAAAGTTTGATAATACGAATACGACACCAGACAAAGTATTAGAAGTGCCAGACCCCTATTATGGAAATTCAACTAATTTTGAGGAAGTCTATCAGATTGTCAATCGTTGTGCTGAAACATTTTTAGATTTCTTAATTATTAAACATGATTTGTAAATGGAGAGGTTCTTATTAATATGCCTATTGTTTATATCGAACCAACTCTTGGCTCAATCGTACCAAGATAGCATCGCTAATCATAGAGAAAATTATAAGAAGGAGTTCTTGGCTACTAAGAGTAGCCCTTTGAAAGAAACAGATTTATCTTATCTAAGGTTTTATGAACCTGATGTCAACTATCGTGTGAATTGCACCTTTAAAAAATCAGAAGATGTTAAGCCTTTTAATATGTCAACATCCTCTGGTCAGAAGCAAGAATATTTCAAATATGGTGTATTGAGCTTTCAATTAAAAGGTAAAAATATTGAGCTAAACGTATATAGAAGCCTAAGCCTAATGCGAGTACCTCAGTATAAAAATTACTTGTTTATTCCCTTTAAAGATGCTACTAATGGGAAAGATACTTATGGAGGTGGGCGTTATTTAGCCCTTGAAACTACCGATATTCAAAATGATAGCGTAATTTTAGACTTTAATAAAGCATATAACCCTTATTGCGCTTTTAGTGATGGATATTCTTGCCCAATTCCGCCTAAAGAAAACCATTTAACAGTAGGAATTGAAGCAGGAGAGAAGACCTTTGGCAAAGTACATTAGGGAAGAGTTATGAATTGTGAGTGATGAGTTGTGAATAAAAAATATTAATAAATATGTTAATGCTCAGAAATCTCTTACTTACAGAAGTTACAAAAAAATAAAAGCTCAAAGCTTACAGCTAATTTCTAACGTTAATAAAACAAATCAAGCAATACATACGTGGACAAAAAAGTAATTTTAATCATCCTTGACGGTTGGGGAATAGCTCAGAAGGGTTATGAAGACCGTTCGGCAATCATTGCAGCAAAAACGCCATTTTATGATTCTATTTTGGCGAATAATCCAAACAGTACTTTAGTTACCTTCGGTCCTGAAGTTGGTTTACCAGAAGGACAATTTGGTAACTCAGAGGTTGGCCATATGAACTTAGGTGCTGGTCGTACTGTAAAACAAAGTTTGGTACGTTTGAATGATGCGATTGAACAAGATACTCTTCGTCATGAGCCAGTTTTGGTAAAGGCTATCAAATATGCAAAAGATAATAACAAACCTTTTCATTTGATGGGCTTAGTGTCTGATGGTGGCGTACACGCACATATCAATCACGTAAAAGCATTGTGCAATGTTTTAAAAGATAATGGTTTAGAAAAAGTATATATCCATGCTTTTACAGATGGACGTGATACTGACCCAAAATCTGGTAAAGGATATATCGCAGATTTATCATCATTCCTAGCAACCTCAGTAGGTAAAATTGCCAGTGTAACGGGTCGTTACTATGCCATGGATAGAGATAATCGTTGGGAGCGTATTCAGAAAGCTTACGACGTGATGGTAAAAGGGATTGGAACAGCAACAGAAGATGTGTTAGCGTCAATTGCAGCATCTTATGAAGCTGGTGTAACAGACGAGTTTATCGACCCACTTTTAGTGACTGAAAACGGAGTGCCTGTTGCTACTATTCAAGAGGGAGATGTTGTATTGTGTTTTAACTACCGTACAGACCGCCCACAGGAAATTACAAAAGCTTTGACGCAACAAGATTTTCCTGAGAATGGCATGAAAAAATTGGATATTCAGTATTATACTTTAACCAATTATAATAAGTCTTTCACGGGTATCAACGTTATTTTTGATGATAGTAACTTACCTGCTACATTGGGTGAAATACTATCAGAAGCTGGTAAAAAGCAAATCAGAATTGCTGAAACTGAAAAATACCCACACGTTACTTTCTTCTTCTCGGGTGGACGTAATGAAGAGTTTGAAGGTGAAAGCCGTATTTTGTGTAATTCTCCGAAAGTGGCTACTTACGATTTACAGCCAGAAATGTCTGTATATGAAGTACGTGATAGTTTAGTTCCTGCTTTGACAGCAGAAAAAGCTGATTTTGTATGTTTAAACTTTGCTAACCCTGATATGGTGGGTCATACTGGTGATTTCCAAGCAGTAGTTGATGCTTGCGAAGCAGTAGACCAATCGTTAGAAGCAGTAGTAACAGCAGGTGTTGAACATGGTTATTCTGTCATTGTGTTAGCTGACCACGGAAATGCTGATTACATGATTAATGATGACGGTTCGCCAAACACACAGCATAGCTTAAACCTTGTACCTTGTATTTTGATTGACAAAGATAAAAAAGCAATCAAAAACGGTAAATTAGGGGATATTGCTCCAACTATTTTAGATTTAATGGGTGTCGAAAAACCAGCAATCATGACTGGTCTAAGCTTAGTATAAGCTTGGAAAATATCAGCTAATCATAAAAAAGCGGTCAAAAAACTAATTTTGACCGCTTTTTTATGATTGATGTTCCCCGAATTCCTACTGTTTGAGCGAAGCGAGACGGGTCGCCGTTGCGATTAGGAATTCTTGATTTTCTTTTGCGGTCCGCCGCGCGGTTACTTTTCTTGTATCAAGACAAGAAAAGTAAGGACAAGACGATAATATACTCCAAGCATATAAATCTTATAATTCTAAACAAAAATTCGAGATGAACAATGTTTCTTATGGTAATGGGATAATTAACTTCTCTCCTCGTTCCGTAATATCTTTTGTTTTTTTGTTAGCAGTCATAATCAATTGTTTGCTAACGCCATATTTTTCGGCTACTACCCTCAGAATGTCTCCGGGGCCTACTGTATGAATTGCTTTTACTTTTACATTCAGCTTAGTAATTCCCACTTTAATACCCTCAGGTGAAATATCAGGATTAAGCGTTTGCAAAGCAGACTTGCTAAGATGATAACGATTGGCAATGCCATAAAAAGTTTCGCCCGATTGTACTGTATGGGTAAACGATGTTCCTTTTACGGCAACTTCAGTTGTCTTCTTTTCGGGTTTAGCTGTTTCCTCTTTCTTTTTAGGCTCTTCTTTTTCCTTCTCAGCTATTTTCTTATCTTCTTTTTCTTTCTTCTTTATTTCAGCTTTTTCTGAAGACTTTTTGCCTTCATTTTCGACATCCTCCTCAGGCATTTCTGACGGAGCGGTTACAAGATCAGCATCGTCTTGACCTTTCATCGCATCCGACTGTGGAGCAGTACTTAAAACAACTTCAGTTTTTGTAGTTTCATCACTCATCGACTGCCAACCAACATACAACAAAGCAATTACCAATGCCACTAAAACCAAAAGGGTTATCATTGGAATGTTTGAGTTTTCTTCAACTGGGCGAGGATTACGATAATCTTCCATATTTCGTAAGGATTGGTGAGGTTTATTTAAAAAATTAAAGAGTTTTCGACTGTTAAAATAATCAATTAATTTAAAACAACTAGTTATTTCCCTTCAATTCATTAACCATTTCTGCAACTTTTTCGCTTAGTTCGCTTTTATAATTTTGCAATTTAGTAGCTATTTCCTGATTTTCAATACCCAACATTTGTATAGCAAGAATTCCTGCATTTTTAGCACCATTCAAAGCGACAGTAGCCACAGGAACACCTGAGGGCATTTGTAAAATAGAGAGTACAGAATCCCAACCGTCGATTGAATTGGAAGATTTTACAGGTACACCAATGACAGGAAGCGTTGTTACAGAAGCTACCATGCCCGGTAAATGTGCCGCACCGCCTGCTCCAGCAATGATTACTTTAACGCCTCTTTCACGAGCAGTCTGTGCATACTCAACCATTTTTAAAGGTGTTCTATGAGCCGAAACGATGTCTATTTCATACTCTACTCCAAATTGTTTACAAACGTCGGCAGCTTCTTGCATTACTTTAATGTCTGAAATACTACCCATGATGATTCCTACCATTGTACAATAACAAATTAAATTGCGTTATAAAGAATACAAATTTAGGTCGAAAAATCGAAAAAGCCTCTACTTCCTATAACGCAGAGGCTTTTAAAATAATATAAAGACTTAAAGATTAAGCATTTTCAGAAGATTCAGTAGAGGTATTTTCTGTCGATTCTTCGTCAATACTAGCTACAGGCTCATCTTCTTTTCGTTTACCTGTTATAAAACGCCAGACGGCTGTTAAACCTGCACCAATTGCCACAATACCCAGTTTTCCTAACTTGAGTAATGGAAGGAAAAACTTACCTAATAGTCCTAAGAAACCTAATTTAGCCAATACTTTCCCTGCTACTAAACCTCCGATACCTACGGCTGCCACAACATCTAAACCTGGGTCGAAATCTTTGTATTTATTGCCATCTGTAAATTCTACAATGTTCAAAACCTTGCTGATGTCATTATTTACCATGGCTAATTGAGACATTCCACCTACAGCATTTAATATCAACACGCCTTTTCTACCCAAAATCCTAATGTTGTAATTAAGTGTATTTTCGGCGCTATCATCAAATTTAATTTCTTTGGCCCAATGCAATACCTTATGCTCTTTGTCATAAAATGGTTTTGCTGCCCAACCCACTAACTTAACACTTCCATAACCCTCTTTTACTCGTTCTTCATTGCCAGCAGTTATATCTTCTTGCATGTCAGCTAGCAGGTCGTCATAGTTTATGTCGTCTGCGTCATCATCTTTTACAAAACCCATTTCGTCCCACTGGATAATAAAAGAATAGCTTGACCCATCAGTCACTTTTCCACCTTCTGGCAAAATCATGCCCAATAATTCTTGTGGAGGATTCCCCCAGAGGTCAGTTACAACAAAATTAGCTTGTTCGGCATTCAGGAATTTAAAGCCAGTAGGAATGGTAATTTTTGCAATACCATTTTTTAGCAAGATTGTACCATGTTGATAATTCATGGCATGCTCAACGGAATCAATGTAGGCTTCTTGCACTGCCAAGGCTTTTGATTCCTCATCACTGGTTTTTTTGTCTTTCTGTGCAGATACTGAATAAAAAAAAGAGATACATAACAGTAGTAGACCTAAAGTTTTTTTCATGTGTATAAAATTTAAGATGTGAGCCTTAAAAATATCATTAATAAATGAAAAAAGGAAAATAATTTATTAAATGGTAAGTTTAGGGCTGGGTAGCATACTATCACAACTTTCATAATTTACAGATAGAATAGCTTAATTGTATTTAACCATAATTATGAGCTCTATCTATATTACAGAATAGATATATGTAGAGCCACCGTATTGTAAATTTTTAACTACATCAGTCAAACCTTCACCAACGTTTTTTGTGATAGCCTGTAAAACCTCTATTAATTCGTTATAACTATTGGGTTTTACGAAATAGCATATTGCTCCGAGTTTAACGGCGTTGACCATGTCTTCTTTATGCGATGATGTAGAGATAATGATTACGGGTATATTTTTATAGTTCTTGTCGTGTTTCAATTTTTTAAGACATTCCCAACCATCCATAATTGGCATGTTTAAATCCAAAAATATAAGTTGAGGTTTCTCACTAAGCATTCCTAGTTTCCTGAAAAACTCTTCACCATTAATTGCACAATGACATATAATATTATTGTCTATGTCTTCCAGTGCCTCGCAAAACATTTCCGCATCATCCCTATCATCATCAGCTAAAAAAATTATCTTTTGTTCCATGTCTAAATACCTATTTCTTTTTGTTTTAATGGAAGTGTTATAACAAATGTAGCTCCTTTGTCTAAACTGCCAATTGCAATAATATCGCCACCATGACGCTCTACAATTTTCTTACAAAGCGATAATCCTAAACCTGTACCTTCATAATCATCTTTTGAATTTAGGCGGGTAAACGTTTCAAATATTTGCACTGCGTACTCAGGTTTAAAACCAATGCCATTATCTGTCACCGTAATACGACAAAAGTCTTGATTATCCATTGCTGAAGATATTGATATATGTGGAGGTATACCAGTTTTCGCAAACTTGATTGAGTTGTTGATAAGGTTATAAAAAAGTTGGTAAAGCAGTACCATAGCACCTTCTACTGTAGGAAGGTTTTGATACTCAATTGTTCCACTTGTCTTTTGTAAGGCAACTTCCAAATCGGTCTCAATATTTCGAATCACTTCATTCAGATTAACAGATTCCGCCTTTTGTTCTATCGCATTGATAGTTGAGTAGGCTAATACGCCATCAATCATTGCGAACATACGATCAGTAGCAACATGGATTCTTTGCATAAATCGCATTCCTGTATCATCTAAATTTTGGCGAAGGTGGTCTTCCAACCTGCCTGTGAAGGTTTTTATTTTTCTTATCGGTTCTTTAAGGTCGTGTGAAGCAACATGGGCAAACTGTTGTAGGTCTTCGTTAGAGCGCTGTAATTCGAGAGTACGTTTGGTAACTTGCTGTTCTAATGTTCCAGACAATATTTTATAACGAATTTCACTTTCCTCTACTTTTCGTCTGGCTTGTACCTGTAGCGTATTGTCTAATACCCATACCACAATTTTCTTTACCGCACCAGTCGAATCTTTCATCGCCTCATAAATAAATGTAACGTAAATTATCTCCTCTTTTCCATGTCTTATAAGCATGAGTTCGGCTTCATTTGCATAGAAAGGTTTTCCAGTATCAACGACTTCCTGTAGAGGAGCTTCGTAAGTGGAAGCCACTTCAGCGAAAGTATCCCAATATTTTTTATTAATAATAGATTCGTATGGTTTACCAGCTATTTCGACAAATTTATCATTCACAATCTCACTGACCAAAGTATTGGCATCCATCAAGCAAATCCCGACAGGAGAATTTAAGACCATATTACGAAGGTCTTCTTCACTTTCTTCCAGTTTTTTTCGCGCTGTTACCTGTTCAGTTACGTCTATAGCTACCTGAATCATCCCAATAATCTTGTCTTCTTCCTTTAATGGGCGATAGGCAATATTATAATAATAATCTTTTAATACTCCAGTGCGTTTATGAGGCACCAGTACTTCGAATTGGTCAAAAGGCGTACCTTCCCTATAAACCTTTATAACCTGTTTCCAAATATATTGATCGGCTAGTTCAGGCATATTGGAAAGTAAGGGAGTGCCAATCACTTCTTCTCCAAAACCAATCATTTCAAGCATAGATTTATTGATTTGCTCAATAACCAAATCATCACCCATAAGCACTAATGTGGGAGCAGGTGTCTGATCAATCATGCTACGGATACGATTTTCACTTTGCTGAAGTCTTTCCTCAATACGCTTTATCTCAGTGATGTCACGGGTCGTACCTGCAATAGCTTCTACCTGACCATCTTGATTTAAGACTGGCACGAGAATATAGTCATAAATTCGACTTCCAAGTTCAGCATGCGGAAAGGAAACAGTTCCACGGATTGATTTTTTTGTGGAAATTATCTCGTCAATTTCTCGCTCATGCATCTGTGCATGCCATTCTTCGTAGCCATTTTCGCGAAGCCCACGACCTATGGCATCTTCTGCACTTTTACCCCACATCGTAAGAAGTGCCTTATTAGCATAACTAAATCTGTAATCAAGGTCAAAAACATACACTAGGTCAGGTGTGTTATCCGTAATGGAGTCGTACAGTCGTTTTTGCTTTTCGGTAATCTCTAAAGCATTATTGAGAGTTATCTCTGAATGTTTCCGCTCTGTGATATCTTCTGTTGTTACTACTAGTAGTTCTCTTTGTTTTACGGCTGTAAAATGAAACCAGTGCTTCATTCCTTCTCCTGTATAATAACGTTCAAACCTAGCAGTAATACCCGTTTCTGCAACCTCAATAAACTTTTCAAGAATGTCGGTTTGTTTTACCATAGGAAAAACATCGCCAAACCGCTTATCTTTATAATCAATATCGCCAATCCAGTTAAGCGTATATGCATTAAAAAGTAATATTGTAAAATCTTCAACCCTACCTTTTTCATTATACAGACATTGCATCAGGGCAATCCCATTGGGAGCAGAATCAAAAATAGTTTGAAAAAGGTCTTTGTTGTCAGTTAATTCCATTGTTATAAAATATGTCTTTGGAAAGTATTATCACTATGATGAGTTAACTATAGATAATAAGCGGTTTGTATATTCATTGCAAATCAACTCTGCTGAATAAACCAGATTTTTCAGATAAAGTTTTAAGATATTAATTAGCAGGGTATTTGGATAAGTAATAAGAAAAAGTGTGCAATATTCTAAAGAGCACTCAATTATAGCTCTCACACAAACAATTCAATACACAACTTTACAGCAAATTAGCAGAAAATTTTAGAAGTTTAAATATTACAAAAACAAAAAATTCGAAGGAATTTTCCTTCGAATCATGATTAGACGATACAAGAGGTGAAGTATTCCAGCAAATATATTCGTCTTGTACAAATACTACCTATCATGTTGCTCTACTATTGCCAATATTAAGCAATCACTTTGAGTGTTTCTTTTACAGCTTTCACTTTTTCTTTTAAAGAAGTCAAGTCTTCGTCTACTACCGTTACATGTCCCATTTTACGAAATGGCTTTGTGATTTTTTTGCCATACAAAAATGGATAGACACCTGCTATTGCTAAAGCCTCATCCATGCCAACATATTTTACTTCGCCAGTGTAATTATCTTCACCCAATAAGTTCACCATCGCTGCTTTTGAATGCGCAGTAGTATCGCCTAATGGCAGGCCTAAAACAGCCCTAAGATGTTGTTCAAACTGAGAAGTATGGTTGGCTCTGATAGTATGATGTCCGCTATTATGTGTACGTGGCGCTACTTCGTTAATAAGAATCTGACCATCTTTTGTCAAAAACATTTCAACTGCTAATAAGCCAACAATCCCTAATTTTTCGGCAGTCTCTATCGCAATTTGTTTTGCTTCCTCATGAATACTTTCATTCACAGCGGCTGGTGCGAAAAGGTATTCAACCAGATTATGCACAGGATGAAACACACATTCTACGGTTGGGAAAGTCTTAATTTCGCCATGTTCGTTTCTAGCTACGATTACGGCTATCTCTTTATCAAAGTCGATGGCTTTTTCTAGTAAACTTGGTTCTGTAAAGGCCAAAGGTAAATCAATCTCAGAACTTAGTTTTTGTACGCCTCTTCCGTCATAACCTCCTTTGCCTAATTTATTGAAAGCAGGTAAGAAATCAAGATTTTTGCTTATTTCTTCTACAGAATCTGTCAGGATAAAATCAGAAGTAGGCAGATTATTATCTAAATAAAATTGTTTCTGAATGCGTTTATCTTGAATGATTTCTAATACTTCAGGTTGAGGGAATACTTTTTTCCCCTCTGAACGAAGTTTTTTTAAAGCCTCTAAATTAACATTCTCGATTTCAATCGTAATTACTTCACAGTCTTGTCCAAACTGGTAAACAGTGTCATAATCAAGAAACGACCCCACAACAAACTCTGGTGCAATTTTAGCACAAGGAGCATCAGGGTCAGGGTCAAGTGCTTTTACATGAATATCTAAATCGATAGCGGCCTGAAGTAACATTCGTCCTAACTGACCGCCTCCTAATAAACCTAATTTGAAATTTTTAGAAAACATTGGATGGCTGTAGGGAAAAGATACTAGCAATTAGTCGTAAAACTTGAAAAAAAAGCTTGTTTGTTTTGTCGTAGTATCCTTACCTTTTTTTAATTTTTCACAAAATTACGTTGAAATCTGTAAACCTTAGTAAATTTGTGTACTCTAAATAAATTAGAGGGGAAATTTTGGAGAAAAATTTATGAAAAATTCAATAAATCTTCGTTTTGGTATTTTGGTTGCTATTATTTTAGTAGCTACTGCTTTTCGTTTTTTAGCGGTTAGCGTACCATCTTTATCAAACTTTTCACCAGTAGGCACTATTGCACTATTTGGTGGAGCATATTTTACTAAAAAATATTGGGCTTTTGTAGTACCTATTCTTGCTTTGTGGTTATCAAACTTGGTGTTGAATAACGTTTTTTACAAACAGTGGTATCCTACATTTTCATTCGGATTCGATGCCTCGGTATTTATCAGTTTTGCTTTAGTGGTGTTAGTAGGAATTGTTACTTTGAAAAAAGTAAATTTAACAAACTTACTTGGTGCTAACTTATTGGGCACGCTAGTGTTTTTTATTGTATCAAACTTCTTTGTTTGGACAGAAGGAAAAATCTATCCTCAAACTTTTGATGGATTGGTATCATGCTATACAATGGCTTTGCCATTCTTGAAAAATACATTGATGAGTAACCTAATCTTTTCTGCCATTATGTTTGGTGCTTTTGAATACGCACAATCAACTAGCAAATCGTTGCAGTTGCAATAAGGTATTTTATTTTGAAACATTCGCTACCCCTAATTTTCTCATAAAATAGGGAGTTTAAAAAGATTTCGTAAACTTTTGGATTTATACTCGTCCTTACTTTTTGCATCAAGGCAAAAAGTAACAAAAAAATCAAGAATTCCTAAACTCGCTTCGCTCAAACAGTAGGAATTCGTTGTTTATCAATCATAAAAAAGCGGTCTAAATTATTTTTTAGACCGCTTTTTTATGATTGATAAATTTGGAATAACTCATTTATTATGTAGTCTCGTACATTATATAAAACAAAAGAAGTGAGGGATAACCTCACTTCTTTCTATAATTAATATTTATTTATTTACTTACACCTCAATGTCAACAATAGCTGCTAAGTGTTTCCAGAAAGAAGGGTATGATTTTACTACTACGTCTGGTTCTTCAATCTCTACCTCTGCAATTAAAGCTAAAGGAGCAAAAGCCATTGCCATACGGTGGTCATCATAAGTGTGGAATGATACGCCCGCTGGAATGCTTTGATTACTCGAAGTCAATAAGTATTTATGATTTTTTTCAGTTTCTACTAAACTTGCTCCAATTTTAGCCAATTCTGTTTGTAAGGCATAAATTCTATCAGTTTCTTTTACTTTTAGCGATTCTACGCCTGTTAAAGTAAGCGGAATATTTTTAGCTGCTGCTACTACACAAACCGTTTGAGCAAGGTCTGGACAATTGGTAAAGTCCCAAGTTAAAGCACTTTCAGCAGGAATTTTAGTTAATTTAAAACCACGACCTGTATATTCAGATTTCACTCCTAGGTGACTCATAATAGCTGTAATGACCGAATCGCCTTGTAATGAATTTTCTTTTAATCCTAATAACTCTAATTCAGCATCTTCAAATTCAGAAAGTGCTACGATTGAAAACCAATAACTTGCGCCTGACCAGTCAGATTCAATCGCATAAGGAATTACTTCATATTTTTGAGCAGGTACTGTAATAGTCAAATTTTCCCAATCTGGACTTACCGTAATCCCGAAACTTTTCATTTGCTGAATTGTCATTTCGATATAAGGTTTAGACCCTAACTCTCCCGTAATCGTCAGAATTAATCCTTCTGGCAACAATGGGGCAATCATTAAAATAGCAGAAATATATTGTGAAGAAACATCCCCTCTGATAGATAAATGATTGTTTCCAGAGAAACTAAATCCATTTAATTGTAAAGGAGGATAACCTTCTTTGTTTAAATATTCAATATCAGCACCCAAAGAACGAAGGGCATCTACTAAAATACCAATCGGACGTTCGCACATTCTTGGCGTACCTGTCATCGTTTTGTGTTGACCTGTTACTGCGAAATATGCCGTTAAAAAACGCATAGTAGTACCAGCATCAATCACATCTGCAATAGCATCGTCAGAAGCCAACAAACGCATCATCGTTTGAGTGTCGCGGGCTTCCGCAAGATTTGATAAATTGTCTTTTCCTTGTGCCAAGGCATTGATAATCAAGGCACGATTAGATTCTGATTTTGAAGAAGGTAAAGGTATTTCCGTTTGGAAAGATTTCAGTACTTTAGGAAGTAATAGCTTTTTCAATGTATGATTTCTGATTTATTTTCGGAAAATATCATTCCCGATATACTTCTCTGATTCGTTTTTGGGATTTAAAGAATACAAAGATACAAGAAAAGCTTGAAAATAGGCTCTGTAGAAAAGCTTTACACCATACAAAACAGGCTTTAGAAGTCTTCATCCTCTACAATACTCTCTCTAAAACGTTCTTGATAGGTATTCAATAATTCTTCTAATTGCCAAGCAGTAATGGCTAATGTATTGATGGGAATCTCTTGAATCCGTCCATTATTAGTAAAAACTAACGTTTCTGAATAATTATTATCTTTTACTTCTGGACGAATCTGTAAACCATGCACAAATGCCCAAGAAACAAAAGGTTGACCAACTACTTGAATGCCATCTTGACTAATAATAATTTTCGCTTTTGATTTAATGTTTTCTAAATACTTATAAATCAAAAGGATGCTAGTAAATAAACACAGAAAGCTTGAAAGATATTCCGTTCTAATCAAGAAAAAAATCACATAAAGGAAAGTTCCTAAACCGCCTAATAGTAATAAAAGGTGGTCAGAGGGACGCGTATTAATAATGGTAACCTGAGGAATATTTATGTTTTCAGACATATCAGTTCAAACTAGGGTCGCTAGGATAATTAGCTAATACTTTAAAAGAACCCCCCATCTCTTTGAGAATGGTTCTCCAAAAATTTTCTATTGGCGTATCAAAAATTACTTCTGCGGTAGTGGTTGATACAATCCATGAGTCTTTCTTGAGTTCATTGTCTAGTTGGTCTTCTTCCCAACCCGAATAGCCAATAAAACAGCGGATATCGCTAGGAGATAAAACACCATTATTAAGCAAACTCTTTACTTGTTGGAAGTTTCCCCCCCATGTAACACCATCCATCAAAGTAATGCCTCCTTCGATGATATCAGGACGGCGGTGTACATAATGCAAAGTATTATGCTGAACTGGTCCCCCTACATAAAGGGGTATATCTGGATAAATATTTTCTTCTAATACATCATCAAGATTAAGGTTAGAAGCTTGATTCAGAATCAATCCAAAAGAACCTTGGTTAGTTTCGTGTTCACAAATAAGTACAACACTTCGATTGAAGTTAGGATCCTTGAGAAAGGGTTCTGAGATAAGTATGGAGCCTTTTGTGACGTTCTTCATTGTAGGTATTTAAAGGATTATTGGTGAATTAAGGATTATTTATAAATCTTTGCAGGAATATCCTGAAAGGATTGTAATGATATAGATTAAGTGCTATGGAGCTTAATTAAGAAGTTTAACTAAAAATACAATGCAAAACCTGAATCTCCAAACTACTTACCTACTTTTAGGCTCAAATTTGGGAAACAGAGAAGAAATTCTTGAAAATGCTATTGAATTAATTGGAAATAGGGTAGGGCATGTGCTCAAACGTTCAACGTTTTATGAAACCGCACCGTGGGGCGTAGATAATCAGCCTAATTATTTGAATATTGCCATTGCGGTAACTACAAGTCTGAATCCTAATGAATTGTTGATACAAACACAACAGATTGAAGAAACGTTAGGAAGAGTACGACTAGAAAAATGGGGTGCAAGGTTAATTGACATTGATATTATTTTTTTCGGAGAACAAATTGTTAACGAGCCAACCCTTGTAATTCCCCATCCGTTAATGCACGATAGAAATTTTGTGTTAGTACCGCTCGAAGAAATTGCACCCGATTTTATACACCCAATTTTTCATAAAAGTATTACAGCGTTATGTAATCTCTGTGCTGACATAGGAGAAGTAAAACCTTATTTATGACCAACAGAATACGGGAGGAGGAGCGTAAAAAAAGTAGTATTCCCGTTAGTATGAGCATTGATGCTACCGCCGTGAAGTTTTACAATCCGATTGACTAATGACAACCCAACGCCATAACCTTTGATATTGGCAGTATTTTGGCTTCTATAGAAAGGTTCAAATACTAAAGCGATTTCTTTCTGAGGCATAGCGCCTGTGTTTTCAAACTGTACTTCAATTTGGTTTTCCAAAAAGCGAATACATACTTTTACGGAATGGTTGTCAGAGAACTTACAGCCATTTTCCAATAAATTTACAAAAGCTGTTTTGAGTAATTGTGCATTTCCTTGGATAACGAGTTGCGTATCTTCTTCTAATTCACTGGTGAAGTTTACCTGTACTTGATAGTCTTTTTCAGCTTGTAATAGTAAATCTCCTGCTTCCCAGATGATTTCGTCGAGACGTACTTCATCATACATCAGACTATGATTCAAATCACTTACTTTGGCTAGCTCTAATAAAGTATTTGATAATTGTCCCAACTCCCGAATATCTTGTCTGACAGACAGTAGCGTTGTTAAATATTGCTCTTCACTTCTGCTTTTCAGTAACGTAACATCTATTTGAGACCCTATTTTCATCAAAGGATTTTTCATTTCATGAGATACATTCGAAACAAATAAGTTTTGTAAACGAAATACCTCTCCAATTCTTTCTAGGAGCTCATTAAAGGTAGCTGTTAACTGCCCGATTTCATCTTTGGGGTTTTGAATCGTCAGGCGTTGATTGACGTTTTGAGGATAAATAGTCTTTACTTGTTTAATTACCTCAGAAATAGGCGATAAGGCACGAACGGAGAAATACCAACCCGTTACTGCCACAACGGCAATTACAATAAAAAATAAGCCAAACATGGTGTTTTGTAAGTTCTTTAAATCGCGCTCTCCTGATGAATCTACGGCACCTGCAATGGTAACGACCCTATTGAAGCGGTCTCTGTAAAGAATACCTACAATCTTAAAATCTCCTTGTGTAAATCTTGAAATGCGTTCTTTTCTTACCTGATTAAGCATCTCAGAAGAAATCTTGAACCCACTGGTATCATTGGTAGAATATACTTTTAGGTTTTCATAATCGTAAATAATGAGGTTTTCACGATATAGCACATCTCTGTTATTCTGATTGATTTTCTTGAGCAACTTTGAATTCACTTCATTAAACGTCACTAACAATTTGGCAGAAGTAGAAGCTTTTTGGGTAAGACGATTATAAAATTCTTCCTTTACGTAATTATGACGTAAACCATAAATCACAATAAAAATCACCAAAACAATTACAGACACCAAAAGTGTAAATTGTAGGGTAAGCTTTGCTCTAATTTGCATAATTTATGATAACGTTTTAAAATTACTCTTCAACTTTTAATACATAACCAACTCCATATTGGGTATGGATAAGTTTGGTATCATAGTTTTTATCAATTTTCTTGCGAAGCATCGTCATAAATACTTCGATAACGTTTGTGCCCATTTCAAAACGACTATCCCATACTTTTTCGGCAATATCTGCTTTTGAAATTACCTTCCCCTGATTTCTTAAAAGATATTCTAACAAAGCAAACTCACGAGCGGTTAAATCAATTTTATTACCAGCCCTAGTTACTAAATGGGCATCCAGATTCATTTCTAAATTATTATAGCTCAAAATATTGGTATTACTAAGTAATGGCGCAACATGAGTACGTTTGCTCAATACCTTAATACGTGCCATGAGTTCCAGAAAATCAAAGGGCTTTACTAAATAATCGTCAGCACCAGCATCAAAACCCATCAATTTTTCTTGAATACTACCCATTGCCGTAAGCATTAGAATAGGAGTGACTACTCCTTCTTCACGAAGTTGTTTGCACAATTCAAGCCCGTTAATACCTGGCATAATGATGTCAGTAACGATGATTTGATATTGATTTTTGCGTGCAAGGTGTTTGCCGATGAGTCCGTCATAAGCTATATCTACTTCAAAACCATTTTCCTCTAATCCCTGTCGAAGCGATTGGAGTGTTTTGGGTTCATCTTCTATTAATAATATTTTCATGGATATTGTAGGTAAATACTTTATCAAAGATAAAATAAAAAACTCCGCAAGACACTTAAATTCTTGCGGAGCCATCACTAATTAAATATTTTTATAGATTTTCAGAGACTTTTGATTTATCCATCGTTGCCATCGTTCCAAAAACATAATCCCAAAGCGGAGAAGAAACACCAAAAACAGCATTGCCGTCTTTATAGTGATGTACAGCATGGTTAATCCATAATTGCTTCATAAAGTTTTTAGGTGGTGCATACGCATGAACAGAATAATGTACTAACAAGTACGCTGCATATCCCCAAATAAACCCTGGGAAAAAAGCATAGGCTGCTTCGCCCATAAAAACGAAAAAGAAAGAAAATAATGACACCGCTACAATCACCGCTACGATAGGAGGCATTGCCAAACGTGTTTTATCTTTTGGGTATTCATGGTGTACCCCATGAGCAATGTATTGAAATTTAGCTCTTGCTTCAGTGGTAGGCTCAATGTGGTATACACTTCTATGAACCCAATATTCAATAAATGTAAATGTGATAGCACCAGCTATGAATAAAGTACCAATAAGCCAATTTTCTAAAGCTGTATGTGTAAAGGCATAAAACCCCAATACAAAACCTGCAACAAAAAATAACGATACAGGAATGGCAATATGCGTGTGGGATAATTTCTCTAAGATTGGATTCTCAAATAATTGCTTCGATCCACTATTTTTAGGTCTTATTTTTGTGTTTTTCGCTTCCATGATACTATTTTCGATAAGTAGGAGAGTTAGCGTATAAATTGTATTAATTTAATATAAAGAGCTTAATACCTATCATTTTGTTGAATTATAACGACAAAGATACTGAACTTTTATTTACAATAAAATACCGTTTGTCATGTAATATGATGATAATCTACCTATATGATTAATAGTCAATACGCTATGTTTGATTGTTTTTAGGAGATTTAGCTTTAATAATTAATCTTAACGACTGGTCGTATGTAACATAATTCCATAACCAGTTAATAAATATCAGTACTTTGTTTTTTACGCCTACAATAGCAATTAAGTGCACAAACATCCATGTAAGCCAAGCAAAAAAACCTTGAAAACGCCAAAATGGTAAATCTACGACGGCCTTGTTTCTACCGATAGTAGCCATTGACCCTAAATCTTTGTATTTAAAATCTTCTAGGGCGTTGCCTTTTAGCATATTTTTTAGATTGGTAGCCAATAGGTCACCTTGCTGTATCGCTGGTTGAGCTACTTGTGGGTGACCATTCGGAAATTTATCTTCAGTCATATAGGCTACATCACCAATCGCAAAAATGTTTTCATAGCCATCTACCAGATTTTGTCTATTTACTTTCAACCTTCCACCACGAACCATCACTTCTGGCTTGATACCCTGTATCACATTCGCTTTTACCCCCGCTGCCCATACTAAATTGTTGGTTCGGATAGTGGTACCATTGTTAAAATAAACGTGCTTACCATCAAAATCGGTCACTCGGGTATTGAGGTGAACAATCACGCCTAATTGTTCCAGATAATCTTTTGATTTAATTTGTGCGTTCACCGACATCGGCCCTAACAATTCAGTGCCCGACTCTATAATATGCACTTGCATCAAATCAAAATCTAGCTCTGGATAGTCATTTGGCAAAACCATTTTTTTCATTTCAGCCAGCGTTCCTGATACTTCCACACCAGTAGGCCCGCCACCCACTACTACTACATTCATCAAGCCGATTTTATCTTCTTCTTGATCAGCTAATAAGGCTTTTTCAAAGTTTTCTAATAGTCTATTCCTAAGCCCGAGTGCTTCGCCTACCGATTTCATGGGCAGAGCATTATCTTCAATATTTTTATTGCCAAAAAAATTGGTGTCAGCTCCAATAGCCAATACTAAATAGTCGAAAGTAAGCTCTCCAATATTAGTTTCAATAATATTTTGCTCAGGAATAATCTTTGTTACAGTAGCTACCCTTACAAATACATTGTTGTAATGATGAAAAGCTAACCGAAGCGGAAATGAAATGGCTGATGGTTCAAGCCCAGCAGTCGCTACTTGATAAAACAGCGGTTGAAATTGATGATAATTGTTTTTGTCAATCAGAACGACTTCAAAATCATCACTACCTGCTAATTCCTGGGCTAGTTTTAGTCCTCCAAAACCTGCTCCAATAATTACTACTCTTTTACGATTACTTTCTTGAATGTTCAGGGGCATACTGTTGTTAATTTAAGGTATCCACAGCACAGGGTTGGGGTGGAAATTTCCAACTTTTAGCTGTTACTTCTTCATAGTAACGTTCATATAGGGGTAAAATATTGGCAATATCAAATTCTTTAGCTCTTTCATGGGCATTATGTTTGAATCTGGCTAATACTGCGTCATCTTCAAGAATTGAAATGGCATTTTTTGCCATATCGTCAGTATCTCCAATTTTGGAAACATAACCTGTTACCCCATTGATGTTTACTTCTGGCAATCCACCAGCATCTGATGAAATGATTGGAACCTCACAGGCCATTGCTTCTAGGGCTGCCAAACCAAAACTTTCTTTTTCAGAAGTCAGTAAGAATAAATCTGCCAATGAAAGTACCTCCTCTATTACATCTAATTTCCCTAAAAACCTTACGTCTTGTTGTACGCCCAATTCTCTGCAAAGCATTTCAATAGAAGTACGTTCTGGGCCATCGCCAACTAAGAGTAATTTAGAGGGAATCTTCTGATTTACTTTATGAAAAACATGTACCACGTCCTCAATTCTCTTTACTTTCCTAAAATTTGAGGTATGCATCAGCAGTTTTTCCCCATTCGGACAAATCGCTATTTTGAAGTGATCTTTACGAAGCTTTTTAAAACGTTCTAAATCGATAAAATTAGGAATTACCTCTATTTTGCTGACAATTTCAAATTCGTCATAAGTATCGTTTTTCAAACTTTCAGAAACTGCCGTAACGCCGTCAGACTCGTTGATAGAAAAAGTAACGACAGGCTCAAAAGAAGGGTCTTTACCTACTAAAGTAATGTCTGTTCCATGCAAAGTGGTGATAAAAGGGATATGAATACCCTTTGATTTTAGAATTTGTTTAGCCAAATAAGCCGCCGAAGCATGCGGAATCGCATAATGAACGTGTAATAAATCGAGCCTTTCGTTGATAACAACATCAACAATCTTACTTGCCAATGCCGATTCGTAAGGAAGGTATTGGAAAAGTGGATAGCTTGATACACTCACTTCGTGATAGTAGATATTTTCGTTAAAAAAGTCTAACCTTGAAGGTTGTGAATAGGTGATAAAATGTACTTCATGACCTGCCTTAGCAAGTGCCTTACCTAATTCTGTGGCTACTACACCACTACCTCCGTAAGTAGGATAACAAACAATTCCGATTTTCATTAATCTAATATTGAAGCGGTTCGCCGCACGTTGTGGATATGTAAAGTTAAGTCTTAGCGAATAGACTTATCAAAAGACTAACACACAAAAACAAAAAAAAATCTCTTTAAGTCACTAAAAAGTTTTTTAAGGGACGAAAATGGAATAAATTTGGTTGTTAGAGTAAATCGTTTATCCCACTGTTGCTGTTTAATTCATGAAAGTTAGCCTTTAACAAAATGTTGAGAACCCCTCGTAAAATAACATATCTACAAGTAATTATGGGCTTTAGTCGACTAATCCGTTGGCAGAATTTAGCAATTATCGTATTTACCCAATACTTCACAAGGTATTTTCTAATTCGTGATAAACCTCTTTCCTTTGGTCACTTAGTTGAAATTCTAGTTGAAAAAAACTTATTCCTCATATCGCTGGCCACAGTGCTAATTGCGGCCTCAGGTTATATTATTAACGATTATTACGATATTAAGATAGACCTTGTTAATAAACCAGATAGGGTAGTGATTGGGCGATATATCAAAAGAAGATGGGCATTATTGATACACCAATTTTTTAATGGTGCTGGTATAGCGTTGGGCTTGTTGGTTGATAAAAAAATAGCCTTGGTAAACCTATTTGCCGTTTTTTGTTTATGGCTCTATTCTAATCAATTAAAAAGATTACCCTTTTGGGGGAATTTAATGGTAGCCATCCTCACGGGTTTTTCTTTATTAGTGTTGGCTGTTTATTATCCCGGACATCAGCGTCAAGTGTGGGTATATGCCACCTTTTCGTTTTTTATTACTTTAATTAGAGAAATAATTAAAGACATGGAAGATGTAAAAGGTGACGAACTACATGGGTGCAAAACTCTCCCCATTATTTGGGGAATTGCTCGTACAAAAAGACTAGTTTTTGGATTTATAGCAATATTTATCTCAATCCTGTTTGTACTAGCCGCACAGTTGCCTAATCAGCGGGTAGCTTATATTTTCCTAGTACTGATGTTCCCAGTAGGTTTTTTGACCTATAAATTAGTGTATGCTGATAAACCAGACGACTTTGCTTTTTTGAGTAATGCCTGTAAAATGATTATGTTGATAGGTGTGCTAACGATGATATTTGCGTAGGGCTTTATTATAAATAACTAAGCCAGATAAAATAAAAAGAGGCTTCGTTTTAGCGAAGCCTCTGAATAATCATCATTAAAGTTGATTAAAAATGTTCAAAACCTGGGGACGTAACATTAATCAATGTACCAGATTTCATCATTAGTTTTACGCCATCCACATCGTTTGTCATATAGCCTAAAAAGCTAATATCAGACATGTTTTTGATGGTTTCAAAGTCTTCTTGTTTTACCGTAAATAACAATTCATAATCTTCGCCACCATTCAAGGCGGCCGTCATCGGACTAAAATTCAATTCAGTAGCCACCAAATATGTTTGGTCGTCGATTGGAATTTTATCTTCAAAAATCACCGCACCCGTGCCCGAGTTTTTACAAAGATGTAATAACTCAGAAGCCAATCCGTCTGAAACATCAATCATTGATGTTGGAACAACGCCTAAATCACGTAATTCATAAATTACATCCATTCGGGCATTCGGTTTCAATTGACGCTCTATTACATAATCTTTGTCTTTATCTAACTGAGGTTGCATATCAGGATTCGCCAAGAATACCTGTTTTTCTCTTTCAAGGGCTTGTAAACCAATCAAGGCAGCACCCAAATCACCTGAAACGCAGATGATATCATTTGTCTTCGCAGTATTTCTTAAAACGATGTTCTTCTTTTCAGCAGTACCCAACGCCGTAATCGAAATCACTAAACCAGCACGCGACGCCGAAGTATCACCCCCTACTAAATCTACTTTATATTCATCACAAGCTATCTTGATTCCTTCATACAATTCTTCAATGGCTTCTACTGAAAAACGATTGCTCAACCCTAGACTGACGGTAATTTGTTTTGGAATAGCATTCATTGCCGCAATGTCAGAAACGTTCACTGCAACAGCCTTATAGCCTAAATGTTTAAGGGGAGTATAAGCTAAATCGAAATGTACGCCTTCCATCAAAAGATCAGTAGAAACTACTAATTCTTTCCCAGCGGTATCAATAATAGCAGCATCATCGCCAATGCCTTTGATGGTTTCGGGATTGATGTTTTGAAATTTTGAATCGATTAACTTTATCAAGCCAAATTCTCCGATTGTACTTAATTCTGTTCTTGTTTCCATCCTACAAAGTTACGTTGGATTTTGTGATTGAGACAACCGAAGGATTGATATTTTAGGGAAAAGAAAAAAGCCACCCAGTTACGGATGGCTTCGGTGCAATAATTTATGTTTGGTTTAAGGATTTACTAATTGTAAATTAACAATTTTATTACCAGCTTTTATATCAGCCTGTAAAGATTCCAACGTAACAGCAGCACCAGTACCATCAATACTAACAATAGTAAATTCTATCGTACCTGTTGTGCCTGTAGGGTTGTTTCCTGCTGCGTTTTTCAAGCCTGTAAGACTTAACGTTTTATCTGTATTTGTTAAAGTCCAGCTTCCTGTGAAAGTAGAGTTATCTTTAGCAGTTAATGTAGCCGCACCTGATGAAGTCAAGCTTAATTTATAATAACTATATCCAGCCTCGATGTTTGTTGCTTTTGTTTTGTTATAAACTTCGACACCTGCTTCCTTAGCAATGCTTACTGTGAATGTTTTTGTTAGCTTTTCTTTCACAGAAGGCTCAACTGCATTTTTACCACCACAGCTACTTAATACTAAGATAAAGGCAAATAGAATAGAAAGGGATAGAATTAATTTTTTCATTACCATGTTAGATTTTTAATTTTTGAGAGATAAAAATGATAAAATAAATTGATTTCAGCAAATTTGATACAATATATAAAAAATAATTATGCTAAAAAAATACTCCAAATCTCAACTATCGTTAAGAAATGGTCAAGACCGTGATGAAATCTGGGTAGCCTACAAAGGTCATATTTATGATGTTACTCATTCAAGACTTTGGCGTAATGGCAAACATTACGAACATTGGGCTGGGCAAGACTTAACAGATGAACTAAAAGACGCACCTCATACTGATAAAGTTTTTGAAAAATTTACTATTGTGGGTGAATTGATTTAGCTACTTTTATATGACTACTACACTTAAAAAAAGGTTGCATTTCATTTTTATAATAATACATTTTAAATAGAAACAATGATTTTAATTGCAGAAAGTGGTTCAAGTAAAACAGATTGGCGAATGATTGCTCCGAATGGAAGCGTATCGCAAGTCAAAACGATTGGGCTGAATCCATATTATCAAACGACTGATGCTATTATTGAAGAATTACAGAAAAATTTATTGCCTTCTCTTAACAATCAGGTAGTTTCTGAGATTTTTTATTATGGTACAGGCGTGACCAACGCTGAAAAAGCGGACATTATTCGTTTGGCT
The DNA here is from genome assembly GCF_059416265.1 of Arcicella sp. GW821-FHT09D11. Lineage (NCBI taxonomy): Bacteria > Pseudomonadati > Bacteroidota > Cytophagia > Cytophagales > Flectobacillaceae > Arcicella > Arcicella sp. GW821-FHT09D11. The sequence goes on along the minus strand of NZ_JBWKOV010000001.1, from coordinate 474,238 downwards.
TTTAGGGCAATTTTTACGGAGGTAACATCTATTGAGGTTCATAGTGATATGTTGGCGGCAGCACGTGCTTTGTGTGGACACACTGCTGGTATTGCCTGTATTTTAGGAACGGGTTCCAATTCTTGTTTTTATGATGGAAGCGATATTACTTTTCAGGTACCGCCCTTAGGTTTTTGGTTAGGTGATGAAGGAAGTGGAGGTTATCTCGGCAAACAATTAGTGCTAAGTTATTTACACAAAGAAATGCCACAAGATATTCGTGATAAATTTGAAAAGCGTTTTGGTGCAAAAGACCGTCTGGAGGTGTTAGAAAATGCTTATCAGAAACCTTTTCCGAACAGATACTTTGCTTCATTTTCCAAATTTATTTTTGATAATAGGAATAATCAATTTACGTTTAAATTAGTAACAGATGCCTTTAGCCTATTTTTTGAAAAATACTTATTAAAGTATCCTGACTATCAGCAACACAAAGTTCATTTTACGGGTTCTGTCGCTTTTTATTATTCAGATATTCTTAGAAGAGTGGCTATCGAAAAAGGCTTTAGTATAGGAATAATTATGGAAAGTCCCATCGCAGGATTAACCTTATATCATAAGCCATCAAAGTTGTAAAACCTCACTGAAAAATGAATTCTACTAAGCTATTAGATGTTTAAAATAAAGAGACAGCTCTTAGCTATATCAGAAGATGACGCTCAACGTTTTAAAAAGGATACATATTTATGGCTAATTATGTTTTTGTATTACTTTTTTAGTAAAGAGTTATATTTTTGGTAGATTTTTGTCAAGCTTTGACCTTAGAATTGTAAATTAGGAAATGGTTTTAGTGATAATGTACAATTAAAAAAGGAGAATAATTTCATGGTAAATTACGATAGAAATTTAGGCACAAAACAGAAGGCTCTTCGCATCAATCTCGACCGCAGGATTTATGGCTCTTTTGCTGAAATCGGGGCGGGGCAAGACGTTGCGGCTAATTTTTTTAAGTCTGGAGGAGCATCAGGTACAATTGCAAAAACCATCTCAGCATACGACATGGCTTTTTCGGATGCGATTTATGGCGAAGAAGAGTCAGGGCGATATGTAGTAGAAGCCCGCTTAATGAAAATGCTTACGCGTGAGTATAAGTTATTGAATGTACGCTTGACGGAAATGGCCTCAGAACGTACATTTTTTGCTTTTGCTGATACTGTAGCTGCGTTAAACTATCAAAAAACTAATGATCCTCATGGTTGGATTGGACTACGTTTCCAACTTGAACCAAACGGTGCACCCAACGATGTTGTTATTCACGTAAGAATGAAAGACAACGATAACGTACTTCAGCAACAAGCTTTGGGGGTTATCGGTGTAAACCTGATGTATGGTTGCTTTTATTATAATGCTCAACCCGAAATTTTACTTCAATCTTTGATGGATGATTTATCATCCGACAGAATTGAGATTGATATGATTCGTTTCCGTGGGCCAGATTTTAAAGAGGTAGATGACCGTTTAATGTCACTTCACCTTGTAAAAAATGGATTTACCAATGCAGCACTTTTTGGTCCAGATGGTAATGTGATGCAACCTTCTGAGGCGTTCTATAAAAAACATATTGTAGCAGTACGTGGTCGTTTCAGACCAGTGACTAATGTTTCGTTAGATATGATCAAAACGGGCTTAAAGCAGTTTGAAGCTGAGCCTGATGTGGATGATGATAAAGTGGTTTTATTAGCCGAGCTTACTTTAAAGAATTTACAAGCTGGCGGAGAGCAAATCAACGAAAGGGATTTCTTAGACCGTGTAGATATCTTATGTTCACTTGGTCATACCGTGTTAATTTCAAACTTCCATGAATATTATCGTTTAGTGCAATACCTAGGTGGTTTTACCAAACTTAGAATGGGCTTGATTCTGGGGATGCCTAATCTTGATTATATCTTTGAAGAAAAGCACTATACTAATATTACAGGAGGAATTCTTGCAGCATTCTCAACATTGTTTGCTCCTAAAATTAAATTGTATTTGCACCCTATGTTGAATGCTGACGGAGAAATAGTAACTACTAAGGAATTTACTCCTCCTTCGCACCTTAAAGGATTGTTCCAATATTTGCAAGACAACGATAAGTTTGCGGATATTAAAAAATACGATAAAGACTTACTGAAAATTAATACCGATGCTGTATTGAGATTGATACAGTCTGGCGAGCCGGGATGGGAGGAATTAGTACCACCCGTAGTTTCTAAATTGGTAAAAGGAAATTGTTTATTTGGGTATCCATGCGAGGTAACACCCGCATAAAATATCAAAATAGCTTTTTAGTAATATAATTCTCAAATCCTTCCTATTAGGTGGTGGCTTAAGTCCTAATGATTACCCACAAGTATATAAATAACTAACAATCAATCTCTTATCCCTAGCGAGGGACTTAAGTCCCTCGCTAGGGATAAGAACTTCACGTATTCAGGCTGTGACATGAGGCGACCAAAGCTCGGTTTGAAAGGCGATTTAAGCCTATTTGAGCCAATTTTATCAATAATTACATCTTCATTTCAACTTTTTTAAAAGATGTGGGTAATCAATAGGACTTAAGTCACCGCCTAATAGGAAGGATTTGAACTTTTTAGAGCTTAATGGCTCTTACTACTTCTCTTTTTCCCCATATACCTACATGCTTTTCTACTTTAAATCCTGCTTGTTCCATGGCTCTTCTTACAACAGTTTTTGAGCAATAAGTAGTTAGGAATCCCCCTCTTTTTAAGAAAGATGCTACATGCGTAAATGTTTCTGCCGTCCAGAGTTCTGGTTGTGAAGAAGGAGCAAAGGCATCATAATAAACTACATCAAATAGTTGAGCCGTCATAAAATCTTGAAGTGTACAGTTTACTTTTCGAAATGAAAAATTAGGCGATATTTCAATATTTTCGTTCCAATTTACACGATGGAGTTTTTGAAGTAAATCTGTTTCTGTACCAGTCTGATAATTTAATGATGATACATCTTCTTCTGAAATAGGAAAAGGCTCAAGGGTAGTATAATGTACTTGGAGATTATTCTTTTGTGCTTCTAAGGCCGTTACCAAGGCATTCAAGCCAGTGCCAAAACCTATTTCTAACACGCTAATCTCCTTTGTTTCTTGCATTTTAGCCAACAATCCCAATTCAATATACACCCTTTGGGTTTCGTCTAAAGCACCCCGAACAGAATGATAATATTGGTTAAACGTTGTACTGAATAAAGTAGTAAAACCGTCGTCAGTAATTCTTACTCTTTGCATTTTTTTTGGGACTTGAGGATTTAGGACTTGAAGACTATAGGATTTTGTGACTTTTAAGATTATTTAATAATAAAAGACTTGAAGATAGAAAGCCTAAAACCTTTTATCTTCAAGTCCTCAAGTCAAGGCAAAAATCTTCAAGTCCTTTAGTCTAAAGTCCTAAAGTCTAAAATTAAAGCATCTCCACAAAATTATCAAACAAATAACGAGAATCGTGTGGGCCTGGTGATGCTTCAGGGTGATGCTGAACTGAGAAAGCAGGTTTGTCTACTCTTCTTAAACCTTCCACCGTTTTGTCGTTCAAGTTAATATGAGTAAGTTCTACATTTTCGTTTGCTTCCAATTCTCCCATTTTTACGGCAAAACCATGGTTTTGTGAAGTAATTTCTGATAGACCAGTTACCAAGTTTTTCACAGGGTGATTTAAACCACGGTGTCCGTTTTTCATTTTATATGTTGAAAGACCAGACGCTTGTGCCAAAATTTGGTGTCCTAAACAGATACCAAAAGTAGGGCTGTCATTATCAACAATTTCTTTTACTGTTTCAATAGCGTAAGGCATTACCGCAGGGTCGCCAGGGCCATTCGAGATAAAATATCCATCAGGATTCCACGCTTGCATTTCTGAATATGGCGTTTTAGCAGGGAATACTTTCAAATAACAATCTCTATCAGTAAGGTTACTTAAAATACTTTTCTTCACGCCTAAGTCTAATACAGCCACTTTATGTTCAGCATCAGGGTTGCCTAAGAAATAAGATTCTTGGGTACAAACTTGTGATGAAAGTTCAAGTCCTTCCATTTGAGGCACTTTAGCCAACTCCTTTTTTAATTCTTCCACATCTAAGATTTCAGAAGAAATAATACAGTTCATCACCCCTACTTCACGAATGTGACGTACAATTTGACGCGTATCAACTCCTGAGATTCCTACGATTCCTGCCTTTTCAAAGTAATTTTGCAAAGAGCCATCAGATGTTTTACGTGAATGAATCGGTGAAAATTCATTACAAACCATTCCTGAAATTTTTATCGAGCCTGACTCTTCTTCTAAATCGTTAACAACTCCATAATTACCGATATGAGAAGTCGTATTTACAATTACTTGTCCGAAATATGAAGGGTCAGTATAAATTTCCTGATAGCCAGTCATACCTGTATTGAAGCAAATTTCTCCGCCACTCGTCCCGATTTTCCCAAGGGCGTTCCCTCTAAAAACTGTACCGTCTTCCAACAACAAAATAGCTGCTTGGCTTTGTGTTACTTTCATTTGATTGTTTCTTGGTTACTGTAAAGGTTGTACTATAAAAAAGGAGGTCAATTAATTTGACCTCCTAATAAAAATATTTTTAGAAACGATAAAACAGCCTTTTTTTGAAGGTAAATCTTTGGACATTTCCCAAAAGTTACTTGTAAAAACTGCTTGTATCATCATTTGTTTCATTTCTGGTACAAAGATAGGGAATAAAAGATTTTTGGACAAACGCTTTTTAATGAGAATTCTTTTTAAAAGCTTGAATGAAAGGTTTTTCTGAGATTTTATTGTACACTTCTTGCTTTTCTTGTCTTGATACAAGAAAAGTAACAAAAGAAAATCAAGAAATTCCGAAACTAGCTTCGCTCAAACAGCGGACTTTCAGAGAAAAGGTGAATAGAATTAGTTAGTAAAACTATTTTTTACCATGCTTCCTAAAAGCTTGAATTAATTGATATTCAAAGTAAGTGATGAAAATTTTAGAGAGAAAATCAACAATACTAATTGCCCATGTAAGCTTGATTAGTTCGGGTTTTGTATTTTTCAAAATTGAAATAATTTCTTTTGATTTATGTAGAGGATTGAAAAATTCTAAGAAAGCGGGTATAGAGTTATTACAAAAGAATATCCATCCAACCTTTGTGAATGAAAAGGAAATACCACTACTAAAACTTATGAGTGAAAAACATAAAAGTGTGCATACCATTGTTGAAAATAATCCTCTAGCCCAATTTGTTCCATGATTGGTTGATATTTCTCCTAAGCATATATTTATTTTTTCCCAATTACTAATCTTATTACTTTTTCCTAATGCATTCATTTCTTTGGCATAATACTCTAAAGCACTAATGGCATCCCCTCTATTTTCATAGATTTTTTTCAGTTGTCCATAACCAAGACGTTGTTGTTCTGAACTACTTGTACCATCTTGTGACTTAATTTCAGAAGGCATTACAGTATCAGATAGAAATGATTCTGTGATTTTTGAGCTTTTAAAATCTAGATATAATCTGGAAAAATCTGAACCTATGAAAGTCGTTTTCCCTAAATCTGAATTCTTTATAATAAAAAATCCCAGCTTTTCATTGTTAAGTTTGGGTGTAGAATAAGTGACATCTTTAAAATAGATATTCCCGAAATTGGTTAGATTGTCAATATTAATATTTGTAGGAGTGTTAATACTAACAAACTCACAATAAGTATCTTTCGAAATTATCCCTATTAATTCAAGTTTTGAAACTTGTCCATTCTTATTTTCAATTAAAAAATTTTTGCAAGTGATTTTTGTGAAGTCTATTTGTAATTCACTTATGTTTAAGTCAAAATAAAAGGATATTCTTAATTTATCACTTATTTTAATATTATCTGAAAAACTAAGTCGTCCAAAAACACCTCCATTAATATCAACCTCTTTAAACTGTCCACCAAATATTAATAACGATTCGTATCTTCCAGATTGAAAATTAAGTTCAGATTCGAAAATATTATTTTCCCCAATTTTTAAACCTTTCTCAAAGTAAGTGTTTTGAAATGAAACATCTCCTTTAAACATTGAATCATAAAGAAAAAGCTCTCTTTTAAAAACACCTCCCCAAAATCTTATGGAATTTTCAAAAGTGTTATTGTTAAATATTATTTTATCCCAAAAAGTAGGGTCTCGTGTCTCAAAAATATTTTTGAATCTATTAGAAAATATGTACACTTCATCCTTGTAAGAACCATCAAGAAACAAATTGCCGATTTCACAATTTGTTATGAATAATTGGTTATAGAAAATTGTATCAGAATTTATTCTGATATGACTTATTTGGGAGGTATCGAACTTTACATAACTATTGAAACTGCCTCTGTTTAATGTTAAACTTGTTATAGAACAATTCGTTAATATTATTGGATAAGTATACTCGTATTCAGTATCTAGTTTAATGGCTTGGTTTATAACAATATTGTTTAATTTTATTTCTCCATTAGAGGAAAACCAATTTTTCCATATCTGTTCTTCTCCTTTTTTAGCTTGGATTATTTTACAGAAAAGAGAAGCTTGCATAATAGTAGTTCTGGTAATCTCAGGGGAGGGCATTTGCAATTAGAGTTTAATGTTAGAATTTTAGTTAAATTAAGGATATATATGCATTTTATGAAATACTCCTCTTTAATTGCTTGAAGAAATTACTAATAGTTCTAACTAAATATAATTACGAATAGAGTTTCAGCATTTTTACAAAATATACTTTACTTGATTATCACAAAAAAAGCACAAACCCCAAAGAGTCTGTGCTTTTAATAGCTTGTTTATTGAAAACAGGTTTTCAATAACGATATTTTATTACAATACAGCTTCAGCCAAAACTAAGATATTGTTGTTCAATACTTCAACAACACCACCATCAATGATGAACTCTTGTTTGTCAGCCGCTAATGTTCCTTTTCCTAACGTCGAAACGATAGGAGCGTGGTCTTTCAAAATTTGAAAAGAACCATCTGTACCTGGTAGCGTAACGATGTCTACTTCACCAGAGAACACTTTCTTGTCGGGAGTAATAATTTGTAAATTCATTTCTATAAGAATTTGAAAATTTGAAAATCTGAAAGTTTGAAAAGAATTCAAATCAAAAGTGTGCCAATCGTTTTCAGATTAACACACTTTCAAATTTTCAAATTATTTCGATGCTTCAGCTACTAATCTTTCTCCTTTAGCAATAGCATCTTCGATACTACCTACTAAGTTGAAAGCAGCTTCAGGAAGATGGTCATACTCTCCATCAATGATTGCGTTGAATCCTTTGATAGTGTCGTTAATATCAACCAATACTCCTTTTAAACCTGTAAATTGTTCAGCCACAAAGAATGGTTGTGACAAGAAACGTTGTACACGTCTAGCACGAGATACTACCAATTTATCATCTTCAGATAATTCGTCCAAACCAAGGATGGCGATAATATCTTGTAATTCTTTATAACGTTGAAGAATCTCTTTAACACGTTGAGCAGTGTTATAGTGAACATCACCTAAAATACTTGGAGATAAAATACGTGATGAAGAATCTAATGGATCCACAGCTGGATAGATACCTAATTCAGCAATCTTACGAGATAATACTGTAGTAGCATCTAAGTGAGTAAACGTAGTAGCAGGAGCAGGGTCAGTTAAGTCATCGGCAGGTACATAAACGGCCTGTACTGAAGTAATCGAACCTCTTTTTGTTGAAGTAATACGTTCTTGCATCGCACCCATTTCAGTAGCAAGCGTTGGTTGGTAACCTACCGCCGAAGGCATACGACCTAAAAGAGCCGATACCTCTGAACCTGCTTGTGTAAAACGGAAGATGTTATCGATAAAGAAAAGGATATCACGTCCTTGGTCTTCACCTTCAGCATCACGGAAATATTCAGCAACTGTCAAACCTGAAAGAGCAACTCTAGCACGAGCTCCAGGAGGTTCGTTCATTTGACCGAACACCAATGTAGCTTGAGAACCTAAAAGAGCTTCTTCATCTACTTTAGATAAATCCCACTCTCCTTTTTCCATGGCGTGTTTGAAATCTTCACCGTAACGGATTACGTTTGATTCAATCATTTCACGCAATAAGTCGTTACCCTCACGAGTACGCTCTCCAACACCAGCAAATACCGAAAGACCTTCGTATGCTTTAGCGATGTTGTTGATAAGTTCCATAATTAATACAGTCTTACCCACACCAGCACCACCAAATAAACCAATTTTACCACCTTTTACATAAGGAGCAAGCAAGTCGATTACTTTGATACCTGTGAAAAGCACCTCAGTTGAAGTTGCCAATTCGTCATACTTTGGAGCAAGACGGTGGATTGGCATTGATTTGTTAGATTTAGGCTGAGGAATACCGTCAATTGCCTCTCCAACTACATTGAAAAGACGTCCTTTGATGCTTTCACCAGTTGGCATAGACATTGGTTGACCTAAGTCATAAACGTCTTGACCTCTTTGAAGTCCTTCTGTTCCTTCCATTGCAATGGTACGAACTCGGTCTTCACCTAAATGTTGTTGTACTTCGAGAATAACTTTGGTGCCGTTGGCTTTTGTAACCTCCAAGGCATTCAAAATTGTGGGGAGATGAGAGTTAGCACCCTCGAAGCTCACGTCCACAACTGGTCCGATTACTTGCGTAACTTTCCCTGTATTGACTGCATTTGCCATTTGTATTGTGATTTTGTTATCTGATTGTCAAGTGATTACGTTTTTTATGTACTTAACGTAGTATTTCAGACTGCAAAACTACTTGGTAAAATTCAGATTAACAATTCTGTTTTTGGATTTTTACCATATTTTTTGCTTAAAAAGTATCGTTTTGTTGGATTGGTTTAAGAGTGGGCCTCAAAAATTATGATTTTTTCATGGTTTTTAGGACAGAATCACTTTTTGATCAATATCTTCTTAAAAGTATCCATTTCAACTCTTTTTGCAAATTCAGCAATTTTGTCAGTTTACTACAATGTTATTTCTTTATAGACTTAAGGAAGTTTGGATAAAAAAATACTTTAAACCGTAAATAATTTGTCAGACTTTCAACAAAGCATAATAATTACCAATTTTGTGCATTAGTAGTATTAGCAAAAACATTACTGCTAAGTTCATTCATTCTCTAGCGAGGGACTTAAGTCCCTCGCTAGAGAATGAATGACATGATATTTTTTAAAACAACTTAATCGCCTTGCCTTAACAAAGCTTTAATTATCATATCAATATGCATTCAATACAATTTTGGAGAAACTGGCAGAAACCTTCTCGCATACTTTATTTTTTTTCATTAAGTATTTTGTTGTTCAGCCTAATTGCCTTCATTTTCTTTTATTTTAAAGGCTTGGAAAATGTCATCCATTGGAACATACTTAGTGAACTAGGAGAAGTGCCTTTTATTCTAGACCAATTTAATATAGGCAAGGAAACGCTTTCGTTTCCTACCAAAACCTTTATCGTTACTGAGCAGTTTTTGGCATCGACAATGGAGATTAATCTTTTGGGCAATTATATTTTTATAGGACTTTTTGCCTTGGGTGTTATCCTAATACTGTCGGCACTTTCAGCGCTTGCACGGTTCTGGTATTTAATGGCGATGGGGCTTGTTATTTTGTTGTTGGTTACCTTCAATTTTGAGTTACTATACAATGTAACTAACCGATATTTTACGATAAGTTTGATTATACTCTATGCAGGGCTTAGTTATTACTTTCATGCTTTTCGCCCAGCTATTAATATTCTTATAAGGTTTATAAGCTTCTTATTGATAACCGTATTAGTAACCTTATTCATTACTTATACAGCTAAGGTAAATAGCCCTTTTTTATTGTTAGCCAGTTACCGCACAGCAGGAGCGATGATATTGTGTGTTGCTTTTATTTTCATGATTTCTTACGAAATCATCCAAGGGTTCTTAGTGCTTACAACTTCTGCGAAAAGCCCGCAGGCTTTAAAGAACTTTATCTTGATTTCCGCCATTTACCTTATCAATGTATTGTTAGTTTTTTTGCATAACAATAAAACAATTGATTGGGAAATGATTTACATCAGCCCCTTTATACTACTTGTTGTATCCACAACATTGGGCATTTGGGGTTTCAAAAAAAGATTAGCTGGCAACAAAGAAATCATCGATTTTGAATCGTCAGGAGCATTTATTTACCTTGGTTTAGCCATCATTACTTTTGCCACTAACGGACAAGCCTTTGCGACTGGCAACGACCCAATGATTGAAGTATTAGAAGATGCTATTACCTATACACATTTGGCAATGGGTATCTTGTTTTTTGTGTACGTTTTAGTAAACTTCTTGCCTCTTCTTAAACAAGGTTTTGAAGTACATAAAGTGGTTTTTAAGCCTTTGAACTTACCCATTTGGACGGCTAGAGTATTATCTGTCATCGTGATTGCGGCACTGTTAGTCTTGAAAAATTTCTTTCCATTCCAACAAGCCAATGCCGCTTATTATAATGCCTTGGGTGATTATTATGCTTTTGATAAGCAATTTAGAATAGCAGAATCTGAATACCAGTCAGCACTACTCTATGAATACCGAAACCATAAAACCAATTATGCCTTGGCGTCTTTGGCACTATGGCAAAATGATAATGAAAGAGCAGCCCTTTATTTTAGAAAAGCTTTAGCGAAGAATCCCTCAGCCTTTGCTTATGAAGGCTTGAGCCGTTCTTTCTATGAAGAAGAACATTTTTTTGATGCCATCTTTACCCTAAAAGAGGGATTACAAAAATTCCCTAATTCTGGTGAATTACAGAATAATCTAGCATATTTATACAACAAATCTAATTTAATAGATTCTACAGTGCTGTATTACGACATGGCGATTAAGAATGCCCAAAAACCAGCAGTTCCGTCAAGTAATCTTTTAGCGTTTTGGGCAATGAATGGCAAGAAACAAACGATAAAGGAGTTACTAGCCAAGCCAGAGAATATTCAATATGCTTCCTATCAGGCTAATGTTTCTGCGCTTAAGAACATTGCTAATGTGGAAGATGCTTCAAAGGATGATTGGAAGGTAATATTGTCGCCAGATTCTGTATTGAGCAATATATCAGACTTCGCTTGGATATATAACCAAACACTTTTTCAGAAATCACAAGGAGAGAAGTTTCCTTTGTTAAGATTATCTGAATTAGAAGATAATGAAGCACATGCAGAGGATTTACACTTTGCAAACATTGTTCAAGAATATTATAAAGGAGATAAAATATCGACTTTCCAAAGCCTGTATTCATTAGCCGCTGCCGACTCTACCGATAAAAAAGGGAAGTATTATCAATTATTATTAAATACTTTGCTGAAAAAAGAATCAGTAGAAAAAGTAGATATTTTAACATTGAAAAATCTGACTACTGATGGGTTGAAACAGCACCCTCTTAATGAATTAGTAGTACAAAAAGCCGTACAAATTTTTAATCAACAAAAACAAGGCGAAAAGGCTTATCAGGCGGTATTGAATGCGATAACTTGGCGGAAAGACTCACCTGTTTTATATCAATTATATATTCTACAAGCCTTAAAAATTGGAATGAAAGAGTATGCGACAGATGGATTGAAGATACTACAAAAATTATCTCCAACCGACTATCAGCGTTTTCTGCCGACCTACCAAGCTAAAATACAATCCATAGAAAAGGTAAGTGCTGGTTTTCAGTAATTTTTTAAGTTTGTTTAATGTAAACTATTAGTGGGTCAAAAAAAGAAAAATAAATTGCGTTTTCTTTCATCAGCCTATTAAATACAAATCTTTACCACTCAGGAAAAATGAAAATTATTGAAACTAGCCATATCTCCAGACGTTATGTAATGGGTGCAGAAGTAATTCAAGCCTTGAAAGATGTAAGTATTTCAGTGAGTAAAGGCGAATATGTAGCCTTTATGGGCCCTTCGGGTTCAGGAAAATCTACATTGATGAACATAATTGGTTGTTTGGATACCCCTTCTACTGGCAGGTACATACTAAATAATCAAGATGTAAGTGAAATGACTGAAAATGAATTGGCCACTGTTCGTAACAAGGAAATTGGGTTTGTTTTTCAAACGTTCAACTTATTGCCTCGCCAATCTTCTTTAGAGAACGTAGCGCTACCATTGATTTATGCTGGTTATAATAAAGCCGACCGTATTGAGAAAGCAATGTTAGCCCTAAAGGGTGTGGGACTAGAAAACCGTGCTGGACACAAACCTAATGAACTTTCGGGTGGACAACGCCAACGTGTAGCCATTGCCAGAGCATTAGTGAATGACCCTTCGATTCTATTAGCCGATGAACCAACAGGAAACTTAGATTCTAAGACTTCTTACGAAATCATGGATTTGTTCGATCAGCTTTATTCTAAAGGAAATACCATTGTAATGGTAACGCACGAAGACGATATTGCTCAATATGCACACAGAATTGTAAGATTGCGTGATGGTTTAGTCGAATCTGATAAGATAAATAACAATGTCAAAAAGGCAAAAGACTTGATGGCAGGTCTTGAAGGGCATTGAAAATGAATTTATTTGAAAATATTTTAACGTTATAAGTTGTTGATTATCATTGCATTGGAATATTTTTAAAATTAAATGAAAAATATTTTAGATTTTTATTTTAGTGAATGCTTGCAGAATAAAATAAGTTTCGTACCTTTGCAGTCCAATCAAATGGAAACAACACCGCAGGATGGAGCAGTAGGTAGCTCGTTGGGCTCAAGTTATTGTTAATTGAGAATTTTGAAAATTACTTTATCAAAGTTTTACAATCAATTTGCAAGAGGGCTGCGTAGAAAGAAATTTTTACGTGAAAGTTTGTCAAATTCGGGGAACCCTTTAAGTATGGCAATCCCGAGCCAAGCCTTAGAAATAAGGAAGGTGTAGAGACTGAATGGCAGATACCTTAACGATTAGGTCGAAGGTAAAGAGACAGTCCAGACCACAAACCAGTAGGGTAGCGAAAGCTATAGTGGTAAGCATAACCCAAAGGTCACAGGTTCGAGTCCTGTTCCTGCTACACAGAATAAAGCCAATTATTTGATATTCAAGTAATTGGCTTTTTTGTTTTTATTTTAGATTAGAGAAATGATAAACACCAAACACAAAGGAGATATAGCAGAACAAGCGGTTGTTCTAGAAGCTTTAAAGAAGGGCTGGAATGTTTTGAGACCCATTGGTGATAGAATGCCGTACGATTTGGTTTTTGATATTGGAGACAGGTTTATTAAAATACAAGTGAAAAGTGCTTGGTTTGATGAAAAACGACAAAATTATGTTGTTGATAATCGCAGAACAAAAACAAATAGAAGAATAATGTTAAGGGAGAGGTATTGTGAAACCGACTTTGACTTTGCCATTGTTTATCTTGAAGAAATACATATTTTTTACATTATTCCTGTTGGAATTTTTATTAGTTATAGCTCTGAAATTCATTTAGTTGAATCAGAAAGAAGGCAAAGAAAACCTAAATCTGCAGATTATCGTGAAGCATGGTATTTATTGAATAATAATTTAGTAAATCAACAACGAATAGCAGACATCAACTTCTAATCGCATGGAACAACTCAATCATAAAGCAGGCTTTGTCAGTATTGTCGGAAAACCAAACGTCGGAAAATCTACTTTGATGAACGTCTTGGTGGGTGAACGCCTTTCAATTATTACTTCAAAGGCACAAACTACTCGCCATCGTATCATGGGTATCTTGAATGGTACGCATAAAGGAACTGATTTTCAATTGGTTTACTCTGATACGCCTGGAATTATTCTTCCAAAATACGAGTTACATAAATCAATGATGACTTTCGTGCATAGTTCTTTAGAAGATGCCGATGTTATTTTGTTTGTTACAGATATTTTTGAGAAGTATGATGAAGACGATGTTATTAATAAATTAGCTAGGATTGACCATGTGCCAGTTTTGTTGCTAATTAATAAAATTGATTTAGCAACTCCAGAACAGGTGGAAGAAAAGATAGCCCATTGGCGCGAACGTTTCCCCACACAAGCTATTATTCCGATTTCTGCCTTGAAAGAAGAAAATATTGGTCAGATTTTTGATTCTATCGTTGAACAATTGCCATTACACCCTCCATATTTTGATAAAGAGGAATTAACTGATAAGCCCGAACGTTTTTTTGCCTCAGAGATTTTAAGAGAGAAAATCTTCTTGAATTATAAAAAAGAGATTCCTTATTCTTGTGAAGTAGTAATAGTCTCTTTCAAAGAAGAAGACAATCTTATCAGAATCTCAGCAGAAATTTATGTGGAAAGAGTAACGCAAAGAGCCATTTTGATTGGACACAAAGGAGAATCTATCAAAAAAGTAGGTACTCAGGCGCGTGAAGCGATGGAGAAATTCTTTGGTAAAAAAGTGTTCTTAGAGCAATTTATCAAAGTAGAACCAGATTGGCGTTCAAAAGCACAAAAAGTAAAATCATTTGGTTATAGTCAAGACTAATGAATTTGAAAATTTGAAAGTGTGCTAATTTGAAAATTAATACTTAAATGATTTTTAAAATATAATTAGCTCAAAGCTGAAAGCTCACTGCTGATAGCCGACAGCCATTCTACCCTAATTTTTAACAGTATATTGTAATCTTTAACGTTGAGGTGCTTGTTAAGCCAAGATTGAGCGACTGATATTCAGGAAATTAATCATAAAAGGTACGCAGGGAACAGCTCAAAAAATTAAAAAATGTCAAACATTGTTGCAATTGTAGGTCGCCCAAACGTGGGTAAATCTACCCTTTTTAATCGCCTTATTGAACAGAAAAAGGCCATTATGGATAACGTTTCAGGCGTTACACGTGACCGTCACTATGGATATGGTGAGTGGATTGGTAAATTTTTCACCATTATTGATACTGGTGGATATGTACATGGTTCAGATGATACCTTTGAAGGTGCCATCCGTGAACAAGTAGAAATGGCAATCGAAGAAGCAGACATTTGCTTGTTTGTAGTAGATTGTTCTACAGGAGTAACCGATTTAGATAAAGACTTTGCTAAAGTGCTTCGTCGTTCAAAAAAACCTGTTTATATTGTAGCCAATAAAGCTGATACTTATGAAAAAGGTATGGAAGCTGTTGAGTTTTATGAATTAGGAATGGGAGAGCCTTATCCTATTGCAGCAGAAAGCGGTTCAGGAACAGGAGATTTATTAGATGCTGTAGTGAGCCATTTCCCTGAGGAAGGAATTGAAAACCCAAATGCTGGTATTCCGAAAATTGCTATTTTAGGTAAGCCAAACGTAGGTAAATCATCTTTCTTGAATGCGCTATTAGGAAAAGAAAGAAGTATCGTAACAGATATAGCGGGTACAACGCGTGATGCTATTGATAATCACTATACCTTATTTGGGAAAGATTTTATCATTACTGATACCGCTGGTATTCGTAGAAAAGCTAGGATTGATGATAACATTGAATATTATTCGATATTACGTTCAATCAAAGCGATGGAAGAATGTGATGTAGCAGTGATTATTGTTGATGCTACAACGATTGACGTTCAGACGGGTTTGCAAGCACAAGATATGAACATCGTATCAATGGCTGATAAAGCTAAAAAAGGTATCGTGTTGATGATTAATAAGTGGGATTTGGTTGAGAAAGATTCAATGACTGCAAAACGCATTGAAGATGCGGTTCGTCAAAGAATGGCACCAATCAATTATATGCCAATTATCTTTACTTCTGTAAAAGATAAGCAGCGTATTTTCCAAGCAGTAGAAAAAGTATTGGAGGTATATGAAAATAAAACCAGAAAAATTCCTACTTCTAAATTAAATGATGTGATGTTGAAAGTGATTGAAAACTATCCTCCTCCAGCTTGGAAAGGAAAGTATATCAAAATCAAATACATGACTCAATTACCAACTAAAGCACCATCGTTTGTGATGTTCTGTAATTTACCTCAGTATATTCGTGAGTCTTACGAACGTTATTTAGAAAATCAAATGCGTGAGCACTTTGATTTTACAGGTGTACCGATTCAGATATTTTTTAGAAAAAAATAATAATATACATCATGAAAATGATTTCAGCATCTTGGTTACTTCTCGCTATCAGCCCCCAAGGCATGAGATAAGTAACTATTTGATATGAATTTATTAAAAAGACCTTTCTCAGCAATGTGAAGGGTCTTTTTGTTTTTACCTTAACTTAGAATAACCATGACGAAAAAAAGTAAGTTTCAGTATTTTGTTGGAGTAATGTTAGTATTGACAGGCGCAATTTTATTTGCAGGAAAAGCTGTTCTAGTAAAATATAATTATCTACATTATCACGTAGATACGGTTTCTCTGTTAGCCCTACGAATGTTGTTCTCAGCACCATTTTATCTGATAATTCTATTCTTTCAACAACAAAAACAACAAGACCAAGTAAAGCTTACTACGCGACAATGGTTTTGGATGTTTGCTATCGGGTTAGTCGGGTATTATTTGGCTTCATTGTTTGATTTCTGGGGCTTAAATTATATCACTGCCAGTGTAGAACGCCTCATCCTCTTTATATATCCTACTATTGTAGTAATCATATCGGCCATTTTTTTAAAGAAGCCTATTTATAAAATTCAGTACTTAGCTTTAATAATTACCTATCTGGGTGTAGCGATTGCTTTTGTCCCTGACTTGCAATTAGGTTTGCAAAAAGACTTAGTAATTGGCTCAATCCTGATTTTCTTAAGTGCCTTTACTTATGCGTTATATTTAATAGGCAGTGGCGAAATGATTCAAAAGGTTGGTGCTCTACGATTTACTTGCTATGCCATGCTTATTTCTACAGGGATGGTCATCGTGCATTACTTTATTGCGGGAGAAAAGGGATTACTCTCTTATGAAGCAGGAGCTTATTGGTTGAGCCTTGCGATGGCTGTATTTTCTACGGTTATTCCTTCGTTTATGATTTCGGAAGGAATAAGACGCATTGGCTCAGGCAATGCGTCTATTATTGGAAGTATCGGGCCAGTAGCCACCATTATTATGGCGAATATCTTTTTAGATGAAAATATCACTGTTTGGCAATTAGCAGGAACTTTCGTGGTGCTATCTGGCGTATTAATGATTTCTTGGAAAGGGAAATAATTGCTTTATTCTTTTTCAAAAAGAGATGTATCCAATTTGGCAATGTTGCCTCTTCCTCCAACTGCCCAAATGCCATTTCCCATAATACTAATGGCATGAAAAGCAGAGGTATCAATCGCTTTCCACGACTTTCCAAAATCTTTAGAATAACTAGTTCCTGATGGCCCAACGGCTATCAGGATTTTTTTCTTATAAACGGCTACTCCTTCTTTCAAACCCGCAGGGTTTGTTTGTGGAGCATCAACCCAAGTTTTACCACCATCGCTTGTCAGTAAAACATTCGGAATGGCTTTGTTAGCTTCTAAATAATCACCGCCCACAGCAATGCCATGATTAGTATCCCAGAACCTCATGCCAAACAATCCGCTGGCTTGGCTTGCTGACATCGTCGTGTTGATTACTTCCCAATTATTACCTTGATTTGTACTTCTGAAAATTCTTGAGTTTTTGGCTCCACCAGTACATATATATACATTACTTTTTCCTGAAACAATCAAACTTGTTCCACTTGCAGCAAAAGCTGCTTCGCCTTCTTGGTTAGTAGGAATATTCTCTGGATTAATCGGCGTCCAAGTCTTGCCACCATCTTTCGTTTTAATAATAAAGAAATGTCCCTTAATAGGGTCACTAAAAGCGATACCATTTTGTTTATCCCAAAAATCGATACCGTCAAAGAAAACGCCTTTTTCATTAGTTTGGTAAACGATATTCCAGTTTTTACCACCATCTTCAGTGCGGTATATTTTAGCATTTCCTTTTTCGGCTTCGCCTGCACTCATCAAGATAGCCTTGTTTGCATCGAAAGCATGGATGTCTCTAAAATCCAATTTTTCGGCTTCAGGTACTTGTTTTACTTCCCAAGTTTTTCCTCCATCAATCGTTTTAATAAAAGTCCCTTTTGAGCCACCCATCCAAACGATTTTATCGGATACAGCATGCACAGCCCTAAAGCTTGCATCGGTCGCTATGTTTTGTTTAAGCCATTGAGCATGGGCATGAATGGAAACTAGCATTAGGAATAAGGAGGTAAAATATTTAAGGGTCGTCATTGATGAAAATATTTAATGTTAAATGATTTGAATTACGAATGTACAAAAAAGCCCAATAAAAAAGCCTTCTCAATTTTGTTGAGAAGGCTTTAAAATGATTTTTAAAATTATCTATTAACAATAATACGTTTTGTTAAATCAAAATTTGCTGCTTTGAAACGAAGCATATATTCGCCTTCATTGTTATTTCTTAAATCAATGATTACTTTTCCTTTGATAGTTGGTAAAGTGCCAGCATAAATCTGTCTTCCTAAAAGGTCGTAAATCAAAATCTCTGGATTGTCATAATCAGCTAACGTTTCAATGGTTAACAAACCGTTGCTTGGGTTAGGATAGATAGATAATCCTGCGAAACTTGGGTCTTCTTTGAAAGAAAATGCTTTAGTGAAATTTGAAAAACATGCTAACTGACCACCTGGTGCTGAAGGAATAGCAAACAATGTTTTAATTCTCGCTGTATAGTCTCCAAATCTATTGGCTTTAATGATTCCTTCTTTGAATGCTAATACTTCCGAACCATACTTCCATTCATATTCGTTTCCAGCAGGGAAATTAACCGCTTTTAAAGTATAAGTACCATCTTTTTCAATAGATGCTGCTGATGCATCAGGGTTGTTTCTAACAATGATGTTAATTGGTGCTGATTTTGGTGAAATACAACCCGTGGTAGTATTCTTCGCAAATGCAGTATATTCCCTGGAAATATCTACAAAAGTACCTTGGCTATTAATAGACGTTAAATTAAGGGTTTTTCCTACAAAGCCTGTGCTCCATGTTACTTCAAAAGTACTTGTTGCTACTAAGTTTACACTATTGATTTTGCTATAATCATCATTACTTCTTGAACAGAATATTGTTGCGCCATCAGCAGCAATCGTTGGTGCATCTGGTACAGGTAAAGCAACTGTTGATACTAAGTCAGACGAAGGAGAAATACAGCCACGTGGGTCAATTACTTTTACAGAGAAAGTACCCGTAGTTTTTACTGTAATAGACTTTGTTGAATCTTTACTACTCCATATATACTTTGTTTTTTCGCCATTGATTAAATCCGAAGAAGTAATAATTACGCTTTGGTCAGCACAGAAAGATAAATTTCCACTTGAAGTAATCGTTGGTTTAGCAGGTAATGCATAAACAGTCACTTTTACTAAGTCAGACGAAGGCGAAGTACAATTATTTGCATCGATAACGGCTACTGTCAAGTCTCTAGAAGTACTTAACGTAATTGAGCGAGTAGTTTCGTTGTTACTCCAAATATATTTAACATTTGGCGTTGATGTTAAAGTAACTGAGCCACCATCACAAAATGCGATTGGCCCACTTGCTGTAACGACAGGTTTCGCGGGAAGCGCATTTACTTTAATCGTTGTAGTATCTGATGATTTAGACACACAACCTTTGGCATCAATTATTTGCAAAGCATATTTTCCTGCTAATTTAATATTAGCGATAGTTCTGGTAGTTGCACCTGTGTTCCAATTATAGCTAAAGCCCGCTGTTGAAGTAAGGGATATTGTATCGCCAGCACAAATGGTAGCATTTAATTTTGATGACGTAATAACTGGCTTAGTTGGTAATACCAGCGATGTTAGTTTTACGGGTTCAGATATAGGCGAATAACATCCTATTTGCTTTTCTGTAGCTATTACCTGAATGGTAGCTGTTTTGTTGAAAGACTTCACCAAACTTGTTGTACCTAAACTGTCTTGTTTTACACCATTAATATACCATAGATATTTTGATGTTAAAGCACTACTGTCTGCTTTTAATGATACGCTTTTATCTTCGCAAAACTCCAATGCACTAGCTGTAATAACAGGCTTGCTAGGAATAGGTATCGCTTTTACAGCAACAGGGTCAGAAATAGGTGAAAGACACCCTATTCTAGATTCTACAGAAACTACTTGAATATTGCCAGTTTGTGTGAATTTATCTATATGGCTTACAGTACCTAAATTATCTTGTTTTACACCATTTACATACCATTGATAGCTTTTTATAAACTGAATACTATCTACTTTGAGGCTAGTACCGAAGTCTTCACAAAAAACAGGAGCTGAAGCAGTAATTTTAGGCTTAGGCAATGAATAAAATTCTACAAAAACCTGACCATCTGCATAAGCCGGAGCTTGAGGACATTCAGGTGAAACAACTGAAAGATAATAATAACCAGAAACTTTAGTTTTCAATACAGGAGTACCGAAGCCTTCAGTAGAAGGGTCAATATGATTTGGAGATGGGAAAGCACTAATCATTCGCTGCCATCTATATTCATAATTAGGATTAGTTATATTAGACTTTAAAGTAACTGCATCGCCATCACAGGCAATAATTTTATCCTGAGTAATATGTGGAAGTTGTGGTGCTGATAAATATTTTACATCCAAATGATTTGAATGTAAGCTAACACCATTTCCTACGATAGTACAAGTAGCATAAACGGTAGTATTTGCAGTGATTTCTAAGAATTTTAACTCAGTAGTAGGAGTATTCAACCCTAAATCACGTCCATTAGAATCGTACCAAGTGATTGTTCCAGTATTACAACCAGAAGATCTTAATACTACAACGCTTCGAGGATCACCAATGGATTGATAGCCACATCTATCTATTCCTACATATTGAACAGTTGGAGCGTCTGGAATGGATGTGTTTGTGGTGTTCTTATTCTCTTCTGAAATTGAAGTAGAACCATTCGCTAAGACAACACCAAAAGACGCTATCAGAAAGGAAATGACTAAGAGTGTTCTTTGAGTAAAGTTGTTCATAATTAAAATATTTTTTTTGGTAAAATTTTTAGGTTGAGATTTTAGAAAGCACTAGAAATTCCGCTTTAATGCTCGTAGCAATTTACTTATTTTATTCTAAATAAATGCTATGCCTTGTAAAGTATGGAGTAAAAATAAGACAGGACTCGCTTAAAACCATAAAAAAAACATTAAACTTTTTGATTTAGATAATTTAAGCGCTTTACTGTATTGGATTTAGTCATTATTAAATCTATTTGTTTCAAAATTTCAGGGTATTGATACAATTTAAAACCCTCATAAATCGTGTAGTAATATAGTATTAAGTTGATTTTATAAATAAAAATTTGTATTTAATTACATTAATTTCACAAAACATATACCTTTGTATAATTATTAATAATTTTATATTTTTTATAAAAAATTTGTGATAACTCGACGATTTTAAATGAATATTCGCAAGTTACCCTCAGCCAGTCACGCTTTTAAATATCCTTTATTGATTAAAAGTATTCTTGCTTATTCTACAATTTTGGAACCTCATAACGAAATTGTTTATAAGGACTCTTTACGATATAATTATTTCGAACTGAATCGCAGAGTTCGAAAACAAGCAAATGTTTTCAAAAACATGGGGCTGGATGGTGGCAAAACTGTTGCCGTGATGGATTATGATTCTCATAGATACTTGGAGTGTTTCTTTGGCATTCCCATGACGGGAAATGTATTACATACCATCAATTGGCGACTTTCACCTGCTCAGATATTATATACTATTAATCATGCCCAAGATGAAGTAATTATTTGTCATGTTGATTTTTTGCCACTTCTGGCATCTTTATTTGATGAAATAACTACTGTTAAAAGTATTATTGTTTGTACTGATAATGGGGAATATATTAACAACACTTCGTTACCAATAATAGGCGAATATGAGGCTCTATTAGAAAATGCTGCTGATGAATATGACTTCGAGGACTTTGACGAAGATGCCGTAGCCACTACTTTTTATACTACTGGCACAACAGGCAATCCTAAAGGGGTATATTTTACTCATCGTCAGTTAGTCTTGCATACTTTATCCATCAGCGTAACATTCAGTGCGATTGCTGGTGCTTGTCGTTTTAATAATACCGATGTATATATGCCACTTACGCCCATGTTTCATGTACACGCATGGGGCTTTCCTTATGTGGCTACGATGTGTAATACTAAGCAAGTGTATGTTGGCAAGTTTGAGCCTGAAATGGTATTGAAATGTTTTGTAAAAGAAAAAGTTACCTTTTCACATTGCGTGCCTACTATTTTACAGATGTTTGTTTCACATGCAGCTACGCAACAAATTGATTTATCTCAATGGAAAGTAGTCATTGGTGGTTCTGCTTTACCAGAGGCTTTGGCTAAAGCAGCTTTACAAAGAGGAATAGATGTGATTACAGGATATGGGATGTCTGAGACCTGCCCGATTTTATCAACAGTGTACTTGAATCCTGAAGATGCAAAGAATCCAGATATAGATTTTCAAGTAAAAGCCCGTACGCGTTCTGGAACGCCTGCTATTTTAGTTGATTTACAGTTGTTAACAGAAGATGGAAGTATTGCTAATAAAGATGGAGAGACAATAGGTGAAGTGACAGCAAGAACACCGTGGTTGACACAAGGTTATTTTAATGAACCCGAAAAGTCTGAGGATTTGTGGGAAGGAGGATGGTTGCATACTGGCGACGTGGCTACAATGAACCAGCATCATTCCTTAAAAATAACAGATAGAATAAAAGATGTGATAAAGTCTGGAGGGGAATGGGTAAGCTCTATTGCCTTGGAAAGCCTGATTGGCAAACATGAAGCTGTTCAAGAAGTGGCAGTAGTGGGGATTCCAGATACAAAATGGGGCGAACGCCCACATGCGATGATTGTATTGAAACAAGACCAAAGTCTGAGCAAAGAAGATTTGAAGAATTTTTTGCAAAAGTATGTGGATGATAAAACAATCACTGCTTGGACAATCCCAACATCGGTTGATTTCGCCAAGGCTATCCCGAAAACATCAGTCGGGAAAATTGACAAAAAAGTGATTAGAACTTTGTTGCCAATCTAAAGAAGAAAAATCTTTCATAACGATTTTTATATAAATGCTTGATTACTGAAACCTTGCTCGGATTCCGAGCAAGGTTTTTTGTTTGTATCTTCGCCTTTCAAATTGCTATTAATAGCCATTGTTGGATATTAACCTTTATATTATACACATTCTCATTCAATTATTCGAACAAAAAGATGATGCAAAATACTTCCATAAAAAACCGATTGTTTCCCGTTTTCCTTAAGTTAGAAGAATTGAATGTTTTGCTTGTGGGCGGAGGAAATGTGGGTTTAGAAAAACTTTCGGCGATGCTCAATAATAGTCCTGAAGCTAAAGTAACTGTGGTGGGAACGATAATAAGACCCGAATTGAGAGAATATGCGCAGAGTTTTCCACAAGTAATTATAGAGGAACGGAATTTTGAGTATAATGATTTAGATAATAGAGATTTGGTGATTTTGGCAACGGATAATCCCGAATTGCATGCAAACATCAAACGCAGTACTGCTGAAAGACACATCTTATGCAATGTAGCAGATACACCAGCCCTTTGTGATTTTTATTTGGGGTCAATTGTACAGAAAGGAGATTTAAAAATAGGTATTTCGACCAATGGAAAATCGCCCACGATGGCAAAAAGGATGCGAGAGTTTTTAGATGATATTATTCCAGACGATATTCAACAATTGCTGGATAATTTGCGAGAAATCAGAAAATCAATCAAAGGGGATTTTCAAGAAAAAATCAGGGTGTTAAATGAAGTAACAGAAACAATGATTAATAAAAAGTAAATGATAGATAATAAATCAATGGAAACGCTTAAAATCCTTAATGCTAGTCAGATAAGAGCTTTGGATGCTTTTACGATACAAAAAGAAGGAATTTCTTCTATTGATTTAATGGAGAGGGCGTGCGCTACTTTTGTCAATTGGTTCGGTCAAAAATACTATTCTAATACAAAATTGTGTATCAACATATTCTGCGGCTTAGGCAATAATGGGGGAGATGGGTTAGCTATTGCTCGCTTGTTAAAACAACAGGGCTTTTGTGTAAAGGTTTTTGTCGTGCAATATACCGACAAAACAAGTGGCGATTTTGATATAAACCTGAAACGCCTTCAAAGTTTTGCTAAAGTTAATTTTATCAAGACTGTTAACGACTTTACGCTATTTTCGGATATTCAAGAAAATAATATTATCATTGATGCCTTATTAGGGGCGGGAATCAATCGGTGTGTAGAAGGAATCTTGAAAGAACTAATCAATACCTTGAATGAAACAGCAGCGATAAAAATTGCCGTAGATATTGCTTCGGGGTTGTTTATGGATAACGCAAATGATAAAGGAGATGTTATTTTTAAGCCCGATTTTACCGTTACTTTTCAGTTACCTAAATTGGCATTGATGTTGCCTCAGAATTATGATTTTGTAGGTGAATGGGAGGTACTAGATATTGGCTTGCAGGAGGAAATGATTAATGAACTCCCTTCTTATTATTTTTATACAGCACAAATCTTCCCTAAGCTCCGTCAAAAATTCTCTCACAAAGGTACTTATGGGCATAGCCTGATAATTTCGGGCTCAAAAGGAATGATGGGGGCTGCCATTTTATCTGCTAAGGCTTGTTTGAGGTCAGGTGTTGGTAAACTTACTTGCCATGTGCCGAATATGGCTTATGAAATGATGCAAGTTTCCGTGCCAGAAGCCATGACGCTAACTACCACAGATAATTTAGATTTTATTTCTACACAGTTTACCGAAAAAGATTTCGAACATTATCAAGCTATTGCTGTTGGTCCTGGTATCAGTACCCACCCAGATGTTTGTAAAATGTTGGAAAGTGTAATAACGGCTACTAATAAACCAATGGTTATTGATGCTGATGCCTTGAATTTACTAGGAACTGAAGAAGGTAGAAGTTTACTAAAACAATTGCCTCCCAATACTATCTTGACACCTCATCCTAAAGAGTTTCAAAAATTATTGGGATTGACATGGAAAGATGATTATGACAAACTGAGTTTACTACAACAATTCGCTAAAAAGCATCAAATATTTGTAGTGTTAAAGGGTTATCAAACAGCTATTGCTACTCCCGAAGGAGATGTTTATTTTAATTCAACAGGTAATGCAGGTATGGCAACTGCAGGAAGCGGGGATGTGTTGACGGGTATTATTGTGGCTTTATTGGCACAAGGATATTCAGCCAAAGAAGCGGCTATGCTAGGCGTTTTTAAACATGGTGAAGCAGGAGATTTAGCAGCGAATAGTCTTGGACAAATGGCTATGATTGCGAGTGATATTATTGATAATTTGAGGTGGTGAAGAGAGGGCAAATTGTGATTGAGTGATTTATTATTATGCATTTTTTACCTTATTTAATCTATCTAATATATTGTTGTGTTTCATTCAAAGAATAAATTAAAGTTTTCAGTAAAACTTACTTCATTGAAAACAAAAAAAGGCAAACCTAAGCTTGCCTTCTATCAATATTTTTAACGATTAACATTATTATTTCAAAACCTGATAAACAATAAATGCTGAAACATAAGCTAGGCCAGTCATATAAAATAATTGGATAGCTGGATATTTCCATGATTTAGTTTCGCGGTAAGTAATTGCTAATGTACTCATACACTGCATGGCAAAGGCATAAAAAATTAATAGCGAAAAGCCCAAAGCAGTATCATACATAGGTTTACCCGTTTCTGGGTTGATTTCCGCACGCATTCTGTTCATTACTGTAGAGTTTTCATCGTCTACTTCACCCCCTAAACTATAAATAGTCGACATCGTACCGACAAATACTTCACGTGCTGCAAAAGAGGTGATTAAGGCAATTCCGATTTTCCAATCATATCCCAATGGCTTAATCACAGGTTCAATTACTTTACCAAAAACACCAGCATAAGAATTTTCTAATTTCTGTGAAGCTATTTTATTCTCCAACTCGATACCCGTCAATGTTGGGTTTTCTGCTTTTATTTTAATTTCAGCTCGTTCAATCGCATCTCCTGGGCCGTAACTGGCTAATACCCAAAGGACGATTGAGATTGCCACGATAATCTTACCAGCTTGAAAAACGAAAGCTTTTGTAGAATTCCAAATCGTTATGGCAACATGTGAAAACCTAGGGCCTTTATAAGAAGGCAATTCCATAATGAAGTAACTTCTTTCTTTTACTTTCAAAAGTAACTTCATAATCCAAGCTGAAACCAATGCTACAAAGAAGCCTAATAAATATAAAGCAAACAAGGCTACTCCTTGTAAATTGAAAATACCGAACAAAGAACTCGTTTCTGGCACCACAAGGGCAATCAATACTGTATAAATAGGTAGACGTGCCGAACAAGACATCAATGGCGTTACCATGATGGTAATCAATCGGTCTTTCCAAGAGCTAATACTACGCGTACTCATGATAGCTGGTACGGCACAAGCAACCCCTGAAATTAAAGGCACAACTGATTTTCCACTCAAACCGAATCTTCGCATCAGTTTATCCATGATAAACATCACTCTCGACATATAGCCTGTTTCTTCCAACATTGAAATAAAGAAGAACAAAAAGGCAATTTGAGGAATAAAAATCAATACGCCACCGATACCAGAAATCAATCCATCGGTGAGCAAATCGGTTAGTTTAGAATCAGGAAGTTCTGTTTTAAGGAACTCGTTGAGGGATGCTATGCCACCATCAATCAAATCCATTGGATAGGTTGCCCAAGTAAAAATGGCTTGGAAAACGATAAACAAAATGGCTAAGAAAATGAAATAACCCCAGAAACGATGCAAGAATATTTTATCAAGGCGGTCTGTCCAAGTATTGATAGGGTCTTCTTCAATAGGCATTTCATGTAAACAGTTATCCACAATTTCATTCAATTGTGCATACCTTGCCATGGTTTCTTTTGATTGTGCTTCTTGGGTTTTCCAACCATACTTTGTTTGCAGTTCGTCAAAGCCTACTCTTTGTTGCGTATTGAATTGCCTTAAATTATCATGTTCCGAAAGCCAGAGTAAGGCATGATAATCGTCGGTATCTCCATATTTCTGTTTGATTTCATCCACCAATTCGCTTGAATAAGCCATTGGTAGCGTATCATTAGAATTATAACCAGATGCCAATGTTTTATTCACTGCCAAACGTAAACCATTTAATCCGATACCTTTTTTGGCATTAACTTCGGCAATCTCAACGTTTAATTCACGCGCTAATTTTACTGAATTGATTACAATTCCCTGATTTTCAGCAACATCAATCATATTTAAAGCTAGTACAGTAGGAATGCCTAAATCACGTACTTGGCTGAAAAGCAATAAATTGCGTTTAAGGTTGGATGCATCAGCTACAACAATGGCTAAATCTGGATAGTCGGGATGTTGTGGATTAGCCAAAATGTTGATAACTACTTGTTCATCCACAGATTTGGGATAAATACTATAGATACCTGGTAAATCTAGAATTTCAGCATCATCCCCACTTTCTAATTTCCATTTACCAATTAGTTTGTCCATCGTCACCCCAGGAAAATTACCTGTTTTCTGACGAAGACCAGTTAGTGAATTAAATAATGATGATTTCCCAGCGTTTGGATTACCGATGAGAGCTATTTTTGGAGATTTTTTCAATTTTTTAAATTAAATTAACGGCAATTTTTTGAGCGTACTTCATACAAAGAGGCTTTAAGCTGAGCAACTGAAACGATAAAACTGAATTTTGCAGTTTTTGATAATTGCCTTTTCGTCAAGAAAACACACAAATATCATATTTCAATTACTGTTAAGCAACTACAATCGTTGAGGCTTCATCTACTCTCATCGAAAGTACGTACCCAGAAACCTTAACAGCGATAGGGTCACCAAAAGGAGCAATATGTGTCATAGTTACTTGTGTACCGGGTAAACAACCCATTTCAAGTAATTTTAACGATAAACCTTCGTCTGTAAAATTAACGATAATTCCTCTTTCTCCTATTTGTAAATCTGCAATGGTTTTCATGGGCTTTATTTATCAGTACTCAACTGAATAGAAATTCAATTCTAAAAACAGAATCAAACAGTCAATTTCATGTAATCTTGAAATGATTTATTTAGACTTATTCTAAAACAAATGCAAATTAACAAAGAGTTCCTTCATTAGAAACAATTAATGACTAAAATCATTTTGGAATGTCAAAATATTATTTTGTTTCATGACCAAGCGTTTTGTTTGTGTCGTAACTTTGCAAAAAAATACGCAAAATAGACAATTGCTTATTCCGCAGCATGTACAAAGAGATTAAAGCTTTAATAGAAAAGGAAATTACGCTTGAACTAAGACAAAAATATGCCCTTAATGGCATGCTGTTATATATTGTTAGTACAGTGTATGTTTGTTATTTGTCTTTTCGGATGAAAGCTAATCAAATCGATAAAATTACGTGGAATACACTGTTTTGGATTATTTTATTATTCACAGCAATGAATGCCATTGCCAAAAGTTTTACCCAAGAGCGATACGGAAGACTTTTATATTATTATACTTTGGCTAGCCCTGTAGGCATTATTCTTTCAAAAATTGTTTATAATACGCTTTTGATGTTAGTGCTAGCTTTGGCGGGCTTTGGGGTTTATGCAATAGTAATGGGTAATCCTGTAGGAGATATGCCATTGTACCTAGCAAGTATAGTATTGGGTGCAGTAGGGTTTTCGAGTACACTAACAATGATTGCAGGTATTGCATCTAAAGCAGAGAACAGTGCTACGTTGATGGCTATCCTTAGCTTTCCAGTAATATTACCAATGCTATTGATGTTATTGAAAATATCTAAAAATGCTTTGGATGGCTTGGATAGAGCAAGCAGCTTAGACGAAGTATTTATGCTGTTGGCCATAGATGCTATTGTATTAGTGTTGAGTGTAATTCTTTTTCCTTTTTTGTGGAGGAGTTAGAGGAGAGGCAAGAGACAAGACGCAAGATTCTAGACTTTAGGACTTTGAGCCTTTAGAGACAAGAGGTAAGACTTTAGATTTGAGTTTGTTGGCTTAAATATTTGTAAAAGGGAAAAGATATAAGTTGAGGTTGATAAAATAGATTATGGAAATTATCAATCACTAGATTACAAAAAAAATAACGAGAGAGTGATAAAATGTAGAGTGAAATAGTAAATCACTAACTCACAACTCACTCAATCACAAATAATATAATGAAACAAAACTGGTATAAAATTTTGACCGTAGTGCTATTGGCCTATGTAGTAATTTGGGGTTTTCTAGGACGTATCCCTAGTCAGCCTATTCTTCATGAAACTGCTCGTAACCTTTATTTTCATGTGCCTATGTGGTTTGCGATGTTTGCCATGCTAGGTGTTTCAGTATGGAATTCTATCCAATATCTCCGCAATCCTTTAATGAGTTTTGATGATAAGGCATCAGAATATGCCAATACAGGGATTGTGTTTGGGATTGTTGGCATTGCTACAGGCAGTATTTGGGCAAGATATACTTGGGGTACTTGGTGGACAAATGATGTGAAACTGAACGGAGCGGCTATTGGGCTGTTAATCTATTTCGCTTACATTATCCTGAGAGGTTCTTTTACAGATGAACAGCAAAGGGCAAGGATTTCAGCGATTTATAACATCTTTGC
The DNA here is from genome assembly GCF_059416265.1 of Arcicella sp. GW821-FHT09D11. Classification (NCBI taxonomy): domain Bacteria; kingdom Pseudomonadati; phylum Bacteroidota; class Cytophagia; order Cytophagales; family Flectobacillaceae; genus Arcicella; species Arcicella sp. GW821-FHT09D11. The sequence continues at coordinate 444,631 of NZ_JBWKOV010000001.1, read as the reverse complement.
GGTAGCTCTGTTGATTCCGTTATTGATTATTTTACCAAGAATGACAGATTCTCTTCATCCAGGAAATGGTGGAAACCCAGGTTTTAAACCGATGGATACTGAACATACGATGAGAATCGTTTTTTATCCTGCCTGTATTGGTTGGATTTGTCTGGCTTTTTGGATTACTAGCCTACGATTAAGAATTAGAAAATTGATAGCATTGAATCAAGATTAGAAATATGAAAAAATCACTTTCGTTAATTATTTGCTTACTGATGTCTGTAAGCCTTTTTGCTCAGGATAACGCCGCAGGAGAACCTGAAATGGCGGATAAATTATTTGCTGACGGTAGAATTTATGTGGTAGTAGCAGTTGTTGCAACCATTTTTGCAGGAATTATTGTTTACTTAATAAATCTTGATAGCAAGATTACTAAGTTAGAAAAACAACTTAAAAAATAGCTGTGAGCTTTGAGCCTTCAGCTTTAAGCTTTTAGGAATGAGCGATTGGAAAGTTAGATGTTGGCTTGCCAATGTAATTGTCAGCCTAATCACTCACTAACTCACAACCGCGGCGGCGGACCGCTCACTCATTCACAATTCACTCAATCACAAATATGAAAAAGACTCATATCATCGGACTTATCGTAATTGCTATTGCAGTTGCCATCCTTGTTTCAACAGGTACGGAGGCAAGTACTTATGTTGATTTCTCTGTAGCTGAAAATATGGCTAAAGCAGGAGATAATGACCAAGTACACGTAGTTGGGAAATTAAAAAAAGATGCTTCTGGTAATATTCAAGATTTGGTTTATAACCCTGTATTAGATGCCAACCATTTAGAGTTCATGCTTATTGATAACAATGGTCGTGAACAAAAAGTAATCTATAATGCGCCTAAACCACAAGATATGGGCAGAGCAGAGCAAATGGTGATTATCGGCAATATGGATGGCAATGTGTTTAAATGCGAGAAGATTCTACTAAAATGTCCTTCAAAATACCAAGATGGTAAAGTAGAATTCAAAGAAGCAAAACCCGAAAAACAGTCATAATTCTCTTGAATATTAAATAGCTTTCAGCCATCAGCTTTAGGTTATCAGAACATTGCGATAGCAACTTTATCAACGATTTTGGAGTTGGTATTTAGGTCGATTCAATCCTACTCCAAAATCCCAATTCCCTTTATGTTACATACAACCATCGGAAATATTGGTCATTTGTTTATTATTTTGTCTTTTGTGACATCATTAATTTCAACAATTGGCTACTTCAAATCAGTACAAACGACTGATTTATTACAGCAAGCTTCTTGGAAACGCTTTTCGCGTTTCGCTTTTTATATCCACGGAGCCGCAGTTGTAGGAATTATCGCAGTCTTGTACACCATTATTTACAAGCATTATTTTGAATACCACTATGCGTGGTCACACTCATCAAAAGCATTACCCGTTTATTATATTGTTTCTTGTTTTTGGGAAGGTCAAGAAGGTAGCTTCTTACTTTGGATATTTTGGCATGCAGTATTAGGTATTGTACTAATCAACACCAATAAACATTGGGAAGCACCCGTAATGGCCATATTTGGGGCTGTTCAGGTATTTTTATCTTCAATGATTTTAGGAGTAGTATTGCCATTAATTGATTTAAAAATTGGCTCGTCTCCATTTTTATTAATGCGTGAAGCCATGCCAGACTTACCAGTTTGGACGATGAAACCAGATTTTGTACCCGAAGACGGAAACGGGTTGAATCCATTACTTCAAAACTATTGGATGGTTATTCACCCACCAACACTTTTCTTGGGTTTTGCTACTACCTTAATTCCTTTTGCTTATGCTATTGCGGGGCTTTGGAGAAAAGAGTTTAGTGAATGGATTCGTCCTGCTTTGCCTTGGGCTTTAGTATCGGCGTTGGTATTAGGCGTTGGTATTATTATGGGGGGCTATTGGGCTTACGAAACCTTGAATTTTGGTGGATATTGGAACTGGGATCCTGTTGAAAATGCTTCGTTTGTACCTTGGTTAGTATTGATAGCGGCCATTCACTGTATGATTATCTACAAGAATAATGAAGCTGCCCTTCGTACCTCTTTTATCTTGGTCGTAGCAACATTTATCTTGGTTTTGTATTCAACCTTCTTGAACAGAAGTGGGATTTTAGGAGAAGCATCCGTTCACTCATTTACTGATTTAGGACTTTCTGGTCAGTTATTGATTTATATGTTATTCTTCCTGTTCGTGGCAGTAGTGTTACTAATCATCCGTTGGAAAGAAATTCCTTCAGACGATAAAGAAGTAACTACTTACAGCCGTGAGTTTTGGATTTTTATGGGTGCTACTACGCTTTGCTTGTCAGCTTTTCAGATTATTGCCGCTACGTCGTTGCCAGTATATAATAAAATTGTAGAAGGGTTAGGGTTTGTTTCAAAACTAGCACCACCAGCTGATGCACCAACCTACTATTCTAAATTTCAATTATGGTTTGGCGTAGGTATTGCAATTTTCTCAGGGATTGGACAAGCATTTTGGTGGAGAAAAATCAAGAAAGAAACGCTTAGTAAACATTTACTTACACCCCTTTTGTTGAGCTTAGTGTTAACATTTGTAGTAATATTTTTTACGGCCAAAACGCAAGTCGGAGATTTTTTTAGTACACCAACTTACATTACCTTATTGTTCGGAGGAATTTTCTCTATCATCACCAATGGAAGTATTTTATTAGATATTTTCAAAGGGAATTATAAATTATCAGGCGGAGCAGTTACACATATTGGAGTAGCCATGATGCTTTTAGGAATCTTGTTTTCTTCGGGCTATTCAAAAGTAGTGTCTATTAATAATAGCGGTTTTGCTATTTCTGAAAAAGACGAAGCCTTTACAAAGGATAATGACAAAGAGAATAAAGAAAACGTAATTCTTTGGTTGAATACACCTTCTGAAATGAGTGATTATACCCTTACTTACAAAGGCGTGAGGGTAGAAGGAAGGGAATTACCTGAATACCTGCATCCTAAACAAGTAGAATTAATCGAGAATGATTTCCATGCGGTAGCTTTAGAAGACATCGTTCAGCAAGGAAAGAAATACTATTCAGTGGGCGATACTTTACCAGTTTTCCCTGAAAATAAATTCTATGAAATTGATTTCAGAGACAAAGAAGGGAAAATCACTACGCTGTATCCGAGATTTCAGATTAATAAAAAAATGGGTAATGCACCTTCCCCAGCCTTGAAACATACGATTGGCGGTGACCTTTACACCTATGTGGCATTAGCCCCAAATTTGGAAGAAAAGGAGTGGAGTAAAACCGAAAACTTTACGGTGGCGTTAAAGGATACATTTTTCTTGAACGACTATGTAGCTGTGTTAGACCAAGTAAAACGTGTTGATACGTATGAAGGCAAACCTTTAGGTGCTAACGACGCAGCCGTACAAGCGACGATTAAAGTAATGGGCAAAGACTTTAGACCTTATGAAGTAAATCCTGTTTTTGTGATTAAAGAAGGTTTAGTAGCAATGCCTTCAGTAGAAAACGACGAGATTGGTGTAAGAGCTAAATTTACGAATATCGACCCTAAAACTGGTCAGTTTGGGTTTGCCATCAATACTACTCAGCGAGATTTCATTATCTTGAAGGCTATCAAAAAACCATTAATCAACCTACTTTGGTTAGGTACTTTTGTATTGATTATAGGCTTTGTAATGGCTATTATCAGAAGATACCGAGAGTTTAAATTAATGAGAGATAAAGGTTTTTAAGTGACAAAGGTTAACGCTTGGTGATTTAACATTGAAAAGCGTTAGCCTTTGATATATTAACATTTAAGATTAACATGAGTAAGAAAGAAATACTTCTCCTTTTCGCAGCCATTGGTTTCATCATCATGTGGATATTAGATTTACGTGCTGGTTTACCTGCGGGGCTAGAGCCTACCTTTTGGAATAAAATATTTTATCATTATTCATTTTTAATGTTTGCGATGGTTTGTTTGTTTTATTTCCAATATACCAAGCAAATCCGTTTGAAGAAAGAGGAGGAAGAAGCAAAAAATAAGCCTGCTGAAAAGCCCAAGGATGATAAACAAGCCCAAAGAAAGGCATTAATGAAAGGGAAAAAATAAGTGATTTTTAAAGAATTCTTTCTATATTTGAAAAAGAAACAACAATTCTGTTAGGTATATCTCTAAGCTCCTAACCCAAAATATGGATTCCCAACAAGCACTAAGTATAATAATAGCCATTATAGCCTCGGCATTTTTTTCAGGGGTTGAAATGGCCTTCGTATCTGCCAATAAACTGTACTTTGAACTCCAAGCCAAACAAGGAGTAATCACGGGGCAGATTATCTCAAATTATCTTAAAAATCCTTCAAAATTTATCGGTACGATGCTCATCGGGAATACACTTTCCTTGGTAGCGTATGGTATCTTTATGGAAGGATATTTACATCATGAAATAGAAGCCTATTTGCCCATTTCGGGAATAGCCGCTGGATTAATAGCTTCTTTTATCGGTACAATTATCATTTTAGCTACTTCTGAATTTACCCCTAAAAGTATATTTTTATTGAATCCTGACGGCTTTTTAGAAGTACTAGCCATTCCAATTCTGATTATTTATACGTTGATGTACCCATTGGTTTGGGCAATTGTAGGTTTATCTAAATGGTTTATTAACAATATCTTACGACTAGAATATTCAGAAGAAAGACCAGCTTTTGGTTTGACTGATTTGAATAATTATTTACAGAACCTTAATCGTAAAACATCTACAGAAGAAGAAGCAGAGGTTGATACAAAGATTTTCAATAATGCCCTTGAATTCAAACAAGTACGTGTACGCGACTGCATGATTCCAAGAACGGATATTATAGGAGTGGATATCGAAGGTGGAATTGAGGAATTGAAAAAAGTATTTGTAGAAAGTGGTCATTCAAGAGTACTGATTTACAAAGAAACCATGGAAGATGTATTGGGATATTGCCATTCTTTGGCATTGTTTAAAAAACCCAAAGAAATTCAGGGTATTCTTACGCCTATTCCTATTGTGCCAGAGGCCATGCCTGCCAAAGATTTATTGTTTCGCTTTTCTAAAGAACACAAATCGTTAGCGTTGGTAGTGGATGAATTTGGAAGTACTGCTGGTTTAGTAAGTATGGAAGACGTAATGGAACAAATTTTCGGTGAGATTGAAGACGAATACGATGATAATGAAAACCTTACCGAAAAACGAATTGAAGATAAAACCTATTTGCTTTCGGCAAGATTAGAGATTGATTACCTAAACGATAAATACGAATGGAATCTTCCCGAAGGTGATTATGATACTTTGGGCGGAATGATTATTAGCATTAATGAGGACATTCCCGAGATTAATGAAACGATTATCCTCCACCCATTCAACTTTCAAATCATTGAAATGACAGACGCCAGAATTGATATTGTTAAGTTGCTTATAATAGGAGATATCGAAAAGAAATCAGAATCTTTTACGATGAAACACTAGGTCATCTATAAGATTACATTCATTAAAGTCTGGCTTTTCATTTCTGTTTCGTACCATTCTTTCACAGGGTTAGAATCTGCGGTGATGCCACAGCCTGCAAAAAAAGTAGCGTGATTTCCTTGAATTTTTACTGTTCTGAGGTTGACAAACAGATGACTTTCGTCTTTAATATTTACAGGGCCTAAAAAACCACTGTAAAATTCACGATGATGGAGTTCTGTTTCAGCAATCAAACGTAATGCAGCATCCTTAGGCATTCCACAAACGGCCGAAGTAGGATGAAGTAATTCAAGCATGACAGTGCCTAGTTGTGGGAAATTGAGGGCTTTGGTATCAACTTTAAAGTCGGTTCGTAAGTGCATCAAATTCCCAGCCTGTACGGTTTTAGGACCGCTCTCACAATATTCTCTCAAACGGATTTTCTTAAAACACTCAATCACATACCTGCTTACGAAGGCTTGTTCTTCAATTTCTTTATGTGACCAACGAATGCTGATAGGTGAAAGCATCTCTCCGTTATCACCAATGGCAGATTGAGTTCCCGCTAAAGACATCGTTTTGAAAATCCCTTGCCCATCTACGCTTACTAAGGTTTCAGGAGTAGCACCTAACCAAATGGCTTCAAATTCTGGTAAATAGACTAAAGAGATAAAGGCATTAGGATAGGCTTTACACAATTTCTGGAAAGCATCGATAATCTCAAAGCTTTCGGGCAAAGTAACATTCTTAGTTCTTGATAAAACTACTTTTTGCATTTCCCCATTTTCTATGGCTATAATAGCTTTGGAAACCATTTCTGCAAAAATCATTTCATTGTATAAACCACCATTCCATTTATCTAAGCTACTGTCTAACGAATCCTTAAGTCTTATTTCTTCTTCTTGTTTCGCCGACGCAGGTTCAATTGTTTCTTCGTCTGAATAATGTAGGTATTTTTTTTCAAAAATTGCTGCTTCAAGGGTTTTGCCTTTGATGGCATCTTCTATCTCTTGATTATTGGTATCAAAACGATAGTATAGGTCACCTCTAAGGAATAACGATTCACCCTGAAAAGGACTCATGACAAAGCCCGCAGGTAATTCATCTAAATCAGTTTTTTTTCGCTGAGTACTCCCAGAAAGATCAATGATAAGTTGTTTCTCGGTAGATTGTGGCAATTGCCATAACGCCATAGGAAAACCTTCTGAAAAAGCCGTTTGCCAGAGTTTTGCTAATTTGTTTGTTTGTTGTAAAATATGAAATTCCGAAGTCGGGGTCATATCCTGAAGTTTTATAGTGATGTATTATTGATGTAAAAATAACATCTTGTATAGTAATGAGGTTTCAGAAAACTTAAAATTTTCCTGATATTTTCTAAGATGTTGAGTATTAGTAATTTGTATTTTATTGATATGCTTCAACTATAAACGTTTTTCAATAATAGCGGTTGTCAATCTACTAGCACACACTAAATCTCCTTTTTCATCGGTTATTTTTATGTCCCAAACGTGCATAGTTCTTCCGATTTTCAAAGGAGAACATTTGGCATAAACATAGCCCTCACGTGCTGACTTTAAATGGTTCGCATTGATTTCAATTCCTACTGCCGCGTACTTGTCAGGGTCTTCCAAAACCATCCATGAGGCAATACTTCCTAACGATTCTGCTAACACTACCGAAGCCCCACCATGCAGTAATCCCATAGGTTGTTTGGTTCTTTCATCGACAGGCATTTTAGCAGAAATGTAAGTATCTGTAACTTCGGTAAATACGATTCCTAAGTAGCCTACCATGTTACCTGCACTTCTTTCATTCAATTGTTCGAGGGTATAGGATGTTTTTATCATGTCAGATGGTATGAATTATGTTCAAAAACTGTATTTTTGCGGGAAATTAGTCAAAGTAAATTGTTATTTTATTGATTAACTTTATAAAAGTTGAAAAAAGGCGAGAAATACTTTATTAAGATTGCCATAAATATAATCCTTCAAATCAATGTCTAACGACCAATCAAAAACTCCAAAAGTTAAAACCATTTATTTAATCCGTCATGGAGAAACAGACTTCAACCGTCAGGGAATAGTTCAAGGCAGTGGTGTAGATTCTGATTTGAATGAATTAGGACAAGCGCAGGCTGAAGCTTTCTATCAAAAGTATCAAGGTATTGTTTTTGATAAAGTGTATACTTCTGCTTTAAAGAGAACCCACCAATCGGTAAAAAAATTCCTTGAAAAAGGGCTTCCTTGGGAACAACACGAAGGACTTAACGAAATCAGTTGGGGAGTACGTGAAGGAAAAGTACCTAATGATGTTGATAACGAATATTATAAAATATTAATAGACGGCTGGATTAATGGAAAGGTAGATATGCCTTCTGAAGGAGGAGAAAGTCCACTAGATGTATTAACTCGCCAGAAGCCCGTGATAGATTTAATTGTATCGCGTTCGGACGAAGAAACAATTTTGGTAGCCATGCACGGCAGGGCTATTAGGATAATCTTGACATTGTTGCTTGAACGAGAGCTACACGAAATGGATACCTTTGAACATGCCAACCTTTGTTTATACAAACTTACTTATGATTATGAACAAGGTAAGTTTTCTGTAGAATTAGAAAATGACCTTTCTCACTTAGACGACCTAATCGTTGAATAAAATCATTCAGGGAAATATGGCGTTAAAATACTTCAACACATATTTCCCTCAAATCTTCATTTCTTCTTTTATCCGTTTATCATCCCCACCTTCCGTTTACTGAATAATTCCATTGCTTTTTATTACATTGCCTTAATTTGTTATAAAAAAGGATAGAAGAAACGGTAGTAAATAAATATATACGCTTTTATTTGAAGTGTATTTGAATAGATTAATATGTCTAGAGCTAAGTTATATTGGATTCTGCAAGTATTCGGCTGGTCAGCGTGGTTGGCCAACGAGGCCTTGATTTATTCGAATGATTTCGGTTGGTCTTTAGATTGGTTTGTGGCGGCATTATTAAATGTTGTTGTAGCCATTATAATTACACATAATTTCAGGAAAGTAATAAAAAAATACGGATGGGTAGAATTGCCAATAGATAGAGTAATCCCACGCATATTGATAGCGGTGGGGTTTATGTCGTTTTTTATGGCGTTTGTGAACATCCCTTTAGATTCTTATTTATTACGTGAAGAAGAAGGACGAAACCTATGGTCTTTCTTTTTTGTCATGCAATTCATATTTAGCTGGGCAAAGCCATTAATGATTTGGACATTGTTTTATTACGCTTCACACTATTTTGAACGGAAGTCGGAAGTAGAAGTAGATAAAATACGATTAGAATCATCGGTAAAAGAAACAGAATCGAAAGTATTAAGAGCACAAATGAATCCGCATTTTATGTTCAATGCGTTGAATAGTATTCGTGCGTTGATTTTGGAAGAACCCGACAAAGCCCAAAAAGCGGTTACGCAATTATCCAATATTCTGAGAAGTTCTTTATTGGCAGATAGACGAAAAACCGTTTCGCTGTCGGAAGAGCTAAGAACTGTTGATGATTACTTAGCCTTAGAGAAAATAAGATACGAAGAGCGTCTGCAAATCAGAAAGAATGTCTATCCAGATACTATGCACGTGCAAGTTCCGCCGATGTTATTACAAACGCTGGTAGAAAATGCCATAAAACACGGCGTATCGAAGCCTGTAAAAGGAGGATTCGTAAGCTTAGAAGCAAAATTAGTAGGAAAGAATCTATTGATTATTATCAGTAATACAGGTATTTTAGAAACGACAGAATCAGGAGGCTTTGGACTAGAAAACACTGCACATAGATTAGAATTATTGTTTGGACCAGAGTCTAAATTTAGAATTTATCAAGCTTCCAAAGAGGTAGTAACAGCCGAGATTACCATACCGATACCCTCAGTAGAACCAGAAAAAGATACACCGTTTTCAAAAATAACCAATATAGTAAAACCCAAAGTGACAATATAATGTATGATTAGTTATAAAGGATAATACCGCTAATCAGAAACCATAAAATTAAATATGAAGGCTATTATTGTTGATGACGAACGTTTGGCAAGAAACGAGTTAAAACGCTTGCTAGAGAATTTTCCTAAAATTAATATCGTTGGCGAAGCTGCTAATGCTGATGAAGCAGTAGTGCTTATCGACGAGGTACATCCAGATTTATTGTTTCTGGATATTCAAATGCCAGGCAAAACGGGCTTTGATTTGCTAAGCGACCTTGAAGGAAATGTACCAGAAGTGATTTTTACGACGGCCTACGACGAATATGCTATTAAAGCCTTTGAATTTAATGCCCTAGATTATCTACTAAAGCCAATAGAATTACACAGACTTAGCGAGGCAATTCAGAAAGTAGAGGAGGAGTTTGACCGTCAAAAGCAACTTACAGAAACAGTAAAAGATAATACAATAGTATTAACTGAAAATGACCAAGTATTTGTAAAAGATGGTGAAAAATGCTGGTTTGTACGCTTAGGAAATGTTCGTTTGTTCGAGTCGATGGGGAATTATGTAAGGTTATATTTTGATGACCAAAAGCCATTGGTGCTGAAATCATTAAATGCCTTGGAAGACAGATTAGACCCTAAAACCTTTTTCAGAGCCAACCGTAAACATATTATCAACCTAAAATACATTCAGAAAATTGAACCTTGGTTTTCGGGAGGATTACAAGTAACCTTGCGAGAAAGCGGTGATAAAATCGAAATTTCTAGACGCCAAGCCATTCGCTTTAAAGAATTATTAAGTTTATAGACATTGATATGTTCATTAATTACAGACAGTCACCGTAATTGATGAACATATTTTTTTGACATGGAAAAGCCAAGTATTGCTCAACTGCATAATCCTAATTATTTTTCATTGATTGAATCGTTTAGGATTGAAGAGATGATGAAGTTTTTGATGAGGGAATTAGGGGTTAAACCTACTAGCTCGAATCAAACGAAAAAGCCTCTTGCTCAAAAAATCATTTTTGTGGCTTTATTAATGGTAGGCGGCGTTTTCGGATATGTGATTAGTAAACAGATAGGGCAAGCAAAAATTGATTTTGGACAAATAGCAGCAGCATTCCCAGTCTTATTATTCATTTTATTACCCATTCATGAAGGTATTCATGGATTAGTATTTAAAATATTGGGGGCTGAAAAAGTAGGATTTGGTTGGACACCCAAAAGTTTGATGGTATATGCTTATGCTCAAAAATTTGTGATGAGCCTTAAAGAAAATGCCATCGTGGCGGTAATGCCTTTTCTCGTGATTTCTTCGGCATTGATAACAGCCTTGGTATTTATTCCTAGCTACAAGGTGTTGATTATTACAACCTTCATATTGCATACTTACGGTTGCTTAGGAGATTTCATTTTGATTAAATATTACACAAAAAATCGTCATAAAGAAATGTTCACTTATGACGATATTGATGAAGAGGGAATGTCTTATTTTTTTGAAAAAGATTGATGCTTACCCCCTAAGGTTAGCCAACTTGTGTTCTTCAAGAATCGTAATTTCACTACCATTTACTTCAATAAGCTTATCAGATTTAAAATCGCTCAGGGTTCTGATAAGTGATTCTGTGGCAGTACCCACTACCGAAGCTAGGTCGTCTCTGGAAATTCTGATTGAAAATTTATCTTGTTTTTCAGTTTTATATTTTCTTGATAGCATCACTAGTGCATCCGCCGTACGCTTTCGCAAAGAATTATAAGCCATTTGGGTTAAATGCTTTTCCTTTTCGTGGATATCATTCGCCAACATTTTGATGAATTTATTGGCAACAGACTGGTTTCTGGTGATTAGTTCTAAGAAATCATTTTTAGGAATACCGATAATTTCACAATCTTCAAGGGCTTCTGCTGATTCTTGGTATTCACTACTTTCTATGATGGCGATATGACCGAAAAAATCCCCCGAATTGTATAAGCCCGTAACGAACTCTTTTCCATCACGATTAGACTGATACGTCTTTATTTTGCCTGACTTTAAAAAGTAAAACTTAATAGGCTCATCGCCTTCGGTATAGATGATTTGCTTCTTTTTAATGTTCGATATTTTCCTATCCTTAGAAAGAGAATTGATATCAACATATTCACGTGCTTGCTGATAAAGCTCTTCTATTTCTGATTCGGTATTTTTAAAGGCCTTCGTAAGGTTATCTATTTTCTTTAACCTGCTTTCTACAGCATTCAAAAGTTCGATTTCCTGAAAAGGTTTTGTGAGGTAATCGTCAGCGCCCATTTCCATTCCTTTTCGATGGTCTGAACGTTCAGCTTTAGCAGTCAGGAAAATAAATGGAATATTTTGTAAATCTGGATGTTGACTAAAAATATGCAATACGCCATAACCATCTAAGATAGGCATCATGATATCGCAAATTACTAAATCTGGTTTTACTTTCTGGGCAAGCTCAACCCCAACTTTTCCATTTTCGGCTGTATGAACATTATAACTAGCAAGTTCTAATATTTCAGCAGTGGTTTCTCTGATGTCATCACTATCTTCGATAAGCAGGATTGTTTTCATGTGTGTCAAGATTTAAGATGTTTTTTAATAAAGAGTGGTTTAAAATTATAAATCAAACTTAATACTAAAAGTTGTTCCGCGATTAAGTTTACTTTCTACAAATACTTGTCCACCAAGTAACTCCGTATATCGTGCCACAATGTGCAAACCCAAACCAGTTCCTTGAATATTTGTAACGTTAGCACCCCTAAAAAAGCGGTCGAATAAATGTTTTTGATCCTCCTCTGAAATACCAATACCTTGGTCGGATACTTTAAGAATAAGCATTTTTTCAAGCTTTTCTGTAGATATACTTATCGTTGTATTTTCATTTGAAAATTTCACCGCATTAGAGCCTAGATTAATAATGATTTTCCTGAACAACGATTTATCAAGACATACTATAGTATCACCGAAATGCTGATAATCTATTCGCTGATTTTTCTTAAGCATATTCTTTAAGTCGTTTATACTTTCTTCGACTAGTGTTGGCAATTCAAAATTAGCCAACTTAGCATATACTTTTCCTTCTTCTAGTTTACCTACAGAAAGGAATTCCTCCAATATATCAGTCAAATTGCCCACAGCATTCATAATTCGCTGTGTATGGCGTTCTCTTTTATCTTGCTCTTCAGTTTTAACATATTTTTCAATTAATGAAGCCGCCGAAAGAATGGCTGTAAGGGGTGTTCTAAATTCATGCGACGCCATTGAAACAAACCTTGATTTTAGCTCGCCCAATTCTTTTTCTTTGTTAAGGGCAACTTCAAGCTCTTTTTTAGATTGCTCTAAGTTCTTTAGCGTTTCAACCAAAGCATTCGTACGATTTACTACTTCTTTTTCAAGACTATTATTCAGTTTCTGTATTTCAGTAGTTTTTATTAATAAATCGGTCTCGGCTTTCTTCTTGAACGTAGCATCATTAATAAAAGAAATATAATAAGGCTTGCCGCCCGATTTAAAATGACTTAAACTAATCTCTACGGGGAAAAGGGTGCCATCTTTCTTACGAGCCTTTAAGTCAAGCCCAATACCCATGGGTCTTGACTGTGGCTTATGGGTATAATTTTCGTATGTTTCGCGATGCTTCTCTCTAATATTGTGTGGAATCAATACTTCTAGTAATTGCCCTTCTAATTCACCCGTTTCATAGCCAAATATTACATTGGCAAAACGGTTTGATAAAATAATCTTGCCTTCACGGTCAACCATGACTAGCCCGATAGCAGCGTGCATAAATAATGCTTCAAAACGGTTGTTATCGTCCTCTAGTTGCTGTTCAGCATTTCTTTGATAGGTAGTATCATTGATTCTAACCAAGTAATATTCCTTCCCTTCGCTTTCAAATATTGAAATTTGAAGTGTTCCCCAAAATTGAAGCTTGCTTGAAGTCTGAAAGAGTGCTTCTTCAATCCTAGTTTGCTTGGTTTTTACATGCTCATATATTTCGTTACGATTATCTAAATTCAGTTTATCTTTTCTAAAGCCTTCTGGATATTTTGCAGCAAACTCCTCTATATCGCTAACTTCAAACATGTTTAAACCTACTTTATTAATGAAGACATACCGATTGGTATAGATATTGTAGATACCCATAAACGTTGGGGTATCTTCTAGAATTGATTTTAAAAGTAGGCTATTGATAGGGAAGTCCATAGTAAAAGATATTAATATATGATAAAGGTACAAATTTGACAGGTATCAACGCAAGAAACTTGATATATGTCAGTTCCTGATATGATTCTAATGATAGCTAAAGCCCCAAAAGTTAAAGAAATTTATGATATAAATATTTAATTATCAAATTGTTGAAAATATGGATGAGATAACAAAAAACGTTTATGATACACAGGTGTTTAAATATGGCGTTTATCATAAAGAAAATATCAAATGGCTACTAAATTTAACTTTTTATCGGGAAGAATTAACGTACTTTTATACACTCATTGATGAAGTGAAGTCAAAAAACACTTTATTGGAAGTATTGAATCAAGCTTTTATTTTTGAAACAAGATGGCAAAATTTATATAAAGAGTCGGATGAATTAGTACACTTAATCAATCAAGAGCAATGGGGTTTTGAAGACGATGCATTGGGGAGAGAGTTTTTATTAGGAGAAGAGATTTATAACCAGCATTATATACTTCGTGAACGTTATCAAGTTTTTGAGAAAGAGTTTATTCATACCAAAAATGATTTTTATAAGTGTTTATCAAAAATTCTTTAATCCCAATAGTTATGAAATTTGAAGTATGTCACCATGAAAATAATCAATGGATAGCATCATTAGCTTTTTTTGCTGATGAAGTAAAGTACTTCCAAACGCTTTTAGAAGAGGTTAAAAGTAAAAATACGGAGGAGGAATTGTTAAAAGAAGTAGATACGTTCGATGAGCGATTTACTCATATTAATGAAGTAAGCGAAAATTTACTGATTGGTATCAAAACTCAGGAAAGTGCTTTTGTAGATTATGCCCAAAATAGACGTTTTCTGTTTGACGAACAAATGGAGCTAATTCATGAACGCCAAAGATCGGCATTCGAAATGCTTGAAAAAGACTTTAACTTTTCTAAGCATAAACTGTATCAATTCCTTAGCAAAATACTATAAATAAACGCTGATTTCAATTAAGTTTTAAAGGAGCTTACTTATCATGGGTAGGCTCCTATTTGTTTTTAATAGGCAATCAACTAAGCCTATAATGATGTTTTTTTTTAATATATAGTATTTATTGGTATTAATAAAGTATATTTAAAGACTATTCATGCAGGACGATATTCCTGTCTGCTCCACTAAATCCATTTTTTTTCGTAAAAGCCAAAAAAATAAAAATAAATTTATATTTTTGGGTTCTTCCAGTATGTCGTCATTTTATTTAAAAAATCAAGCAGATGAAAATAAAATTATATTTTCGTCCTCTCGGCTATTTATTTATTTTTATTGAAAAAAATCAAAAAAATCAAAATAAAGTTATATTTTTGATTTTAACATTATAATATATCGTAGGAACATATAATTTTCGAATCCTTATTATTAAAAATAAATTAAACGTTATAACTAAATCATATATTTTTGAACTAATGAAAAAGCTATTCTACTTTTTGCTGACATTTGGCATGACGACCCATGTAATTGCTCAATCATCCCCGTCGCAGACACCACCGATTTTAACAGAACATATTTATGGAAGAAACTCTATAGGTGTTCAGTTTGGAACAATGGGCTTTGGTGCTGAAGTCGCTCAGGCACTTAAATTAGACAATTCTATCAACCTTAGAGTTGGCTTTAACTACTTGGATGTAAGTATGTTTGTCACACCTCCCATAACCGTATCACTTGGAGATGGTGCTTCTGACCTTGATATTACTCCCAAGGTTAAATCTCTTCAAATAGATGCACTTGTTGACTTTCATCCATTCAAGAGAAAGTCTTTTAAACTGGTAGCAGGTTTAGCTTATGGTACTGGAGATTCAGAAGTGATGGCAGAACCAACGGTCAAAACAGGTAAGTTTAAATTTGCATCAGATTTTGAAATAGATGCACAGGATTTTGGAAAAGCAAATTTGAAAGTTACAGGCAATAAAATCCGCCCTTATTTAGGCTTAGGTTTTGGACGAGCAATTCCGAAAAGCAGTGTAGGTTTTGGTTTTGAGATGGGTGCTTATTATTCAGGTTCACCTCAATTAGCTTTAGACCGTTCTGGTGTGGTTGAAACATTGATTACTGATGCCAACATCCTGAGTATTCAGAATAACGTGAAGAACTATTCTTTTATTCCTAAATTATCTTTTTCTGTTCGAATTAAAATATAGTTTAATTCAAGGGTAATGATATTAACTTAAAACGACATCACACAATGAAAAAATATATTACTTACGCAATATTACTTTTGGCTTGTATCACAATAAGCTATTCCTGTACTCCACCTTTAGAAGGGGTAAAATTCAAATTTCCTGATGCAGTTGTAAGCACCAATATTATCGTTCAATATTCACAAGCGAATGATAATTTAGGAGAATTACCAAGCACCATAGATGTGCATATTGCAGGGAGTGATTCAGCAAAAATTGTAGATAGCTTTAATAAAAAGGTTTATAAACCTAAAAATGGTATCATGATTTTGGCATTAAAGCCTGGTACTACAGCTAGTACAACAGCACCAGTTAAATTTACGATAGTAACGGCAGTAGATGGTTATTTAAAAGAGATAACACCTGTAGAAATTACAAGCACTACTGATCAAAAAGTAATTGTTAAGCTTACAAAAATTGCTACGCCACCAACAGGAACAACGGTAATCCAAAAAGAAGAGGATGCTGATAATACAGGAAAAACTACGAAAGCCATTCAGATAAGTACCCCAGCATTGGCAGGGAGTAGTCATTCTGCTACCTTGAGTATCGGCGCTGGAATAACATTGAAAGATGGAGCGGGCGTTCCAGTAGCAGGTAAATTAAATGTTGTACTTGTACAGATAGACCCACAAAAGGCTAGTGTAATTGTTAACAAGCAACAAACTGGGATGAAAGTAGTGGATAAAAATGATAATGTAATCCCAAACTTTAGTATTAATCCTATTTCGGCAGTAAGTGCTGTGATTTCTAATGAAAATAGTCAGAAGGTGAAAACTTTTTCATCACCAATTGAAATCAAGTTTCAGTTTGGAGTAGGTACCAAAAACTCAGCTGGACAAGATATTAAAGAGGGAGATGCTTTAAACTTTGCAAGTTATGATGCAGATGCTAAAACACTTAAATATGAAGGAACAGCCATTGTGAAGAAAAATGGAAGTGTTTTGGAATTTGTGGCTTCGGTAAATCATTTAACAGAATTTTATTGTGGTGACTTACTTTCTGAATGTTCAACCCTGAAATTGAATGTATTAAGTGATCCTTTGTATACAGGAGAGACCGTTAAAACGACTGTGGTAGATAATAGCGGAAGAATTTTATTTAACGAATCGCATGGCTTAGGAGTAACCTTGAATTGCAAACTTTTTGTACAAGGTCAGATAGGTGGTAATACCCCAACGTCGTCTAACTTAACCATTACTACTACAAGTATTACAGGCAAAGTATTGTTTACTAAATCTTTGAATGTAAGTTGTACCAATGTAAATGCTGTGACAAATGTTGATGTTACTTTGATAAGTCCTATCAACTATGTTAAAATAACGATTACTCCTAAATGTGATAATGGTTATCCATTCAAAATAGGGGATGTTCAAGCAGCGGCAGACTTAAAAGATGGAAAAGGCTATACGAGTATAGGAACATTAAAGGCGACGGCTGATAATAAATTGGTAGCTCAATCAACTTTATTAATCAGAGGGGAAAAGTATAACTTTATGTTTAATCTTGGTGGTATCTGGTACTATCAGAACGATTTGTGGATTGATAATTCTGCGGAGTTGAATTCTACTTTTAGCTTACCATCGTTTTTATGTAAGTAAATAAAAAGTAAGCTATTAACAAAAAGGCTTCCGAATTCGGAAGCCTTTTTCATATATCCACCCTAAAACTAATGTAATAATTCTTCTAAATGTGCAACCTTACCTATTTTTGAGTTGCATTCTTTATAATATTCGTTTTCCCAATCGCTTAAATTTTCGATGGTTTTGTCTCCAATATTCGTCAAAGCCTCATTCGTTAAAAATGCCTGATGACCTGTAACTAACACATTTTCTAAGTGCATGAGTGCTAACAAAAGCTCATCCTTTTTCTCGCTAGGTTCGTGATTTTTGAAAAAGATGCCTCGTTCATTTTCGTAAACATCCAGTCCTAAATACCCAATCTTTCCTGACTGTAAGGCTTCAAAAATTGCTTTAGTATTAACAATTCCTCCTCTGCTAGTATTAATCAACATTACTCCATCTTTCATTTTAGCAATACTCTCTTGGTTAATCAAGTATTTTGTAGCTGGCGTAAAAGGTACGTGTAAAGTAATGATGTCAGACTCAGCATAGAGTCTATCTAACGAAACATACGTAAAATTGAATTCGGAAGATTTTTCAGGTTTTTCAACAACATCATAAACCAATACATTGCAACCAAAACCATGTAGAATCTTGGCGACAATCGAACCGATTTCCCCTAACCCAATGATGCCTACGGTTTTTCCGTGCATATCGAAACCAATTAACGGAGCTAAATCAAATTGATACTGATGGGCATTGGCATTGGCTAAAATCAATTTTCTATTCAATGCCAGCATCATACCGATACTGTGTTCTGCTATTGAATAAGGCGAATAGGCTGGAACATTACCTACTTTAATATCCATCTGTTTCGCTGTTACAAGGTCGATATGGTCTGTTCCCACTGACCGTGTAGCAATATATTTAACCCTACCTTCTCGAAGAAGCTCTAAGACTTCTGCCGAGGCATCATCGTTAGTGAACACTGAAATGGCCTCATAGCCAGCAGATAAAATGGCGGTTTCAGCTGCTAAACTCTGGGTACTCAAACTAATTTCGTGTTTGTCCTGATTGGCATTAATAAGGTATTGTTTCTCAAATTCTTTGACACTATAAAAAAAAGTCTTCATGGATTTAGGTTTAATTGAGTGATAATTTTGACTTTACTATCGCTTCATTTAACGTCTCAGAAAACAGATAAATAATTACTGATTCTCTGTTTTTCTTGCATCAAAATTACCCCCTTGTTTATCCCTAAACTATGATATTTGTTAGTTGAATTATTGATTGAAGACAGTAAAACTAATTAATGAACTCCCATGCACTTTGGTAGGCATTTAGGCTTTCGGTATATTCTATAAAATCTGCATAAAAAGGGAACTGAGCCAACGTAGCACTATCGCCAATAATTACTAGTTTTTTCCTAGCACGGGTCATTGCTACGTTCATTCTGCGAATGTCTGATAAAAAGCCAATAGCTCCTTCCGTGTTACTCCTTGTCATGCTGATATAGACAATGTCACGTTCCTGTCCTTGGAAACTATCAATCGTATTTACAGATATTTTATCCGTAAATATTTGCAAAGCAGGCGTATGGAGTAATTGCTCATTTAATAACTTGATTTGCTGTTTATAGGGCGAAATAACTGCGACAGTCGGGAAATCTTCGGGCTTATATTCCAATGCCAATTCATCACTAAAAAGGCTGAGGTGTTTCATCAACAACATTGCTTCTTCTGGATTAGTAGAGCTAGTGCCTTCTATTTTTTCTTCAAAACCACAGCCCGCAGTATCAATGAATAGTAATGGTGTATTATCACTTTTAAGAGTACGTTTAGCGACCGACGCATGAGCCCTTAGTTTGTTATAATAAAATACTTTAGAAGAATAGCCCATAATCTGCTCATTCATACGATATTGTTCGGCCAATAAAGTAACTGCTTCGGGGTGTAAAGCAATACATTTTTCTAACAAGGTATTATTCAGTCCATTTTTTGCCGCCTCACTTGATTTGATAGTAGGCGGTAGCTGACAATGGTCACCTGCCAATACTACTTTCTGTGCTTTTAGAATCGGAATCCAACAAGCAGGTTCAAGTGCTTGTCCAGCTTCATCAATAATTACTGTATCGAATTTCAGATTTCTAACTGTGTAGTGAGTTGCCCCCACCAAAGTAGCCGTAATAATTTGTGCTTTGCCTACAATGTCATCAATGATGTACTGTTCGGTATTACCGACTTCCTTCATGATTTTATGGGCTTCATCAAAAAGTAGTTTGCGTTGGTCTCGTTCAGATTTGCCGAAACTACGCTTATACTTATGTGCCATATTTTTGTATTCCTGAGCCTGTTTTTTAAGTTTTTTAGCATCACGGAGCATCGTATGGTCAGCCATTTTACTATCAAGGGTAAGCGCCAATTGCTTTTCATTTACTTTGGCTGGATTACCAACACGCAATACATTTAGTCCTTCTTCGTGCAATTTTTCGCTAAGTAAATCTACAGCGGTATTGCTTGGTGCCACTACCAGAATTTTTTGACTATCTCGTTGGATAAGGGCTTTAATCGCTTGAATCAGCGTAGTAGTTTTACCTGTACCCGGAGGGCCATGGATAATGGCTAGTTCGTTGGCAGCTAGTATTTTATTGACGGCCTCATTTTGCCAAGTATTTAAACTTGGAATAGTAACCGCTTTAATGTCTGTTTGAAAAGTAGGCGTTTTTTCGCCAATAAGTACTTTTACCAAATTGGTATTAGCTTGTTCGCTAAGGGCAGAGGCTTGTTTAAGAGCAGCCTGCATTTCATCGAAACTATTGTCATCAAACAAGACATCAATGCCTAGCTTACCATCTCGGCTCCAGTCGGGTAATTCGTCTGTTTTGAGGGTAATTTTTAAACGATTGCCATTTTGATGGGTAATTGTACCTTCTATTCTATCAGTTTGAGGGTCGTGGTTACTAAAAAGCACCGCAGGCATACCAAACCTAAATTGATGGGAAAGGTCATGATGGGTAGTACGTTCAATTTCAACCGTTAAATAATCTCCACGGCCAATTTCAGAACCTCTTATGGCAATCGGATACCACGTAAGTCCGTTTGCTCTACGTTCGCTCACGGATGATTTTTCGGTAAGTTGGATATACTGATTTAGGCTTTCGTCGCGCTCAGTTTTTAGTAAGTTGAGTAGTTTTTTAAAATAATCCATATACAAAGGTAATGGATTATTGACTTTCATGAAGAAATCTGTTTAAATGAAGGCTATGCAAGCTTTTCTTGATAAAGCTTTCGGGTATAAAAATATGGGAGAGTAATAAAGAAAGAAAATGATGACTTGCTCTCATCATGGCGGTGTTGACAGGTGGCTATAACGATATTTAAAAACAAAAAGCGACTCTTTCACCTGAAAAAGTCGCTTTTGAATCAACACTACTTGATTTTAAACTAGTGCTAATACAGGAATATCTGAATGATTAACAACATCTTCAGTGATACTACCAGCAAATAACAAGCTCAAGCCTTTTCTGCCATTAGTTGTTAATACAACCATGTCAGTTTTCAT
Organism: Arcicella sp. GW821-FHT09D11; assembly: GCF_059416265.1. Lineage (NCBI taxonomy): Bacteria > Pseudomonadati > Bacteroidota > Cytophagia > Cytophagales > Flectobacillaceae > Arcicella > Arcicella sp. GW821-FHT09D11. Next base: position 423,680 of record NZ_JBWKOV010000001.1, on the reverse strand, counting down.
ATCTTTAGCACAAGCTACAATTCCTTTGGCAATATTATAATAGTTGTAAATCAAGAAATCGATTTCTTTAATACCTAACTCTTCACCAAGTTTAAACATCTTTTGGGTAGTAGTATGACTATCTTCAAAACCATCTGGTGTGTTAATGAATACAAAGGTCAATTTAGCTTTGGTAGCTTGTAGTTTATGAATAAAACTAGCTGTAATTTTAGTGTCAAAATCTACCGCAACCATAATGCGTTTCATCTTGAATTTTTTCTCAGTTTGTTTTACGATTAATACTGGGCAATGCGAATTTCTGATAACTGATTCGGCATTTGAATGACTTAATAAATCTTTCCAGCCATCAGCGCCAGTAGAACCCATCACAATTAAATCTACATCCGATTGTTGAGTAATGGCATCTTCAATGGGTAAGTAACTATCTGCTAAAATAGGAGTAATGGTTACACCATCGTAAATAGGTGCGTCTGCAATTTCGTGTAATTTCTTAGTTGCATCTTCTACCTCATATTTATATAAATCCAAATCTAAATTTGGCATCATTGTTACTGGAAATGGATCAGCACTTACCATATAATGTAAAGGCTGAACATGGAAAAGTAAAATTTCCGCTTTTGATTGTTGTGCAATCTCAACCGCTGCATCTAATGCAAGTAGGGAAAGGTTTGAAAAGTCGGTTGGAACAAGTATTTTTTTCATGACTGTATTTGTTTAAATCAGGCTTGATTTAGCGAAGCCGTACATAATATTAACGAGCACGAAAGCAGATAAGTATGAATATTTTTTGTTAATTATTTATTTTTCCGTGACAATCTGAAATTTTTTGGCTAAGGGGTACTTTTTCAAATTTTGGGCTAATATAAGGGATTCCTAGATTCAATCCTCGAACTATAAAAAAAGACGCTAATACAAAAGAATATACGGGTAAATACTTATTGATTTTTTGTCGAGTAGTTAAACTTAAAAACTTAGGTAAAATACTAACAGAAAACATTAATGGAGAAGTTCCCAAACCAAAAAATGCCATAAACATAGCCCCTTCAATGGGCGATGTGGTAACTGTAGCGCCAGCCAATGCTAGGTATACAGTACCACACGGCAAAAGTCCATTTAGCATTCCTAAAAATGCGAAATTAATTAGTGAATGGGTATTTATTAACGAACCGAAACTTCTTTTTATGAAAGAAGGTAACTTTTGAAAAGGATAGAACGAAATTAATTTGTTGGGAATCATAAAAATGAGCATCAACAAACCAATTGAAATAGATAACTGTTGCTGAAAACCTGCTACAAAAATTTGTCCTCCGAAGTATCCAAAAATATAGCCTAGTAGCCCATAAGTAAGCGTTCTCCCGAGGTTGTAGAATATGCGTGAAAGGGTAGCTTGAATGTAAGAAAGCTTTCCGACGGGTAAGGCTAGGGCAATAGGACCGCACATACCAACACAATGAAAACTGCCAGCCAGACCCGTCATAAAAGCTATGGAAAAAAGAACATTCATTTTATCAATTCAAACTTGGACGGATTGTAAGGCCGTATCTATAAAATGGTTAAAGCATAATCTTTATTTGTACTCAACGAACAATAAATTCATCTTCAAGATAATATTCTCTGATTCCATCTGTCCATGTAGCCTGTACTTTCCATTTACCTTTTTCTAATTTTTCGGTTGAATAATTGAAAACGGGTTCTTTTTTAACAGGTACAGTAAAGTCTAAACGTTTGTCAGATGGTCTGAAGAAAGTAATAACGCCATTATTTACCTTTGTTGGAAAACCAATTCTTAATGTTTGATTATCGGATGAATAAGTCATGATATTGCCAGCATTGAAATTGGATGAATTCTTTCTTTTATTAATTTGATCTTGATAATTTATTTCGTTTTTGTAGTAATCTTTATTTACTAAATCTACCTTGGCAGTAGCCATTTTATAAGCCATTGTACCAATAAAGCTGGCAAAAAGTATAAAACATAAAATGATTGATTTACCCCAGTTCATATTTGTTATTATTATGATTCAAAGCTATGGGATTAAACAATAAAAAAATATGAGTTTTGTTAGTCTTTTGTATGAAAAGAGTTATTTTTTGGATTTTGGGACGCTAGACTTTAGGATTATGGACTTTAGGACTTGAAGACTTTAGGACACTAGACTTGAAGACATAAGACGCTAGATTTTAGACTAAAATCCATAATCCTCTAGTCTAAAATCTAACATCTTCAAGTCCTAAAGTCCACAATCCCAAAGTCTAGCGTCTAATGTCTTCAAGTCTAGAGTCCTAAATTCCCTTAAAGAATCGGGCCGAGGAATTTTGTTTTTACATGATCAATTACTCTGCCCTCTGAAATTATTTCAATATCCAATTTCACACTTCCATCGGTGAGTGATTTGTTTGGAATCTCAATGAAAAATGATGATTCGGCTAATTCCCCAGGTTGAACTACCAAAGCCTTGCCAATCATTTTAATCTGTGCATTTTGTTGGTTTATCTTAAACTGTACGGGCATAGCTTTATAACTTTTATTCAATACTTGTACATTATAAAGGTTTGAAACCGTTCCATTTTTATTTTCCTGATAAGTAAGCCCTTGAGCCCTCAGAATAGTGGTTTCAATAATATTTCTGGTCATTAATAAATAACCCAAAATGCTTAATAAAGCCACCAGTATAAAAGAATAAGAAGCAATTCTGGTATTAAATGTTAGTTTGGTCTTTTGCTCGATACCTTCCTGAGAAGCATAGCGAATCAATCCGCGCGGTTCGCTGATTTTATCCATTACCTCATCGCAAGCATCGATACAAGCCGTACAGCCGATGCATTCTAATTGCGTACCATTGCGGATGTCGATACCTGTTGGACAAACTTGCACGCATATTTTACAGTCGATACAAGAACCATGTGCTACAGGAGCTACCTTTTTTTCTTCAACAGTTTGTTTTTTCCCTCGAGGCTCACCTCTAAGGAAATCATAAGCCACAACGATGGATTTTTTATCCAACATTACCCCCTGTAAGCGTCCATACGGGCAAACTACAATACAAACCAATTCGCGAAAACGAGCAAATACAAAATAAAAAACAGCCGTAAAAATAATGATAGCGAAAAGCCCTGCGAGGTGGTCGAGTGGATTATCTAGCATGATTGCTAATAATGCTCTTTTACCAATAATATAAGCCAAAAAAGTATTGGCAATCAAGAAAGAAAGCAATACAAAAATACCATGTTTAAGGGTCTTTTTCCAGATTTTCTCAGTTGTCCAAGTTTCGGCATCCAATCTTCTTTGGGCATTATGGTCGCCTTCAATCAATACCTCTACTTTTCTGAAAAGCATTTCCATAAAAATAGTTTGCGGACAAGCCCACCCACACCAAATTCTACCAAAAATAACCGTAAAGAGAATGACAAATACAATAAAAGTAAGTAAACCAATGGCTACTAAATGGAAATCTTGAGGGAAAAAGGGAACACCCCAGAAGATGAATTTTCTTTCAATAACATTAAACATAAACACAGGGTGACCATCAACTTCAATAAGAGGAAGACCGAAAAGTAGACCTAATAATAACCATGAAAAGTAGGTACGAAGTTTATAAAAATTTCCGATAACAATACGAGGATAAATCCAGATACGCTTACCAGTTTCTGTAACATTCGAGAGATGGTCGCGATAATTACTGGTATCAATTTTTGCTTGTTTCATAAGTTTTGCAAATAATCATCGTAAGTGACTGTAATAATTAGTTTATGTTATTTTACTCATCGAAATGTGAGTGTTTTCTAATCACCAATAACTAATTTCTAATCACTTCTTATTACGATTTTATCTGTTTAATGTTAGAAAGCAAATCCCCTAAGTGTGTTTTAATGACGCTTAGGGGATTGTATCAATTTTACTTTAATGAACACTTGTGGTTTTGTTAGCTGTTGAATCTGTCGAGGCTTCAGAGGCGTCGTATTTTTCTCCCTGAGGTTCTTTCGGATTCGGCGGGTTAGTGCCTTTCAATGAAACGATATAACTAAGCACCTCCTGTACCTGAATAGGATTCAATGACTTTTTCCATGAAATCATCCCTTTTTCGGGTACACCTTCGGTGATGGTATGGAATATATTTTTTGCAGAGCCACCATGTAGCCAAAATTCGTCAGTAAGGTTTGGTCCAACTTTCCCTTCCGCTTTTTCTCCGTGACAAGCCACACAGTTTTGTGTATAAATTTTAGCTCCACTTTCTAACGATTTAGGGTCTCCCAACACTTTTACATTGTCTTCGTTAACAGCATTGGCAAATTTCTTCATGTACTCCTCGCGGGCTTTTTCGGCAATGGTTACCTCCTCAGTATATTCTGTTACCATAATTTTACCATTACCAATGATATGAAAACCTACTAAATAGATAACTGCAAACACAATAGTAGCATAGAAAAGGTACATAAACCACGGAGGAGTAGGGTTGTCCAACTCGGCAATGTCATCATACTTATGTTCCATTTCCAAATCCTTTTCCATTGATAATGGCTTCAAACTGGCTAATTTTTGCCAGAAAGTACGATTTTGCATCGCTTGTTCGTAAACATCATCAATTTGCTGTATAGGCTTCAAATAAGCATTCACTTTTTGCTGTAATCCGTAGGCAAGGAAACAAATAATAATACAAACAATGATTAAAATGCCCAATAATGAGACCATGAGGAGGTCTTCACCAGTTTTGATACCACCGAAAAAGTACTCTTTTTGTGGAGTATCGGCTGCAAAGATTTGATGCGAGCCTAATAAAAATGAGAATATATATATCTTTTTCATCGCTTGTCTTAATTGTTTTCCTCTAGGGGTAAGTGGCTCATGTACTGAAGGTGTTTTTTATCAATAATGAACAGATAAACTCCGACCATTAAGAAAAACACAAAAAATATCAGAAGAGAAGTAATTATAGGAACATCAGCTCCTTGAACTTTATTTAGCAATTGTCTGAACATCTTCTTGGTTGTTTAAAAAAGGAACCTCACCCTCTGCTCCCTTCTCATTAAGAGAAGGGGAGACATACAGAAGGGCTATTGGTGTATGTTTTGATTATCAGCTATTTAAATAGTGGTGACAGGAAGGGAAATTTACTTTTCTCCTTTTTTAATATCAGTACCTATTCTTTGCAGATAAGCAATCAAGGCAATGATTTCTTTGTCTGGAGTAACTTTAATGCCCTCTTTGGCTAAGTTATCTGCAATGCCTTTTGCTTGAATGTTAAGGTCTTCATCAGCATGCTGAATAGCGTATTCATCATAAGGCACGCCTAAAGTCTTCATGGCTTTTAGTTTGTCTTTTGTATTCGAACTATTCAACGTTTGCGTTAACAGCCAATCATAGTTAGGCATAATAGAGCCTGGCGACATAGAACTTGGTTCACGCATATGGTGATAATGCCAAGAATCTGGATACTTTCCGCCTTCACGATGTAAATCTGGCCCTGTTCTTTTTGAACCCCACAAGAATGGGTGGTCATACACAAATTCGCCTGCTTTAGAATATTCGCCATATCTTTCAGTTTCTGAACGGAAAGGACGAATCATCTGACTATGACAAGAAACACAACCCTCACGAATGTATAAATCTCTACCTTGTAATTCTAAAGGCGTATAAGGCATTACCGAAGCGATGGTTGGCACATTAGATTTTACCATCAAAGTAGGCATCAACTCAATCAAAGAGCCTATTGCTACTACTACTAAAGCACCTACTAACAAAGGCATTGGTTTGCGTTCGAGCCATCTATGCCAGTAAGTATCAGTTCCTTGTGCTACGAATACTTTCTCTAATGCAGGAGCCTGAGCAGCTTCGTTGGCTACTAGTTTACCTACTAACATCGTTTTGAAGATATTGTAAGCACCAATCAATGCACCAGATAAGTAGAAAACACCACCTAAGGCACGCATCATGTACATTGGTATAATTTGTAGGGTAGTTTCCAAGAAGTTGGCATATTTTAAATTACCTTCTGCTGTAAATTCTTTCCACATCATCCCTTGTGTAAAGCCAGCGATATACATGGGCACAGCCCAGAACAAAATCCCTAAAGTACCTAACCAGAAGTGAGCGTTCATCAATTTTTTAGAGAACATCTGGTTTCCATAAATCTTAGGAATCATATAATACATGATGGCGAATGAAAGGAAGCCATTCCAACCCAACGCTCCTACGTGTACGTGTGCAGGAATCCAGTCGGTATAGTGAGCAATAGCATTGATGTTTTTCAACGAAAGCATCGGCCCTTCAAAAGTAGCCATACCGTAGGCCGTAATACCCACTACCATCATTTTTAATCGAGGGTCTTCTCGTACACTATCCCAAGCACCTCGTAGCGTAAGCAAACCGTTAATCATACCACCCCAAGATGGAGCAATCAGCATGATAGAGAAAACAGTTCCTAATGATTGTGCCCAGTCGGGTAAGCTTGTATAAAGTAAGTGGTGTGGCCCAGCCCAGATATATAAGAAAATCAATGACCAAAAGTGGAGGATTGATAATTTATAAGAATATACAGGACGGTTAGCCATTTTAGGTAAGAAATAGTACATCAACCCTAAAAATGGCGTTGTCAGGAAGAATGCCACAGCATTGTGTCCGTACCACCATTGTACCAAGGCATCTTGTACACCTGCGTAAATTGAATAGCTTTTTGTCCATGATACTGGAATAGCCAATGAGTTAACAATATGCAATAAGGCAATAGTAACGAAAGTAGCGATATAAAACCAGATGGCTACGTATAAGTGACGTTCGCGGCGTTTTAGAATAGTACCAAACATATTGATACCAAATACTACCCAAATCAAGGCAATGGCGATATCGATAGGCCATTCTAATTCTGCATATTCCTTAGAGGTACTCATCCCTAAAGGAAGCGTAATGGCAGCCGATAGAATAATTAATTGCCAACCCCAAAAGTGAATCTTCGACAATAAATCGCTATACAAACGGGCTTTACAAAGACGTTGTAAAGAATAATAAATTCCTGCAAAAATAGCATTTCCTACAAAGGCAAAGATTACAGCATTAGTGTGTAATGCACGAATACGGCCAAAAGTAAAGTATTGCGTAATGTTGGCAGAAGGCATAAAGAGTTGAGTGGCAATAAGTACTCCGACTAGCAAGCCCACTATGGCAAAAATAATAGAGGCAAGTGCAAAATTTCGGACGATTTTATTGTCGTACTCAAAATGTTCTACATTAGTATTGATCGCTGACATGATATTATTTATTTCTGGTTAATTAGCTCAAAGTCAATTTCTTTAATGGCTTTGCATCGTTTACAGTCTTTGTCGCAGGTACATTTTTTCTGTTCTTGACTGTTTTGATTTTGTGTGTTGTTTTTCATGGTGGGGAGGGTTTTAGTCTTTGTCTTCAAATAAAATGCGCATAGCGGGTGTATGTAAATCATCATTTTGTCCTTTAGACATCGACCAGAAGAAAGCCCCAAGAAAACCTAGGGCCATCAATAAACTTATACCAATCATAAAGAAGATAACTTGCATTTTTTGAAGATTTTAGCATTATTTATGCCTCAAAATTCGCCTAAAAGACTTGTTTTACCCATGAGATAAGTCAGAGCCTATACAAGGATTTATCAGTAACTAAACTGATAAAAATCATAAGACTTGGTGAGGACTTAAAGCTAATTTTGAGCTAAGTAATCAATATAATTTAAACAACGTTATCATTTATAGTAAACAAATGATAACTAGGAATTTGAAATGCCAATCACTAATCACCACTTATGAATACATTAATTAATAAATACAATGTACCCGGCCCACGCTATACAAGCTATCCGACGGTACCTTTCTGGCAGGATGATAGTTTCGGAGAAAATGCGTGGTTGTCTTCGTTAAGTGATACTTTTGAAACTACCAATACCGCCACAGGTATTAGTCTATATATTCATCTTCCCTATTGTGAAAGTCTTTGTACTTTTTGTGGATGCAATAAGCGTATTACTAAAAATCATCAGGTAGAAAAACCTTATATAGAGGCGGTTTTGAAAGAATGGCAATTGTATTTGAATCATTTTTCTGAAAAGCCGAGCATTGCTGAAATTCATTTGGGAGGCGGTACGCCGAGTTTCTTTGCGCCAGAAATGTTGGATTTATTAATAAATGGTATTTTAAAACATGCCACTATTAATTCAGCTTATGAATTTAGTTTTGAAGGCCATCCTAATAATACGTCTTATGAACACCTCAAAACATTATATGATATAGGCTTTAAAAGAGTAAGTTTTGGGGTACAAGATTATGACCCTATCGTTCAAAAAGCTATTCATAGAATACAACCCTTTGAAAACGTAAGACAAGTAACGGAATGGAGTAGAGCCATCGGTTATGAGTCTATTAGCCACGATTTAGTATTTGGCTTACCCTTTCAGCAAGTATCATCTATTGAGGACACTATTGCTAAAACGATTGAATTACAACCCGACCGCTTGGCTTTTTATTCTTATGCACATGTGCCTTGGATTAAAGGAAGTGGCCAGCGAGGTTTTAAAGACGAAGATTTACCTTCGGCTGAACAAAAACTGAAGCTTTACGAAACAGGCAGAATGCTTTTTGAAGAAAACGGCTATGCTGAAATCGGGATGGATCATTTTGCGTTACCGCACGATGCTATGTATAAAGCCATGCAACAAGGTACCTTAAACAGAAACTTCATGGGGTATACCACTACCCAAACAAAGGTATTGTTGGGGCTAGGAGTGTCCTCAATTAGTGATTCTTGGAGTGCTTTCTCACAAAATGTGAAGGATATTGATGAGTACCAAAACATGATAGCGAATAATGAACTGCCGATTTTGAAAGGACATATTTTGACAGAGGAGGATTTAACAGTACGCCAGCAGATTCTTGATATTATGTGTCAGCTTGCTACCTCTTGGGATGACGAAGCATTTAGCTTTGAAGAAAAACAAACACTGTTTGAAAAGCTAGAAGGCTTTAAGCAGGACGGACTATTGACTTATGATGCAAATTCGTTAGAAGTAAACCCAGTAGCACGACCTTTTATTAGAAATATATGCATGGCTTTTGACAAAAGAATGTTACAAGCAAATACAGCAAAGAAATTGTTTTCGCAAACAGTTTAGGGATTGTTTTATCCTAAAGTAAATCTACAAGGTAGATTTTGGATTTTATTCGTTAGTAGTTGGTATAAAAATTTATTTATAAAATCATAATGCTTTTAATATGACTAAATTCGAATAAAAGGTTGATATTCATTAGTCTAATAAATCAAAAAATACAGCGTTTTGTATTAAACCAATTTACAAACCATGAAAAATATCTTAGTTGCAACCGATTTTTCGGAAAGCTCACACAAAACTTTACAATATGCTATCTTAATAGCAAAGCCTTATAAGGCCAAAATCTATTTATTACATACTTATTTACCTTATTATACAGAGCCTGGCATCTATGGTGATTCTTTATTGATGTTAGAATCTGTAAATGAGCAGTTTCAAAGTATGAATATACAGTTTGCTCCTTTCGTAAAAGAAATAAAAGAAGCGGGCTTAGCATATGAAACATTGCTAGAATTAAATGATGTTACATCTGGTGTTTTTGATACTATTGAAAAACATGAAATAGATTTATTAGTAATTGGTAGAACAGGTTCTGGTGGATTTTTGAATAAGCTAATAGGCAGTAATGCTGCACATATCACAGCCAAATCTACTATTCCTGTGTTAGCAATTCCTCAACATGTAGAAAATGTAGCTATCAAACAAGTGTTATATGCTACCCAGTTAGAATTTGATGAAAGTGATATATTAGCACAATTGTTTGCTATCACGCACGAATTAAAGGCTAAAGTAAATCTTGTAAAAATAGAAGCTTCATTTGAACCCAATATTCAATCAGATGAACAATTTATCAATCAGATAAAGGGTACTTTTGTGAAAGAAAACTTTGAAATCAGTACCATCAAAGCTGACAATGTATCTGAGGGTATTTTAAAAGCAGCTAAAAAGCAAGGTGCAGATTTGATTGTACTAGCTTCTCATCATCGTAATTTCTTAAGTCAGATTGTAGACCCTAGTAAGTCTAAACAAGTAATTCTTAGTTCTCCATTACCTGTACTTACTTTTCAGTTGAAAGAAGAGTTATAAAGGTTATTTTTAGGCGGAGAGTTAAGCCCTACTGATTACCCACATCTTTTAAAAAGTTGAAATAGAAATGTTATTATTGATCAAATTAGCTTAAATGTACATAAATAGTCTTTAAAACCAAGCGTTGAAGCCCTTATCTCTAGCGAGGGACTTAAGTCCCTCGCTAGAGATAAGCATCTGATTATTAATAATTTATAAACTTATGGGTAATCAGTAGAACCTAAATCACCGCCTAAAAATAAAACCTAATCCAAAAAGCCTTTAACATGAGCACGCATTTTATCCCCTTCACAAGAAGTAGCCATGTGTCCACAATTGCCCGTAAGCTCTACTATCGGGGCTTTTAATAATTTTCCAAAACGAATTGCCGCTTGTGGATTTACCATGTGGTCTTGAATAGCAACCACTATCATTACCTTTGCCTTTACTTTTGTGGCAATTTCTTCTGGTTTTTTCCCTTGAAAAATATCATGATTAATCATTGCCTTTAATTGTATCGCCCAGTCATAAGGGTTTAGTTTCAATGCATCCTCCTCAATCTTTTTGATATAATTAGCATAATCGTCCGACTGTGTATTTTCTTCTCTGGAACTAGGCGTCCATAAGTTTAATTGATGTAAGGCATTGATAGTCTTCATAGTCTCATTGGAATACTGACCTCTCTCAATAATATTCAACTGTAGATTCCAATACAATTTGTCATAAGAACTTTGCTTTGGACTACCAATAATAGGTACAATTTTATCAACAAAATCAGGATAACTAATCATCCATTGGAAAGACTGCATCCCACCCATTGAAATACCTGTTACTGCATATAAATGATTGATTTTTAACGATTCTTTCACCAGTTTATATTCAGTATTCACCATATCGCGAATACTGATTGTGGGAAAAAGTTTATCTTTTTGGGTAATACTATTAGAAGGAGAGGAGGAAACGCCATTGCCAAGGGCATCTACAACGATGACAAAGTATTTAGTGCTGTCGGCAATATCACTTGGGTTGGCGATAAAAGATTTTTGTTGACTCGTCCCAGTAAACCATGTAGGTACTAATATCGCATTCGATTTATCCCCATTTAATTTTCCGAAAGTGCGATAGCCAATTTTACAGTCTTTCAGAATCTGTCCATTCTCTAAAGGATAATCGCCAATCTGATAAAATTTTTGTTGAGCAAAAGCTGATTTAACTAAGGATAATAATAGTACGATAATAAAAAGTTTTTTCATGTAAATAAGGTTTTGTTTTAATATTTGGTAAATATACAAACTTCATAAAAACAGATGTCTATCATCAAAATATAAGGTAAAAGAAAATATTGTTGCCTATAAACCCTTCCTTTACTTTCAGATTTTTGTTTTACTTTTATTTTGTTCACTCTCAAGCATTAACACATGAAAAAATCTTTCTTATCGATAGTCTTTATTTTTTTGACCAATCTAGTATTTTCTCAAGAATCAAACACCGATTTTTGGTGGAAACGAAATAATCTCCGAGTAATCCAAACCAATCTTCCTGCTTATGAGGCTGCAACCCTCAATCCAGATTCATTGGTAAAAGATTTGATAACTTTTTCTGCCAATACCTTAATCATCAATGCGGGAGGAATTATGGCATTTTATGACACCAAGCTAGATTTTCATTACAAAAATCCGTGGATGAAAGATAATATGCTGAAAGAAGTAGTACAGAAATGCCACCAGCATAATATCAAAGTAATTGTCCGTTTTGATTTTAGTCGAGTACAAGAAAGCATCTTTAAAGCTCATCCAGATTGGTGTTATATTTCCCCCAAAAATGAGCGGATTATCAATACCGATATGTATGTAGTATCAATTAATGCTCCTTATGTACAAGAAAAAGCTTTTAAAATTATTGAGGAGGTAATAGATTTTTTCCCGATAGATGGTATTTTCTTGAATATGCCTGGCTACCAAGTAAATAATCCTTATGAAGGAAAATATCAGGGAATAGACCAAAATGAATATGATAAAAAACGTTTTGCAGAATATAGCAATGGGTTGACCTTGCCCACTGTAGAAGACAAAGCCGACCCTGTTTTTCAAAAATACTTGGCCTTCAAAAAAAGTACGATTGAAGATTGGTCAGAGAAACTGCACAAACTGGTAAAGTCTAAAAATGAACAGATTGCTATTTGCACTTATTTGGATAAATACGTTGATATTATTCGACATGAATCTCAGACCAGCAACTTGCCTTATTGGCCTTATACTGCCTCTGATAATGTAAATAATGCCCGAAACTCCTTTCCACAACACATTATCAGTAATAGTAGCATTCAACAAATTTCTTTTCAGTCACGCTATAATGCAGCCGAACCAGAGGAGGTAAGCATTAGACTTTACGAAAATATCGCTAATGGTTCAGGCTTAGATTTGAGTATGATGGGAGATATGCGTGGTTATGAAGACGAAAGAAATTTCCCAGTATTCAAAAAGATTTATGCTTTTCATAAAAAACACGAAGCTTATTTTGGTAATTATACCTCAGTAGCCAAAATAGCCTTGATTGCCCCAGGCTCTTGGCCAAGTGGCGACCCCATGCAAGAATACAGAGGAATTCAGTTGATGTTGAAAGAAGCTCATATTCCCTTTGATATTATTGAAGATGCCCAAATAGCGAATTTAGCAGAGAAAGTAAAAAAATATCAGTTGATTATCCTTCCAGAAATCACTTACCTAAAACCAGAAGCCATACAAATTCTACAAGAAGCTAGTAGTGCAGGGACCAATTTGATAGCCACAAATCGTACATTTTTTGACAGTCCCGAAACGTTACAAAGCTTGTTTGGGGCAAAAATCATTAATAAAGACCATGAAGGTTCGGGGTTTTATTTAAAACCAGATAATGCGGATGTCTTTAAAAGATTCAAATTGCAAACAATGTTGTTCTGGAAATTTAATTTAGGGTTATACGATTTTTCAGGAGCAGATAAAACCTTTTTGCCTATTCTAAGTAAAGGAAGACCTGGTCCGCCAGAAATTATTGGAGGGCACGAGCCAACCAATTATTTTGCCATGGCAATGAAAGAATTTCCCAAGAGTAAAGCGATTATTTTGCCTATCAATTTGGGGAAATTATATTATTTACACGGCTATGAGCAACATAAAAATATATTGTTAGACGCCGTAGATTATATCATGCCCAAAGCCACTGAACTAATACAAACCGATGTACCCGAACGCATAGAGGTAATCTTGCAGGAATATCGTAAGAATATTACTACTAATGTATCTGCAAAAAATACGGATGGGCTAATTATGCACTTAATTAATCTGACGGGCTTTAGCGGTAATTCGTATTTTGATGCATTACCTGTGTACGAACGTTCTTTTAAAATTAAGACCAGTTTTAGACCTACTGAGGTGTATTATTTAAGTACTAAAGCCTCAATAAAATATGTTTGGGAAGATGGCTTTATCAGTTTTAAATTAGCTAAGATAGGAGAGTATGAAGGTATTGTAATGGATAGATAGTTTGATGGTTATGCTAATTTGTGCAGATTTCTTTACAAAAAGGAGTTGGAGTATTTATGGCTTTAAGGCAATACTTTCAACTCTTAATCACTCTACCATCCTCCATCTCAATAATCCGATTAGTTCTACTGGCGAAGCTTGGGTCGTGGGTAACGATAAGTAGGGCTTGTTGATATTCTATGGCTAGTTGTTGAAAAATATCAAAAACCACTTCTGTATTCTTCTTATCTAAGTTTCCTGTGGGTTCATCGCCCATAATAATGAGCGGGTCGTTGATTAAGGCTCTGGCAATCGCAACTCTTTGTTTTTCTCCACCCGAAAGCTGTGTGGCACTTTTCATCGCTTGTTTTTCGATGCCTAGCTTCCTTAGATGTTCCATCGCTCGATGTTCTAATTCTTGTTCAGAGTATTTATTCAGCTTTAAGCCTGGCAACATTACGTTTTGCAATACCGTAAATTCATTCAATAAATAATGAAACTGAAATACAAAGCCAATCTTTTCATTACGCACTCGGGCTAAATCCTGCTCTTTTTTGTCTTGCATACTAACGCCATCAATCAGCAATTCGCCTTCATAGTCGGTATCCATCGTAGAAAGAATATATAACAGCGTAGATTTTCCACAACCTGATTTCCCGACGATAGAAGTAAACTCACCTTTATTGATAGAAAAGTTAATATCCTTCAAAATAGGGATTGTTATAGGGTCATGAAAACTTTTGTTGATGGCTTTTGCCTCAATGATGGTCGAGTGTTGCATATTATTTTCCTCTAATAATGTCCACAGGGTCAATTTTACTTGCTTTTCTGGCAGGAAAAAGTCCAGCGAAATAGGTTGTGATTAACGAGAAGGATATTCCAATCAAATAAAATTTAAGATTATAATTGATTGGATAAGTCGTTACAGTAGGCAAGGCTGCTGTATTAAATGGAATTTGGTCGATGATAGAAGAAAGCAAAAAACCACAAGCCAAACCCGTAATTCCACCAAAGAATCCAATACTCAGGGCAATCGTAATAAAGATTCTATTGACATCTTTCCCTGAAAATCCCGTTGCTTTTAAAATGGCAATAGTATCCATTTTCTCATAAATCATCATATTCAAGATATTATATATGCCGAAACCAGCCACAATCAGTAAGGTGATACCAACGGCATAAGAAATTAACGTGCGTATAGAACTCCCAGTTTCAAATTGCGAATTGGCAGTTTGAATATCTTCGGCATCAGTTTCGAAAATATGTGCATATTCCTTGCTCAAAGCAGGAGCTAGTTTCATATCTTTTAGCTTTACTTGAATGTCTGTTACATAACTATTGGTTTGCCCTAATAATTTCTGTGCCGTTTTTATTGAAGCATAGCTTTGTACTTTATCAATTTCAACAATACCCGATTGAAAAAAACCAACGACTTTTAGTGGGAAACGTTCGCCTTTGGGAGTTGTAATCTGGATAACATCGCCAATTTTAGCCAACATTTTGTCAGCAGCTCCTTTTCCAAGAATAATACTATTAGGTACATTTTTTAAATCAAGTGACGAGCCCTCTGTAACGTAGTCTTGAAAGAAAAACAGTTTGCTTTCGGCTTCTACATCTATACCATTTACTACACCAGTAATATCGATATCCCCGACGTTATAAAATACTTGAGCTGTCATTTTAGGTGAAATACCTAATACCCTATCATCATTGCGCAGTGCCTGCATGATGAGCCCATTATTACGAATTTCGATACTATTACCACTAGGTTTGATAGAACGAATAAAATTATGATAGGCTTTATAACGTGCTGAAATATCAATAGGTTGGTTTTTATTGGCTTTGATTTCATTAAAAAGCCTAACGTGTGGAGTACGATTCAGGATTAAATTATCCAATAAGTCGTTTAGACCATTCATAAATCCTAGCAGCGTAATGAACATGGTAATACTAAAAGTAACCCCCACAGCCGCTACTAGCGTTTGTCGCCAGCGTGCTAATAATAATGATTTGGCTATGCTGATGATGAGTTTTGCGTTCATTTGGCAGGTTTTAAAATGATGTCTTGTGCGGTTAAACCTGAAATGATTTCTACAGACTGATAATCTTTTAAGCCTATTTTTACTTTAACTTTCTCATTTTTTTCATTCAGTACATAGCTATCATCTACCAAATAGTTTCTAGGAATGGTCAATGCTTTTTCTTTGGTCTGAATGATAATGTTTGCTTCTACCGTTAGGTTTGGATACAATAGTTTTGGTTGCTTGGTAAAGTTTGCCTTTACCGTAAAAGCCCTCGTTTTTTCATTCATCAAAGGGTCTATTTCATACACTGTAGCCTCAAAAGCTTTGCCTTGGTAACTATCCATTGATACCATGATTTTTTGTCCAATCTTTACGCTTACTATATCATCTTCATCTACTTGTAGTTCAAGACTAAACATATTGGCGTCACCTATTACGGCTATGGCAGTCTGTAAATTAACCATTTCACCTTTTTCTTTTTGAAGACTATAGAGCCTACCTATATATTCACTCTTCAACGTATAGTCTGCTTCTATTGTCTGGTTAATGGCTAGGTTTTTTTTTGATTGTGCCGCAGAGAAATTAACTTGCCGTTTTAGTTCTTTATACTTCAAAATAGCTGACTGGTAGGCAGTTTTAGCATTTGAAAAAGCCAATTCCCGTTGTTCAAACTCCACTTTTGTACCTATTTGTTGTGCCCAAAGGTTACTTTGACGAAGAAACAACAGCGAATCATTTTGAAGTTTTTTATGGGCTAAGTCTATCGCAATACTCAAATCTTTCAATTTATCAGCATTGGCATTTATAGCTGTATTTTCAACTATTAAAGCAGCATTTTCTGTATTTAGTCTACTAGTTTGATTGAAGATCTTCATCAAAGGCTGTCCTTTCTGTACAAAATCACCTTCTTTCACATAAAGCTCATCAATAATGCCATTTACTTTAGAAAATACTTGATATTGATTTTTACTTTTTACAATACCAGAAGCATACACAGATTCTGAAATATTGATAATCTTTGGCTGAGTTTGTTCTTGCGTTTTTTTACAAGAGAAGAGTAGGAGGGAAAGGAATAGAAAATAGATTATTTTCATGTGTTTTCGATTATAAATGTACTTAGGGCAATGTATTTATGAGATTTCTCAAAAGTACCGAATTCAGCGTAGAAAATAAAATAGTTTTAATGCTGTATTTTTTATAATTATTATGTGATATGTTGGCGAAAAACCAAAGATTAATGATGAGACTTTAATGTTTTTTGTGAATCAATTAGTAGCTAAAGTATCACTCTAGCGTTTCTTTCTATTAAGCTGGTTGATTGAAATGATGTATTTTAAAAGCCCATGACAACGCTACATTTTTAGCCCTACTTTTAATTTCAGTTGCTTTTTCTCCTTCAAAATGTTCGTTGACGGTGGCTTCAAAAAGCTCAAGCCATGTATTAAAGTGTTCTGGATTTAACGGATGTTGATTGTTAATTACAAGATGCGGACGAAGGGGATGTCCTTCATAACCGTCTTTATTGAATAAAATCATCTCCCAAAAACTATACATTTTAGGTAAATGTTTTTCCCAGTTTACTTTGGCTACTTCGTCGAAAATATAGCCTAAAGTATCATTATCACGTATTTTATCATAAAAACTATTGACTAATAGTTCAATGTCTGCTCGGTTTTCTAAGTCTTTTTTCATGGGAGATTATTTAGTGATTGAGTGAATTGTGAATTAGTAATTGTTAAATTTTGTTTAACGAACTATTTCGAATTTTCTGTAAATATTTCAACTAAGCTATTGAAATATTCACTAACTCACAATTCACTCAATCACAACTATTACTTCACAACTAATTTACCCAATTTATGGTAAAAGGGTGTTTTGCTTTTTTGATCTTTGGGTTGATATTTTCCTTGAACAATCGGGAAATACATCACTCTTCTACGTGACTTTTCACCTGTAAACGGGCAAACTTCTACTCTGTGCCAAAGGTCACCATCGTGTACGGTTAAATCGCCTGCTTCTATATTTAAACCAACTTCGTTTTTATCAGGATTATGGTCGATGAATTGTTTTTTCAAAAATAACACTTTCATCTTATTCAATCGATGTGTACCCGGTAAAACTCTTAATCCTCCGTTTTCCATCGGGCAATCATCCAAATGTGTACCCACATTTAGCATTTTCAGAATTTTTTGTCCTAAAAATAAATCTCGTGGACTATCTGTATGCCAACCCATTTGCGAGAACTTACTGTTATCAGCATTTACATAATGATTAAAAACCAAACCATCTTTTTCATCTTCACCAATGCGATTCGCATTATTTGGAATCAAAGTTAGTAAAGCCTTTAAACGAGGATCTTGTAAATACTCATGCAAGATAGCACTGTGTTGTGATAAAAAGCATAAACGTTGAATCATAGGATTACCCTTTTCATCTTTTCCGAATTTGAGAGGTATTCCGTTCATCTTATCGATACCTGCCGTAAGCCATTCTTTTTCTACACGGTGTGCCTCATTTTTGAAAGCTTCAACGGTTTCTTTTGAAATAAAATTTTTGAAATGAATAAATCCATATTGGTCGAAATACGCTTTTTGTTCAGGTGTTATTTGCTCACCAAGCGTAAAAGTTTTTGCCTCAAAGTCCATGATTAGTTGTGATTGAGAGTTAGTTGTGAGTTAGTGAATTGTGAGTTAGTGATTTTAGTTAAAGTCTCTAACTCACAATTCACTAACTCACAACTTATTTTACATATAATTCAAGTCGTTATTGCGTTTTAGTTTGATGACGTGTAATAAATTCAGTACTAAGATTACTGGATAAGTAGGGTCGAATTCATGCCATTTGATACCAAAATTGGCTCTACCGCCTAATTTATGGTGATTGTTGTGGTATGATTCACCCATCATCAAGAAATCAAAAGGTAATAAGTTTTTAGCTGTATCATTTACTTTAAAATTGACATAACCATATTTATGAGCAAACCAGTTGATGATTACGCCATGAACAGGTCCCATCAAATAATGGATGGGTAATAAGGCATATTCCCAAGAATGCGTAGCAAATTTCATATAAAACAAAGTGTATAAAACACCCCAAGCAATTCTTACAAACCATTTATCTCCTAGTTTTTCAACCAAGGCATAATAGGGAACACCTTTCAAAAATTTAGGCTCAATGCCAGCACGGTCGTTCAATACAGCATTATAATAATCCTTCGTTTTCCACATCATGTGGAAAAGGTTATCTGAATAACTTGGTGAGTGAGGGTCTTTTTCGGTATCGGCATAAGCATGATGTAGGCGGTGCATAATACCATAAGCTTTTGGACTTAAAAATGAAGAGCCTTGAGTAATAAAAGTAAACCAGTAAAAGAATTTCTCCCAACCTTTAGACATCGTGAACATCTGATGTGCTGCATAGCGATGTAAAAAGAATGTTTGCGAGAATAATGATAAGTACCAGTGTGCTACAAAGAAAATTAAAATTGCCATATAAGTTTTTTTTACAAAATTATGGCAAGGGCTAGGCTTAAAATATGATAAAAATCAGTGGAGATACTGAGGATGATTAATAATAGCATGATTTTGTACACCCACCATCTTTAATTATTTCATTGGTGTTCGAAGCTTTAATATTAGGTACTCAGAAAATATTTGAATATTAATTAACCAAGCCTTATGTGCTTTAGAACTTAATAGCTTTATTTGTTGTAGTTGGTTTGAGCCTCAGAACCGCGTTACATTTTGATAAAAATTTGATATGTCAGCAGAAAAATTAGATTATACAAGTCGTGCTAGGAGAATAACTTTTAAATACCCCTTATTCACCCATTTATCAATCCAAATAAATTTTTGGATTATAGCACATCTATTTTTTGGAGCCATCAATTATTTACTTGTTCGTTCGCTTTCTTCTGAGTTCGTGCTTGTGGTTCAAAACTCTGCATTTTCTAATTTTATTCTGGCAATCATTCTAGGTGTTTTGTATGGTACTTTTTTTGGAATGATAGAATATTATTTAGAAAATAGTTTTTTCAGAAGCAAATCACTCGGCAGAGTCTTCATCCTAAAAGGTATTCTTTCTTTTATCGTTTTCCTCATACTTTTCTCTATCATCAGGTTTGTGCTTTTTGAACGGATGATTGCCCCGATGTTTAATGCAAATCATATAGAGCTCAATGACCAGTCATGGAAGTATATCTTTTGGTTGTTCTTTATTTATACTTTTTTCATGAATCTTTTCATCAGTTTTATCAACCAGATGAATAAAAAATTTGGACCTGGTGTATTATTGCCACTTTTGCTCGGAAGGTATCGCTCGCCCAAAGAAGAAGAAAGAGTATTTATGTTTATGGATTTGCAGTCGTCAACTAGCATTGCCGAAACCTTAGGACATATTAAATACAGTGCTTTTATTCAACAGAGCTTTATGGATATTAATTATGTAGTACCTGAGTTTCGTGCTGAAATTTATCAATATGTAGGTGATGAGATTGTGATTTCATGGGCAAAATCTGAAGGACTAAGGGATTTATCATGCATCGCTTTTTATTTTGCTTGCGAAGCACAATTCAACAAAAGAGCAGAGGCCTATAAAAATGAATATGGCTTTGTGCCAAAGTTTAAAGCAGGGCTTCATTTAGGCAAAGTAACGGCTGTAGAAATTGGAGATATAAAAAGAGACATTGCCTATCATGGCGATACCTTGAATACTACGGCTAGGATTCAAAGTGTCTGTAATGACCATGGTAAATATTTATTGGCCTCTAAAGAAATGGTTGACTGTGCCAACGTAACAGAAAAATACATTGTACAATCAATGGGAGAGGTTTTATTAAAGGGGAAACGGAATCTTATTGAAATTATGAGTATCGAACAGTTTTAGATGCCTGCTAATTCGTGGATATCTTTTACTTCTAAAACTTTCTTTTTATATCCATCCAACGTAGCATTAATCATGGCTAAGCCAAGCTGTGTGAGTGTACAAACATAGTTGTGAAAGAGTGTTTGAAAGATAGGGAATAACCAACTAAGGTAAGAATAGTACCGCTGGGTATTTTTTAAACCATCAGTTGGATGAATATAGCCTGGTCTGAAAGCAAAAACGTTTTTGAAAGGCAGTTTCATCAAATCGTTTTCTGTCTTGCCTTTTACCCTTGCCCACATACTTCTCCCTTTTTCGGTGCTATCAGTACCTGCCCCAGAAACGTAACAGAAAGTCATATCAGGGTTTAATTCACTGAGTATTCCTGCAATATGAAGCGTAAGTGTATGGGTTAGCTTAGTATATTCGGGTTCTTTTTTCCCTAAAGAAGTAACCCCTAAACAGAAATAACAAGCGTTGTAATCAGATAAGGAATCCTTAATAGAAGAAAAATCGAAGAAATCCTGATGAATAATTTCAATCAATTTTGGATGATTGATACCACAAGGTTTTCTGTTTACAACCAAAACCGTTTCAACTTGTGGATGCAGTAAGCATTCGTGTAAAACACCTTCGCCAACCATACCTGTTGTCCCTGTAATGATTGCTTTTATCTTTTTCTTCATAATTTTGGATAAATATATCTTTTAAATTACATATAAAAAATTGAAGTATTGTTATTAACCCCTATACAGTTTTAATCAAAGACATAGAAATAATATCTGACATTATTCTTACAGATTCGGTTGAGTATAAGTGCTTAACTGTTTTTAATAAATTAGTAGAATAATGGTCATCAATATTATAGTCGCTATGGGTTCTGAAAACACTAGAACACAACATCAAATGAAATTGATTGTCTCGCACGTCATATACAATCATTGGACTAGTATTCGTATCATCTACTTCAAAACAATAAATAAAGACAGGGAAATCGAATAAATTCAAAGCATTCAAGCTCGTCATTAAGTCTGCATCAAAGTATTCATATTGAAAGAAGGTATGTTCAAATCCTATTTCTGTTAAAGAGGCTGATAATTGACTAAGCTTATCAGTCATTATTACTAAAGGATTGGTATTGGGGTCATACTGACTAAACGGAAGCCAAGTATCAGTACAAACATCAAGGTATTCAAGGCTTGATTTAGCTAAATCTAATTTATAGTCGAATAAACGATAGCCAGGAGCAAAATAACCAGGGTAAAAATAAGTATGTCCAAGTTTTTGGCAGAACTCCATTTTCTGATACATCAGAAACTTACCCAAACTATGTTTTCGATAGTCAGGGTCATAAAAACAAGTAATACCAGCCGAGGAAGTACTACCCAAATCAAAAAATCCCGTAGCAATTAATGTATGTTGATCGTAAACATTTACCTCGTAGGTATTATAAACATTATTGACACCATTGTTGAAGAGGAGGTTTTCAAGCGTAGGCGAAGCATCAAAAGCAATATGGTTCCTGTATTTTTGAAAAAGGTCTTCATGAGCGCTAGTGAGGTGAATAGGTTGAATCTCGACCCTAAAATCAGCATTGAGTTTATAGAGCTTTTGTTGCGTTTTTGATTTTTCAAAAGTCAATAAATTAATTCTTAGCCAGATAGCACTATAGATAGTACCTGAGAATTTTAGAAAATTAGTAGTAAAAATAGTTTGTCCCATTCTGAACCATCCATCATAAAGGTAACTATCTAGGTCGTCGGGGTGTATAGCATCAGGAAAGATTAATTTAGCAAACATCTAGAAACAGTAAAATTTTAATATAAAACTAGCTATAAATATAAGGAAAATGTTTGTTTGATAAAAGTGGAAGGGAAAGGTATGCTTGCTAATTTATTGATTTGAGTTAAGTTTATCAAGTATATATTTTTGAAACCACGTGGGAATCTCATCACCTTTCAATTCAACATCTGTTCCATTAGTTATTTCAGCAATCCAAGTTTTATCCTCATCCGAGTTATCAAAAATATAAGCTCGATTTGTATGTTTAACAGCTTCAAACAATAACTCTAAGGAGCGATAGTATCTCTGAACAGCTTTATCTTCTGGTACGTCATGACCACCCATTTTAACACGATGACTTATTCTTAATAAATTAATAGAGGGGTCTTCTGTGGCTACAAAATACAAATATGTCCTATAACCTTTTATTTGTGCTTTTTTTAAGGTTTCTACCTTATCAGGTGATGACATTACTGTTTCAAAGGTGAATGATTGATTTGTTTCTAAATACTTATGTCTAAGAAAATCTGTTAAAATTGCACTCATATAGGAATCAAACCCTACGTTGTCGAAACTTATGAATCCTTGTTTACTATACGTTATTTTATCAACAAAAACACCTAATGCTGTTTTATTGATTAGTGGATGTTTACTGAAAAAAAAGACAACTTCTTCTTGACGAGTATGAATATTTAGGCTTGTAATATCTAAGTATCCATTACTCTTAATTTCCTTTTCTATATCATCAGGATTAAGGTAATGTCCTAGCAAACTTGAGGATACTACAGTTTTAATAGTACTTTTTCCTGAACCGTTAGGCCCGGCAAATATTCTTAATCGCGGAACGTCCATTACTTCTTAATTTTAAAAAAACGATTAGTAACCCTTATAGGTTTATCAATTTCCCTAATAATTCTTCTGTTTCCATTAGGCGAAACTTCAATTAATTGCCCATCCTTAGCAATCATCACCTTATCACCTGATGCAAGCGTTTGCCAATAAGCTTGCTTAGTAGCAGTCTCCGCTAAAAGTGGAATTTGTTGTTCTAAATAATCAAGTTCTTGTTCACTAAGCATAAGATAGATGTTTTCGTTAATATGAATTTACCCTTAAACAAAGATAAAAAACTACAGCAGATATTAATATTATTATTTGTATTTTAATAGAAACGAAAGTATTCGAAAAAAATAATTAATAAAAGGAGGTTGTTTTTTGAGTAGAATTTTAGTATTTTTTCTTTTTTATTTATTGATATTCTATGTAAACCAATTGTTGGTGTTTAATAATTGTTTAACTCAACCCATAACTTATGTTATATTCGTCTTCACGATATGATGAATTAGCCCTTTGGTACGATTTGCGTAATGGGGACGAAGAAGCCTTGGCTACTCTTTTAAGGCTTTATGCGAAGCCTCTGATAAGTTATGGACGAAAAATGATTAGTGACGATGCTGTCATTGAAGACTGTATTCAAGAAGTATTTATCCAGCTTTGGCAATACAGATGCTCGCTCAAAGAAGATGTAGGTTCTGTAAAGGCCTATATTTTTGCTTCGGTAAGACGAAGAATTATTACAGAAGTCAAGAAAAATGTCTTTACTGCTACTCAATACGACAATTCAGCATCTGATGGATATTTTGATATTGGTTTTTCTATCGAAGAGAAAATAATTCAAAATGAAACCGAACTGCATCGTGTAAAAATTATTAATCAGCATCTTAATAGCCTTCCTAAACGCCAAAAAGAAGCCATCTATTTAAAATACTTCAAAGAACTTACTAATCAGGAAATAGCTGATATTATGGGTGTGAAGTATCAAACAGTTGGTAATTTAATTCACGAAGCCCTTACTTTTTTACGGACAATTTTTCCAAATGATGCTGTATGGTTAAGTCTACTTGTGGTTTATATTAATTAAATTTTCCTATCATATTATTTATAATAATCTGAATACCAGTTTATTATAAATAATTTTATTTTTTTTATTTAAAAAAGCAGTATCAGCCTATTGCAGTCTTTCTACTGTATATAGAAAGCATATTATTATTTTATGAAAAAATATAATGATTATACGATAGATGATTTTGTCTTTGAACCAACATTTGTTCAATGGGTTAAGAATGCAGGCTATAAAAATCCTGATGACTTTTGGACAATGTGGGTTAATGAAAATCCTCAGCAACATACTATTGTACAACAAGCTACTGACTTTATCCTTGCTACTGCCTTGAAAGAAGAATCGGTGAGTGATTTTCAAGTAGAGTTATTAGTTAATAAAACCCTAAGTGTCATTAACACAGCCAATAATAGCACATCTTTTCCTTTAAGAATTTTTCGAAATAGGGAATCACTTTTTAAAATGGTTGCGTCAGTAGCCTTATTGCTTACACTCGGACTAGCGACTTATCTATGGCAGAAAAATATTTCACAAGAACTTTTTGTGAATAAAACCAATCAGAAACTGATTGAGAAAGAAAACTTTACGGCTCAAAAAATACCTGTGGAATTGCCAGATGGCAGTACTGTACTTTTACAACCGAATAGTACAATAAGTTTTCCTGAAACTTTTGAGCATGCTAACAACAGAGAGGTTTATTTAAAAGGACAAGCTTTTTTTGAAGTAGTTAAAAATGCTAACCATCCCTTTTTAGTTCACGCTAAAGACGTTGTAGTAAAGGTATTGGGAACAAGCTTTACAGTTCAAGCTTTTTTACAATCTACAGACGTAAAAGTAGTTGTGAAAACAGGAAAAGTGATGGTTTTTCCAAAAGAAGATTCTAATGTTGATAATAGTGCCAATACCATCATATTATTGCCTAATCAACAGGTAATTGTGAACAATGAAAACCATAGTGCTAACCAGTCGGATGTTAAACCTGAGCAAATTTTGGCAATTACTTCGAGTAGTACGCCTACGTTAGAATTTAATGATACGCCTATTAGTGAAATCTTTCAAACACTTGAAAAAGCCTATGGTATTTCTATCTATTTTGACCAAAAACTACTGGCCGATTGCTCGTTAACGACAAGCCTAGCCGACGAACCGCTATTTGAAAAACTAAAATTGATTTGTGAAGCAATAGGGCCAAATTCTCGTTTTGAAGTAGTAAACGAAAAGATTATTATTCAATCACGAGGTTGTAACCAATAAAATAAGACATGTTATGCTTTTTCCTTTAACATTACCTCCATAGACACAAAAAAGGTATTAGCAATGTACCACCACCGCTAACACCTTAATATTATATCCCCTTGATGCCTGATGAACATAAACCCTTTAGCGAGGGGAAGGGGATTTTTTGTGCTTTTGTATTCCAAAAACGAACAATTATATGAAAAAAAATCGACAATCAAATGCCTTATGGCTTACTATTATGAAAATAGCTGGACTACAGTTTTTCATGATTTTATCTCTCACGAGTTTCTCTTGGGCTAAGAGTTCAGCCCAAGAAGAACTCAATAGAAAAATCAGTGTATCGATTGATGGCATTGCGCTGAAGTCAGCTTTGCAAAAAATTGAAAAAACTGCTCAAATACGCATTTCTTATAACTCACAAGTAGTGCCATTAGAGCGACTTGTCTTTTTATCAGCCAAGAATGAAAAACTGGCAGAAGTGCTCGAACGTTTACTCAAGCCGTTAGCGGTAACCTATGTTTTGGTAAACAAGCAAATTGTATTAAGAAAATTGGAAAATGCTTCTCAATCCTTGAATATTATTGAGGAAAGCAAGGAAGAATTTGCCGTCGAGCAAAGTGTTTCTGGAACAGTAAAGGACGAAAAGGGCAATCCCTTGGCAGGTGTAAACATCACCATCAAAGGAACAACTAAAGGCACAAATTCAGATGCCAACGGACAGTTCAAAATAGACGTTGCCAATGAAAATACCGTCTTGGTATTTAGTTATGTAGGGTATGGAAAACAAGAAGTAACAATAGGGAATAAAACAGTTTTCAATATTTCGATGATTGTCGACCAAAAATCTTTAGATGAAGTAGTAGTAGTAGGTTATGGAACACAAAGCAAAAGAGCGGTTTCAGGGGCTGTGTCGTCTGTTAATTTCAAACAATTTCAAGACCGTTCTTTTAGTAATGTTACGCAAGCTTTGGCTGGTCAGATTGCTGGGGTAAACATTTCGCAGGGGCAAGGAGCACCAGGGGTTTCGCCTATTATTCGTATTCGTGGTGTTAGTTCTATCACGGCAGGGACAAACCCATTGTTTGTCGTAGATGGTGTGCCTTTAGAAAACTTTAACTTGAATATGATTAATCCACAAGATATTGAATCGGTGGAGGTATTGAAGGATGCTTCGTCAGCGGCAATTTATGGTTCACGCGGAGCAAATGGCGTTATTTTAGTAACCACAAAATTGGGCAAAGCAGGAAAAACTACCTTTAGCGTAGGCTATGAATCTGGCGTACAAAGTGTAGAAAGAAGAGTATCTATGATGGATGCTCAGCAATGGATTGATTATTATATTGATGCGCATAATAATGCGTGGGTAGATTTAAATCCAGCTAAGAATAAGGCTTCAGACCCAAATAGCGTTCGTACTTCAACTTATAAAATACCTGACGAGTTTTTAACTAATCCACAACAGTTTGGAAAAGGGACTGATTGGCAAGATGTGATGTTCAGAGTAGCTCCCTCGCAAAATGCACAATTATCTGCATCAGGTGGGACAGACAAAACACAGTTTATGTTTTCAGCGGCTTATCTTAATCAGCAGGCAGTGTTGGACGAAAATTATTATAAACGCCTTTCTATCCGCTCTAACATCAAACATCAACTTAGCGAGCAATTTACAATCGGACTGAATTTGGGCGTAACCAGTATTTTCGACCGTACTGATGGAACGCAAGGTAAAAGTGATGTCGTGAGTTTAGCCCTACAAAGCGACCCTATATTTCCTGTTTACAACGAAAATGGCAACATCGGTTATCGTGACCCTAATTCAGTTTGGAACAAATATGTGGCTTATAACGATTTGAATTTATGGCATCCATATTCACTAACACGTTATATCCATAAAGAAAATAAAACTTTTAATACGCTAGCAACAGCCTTTTTAGAATATAAAATAATCGACGGTTTGAAGTTCAGAACCAGCATCAATGCCAATTTGTATAATACTCGTTATAATTCTTATCGGATAAACAAACAAGGTTACGGATATTCGGGAGTGTTAGCAGCCGAAGGATATTCAACCAGTGGATATACGTTTAACTGGCTAAGTGAGAATACATTGAGTTATGAAAAGTCGTATGGAGAACATAATGTCAATGTATTATTAGGCTATTCAGCTCAGAAACAACGCAATGAATTTGCATCGATTACCTCTGGAAGTTTCCCTAATGATTTGGTTGAAACCCTTAATGCAGGGGTTGTATCAAGCGGTTTTACCAATGCCTCTGAATGGTCTATGCTTTCATATTTAGCGAGAGCACAATATAATTTTCAGAATAAATATTTCCTGACAGCCGCTATTCGTCGTGATGGTAGTTCTCGCTTTGGCTCAAATACTCGTTGGGGGTATTTCCCTTCTATATCTGGCGCATGGATGATATCAGACGAGAGCTTTTTGCAAGATGTCAATGCAATAAGTAGCCTTAAACTAAGAGTGAGTTATGGGATGGCGGGAAACAACCAAATTCCAAATTATGGTTCAAAAAGCTTGTTGAACTCTTCAAATTATGTATCAGGCACAACCTTAGCACCGGGATTGACCATTGCTAACATTGCTAATACAGATTTAAAGTGGGAGCGTACTACTCAATTTAACATAGGTTTTGATTTAAAAGCATTGAATAATCGCATTGGCTTATCAGCAGAATATTATAATTCTACTACCAACGATATGTTATTGAATGTTCCTGTGCCTGACATTACAGGTTTTGCAACGCAATTGACCAATATTGGTAAAATGGAGAACAAGGGGATTGAGTTGAACTTGAATACACAAAATGTAAAAGGCAAATTCAGTTGGTCGACTGATTTTAATTTCAGTTTGAACCGTAACAAAGTATTACAATTAGGTCAAAGTAATGCACCTATTACGTATACAGACTTTGTGGTAGCAGTAAAAACAGAAGTTGGACAACCTATTTCTAACTTTTACGGATATGTAGTGGATGGCGTTTTCAAAAATCAAGCCGCAGTAGATGCTTATCCACATTATTCAACGACACACCCAGGTGACCCAATTATCAGAGATGTAAACGGTGATGGAAAAATTACTGTAGATGACCGTACGACATTAGGAAATTATCAACCTGATTTTATGGCGGGGTTGAATAACACTTTTTCATATAAAGGCTTCGATTTCTCATTTATGTTTCAAGGAACATTTGGGGGCGAAATTGTTAATCAAAACTTCCGTTACTCTGGTTTTTGGAATAATGGACGTAATATGTATTCAGGGGTCGCTAATCGTTGGCGTTCGGAAACTGACCCTGGGGACGGACAGCACTTCAGAGCAACATTGGGTTTAACGGGCTTTCAAGACCAATTTACCAGCTTATGGGTTGAAGATGCCTCATTCGTAAGATTAAAAAATATCCGTATTTCTTATAGCTTACCTGCTAGTATCTTAAGAAAATTACCGATAAAAACAGCGCGTATTTATATGAATGCTGAGAACGTTTACTTGTGGAGTCATTATACCAATTATGATCCTGAAAATACTACCTATAATGCTTCGAGTTTCTCAGGAGAAGCCAATGGAAATACTTCAACTGGGCTAAATGCCTCAGGAAATGCACCAAATGGCGCTTTTGTAGGGGTTGACTATGGTTCATATCCAATTCCAAGAGTAATTACGATTGGTGCTAAATTCGATTTTTAAGAAGATATTTTGGTTTCAAGGAACCTCAAAACAGATAAGACAATGAAAAAAATTAAACAATTATACGTCCTGTTAGCCATCTGTTTAATGGCAACAAGTTGTAAGGATTCATTCTTGGAGTTAGCCCCCATTTCAAATGCTACGGCAGATAATTTCAAAAGTATTGATGATTTTGAATTGGCTGTCAATTCAGCCTATGCTTCTCTTTATACGATATATCATCCTGAAGGACCAGTATCATACTGCAATGAACAAATGAGTGATAATGCTATTATGTTCAATATTTCAGGTATTCAAGCTGATAAATGGCAATTTAAAGATTACTCATTAATGACCACCAATACGATGGTTTACCAATTTTGGCAAGACTATTACAAATCGATTTTTAGTGCCAATATTGTCTTGAATAAAATTGAAGGAGCTAATTTGAGTGCAGCTTATAAAAATGAAGTAAAAGCCCAAATGCAGTTTCTAAGAGCCTTATATTATTTTAATATGGTTCAAACTTGGGGAGATTTACCCATCGTAACAACACCATTAACAGGTGATGAAGCGTATGCTATCCTCCGTTCACCTCAATCAGCAGTATACGAGCAAATTAAAAAGGATTTACTTTTTGCTGTTGATAAATTACCTTTGGCCTCAGCCATACCAAGTACAAAAGTTGGTCGTGCTTCAAAAGGAGCAGCCCAAACGTTATTAGGAAAGGTATATTTAACCTTGGGCGATAAAACATCAGCTGTTGCGGTTTTGAAAGAAGTTTATAATAGTAATGAATATGCCCTGTTGCCAAGTTATGCAAGTCTTTGGGGACCAAACGTAAAGAATACAAAAGAATCAATTTTCGAGATTCAATACTTAGGAGGTTCAGTATCGGCACCTTATAGCAGATACTACCAAACGTTTTATCCAAATAATAATTTCTTAGGATTTTACGGAGCAGGCATGAACCAAGTAACAGATGATTTATACAACGAATATGAAAGTACAGACCCTCGTCGCGACTTGTCAATTGCGTTGGGCTATAATAATGGAAACACATTTATTGCCCAGAAATATCCAATTAAATGGGTACATACCAACGCCGTACTAGGAGGAGGAAATCCATTAGCCAATAACAATTTTATGGTTTTGCGTTATGCTGATGTTTTATTGATGTTGGCTGAGGCTACAGGCGAAGCAAGCTACTTGAATTTAGTAAGAACCAGAGCAGGACTACCAAAATTTGGCGAAACCAATTATCCAGCCGCTTACTCGACGATAAGTCTGGCAGTAGAACACGAACGCAGAGTAGAATTAGCCCTAGAATTCCACCGTTGGTTTGATTTAAAACGTAGTAACAGGGCTTTATCTTTATTAGCAACCAAAGGCAAAGCCATTACCAACGATAAATTATTATTACCAATCCCTCAGATTGTCCGTTCACAAAATGCTGGTATTACACAGAATAATGGGTATAATTAAATTGATTTATAGGGGTTGGTAAGGGGTTTTTAAAGCCATCCATATGGATTTTGTATATGTGGATGGCTTTAATTAAAATAAACTCTTTTAGTCAAGGTAGCTTTTAAATAGAAGGGTTGTTTACTTTATTACTATCCCATCACTCCACCACCACTTGCCCATTCATCAACATCGGTAATAACCAATCTCATAAGTGGGCGAGTTGCTGGTTTTCTTGTTTGTTTGACAATATTTTTTCAAATATATACTTTCCAATTTCATCAAACTTCTTTATTATCTCATTAGATGGGATTGCAGAAGTGGTTGCTTTTATATCATTTGAAACAATTGCATCAAATACAGAGCCATTTGCTTTTGCCTTCAATTGTAAAATAATATCAGAGACAAATAAATACAAAAAAGGATAATTAACATTATTCTTTCCTTAAAAAGCATAACAAGATTGATTCATTGCCATGTTTTGCGATGCAATATTGATATTGCCAACAGTTCCTCTCGCAGTTATAAAAATTGTTCCTTTTGGGAAAAGTTTGCTACTACAATTTTGTAGACCTATTTCTGTAATAAATTGTAAAGTGTTTACCACAAAAGCTCCATTTTCAACATCTTTAGATGTAAAAAAGGGTATATCTCCCCCCAACTATTCCGATTGATCCAAATAAATATAAAGCTTTTGAAACTCTCATAAAACCACAAAAAGCACCCATTTCTGAGTGCTTTTGCGGTCTGGACGGGACTCGAACCCGCGACCCCATGCGTGACAGGCATGTATTCTAACCAACTGAACTACCAAACCTTTTTGCAATTTTAACAACTTGTTAACTTTTCGTTTACCCCGTTGTTTTATTGTGATGCAAAATTAGTCGTTTTATTTTAGAATACAATACCTTTGTCAAAAAAAAATCAAAAAAAATAATGAGAAAACCTTTTGAAAACGAGTTTCCTGATGGTAAGTATTTTTCTTTTTATATAGAAAAGGTTGAAAGTCAAAATGTTATTGAAGCACTTATGGTGCAGAAAGATGTAGTGAAAAATTTATATAAAAATTTGTCTGAAGAGCAAAAAAAGTATCGATATGCGGTTGGAAAATGGACTCCTCAACAAATTTTAGGTCACCTCACCGATACTGAACGCATTTTTGGCTACCGAGCTTTGGCGATTGCTAGGGGTGAAAAACAATCTTTACCCAGTTTTGATGAAAATGAATACATGGATGCCTCTGATTTTAATGAACAGTCTTTTGAATCTTTGTTAGAACAGTATCGTTTAGTAAGAGAAAGCTCTATCGCGCTGTTTTCATCGTTCTCTGAAGAAGTGGCTTCGAGGATTGGTATAGCGAATGGAAATGCAGTTTCAGCAAGGGCTTTGGTTTGGATGATTGCTGGACATGAACGCCACCATTTGAATATATTAAAAGAGCGTTATAATATTGCGTAGATTTTTAAGGAATATAAAACAGTAGAATACATTTAAGATGAAGTTTTATAAATATCAAGGTACTGGTAATGATTTTGTAGTGGTAGATGACCGTTCAAAAACTTTTCCTATTTCACAAGAATTGATTGCCCATTTGTGTCATCGTCGTTTTGGGATTGGAGCAGATGGTTTAATGCTCTTGCAAGAGGCTGAGGGCTATGATTTCAGAATGGTTTACTTTAATGCCGATGGTACAGAAGGTTCAATGTGTGGTAATGGTGGTAGATGTTTAGTGAGATTCGCTCATGATTTAGGTATTATTGGCGACTCTACCGTATTCATTGCCGTTGATGGTGAACATGAAGCTAAGGTGACTAAAGAGGTAATTTCATTAAAAATGATTGATGTCAATCAAATAGATAAAACACCCGAATATGATTTTATGAATACTGGATCGCCACATTATGTAACGTATGTGAGCGACTTAGCTAACTATGATGTATTCAATACTGGCAAGTCTATACGTTATGGCGAACCTTTTGTAAGTAAGGGAGGAACCAATGTGAATTTTGTGGAGGTGACTGGCGAAAACGCTTTATCAGTACGTACGTATGAGCGTGGTGTTGAAGATGAAACTTATGCTTGTGGCACAGGAGTGACAGCTTGTGCTTTGTCTGCTAATATTCGTTTGGGCTTTGAAAATTATGTGGATATCAAAGTAATGGGCGGACAGCTAAGGATTGAATTCGAGCGTACTGAAAACGGCTACCAAAACATTTTCTTGATTGGCCCTGCCATCAGAGCTTTTGAAGGTGAAGTTGATTTGACCGTTTAAACTAGGGATTTACAATAACTGGCTCGTCTGTTTGGGCTAGTGGATTTCTAGCTTTCTTTCTATTAATAAATAAGTAGTTGAAACTTTTGGTGTATAGTAAACTAGCGCCACCCGAAGTAAACGTCTGGTAGGTATTCAATGCCCCTAAAATGGATGTTTGAATGTTTCTGTTATATGTTTTAAATCTTAGGCTTCCGTCTTTCGTAATAAACCATTCCAATGCCCAGTCGCCAATAAGTGATTGGGCATTTGTTTGATTGGTAGCCGTAGTAAATCCTCCGCTTCGTGTAATTCTGAAACGGTCGTTGAAATTGTAAGAAAGCCTAAGTTGTAAATTATTGATTAAATCTTGGTTCAGCCCATTACCATTGAGGGATAAGTCAACATTTAGGTTTTGGTCAATCTTAGAGAATACATTACTCAACTGATTGGATAATAGCTCCGTTAAGTTACTGACTAAGTTAGCTGCCGCAAAGGCACTAGCATTCGTCTGCGAAACCATTTGTCCTAACAACAACACATTACTTACCTGTCTGTTTAGTTCTTGTTCATCCGTTTTCATCCTGTTTTCAAAAGCGGTAACAGCCGAATTAAAATCAGGGTTTTGAGGATAATCGTGCATTCTCAAATTAAACGAAATGGTAGGTTGCAAAAGCCTATCTTTTAAATTAATCGTAATATCTACTGGATATCGACGAGTATAATCTGCTTTACTACGCAATTCTTTTCCCCTGCCTGTTGAGTCTATTACTGAGCCTAGATAACTTAAATTTTGAGTATAAGAGGCACGAATATCAACGATGGCTTCGTATGGGTCACCCGACCATGATATTTTACTTCCTCGTTGAATATTAAACTTTTTATTGATGATATTCTGAAATGTAAAGGTATAATCTCCACGCTCTATGTTATAATCCCCCGTCATATCAAAGCCTCCTCTGGTATCCACTTTCAGGTTAATAATACCCGACCCGTTGGCACGCATAATATCCCCAGTTTGTTTGTCGAACTGTACTTCACCATAAGCATCAGGCGTAATTTCAAAGTTGAAATCCATTTTAATACCACTGGTTGAGGTGTTATCAAGGGCTAAGTTTTTATTGAGAGAATCTTTGGCTACTCTCGCACTCATAAATTCAATCTCTTCTTGGTTCCCAGCATCTTGGGCTTTATCAAGTGGAATATATAATTTTGTTCCACGGTCACTTCTTAAGTCGGCTGAAATAGTTAAATTATCAAACGTACCACCTAAATTTAGTTTACCTGTTGCGTAGGCGGTGCCATAATACGTATCGTTATCTCTTCTGGTAGTATTCAAAATTTTGAAACGATTCATCGTCGTACTTAACTGAACATTAAATGTCTTGTCACCATCAAAGAAAACACTGCCTTTCAACGTACCTTTATTCCCTTCGTCGTCTGTAAGGCGAAGACTTTTTGCCCTTACTTCATCAGGCTCAAACGTGATTTTATCTTCAAAGTTTAGTGTCGATTTAAGGTAGTCAAAGAACAACGTTCCTCTCTTAATATCAATTGCTCCTTCCAAAATTGGGTGCGAAGGTTTTCCTGAAACATTGATTGTTCCAATGGCTACGCCACCAATTTTAGAGAAAAGTCCTTTCGTAAAAGGCTCTAAAATTTGCAGGTTTGTCTGGTTCAAAGTCGCTAATAAGTCTAGCGAATTTTCTGCTTGCTTAGGGTCATAAATACCTCTGATTGTCAACACTTGACTTTGCAAACGTTCCAATGAATAGTTGATATCAACCAATTGGCGTTCGTTATCAAAAATACCGTCACCCGTTACATTTCCAATCAAGAAATTATCAACATATAAATCTTTAATGCTCAGACGACTATCAACGTTTATGTTTTTATAAATGTTTTTTAAATCAACCTCTCCATTCACCAACCCTTTCATATTCAATGAAATGATAGGTGCTAGGGTTTCTAGCTGAAAATTTTTGGCTTTAAATGTCAGGTTCTTGAGCGAATCTTCCGAAAGCGTACCGTTTAAGGCTATCAATTGGTCTAAATTGCTCAGGTATAAGTCTTTCGCCGTGATTTCGTTGCCAATAATTGTCAGTGAGTTATCTGGACTAATCTTCCAATCTTGATCTAATAAATGGAACTTAGAGCGTTTAAATTGCAAGGCCAAACCGTCTTGAATAAACTGTAAAGTTCCATTCAAGTTTACTTGGTTAGTTGTCCCTTCTTGTTTAAGACCACTCGTAAATCCAATTCTATCTACTGCCCACGACGCTTCAGCTTCAAGGTTAACGGTAGGGGCTAATACGCCAAGTTTTTGTTTTTTGGAATTCAGAATCAAAGACGCTAGTATTTCTGGCGTATTATAGAATTTCGAACTATTCAAATCTATATCCGACTGATAGAAACGATATTTTTGTCCCAATACCAATGTATCTATTTTGGAACTAAGCGAAAAGGTAGAAGTATTACTAATTCCGAAAGTACCTTCTATCAAAGTCTTTTTTGAAATATGCCCATCGGGGTAATAAAAGCCTAAGATTGGGTCAAAGTTTTTGAGGTAGAATTGATAGTCTATTTGATAATTCTGTGGAGGTGTTAATGGCTTTTTGGCATAATATGCATTTCTAGTAGCTTCGTCACCCACAAAATAAATTTTATATTCCTCAACAAGAACCTTTAAATCCTCGAAAGCCTGACTAGGTTTAAAATTACCTTTGAAGTCTAAGTTTACTAAATCAGATTCGATATTTAATTGTCGTCCTACGTCTTCAATGGTTGAAGTAATATAAAGAGAATCCAGAATTAAGTTTCTTTTATCTAGCGTAACATACGTATTAATAAACTTTGCTTTGCCTACTAATTCATCAATGTTTTTCCCTTTCGATTGAACATCAAGGATGGTAGAAATCCGCCAGTCATCTTTTGTGAAATGAAGGTTTTTTAGATTAGCTTTAGATAATTTCCCCAGCATATCTACATCGCTTTTGCCATTGCGTAAATCTACTTTACTAAATACGTTAAGCACCAAGTTGGTATCTTTAACAGCAATTCTACCATCAAAAAGCTCTTTGGCTAATTTGCCATTAATATCAATATTCTTGTAATTATAATCGTTGTAAGTAATTTGTTGAACGGTTCCATCAAAATTCAGACTAGCATTTTTGAGTGAAAAACCTATGCCTTCTATCTTTCCAGAAAGAGAGATATCACCCAACGAGCCTGCATTATCTATTAGTTTGCCTAATTTAAAATCTTCTAATTTCAACGAACCTTTATAAGTAGAATTGGCTTCGTTAGCTTTTAAAACCATGGCTACATCCACCTCTGATTTTCCTAAATCGGAGGTAATCAAACCCGTTGTTTTAAAATTAGAAGTCGTCCCTTTAAATGCTCCATCAAAAGTAATATT
This sequence comes from Arcicella sp. GW821-FHT09D11, assembly GCF_059416265.1. Classification (NCBI taxonomy): domain Bacteria; kingdom Pseudomonadati; phylum Bacteroidota; class Cytophagia; order Cytophagales; family Flectobacillaceae; genus Arcicella; species Arcicella sp. GW821-FHT09D11. The sequence goes on along the minus strand of NZ_JBWKOV010000001.1, from coordinate 387,424 downwards.
ATTAAACTTTTCAATGGCTTTTACGGGATCTTTCCCAATGTATTTCTCTAAGTCATTGACAAAAACATACGATTTTCGCATGTTGAAATCCATATCTGTTGTAGGAATATTAGGAAGTCCCTTAAACGAAAAATCACCCCGCAGTTTAGATTTTTGCCCGAAGTATAAATCAAAATTATGAAGCTTAAACTCATTGACTGTTCCATCAAATTTGCCATTCAGATAATACACATCTTTGTATTGATACATATCATTTACAAAGCGAGCAATGTCGTTAGCTACTACTACCGAAGAATCGAAATTAGCGTGCATTTTTACTTTAGCATTCCAATGCTTAAAGTCTTTTTGACTTTTGAATGACATCACGATGTTATTCCTTATTACCGAACTATTCACTTTCAGTAATAAATCATCAAAACGCATCTGTGTATCCGAAATCAAGAAATGTGTTTTCAGGGTTTTAATCCTGAGGTCAGACGAACGGTCGTAGGCTTTTAGCGTTGTCTGAAAAGTAACAGTATCTCTTATTAAAGTAAAATTCTTAAGATGTCCATTTAATTCATGAAGCTTGAAATGATAATGGTCGAATGATTTTCGGTCGTTCATATAGGGTTCTGACTCATCATTCATGCTAAAAATTCCTTCTACAATATCAGCCTCACTAATAATAAAAGGCGTTGGTTTATGCTTAGGGTCTGGTGTGGGTGAAGCCGTCAATTTATTAATTCGACGAATAAATTCATCAATATTCAAATCTCCGTTTTTATCAGTTACTAAACCCACCTTAGGGTGATATAGCCTTACATAATCCAGTTTTGTTTTAAGAGAATCCTGTAAAAGACTTTTTAATTGAAAATCAAGGTCGAGCTTTTCAATATCAATCATTTGGTGATGCTGATAATCTTTTACTCTTACACCTTCCAGCGTAGCTTCATCAAAAAAACGGATGGTCACTTTATCAATTTCGATAGGATAGCCAAGTGCCTGGGAGATTTTAGGTGCGTAATATTGAGCAATTCTGGTTTGTAAATAAGAACTCCTCAAAGCCAAAGAACCTAAAACAGCCAACAACAATAAGCCTACTACCGTGTAGAGAATTATTTTTGTCAGTATTTTAGAAACCTTTATGAACATTTATTTTTTACTATATAAAACGGGTTAAATGCTAAGAATAAGCTTTAGGGTATACTACAGAATTACTAAGGTATTAGGTTTATATATGTTCTATCAACTAGCATTTATTATCTTTGCATTATTATGACAATCTTAGCAATCGAATCATCATGTGATGACAGCTCAGCGGCTGTAATTATTAACGGCAAACTTTGTTCCAACATTGTAGCAAGCCAAGCCATTCATACAAAATGGGGTGGGGTTGTACCTGAATTAGCAAGCCGTGCACATCAACAACACATTGTACCTGTTGTGGCAGAGGCACTTGAAAGAGCGAAGATAACAAAAAATGACCTAAATGCCATTGCTTTTACACGTGGACCGGGTCTTTTAGGTTCATTATTAGTAGGGGCTTCCTTTGCAAAAGCTTTAGCAATGGGTTTGAATATTCCCTTGATAGATGTTCACCACATGCAAGCGCACGTTTTGGCACATTTTATTGACGAACCCAAGCCAAATTTTCCATTTTTATGCTTAACCGTGAGTGGTGGACATACGCAAATTGTTTTTGTACGTTCGCCTTTAGAAATGGAAGTAATCGGTGAAACGCAAGACGATGCGGTAGGAGAGGCGTTTGATAAAACAGCAAAACTGTTGAATTTACCTTACCCAGGCGGGCCATTGATTGATAAATATGCCAAAGAAGGAAACCCTGAAAGATTCCCTTTTCCGATGGTAGAGATGCAAGGCTTGAACTATTCTTTTTCAGGCATTAAAACGTCTTTCCTATATTTCTTACAGAAAGAGATTAAGCAAAATGCCAATTTTGTAGAGGAAAATATAGCAGATATTTGTGCTTCTATGCAGGCTACCTTGATAAAAATATTATTACAAAAACTTAAAAAGGCAGCTAAGCAATATAAAATCAAAGAAATTGCCATTGCTGGTGGCGTTTCCGCTAATTCTGGACTAAGAACAGCATTGCAAAAAATGGGTGAGCAAGAAAACTGGAATGTATACATACCTGCTTTTCAATACTGCACAGATAATGCAGGAATGATAGCGATGGCAGCGCATTTCAAAGCAGAAAAAGGAGTATTTTGTTCACAAGATGTAAGCCCTTTACCAAGAATGGCTTGGTAATTGTGCTTTATCTTTTTGGGGCTACAAGTAACCAAACTTGTAGCCCTTTTTTATATCATGTTCTGGCAAAGGACTTCTTCATTAATATTTCCTTACCTTTGTCACTTAAAAAACACAATTTTGGCAACATTCAAAGAATTAGGCATATCTGAGCATTTCATCCAAGCAATGACTGAAATGAACATCAATAAGCCTACTGAAATACAGGAAAAAGCAATTCCATATTTATTAAAGAATCAAAACGATTTTATCGGACAAGCCCAAACAGGAACAGGTAAAACTGCTGCTTTTGGTTTGCCGTTATTGACGAAGGTCAATCCTAAATCAAAAGAAGTACAAGCATTGATATTAGCGCCCACGCGTGAGCTTTGTCAACAAATAGCCAAGCATTTGTTTAAACTGACAAAATATGCTCCTGAAAAAATATTTGTTGAAGCAGTGTATGGAGGCGAAAAAATAGATATTCAGCTAAGAGCATTATCAAAACCAACACAAATTATTGTGGCTACCCCAGGGAGGTTAATTGATTTGCTAGCAAGAAAAGCAGTGAGTTTAACGGCTGTGAGAACCTTGATTTTGGATGAAGCCGACGAAATGTTAAGCATGGGTTTCAAAGATGAACTAGATAGCATTTTAAGACAAATACCTCATGATGGTACAAAATGGCTATTTTCGGCTACTTTACCAAATGCTTTGCAGAAATTGGTAGACACTTATATGTCTAAAAATACGCATACGGTTCAAGTTAGTAAAAGCGAAGTGGTGAATAACCTGATAGAACACCAATTTTTTGTGTGTGATGAACGCGAGAAGTTTAATTATGTGCTTCAGTTTTTGAATACGATGGGTGCTTCTACAGGCATTATTTTTTGTAGAACCAAAGTAGCGGTACAAACATTGACGAAACAACTTGTCAGCAAAAATATAGCGGTAGATGCTATTCATGGAGATTTGCAACAAAGCGAGCGAGACAAAGTAATGCGTGCTTTCAAAAACCATAAATTAAAAATATTAGTAGCCACTGATATTTCTGCCCGAGGGATTGATGTTGATGACTTAGCGTATGTTATTCACTATCAATTACCCGACCAGCCAGAATATTACACTCACCGAAGTGGTAGAACTGCCAGAGCGGGCAAAAGAGGTATTTCGATTTGCTTTGTTAGTCAATCAGAGGTAAAAAGAATTTCAGAGTTCTCTAAATTGTTGAATATTTCATTTAGAAAATTATAACAAATACTAATGTTTGTAACTAAACGGTAACATTTAACGTTTGTTATAAATAAACAATCATTTGATTTGTAGTGTTTTATATGCTCGTTTTGCATATCAAAACCTTTTCGTTTTTAACAACATTCTCATGTCATTTCAAGCATTAAATTTAATTGAACCTATCCAAAAAGCACTAGCTGAGGAAGGTTATAGTACTCCGACACCTATTCAAGCTCAAGCGATTCCAGCAATACTTCAAGGAAAAGATTTGTTAGGAGTAGCCCAAACGGGTACTGGCAAAACTGCAGCTTTTGCCATTCCTACCATACAACTTTTAACGCAACATCCTGTTCAACATCGTGCCAAGCGAACCATCAAAGCATTGATTGTTACGCCCACACGTGAATTAGCCATACAAATAGATGATAGTTTCAAAGCTTATGGACGATTTACAGGACTTAAGCACACCGTAATTTTTGGTGGTGTAAAACAAGGGCGTCAGACAGATGTTTTACAAGATGGCGTAGATATCTTAGTAGCTACTCCGGGTAGATTGTTAGATTTAATCAATCAGCGATTTATTACCCTGAAAGATATTCAAGTTTTTATCCTTGACGAAGCCGATCGTATGTTAGATATGGGTTTTGTGCATGACATCAAGAAAATCTTAACTTTTCTACCAGCTAAACGTCAGTCTTTGTTTTTCTCAGCTACGATGCCTCCAGAAATTCAAAAATTAGCAGATAATATTCTTTATAAGCCTGTTAAAGTAGAGGTAACACCCGTATCATCAACGGCAGATACCATTAAACAAGCCGTATATTTTGTAGAAAAAGACCAAAAGAATGCTTTGTTGATGGATATTTTGAAAGATAAATCCATTGAAACAGTATTAGTTTTTACACGTACAAAACATGGTGCTGATAAAGTAGTAAAGGTATTGGCAAAATATGAGATTAAAGCCGAGGCCATTCATGGTAATAAAGCCCAGAATGCACGCCAAAGAGCTTTAGAAAACTTTAAAAATAAGACAACTAGAGTGCTTGTCGCTACTGATATTGCAGCCAGAGGAATTGATGTGGATAATTTGGCGTATGTAATCAATTTTGATATTCCAAATATTCCTGAAACTTATGTGCATAGAATTGGACGTACAGGCAGGGCAGGAGCAAATGGTACGGCGTATTCTTTCTGTGATAGTGAAGAGAAAACTTTTTTGAGGGATATTCAAAAGCTGATTGCTAAAAACATTCCAGTAATTGAAGACCATGCCTTTAAAAATAGTAATCCGAAAATATCAACCCCGATTCAAGCACGTACTCAACCTTCTCAAAAAGCACCTGCAAAATCAAGTGAGGTAAGCAATAAAAGTAAAAAAGTTTGGTTCAAGAAAAAGGCTGAATCAAGGTAGAAAAATGATGCAAAATATTGACAACGCAATGATATACATCATTTTTTGAGAGAATCATCATTTTGAGCCTTCAAATGCATAAAACTTGTTGAATATAGCATTTAACTTTAGTTTTATGAGATTTATCCAAAAAACATGGAAATAGTACAAAAAAATACAGGATTTTATTAAGTAATAATTGTTTATTTCTAATAAATTGTTGTACTATGAAAAAACATTGAGTTCCTTTGTATTAGATTTAGACCCAAAATTTATTTTTTTGTGGTCATCAATGAAATCGGAATACTCATAAAGTTATACCAAGTTCATTGTCAAGTGATTACGTTGATATTTACAAGAAAAGACCAAAATAACCCAAATGTTTATAAACGCTATCGCAAGTTATTTGCCCGAACAAATTATTACCAATGCTTATTTTGAAGAATTAAATGGATTGAGTGACGACTGGATAACCGAACGTACTGGCATTCGCGAACGTCGTAAAGCTTCAGCCGATGAGAATACGCATACAATGGCCATTCAAGCTGTTGATAAAATTAAAGAGAGTTTACCTTATGATATTGCTGAAGTTGATTTAATAGTTGGTGCAACTTACACTCCTTATGATAGTATTTTCACATTAGCACATGCTATTCAACACCATATTAATGTTAGTGAAATACCAGTAGTTACTATTTCTTCTGCTTGTTCATCTTTGTTAAATGCTATTGAGATTGTTCAAGGATATTTTGCACTTGGCAAAGCTACAAAAGCCTTGGTAGTAGCTTCTGAACACAATACTGCTTATAACAACGAAGATGATACCAAAGCTGGGCATCTTTGGGGTGATGGAGCCGTGGTAGTGTCTATTTCTAAGGAACGTACAGCAGATAGCAACTGGGAGATTAAGGATTTATTAACTGGCGGAGCTGCCAATGTAGGTAAAGCATCTGAAAGTGTTAATTTAAAACTCGTTAAGAAAGGCTTAATTATGCCTTTTGGTAGAGATGTATTTATCAATGCTTGTACTTATATGCCAAAGGCGAGCTTACAAATTTTAGAAAGAAATAATCTTACCATTGAGGATGTAGCCTATATCGCTCCACATCAGGCAAACCTTAGAATTTCTAAAAATGTAGCAGGCACTTTGGGTGTTTCAGAAGACATTATGCTTTCTAATATTCAATACTTAGGCAATACAGGTTGTGCTGGCTGTGCCATTGTATTAGACGAGCACAAAACTGAATTTAAAAAAGGAGAAAATATCATCGTAACTGTATTCGGTGGTGGATACTCATACGGAGCAATGTTGATTACGATTTAAAAAGTTTTATATAATACTTAAAAAGCCTCAGGATTAGTCATATAATTCTGAGGCTTTTTTTATAATTCTAAATTTATATTAATAAGTTTTTAAGTATTTTTTAATAAGTTTTTAAGTATTTGCAATACTTGAGTAATTGCAGGCGTTTCATTTGAAACTAAATCCCATTACAATGAAAACTTACCAATTATCTCTATTTGCCATTGCTATAAGTGCAATGATGTTTACAAGTTGTTCAGAACAAAAGGCCGAAACGACTATCAGTTCATCCGAAACTGCTGATACTACAGCTTTGTATGCATCGGAAAATGACTTTTACAACCAGAAGTCCGAAGAAGATGTGGCTTCAGACCAAAAACCAGCAGAAGATACTATTTCAGAGCCAAAGTCAGAAGAAGACTTTGCTTTAGGTCAAGAGCCTAAAGAAGAGGATGTTACGTTTGATGAAAAATCAAAAGAAGGAGTTGCTTCAAAGCAAAAACCAAAAAAAGAAGAAGTTGTACCAAATCAAGAACCAACAATAGGTCTTGAAAAAAAGAAAATTATTAAAACGGCAGATTTGAGATGTAAAGTAACGGATGTACAAGATGCTACAAATCATATTGAGGATGTTGTAGAAAAGTATGATGGTTATGTAACGCATGCTGAGTTGGAGACCAGAACATTTCAAAATGAGGAAGTTGAAATTAGTGAAGATTCGGTTTTGCACAATAGAACATACGAAATCACTAATAGAATTACGATAAGAGTTCCAAGTCGATATTTTGAGAAAGTATTACGGGAAATTCAACCTGTGATGGTATATATCGATCATAAAAATATTGCCGCAGATGATGTAAGTGCTTCATTATTAGCTACTGAATTAAGCAAAAAGCGTTTTTCGAAATTTGAAGACCGTTATGCAAAAGAGATTGATAAAAAAGGTAAAAAACTAAAAGACATCACTACATCAGAAGAAAAACTACTTGATTTACAAACTCAAGCAGATATGAACAAAGTACAGGCTTTGAGTTTAAAAGATCAAATAAATTACAGCACGCTAACGATTGAACTATATCAGCCTATGGCAAATACGGTAGAAGTTCTTGCTAATAAGGATAATAGGTCTACTTTCTCTTATCGATTCTTCAATAGCTTAAAAACTGGATGGTTCTTTATTGAGGACATATTTATTTTCTTTACGACATTCTGGTTTTTTATATTGATTGCGTTAGCAGGATATTGGATTTATAGAACTTATGCTAAATCAGTAAAAGAGTAGAATAGTTGATAATCAAGCAGAGGCTATCCTTGTGGGATAGCCTCTGCTTTTTATAAATATATTAATAAGTTTTTAATTATTTTTTAATAAGTTTTTAAGTATTAACAATACTTGAGTAATTGTAGGCGTTTCATTTGAAACTAAATCCCATTACGATGAAAACTTACCAATTACCTCTTTTTGCCATTGCCATCAGTGCAATGATGATGTTTACAGGTTGTTCAGAACAAAAGGCTGAACATAAGTCAGTAGAAAGTGCTGATAGTATAATTAATGATGCTTTAGCAGGTCTACAGTCAGAGTCCACTAAAGACAGAAAATTTATTAAAACAGGCGATTTAAAAGGGAAAGTTAAGAATGTACAAGAAGCTACAAATCAGATTGAAGATATTGTAGAAAAGTATGATGGTTTTGTGACAAACGCTAAATTAGAAAACAGGGTAATTCAAATCAATGACGTTGAAATCAGCGAAGATTCGGTTTTACATAATAAAGCTTATGTAGTGGTTAACCAACTTTCTATGAGAATTCCTAATCAATATTTTGAGAAAGCAATAAGGGAAATTCAGCCAATTATGACATTTGTGGATTATAAAAACATTACAGCAGAAGATGTAAGCTTTTCTTTAATGGCAAAAGATTTATCTAAAAAGCGTTTTACAGATTTTGAAAAACGTTATAAAAAAGGGATTGCTGAAAAAGGTAAAAAGTTAGATGAAACTACAAAAGCAGAAGAAAATCTGTTAGATGTTCAGACACAAGCAGACATGAACAAAGTACAAACCCTGAGTTTGAAAGACCAAGTTAACTATAGCAATCTTACTATTGAAGTGTATCAGCCTGTTACTAATGCCATTGAAACTTCTCTTAATATGGATAATAGATTTGCTTTTAAACCCAATCTTTTTCTTAGAATTTGGAGTAGCTTAAAAATTGGATGGTATGTTTTTGAAGAAGTAATAGTGTTTGTGTGCAAACTTTGGTTGTTTATACTAATTAGTATTGGTACATATTGGCTTTATAAAACTTATCGAAAGTCAATAAAAGAGTAGAAAATCAAACAGCCTTCTCGGAATATCCAAGAAGGCTGTTTGTATAAAAATAAGAATGCTACTATTATAAAGTAATTCTATACCCTACTTTTTTATAGTTAGCATTTGGACCAATATCACTTCCGTTTCCTTCTAAAACAAAAACAACAGTAGCTGTTTGTCCAGCCTGTGCAGGTGCTTTAAGGATATTTACTTTTAATTCGCCAAAGCTAGACTTTGCTGGAATAGTGATGGTAGTAGCTCCTGCTAAATCGTAGTGAGTACCTGCTACAGCATTACTTTCAGCTGGATCAACCGAAAACTTGATTACTTCATCTTTATCACGCTGTGCACCCACTAAGTTGATTCTTAATGTTTTGGTTTGTACAGCATTCGTTGAAGCTAGGATAGGAAATGTTTTTCCTAAAGCTGGAGAGTTCACAACGGCATCTTGAAACTCTACAAGGGTTACTTTGTCGAATAACTGCTTGTTTTCATCAAAACATGAAAACAAAGTAGTCATCACAAGTAAAAGCAATGATATATTGATTATTTTTTTCATTTGAAATTTCTTTAAATATTTAAAATATTAATATCCAACGTTTTGCTTCAAGTTTGAATTTGCTTGAATCTCACGAGTTGGTATGAATGACAAAATACGGAAATCTGTAAATGCGATAGTTTGAGCAGGTGAAGCTTTCACGATATCTACACCACGACGTTTTAAATCAAAGAAACGGTGTCCTTCAAAAGCAAACTCAATACGTCTTTGATTCGCAATTTCGTCAATTAACGCTTGTCCAGTCAATCCTACTTTAGCATCTAATCCAGCACGCGTACGGATAGTATTAACATCAGCCAATGCTTCAGTTTGTTTTCCTGTTAAAGCATAAGCTTCAGCACGGTTTAAATACATTTCAGAAATACGAATTACAGGGATGTTATCTAAGTTTACTGCACCACTTCTACCGAAGAATTTAGTACATTCAATTTCAGCAGTTCCTCTACCAGCAGTTCCTCTTTCGTATAAATTACGTCTTACATCTCCAGTTTCGAATGCAGCTAATAAAGCAGCTGTTGGAACTAAGTCACCAAAACCAGCGGTTGTAGAAGTATTACCTAGTTGAGATAAGGTAGTGAAAGTAGTTTGAAGAGATAAGTTTACACCGATGTTTTCATTTGTTTGATATACAATTTCAAACATAGATTCTGGGTGATTAGCTGTACGCCAAGCCCCTACATAAGCATCTTTCGTTTGGAATTTACCAATACCCGAAGCCAAAGCAGCATTAGCATATTTGATAGCATTTTCGTAATCTCCACGATACAACGCTACTCTTGAGAAAAGCGCATTAGCAGCACCTTTGTTTGCATAAGCTGTTCCAAGAGTAACTGTTGATAATTTTGCTACTGCATTTGTTAAGTCAGCATAAATAAAATCATACGTTTCAGCAATAGTTGCACGTGGTAATCTTTCAATTTGTGAAAGGTCAAGTACACCTTTTTTATGAAGAGGAATAGTACCTCTGTCAGACTGCGCAATAGCTACTTTTGGTTCATAACCATAACAACGAGCCAATTCAAAATAAAGTAAAGCTCTAAGCATCGCTACTTGTCCTTCAAAAGAATCTCTAGTAGCTACAGGTACTGCAGTTGCTTTAGGGAGTGCCTCTAAAATTAAATTTATTTCGTTGATTGCAAAATAAGCTCTTTCCCAGATAAGAAAGTGAGCGTTAACTTGGTTCAAATATTCTGCATTTAAACGGCCAGATTTATTGGTTGCTCTACCATTATCAGCTAGTGCCTCAGGAATAGCAATTAAATCACGACCATACAAGCTAGTCGACTGCAATACATCATACACACCATTTACGGCAGCACGGATAGCGTCTTCACTTGTAAGGGCAGTAGCAGAATCAATTGATTGACGTGGTTCCACATTCAAAAGATTGCTACATGAACTTGCCACTAGTACTAGACCAAGTGCAAGTGGTTTAAATATATTTTTTAGTTTCATTTGATTTTTTCTCTTTTAATGTTTCTAAACACAGGTTTTCTGATAAATGATTAGAATCCTAATTTTACACCTGCAGTTACAACGCGTGGTTGTGGAACGATACCTGTGTTACCACTACCTAAGTTTGTCCATTCTGCATCAAAACCAGACCATTTAGTCCAAGTATATAAGTTATAACCTTGTACGTAAACTCTAGCAGAAGCTAAACCAAATTTGCTTAGAGCTGATTTTGGAATATTATAACCTAGAGAGATAGTTTTTAGACGAATATAAGAAGCATCTTCATATACTCTTGAACCCGCTACGATACTAGCACCAAGTGTTTCAGCATTACCATTGATTGGTCTTGGGGTACTTGTAATTTGTCCAGGAGTAGTCCATCTACTTTCATATACAGAACGTAAGGTGTTGAAAGTACGTCCTCCGTTTTCAAACATAAATGACGACTGGTTATTAAATGCTGTACGACCATATTCGTAAGTAAATAATATGTTCAAGTCAAATCCTTTGTAAGAAAAATCATTGGTAAAACCACCATACAAGTTTGGAATTTGGCTACCGATAATTTTTGAATATGAGTCAACACTACCAGCAAGACGATAAATGATATTACCAGCGTTATCATACCACATTGCACGTCCAGTAGCAGGGTTAACACCTGCATATTGAGCTACATAAATCGAGTTCAAAGGTTGTCCGATTTTAATTTGCTCGTCAACAGCACGTCCTGGTAAAGTAGTTAAAGTATCGTATAGCTTTGTGATTTTGTTACTGATTTTAGTGATGTTAAAGTCAGTAGTCCATTTAAAGCCTCCTCTGTCAACGTTAATTGTTTTAATGCTGAATTCAAGACCTTTGTTTTGTAACTCTCCTAAGTTGTTAGAGATTGTACTAAAACCACTCGTTTGAGGAACAGGTTGATCTAACAATAAATCACTACTTGTACGAACGAAGTATTCAACAGAACCTTGGATACGGCTATTAAAGAAACCATAGTCTAAAGCGAAGTTAGAAGTTGTGTTACGTTCCCATCTTAAAGAAGCATTACTTAAGCTTGAAGGAGAAATACCAGAAAGTCCATTATAGTTAGCACCGCCACCATACAAACCTCTTGAGTCAAAGTTACCGATTTGGTCATTACCCAAAGTACCGTAACTAGCTCTTAGTTTTAATTGAGAAACTGAAGCATTGTTTTTCAAGAAATCTTCTCCAGAAATATCCCAACCAGCAGAAACTCCTGGGAAGAAACCATATAGATTATCAGCACCGAAACGAGAAGAACCATCATAACGTGCAGTAAGTCCTAAGAAATATTTATTCTTATAGTCATAGCTCAAACGAGTAAAAACCCCAGCTTTTTTGAAACCTGTCCATGAGCTAAATACCGAAATAGGGTTTGCTGCAGACGACTGTGTAGTAAACTGAGGTGTTGGAATACCTTCAGCAGTTGCCTGATAGTTCTCTTGTGTATTCTGACGATATTCAACCCCTACTAATGCACCAATTTTATGATCGTTTTTAATAATCTTATCATACATTACAGTAGCATTTGTCAAGAAGTTGATTAATTCAAATTGTTGACTAGCAATACGACCTTTTACGTTGAATGCATCAGCAGTACGTGGGTCTTGGAAGTTGTATCCGTTGATAGTACGGTAATCCAAACTAGCATAAGGTCTGAATGTTAAACCATCAATGATTTTGAATGTTAATCCTAATGAAGAAATCAACTGATTTGTTCTAGAATTGATTTTATTCAAATCACTTACCATCAAAACGTTTTGGTTTAAAACCCCAGCAATACCACCATCTGCTGGTGTTCCGAAATATGAACCATCGTCATTATAAATACGATTCATTGGTAAAATCAATGGAGACGAGAAAGAAGGAGAACCTAAGAAACTACCTCCGTTTGGACCACCAAAAGTACCTCTTTGGTTGAATGAACTCAAGTTAATCGAAGCATCAACACTTACATGAGAACTTACTTTGTTATTGATTTTAGCACTAAAGTTACCGCCTTTATAGTCGATATTTCTAACGTTCGCATCAGACTGGTTATAAGCACCCGACAAAAAGAAAGTTGTTTTGTCGTTACCACCATTCATCGAGAAATTATAGTTGTTCGTTTTACCGCTCTGATAAGCTTCTTTCTGCCAGTCGTAAGTAGGAAGCGCAGCAATTTCAGCATCAGAAAGCGTTCCGCTTAATCTAACCCCTGTTAAAGCACTAGTTCTAGCTACAGATTCTGTTGAACCAGTTTGATTCATAAGCGCTTCTGTACGAAGTTTAATCCATTCTTGCGTATTTAAAACATCTAAATACTTAGTTGGTTCTACATATCCAGTGTTATAATCTAAAGTAATACTTGTTTTACCAGCTTTACCTTTTTTAGTCGTTACTAAAACAACACCATTGGCAGCAGCAGCACCATAGATAGCAGCAGAAGCCGCATCTTTCAAGATTTCAATGTTCTCAATATCATTCGGGTTAAGGTATGATAAAGGGTTTGTAGAAGCATAAACAGAGCTACTAGTAGTGTTAATTTGCACACCATCTACAACATACAGAGGATCTGTACCACCTTTGATTGAACCTACACCACGGATACGCACTTGTACTTGACCACCCGGTACACCATTTGAACCACTGATTTGAACCCCAGCAGCACGTCCTTGTAAAGCACGGTCAAAAGTTTGAACTGGAATACTCGCAATATCAGAACCTTTAACAGATGCTTGTGAACCTGTTAATGTACGACGTGACTGAGTACCATAACCAACAACTACAACTTCTTCAAGATCTGAAACATCAGATGATAAAGAAACATTAACAATTGATTTTGTTCCAGCAGCGATTTCTGCTTTTTTGAAACCTACAAATGTGAATGTAAGTGTAGCATTACCTGAAACATTGATTTTGTAAGAACCGTCAGCAGCTGAAACGGTACCTCTTGTTGAACCTTTTACACCAACACTTACTCCTGGAAGTGCAGAGCCATCTTCGGCAGATGTAACTTTCCCTGTGATAGTTCTGTCTTGAGCCGCTACTTGAAATATAAGTGCAAGCAGAAACACAAAACTAAGTAGTAGTTTTTTGTTCATTTTTTTTAGTTTGTATGAATGTTAAAAATTGTTAATTTTTTATTACAACAAAAATAATAGGAAATATATTGCGTTCCCAAATTTTTATTTGTTTAAACAATAATTATTTAAACAAAGAGGGCTAATAAACAATATTTTGTTGGGTTAAATGATGAAATTGAAGATAAAAGTTTGGTGAAAATAGTAGATGTGCCTTTTAAAGCAATAGGGGTATTGCTAGAAAATAGGGTTTAATAATATTATTGGGATTATTAGCAACAATATGAGTAAAAGCTATCATTAAACGTGAATTTGCCCTATTTTATATAGTAAAAATAGTTAAACAGGTATTAAAGATTTGGCAGATGGTTATTAAAATAGTAGATTTAGTTAAAATTCATTTCATCTTAAAATCAAACTACTATATATGAAAAAGATAATACTGCCTGTTGCATTGTTGATGCTTTCCTTATCAACATCATTTGGACAAGGTGCTGTGGCTTTAAAATCTAAAATTGCGCAAAAGGCGGAATCGCTAGAAGCTAAAGTAATTACTTGGAGAAGAGATTTTCACCAAAATCCAGAATTAGGAAACCGAGAATTTAAAACGGCTGAAAAAGTAGCTACGCATTTACGTGCATTAGGTATAGAAGTAAAAACAGGCGTAGGCAAAACGGGAGTAGTAGGGATATTAAAAGGTGGCAAACCTGGCCCAGTAGTGGCCTTACGTGCAGATATGGACGGCTTACCTGTCAAGGAAAGAGTTGATATTCCTTTTGCTTCAAAAGCGACAGGTGAATATAACGGACAACCAGTAAGTATCATGCATGCTTGCGGACACGATACACACGTAGCTATTCTGATGGGAACAGCAGAAATTCTAGCTTCGATGAAAAGTGAATTAAAAGGTACGGTAAAATTCATCTTCCAACCTGCCGAAGAAGGAGCACCTGAAGGCGAAGAAGGAGGAGCGCCTTTGATGATTAAAGAAGGCGTGTTAGAAAATCCTAAAGTAGATGCCATCTTTGGGTTGCATATTAATTCACAAACAGAAATTGGGAAAATAAAGTATCGTCCTGGGGGTACAATGGCTAGTTCTGATTGGTTTAAAATCAAAATCAAAGGTAAGCAATCGCATGGTGCTTATCCTTGGTCAAGTATCGACCCAATTGTGACGGCTTCGCAAGTGATTATGGGTTTACAGACCATCGTCAGTAGAAACGCACCTGTGACAGAATCGGCAGCCGTTGTTACTGTAGGGCAAATCAATGGAGGTGTCAGAAGTAATATTATTCCTGAAGAGGTAAATATGAACGGTACTATTCGTGCCTTGGATACAGGCGTACAAGATATGATTCATGCGCGTATTTCACAGATTGCAACTAATATCGCAGAAAGTGCAGGTGCTACGGCTGAAGTAAGCATTACCAGAATGTGCCCTGTTACGTATAATGATATTCCTTTGACTGAGAAAATGATTCCTACTTTGGATGGAGTAGCTGGTAAAGAAAATGTTTCAATTACTGCTGCCGTTACTGGTGCTGAAGATTTTGCCTTCTATCAACAAAAAGTACCGGGTCTTTTCTTCTTTTTAGGAGGAGCACCTAAAGGTAAATCGCCAGCACAGACACCCGCACACCATACGCCTGATTTTTATATAGACGAGGGTGGCTTTGTCTTAGGCATGAAATCAATGGCTAGTTTGGTTGTTGATTACATGGAAATGAATCCTGTGGGAAAGATTAGTGTAGGGAAATAGGAGTAAATTTGAAGATTTGAGAATTTGAAGATTTGAAAATGAGGAAATTATATTACTTGAACTTATCAAATAATATTGCTCTATTTCAAATCTTCAATTGTTTTATTTGAATCTATTAATATTATATTAATTCAATTTCCAGTCTTCAAATATTTATTTGAAATAATACTAATCCATTGTTAAATCTTCAATTGTTTTATTTGAATATCTTCAATAATATTAACTCATTTTCAAATCTTCAAATTCTCAAATCTTCAAATCATTTCGCAGTATTTACTTTCTGAACCATTTTATAGACGATGGTAGGGAAATATCGTTTTAAATATACAGCCATTACTTCAAACATTCCCCCTACATATACTTCTTTTTTGTTATGCTTCACAGCTTTAACAATTCTTTGAGCACAAGTTGTTGCACTCATTCCACGACTTTGGTTACTATCCATTTTGCCGTGAACATTTCCTTTTCCATCTAAGGCATGCAGTGAAATAGGCGTATTGATGTAGCCCGGACAAACAACTGTCACCAGTATGTTCTCTTGCCAGACCTCCGCTCTTAATGAATCAAAAAAGGCAATTAAGGCATGTTTAGCTGCGCAATAACCACTTCTGAGAGGCGTGCCAATTTTTCCTGCTACACTACTTATCGCTACAAAATGACCTGTTTTTCTTTCACTAAAATGTGGAAGAATAGCTTTTGTTAGTGCCACTGTACTGAAAAAGTCCAATTCCATAATGTCTCGGTAAACTTTGAAATCGGTGTCCTTTACGAATGAACGCTGGGTAATACCCGCATTTTGAACAACCACATCAATTTGTCCGAAATAAGCCAGTACAGTATTTACTTTTTCAGGGAATAGCTCAAAATGTAGCATATCCATTGGTAAAACCAAAACGTTTTCGGGAGTCAAGCCCGTGGTGTTAGCTACCCTTTGTAATTCCTGTTCTCGTCTGGCTGAAAGCACCAATTTTGCTCCTTCCTTAGCAAACTGATAAGCAAGAGCTTCGCCAATTCCTGACGAAGCCCCTGTAATCCAGACTATTTTATTATGGAATTTATTCATGATAATGACTTAGTATTCAAAACTCAAAATTCCCAATTCAAACAACTCCTCATTCCAAACTCCAAACTCATCACTCAAGAATGGATTTCCATCAAATTGAGCATAAAAGCATACTCTAACGCTATATCATGAAAACGCTTGAATCTGCCTGATGCTCCACCATGACCTGCTTCCATGTCTGTATGCATCAACAATAGATTATTATTGGTTTTTAAGGCACGTAATTTCGCTACCCATTTGGCAGGTTCAAAATACTGTACTTGGGAATCGTGCAAGCCTGTTGTTATCAACATATTCGGATAATCCTTCGCTTCTACATTATCAACAGGTGAATACGATTTCATATAATCGTAATACTCTTTTTGTTTGGGGTTTCCCCATTCTTCCCATTCGCCGGTAGTCAAAGGAATGCTTTCATCGAGCATAGTTGTTACTACATCGACAAATGGCACTGCTGCCAAAATACCTTTGTATAAATCTGGTCGCATATTGGTTACAGCTCCCATCAATAAACCGCCCGCAGAGCCACCATTGGCAAAAAGCTTATCTTTGGATGTCCATTGCTCTGCTATCAAATATTCCGAAACATCGATGAAATCATTGAAAGTGTTGAGCTTCTTTAACAATTTGCCATCTTCATACCATTGCCTTCCCATTTCCTGTCCGCCACGGATATGCGCAATGGCAAAAGCAAATCCACGATTTAGCAAGCTTAGTCGGGCAGCAGAAAAATAAGGGTCTATCGAATAGCCATACGAACCATAAGCGTATTGAAGTAACGGTTGCGAACCATCTCTTTTGAATCCTTTTTTATACACAATAGAAATGGGTATTTTAACGCCATCTCTAGCAGTAGCATACAAGCGTTCGCTGGCATAATCATCTTTATCAAACTCGCCCAAAACCGTTTGCTCCTTCATCAGGGTTTGAGTTTGATTATCCATATCATAATCATACACAGAAGAGGGCGTAGACAGCGAAGTGTATGAGTACCTAAGAATATTCGTTTCAAAATCTGGATTTGAAGACACCCCAGCATCATAAGCCGTTTCATTAAATTGAATATAATGTTCTACCTGCGTAGCTTGATTGATAATACGAATATGTATCAAAGCGTTGCTTCGTTCCTGTAAAACCAAATGGTTTTTAAAAACCTCCATGCCATCCAAATAAGTATCTTCACGATGTGGGATTACCTCTTTCCAATTAGTTATATCAGCACTTTCACCTTCCGATACTTCCATTAGTTTGAAGTTAATAGCATCATCAACGTTTGTTCTGATATAAAACTTATCTTCAAAATGTTCAATAGAATATTCTAAGCCCTCTTCTCGTGGATAAAAAGGAACAAATTGTCCTGTTGGATTAGAGGCTTCTAACAAACGGTATTCTGTAGAGACACCATTTTGTTCTGAAACCGAAATGATGTATTTCTTAGATTTCATTCTACCCAAGCCCATATAAAACTGTGGGTCTTCTTCGGTATAAACCAAAACATCTGATGCTATCGGCGTGCCTATTTCATGGCGATATACTTTTGATGCCAGCAAAGTCTGCTGGTCACGTACCATATAGAAAATGGTTTTATTGTCAGTCGCCCAAGCATAAGCACCGCCTTCTGTATTAGGAATTTCGTCAGCTAATATTTCACCTGTTGTTAAATCTTTAAACTTCAAAGTATAGTTTCTTCTACTAACGGTATCTATTCCATACGCTATTATTTGCTCATTATCTGATATTTCATAACCGCCGATACTGAAGTAAGACAAGCCTTCTGCCATTACGTTTCCATCTAACATAATCTGTTCTGCTGCATCCAAAGAACCCCTTTTTCTACAATACAAAGGGTATTCTCCTCCTTCAATATACCTAGAATAGTAATAATAATTACCATCTTTTACTGGAACAGACTCGTCGTTTTCCTTCACTCTGCCCTTCATTTCGTTGAAAAGGGCTTCTTGCAAGGTCTTAGTAGGTGCCATTACGGCATCTGTATAGGCATTTTCAGCATTAAGGTATTCAATAACTTCTGGATTTTCGGGTTCATTCAACCAATAATAATTATCTTGACGAGTGTCGCCGTGTAGCGTCATGGGATGTGGCTTTATCGCTGCCACAGGAGCTTGCATTACATCTGGATTCATTATTTTAATTTTTTACTTTCAATCAACTTACCCTCAAAGTGGAAACGCCAATGCTCAAAGATAAGTTTTTCACAGATAAATGAGACTTTTATCTTTGAAACTTTCATCTTTGTAAAAAAGTTATTTGCCTTCCATAAAAACATAAATTAAACCCTAATAAAAAAATGAAAACGATAGCTTATGTATTATTAATTGTTGCAGGATTGATGTTAACAGCTTTATTTATATTATTTTTAGTTTGGTTTTTTGGGGCGATTACTTCTGATAATCATAGAAAGCAACTTTGGTTTATTGTTATACTAGGTTTGTCTGGTTTTGGACTTATTGCTAGAGTGATTTTTGTTGCAATGGATTCTTTCAAAAAAGATAAATTACGAAAATAGAGTACCCTTATTAAACATGAATAAAGAAGCCCTCGTGAAAGTCGCCAATTTTTGTGCCTATCAAGAACGTACCCAACAGGAAGTACGCAAAAGGTTATCAGAATTGGAAGTAATAGGCGATGAAGCCGAAGAGATGATTGTTTGGTTGATTGAGAATAATTACCTCAACGAAGAACGTTTCGCCAGAATATTTGCAGGAAGCAAATTCCGCCAAAAACGCTGGGGAAGATTAAAGATTCGCCAAGAGCTAAAAATGCGTGGCGTATCTGAATATTGCTTGAAAGTAGGCATGAGCGAAATAGATGATGAAGATTATATCCAAACACTCGCTGAAATCCTTGAAAAGAAATCAAGAGAAATCAAAGAAAGCAATCCCCTAAAACGCAAACAGAAGCTAGTAAGCTATGCATTAAGCAAAGGTTTTGAATCTGATTTGGTGTTTGATTTGATAAAAGATGCTATTGAAAAATAAACTTGTTTTGAAACACTTGTCAAAATAAAAAAATCACATTACCTTTGAAGCCATGAATAATTCAGCGAACACATACCGTACTTATTATTACTACTACGCGCAGTAGCAGTCGGTTGTGTTTTGACTAATCTTTTTGAAATTCAAAAAATACATATACACAAACCGACTTGAAAAAGTCGGTTTTTTTTGTGCCTTTTCGCAAGTTCGATGAGGTTTTTTAACCAATGAATGTAAAACCAGCTTCCCGAATGGATTTGGTACAGGAGTATTACTTCTCGACCAAGCTAAAACAAATCGCAGAAATGCGTGCCTCAGGTATTGACGTATTGAATTTGGGCATCGGTAGTCCCGACTTACCACCCTCTGCTGAAACTATTTCAGCATTGGCAACGGCTGCTCAGAATCCTAAAAACCATGCCTATCAAAGCTATGTAGGTATTCCTGCTTTGCGTGAAGGTTTTGCTACTTTTTACCAAAATGCCTATGGGGTAAGTGTGAATCCTGTCAATGAAGTATTGCCGTTAATAGGTTCAAAAGAAGGTGTTATGCACATTTCTATGGCCTATTTGGAAGCTGGCGACGAAGTTTTAGTACCTAACCCCGGTTATCCAACCTATCGTGCTGCTTCATTGTTGACAGGGGCCACGGTAGTGGCTTATGACCTTTCGGAAGAAAATGGTTGGTTGCCCGATTTAAAGAAACTAGCTGAACAAGATTTATCAAAAGTGAAATTGATGTGGGTGAACTATCCGCATATGCCAACGGGAGCGAAAGCGAATAAAGCCTTTTTTGAAGAGCTTAAGGATTTTGCTTTAGCGAATAATATCTTAATCATAAACGACAATCCATACAGTTTTATCCTAAACGACGACCCACAAAGTATGTTGGCCGTTGAGGGAATGAAAGAAGTAGCCCTAGAATTAAACTCATTGTCGAAGTCACATAATATGGCAGGTTGGCGTTTAGGAGTTTTAGTGGGGAAGGCTGAGTTTATCAATCCAGTATTACGCTTTAAATCTAACATGGATTCTGGTATGTTTTTGCCTTTGCAAATGGCAGCAGTAAAAGCATTAGAAAACCCACCTGTTTGGTTTGAGGAACTAAATGCTGTCTATAAAGAACGCCAGAAGAAGGTTTTTGAATTAATGGATTTACTGAACTGTGAATATGACCATAATCAAGCAGGAATGTTTGTATGGGCTAAAATTCCAGCTAACTATCAAACAGGATATGAATTATCTGACGAAATTCTAGCGAAAACAGGCGTATTTATCACGCCTGGGGGAATCTTTGGCTCAGCAGGAGATGGCTATATTCGTACTTCTTTATGTGCAGAAGTTTCTGTTTTTGAGGAGGCGATTACAAGGATTGTTAGCTCTTTAGCTTTGAGTAATGAGCTTTGAGCTTTTGTTAGAAGTAAGAAAAAAGAAGCAAGGGTATGACTTGAAAGTTTTTTAGTATAAAAAAATATAGGAAAAGAGAATTTTAAAAATAAAGGCTCAAAGCCCCAAGCTCACGGCTCATTGCTCAAAGCTTAAAGCTCAAAGCCAAATACAAAATTATGACTATCTCAGTAGTTGGTCTTGGGCTTATTGGTGGTTCAATGGCTTTAAGCTTAAAAGAAAATGGTTTTGCTGATACCATTATCGGTGTTGATAACAAAACCGAACACATTATTAAGGCATTAGAATTAAAACTAATAGACCGTATCGCACTTTTGCAAGATGCTGTAAAGCAGTCGGATATTATTATTTTGGCTGTTCCTGTAGATGCCTTGCTAACTTTATTGCCAGAGGTATTAAATCAGGTTACTGAAAACCAAGTGGTGATAGAAGTAGGTTCTACTAAAAAGGCGGTGATTGATGCCGTGAAAAACCATCCGAATAGGGAAAACTTTGTCGCTACTCACCCGATGGCTGGTACAGAATTCTCTGGGCCAGAGGCTGCTATTAGAAACCTGTTTGATCATAAAAACTGCGTGCTTTGCGATATTGAAGATTCTAAACCTGAATTGGTAGAATTAATCAAGAAAATGTATGTGGAAGGATTAAAAATGAGAATTACTTATTTGGATTCTACTGCTCACGACATACATACTGCCTATATTTCACATATTTCGCATATTTGTTCTTTTGCGTTGGCATCAACGGTGTTAGCCAAAGAAAAAGACGAAGAAAGTATTTTCAATTTGGCAAGTACTGGTTTTGAATCAACGGTTCGTTTGGCTAAGTCAAGCCCCGAAACTTGGATTCCAATTTTCAGACAAAATCAAGAAAATATCATCGATGTACTAGATGCTTATATTACTACTTTGTTGAAATTTAAGGGATTAATGATTTCGGACAGCTACGAGAAGTTTGGAGAATACCTTACACAGGCAAATGATATTAAGCGAATATTGAATAAGTAAAAAGTTGTTAAACGACAGCATTTAAAAACTTTCCAAACACTGTGTTTGGAAAGTTTTTCTGTTTAAAAAGAAAATAATTTTATATCCTTCTCGATTTCAACCTGTGTTTTATTCTTTTTCTTATTCCATGGAGCGGTGGTATTCATGCCCATCTGTAACGCTAGAATTGCCATTAGTAAGGTGAAAATGATAAAAACCCAGCGAAATATTTTTTGATTTTTGTTCATGAGTCGTCAAAATTAAATAATGCCTCAAAGATAATAACATATTGATAAACGATAAGTTTGTCGTAATGATGGATTCTAAAGCAAATCTGATTATTTTGCAAAAGTTTTGAATTACTAAGCAGTAAACCAACCTTTTAACGGCCGTCACAATATATAATAACCCTAAAAACCATGAGAAAAAAATTGAAATATTTTTTGTTTGTTATTACTAGTACCATATTGTTTTGCTGTTCGAGTCCCGCTACAAAATATGAAAATGCTGTCGACGAAAGTAAGACCTGCTCAATGATTTTTATCGATAAATCCGTTAGTGTAAATCCAAGTAAGCAGTTTATTTATGAAAAATACACTAAGATTATTAATGAATTGATTGATGAAAATATCAAAGTAAAAGGCGATAAAATAGAAGTGTTTTTTATCCATGAAAATACAGCAAAAGCTAAAGTAGCTGAATTGGTTGCACGATCAGAAATGGAAATAGCCGAAGGAACAAGTGCTACAGATGCGGAAGCACAAAAGACAGAATTCGCAATGGAAATCGGTAAAGAGCGAAGCATTTTCAAGAAAGTAGTAATTACTCACTTAACCTCTCAAAACACGTCTACTAGTAAAAATAATACTGATATTCAGGCTGCATTACCCTTGATTGACCATGAAATTGGTAAAGGATTTAAAGTAAAGGCATATTTCCTTTCTGATATGGTAGAAAGTATGTCGGGGACTAATCGCAGAGATTTCCACAAAACACCTCCAGTTGATGATGCTGCTGCGGTAGGCTGGGCTAGGGAAGATGCTGCTCGTTTACAAAGTGTGTTACCCAACATTAGCATGGCAGAAATTTTTATTGCTAAGCCTTTTGAACCCACAGCATCTAGAAAACTTAACAATCCAGCGATTTCTACCTATTGGCAACGCCTATTTTCTGAATTAGGTGTTTCTACAGAAGTGAAAGAATTGTAATTAGCTTTAAGCTGTGATCTATCAGCGTTGAGCCTTTAAGGGGTAAGCTAAGTCATTGTAGAGAATTATTAAAAAAACTAAAAAAAGCTCAAAGCTCATTGCTCAAAGCTTACAGCCAAAATATGCTTATTGCTAAAATACCAAGTACGCCAGCAGAATGGGAAAAATATTATGATTTACGGTTCGTAGTATTGCGTGAACCTTGGCACCAGAAAAAAGGGAGCGAGGTATTAACAGATGAAAACGAAGCAGACCATGTGATGGCGGTTGATAGTGAAACAGATGAACTGCTAGGAGTAGCCCGTTTACAAATGAATTCAGCTACGCAAGGACAAGTACGATGTGTAGCGGTGTCTACAAATGCCCAAGGTAAAGGCGTTGGGAAATTTTTGATGAAGTATTTAGAAGATTTAGGGAAAGCAAAAGGCTTAGAGGAAATTATTCTTGATGCCCGCATTAATGCCCTTGATTTTTATAAAGCTATCGGGTATGAAATCTATGCAGATTCATATTTACTCTTTGGAGAAATACAGCATTGGAAAATGAAAAAACAACTGTAGAACGAGATTTTATCTCGTTTTTATCGGAGACCAATTTTTTACATAATTATTATAAGTGGTTGGTATGAAAATTTTATCTTCTTGTAATATCAATTTAACTATCAAAGATTAACTATGAAGATATTAATTTTTATACTAATAACAGGCTTCTTTTTGACAAGTTGTTCAAATGAAAAGAAACAGACGATTGAAAAAACGCCAGTTCATAACGATACTTTGACGCTAAATTTCCCATCAGATTTTAAAGGTAATTGGGTTTTAACAGACTATATCAATGAGATAGGAAAAACTAAGTCTCCTGTAAAATCATCCAATAAACTTGAAGGTGTTGTTGCCATAATCATTGGTGGTGCTGTGAAAGGCGATAGCTTGGAAGTTCAGGCAAGTTGGAATAATCACGAAGGGCTTAATTTCTATGTATATCTAAATAAGAGGAAGAAAAATAGTTTTAAAACCAATATCCTAGATTATCAAGATAAAGCAAACTATTATGAGCTTGGCTATGAGGTGATTAATAAAGAGGTTTTTCTTTTTTTGTATCATTTTAATAAAACGAATGAACTCCTAGAGAAAACACAATTCTCTAAAGTAACTGATTTGTCAGATAACAAGAAAGATGTAGCATGGGGGCTTCAATACATGGTAAATGATAAATTATTAACTGGGAATAATTTATTGATTGATACTGACAATCATACAACAAAACTAAATTTTAATCCTGACGGTAGTTTAACAGGACATCCTACGTTTAAGACATTCCATATTTTTACAGACTTTATGGGTGAACCCAACAATAATCTTGACTTGATAAGTTTTAACCTTGCAACTGGCAAGCCAACCCAATTTGCTTTTAAAATAGTAAACGATACTACTTATTTGTACACTACGATAGATAATGAGGAGGAGGGAACTTCGAAAATCAATAAAGTTAAATTTAAAATTGTTCGTCAGTAAGCTTGTCCAAATCAATAAAAATCTCAAAATAATTATCCACAAATATGAAATTGAAAGCTATACTCGCTTTATTCTTGACACTTATTCAGTTTTCTATTTCTTTAGCCCAAAGCTCCCAACAAGTTTGGAATGGTAAAAAATGTGCTGTTGTATTGACTTATGATGATGCCCTAAATGTACATTTAGATAACGCCATTCCTCTATTAGATTCTCTAGGTTTCAAAGGAACATTTTACTTAATAGGCTATGCAGACGGATTTAAAAATCGCATTGAAGATTGGAAAGTTGCGGCTAAGAATGGACATGAAATGGGCAATCATACCCTCTTTCATCCCTGCGATGCTTCCTTAAAAGGTAGAGAATGGGTTAGTCCTGAAAAAGACATGAGTAAATATTCTGTCAGGAGAATGATTGATGAAATTAAGATGAATAATGTATTGCTAAAAACATTAGATGGTAAATCAAAACGAACTTTTGCTTATACCTGTGGCGATATGAAAATTGGTGATACCTACTTCATGAACGATTTAAAGAATGATTTTGTAGCTGCCAGAGGTGTAAGGTCAGATATGCATAATTTACAGGAAGTAGACTTATATGCCACAGATTGTTATGCCATTAATGGACAGACAGGTGAGCAGATGGTTGACTTAGTAAAAAGAGCAGTAACATCAGGCAAACTTTTAGTTTTCTTATTTCATGGAGTAGGCGGGGAGCATAATATAGACGTTTCGCTAAAAGCCCATCGAGAATTGTTAAATTACCTAAAACAAAACGAAAAAGACATTTGGATAGCACCCATGTTGGATGTAGCAGAACATATTAAAGAATTGCAGGCAAAGAAGTAGAGGTATCTATAAATACTGATGGTATGACTTTGAGTCATGCCATCATTTTGTTTGAATCACATTTTATAAGTAATATTTATTATGATTGCCTGATTAGTGTATCTAAAATCAAGAAATAAAATTTTAATTACAATTAAATTTACTAAAATTATTGTAGCTGTATTCTTCAGTAAATAACAACCAAGAGTTAGATGAGGTATCCAGAATATAGTTAAGAGTTAACTCTCCTCGTATTGGGCAATGAACAATGTTATCAACAATAACTATATGAATTTTCACTTCACCAATACCAAATCCTATTGGAAATTTTTCTTTAAGTATTTCAATACTTACTATTGAATGAGTTTTTCCAATAGTAATGTCACCAATCTTGTAAACTAAAAAATTAAAATTATTATTTTTCAAATCCTTTGTTAATTCTTTTTCTGATAATAAGTTATTTTTATACGTAGGGGCTTCAAACTCTAAAAGCTCCCTAAGTGTATATTCTTTTTGTTTTTTATTTATAAGTTTCTTTTCAAACTTATCTAGATTATTTCTTCTTTTATAAAATTCTTTTTTTATTTGTTCGTCATTCTCAAAAGTTTGTCTAGATTTTTTTTCAATGATAGTTCCTTCCGACTCTGTTCTTTTTTGACTTTGTAGGTGATAGCTAATTATAGTGCTAACTAAGATTAAGAGTATTTTTTTCATAGTAGTGTTAAATTTGAAAATTATAGTTTAGCAATTAGTATTCAAATATTTTTACACTACACCTTCTCCCGAATCTGATAATCAGTAGTCTTCTCAGAATTTCTAGTCATTAATTCACCAATAAAACCAGCCATAAATAATTGGACACCTATGATGATGGAAACCAAGGCCATGAAGAAAAGGGGATTATCGGTTACATTTCTGAATTTTAGGTGATTAGCAATAGCATAAACCTTGTCGCCAATCAGATAAACAGTTATAAAACTCCCAATCATAAAAAACAAAATACCAAAACCACCAAAAAGGTGCATTGGTCGTTTGCCAAACTTCTGAACAAAAGTGATTGAAAGCAAATCTAAGAAACCATACAAAAATCTTTCAATGCCAAACTTGGTTGTTCCGTATTTTCTGGATTGATGTTGCACTACTTTCTCTCCGATTTTGTCATAACCATTCCATTTTGCCTGTACAGGGATATAGCGGTGCATTTCCCCATAAAGTGTAATGGATTTAATTACTTCGTTTTTATAAGCTTTTAGCCCGCAATTAAAATCATTCAAATATACACCCGACATCGAACGGGTAGCCGCATTGTATAATTTTGTAGGAATGGTTTTAGTGATAGGGTCAAAGCGTTTTTGTTTCCAGCCCGATACTAAATCATAATTGTCTTCGGTAATCATGCGGTATAGTTCAGGAATTTCCTCTGGACTATCCTGCAAATCAGCATCCATCGTAATAACTACCCTACCAGAAGCGTCTTTAAAACCAACATGCAAAGCCGCCGATTTTCCGTAGTTTCTACTAAAGGAAATACCTTTTACAAAGCTGTTGTGCTCAGACAAACCCTTTATAACTTGCCAAGAATTATCACGACTGCCATCATTTACGAAAATGATTTCGTAGCTAAAATGATGTTCTTTCATCACTTTTTCTATCCAATTGCAAAGTTCAGGTAATGATTCTTCTTCGTTATATAGCGGAATAATAACAGAAATATCTAACATGTTGTGAATACGATTTCGGGATAACTAACGGAATGTCCTCCGTTGTATGTCTAAAAAATTAAGTAATACGCTTTTAGTAGCGTTTCAAATTGAGCAGTATAGCTTTCGTCAAGATTACGAATAATTAATTCTTCTTGGACAAGCTCTTTTTTAGCAAGCCCAAAGGTCGTAATAATTCTTAATATTTTCGACCCATTTCTATGTCTTATCTGTAATTTTTTCTGAGGATAAAGTCCTTTCTCTAAAGCCAATATCTCTAAAACACTACTTTCATAAGCAGGAAGTAAAACCACAAACCGACCTGACGATGCTAACAATTGAATAACGGATGCTATTAAATCTTCAAAAGAAAGCGTATCAGTATGCAAAGCCGTATTCCTTTTGTCTTGTTGAGACTTTAAATGATTCTGGAAAAAAGGAGGATTACTAATAATTAACTCAAAAGATAAATCTTTATTGCTTTCAGCAAAATCCTGAATACTTTGATGAAAAACCGCTATTTGCTCCTTGAAAATACTGTCTTGAACATTTTCTAAGGCTTGTAGATAAGCATTATCATCAACCTCCACGGCCATAATCTTAGCATTTGTTCGTTGTGCTAACATCAATGAAAGTAAGCCCGTGCCTGTACCAATATCTAAAATATTTTTTGTTTCCGTTACATCAGTGTAAGCCCCTAAAATACAGGCATCAGTCGTCACTTTCATGGCAGTATTTTGTTGCTGAACCGTAAATTGCTTAAACTGAAAGCCGTTTATACTTTTTGACATTGAATATTGTGGATAATTTGCATCTTTGAAACAGTTTCAAAATTACAATAAATTAAGTACTGATATTAGTCATTCTGCTTTTAAAGTAGTGATTTAATATCACTAAAAATCATGCTCATGAAGTCTCTATTCATTATTTTCTTTGCCTCTCTTTGTTTATTCACTCAAACTTTTGCTCAAAATCAGGAAGAAAACATCGTTTTGAAACAAGCTAAAGGCGTGTTAGATGGCACATTGTTGTTGTCCCAAAACACAAAGAAAAAAATACCAGTTGTATTAATCATCGCAGGTTCTGGGCCTACTGATAGAAATGGCAACAGCATGCTGAACATAAAAGCCAATTCTTACCAGTTATTAGCAGAAGGTTTAGCAAATAATGGAATAGCATCACTTAGATATGACAAAAGAGCCGTAGGCAAAAGTATGGGTGCTATGATGAAAGAAAGTGATTTAACCTTTGAAACCTATATACAAGATGCTGAACAGTGGATTGATACGTTAAAGAAGAGCAATCGTTTTTCGAAAATAATAATCTTAGGTCATTCAGAAGGTTCTTTAATAGGGATGGTTACAACACAAAGAGGGACTGTAGATGGCTATATTTCCGTGGCTGGCCCTGCCAGAGGAATAGATGACATCATCATTGAGCAAACAGACAAACAAGCTTTGCCAGATTCTGTTAAAAATGAAGTAAAGAAAGATTTTGCCGTATTAAAAAGCGGACAGAAGCTACCAAAATTGATGCAGGTTTTCTATATCTTTTCACTTTTTAGACCAAGCATTCAACCTTATATGATTTCTTGGTTGAAATATGTACCTTCTGAGGAAATCAAAAAGGTAAAATCTAAAGCACTTATCATTCAAGGAACAACAGATATTCAGGTAGAAGAAAACGAAGCAAAGCTATTGGCAGAAGCTAATCCCAAAGCAAAATTATTGATGATTAAAGGCATGAACCATACCTTAAAAGATGCACCTCTGGAAAGAGAAGAAAATTTAAAAACATATAGCAATCCCGATTTACCGCTTTCAAAAGGTTTAGTAGAAGGAATTGTAGAATTTATAAAGAAATGATAAATTAGAGAAACTTATTCATCAACAATATGAAACAACGCTTACTTTCTTTGGATGTATTTCGTGGAATGACGGTCGCCATGATGATTCTTGTCAATAACCCAGGCGATTGGGGGCATATTTATGCACCGCTGGAACACGCCGAATGGAATGGCTGTACACCCACAGATTTAGTTTTCCCTTTCTTCCTGTTTATCGTAGGCGTGTCCATCTCATTTGCTTTTCAAGGAAAAACAGCCGACCGTAAGACTATTCTAAAGATTATTGAAAGAAGTGCTAAGCTTTTTGGATTAGGACTTTTTCTTTCACTTTTTCCTAAATTTGATTTTTCAGTAGTTAGAATCCCCGGTGTTTTACAAAGAATAGCATTGGTGTTTTTAGTAAGCTCTATTGTGTTTTTAACTACTAAAAATAGAACACAACAAATCATCTTTGCGTCACTACTGATAGGCTATTGGTTATTGATGACTTTCGTGCCTGTTCCTGATGCTGGAGGAGCCAATTTAGAACCAGAACATAATTTAGGAGCGTATTTGGATAGGCTAATTTTAGGGATTCCTCATTTGTACAAAGCCGTAAAAGTATGGGACCCAGAAGGAATATTAAGTACAATTCCTGCTATTGCCAATGGCCTAGCTGGCGTATTAGTAGGTACTTGGTTGCAAAGAAAAGATAAAGAAGTAACCGAGAAGTTGATGTATATCTATTTCTATGGAAGTATTTCTTTAGCAATAGCATGGGCTTGGGATGCCGCAGGATTTCCAATTAATAAGTCACTCTGGACAAGTTCTTATGCCCTTTGGACGATTGGCTTGGCAATGATTTTTCTGGCTAGCTTTTACTGGTTGATAGATGTTAAAAAATATACCTTCTGGACAAAGCCTTTCGTCGTATATGGTGTAAATGCCATTACAGTATTCTTTTTATCAGGCTTAATTCCACGCATTATGAACATGATAAAAATAGCTATGCCCGATGGCGAAAAAGTAAGCTCGATTACGTGGTTGTATAAATCATTCATTGTCCCCTTCTTTAGTGAACCTAAAAATGCCTCCTTGGCAGGAGCAATCACTTTTGTACTGATTTGGTTGGGAATTTTGTGGATTATGTACGAGAAGAAAATGGTAGTAAAAGTATAAATAGAAGCATCCGAGGAGAAATCAAAAACTAAGGATAAAGACAAGCAATAATCTAAATTACCTAAGTTCAGTACAAAAGTGTTGTATGTTTGCCAATACGGTAGAAAATTATAGTGATTTTAATCAACTTAATTTTCTACCGTCTTTTAATTAAGTGTCTGTGTAAAATAAACCATTCACAATTCATCACTCACAATTCACAACTCCTACTTAAAGTACTACA
This sequence comes from Arcicella sp. GW821-FHT09D11, assembly GCF_059416265.1. Lineage (NCBI taxonomy): Bacteria > Pseudomonadati > Bacteroidota > Cytophagia > Cytophagales > Flectobacillaceae > Arcicella > Arcicella sp. GW821-FHT09D11. The sequence goes on along the minus strand of NZ_JBWKOV010000001.1, from coordinate 357,164 downwards.
ACAGAGTTTTCGTCGTAAGACACACCAGTTGGAACGAATTTATCTGCTTCCTCATCATTCAACCAAAGGTCATTATCAACTAAATAACGGAATGCAAATTCTTTACCTACTTCTAATTCAACAGATGCTTTAAATGTGCCATCTTTTTGTTTTTTAAAAGCTGTTGGATTCCATTCGTTAAAATCACCTAATAAACTTACTTTTTTTGCACCATTTACTGTTTCTGCAGGAAGAACAAAAGTTACTTTACAAACTGGTTTACTTTTAGAATACTGTTTCGTTAAAGCCATAATCGTAATTGGGTTTTAAGATTAATATTTTTATTTTATGAAATAATTCAGGTCGATACTTTGATGTTATTATTACCAAAGTTAACACAAATATTCAAAAAAATATTTTATAATATCCTAACTACCAAATGATTAAATTAAGATAAAGTTGAAATAATCATACTTTAACAAAGCTTTTTACTAAAACAATTTTTATTTTATTATAAGGATAAGCCCTTGGTTTATTGGTCAAGCTGGAAAACAATTGGTAACGTAAACTTTACAGTAACATTTCTACCCGATTGTTTCCCCGGATTCCAGCGTGGCATAAGTTTTATTACTCTCTGGGCTTCTTCATCACATCCAAACCCTAAGCCTTTCAGAATATCAATGTTTGAAATGTTTCCATCTTTACCAACTACAAACTGTACATATACTTTACCTCCAATACCAGCATCTGAGGCATTTCGAGGATAGCGTAAGTTCTTTTGAAGAAATTTTGCTAATTCAGCATTTCCACCAGCAAATTCAGGCATTGTTTCTACTGAAATAAATGTTGTCTCTATTTCTGCTTTCACTTCTACAGGTGCTGAACCTTCGCCAGTTTTAAATTTGTCAGGGTCATCTACGGGTATTTCACCTATTTCTCCATCTTGTGTTACTGAGCTAATCTGAGCATTTGTATTATTAAGTGTCTCTTGGTCAGGGGGCAATTCTGTTGCTTTATCGTCTTCTACGATTACAGGTGGGACAAAAGTAATCGTTTTGTGAGCAACTGGTTTTTCGGGTGGAGGAGGTGCCTGTTCTGGCTCAATAGGGATATCTTTAGGTGGTTCTGAAATTTGAACCATTATTGGAGCTACAGTTATTTCTCTTTTATCATGAAGCTTAATATTTGCTAAAATCATAGGAGCAGCTACCGCTAAGCAAAATATACCAATACCAATCCCAAGTGCAATTTTGATGGATTTTTGGTATCCAGTGCGTAAAAGGTAAGCACCATAAGCTTTGTTGCGGTTTTGGAAAACAATGTCTTCCAATGTTTCATCTTCTTCGTGTAATACTATTTTATTTTCCATGATTGTTTTTGTTTGGATGTTAAAACTAATTTTTTAGTTGATTTGATTTTTAAAAAACCTCAATGCTACATTGAGGTTTTAAGTACTTATAATTATGAAATAAATATTTTTTGTTGTCAGCAATGACTTATAAAATCTGTTTATAGATTATTGCTGATAATGCCTAATAAAGTCTTTTATTTACTTCTTTTTTGAGGTTATTATTATCACACCATTTTTCCCTTTGTCACCATATTTTTCAGTAGCGGTTTTATCTTTCAAGACGTCTATTTTCTCTATAGTATTAGGGTCAATATCATTAATTACTGGTATTTCTAATCCATCTAAAATATAGAGTGGTGCAGGCTTACCTGTAAATAAATTTTCTTCTCCCTTAGCTAATGAAATAGCTATACCATTCGTTTTTCCTTTCAACTGAATAGTACCTTGTCCTTTATTAGATAATGTAATAGTAGGATTTTCATATTTGCTATTTAATGCAAAATGGATTGGAACAGTAAAACGACTATTTACTTTTTGTCCTTGATGTTCACCCGCTTCCCACTTTGGAACACTTCTTAAAACCCTAACAGCTTCTTCATCCATGCCATAACCAGCACCTTTAAGGACACTAAAATTAGAAGTAGTACCATCTTGATTCACGATAAACGATACATATACCTTGCCTGTTGCATTCGCTTTTCTAGCAGCTTCAGGGTATTTTAAATTAGTTTGAAGATATTTTACAAAAGCCTCCATACCACCTGGATATTCAGCTTGTATATCAACTGCTGAGAAAACCTGATTGGTATCTCTTTTCGATTCTTTACTTTCTTTTAGCTCTTTTGCCAAAGTAGGACTGATGATTAAAGCGTCTGAAACATCAATACCAGACTCTAACAATACTTGTTTGGCAGATTTTGTTGAGGGAGTATTGAGTTTGATTTTTTCAATCTCTTTTAAATCCTGCTTGCTTACTTCTGCAATTTTATCATCAATCTTAGTAATAGATTTATGAGCTAAAGTAGCTGATGAAACCACTATCATTGCCATAAATAATGGTGCTGTCAAACCGTATTTTAATAATGCTGTGCTAGTCGAACGTTGTTTTTGTAACATATCAATGCGTAGTTTTAGAAGTGAATTATTGAAAAAATTATTAGTTAAAGGAATAGCTTGAACACCAAATTGTTCTTGAAAAAGTAACATAGCATAATCAGCTTTGGAGGCTTCATGGCGACTAGCTACTTCGTCGGCTATGAACTCATGTATTTGTTTTATTGAACTTTTGTAGAGATACACAATAGGGTTGAACCAGTTGAAAATAGCAATGAGTTCAAACAACATAATGTCGGCAGAGTGTAATTGTCGGATATGAACAAACTCATGTTTCATAATAGTAGAGCGATTTTTCAACTCTCTGCTAACAAATACTACATTAAAAAAAGAGAAGGCTCTTTGATTTTTATCCCCATCAATCTTTCTTTTCATCATTTTGCCTAAGTATGCTAAGTTCCCTCCGAAGCGACAAATGCCCAAAATAATACCTATGATATAAGAAAAAGCAAGCATGTCACCCACTGTTAAGCTACCTTTTGACATCTTTTGAGTAGGAATATAAAAGACCTCTGGCGAATAAAATGTACTAAAGGTTTGTGATACTTGCTCAGTAACGAACCAGCTCCTTACCCATTCTGACTGCATCAATGGTACGAAAAATGCTAATGCTGCCGATGCGACCAAGTAGCCTCGATTAAGGTTAAAAAATGTCTCTGTCTTTAATAATAATCGATAGAAACCGTAAAAAAGTATTAAATACAGATTTACTTGAAGGAGATAGCTTAGCCAATTCATAGCGATACAAGTTTGGTTTTCGGATAGCTTAATGATTAAAGAGATTGTTGTAATTATTTAATACTCAATAGTTTTTCGTCCTCAGGTGTAATATTAACGATGGCATATCGTCTATTATTAGTAATTTTCATTTCATCTAATAAATCAATCATGTTTCGATATTTTGCCTTGTTGGTAGACTTTATCACTACCGTGAAATTGTCTCCAATCTTGCGTTTATAATCAAATAATACTTGTCTGATTCCTCGGTCAGAGAAATCAGTACTTCTAACTTTTGGGTCACAAGCTAGCCCTTGATAATAGAAAACCTTATTATGGTCATCTAATACAACTGTCAAAGACTCTGAACAACGAATATCGGATTTAACACGACTGTCTTCAGGCATAGCTAGCTCCATCACTACAGGCTTTGCTAGCGTAGTGGTTAACATAAAAAAAGTAATGAGTAGAAAACCTAAATCTACCATTGGAGTCATATCAATCTTGGTCGATAATTTATGACTTCTCTTTTTAGAACCATTGTTTTCGGGTGCAGCTATTTCAGCCATCGTATTAATTGTGTTTTGATTGATAGAACATTAATTTTCAAAAGTTAAAATATAAGGTGTAGAATTATCATGTTTTTGTTTTATCATACTTATCAACTAATTGTGGTAGAACTGGATATGTTTAATATTTAATAGATGTACCTTAAAAACTTACTCAATGACCCTGACTTAAAGCTTTTACTGCCCTTCTTCTTTCATTTTGTTAATCATACTCAAAATTTCATCGGCATCTTTTACATCAATTTTCCCTTTTTTAGAAAAGAATGAAAACAAACTAGAAAACGAGTTTTCAAAATAACCTTCTACTAATTTTTCAGTGGCAAACGAGCTATAACTTTCTTTGCTAATAATTGGAAAATACTCGTGTGATTTACCATAAGAGTTATGACTAACAAACCCTTTTTCTTGTAAAATTCTAATAATGGTCGATACCGTATTATAAGCTGGTTTAGGTTCTGGCAACTCATCCAAAACGTCTTTAACAAAACCTTTTTCTATCTGCCAAAGTACTTGCATAATTTGTTCTTCAGCTTTGGTTAATTCTCTTTCTACTGATTGCATTTTTTCTATGAATTTATTTATGATAGATACCTCTTTGAATTCTTGATATAAATATAAAACTAATTTTTTAGTTTACAAACTATTTTCTTAGTTTTTGTTAATTTTTTTTTAGCGAATGTAAAAAAGAAGCCACTTTAGACAGGAAGGACTTCACCAACTTTTAAAATTTTCAGTGTTTTATTAATTTGTCCTTCGCTTTCCAATTGCGTTAAAATCTTTTCTGGTTCTGATAGGGGCTCATCAGCTTGGTCGAAAGTGCCATAATGAAATGGAACCATTATTTTGGCTTTAGTTTCGTTAAATGCCTGCACAGCATGCTCAGGGTCTTGATGGTTTGGCGACATAAACCAGCGTGGCGAATAAGCACCCGCGCCAACCATGGCTACATTGATGCTAGGAAACAAGGTAGCTACTTCTTTAAAATGACTTCCATACCCTGAATCTCCACCAAAATAAATAGTCTTATCATTACTTTTTATTACAAATGCTCCCCAAAGTCTCTTATTAGCATCGCCTAAAGAACGATTTGACCAATGTCTTGAAGGTAAGAAATAAAAGGCTAAGTCATCATGGGTTTGATATTGCTGATACCAGCCAGCCTCTTGGATTTCGTTATTAGGCATCCACTTGCTAAGTAAAGAAGTCATTTTCAGTCCCGTCAAAACAATTGCTTTAGGGTTTTGGCTTTGTAATAACTTCAAACTACTTTTATCGCAATGGTCGTAATGGGCATGAGAAACTAAAATATAGTCAATATTGGTAAGCTTTTCAGGAGAAATAGGTAATTCAGAATGGCGTTTTGTAGCAGGTATTTTACCAAGTACTGGGTCAATCAAGATTTGCTTGCCATTCAACCGAATAAAAAACGAAGCATGACCAAGCCATACAATCATATCTTTGGTGTCCTTCAAAAAAGCATCATCTTTTATAACAGGTAATCGCCAAGTATCTTCTTTTTTAAATTGTTTCTGTGGATTCTTAGTGGTCATCCATTTAAAGACACTCCCAAATTTAGGCAGAAAAGGAAATTCATGGTTCATAAACCGTCCTTCATCGTCGACTGGAGTGCCTTCCCAAGAGTTCAGAATAGTTTTTAAATTAGGATTATTTGTACGAGTTTTCATGACTTGTGTTTTTTCAACTTGTGTAAAAAGAATACCCCCGCCAGATTTTGACATCGTAGCGAGGGTAAAAAATTTATGAATGAACTTTCTGCGTTTCATACTTTTCTTCGAAATTCAAGCATAGCCTAAAGCTTATTGCTTGATGCTTAAAGCAATGTATTAATAATCATAATCCAATCCTAATGTATTTCTTAATTCATTAAGGGCAGGGTTTTTATCTGCCAAAAACCTGAATTTATCTGCTTGGGTATAAATCAACGTTTTGTTTTCTACCTCAGCCACTACAACTTCCAGATGAATTGTAGTATTGTGGAGAACCTTTCTAAGGTGATTAAGGATTTCTGTTCGTAAAGTAGTCGTTAATAAATCTACTTGAATATCATTATCCACTTCTATATGAATGGTTGTTCCTTTTAGCGTGAAAGGTCTGTTTAAAATTACGAATTCGCTAAAACGTTCTTTTTCTTCTAAATGCTTAACCAAGGCATCCCATGCTGTTTGTAATTCTTCAAAGGTAAAAACCTTATTTTGCTGAATAGAAGCAGGCTGAGCGATAGTATTGATAGGTTCTTGAGCTACATTAACAGGTTTACCTAGTGTAGCTGTACTTCTTAATTTACCAATTGGTGGAGCGATAGTTGGGGTTTGGGGAATACTTACTGGGTTTGAAGTTTGCACATTGGTGTTTGCAACAACTTCATTTGCCTTAGTTTCGTTTTCCTTACTCCCTAAATCCTTTCCCAGGCCTTCGCCCTCCGTAGCTGGTAAGGTGGCTAAGTTCAATACTTTTGAAATATTGGCTAGTTTCAATAAGCAAATTTCAACATGTAGCTTTTGATTTTTAGCCGCTTTATAGTTTAAATCACAAGCAGACCCGATGCTTAGAGCAGAAGCTAAAAACGAATAAGGAGCTTTGGCAGACTGTGCCAAATACTTGGCTTGTACAGATTCAGAAACTTGCAATAATCTGACTGTAACGGGGTCTTTGCAGACCAATAGATTACGGAAATGTTCTAGTAAACCTACAGTAAACTGATGGCCATCAAAACCTTTTTTCAAGATTTCGTCAAAAAGTAAGAATGACTCCGAGATATTACTATTTAACAAAGCCTCCGTCATTCTGAAATAGTAATCATAATCCAGAATATGCAAATTATCCAATACTTCCGAATACCTCAAAATGTTATCTTTTGAAAAAGTAACATTCAAATCAAACATCGAAAGGGCATCTCTTAAACCTCCATCTGCTTTTTGGGCAATTAATTCCAGTGCATCATTATCAGCTTCTATGCCTTCTTGCACAGCAATTTTAGATAAATGCTGTGTCATGTCATGAATCTGAATTCTATTAAAATCAAATATCTGGCAACGTGAAAGAATCGTTGGTAATATTTTATGCTTTTCGGTTGTAGCTAAAATAAAAATAGCATATGATGGCGGTTCTTCTAATGTTTTCAAAAAGGCATTGAATGCACTCGTTGAAAGCATATGGACCTCATCGATGATATAAATCTTGTATTTACCAGATTGCGGAGGGTAACGCACTTGATCAATCAAACTACGGATATCATCCACAGAGTTGTTTGAGGCAGCATCTAATTCATGAATATTAAAAGAGGCATTATTTTGAAACGAACGACATGATTCGCATTCGCCACAGGCTTCTGCTTCTTCGCTAAGATTCTGGCAGTTAATAGTTTTAGCTAAAATTCTGGCACAAGTAGTTTTTCCTACTCCACGAGGACCACAAAACAAGAAAGCTTGAGCTAAGTGATTAGTGCGGATAGCATTTTTGAGCGTAGTGGTAATGTGCGACTGACCAACGACGGAATCAAATAATTGCGGGCGATATTTTCGGGCTGAAACGACAAAGTTTTCCATATACAAATGTAAGTACAAGCGTACGATATTTCAAATAGGAATAAGAGGATGTCTATTTGAAAATACTGATGGCATGACTTCAAGTCATGCCATCAGTAAATAAAAAAGCCCAGCAAAGTTGATTTTGCTGAGCTTTTGAAAATAAAATTATTAGAATTATCTAGCTCCGAAAAACTTAGTAACTGAGATGCCAATTACATTATTTTTTGTAGTTGAGCTATTATTATCAACAATATTTACTAGACCCAATGAGTAATTAGCACTAATTGTTAATCCATCAATTATTTCATAGCCTGCAGTGAAATTTAAACCATAGTCTAAACGTTTCATACCACCCTCTTCTACTTTTATATCTTGTGATACTTCTAGATTATTAGTTTTATCAGTTATAGTAGTTTTGCCACCTAATGCATACCCCAAATATGGACCACCTCCAATTGTTAAATAATCTATCACTTCATATACTACATTTACAGGAAGCTCAAGGTAACTATAAGTAACTTTTTGAGATATCGTTGAAGTCATATCTATACTAGCTCCTTTTCGAGAAAATAACAAATTAGGTTCAAGATATAATCTATCAGCCAATTGAGCTTCTAATACAGCTCCTACATGAAAAGATATGACTGGCTTTGAATCAGTGGAAGTACCTCTAATGGTAACGGAACCATTAGCCAAATTACCACCACCTTTGATACCGAAACGAATTTGAGCTTTAGTGGCGTAAGAGAAAGCGATTAAGCTTAGGATGAGTAGAAACGTTTTGTTCATTTTTTTTATTAGTGTAAGTTATTTAAATTATGGTGTTATAAAATATTTTAATACGGTACAAAGGTAAAGGAGAAAAAATAATCAACAAAAAAATATTGAAAAAAGAAAATAAATATATTTTTATAAATTATTGATAATCAGTTATTTGTTTTGTTTGTTTTTTATTATACGGTAACTCAATCAAAAAACTTCTTTACCAAAATATCAAAAACTTCTATCAGAATCAAGATGATTACAATCCACTCTAATCGCGTACTTTCTCGGTTCTGTAGTAAATCGGTGAAGAGCTTTAGGTTTTCCTGAACAATCTTTAGTTTGTAGTCAATATCTTGATAACGCATCTTTAAATCAAGGTTTCTTTTTAACCCCTTGTCTATACGTTCTAAGTCTTCATTTTCCCACACGATATCTGGGGCATCAAAAATGTACAGATTATCGATAATACTATTCTTAATGTTGAGGGTTCTGCCGATAAATTTTAGTAAATCTTTTTTTGAATGACTGAACGTTCCAGTTTGTTCAAGTTCGTCAGTAAATTTCTGAGAATCCTGAAAGATTTCTAACGTCAAAAATTCATAATAATCTAAAGCCACCGACTGCCCGATATTAAGCATTACAATTCTAATAGAATCTTCTGTAATTTCGGGAATAGTAATAGAATTATGACGAAGAATAAGGGCTGTTTGAGCCTCCATTTGAAGATGAAAGTTTTCTTCAAACTTGGTAGTGACAAGGTCTTCGGCAAAGGTTTTTACAAATTTCAGAAACGCACTTTTCTCTAAATCATTAAATCCGCCAAATACAACCACACCATAACTCAGTAAGTAGCAGTATTTATTTTCTTCTTGTTTATAAAAAAGTTCAGAATTATTAAACAACAAAGGTTCGTTGGTATATTCGTTTCTAAACTTTTTTAAATTGATTACTTCTGATACTTGGTAGGCTTCAATTTTCATAATGATAATGAGAGGGGATGGACGAGCCATCCCTTTATTTATTTTCTTCGAAATGCCAATTTATATACACACTACCATCTTACTTGCCCGTCCCCTGTAATCACCCATTTCTCAGTTACTAATTTTTCTAAAGCAAATGGACCACGTGCATGTAATTTCTGAGTTGAGATTCCGATTTCAGCACCCAAGCCAAACTGTCCGCCGTCTGTAAAACGGGTAGATGCATTGGTATAAACCGCAGCAGCATCTACTTCAGTCGTGAATTGTTCTGCCAATACTTCATTAGTAGTGAGAATAGCCTCTGAATGACGGGTAGAATGTTTACGGATATGTTCCAAAGCCTCCTCAATGTTTTTTACAGTTTTGATAGAGCATTTGAAATCAGTAAATTCTTTACCAAAATCATCCTCTTGAGCTTTTTGCAAATAAGGATAATTGCTTTTTGACAATACCTCGAACGATACTTCATCTGCAAAAATCTCTACTTCAGCTTTGGCAAAATCTTGAACAATTAAAGGCAAGAATGTAGGAGCAATGGTTTCATCAACAATGATGGTTTCCAATGAATTACAAACCGATGGTCTTGATATTTTAGCATTGGCTACAATTTCTTTCGCTTTTGTTAAATCTGCCGAGCTTTCTACATAAGTATGACAAACACCTGCACCTGTTTCAATAGTAGGTACTAACGAGTTTTTACGAACAAACTGAATCAAAGATGCCGAACCTCTTGGAATAATTAAATCCACAAAACGAGTAGCTGTCAATAATTCTTTTACCAATTCTCTGTCGGTTGGTAAGAGCGTAATACAAGCAGGATTGACACTAAATTCTTGTAAAACCTGATGAATCAAGCTCAATAAGTACGAATTGGTATCAAAAGCATCCGAACCGCCACGCAAAACTACTGCATTTCCAGAACGAATACACAGTGCCGTTACATCAACTGTTACATTAGGGCGTGCTTCATAAATAATTCCGATTACGCCCATCGGAACAGCTATTTTTTTGATTTTTAAACCGTTATCTAACGTTTTTTCTAGTAAAGTTGCACCTGAAGGGTCGGGGAGTACCGCTATTTCTCTAATGCTTTCTGCCAACGCTTCAATACGACTTTCATTTAATACCAGTCGATCATACTTAGGGTCAGATAAATCCATACGGATTAAATCTTTCAAATTTTCAGCGATGATTTGAGCTTTGTTTTCTAATAAAACCACTGCCAAACGCTCCAGAATTGCTTTTTTCTTTTCATCCGTCAAACGTCTCATTTCTCCAGATGCCGCATGGGTTTTCTCTAAAAGAGGAATGATTGTTTTTGGAAGTGCTAAAGTTTCAAGTTCCATTGTTTTTCTGATTAACAAAATTCAGCGTAAAGTTCGCAAAGTTTTTAGAATGTATTTAGATTTTTTGTAATATCGTTTGAACAAAGCCCAATATATTCATGGAAATCACGAAGAAATATACAAACGGTGAAGTAACCGTGGTTTGGCAACCTTCAAAATGTATTCATTCTACTATTTGCTTCAAAAGCCTGCCTACTGTTTTTAATCCTAGGAAACGTCCATGGGTAACGCTAGAAAATGAGGATACTAATACGATTGTTGAACAAGTAAAAGCTTGTCCATCTAGTGCTTTAAGCTATTTTATGAATAATGAAAGTAAACAAGAAAGCCATTCCACAGAAACTACTTTAGTAGAGGTGCTACGAAACGGTCCATTGGTAGTTTATGGAAATTTAAAGGTAAAGGATAACGAAGGTAACGAATCCACGCAAAGCGAGAAAACTGCCTTTTGTCGTTGCGGGGCATCAAGCACCAAACCTTATTGTGATGGCACACATGTGAAAATTACTTTTGAAGGATAGGTAAAGCAATAGGAGGGCTCAATTTGATGTATTCTCTTTTAAAGAAAGGAAAAATAAATTTTCATGAATCATGCTAGAACAAAACGAAGCTAGGATATTTCTTGCAGAAAAAAGAGGACTTACGATTGGAACAAATTCCAGAAGATTTCATACGTTCAATGATGAGCCGTATGCTGAGAAAAGTAGTATTCCTTTTGGAAACTTAAAAGTATTGAATGATGAAGTGCTTGGGGCTGAGCAGACACATTTTATATTTTTTCTCAAAGAAAATTCAATCTTAATCCTTCTTCCTATTGTTGGAGGATTGGCTATTAGAGGTAATGAAGAGACAGAATACATTGTTGCTGGGCAAGTAGCCGTGCTTACAAGAAAAATGGGCGATGTCGTTGTCCTTGAAAACCCTTATGCTGATAAATCAGTAAACTTTTTACAGATACAACTAAGCATCAATAATATTGATTCACTAGCTGGTACTGACGATATTATTAATCTTTCACTTGAAAACAACAATCAATTATCAAATTTTGGGTCTGCCAATATTTCAATGGCTATTGGGCAATATGATGGACGTAATGAGGGTGTTTATCAATTGAAAACTCCTGAAAATGGCTTGTTTGCTTTCATAATCGAAGGAGCTTTTGAAGTACAAAACAGGCTTTTAGAAAAGAAAGACGGACTAGCTTTATGGGCACTTGCCGCTAATGCTGAGATAGAATTTGAGGCTCTTTCAAACAATGCAATTATCTTATTTATTGAAGTCCGATTAAATTAATTTAAAAGCCAGCCAATAAAGCTTTCTTAAATGGTGTATTCTGTGATGAACCCCCTTAAATGTTGATCAAATGAAAAGAATAGATTTTTTAAGAAAAAGCTTTGGCTCTTTAGGTGCTGTAGCGATAGCCGTTCCCTTAATAACAGCCTGTAAAGAAGATGATATCGTTGCTAATACAACTACCACAACTACAGGTGGAAGCGTAGATACTACTATTACACCATCAAGCTGTTCAGTTACAAATGCTGAAACAGAAGGCCCTTTTCCTACAAAGTCTCCTGCTACATTAATTACTAAAGACATTACTTCTGATAGAACAGGTACCCCGCTTACTATCAATATTATTATCAGAAATGTAAACAATAGTTGTAATATTTTAGCCAACGCTATTACAGATATTTGGCATTGTGATGCCGCAGGTGAGTATTCAGAATACGGAGGAACTGGTATGCAAAAAACGAATTATACTTCTGTACATTTTTTAAGAGGAAGACAAACTACTGATAGTACAGGTGTGGCAAGTTTCAAGAGTATCTATCCAGGATGGTATTCGGGAAGAGCGCCGCATATCCATGTCCATGTATATAATGCTTCGGGTACTTCTTTATTGGTTACACAAATTGCATTTCCTGAGAATGTTAGTGCCGTAGTGTATGCCCAAGGCGTTTATGCTAGTCATGGACAAGCTGATACTAAAAATGCTACAGATAATGTTTTTGGAGATGGTTTTACTAATGAAATGTCAACAGTAACAGGCAGTGCGGCAGAGGGATATGTATTGGTTCACACGATTTATGTAAAGGCTTAGGCAATTAACTATTCATATTCATGAAAGAGGTTTTGGATAATACTTTCCAGACCTCTTTTTAAATTATATCAAATAATGCCACAAGGACAAGTAAGATTTGCTTTTAGGATAGTTATTAACCAACATTCGCGTACTGCATGGGAAAAATATATCTGGGAGAGTACCTATCAAGAATTTTTGATGCAATCTCAGCTATATAATAATAAGAACGAGCCACTCCTTACCTTCAAAGAAATACTCAGCAAAGACGAAAACGCTGAAAAATTGCATTTTTTGATAAGCATGGCAGCGCATCCCTATATCCTACAATGGAAGGGTAAAATATATCACTTGGCTGATAACCTTGGTAATAATTTTATGCCCTTCAATAATTACCAAATGGATATTATCGATTCTAATATTAAAGATATCAAGGCACATGAAATAGGCATAACGTTTTATACTCCTTTGGTTTCTTTAATTGATATTTGGGATGGTCACTATTTGATTTCTTTAGATGAAAATCTTCAAAATCTTAGCGAAGGACTTTCTACCATGTTGTTTAAATTACAACCTCGTTTATCCGTCGCTTTTTATAAACCTAGTTGAAAGTAGCTGTTTATTTTTTGAGCAATTTCACTCTTTCAACAGGAATGCCATCTAATAGATAATTCAATATATAAGTGCCAGCAGAAAGGTTTTCTAAGCTTGCTGATACCTGATAAGTATTGCTGTTTTGTATTTCATCTACTAAGGTTTTTATCATTTTTCCATTGATGTCATACAAAATGATTGAAACATTTCCTTTCTTAAATACCTGATAATCAATCGTCGTTTGGCTCTCTATTGGATTGGGGAATACCCTAATAGGTTTTTCTTTTTCTGCAATATCTTCATTGCCTAATGTTAAGGCAAATGTTTGAAATTGGGTGTCTAGCCACAATGTCCGTATTCTAATCCATTCTTTTAACCAATTTACTTCATCCTGATAAGTAGAACCTACATAATAGTTGGGCCATACATATTTACCCAAAACATTAGGCCATTTATTGAAATTCCTTTTCATGGCTGGCTCTAAGCCAATGGCAGTAGAATCAATCCATTTATTAATGTTTTCTGTTTTGAAGGTAGTTTTACGAAGTGCTTCCCAGCGTTTTACTGTTCTGGTTTTGAAGATAGAATCCTGAGCTAATTGTTGCCACCAGAAGGGTGCAGGATAAAGGTCATTTTTAGGAATCGAAATGTCATTGATTTTATATTGCCACCCCGTAGACTTATAACCATCATAATAGTCAGCATTACCAAAGGCTAGATTATAGTCCCACGCTGGTCCCATTTTCAACTTACCGCCTTTTGTGATTTTTTCTTTATAAAAAAAAGTACTTAGTCTGTATCCATCTACATTTTTGACAAATTCAGTAATCAAGAAATAGTCGATAAAAGTATCTAAATCGCACATTTCACGCCATTTTGCTTCTGGACTCTTAAAATCTGGTGCTAGCAAAGCTGCTTCAAAATCATTGACATATTTTTGGATGTAGTCGAATTGAGGTTGGCTAATATCAGTATATTTTGGATATTCTACCTGAAAGAATGTTTTGTAGTTACCGAAAGGGGTAGTAGTATTGTTTGTCCAGTTTTTAGAAGGAGAGCCAGATGTTTTATCTATTTTCAAAATATAACCACCCGTCACATCATCGCCAGTATTATCGGTTGTTTTTAAACTAGAAATATCAACCCGACTTTTATCTCTTTTGATTTTTTCCATCAAAATATACAAACCTTGATAGTCATTATTCAAAAGCATTTCGCAGTAGCGAGTGCGTGTAGCATATCGCCCCATTTTATTGACTAAGTCGTAAGTCAATACATCACGCATCAACGTCTTATCATTATAAGTGGCATTAAGCACCCAATCTGATTCTTCGGGAAAATTGAGAAAACTAATTTTACGACTTTTACCAGTGGTATCCGCCCATGTTTCAAAGCCATAAGGCTTTTTAGGGAAAAGGTCTTTTGAAGAAGACCCTCTCAGTTCTATGCCAATAAGTCCGTTGTAAATATTAGGAATATCATTTACATTGTTTAGTGAACCTTTCTCATTATGAATTAGCTCCATTGTCGCTAATATTTTGGGTTCGTCAACAATATTTCTCCCTTTAGTATTGACTTTTAAAATAGGAAGATTTGACGTCGTCAAAATTTGACTATTTCCTGAATAGAAACTAAGCGATAATAAAACAGATAATACACAAATTGACTTATTCATATAAACTTTAGGATATTTTAAAAATCATATCCCAAAGTTATATAAGAAATTGGACTTTGTATCTCTTTATTGTCTAGCCCCCAGCCCAAGTCATACTTTACAAAATATCCTAGTATGGTAGTTCTAGCACCTACGCCATAGCCCACCAAGAATGGATTACGAAAATCCGTTACTGTCGCTTGAAATGGATTGGTTGAAGGCCCCTTTACTACGGTATTAAAGCCATTTCTTCTAGAGAATGGACTAGCACCCGTCCAAGCAGACCCCACGTCAGTAAAGCCTGTTAATTGAAGGTTTTTGAAGAAATTATTATAAATCGGGCCACTGTATAAATATTTAGCAATCGGTAATCTTACCTCTAAATTAAATAATAAGTGACTTGTTCCTGATAACTTGTTTACATTAAAGCCACGCAAAGAGGTAGCATAATCTAATAAAAATATATCTTTATTATCAATTTGTGGTTCTTTAGTATTGGCTGTTAAAGGATTAAAAGGGTTTTTAGTATCACCACTTCTATCTTGATACTGAATACCAAGCCAGTTATCCATACCTCCCATTACAGTTTGTTTCGGAGAATTTCCGAAAGAATGTCCTCCCGACAATCTTCCAGCGATGATAGTACCTTTTCCTAGTTTTAGATAATGACGTAAATCAAGATAGATTCTATTATACCCATCCATCGAATTTGTTAGACCAGTATAATGTTCAATTCTGGCTCTGAACCTAGTTCCTTCTAACATATTTACGCCATGACTGATGGTATTGTCGTAAACAAGTTCAATTTTACCTCCTAGATAAGAAGAAAAACCATCTGGCGTAGTCAAATCTACCAAATTCAAAAACCTATTTGCGGTAAATGAAGGTGTTGCCGTAATGCGTGTATTCGTATTAATTGGATAAGAAGCCGCTACTGAAACTCTATTAAAATGATATTTATTGATAGTCGATGATGTCTCTTCTGAAATTGAACGACGGTCAAATCTTATACTATAATCTATTCTATTAGCTAAATACGAATATTCGCCCCATAAATCAGAGTTTTTCAAATTTGGCGTAATAAATATCCCTCCTTGAAGATGGTGGTTTTCAAGCAAGTCGTTCATATTAATCGTTCCTTTCAGCCCAAAACCTCTTTGTGGAAGCGGGTCAACCATAAAATCAAGGTCAGTATTATTGACAACAAAAGGGTTGTTATAATCTGTCGGAGGTTTTATTTTAATGTTTTCTTTACGACTCTGCTTCGCTAAGATTATCTTTTCAACCTTGTTCCTTTTGTCATTTTTCGGAGCTTCAGTACCATTTTGTCCTGAATTTTTTGAAATAGAAGTAATATCAAACGTATAATCGTTTGTATCTATTTCTCCTTTATCAAGTATTAATTTTGGCGTTTTAACAGCAGTATTTGCTGTTTCAGTAGTAGGTGTTGATGATGGCGTAGCGGGTTTTACAGGATTATACGCCGCCTGATTAATGCCATAAAGCCTCACATTTCTAAGCGTATATGGAACATTAGTTTTAGGACTAAAATCAGCTTGTGCTTGATAGGCAATAATATCCTGATTTTTTTCTAAAAATTTGTAAATCAAACTATTAGTGCTGGCTGTATAGTCGAAGTCTTCAATATCATTTCTGAAATTACTTACTTGTGTTACAGTAGAGTCTCCAGCAGTTAAGCGATAAATGTTTTTGATACCACGCTCATCACTTAAGAAATACACCGTACTTCCATCTGATACGATAGGTCTGGTAATAGTTCCTAGTGAATCAACCAAACGCTTTACCGTTTCTTGCTTTGGTTTGCCTTCGTGTAAGAATAAATTAAAATGATTATTTACTTGCTTGTAAGTTCCTTTATCAACATCTAAAGAATCTTTGAGTCTGTTTGAGGTAAAAATAATTTTACCCGCACTGCCTACAAATTGTGGGCTTAAATCATCATATAAATCATTCGTTAATTGCTGTACTTTCCCCCTCGCAATGTCATAAAGAAACAAATCGTTTTGTCCTTTACTGATGGCACTAAGTACTACAGTATTACCATTGTCAGAAATATCAAAATCTTGAACTTGGTCAAAATCACTCAATACTTTTCGGGTAAAAAACTTACCTGTCAAATCTTTATCCGTAATATCAGTAAATACACTCAGCACTACGTCTCCTTGATTCTCATAAATAACAGCCAACGACCCACCTTTAGTCCATGAAAGCAAAGGCGTATTATAATCTACAGATTGTTTAAGTGTTTTATAGCCAGCCGTAAGCAACAAGGCTTTCTTTTTAGTTTTTACATCTAGTATTTCAATGCTCGATTTGCCTAGTTCATTTCTTGAATAAGCAATAAAAGCACCATCTGGACTTATTTTGAATTTACTGATTTTATCAAAACTATTGAATTTACTTTCGTCTATTTTTAAATCGTATTTCAGCGCCTGATAGTTGCTATTATTGATAGCATCATTCATTACTGAATAATATTCACGCCAATCTTTCAAGAACCTAGAAAAAGGAACACCGATAGTACTAGAAATAGACGTTTGTTCATTCCTGATGATTCTGGTTAAGTTCAGGATATTAGCAATATTATCTTTTCCATATTTTTCAGCAATATAATTCCAGATAGACTGTCCAACTAGTTCAGCCTCTCTGCCACTCGCTAAGTTGGGTCTTTTTAAATATTTGTTGTTAATAGCATCACGCATATAAGTGTCCACTTCGGTATTCCAACCTTCAGAAATATAGGCTGTAATCCCGCTCATATACCATTCAGGGACACTAAGCAACAACGAGTTCTGTAAAGACTCTTTGATACTCCCGCCATATAACATATCATGCACAAAAACATGGGCTACCTCTTTGGTAATATGCTTTTTGAAGCTCTCAGCATTGCCAGAATACGCAATTTCGATTCTCGATTTTGCTAAATTTTCCTCACGAATTTCTCTTTCGCTTGAAAGATTTAGCCCCACATTGCTTTGATTGAGGTCTTGTGTGGCATTATACACAAAAATCTTAGTTTTTGTAAATGGCGAATAGCCTAGAATTTCAGTAATTCTATCGAATTCTGATTCAGCCAATTGAACGGCCAAAGTAGCGGTTTGCTGACCCCCTTCGTAAAAATAAATTTCAAAATTTTGCGAAGCCAATACCTTCCATTTGAACGGACGGTATTGAATACGGTTTTTACCGAAAGGTTCTTGTGTAGGTAAAAAATTCTGAGCTAATGAACAAAAAGTAGTCAGAATAAATATTATTGGTAATAGTTTTCTCATTGTTTTAGGACGAAGTTAAAGGGCGTTTCTTCGTATATTAATCATTGCTATATAGAAAATGGGAAGTGCATTTTAAGCCAATTCCCTAATGAACAACGAATAAGCAATCACGAATTCCCAGCTCTTAAATATAACGAAGTAAAACGATTTATATTGACTTCCGGAGAAAGTTCTTTTCCAAAGAGTAAAAATTCTATAAATTGGGTAGCAAAATAGGGCGCAAGTGACACGCCTTTTGACCCTAAACCGTTAAAAATTCCTATTTCTTTAAGCTCTGGATGCATTCCTATGAATGGGCGACGGTCTTTAGTAGCAGGGCGTACACCAGCCAAATGACCGATTACTTCTAAATCTGGTTTCATTAATTTATGGTACTTCATTAATAAATCTTCTTTACCTTGATGTGTTGGTATAAAATCAAGTTCGTGCCAGCTATAAGTTGCTCCGAGCCTAAACGTATTGTTGGATAAAGGAACCACAAAAGCTCCTTGATTAATGATGGTATCTAAACTGATATCTTCAATGGTTACCTCTAACACTTCTCCTTTTACAGGATTGAAAGGAAGGTAATTGAAATAAGGATTTAATCTCGCTTGAAAGCCTTCACAAAAAATAGTCTTACAATTATTAGATAACGCACTTTCAGGATTAAAGTTTTCTTGAAAAAGGATACCCTTTTGTTTAAAAAACGCTCTGAAAGCATCTAATAATATTTTTAAATCTACCCAGCCAGAGTGTTTGGTCGTTACTCCTCCCAACTGACTATTGACAAGGTCTTGGTAGGCGATGTTTTCAAATTCAATAGTAGCAAAATCAGCGAAATTCTCAGGTACTTTATCACTCTTAAAATATTCTTGTACTTCTTCGTTAGGAAATGGGCGATAAATGGGAACTTGATGAAAAAACTTTACTTGTAAAACATCTTCTAATTCAAGATAAAAGTGTTCAAGAAAGGGAAATAATTCATCCGCCATCCAAGTTTTAACTAGTTTTCTACCAGTAACAGGATTGAAAATACCAGCGGCCACCCTTGATGAAGAAGGAATTTCGGGTGCATCAAAAATCTGCACTTTTTTCCCTCTTTGAAGAAGTAAGTAAGCTAATAAAGAGCCTGCCAGACCTTGTCCAACAATTATAAAATCTGTTTCAGCGGATTCTTTACTCATAAGATATATTAGTATTGAGCGGGCAATCTAATTAAAGCCTTTCCAATACGTTTTGGTGTAATTGTAATACAAAATCCACTTGTTCTTCCAATGTCATAAAAGAAGTATCCATCAATACAGCGTCCTCCGCTTGTACCAACGGCCCTTCGGCACGAGTAGAATCCAGAATATCTCTTTTCTTTAAATTATCAATGATTTCATCTAAATCAACCAATTCTCCTTTATCAAGCAATTCTTTTTGTCTTCTTTCAGCACGAATCACAGGGTCGGCTGTCATGAACACTTTCACCTCTGCATCAGGAAATACCTTAGTGCCAATGTCTCTGCCATCCATTACTACACCACGGTGCTTCGCCATTTGTTGTTGTTGAGCCACCATTGCTTTTCTTACTAAAGTAATAGCACTAGTCTCTGACACCATTTCAGAAATATACATTTTCCTGATTTCATCTTCAACATTCAAGCCATTCAGATAAACATCACTTGCTCCTCGATGTTCATTAAATTGAAAGCTAATATGAATTTCAGCAAGTGCCTTTTCTACTTCTTTTGGATTAGTTAACGTAACATGATTTTCATGAAAATAAAGACTAACTGCACGGTACATTGCCCCTGTATCAATAAAAGCATACCCTAATTTAGCAGCAACTCGTTTTGCAGTGGTACTTTTCCCACAGCTCGAATGCCCATCAAGAGCAATAATAACTTTTTTCATTGAAAGATAATTTTGAGGATAAAACAATAAAATGATAATATAAATAGCTTTATTCGCTAGAAAAATTCAATTGAACAACATTTAAATATAAACAAAGATACTTAAATGGGCAGTACAGATAGCTTCTAAATGTTTAAATATATAGATTAAAATTTCGAATAAAACTCATTTTAAGTTAAACAATTGACTTTCAAAAAAATATAAATCATGCAAGTAAAAGGAAATATCATCAACATTTTTGATAAAACAATAAAATATGGAAGTATCGAAGTGCAAAATGGCAACATTAGTAAAATAGAAATACTAGGAGAAAACATCGAGCATAACTCACCTTACATTTTGCCGGGTTTTGTAGATGCTCATGTTCATGTAGAAAGCTCGATGCTTACACCCGTACAGTTTGCTCGTTTGGCAGTAGTACACGGAACAGTTTCAACCGTTTCAGACCCACATGAAATTGGCAACGTGTTGGGCAAAGCAGGCGTAGAATACATGATTCACAATGCTAGACAAACTCCCTTCAAATTTTGTTTTGGCGCACCTCCTTGTGTGCCTGCAACAGTTTTTGAAACAGCAGGCGCCACCATCACACCAGCCGATATTGAAGAACTCTTTCAACAATATGAAGAAATAGGCTATTTAGCTGAAGTAATGAACTTCCCCGGAGTATTGAATGGGGATGCAGATATGCTAGCTAAAATTGCCTTGGCAAAAACCTACAATAAGCCCGTAGATGGGCATGCTCCTGGATTGAGGGGCGAAGCTGCCAAGAAATACATTGAAGCTGGTTGCCAGACAGACCATGAGTGCTTTACGGCAGACGAAGCCTTGGACAAGCTAAAGTATGGCATGAAAATATTAATAAGAGAAGGCTCTGCGGCTAAAAACTTTGATGCTTTAATTGAGCTATTGCCTGAATATTATAATGAACTAATGTTTTGCTCGGATGATAAACATCCAGATAATTTGGTAGAAGGACACATTAATCTACTTGTGTTAAGAGCCTTGGAAAAATTCCCCTCATTATTATTTGAAATTTTGCAAGTGGCATGTGTGAACCCCGTTAAGCATTACAATTTACCAGTGGGCTTACTACAAGAAGGCGATACTGCTGATTTTGTGGTAGTAGAAAACCTAGCGAATTTTAAAGTATTAGCAACATATATTTCTGGCGAAATTGTTGCAGAAAATGGTTTTTCGAAGATTCCTAATTTGCCTAGTGACATTGTAAATCACTTTGATTGTAATTTTAAAACAATTGAACAATTTCAAGTAAAGGCTGAAACGGAAACTATTAAAGTAATAGAAGTATTGGATGGTCAATTGATTACTTTGAAGTCTGAACACCCAGCTATGGTTAAAGGCGATATGGTTGTGTCAGATTTAACAAATGACATTTTAAAAATTACGGTTGTTAATCGTTATCATGATGCCCCTCCGGCCGTTGGATTTATCAAGAATTTTGGATTAAAACAAGGTGCAATAGGATCTTCTGTGGCTCATGACTCTCATAATATTATCGTAGTAGGAACAGATGATGAGTCGATTGTAACAGTAGTAAATATGCTTATTGAAACACAGGGTGGAGTAGCCGCAATTGATGAAAATAAAGCCAAAATGTTACTTAAATTGCCGATAGCGGGCATTATGACAGGCGAAGATGGTTATTTGGTTGCCAAAGAATATTCTGCGATTGACAAATTTGCAAAAGATTTAGGATGTACATTGAATTCACCCTTTATGAGTCTATCGTTTATGGCACTTTTAGTGATACCTAATATTAAATTATCAGACATTGGATTATTCGATGGAGAAAATTTTTCACTAACTAGCTTGTTTATTGAAAAATTTAACTAATTTTAACATTGTAATAAACTCGTAAAGGTTATTACATCATCAACCAAAACTAAAAAAACTATTTCTCTTTGCTTCTTTTAAGGAACAGAACCTCATTATTATGGTCTTTTCCAAGCATTTCTTTGTTTTTTTAGCTATTATTTAAAATCACCCCTTTGTGGGGTTGCTGAAGTTTGATTACAATCTTTTTGTAATATTTCTATTTTTTAATCAACCAAAACTAATCAAAGAAATGAGAAAATTTCTACTCATTACCTCCGTGTTTCTGTTGGCTTTAATCGGGCAAACCTATGCTCAAGATAGGCTAATCACAGGAAAAGTGACAGCAACAGAAGATGGTTCTCCGTTACCAGGAGTAAGCATTACTGTCAAAGGGACTTCAAGAGGTACTACTACAAATGCTGAAGGTGTTTTTAAAATCAGTGTAAGTAATACATCATCTCTAACTTTCTCTTTCATCGGTTTCGACTCAAAGACAGTTGCAGTAGGTACTCAAACCACGCTTAATGTTTCTCTTGGTGCAAATACTTCACAACTTCAAGAAGTAGTTGTTACGGCCCTTGGGGTTACTCGCCAAAAAGAATCTTTGGGTTATAGTACAACAAGTGTGAAAGGTGGAGAGCTTAATCAAGCTAAAGCAGTATCTGTTGCAAGTGCTTTACAAGGTAAAGTATCAGGTCTTCAAATCAATACTGTTAACAACGGTGTTAACCCTTCAAACCGTGTTGTTTTACGTGGTAACCGTTCATTGTTAGGTAATAACGAGGCGCTTATCGTAGTAGATGGTACAGTTGCTCCTTCTGATGTTTTAAATTATTTAAACCCAAATGATATTGATGATGTAACTGTATTGAAAGGTGCTAACGCTGCTGCTCTTTATGGTTCTGATGCATCAAATGGTGCTTTAATTATTACTACAAAGAAAGGTTCTGCTGGAGCTCCAAAAATTTCAGTATCAAACACTACTTTCATTGAGGATATTAGCTTTATGCCTAAGTTACAAGAAAGATTTGGTAGTGGTACAGAATCTTATAGCCGTACTTATATCCCTTTCGAAAACCAATCTTATGGTCCAGAATATACTTCAGGTTCAGTATTTGTTAGCCCAGGTGGTACACAACCAGGTACAGGTGTTGACTTAGGTATGCCTTTAGAAGATGGAACAATCCAAAAAACTCCTTATTCTTACAAAAAAGATTCAAAATTGAAATCTTATGATAAAGGTGTTACCACTCAAAGTGCGGTATCTCTTTCAGTAGGTGATAAATCAAGTACTTTCTTTATTTCTGCTCAACAAAACAATACTAAAGCGATTGTTCCGGGTGATGTAAAGAATCAAACTACTATCCGTACAAATGCTTCGCATGAATATGGTAAGTTTAAAGGTGCTTTCAACATTGGTTATACTACTAACACGATTGATTTCACTACTTCTGATTTTTATAACAATATCTTAAATACAGGTGGACAAGTACCACTTGATCAATATAGAAATTGGAGAGATTTTAAAAATGCAGATGGTTCATTAAACTATGCTAATCCAAATAACTATTATAATGCTTATTTCTACTCACCATTCTTCTTCAAAGATGTAAACCGTAGAAAAGAAGTTAACACTAACTTAACAGGTAACGTTGAACTTGCTTATAAAGCTACTTCTTGGTTAAGTTTCTTAGGTCGTGTTGGTATTACTAAAAAAGACTATAATGGTAAAGCATACCAAGAGAAATTCAAATATAGTGCTTATGCAAAAAGCGTAGCAGATTTCTCTGAAGCTCAGAATGACTTAAATGGTAATGCATTTGACTATAATTCAAGTGAGACACGTTTAAGCTCTGACTTCTTCTTAACAGTAGACAAAAAAGTTGGTAAATTTGCTGGAGTATTTATTGCTGGTATCAATAATAAAGAAATGACTGTTAAAAACGTAAGTACAACAGCCAATTCATTAGTTGTTCCAGGTTTATATAACGTAGGTAACCGTATCGGAGAAGCTGGTGCAGGTGAAAGTGATTTCAAAAGCCGTTTATTTGGTGCTTATGGTGACTTGTCTATTACTTACAATAATTTCCTTTCAGTTCACGTTTCAGGTCGTAACGACTGGTCTTCATTATTGAGCAAACAAAACCGTTCATTCTTCTACCCAGGTGCTGACGTTTCTTTAGTATTAACAGAAGCAATTCCTTCAATGAAAGAATTAACATTCTTGAATTTTGCTAAAATTAGAGGAGCTGCAACTAAAGTGGGTGGTATTAATGTTGGGCCTTATGCGCTTCAAACAACATTTGGTACAGGTAACTTCCCTTATGGTAGCTTAGCTGGTTATTCAGTAGGTAATACATTACCTGACCCTAACTTAACGCCAGAATTTACAACTTCATACGAAATTGGTGGAGAGTTTGGTTTCTTGAATAACAGAGTGAATTTAGAAGTAGCTTATTATACTCAGAAGACTACAGGTCAGACGGTTACAATCTCTACTTCACAAGCTACAGGTTATAATGGAGCTTTGATTAATGCTGGAACAATGGAAAATACAGGTTTTGAATTAGATTTGAAAACTACTCCTATTAAATTGGCAAATGGTTTCAAATGGGATTTCAACATCAACTTTAGCCAAGTAGATAATAAAGTGCTTGAGTTATACCAAGGTATTAACGAACTTAACTTGTCTAACTATTATGGTTTAACTACTGATGCTGCTTTAGGACAAGTATTTGCAACAGTTGGAGAACAATATCCGTTAATTAAAGCAATTGCTTATAAGCGTGATCCACAAGGTCGTGTTATTGTTAACTCTGAAACAGGTTATCCATCAGTTGCTACTGGTTTGAAAACTATTGGTCAGGCTAACCCTAAATACAGATTAGGTTTAACAACAAGCTTGAGATTCAAAGGATTTGGATTTAATGCAGTTGCTGAATATCGTGGTGGAAACTATGTGTATCATGGTTTAGCAAGTACTATGTGGTTTACAGGAGTTGCTGATGCTACTGCAGCTTACGGTCGTGAACGTTTTGTATTCCCTAATTCTGTAATTCAAAATGCTGATGGTTCATATACTCCAAATACAACTGTAACAGTAAAAGATGGTGGTTTAGGTGTATGGGATAGTAACCTTCGTCGTTATGGTGAAAACTTCGTAACAAGTGCTGCTTTCTGGAAACTTCGTGAAATTGCTTTGACGTATGATGTACCTAAGAAAGTTTTATCAAGTACTAAATTTATTAAAAGTGCTTCAGTTGGTTTAGTAGGTCGTAACTTAATTACTTTACTTCCTAAAGAAAACGTTTATACTGATCCAGAATTTGCTAATACAACTTCTAATGCAGTTGGTTTGAATAATACAGGACAGACGCCTCCAACTCGTACTTATGGTTTTACTGTTAATTTAGGATTCTAAATCAAAATATTAAGTTAAATACTTGTCATTCAGATAAATATTTTACATTAAATAGAAATTCAAGATGAAAAGAAGAATATATTCAATCCTTACCGCAACAGCTCTACTATTTTTAAGTAGCTGTACAGGTGATTATCTAGATATTAATGATAACCCTAACTCGGCGGTATCTTCAACACCAGAACTAGTATTATCAAGTGCATTAAATACTACTGCTGGTAGATTAACACACAATCAAATCGGTAATTTCTTCGGAGGTTATTGGGCGCCGTCAGGTAGTTACTCTGGGTTTATTGAAGAACGTCAATTTGATTACGGTGCTACTTATGGTACAGGTGTTTGGAATAGTTGCTATGATAACTTAACTGATTATCAGTATATTGTAGATAAAGCAGAGGCACAGAAATGGAAAGCAGTTTCAGGAATTGCTAAAGTAATGATAGCGTTCAATTATCAAATCTTAGTAGATGCTTATGGAAATATTCCTTACAGCGATGCTTTGAAAGGAACAGCATCAATTCGTCCGAAATATGATGATGCTCAAGCAGTTTATAATGCTTTAGTAACATTATTAGATGCAGCATCTGCTGATTTGAAAGTAGCTATTTCTGGTGATAACCCTAGCCCTGCTGGTCAAGACATCGTGTTTAAAGGTGATTTGACAAAATGGAGAAAGTTTGCTAACACACTTAGATTGAGACTATTAATACGTCAAACAAATGTTGCAGGTAAAGATTTAAAAACTGAAATTGGTAAAGTTGTTGCTGAAGGTGCTGGTTTCTTAGGTGCTGGTGGTACTGTAACTTCAACACCAGGTTATTTGAAAACTGCTGGTAAGCAAAATCCATTCTGGGAAAACTACGTTCAGACTGCTGCTGGTAGTGATGCAGGAACTAAACAAGCTTATGTTACTTCAGACTTTTTTATTACTACTATTCAAGATGTGTTGAAAGATCCACGTTTACCTCGTTTGGCAGCTAAAAATAATGCTGGTATTTATGTAGGGGTACCACTTGGAGAAGGAAACGATGCTAACCTTTTTCCTAAACGCTCATGGTTTGGTCCAGCAATTATCAAGTCGTTTGATCAACCAATGGTCTTAATGACAGCTGGAGAAAGTTTCTTCTTACAAGCAGAAGCTATTCAAAGAGGTTATATGACAGGAGATGCTAAAGCAACATATGAAGCTGGTATCACTGAAGCATTTACTGCTGCTGGTTTAACAGCTGCTGATGCTGCTGCTTATTATGGTTCTAGCATTGTAAATGCAAGTTGGGCTAGTTCACCAGATAAAATTGAGGCAATTATTACTCAGAAATGGGTTGCAATGTTTAGTTTGACAGGTTTTGAAGCATGGAGTGAGTTCCGTAGAACAGGTTTCCCTAAGGTACCTTTAGCTACAAAAGCTATCCAAGCAAAAGCTCCAGCACGTTTGTTCTACCCAACTTCTGAAATTTCAACAAATTCAGAAAACGTAGCAGCACAAAATGTTACTAGTCAATTTGATAACAAAATCTTCTGGGCTAAGAAATAAATTAATTTGAACATTTGAGTGAATTATTACTCAAATAGTCACATTTACTCAATTTTAACATTAGCAATTACAAAATGAAAAAAATAATAAAAACAGGTCTGATACTTTTCGCTTCAATTATCGGGCTAAGCAGTTGTTTAGAGGACAAAGGCTATACAGACATCATCAATGGTGTCGGAGCAGATCCAATCGTTAGTATTTTTGGAAATGCAGGTGGATCATTACAAACAGGAAAATTTAAAATAGATACTCTTGTTGAAGTAAAATATCAAGTAAACCTTGGTTCAGTAAATACATTAGACAAAGATTTGTCATTAACAATGGGAGTTACTACTGCAGCTACTGATTACTTGAAATCAACTAACGCAAAGAGAGTAGCAGCAGGGGATGATCCTTATGAGGCTTTACCAACATCTGCATATACACTTGTAAATCCTGTGGTTATTAAAGCAGGAACTAGAGATG
This sequence comes from Arcicella sp. GW821-FHT09D11, assembly GCF_059416265.1. Classification (NCBI taxonomy): domain Bacteria; kingdom Pseudomonadati; phylum Bacteroidota; class Cytophagia; order Cytophagales; family Flectobacillaceae; genus Arcicella; species Arcicella sp. GW821-FHT09D11. The sequence continues at coordinate 330,035 of NZ_JBWKOV010000001.1, read as the reverse complement.
CTGATTTTTCAATCAAAGTAAAGCTTCCTACAACACTTGATTTCTCTAAAGAATATGTTATTCCAGTGGGAATTGCTGATGCTAGTGGTGTTAAAATTAGCTCAAACTTAGGTTTTATGAACATCTTTGTTGGAGGTACTCCTAACAAGTATGATGGTGCTTATCACTCTAGTGGATATTTCTCTCACCCAACATCACCACGTGATATCGATAGAGATAAAACGTTGAAAACTATTGATAAAGCTACTTCTGAAACTGAATTTGCAGATTTAGGGTATATCATGTGGTTAAAAGTAAACAAGGATAACACTGTAACAATCATTCCTCAAGGAACTGCAACAGGATTAGCAGGACCATTTGAGCAAACTGGTGTTAACAAATATGACCCTGTTACTAAAACATTTACATTGAATTATCAGTATAGTACTGGAACACGTGTTATATCTGAAGTAATTAAGAAAAAATAATTTTTTTTATTTTACTAGAAAAGGGTCGCCCAACAGCGACCCTTTTTTTATGGCATTTTATCATTTTTATGCTAAATTGACTTATAAAATCAACCAACTTGCCATGTATCTAAACGGAATAGCTTCAAAAAAAATAACGTATGATGCCATCGTAATTGGCTCTGGAATCAGTGGGGGATATGCTGCAAAGGAATTGTGTGAGGCAGGACTGAAAACGCTTGTATTGGAACGTGGACGAGACGTAAAACATATTCAGGATTATCCAACAGCGATGACTGATCCTTGGGATTTACCACATCATGGTAAATTAACTCAGGTAGTTATCAGCGAAAACCCTATCGCAGACCGTTGCTATGCTTTTGATGAAGCTACTCAACATTTCTTTGTGAAAGATAAAGAGCATCCCTATATCCAAGAAAAACCTTTCGACTGGATTAGAGGCTACCAAGTAGGAGGGAAATCTTTGTTATGGGCAAGACAAACACAACGTTGGAGTGACTATGAATTTGAAGGGCCTGCTCGTGATGGTTTTGCTGTAGATTGGCCAATTCGTTACAAAGATATCGCTCCATGGTATAGTAAGGTTGAAAAATTTGTAGGGATTAGTGGTAATAAAGATGGTATTAAGAGTCTGCCCGATGGTGAATTTCTACCTGCTTGGGAACTGAATTGCTTGGAAAAACATATTCAAAAGAGTGTTAAGGAAAATTATGCTAACAGACAGGTGATTATTGGACGTTGCGCACATCTTACTAAGCCCAATCCTATTCATTTAGCACAAGGGCGTGGTCAATGTCAGGCGAGGCATCTGTGTTATAGAGGTTGCCCTTTTGGTGGGTACTTTAGTTCGAATTCTTCAACGCTCCCTTGGGCTGCAAAAACAGGTAACCTAACGCTTCGCCCATATTCAGTGGTGCATTCAATCATTTACGATGAGCAAAAAGGAAAAGCCAAAGGTGTAAGAGTTGTAGATTCACAGTCAAAGGAAATATTGGAATTTTATGCAAAAATCATTTTTGTGAATGCCGCTACTTTAAATACTAACTTGATTTTGTTGAATTCTACTTCAAATCGTTTTCCAAACGGTTTAGGAAATGATAACGAGTTAATGGGTAAATACGTAGCTTTCCATAATTATCGTGGTTCAGGCGGAGCTACTTTCGATGGTTTTGAAGACCAATATTACTTAGGGCGAAGACCTACTTCTGCTTTTATGCCATCATTCCGGAACCTTGAAAAGCAAGAGATGGATTTTCAGCGTGGATACATGATAGCATTTTCAGCCTCACGAGCAGGTTGGCAACAAGATATAAATCAGCCTACTTTTGGAGAAGATTATAAAGCAAAAGTTACCAAAGCTGGACAATGGGGAGTATTTATCATGATGCAAGGAGAAACAGTTCCTCAAAAAGAAAATCATCTTAGACTAAGTACCGAAAAGAAAGATGAATGGGGCATTCCACAGTTGATTACATCGATTGGGTACGATACTGAAAACGATGAGAAAATGATTAAAGATTTTCATGAGCAAGCTACAGAAATGCTAGAAAAGGCAGGATGTGAAAATATTTATATGTCGGATAGCAAGCAAGCGCCAGGATTAGATATTCATGAAATGGGTGGAGTACGCATGGGAAAAGACCCCCAAACATCATTATTGAATAAGTTTAATCAATTACATACCTGTAAAAATGTATTTGTAACAGATGGTGCTTGTATGCCTTCTGTGGGTAACCAAAATCCATCGCTTACTTTTATGGCACTTACAGCGCGTGCGGTAAATCATGCTGTAGAAGAGATGAAGAAGGGGATGCTATGATAAGTAATTTTACTATATAGTATAAACTCTTCAATGGATTCTCTAATTTTACTTAAAATTACTAAAGCCAATTTAATAAATATATTATCATACAATGCATCAGTTAGGATTTGTGAGTGCTATTTTAGCGGATCATACTTTTGAACAAGTAATAGATTTTGCTTCAGAGAAAAACTTTAAATGTGTAGAAGTAATGTGCTGGCCAGCTGGAAATGCTGATGCCCGCAGGTATGCAGGGGTTACGCATATTAATGTAGACACCCTAGACGATGCACAGATTGCGCATATTAAAAACTATACAGCCGAAAAAGGTGTGCTTATTTCTGGATTAGGGTATTATCCTAATCCGCTTGACCCAGATATTGATAAAGCCAATTTTTATGTAGATCATATCAAGAAAATCATCTTGGCAACAGCCAAATTAGATATTCCTGTGATGAATACTTTCATTGGTAGAGACCCTTCTAAAAATATCACTTATAATTTAGATAAATTCAAGGAGACTTGGACAGATATTGTAAAGGTGGCAGAGGAAGTAGGAGTAAAGATTGGGATTGAAAACTGTCCGATGTTTTTTACAAATGACGAATGGCCAGGAGGTAAAAATCTAGCTACGACACCAGCTATCTGGGACAAAATGTTTGACATTATTCCTTCTCCAACATTAGGTTTAAATTATGACCCTTCGCATTTGGTTTGGCAAATGATGGATTATACGCGTCCACTATATGATTATCGTGACCGCCTGCATCATATTCACTTAAAGGATGCGAAAGTATATCCTGAAAAACTAAATAGAGTAGGTATTATGGGTAATCCTTTGGAATATCATTCACCAAAATTACCAGGCCTTGGAGATATTAATTGGGGAAAATTCTTTTCAGCACTGAATGATGCGCGCTATCGTGGGCCAGTTGTTATTGAGGTGGAAGACAAAGCATATGAAGGGACTGCCGAAGATGTAGAGACGGCCATCTTAACAGCAAGAAACTATTTGAGTCAGTTTTTAGGTTAATAATAAGTAATTTAGTGGTAGTAATCATTTGCGATGACTGCTACTATATAAATCAATAAGTCTAAAGTATTCAGTTTGAGCTTAAAAGCAACATCAATAAAAGCTTAAAGCTCGCTACTCTTAGCTTAAAGCCATAACAATGAGTAAAAACGTAAGCAACAGCAAAACCATAGAATATTCGTCACTGAAAGATATTAGGAAAGCAGCACAGGCGATTTTGGCTTTTGGGAAAAGCACACCAATTTGGCTTTTTGAAGGGCAAATGGGTGCTGGAAAAACCACGTTGATAAAAGCCATCTGCGAATGTATGTTGGTAAATAGCCATGTACAGAGTCCAACTTATTCATTGGTGAATGAATATGCTACTACGCGTGGCGAAAACATTTACCATTTTGATTTTTATAGAATCAAAAATGAGGAGGAGGCAATGGACATAGGTGTCGATGATTATTTATACTCTGGTGATTATTGTTTTATTGAATGGCCATCAAGAATAGAAAACCTCTTGCCATCTAAGCACTTGAAAGTGAATATAGAAGTAGATGAAAATGGTAAAAGAGTAATAAATTTGTTAAAAGTTTAAGATTATCATTGATGAATGACTAGTTCATTCTGATAAATGAAATTCAGCAATCAAAATGGCTCAACCTTCAGGATTTAAAGAAGTACTTGCTCAGACAGGCTTAATGACACAAGAGGCATTAGTTTGGACAAAACAAAATGCAAAAAGCCTGTTTATAGGCCTTCCTCGTGAAGTGTCTATGCAAGAGCATAGGATATCACTTACACCAGATGCCGTTGGTTTATTAATCAGGAATGGGCATAGAGTGGTTATTGAAACTGGGGCAGGGAATGGTGCAAAATTTACAGATAGCCAATACTCTGAGGCTGGCGCACAGGTAGTTTATTCAACCGAAGAATTGTATAAAGCTGATGTTATTGTAAAGGTTCAGCCATTAACAGACCTCGAAATCGAATATTTACAACATGGTGCTACGGTGGTTTCTTCCTTAAATATGTCGAAACTAACGAAAGAATATTTCGAGAAGCTAAACCGAAAAAAAATAACAGGGCTATGTTATGAATATATCGAAGACAACGCTGGCGGAATTCCGATTATTAGGGCGATGTCTGAAATAGCAGGAAGTACAGTGATGTTGATTGCTGCTGAGTATTTGAGCAGTGGTAATGATGGCATGGGCGTTATTCTAGGAGGTATCACGGGAGTTCCACCAACTAAAGTAGTGATTTTGGGTGCTGGAACAGTTTCAGAATATGCCGCCAGAATAGCCATTGGCTTAGGAGCAGATTTAAAAGTGTTTGATAAAGACATTTTTAAACTACAACGCTTGAAATACTCGGTAGGTCAAAATATTTATACTTGTATTATCGACTCGAATGTTTTAACGCAAGCGATTCGTGATGCTGATGTGGTAATTGGTGCTTTGCGTGCGGAGGATGGCTTTACGCCTTGTATCGTCACAGAAGAGATGGTATCGATGATGAAGCCTAATTCGGTCATTATTGATGTTTGCATTGATAGTGGAGGATGTTTTGAAACATCTGAAATTACTACACACGACCAACCGATATTTAGGAAACATGATGTAATTCATTATTGTGTTCCTAATATTCCTTCAAGGGTAGCTCACACCGCTAGTCAGGCGTTGAGTAATATTTTTACTTCTTTCTTGCTAAAAACAGGTAAGACAGGAGGAATTGAAGAAGCCATTTTTGCGAACAAAGCATTTATGAAAGGGGTTTACTCTTTTAAAGGAAGTTTAACAAATGCTACTATCGCTAAGAAATTTGGTTTAAATTATAAAGATTTAAGTTTGCTATCCGCAGCGAGATTTTGATTTTGGAATTTAGGGGTTGAGACTTTAGGATTTTTTGACTTTAGGACTAGAAGACTTTTAGACTTTGACTTTATGCTTAAGAGAAGCTCTTAAATCTTCAACGCTAAAAATCCTAAAGTCCTCCAGTCTTAAAGTCTTCTAGTCCAAAAGAAAAAATCTTCAAGTCCCACAATCCTAAAGTCTAACAAAGAAAAAAACAATGATAGAAGATTACACAGCCATATCCAATGCTCCGAATTCTCCTGATTTAAATGGAAAATATCTGGGTATTATTTCAGCAGATTTTGCGTTAGTTTCTGAATTTTTAAAAGAAGCGTCTTATCAAATCAGGACTAGAGGTTTTTCTAAGTTTCCAATTTTTGCCGTTTCACAAAACCCTGTGCAAGTGGGTCAGAAATTAATTGGAATCCATGAGATGAACAATAATACATGGAATTATCATGCCTCATTTGTAGAAGAATTTCTACAAAGGGGAATTATTGCTGAGGAAAATGTAGAAGTTTTTCAAAGCAGCTATAAAGACCCAGATGAGTATTGTTGCCTTTTTGTTTTAGACAGAGATTTTGCCAGTTTTATTTATATTCCCTTCCCTGAAGACTGATTATAGGGAATTTGTTAGCATAATGGAAAATATAACTATATAAATAAAAAAAATAATTATACAAATAATGTAGGTTATTAAACTACGTTTACTAATTTTACAACCTCAACCACTAAAGCTTATTTTTGGTACAATAATTGGAAGGTTGTATAAAGAAATAAGCATGTATAATCATTTAAAATATTAACCATTATGTTAAACCCAATCTTAGGCATCGGCTCTCGTATCCGCCATACGGACTATGGAGACGGCGTAGTTGTAAATTTGAAATCTACAGGCTACGTAATTACATTTACACAAACGGATTCAAAAGAAATCAAATTCGATTATCCGCTTGAAATCATTGAAGAAGTAGAGAGAGATAATGACCTTGTTACATATCTAATGTGGAACTAATAGTTATTTTGAAATCTAAAATGTTTTAACTTTGTTAGATGCTGAGTATAGTTATTAAACTAAACTCAGCATTTTTTATTTGTAATACATTAAGACGATTAATATGTATGGTAGCTTTTCCTTTTGATAAAACTAATCTGGTCAAAGAGTCGATTTTTAAACTTGCTAATTTCTCCACGGAAGAATGGGAGTATTATAAACAAATACTTGAAGAAGTTACATTTTCTAAAAAAACCTTTTTGACAATGAGGGGAGAGGTAGAAAAATATGCTTATTTTATCATAGAAGGGGCTGTAAAATATGAAGCCTATACGCACGATGGCAAAAGTATTTGTGTTGATTTAGGTTTTAAAGGAAGCTTTGTTAGTTCATTTGCCTCTTGTTTATCACAACAAGTTTCAAATATTTCAATTCAGGCAGTTACGGCTGTGAATGCTTTTCGGTTGTATTATCCTAAAGTGTTGGAGTTGATGGAGCAATCAAAGAATGCAGAACGTTTTCATCGATTGATTGCAGAACAACTGTATGTGCGAGAGAGCAAACGCACTTATTCACTGATTTCAAAAAATGCCGAACAGCGATATTTATATTTGTTAGAAAATCAGCCAGATGCCCTCAGGCTAATTGCTGTAAAAGATTTGGCTTCTTATTTGGGCATTCATCCAGATAGTTTGAGCCGTATACGTCATCATATCAAACTTTAAGGTGTTTTTTACTTCTAGGATGAAAATCAACAATGGTTTGTTGTAAATATTCTCGGTCGAGGTGGGTATAAATCTCCGTAGTAGTAATAGATTCATGTCCAAGCATTTCTTGAACGGCGCGAAGGTCGGCACCACCCTCAATTAAGTGCGTAGCAAATGAATGCCTAAAAGTATGAGGACTAACGTTTTTTTGAATACCAGCTTGTGCCACTAAATCTTTGATAATCAGGAAAATCATTACCCTTGTTAGCTTGTTGCCTCGGCGGTTCAAGAAAACATAATTGCCTGCTTCCTCTTTGATAACCTGATATTTTCGGATTTCTTCTAGGTAAATTTGAAGATAATGAATCGCATCTTTACCAATAGGAACAAGCCTAACTTTGTTGCCTTTACCGATAATTCTGATAAAACCAATATCCAGAAAACACTCTGTTAATTGCATTTCTACCAATTCAGAAACCCTTAAACCTGAGCTGTAAAGTACTTCCAGTATGGCTCTATTTCTCGCACCTTCGGGTGTAGAAAGGTCGACGATAGATAATATTGCCTCGATTTCAGGAAAAGAGAGCGTAGGGGGTAACTTCCGTCCGATTTTAGGAGAAGCAATCAAATCCATAGGGTCGGTTTTGATGACATCCTCTAGTAAAAGATATTTAAAAAAAGCTTTAAGACCAGATAACATCCGAGCTTGTGAAGTAGTCTCTAAGCCTAATTCACCTAGATAAGTAAAGAAATTAAAGATGTGGGTATCGGTAACCGTCGTCGGGTTAATGTCATTTTCACCAGCAATATCAAGATATTCCCACAACTTTTGAACATCACGGAGGTAAGCTTCGATGGAATTTTCAGAAAGAGAACGTTCTAAAGTAAGATAGCTTTTGAAATTTTTTAGATAGCTTTGCCATACCATAAGAAATATCGGTTGGGATTTATTGAATAGAAAGTCGGTAAAAATAAAAATGTTGATTTTAATACCGCAGAATTAACTCAAAGATACTCAAAAACCATTTGTGAAGCATTGCTTTACAGGGTTGGAATAACCATTCATTTAAAAAACAATGTCAAAGAAAAAAATTATCATTATCAATGGCCCAAATTTGAATTTATTGGGCAAGCGTGAACCAGAAATTTATGGACACCAAACTTTTGAGCAATATTTTGAAGTATTAAAAGATAAGTACTCAGATAAGGTAGATTTAGTATATTTCCAGTCGAATCACGAAGGTTTTTTGATTGATAAAATTCATGAAATAGGCTTTTCGTACGAGGGTATCGTGCTGAATGCAGGTGCTTTTACACACACATCAATTGCGTTGGCTGATGCTATTGCAGGAGTAAAAACGCCTGTGGTAGAAGTACATATTTCAAATGTTCATAAGCGTGAAGAGTTTCGTCACCATAGTTATGTCAGTAAAAATTCAATTGGTATTATCATTGGTTTTGGCTTGCGTGGTTATGATTTTGCGATTCAAACATTTTTATAAGATTGGGTAGGCGTGAGGCATCATCATAAAAATCACGGCTAATACTATATCAACACCGTTAACAGTTAGCCGATTTCGACTAACATTAAGTCAATGATTACTTTTTATCCTGGACCTTCAAAAGTATATCCGCAAGTAGCTAGATATATGCAAGAGGCTTTTGAGGAAGGCGTTTTGAGTATCAATCATCGCAGTGCTGAATGTATGGAAATTACAAAAAGTGCCATTCAGCTTTTGCATGAAAAATTGAATATTCCTCCCGATTATAGCATTTACTTTGTTTCTTCGGCAACAGAGGCGTGGGAGATTATCGCCCAGTCGCTTACTTCAAAAAGCTCAACGCATTTTTACAATGGCGCTTTTGGTGAAAAATGGGCAGACTATACTAGTAAAATCGTAAAGAATGTAGATAGAATATCATTTGCTGTAGAAGAAATACCATCGGTAAATTTGGCACTGAATGCGGAGGTAGAAGTACTTTGTTTAACACAAAACGAAACATCAAACGGTACACAAATCAGAGATTTCAGTCCTTTCCGAAAGGCTTTTCCAGAGAGTATGATTGCAGTAGATGTAACTTCATCCTTAGGAGGAATTGAATTAGACTGGCACAACAGTGATGTCTGGTTTGCATCAGTCCAGAAATGTTTAGGCTTGCCTGCGGGGATGGGCATTGTGATTTGCTCGCCGAAAGCTTTGCAAAAAGCCGAGCAAATTAATGATAGAAAATATTACAATAGTCTGCTATTTATGCAAGAAAATTTTGCCAAATATCAGACTCATTATACGCCAAATGTACTAAGTATCTATTTGTTGAATAAAGTTTTAAGTGATATTTCAAATATTTCTGAGATTTCAGAAAAAATTAAAAAACAAGCAAAAGATTGGTATAATTTCTTCAATGATACTGATAAATTTGGTGTAAATTGTTTAGTGCAAAATATTGATATACAGTCAGATACTGTAATTGCTATCCAAGGGGCAGAAGAGCAAATTAAAGCGATAAAAGAGCGAACTAAAATAGCAGGGATAACGTTGGGAAATGGCTACGGTACTTGGAAAAATACAACTTTTAGGATTGCTAATTTTCCAGCAATTGAAGCATTTGAAATTAGTAAACTAAAAGAAATTTTATATTAAAATAGATGGAATTAAATTTTAAAGAAATCATTTCGGTTTCACTCATTCTTTTTTCAGTCATCGATATTCTAGGCTCAATTCCTGTCATTATTGATATTCGTAGGAAAACAGGAGATATTCACGCAGAACAAGCTACCTTGGTTTCAGGTGGAATTATGGTCGGCTTTTTATATGTGGGAAAGTCAATCCTCAACCTTTTTGGTGTTGATATCAACTCCTTTGCTATTGCTGGGGCTTTAATCATTTTCTTGATAGGATTGGAAATGACGCTCGGTAGAAGTATTTTTAAATCAGAGGAATCTACAGGAGGAGCCAAAGCGGCTTCGATTGTGCCATTGGCTTTTCCAGTAATTGCTGGGGCAGGAACAATGACTACTATTCTTTCCTTGAAATCTCAGTTTGATGAAATCAATATTCTAGTCGGCATTTTACTGAATCTTGTATTTATCTACACTGTTTTGAGGGCTTCACAATGGATTGAAAACCGTTTAGGACAAGTAGGTGCTAACGTGCTGAGAAAGGTATTTGGCGTAATTCTCTTAGCTATCTCTATTAAAATAATTAAGTCGAGAATTGGATAATTGTTTTTGACGACATTAAAAGAATCTATTAACATTGGCAAAGAAAGCAAAATTTTATGTAGTCTGGAAAGGACGAAAAACGGGCGTTTTTGAAACTTGGGCAGAGGCAGAGGAACAAGTGAAAGGTTTTGAGACCGCCCAATATAAATCTTTTGAAAGTAGAAAAGAGGCAGACGATGCCTTCAAAGGTAATTATTGGCAATCTGTACAAAAAACACAAAGTGGTACTACTGGTAAGTCGAGCAAGTCGTCGGCATTGGTTGGCAAACCTATTTCAGAAAGCATTTCTGTAGATGCAGCCTGTGCGGGTAATCCGGGCAAGTTAGAATATCAGGGTGTAGAAACAGGTACAAAAAGAGTATTGTTTTCGATGGGACCTTTTCCAGAAGGTACAGTAAACATTGGTGAATTTTTAGCCATCGTTCATGGATTAGCTTTTTTGCAAAAACATCATTCAACTTTACCCATTTATTCAGATTCTAAAACAGCCATTAGTTGGGTCAAGAACAAAGCCGTAAAAACGAAGCTAGAGCGAAATGCCAAAAATGAAGAACTATTCCAGCTCATGGAAAGAGGAGTACTTTGGTTAAAAAATAATCAGTACCCTAATAAAATTCTGAAATGGGAAACTGAATTTTGGGGCGAAAACCCTGCTGATTATGGTAGGAAATAGTGTTTGTCGATGCTAAGTTTTAATCTTTATCACTAGTGAGGGACTTAAGTCCCTCGCTAGTGATAAAGGGATATATTTAAGCTAAATCTGAAGCACGATATGCTTCAATCAACTTCATTTCTCCTTCTTTTCCACCGATAGAATTGCCATGTTCCATTCCTAAAATGAATTCACCTCTATTGGTTGCTTTGGCTTTTTCGTTAATGTGTTTGAACAAAAACTTATAATTCACTTCGCCCGTAGTAGGTTCTTTTCTACCAGGTTCATCACCAATCTGGAAATAAGCAATTTCATCCCAAACCCAATCCATGTGTTGTGTCATGCGTCCTTCGTTGCGTTGCATGTGCCACATATCGAATAAAATTTTACAAGAGGGGCTATTTACGGCCTTACAAATCATATAAGATTGGTCAGAATTACGAAGGAATAAATCAGCATTATCAGAAAGTGGTTCCATTACCATCACTAAACCATGTGGCTCAAAAATCTCGGCACCTCTTCTAAAAGCATCAATTACATTCCCCGTTTGTACACCTATCGGTAAGTTGCGTTCAAAATAACCCGGAACAATCGTCATGTATTTTGCATTACAGCGTTTGGCTACTTCTACGGCATTTTTGCAAGTTTTCAAAAAAACATCCTTAAATTCTTGTTTGCCTGTGGTTAAAGATGTTTTCCAGTTGTCGCCACCATCAATCACAAAAACACCCATAGCCATATCCAACTTAGCTATAGTGTCGCCTATTTTCTTTTGCAATTCTGGGGTTCTACCCATCATTCCATTATCTTCTAAAGCACGAAATCCCATTTCATGCATAAACTTCAATTGGTCAATTTCATCTTTGCCAGCCGAATTTTGGAACATCCCAAAGTGCGGAGCATATTTTAATTTAAATACAGGTTGAGGACTAGCTACATTTACTTTTTCAGCCGATTTTGCCAAAGTAGGCAACGTCGCTAAGCCTGTGCCAGCAATGATGTTTTTTGTAAAATCTCTTCTTTTCATAGTTTAAATTAATTTTGAGTAATATTTAGATTTTAAAGTAATTTTTTACACCCGCTAAAATACTTTCTACTGCGAAAGCTGCCAAGACTAGCCCCATCACTTTGGTAATCACTAATATGCCAATTTGCCCAATTTTATCTTGAATACTCTTTGCCAAAAGCAACAAAAACATCGTAACCAGTAGTGTAAATATTACGACTAAAGTGGTTAAAAATTGTTGAGAGACCGTAAAGCGATGGTTGTCTGTTAATAAAACAACGGCCATAATAGCCCCTGGCGAAGCAATGGATGGAATGGCAATCGGAAAAACAGCAACATGCTTATAGTCTTCCACTTTGTCTAGCTTTTCATTTGATTTGCCATGACCAAAAATCATCGATAACGAAAATAAAAATAAAACCACTCCACCAGAAACCTGAAAAGCTGCCAGCGAAATGTGCATGGCTTCTAATAAGATTTGACCTATCACGATAAAAAAGATAAGCACCAATGCCGCTATCAATGATGCCCTGATAGCTATTTTTTTCTTCGTTTTATCACTGTATTTACTGGTAGCATCTAAGTAAATTGGGATTGAACCAACGGGGTCAATTACAGCAAAAATCAGCACAAAAGATTTTAGAAAGTCATTGATTATATCTGTCATAAAATTGTATCGCTTCAAAAAAGAGATTTAGTAAGGTTTTACGCTATTTTAGACCTGATATATTTGTTGAACCACGTATTTCTTTAAGTTGCTACTGCTCAAATATACTCATGCTAAATAGAAAATATGCCCGTACTTATAGGACTATGGCTTTTTAAAATTCCACCATACTTTATGGGGATAAATACTGTCTAAAACAACGGGTTCGCCAATAAGAGGGGTTGTTAGTTTTATATCTGAATGCTCCAAACTTTTTACTAAACGATTGATAGGCTCGTCCCAAGGGTGATAACCCAAGGCAAATTTTGCCCAGTGTACGGGCATCAATACTTTGGTGTTGAGTTCTGCAGCTACTTTGGCCGTTTCCTCTGGTGAGGTATGTATCAATGGCCAATCTTTACCATACTGACCGTTCTCTAATAAGGCAATATCAAATGGTCCAAATTTTTCTCCAATGGTTTTGAAATGATAGTCATAGCCAGAATCTCCCCCAATAAAAATGCTGTAGCCATCAATTTTCAAAACAAAAGAAGACCAAAGCGTTTTGCCACGGGTAAAACCTCGTCCCGAAAAGTGTCTTGCAGGCGTTGAAGTAATCTCTAAGGCATCATTAATCTTTTTACCTTCCCACCAATCGAACTCGACAATGTTTTCAGGACTTACTCCCCATTCTTCTAAATGCGCACCTACTCCTAAAGCGGTATAGAATTTCTTTACTTTGGGGATTAATTTACTGATGGTCACATAGTCCAAGTGGTCGTAATGGTCATGTGAAAGTACTAGCATATCGATTTCAGGAAAATCTTCGACGTTGTACACATCAGCACCTTTGAAAGCTTTTCCAAAAAAGGAAACAGGAGAGGCTGCTCCACTAAACACAGGGTCTACTAAAACCGTGGTTTTTTTTGATTTGATTAAGTAGGAAGAGTGACCGAACCAAACGATGGTTGGCTTCTCAGAAGCTAATGTTTTTAAATCAGTTTTGATAGAGGGAAGGACATCGTCTGGTTCAACTGTTTTGGGCTTATTCAAAAAATCGTTAAGCAATCCCCAATAGGAAGCATCCTTTGGCATTACTTCAGTAAGCGAGAGGTTTTGAAATGATCCATTTGAATAATTAGGTGACTTTTCAATACGAGCTAGGCGAGTGCCTGAGGGGTCTTTCCCGAAAACTTTCTGTTGCATAAAGACATACAAGCCCATTCCGAGAAAGGCAAAAACAAGGATAATTAGTAGCATAATTTTGCGTAAATATGTTAGGATCACTTTTAATGAGTAGTTATTTGAACAATTACCTTGCTAACACCTATTCTTGCTGATTTTGTTCATTTCTGCTGGTATTCGTCAATCCAAACATCATTACTAAAGCAGTTAATACAATCTATTGCTATATTCTTAAATAAGAAGACTTTTATGCCAATATTTTTGTTTAACTAGTAAGAGGAATTATCTGAGATTAATAATTGATTTTAAATGGAAAATATAGATGAATTAATCAAAGGCCAGCATGTGATATTATTTGATGGCGTTTGTAATTTTTGCAATGCTTCAATCAATTTTGTGATTGACCATGACCCCAACAAGCGTTTCAAATTTGCTTCGTTGCAATCTGAGTTAGGAAATGCCGTTTTGCAAAAATATCAAAGAAATACAATAGATTTTGATTCGATAATTTTATTGAAAAATAATAGAATATTCACCAAATCAGAAGCAGCCTTAGAAATTGCCAAAGATTTATGTGGTTTTTGGAAGTATTTGTCTCTTTTTAGCATATTACCGAGTTCAATCCTCGATTTTTTTTATGATTTGATAGCCAAGAATCGCTATAAAATTTTTGGAAAATCAGATTCTTGCCGAATGCCAACGCCTGAGTTAAAAGAAAGATTTCTCTGAACGGATAGTAAATAGTTGAATTGAATAGTTAATTTTGCGGACTTTAGCACAAGAGCAATAGAGATACTATGCTCTTTTACTTATTTTACTCACATTCATTTAATTATTAAAATGAAAGCATACGTTTTCCCGGGTCAAGGCTCTCAATTCAAGGGCATGGGTAAAGACCTTTATGATAATTCAGCATCAGCCAAGGCATTATTCGAGCAAGCAAACGAAATTTTAGGTTTTCGTATTACAGATATTATGTTTGAAGGTACAGACGAGGAACTTAAACAAACCAAAGTTACTCAACCAGCTATTTTCTTGCATTCAGTTATTTTAGCCAAAGAAACAGCAGATTTTAACCCAGAAATGGTAGCGGGACATTCGTTAGGAGAGTTCTCGGCATTGGTAGCTACAGGTGCATTGAGCTTTGAAGATGGCTTGAAATTGGTTTCTGCACGTGCGTTAGCCATGCAAAAAGCCTGTGAAAACAATCCTTCGACTATGGCAGCGGTTTTAAACTTATCAGACGAAGTAATTGAAGAAATTTGTGCTTCTATTACGGATGAAGTAGTGGTAGCGGCTAACTATAACTGCCCAGGTCAGGTAGTGATTTCGGGTTCAAATGAAGGCGTTGCTCAAGCTGGTGAAAAACTAAAAGAAGCAGGAGCGAAGCGTGTTTTATTGTTGCCTGTAGGTGGTGCATTCCACTCGCCATTGATGGAGTCTGCTCGTGAAGAATTAGCTGCTGCTATTGAGGCAACACCTTTTGCACAGCCTGCTTGCCCTATTTATCAAAATGTAAATGCTCAGCCTTCAACGGATGTTGAAACGATTAAGGCTAACCTTATTTCGCAGTTGACTGGTGCTGTTCGTTGGACACAATCAGTTCGTAATATGGTTGAAGATGGTGCAACAGTTTTTGTAGAGTGTGGCCCAGGTAAAGTATTGCAAGGATTAGTGAAAAAGATTGCTCCAACTGTTGAAACTAGTGGTGTAGCTGTTTAAAATAGCTTACTTCTACCACCAATAGTAAGGTCGGAATGATGTTTTTTTTGAAATATAAAGGTCAATTAGTCAATAACTTATAAAATTTTGTCAAGTCATTTTTTTATTTTTTGAAAAAATGACTTGACAAAGCCGAATTATACGACTAATTTTGCACCACAATTCAAATGTGATTGACCGATGGTGTAATGGTAACACTACGGTTTTTGGTACCGTCATTCATGGTTCGAATCCATGTCGGTTAACAAAAATCTCTTGAAACAATTGTTTCGAGAGATTTTTAATTAACAAGTCAACTCACAAAAGAATTATATTGACCGATGGTGTAATGGTAACACTACGGTTTTTGGTACCGTCATTCATGGTTCGAATCCATGTCGGTTAACAAAAAGCCTTCAAGCTATTTAGTTTGAAGGCTTTTATGTTAATATCATTTCGTACACGTACCAAAATATCGTTAAAGAAACTTAAATAATACCGCCAGATAAATTTATGCACAATTAAATTGATACAATTTAGGTTTATCATAGCAGACAAGCATTTTTATATTTAACTTTAGTTTTTGAAAATTAAACGATCTTTAAAAATTTTATTAAGCAATTGACACTAATCAAATCAATATCAGGCATCAGAGGGACTATCGGCGGCAAAGCAGGAGAATCCTTAACACCTTTAGACGTTGTTAAATTTACAGCAGCTTTCGGCACTTGGTTAAAAAGAAGAAAACCTGAGACACTTAAGATTGTACTTGGACGTGATGCTCGTCTTTCTGGAGACATGGTTTCTAAATTGGTAGTAGGTACACTTCAAAGTTTAGGATTAAGTGTACTTGATTTAGGACTTTCTACAACACCAACCGTCGAAATGGCCGTACCTGCCGAAAATGCCGCAGGAGGTATTATTTTAACGGCAAGCCATAATCCTATTCAATGGAATGCCTTAAAGTTATTGAATGCTGCAGGTGAATTTATTTCTGGCAATGATGGAGAAGAAATGCTTCTTATTGCTGAAAATGAAGATTTTGATTTTGTGGACGTCAAGAAATTAGGTAGCTATACCCAAGACGACACTTGGCTTCAAAAGCATATTGATTTGATTTTGGCTTTACCATTAGTAGATGTTGAAGCTATCAAAAATAAAAACTTTAAAGTAATTGTTGATGCTGTAAACTCATCAGGTGGGATAGCTGTACCAATGTTGCTTGAAGCATTAGGCGTAACACAAATTACAAAGTTACACTGTGAGCCTACAGGGCATTTTGCACATAATCCAGAACCGCTCCCTGAAAATTTAACCGATATTACCAAGGCTATTGAAAAGGGTAAATTTGATTTAGGGATAGTAGTTGACCCAGATGTAGACAGACTGTGCTTTATGTGTGAAGACGGTTCGCCATTTGGAGAAGAATATACCTTAGTAGCAGTGGCAGATTATATTTTACAGAATCATAAAGGAAACTCGGTATCAAACCTTTCTTCAACACGTGCTTTACGCGATGTAACAGAGAAAGCTGGCGGTAAATATTATGCTTCGGCCGTTGGAGAAGTGAACGTAGTTACCTTGATGAAATCTGCTAAGGCTGTAATCGGTGGCGAAGGCAATGGTGGTATTATCTATCCAGAATTACACTATGGGCGTGATGCCTTAGTAGGGATTGCTTTATTTTTGACACATTTAGCCAAATCAGGCAAGCGAATTTCTGTAATGAGAAAAGGCTATCCTGAATACTATATTTCAAAAAATAAAATTGAACTTACGCCAGATATTGACGTTGACGGAGTGTTGGAAGCTATTCAGAAAAAATACGCTAAAAACCCAATCAATGCGATTGATGGTGTAAAAATTGAATTTGATAAAGAGTGGGTTCATTTAAGAAAATCGAATACTGAACCTATTATCAGAATATATTCTGAATCAGATTCAATCACCAAGGCTGATAATTTAGCTAAGAAATTGATGAGTGATATTAAGGAAGTAGTTTCTTCAAGATAAACTCAAAAAGATAAATACTTGTTAAAAGAATGTCAGGCAGTTTGTCTGGCATTTTTAGTTTTCAATAATACCCATTTGTTATACAGAAGTGATAGACTTTTAAAAGAATTTTGTTTATCATCAAAGCCAAAACACTTCATTAATCTCCAAATTAATTCAATGAATAGAATTTATTTAGATAATGCTGCCACCACTCCAATGGACAAAGCAGTAATCGAAGCTATGTTACCCATGATGGAATCTAATTTTGGAAATCCATCTTCTATCCATACTCACGGACGTGAAGTTCGTAATACCATTGAGCGTGCCAGAAAAACGATTGCAGGATTATTAAATACTTCACCTGCGGAAATCTTTTTTACCTCTGGTGGAACAGAGGCTGATAACACTGCGATTGTCCGTTCTATTGAAGATTTCGGCATCACTCATGCCATTACTTCACCCATTGAGCACCATGCCGTACTTCATACATTGGAATACATGGCTAAAAAAGGGAAAATCAAGCTAAGTTATGTTGAATTAGATGCAAAAGGTCATGTAGATTTAAAGCATTTAGAGGAATTACTACGTGATAACCCGAAGACATTGGTTTCGTTGATGCATGGGAATAATGAAATCGGTAATTTGTTGGATTTAGCAGTGGTTGGGCAATTGTGCGAAGACTACGGTGCTATTTTTCATTCAGATACCGTACAAACAATGGGACATTATCGCCATGATTTACAACAAATGAAAATTGATTTCATGGTAGGTGCAGCTCATAAATTTCATGGTCCTAAAGGCATTGGCTTTTTGTACATCAATGCCAAGAGCAAAATAACACCCTTTATTCATGGCGGTTCGCAAGAAAGAAATATGCGCGGAGGAACCGAAAATGTATATGGTATCGTAGGGTTGGCTAAAGCGTTAGAAATTGCCTATGCGGACATGGACGAACACAGAAAGCATATTGAAATGCTGAAAGCTAGAATGATAGCTAGATTGAGCAGTGAATTAGATGATATTGAATTCAATGGGGACTCTGACAATTTAGAGACAAGTCTTTACACGGTGCTAAATGTAAGCTTCCCACCATCTGAAGAAGCAGATATGTTTTTGTTCAATTTAGACATTAATAAAATATCAGCATCAGGCGGAAGTGCCTGTACGAGTGGCTCAGATATTGGCTCGCATGTATTAACAGCCTTGAATGTTTCGCCTGAAAGACCATCGGTTAGGTTCTCGTTTTCAAAGTATAATACGATAGAAGAGATTGATTATGTAGTAGATAAATTAGTAAGTATACTGAAAGTAACAGCTTAGTGATCAATTTAGAATTTAATACAAAAGGCTCAGAGATTCTCTGAGCCTTTTGTATATTTGTTTATTAGCGAATTTGAAAAAGGCTGAAAGTCGTCGGAATTCGACTATCAGTTTTTTTAGTGTTTGGGTTTTTTGGAATGGGTTTTAGTAGCGTTTGTGGATTTCGTCTTAATTTAAAATATATAGCATTATCAATTCATCAGCATTTTAATCCTTATTAATACTATAAACTTATGCAGACAATCGACAGCCGAGAACCGACAGCCGACAACCATCAGCCAACCCTTAAAAAAGTTATTAATACCACCCAATTGTGGGCTATTGCAGTAGGACTTGTTATTTCAGGAGAGTACTTTGGCTGGAATTATGGGTGGGCTTCCTCTGGAACAATTGGCTTTTTAATAGCAACATTGTTGGTAACTGTCATGTACGTTACCTTTATTTTCTCCTATACCGAGCTTACAACGTCTATTCCTCATGCTGGTGGAGCTTTTGATTATGCCAACAGAGCATTTGGTCAAGTGGGCGGTTTTATTGCAGGCTTTGCCACATTAGTAGATTTTTTATTAGCACCCCCTGCCATTGCCTATGCCCTTGGGAGTTATGTCAATTTCTTACATCCTGCTATTCCTGTAGTACCTACGGCAATAAGCATGTATGTGATATTTATTACGATAAACCTTTTCGGTATCAAAGAATCTGCTCGATTTTCATTGTTTGTTACCATTTTGTCGGTTTTAGAATTAATCATTTTTATAGCAGTTATCTTTCCTTTTTACAAAACAGAAAACTTTATTGCCAACAATCCGCCTACTATTACGGTCGATAGTGTTTTTGCTGGTATACCTTTTGCAATATGGTTTTTTGTAGCGATTGAAGGCGTAGCCATGGTAGCAGAGGAAGTGAAAGAACCCCGTACTACTATTCCAAAAGCCTATATTTCTAGTATCATTACCTTGGTAATATTGGCTTTGGGCGTAATGATTCTGAGCGGAGGCGTTGGCGATTGGCGAACATTGAGTAATATTGACTATCCTTTGCCCGAAACACTCTCGATGGCCTTAGGAAAAAACAATAGTCTTTCAAAAGTGTTTGCTAGTTTAGGACTATTTGGCTTGATTGCTTCGTTTCATTGTAATACGATTAGTTATTCTCGACAAATCTTTGCGTTGGCTCGGGCAGGTTATTTGCCTAAATTTTTATCGGTTGTTAACAAAAAGTATCAAACGCCCCATTGGGCATTGATAGCGGGCGGTATAGTAGGAGCAATTGCTATTTTTACGGGTACGACCAATAAAATCATTATTATGTCGGGCTTGGGGGCTGTGGTAATGTATGCCATGAGTATGCTAAGTTTGTTAGCTTTGCGTAAAAAAGAACCTCAGCTAGACAGACCTTTTATTGCTCCTTTTTATCCATATTTTCCTATTATTGCCTTGGTGTTGTCTTTGGTATGTATGGTTGCTATTGTGTATTATAATCAGTATTTAAGTGTTTTATTTTTTGGAAGTTTGATTGTGTGTTTGCTTGGGTTCGTATTAAAGTTTGGAGGAAAAATAGCTCCGAAAACTATCATTAAATAAAATGAAGCAAGTGTTTAGACTTGACTTCTGGTATCAATATTATGAAAAAAGCAGTTGTATTATTACATGGTTTTGGTGAGGATGCTACCATTTGGAGCGGTTATGTACCTTTTTTACAAAAGGATTTTTATATAATTGTTCCAGAATATGCACGATTGAGTAATCTAAAGACGATTGATGATTACGCAGATTTTGTAGAAAAAAGTGTTACCGAAAGCGGTTTTGAAAAATGTGTAATCATTGGGCATTCAATGGGCGGGTATATTGCTTTGGCATTTGCCGAAAAATATCCTGACAAAGTATTAGGGCTTGGGCTTTTTCATTCTACAGCTTTTGCTGATTCAGATGAGAAAAAGGCAGCTAGAAATAAAAATGTGGAGTTCATAAAAACGCATGGTGCGGAAGCTTTTATCAAAGTTTCAACCCCTAATTTATATGCTGAGGCTTTTGCCAAAAAACACCCTGAAATCATCCAAAAACACATTGAGGCTTCTTCGTCTTTACCTGTCAAGGCTCTTATTGCTGGAATGGAAGCCATGCGCGACCGTCCCGACCGCAAGCACGTGTTGAAGTCGTTGCGTTGTCCAGTAATGTTTATTATTGGCGAAAGAGATAAAAGTGTAGCTCCAGCAGATGCCAAAGCACAAATTATGATACCTAAATTTTTCTCATCTTCTATTCTTGATGAAGTAGGACACATGGGGATGATTGAAGAACCAGAAGATTGTTTGAAATTTGTAGGGAAGTTTTTATTGAAATGTTAATTGTAAGAGATAATGCCCGAGAATAATACCATCCTTTTTCAACAACTTTTTGCAGGAGAACAATTGTATGTAATTCCTGAACAAAGTTTGCAAAAAGAAGAAATAGCTGTTGAAAATAGCCAAATTGCAACACCTGTTGAGGAAAAAACAATAGTAAAAGCTGACACCAAAGTAGAAGAGGTAAAAGTTTTACATTTTGTGCCTAATCACAGAATAGTTATTTTGGTAGATGAATATAGCGAAGCAGACCAAGCATTGTTAGCTAAAATCTTGACAGCTGTAAAGCTCAATCTTAATCAGATAGACTTAGTTCGCTTGGCAGATTTGAGCCAGATGAATGCCAGAACTGCTTTCTCGCAAAATCTTATTAGCCATTTTATTACTTTTGGAGTAGCTCTGCCAAAGATAAAGCTTGAAATTCCACTCAATCCATATCAAACCAAAGAGATCAAAAATATTCGTTTTTTGTTTTCTCATGCATTGAGTGAATTGCAGCATGATGTAGAAAAGAAAAAAGCCTTGTGGAAGGCTTTGCAGGAGATGTTTTTGTAGTTTTTTTTGAGTCATAGCTTTTAAAGCTATGACTCAAAATTGAAATATTAAATACCATACCCAAAGGTGTAATTTCCTTTACTATCTATCCAATAAGAACCACCCATATAAATCTCTGCTTTACGATCTTTTCTCTTTTTTGCTCTTATATTTGAATAAGGTATAGTCGTCCAGTATTCTTCAATAGGAGGGAATTGTTTTACTTTATTACCAACAATTTTATCTATACACTTTGAACATTCTTCAGAAGATGTTATTATGCCCCCTTGTCCTTCATACTGTATCAAAATAATCTCATCATCAATAATGGTATAATTGGTATAGGGTGTTTTGTACTCTTTATAATGATTATCCCAAGTGATACATACATCCAGCGAAGTTCTCATCTCATATATGTTATTTCCCATATATTTCATACCTCTACTAATTTGTAATAAAACAATACCTTTATCCCCTGGAAGCTTATTGTACTTATAGCCCAGACCAATATATTCTTTTAGTGCTTTCTTGACGGTAGTATCCTTAATTTCTACTTTCATTAGCTCGCATTGTGCATGGCTGTTGATTGAAAGGGATAAAAAAAGGATGTATAGTAATAGGAGCTTTTTCATAAGGTAACTTATTTAGTGAAGAATAGATTAAGAGTAGTATTTATAGTTAAATATATCGATATATGCTTATAAAATAAAATAGTCGCTAGTATTATTTTACCAGTGACTATTTTACTTTTTAGTTATTATTTAATTTTACGCTTTCTGCTCTACAGTATTAGTAAGTGTTCCAATACCTTCGATAGAAATATTTATGACATCGCCAATGGCTAACGAAAATTCATTCGGTGGCACTACACCCGTTCCAGTCATCAAATAAGCTCCGTGTGGGAAAGACATCTCTCTGAATAAGAATGAAATCAATTCATTGTGCTGGCGTTTCATACGATTAATCGCAATACTTCCCTGAAATTGTGAAACGTTTTCTCTCAAAATCTCTAGCGAAATCAACGTATCTGGGCTAATTTCTCCGTCAGTTACATACAAACATGGACCAATAGCGGCCGCCTTATCGTAACTTTTAGCCTGCGGTAAATACAAAGGATTCTCGCCCTCAATATCTCTTGAACTCATATCGTTCCCTGCGGTGTAACCTACAATTTTTCCACTTGAAGTAGCAAAGAGTGTCAATTCTGGTTCAGGAATATTCCATGCTGAATCTTTACGGATGCGTACAAAATCATTTGTACCTACACAACGGCTCGCTGATGATTTAAAGAAAATCTCGGGACGTTCTGCATCATATACGCGTGCATAAAAATCTCCACCGCCCGCATCTTTAGATTCTTCTATTCTGGCTTCACGGCTACGCATATAGGTTACGCCAGATGCCCAAATTTCTTGTTGACTGATGGGGGCAAGGATGTCGTTTCCAGCCCATTCAATGCTTGAAAGTGTGGTGATTTCCTTGCTTACTTGTTCATATAAATCATCACGATTTACATAAATATCCCAATTTTTTTCAGCAGATAAATAAAACTTGTCAGCCGATTCTACGATAATTCCTTGTTTGGTTTTGTATATTTTCATATTAAATGTTTTTTCTATTTTGGGAGACTCAAATCCTAAAAGCAGATAGAAATAGTATTTTTACTGAATATCTTGCTTGTAGTATGTTAAAATAAGTCAACTTTGTAGTGAGGAATCAAACCACCTGATTGGCTAAAAATGTCGATTTAATTTTTTGTACATTATTGAAAGACAAATTAACAATAAAAAAATGATTCAAGACAGACGAGATTTTTTAAAGAAAAGTACTTATTCTACTTTGTTGGGATTAGTCATTCCCAACATCCCTTTTGCAAAGTCTTCTCCAACAATTTTAAGTCCAGTAGAAGGCGGTTTACCCGACTGGAAAAACAAAGAATTAATCATTCTTTCTGATAAACCTTGGAACGTAGAAACGCCTCCACATTTACTTGACGATAAAGTAACGCCTGTTGAAAAAATGTTTATTCGCAACAACGGCTTGGTGCCAGAAGGCAATATTGACGTTAATACTTGGACGTTAACCATTGGTGGTGAATCGGTAAAGACTTCAAAGACTTATAAACTCAAAGACTTAAAGGAAAAATTTAAACATTATACCTATCAGCTTACATTGGAATGTGGAGGAAATGGACGTTCGGGCTATTTTCCACAAACTTCGGGTAATCAATGGGACCAAGGGGCAGTAAGTTGTGCAGAGTGGACAGGCGTTAGATTGAAGGATATTTTAACGGATGTCGGGTTAAAAGACGATGCCGTATATATTGGTTATTACGGAAAAGATATTCATTTGAGCAGAACGCCTAATAAATCAGTTATTTCAAGGGGGGTACCGATTAAAAAAGCCTTGGAAGATGAAACTTTGATTGCTTGGGCTGTAAATGGTAAAGATATTCCTTTGGAACATGGTTTTCCCCTACGCTTAGTCATTGGTGGTTGGCCTGCTTCTGTTTCTGGAAAGTGGTTGGATAAGATTGTGGTCAGAAACAAAGAGCATGATGGCGAAAAAATGAGTGGGCATAGCTATAGAATACCGATTAATCCGATTGAACCAGGAGAGAAATTAGCCGAAATTCCCGAGAATTTTAAAATTATCGAAGCCATGCCTGTAAAGTCTTTAATTACTTACCCTAAAACGGGCGCTGTAATTGATACAGGAAAAACGATTACCTTGCGTGGACACGCTTGGGCGGGAGATTTAGCCATTAAGGAAGTAGCCGTTTCGCTTGATTATGGTGTTAGTTGGAAAAAGTGTAATCTGGAAGTTCCTAAAAATCGTTTAGCTTGGCAACATTGGTCTTTAGTCTTAGATTTTTCACAAAAGGGCTACTTTGAAGTATGGGTAAAGGCAACCGATAGCAAAGGAATTACGCAGCCAATGGTAATTCCTCAGTGGAATCCGGGGGGATATTTGAATAATGCTTGTCACAGAATTGCGGTGAAAGTCGTATAAACCAACATCGAGATGAAAGTTATCAACATATATTTATTTGTCGGAACGATAATGATGGTTTTTCTTGCCTTCAAACAATCAGAAGAAAGTAACATCAGCATCAATACATCAAACTTAGTACTACAAAGTCAACACCATAGCCTATCTGATTCATTGACGATTGATTCAGAAACTGGATTAATCAACGATGCTAATTTGATAATGGTAAAAGCACAGTGCACTGCTTGCCATAATACTCAATTGATTCAACAACATCGATTTACTCGTGAAGGCTGGAAAGATAAAATCAGATGGATGCAGAAGAACCATAAATTATGGGATTTAGGGGAATCAGAAAAAGTAGTACTTGATTATTTAGAGAAATACTATTCACCGAAGATGGCTTCACAGAAGATTCAGAACAGACGTGAATTATTGAAGACTATACAGTGGTATAAATTGGAGAATCGTTGAGGAATATCCCACCTTATCACTAGCCCGTGACTTAAGTCACGGGCTAGTGATAAGGGTTGAAAGCCCAATTTGAAGGATTATTTTACCCCATTTAAATCATTAATACATCACTATTTAATTATATATAAGTCATTTTTAGTCCTAAAGTCCTCTAGTCCTAAAGTCCAAACTACAACCTATACCCCCGCAAAAACTCCTCAATCCCCATGCGTTTTTTGCCTTCTAATTGTAGCTCTTCAATGGCTAAATAACCATCAGCACATTTAAAATACAGGTACTTTTTACCATCACTTTTATAAGCCTCTTCAAATTGAATAGTCTCGTCCGTTACTTTTGAAGTACGATATATTTTACAAACTTTACCATTCAAGGTTGTCCAAGCGGCTGGGTAGGGAGATAGCCCTCTGATAAAATCATAAATTGATTTAGTAGATTTCGTCCAATCAATCTCACAAGTTTCTTTAAAAATCTTAGGAGCGTGTTTTATTTCATCCGATTCTATTTGAGGTTCTTGAGGATAGCTACCACCTTCAATCGCTCTAACAGTCTTTAAAACCAATTTCGCTCCAATCTGCATCAAACGCACATAGACATCGCCCACGGTATCGGTCTCAGCAATCGGTTCTTTTTCTTGAAAGATGATTGACCCTGTATCTATTTCATGCTTTAAAAAGAAAGTAGTCACACCTGTTTCAGTCTCGCCATTAATAATCGCCCAGTTGATAGGGGCAGCACCACGATATTGTGGTAAAAGCGAACCATGTAAATTGAACGTTCCTAAACGTGGCATTGTCCAAACAGCTTCGGGCAACATTCTAAAAGCCACTACTATTTGTAGGTCGGCTTCATAACTTTTTAATTCAGTTAAGAAATCTGGATTTTTTAACTTTTCAGGCTGTAATATGGGTATATGCGATGCATTGGCTAATACATATTCTTTTACAGGCGACATACCCATTTTTAATCCACGTCCAATCGGTTTATCTGGTGCCGTAATTACCGCTACCACATTACAATTATTTTCAACTAAAGTTTTTAAACTCTCAACCGCAAAGTCGGGAGTACCCATAAAGATTATTTTCATAAGATTAATATTTTTTATACCACGATTAATGTGGCATTGAGAATGCTAAAATTGTCCTTTAAAAATGATATTTCAGAGAAAGAAATGATTTTCATTGTAATAGTTTTTAGCTCATAGCTAAAGGCTCAAAGCTGTTCGCTTCTTTAATTGAATACAAAATTTCTAAAAAAAACACAATTTGAAATTTCTCTTTGAAATCGAAATACGTTTTATTATCTTTGCTAACTCAATTCAGTAAAATATGCAACGAAAGACTCAATCAAGCAAAGTTAATTAGCTTCGAAATTTCTGCAAAGGTCATAAAAAATCTTGTAGAACGGTCGAAAGCCGTTCTTTTTGTTTGTAAAGAATTGAAGTTTATTATTTTCAGAATTGATATAACACTTGCTGGCAGCGATGTCAGTAATTTTTTTTGTATCAACTCAAAGAAGTTATGAATAGAAACGACAAAAATCTAGGCTAAGGTTTTGGGTCAGTTTACATTAATACTTTGTAAAAAATAAAACAATGGGAAAAGTACAGTATTATACTCCAGAGAAGTTAGAGGAATTAAAAGCTGAATTGCAATATTTAAAATTGCAGGGTCGTTCGGATATGGCCAAGCAAATTGCGGAGGCTCGTGATAAAGGTGATCTTAGTGAAAATGCGGAGTATGATGCCGCAAAGGATGCACAAGGTTTGTTGGAATTGAAGATTTCTAAAATGGAAGAAATCGTGGCCAATGCACGCGTGTTGAACGAGACTAACATTGATACGTCTAAAGTATCTATTTTATCAAAAGTAAAAATCAAGAATAAGAAAAGTGGCATGGAAGTGGTTTATACCATCGTGTCGGAAGAGGAAGCAGACTTGAAAGCGGGTAAAATCTCTAATTCATCGCCCTTCGGAAAAGGACTATTCGGTAAATCAGTAGGCGACGTGGCAGAAATCCAAGCACCTGCTGGAAAACTTGAATTTGAAATTCTTGAAATCAGTCGCTAGACACTGTCTATTCTTTGATTTTATCTTTCTATAAAAGATTGTTATACAAATCTTGAATTAGCCATCGTTGATTTAATCAATGATGGCTTTTTTTTGTAGTTTTATACATTAATGAAATTTCAGGCTCAGTAGTAATAGGCTGTGACTTGAACAAAAACGAAGGAACATTTTCATGCAATTTCTATATCCGTTTTTTCTTTGGGGACTTTTAGCCGCAGCGATTCCCTTAATTATTCACCTTTTTAATTTTAGAAGAACCAAAAAAGTATACTTCACGAATGTTGCTTTTTTGCGGACAGTCAATACTACTACATCGTCATTTCGTAGGTTAAAGCACCTATTGATTATGGCCGCTAGAATGGCTTTTATTATAGCATTGGTTTTAGCATTTGCCCAGCCATTTATTCCCTCAAAAAGTGGGAGCAAGGTGAAAATAGGAGGAATAACGAGCTTGTACATTGATAATTCACTATCCATGCAAAACGAGCTGGATAAAAAAACGTATCTGGATAAAGCCATCAGTAAAACCGAAGAGTTGTTACTTGCCTTTCCGCAAGGCTCAAAGCTACAGTTAGTTACCAATGATTTCTCTGCTGACGAACACGCCATTGGTAATACTCAGCAAATCAAAGAGCGAACTACTTCAATCAAGTTTACGCATAGTCCACGTACGTTAGAACAGGTTTTGAATCGACAAAAAAACCTTGCATCTAAACATAACTCACAGGGCGGTAATCAATATGTTTGGTTTTCAGATTTTCAAAAATCAACTGCTGGAAACCTGTCAAAGCTTGCGTTAGATTCCAACTCACACCTTTTTGTTGTCCCTGTACAGGCTAAAGCACTACAAAATGTTTTTGTAGATTCTGTTTGGTTGAATACGCCTTTTGTGCGTGAAATGCAGGTAAACCAATTATCAGTAAAGCTATTTAATACAGGCGAGAAAGCAGTAGAAAACCTACCTGTAAAACTATTAATTGATGGCTTACAGGTTTCATCTACGATTGCCACCATTCCAGCAAAATCATCAACTGTTAGTAACTTCTCTTTCAATATTCAAGGCAAGGGCTTTAAAAAAGCCAATATCTCTTTTGATGATACGCCCATTACTTTTGATAATGATTATTTCTTTGTGTTGAATGTTGCTCCCAAAATCAAG
The DNA here is from genome assembly GCF_059416265.1 of Arcicella sp. GW821-FHT09D11. Classification (NCBI taxonomy): domain Bacteria; kingdom Pseudomonadati; phylum Bacteroidota; class Cytophagia; order Cytophagales; family Flectobacillaceae; genus Arcicella; species Arcicella sp. GW821-FHT09D11. The sequence goes on along the minus strand of NZ_JBWKOV010000001.1, from coordinate 301,897 downwards.
GTATTACATTTGTTTGGTCAAAACAGTGGAGATAAGTATTTACCCGCAGTTTTTGCTAACGATAGCATTTTTGCTTTTAAAAGCTATGGGGCATCTAACGTAGATATTGGGAGTTTCAAAACAGTAGACTTTATTATTTTAGAAGGCCTACAAAGTATTGAAGGGAGCATGAAGACTGCCCTGACAGACTTTGTAAGGGCAGGAGGGAGCTTAATGGTGATTCCTAATCAATCTCCTGATTTGAATAGTTACAATGCTTTTTTAAGTGCGTTCAATATTCGGAATATTCAGGATAAAAATATTAATACGGAATCCACACCGTTGACTGAACCTGCCAAGTCGTCTTTATTCTTTGCAGATATTTTTGATAATTCTACTCAAAAAGAAATGATGCAAATGCCTAATCAGCAAGCAGTAATCAATTGGCAAGCAGTTGGAGACAAATTATTGAGTTTTAGAAACAATCAAGCTTTCCTAACGGTTTCGCCCGTTGAAAAAGGCAAAGTATATTTATTAGCGGCACCCCTAGCTATTCAGTTTGGCGAGTTTGCCCGAAATGCACTGTTTGTACCAATCATGTATAAGATAGCGGCTCAGAGCGTCATACAGGAACAAGCAGCCTTTTCTTTTGAGTCTAATACGATTGCTATCGTTTTAAACAGCGGCAAAGCTGATGTGAATGGACGGAAGTCGCTGTTTACGCTAAAAAGGAATAAGATGGAATTTATTCCTGTACAGAATTTAGTTGGCAATACACTTACTGTTGAACTACCCAAAGCCAATCAATTGAATGATAACCAAGTGTTAGAGTCGGGATATTATGAATTGTTGTTAGACGGACAATTACAGAAAGTATTGGCATTCAATCATGACCATAATGAATCAATCATGGATTTTTATAGTGTAAATGAATTGAAAAATATTTTTAGTAAAAACAAAAATATTGAGGTTTTTGATAAAATAGATGATGCAGATTTAGTAGATACCTTTAAAGAACAAAACTTCGGAATATCGTTGTGGAAGTATTTTTTAATAGCCGCATTAGCCTTTTTATTGATTGAGATTGTTATCATAAAAATGATGAAATAATTTTTCATAAATCAATAATAAGTTGCTTTTGAATTAGCAAATGTTAATTTTGCATAAGTGAAAGAATAGGTTTTTAGGGGAAAATATTATTAAAAAGTGTACTTATATAATATTTTATATTTTTTTAAATATTTGACAATTTGTAATCACGATTGTTTTATCTTTAAAAGATAAGGTTGAGCTTTTGAATAAATTTCATTATCTGACTCGTCAAAAAGTCTTTATAAATGAATAATTAATCTTTAGGTTAGGAATAAAAAAACTGACTTTTGTTAGCTTTATTTCAATCAAATATCCTGATTCAGTGCAATGAGTATGATTAACTTTGATAAAGTTATTTTACTTATTAACATAAAAGCGTTGGCTTGTCATCATTTTAAACATAACTAGATTCAATATTCCAAGTAAGAACTAACACATTAGTAAAATGCCAAATAACTCTATAGCTTTAATCGTTGACGATGAACACCTTAATCGCTTTTTGATGCGAAAATATCTACAGTCTTGTAATATTCCTTATGACGAAGTTACAGATGGACAAGAGGCTATAGAATGGATTAAACGCACTGAGTATGATAAAATCATCGTGTTGCTTGATTTAAATATGCCTGTGATGGATGGATATGAATTTTTGGAATATACAGTAGATAACTATTTTGAATTCAAAGAAAAAAAGATATTAACAATTGTCGTTTCAGCATCTGATTATACCGTTTTTAGAAAAAATGCTCCCCATGCTGAAATCATTAAATACCTCTCTAAGCCAGTAGGAAAAGATGCGCTTCAGGAAGCTATTTTACAAGCACAAGAATATTTTAATGCTATTGTATAACACTAAAAAGTGTTTTTAAAAGAAAATCCCTTTTAGCAGGAATGCTAAAAGGGATTTTCTTTTAAAGATAGCTAGTTTTCAAAAAAAATATGCTAAAATTTAACTATAAAAACATTAAATTGTATTGAAATGATTTTTAAGACAAACGTATAATCTTGTTTTTGAGAAATAGAATATATTTCTTGTATGAAAAGACTGATAATTTGCTTATTTTTAATGTATTATGTAGTAGGAATAATGTTGAAATTTATGAACGTGATAAATATAAGGTAGCCAAAATCAAGATATTAAGGCTCTTATATTTGAAATAATCTACCGACTAAACGATAAAGACATGTCTAGGATAGTGCTCATTGAAGACGATTTACTTCTTGCTGAAAATACCAGTTTAATTTTATCGCTGAATGGCTATGAATGTTTTGTAGCTAATAGTAGCAAAGAGGGAATTTTGCTTATAGAAGAGATTATTCCAGACTTGGTGGTTTGTGATATCATGCTAGACTCAATGGATGGATTTGACGTCCTGAGAATAATAAGGCAAGACAAGGGATTTATTAATTTGCCTTTTATCTTCCTTTCGGGTTTAGCGGATTTAACAGACAAAAGGAAAGGGATGAATCTTGGAGCAGACGACTTTTTAACAAAGCCCTATTCGTCAAAAGATTTAATTGAAACTATTCAGGCAAGGATAGAGATAAGTTCAGCTAAAAAAGTAAATGCTGCGATTGAAACAAGGAAAAATGCTATTGATGTTTTTTACCAAATTTCTACACACGAATACCTGACACCTTTGAATGGCATCATCAATTTTGGTACGCTCCTCGAAGAGATGATTAACCAAAATGATTTAAAAGATGCGAATAGTATTGTAAAAGCCATACAAGTTTCTGGACAAAGAATGCTTAGGGTTACTCGTAAGTTATTGTGGTATAATCAATTAGCACATAGGATTGACCCTTGGGGAAATGCTACTAGTAAAGCTAACGTGAATATTGCTGAGTTACAGAAAATCATTTTTGATTTCTTAAAGAATAGTACAAGCACACAATTTAATATTCAGATTAAAGGTGAAAGCTCTTTTTTGTTTGGCTGTGACAGAGAATTGCTAGAGCAAATGCTTACAGAATTACTTCAAAATGTAATTCAATATTCTGATGCTAAATTCGAAATACACTCAGAAGCCTTTTCAGAAAATAATATGTTTGTGTTGAAGATACAAAACCATTACAAAGGCTCATATGCTATGAGTACAGCGTTAATAAAACCCTTTTTTCAGGCACATTACTCTAAAGATATGAATGGTTCTGGGTTGGGTTTATATATTGTAAAGGAATGGGCTACTAAACAACGAGGAAGTTTAGAAGTGAAAACAAACAATAATATTTTTGAGGTTACTTTAAAAATTCCAGCATTACAAATTGATTAAAATTTACAACGTATAGGGAAGTCTGATAGTAAATGTACTGCCTTTGGATTGATTACTACTAAAGTTGATATCACCACCTAATTTCTTGGTGAATTCTTTGGTAATAGTCAACCCTAATCCCGTACCTTCAATATTCAATACATTGTTTGCCCTAAAGAAAGTTTCAAATAAATGTTCCTGATCTTCTAAGGGAATACCAATGCCATAATCTTTTACGATAATGGAGAAAAACGAAGGATAATACTTTAAATAAAGCTCTGGTTCTTTGGCATCAGCAGAATATTTAAAGGCATTATTTACTAAATTACTGATAATATGGCTTAATAAAACTGGGTCAGTAGAGATTTCATGGCGTTCTTCACTTAAGAATAGGTTTAACTTCCTACCATCTTTTCTGTTCGTATAATATTGATTATTAATATCATTCAAGAATCTATTAATATCGATAGGCTGAGGTTTAACAGACAATTTCCCTTCAGCTGTTTTTCCGATAAGTAAAATATCTTTCAGCATATCATCTAACCGATTTGCCTGAAATATTATCTTGTCGATATGGGTTTTGATTTTATGTTGAAGAGCCTTTTCACTGACATTTAGCGTGTAATGATCTAATAAATCAGCACTTGTAACAATGGCAGTAATGGGTGTTCTGAATTCGTGAGAAGTCAGTGAAATAAACCTTGATTTCAAGTTGCTTACTTCCTTTTCTTTGGCCAGAGAAATCTCTAATTTTCGTAAATTCTTACGGTCTTCCTCCGCAATTTTTCTTTCAGTAATATCAAAAGATATACCGTTATACGTAATTTTATCTTCTTTGATAATCGGACTTGCTAGTCCATGAAACCATTTTTTCTTGCCATCTTTTGTTTCTATTTCTCCTTCATAGGTCCATTCTTTTTTGTTGACAATAGCCAATGCGATAGAGTTAAAGAAAGCGCTTTTTTCTTTATGAGGAATTTTTATTTTTGATGCCCAATTTTTATCATTTATCAAGTGACCAAATATGTCGTTGCCTTTATCACTTAAGTATGAGAAGTAGGAAGAGCCGTCAGATTCAACACAAAACTGGAAAACAATACCGGGCGAGTTTTTAGCTAAATCACTAAACATCGTTTCGCTTTGTTGCAATTGCTTATCTGCTAGCTTACGTTCAGTGATGTCTGTTAATGAGCCAGCCATCCTTGAAGGGCGGTTTTCTTCATCCCACGTAGCTTGTCCACGAATTAAAAACCATCGATAAATTCCTGTGTTCGTCTTCAACCTAAACTCATGATGAAAAATGTCACGCTGTTCAAGGTGTTTGTTAATCGCTAAAGTAACTAGAGCTACATCGTCCTCATGGCTTAACTCATTCAAAAAAGTAAGAAATGGAATGTTGAGGTATATTTCATCATGAGGAAAACCCAACATGTCTCTGAATCTATGGGATAAATAAGTGACATTGTTGGTAATATCCCAGTCCCAAATACCATCACTAGAGCCCTTCACAGCAAGATCAAACCTTTCTTTACTGATATGTAGCTCGATAGCAGAAAGCTTTTGATTACTAATATCCGACAACGCCATCACTAGCCCATAGTTCTGATTGGTTTTGTTTTCTATAGGGTATAATCTTACAAAATACCAATTTGTTGTACCATTGGGTTGAGGAAAGTTAATTTCATATTCAAGCTTTTTGCCATCCAAAACGGTCAGCATCATTTTCTGCAATATTGGTCTTCTTTCTTCGGGGAAATAGTCTAAAATCGGTTTCCCTATTTCAGCTTTTTTATTGGCATTAAAGAAATTCTGAGAAGAAATATCACTGGCAATTTTATTGAACGAAACTACATCCAGATGATTGTTGATAAGGATGTAGCCAGTATCAGTTGTATTAAAAATAGCTTGAAGGTTAGCTTCTGACTCCAATAATTTTTGTTCAGCAATTCTTTTTTCAGATATATCTTGCAATGACATCGCTGCCCCAACGATATTTTCATTTTTAAAAATAGGGTCTACATTCACTTCATAATATATTTCTGAAGTAATTTCTGGGTCTATAGCCGCATAAGAAAAGTCAGTTGTAAAACTTTCCCCTTGAAAGGCCCTATCGTAAATTTGCTTCCAAAATGTTGTTAGTGATACTGACAATGATGGTACAAAAACAGGACTACCAACCTCATATTTAATTCCTCTTTCAGTATTACAAGTATTAAGAAAGGAATTATTCATCGTCATTAAATGATAGTTTGTATCAACACTCCAAACTAAATCGTCGGTACTATTAATTAAGGCTTCATAATTACTTGTTTTTGTGGCTAAATCTTTGGTGATTTTGATGATGTCAGTAACATTTTCTACCAATGACAAAATCGAAATTACTTCTCCATTTTCATCTTTTAAGATGGAGTTATGCCAATTGCAATAAATAATTTTGCCTGTTTTTGTTAAGTTTTTATTTTTAGATGTTAGCCTATTAATATTATCCCTAATCATCGTATTTGAATATTCCCTTACTCTATCAAAATCATTTTCAGGAACAAGGGATAAATCAAAATATGATTTATTTAACACTTCGTGGGCTTTCCAACCAAAAATAACTTCAGCTTGTTCAGACCAACTTTTTATGATTAGATTTTTATCCCAATTAATTACTGCTAACGGTGAGTTTGTGTAATGAAAATTGAGTTCCCTGTTTAGGGATTGGAGTTCTTTTTCATAATTTTTCTGGTCAGTAATATTAGTAAGGGTAATCACTACACCCTGAATATTATGTTGAGGGTCTCTTAATGGGATAAAACGTACTTTGTACCAATTGCCTTGTTTTGAAAATGGTATAAACAATTCATCAATAATGTCTTCCCCAAGTACAGCTTTAGGAAAGTAGGTATCAATAAAAGTATGAGTGGAAGGATGTGAATACTCATAAATGCTCACACCATTTTGATATTTTTTGCCTAAAAATAGCTCAAGCCTTTCTTGAAAAGCTGTATTCGAATCGATAATGTATTTGTCTAAATCAAGAATAATGATTGAATCTTGCGTAATGTTGGCATAGGTTGAAAGGATTTTTTCAGCATGATTTTGTGCTGATTTTTTATTAAATAAAGATTGAGCCTGCCTAGCAAGAATCTGTAAGCTATTAATTTGTTGATCGCTTAACTTTAAGGTTTTTGAGTCAAAAAGACATAATGAACCTAGAATGTACCCTTTGGGCGTTGTAATAGGAATACCCATGTAAAAACGTACATAAGGTTCGCCTGTTACAAAAGAATTGTGCTTAAAACGGTCATCTAGGGTAACATCCTCTATGATTAACATAGATTCTTCTTGAATCATGTGCACACAGAAAGAATCGTTTCTGGAAACTTCACAAAAGTCAATACCAATTTTTGCTTTAAACCATTGTCGATCTGAATCCATCAAACTAATCAAAGCAATAGAGGCACCGCTTATTTGGGTAGCTAAGGTAACGATATCATCAAAATCTTGTTCGGCGGGAGTATAAAGTATATTCAATTCCTTCAGGGCGGCTAAACGAAGGATTTCATTTGAAGGAATTTGCCTATCTTCCATTACTATTATCTATGTAGGTTATTTAAATCATCTTATGATTTAATCTTTAATTTTATCTTACTGGGATGGGTTTTTAGCAGTTATATTATTTATTGTACTTCAGCAATTACATTTTGAATAGCATTGACCAAATCTTTCCCTCTGATAGGCTTCGTTAAATACTCGTTGGCTCCGCTTTTTATTCCGTTTTCATAGTCAGTATTTTCAGCATGGGCAGATAGTAAAATAAAGGGTAAATTAAGCCATTTTTCTTCGGAACGAACCTTTTTCAAAAATAGTAAACCATTCATGCGGGGCATTCTTATATCAGAAACAATTACATCTATCTCTTCATTTTGAAGAATTGCCATTGCTTCTTCACCATCTTCAGCAGGGATAACGGTAAAATCAAATAACTCTAAAATCTCAACATAATTATTCCTAAGAACAACGTCGTCTTCAACAAATAATATTTTAGTTTTCATTGTGGGATTTATAAAGTAAGTTTTTATAAACAAATGGCTAATTAATTTACAATAATTTTTGTCTTCTTCAAAGAAAGAGTTTGCAAATTTTAATATGGAAGCTTTAATGTAAATATACTTCCAACTCCTTCCTCGCTTTCAAAATCTATTTTTCCACCTAATTTTTCGGTAAATTCTTTGGTAATACTCAGTCCAAGCCCCGTTCCTTCTGTGCTTATTACATTCGTTGCTCTGAAGAAGGTTTCAAATAAATGTTCTTGGTCTTTTAATGGAATACCCATCCCATAGTCTTTAACAATAATAATAAAACATTGTTTATCGTATAGTAACTGAACCTCAGGACTTTTATCTATTCCGCGTGAATATTTAAAGGCATTACTGATTAAATTATTCATGATATGAAGCAATAAGGATTCATCAGTAAAGATTTCTTTTTCTTCTTCCGGTAAAATCATTGTTAGCTTTCTTTCCTCACGAAGATTAATATATAATTCTTTGGTTAATTTTTCTAAAAAGGCTTTAATAGCTACTGGTTTAAGTTTTACAACAATTTTGCCTTCGGCCGTTTTTTCCAGCGTCAGTACATCTGCTACAATGCCCGTTAGCCTGTCCACTTGCGAGGTTATATGGCTAATGTGTTCTTGCATTTTGTTTTTTAATACCTCACTCACAATTTTTTCACTGTGCAAGTTTAGTAATTCGGCACTTCCTAAAATACCTGCAAGAGGTGTGCGGAACTCATGCGATGTTAAAGAAATAAACCTTGATTTAAGAAGATTTAATTGTTTTTCTTTGGTCAACAAAACTTCCAATTTCTGAAGATTTTTCGCATTTTGTTCCGCTATTTTATACTGATTAATATCTTGAAAGATACCATATACTCTTTTTACTTTTTCACCTTCTAGCTCTGCTTTTCCAATAACTTTTACCCAAGTTATTTCCTGTTGAGCATTCACAATTTGTACTTCAATTTCAAATGGCGTTCCTAGTTGAATACAATTTTGAACAGCGTCGGTGATAAACTGCCGACTAATTCCTTCTTTATAAAACAACAAACTCTCTTCAATAGTCGGTTGAAGATGATAGGGTATCCCAACAATTTCTTTAATTACTTTAGACAAATAAATTGTATTAGAAACCACATCTATAGACCATCCACCCACACGTGCTACTCTATTGGTTTCTTCCAATAAATCTGTCGTTCTTTTTAATTGTACCTCAGCTACCTTAATATCACTTATATCTTGAAATGTACCATATATTCTTTTTTTAGTTGGAATACTAAAATCGGCTTTACCTATTACCCTTACCCAAATTTCTCGGTTTTTGGCCGTAATTATCTGTACTTGAACGTCAAATGGTGTTTCATATAGAATACAATCATTGAATACCTTATTGATTTTATCTCTACTATAACCTTCTTTATAAAAATTTATGCCACTTGAAACATCCACTGTGGGAGATTCGTCATTATATTCATGAATCTCTCTTGTAATCTGCGACCAAGAGGCAACATTGGTATTGATATCTGCTTCCCAACCACCAATTCGGGCAACTTGATTTGTTTCTTGTAAAAAGTTTTTGGTTTGCTTCAATTCCTCCTCTGCTATTTTCCTATCTGTAATGTCACTCATATAGCCATGCCAGATTACGCTATCATTCAAACGCTCAGGTGTTGATATCGCCTTCAACCATATTTCTTTTTGTGAAGGCAACATTAGTCTAAACTCAATATCAGTCAGGGCTAATGTTTTGCTATTTTTTTGAATTTCACGGATAACCATCTTATAGTCATCTGGATGGATAAGTTTAAACAACGCCTTAGTCCTTTCTTCAGGATTGAGAGGCTCTAATTCCTGAGAGTTGACTAGCTGTCGAGAAACATACGAGAAAAAGTAACGTCCAGTATCAAAAAGTTGAAATTGGAACAAAACTCCAGGTACTTGTTTAGCTAAATGTTGCAGTAAATTTGATGATTTCTCTCTCGCAATTTCTGCTTTTTTTAGTTCGTCTATGTCTTGAAAAGTACCATATACTCTATTACAAACGCCATTCATAAAATCAGCTTTAATAATACACCTTAGCCAAATATTTTGTTGACTAGCTGTTATAACTTCTAATTCTAAGTTAGACGAAGTCCCTTTTTGAATCCCTTTTTTAATAGCATTCAAAAAAGCTTTCTTGCTTTTAGGTTTAAAAAACTCAAGAATTTTCCTTAAATCTGGTGAGAACTCAGGCGGTAGGTCATAGATTTTACGAGTGGTATCCGACCAGAACAAGATTTTGTTGGCAGGAAAATATTCCCAACCACCTATATTTGATACTTCGCTGACTTCTTCTAATAATTCTTTAGTTTGTGTAAGTTGATTTAAGGACTCTACTTTAGCGGTAATATCATTAATCACCAAAATTGTTTCTTTATTAAAGGGATGAATACTAGAGTTGATGCTTGTCCAATAGTATGAACCATCTTTTCTTTTTAGTCTTAATTCAAGATTAATAAAGGCAACCCCTGTAGCAATTGTTTTTCTAACGGCCCCAAGTGCTAACCCAATATCTTCATCTAGTACAAAATCTAAGTACAGTTTACCCACTATTTCATCAATGGTATATTGATATAGTGTGGTAACGTTTGGTGATACAAATGTGATGATACCAAGGTGATTTACTGAAATGAGTAAATCGGTCATGTTAGAAACCAAAATTGATAAATCGTTCTCTGTCTTTACTTGGTCAGAGACATTATGACCTACGCAAAGTATCTCAATTGTTTTTCCTTCATCGTTTATCAGCCCTGTAAACTCCCATAGATTCGTAATTATTTCTTGTTGTCTATTTTTTTTTCGAAGAATTACTTTAAAAGGTTTTGAAGGATACAAAAAGCATTTTAAGACAGTCTCCTGACAAGCAACACGGTCTTCTTCGATGATAGATAATAATCTATTTGTACCTAAAATGGCTGTTTTATCAACCCCAAAAACTTTATGAAAATAATCGTTAATATAGGTGTAATTCCCATATAAGTCTGTTTTGACTACAAACAAAAACTCACTGTTTATAATAGATTCGCCTATAGGAGTATAAAAATTATCATCTATTTTTTGCGGAGAACTAACGTCATGCTGTATGATGTTTGCACCTAATATTTTACTAATGTTTCCATCCGTATCATATATATATTTTAACGAGCAATCCATGTTGATAATACTACCATCTTTATGAATATAATAGGTAGTAATGGCATCAACACAATATATAGTATCATGATTGTTTGACGAGAGGAAGGAAAGCTCTTTCTCTTTGAAAATATCTAACCACTGATTTTGTAGGATGTTGTATTCCGTATCTGTATGATAACCAAGTATAGACGCTAGCTTAGGGTTTACCCAACAATCGTTAAGAGTTTTGGCATCCCAAAACCAAAATCCATCAAGTGCAAATTCTTGAATAAAGTCAAAAAGTGTTGAATCAGCTTTAATAAGTGCTATAAGCTCATTTTTTAAATAATTTGCCATACTTGTAAACTTATATTACTGCTAAATTTATGACAAAGATTATCTTATCATAAGATAAAATGTTTTTATACTAAGTAAGAAAACACAATAAATTATTCGAATATTAAAAATAGAGGCTTATACTCGGCAATTTAATTAAAAGGAATGCTATTTACAATGACGAAAATGAAATTATAATTGCTCTTTTTGCCCATTTATGTGATAGCTGTTGGTAGGGGCAATAGAGTGTAGAAAAAGTATGTTAAAAGACTAAAAAATAAAAATTAAATAATTGATTTTCAGTTAGAAACGTCAAAAAGTTCTTATTCTTCTGAAAAGAAGGAATACTAGATTTATTGGTAGTTTTACTCTCTTATCCCTAAGGGTAAGAGAGTAACGTCTTATAAAAAATACCATGACCTATATTCAAATACTATAAGGAAATTTTAGCGTAAAATTACACCCTTTTCCTTCTTCGCTTTCAAAACTGATTTCGCCCTGTAGTTTTTCCGTAAATTCTTTGGCAATATTCAATCCTAAGCCTGTTCCTTCGGTTTTTATGACATTACTAGCCCTAAAAAAGGTTTCGAATAAATATTTTTGCTCCGTTTGTGGAATGCCTATCCCATAATCTTTTACGTTAATACAAAAATGATTATCGAAATAAGTTAAATGAATTTCCGGGTTTTGATATATCCCTCTTGAGTATTTAAAGGCATTCCCAATAAGATTATTCATGACGTGCCGTAAGATAGATTCGTCTGAAATTATTTCTTTTTCGTCAGTCGGAAGAAATAATGCTAAACTTCGACGTTCATTGGGTTGATATTGAAATTCCTGAGCCATTTTCTCCAGAAACTCTTTAATCAGTAAAGGCTGTTTTTGTAAGATAATTTTGCCTTCTGCCGTTTTTTCTAAATTTAATATATCGGTTATAATCCCTGTTAGTCTATTAACCTGCGTAATAATATTATCTAATTGTTTAGTCGTTTTATCTTTTAGTTGAGTATCTTCTATTTTGCTAATATAAACATCTAGTAGTTCTGTACTCCCCAAAATAACTGATAACGGCGTTCTGAACTCGTGAGAGGTTAAAGATATAAACCTTGATTTTAGTTGATTCAATTGCTTTTCTCTGGTCAAGAGGATTTCTAAATTCTGTATATTCTTGTTATTCTCTTCTGCTATTTTAGACTGGTGAATGTCTTGAAATGTCCCAAAAATCCGTTTTATTTGATTGTCCTCCATTTCGGCTTTCCCTATTAGCTTCACCCAAATTTCTTTCTGTGTAGTAGTAGTTACTTTAGTTTCTACTTCAAAGGGTATTCCATATTCTATACAGTCCTGAAGGGCATTTTCTATTAATTCTCGGCTATAGCCTTCTTTATAAAAAGCAAGTCCTGTTTCTAAAGTGGGGTAAAAATCTAGGTTTACTTCAAGAATCTCTTTTATTACATCAGACCAATAAATATCCCTAGTAGCTACATCAAATGACCAGCCCCCAATTCTGGCTATTTTATTGGTTTGTTCTAATAAAGCTTTTGTTTTCTTTAGTTGTTCCTCCGCTCGTTTTGATTCTGTAATATCTTGAAAAGTACCATAGATTCTTTTTTTGTTTGGATCTGAAAAGTCTGGTTTACCTACGCTTCTCACCCAAATTTCTCTACCAGTGACGGTAATGAGTTCAAGCTCAACATTATAGGGAGTTCCAAAATGGATACAGTTTTCTACGGCAGTGGCTATAACCTTTCTATTTTTATCATCTTTATAAAAATTAATACCACCATCAACCGTAGGTTGATACGATTCATCAAGATCATGAATCTCTTTCGTGATTTTAGACCAATAAAGCGCTCCTGTGCTAATATTAAGTTCCCACCCACCGATTTTAGCTACCTGATTAGTCTCTTGCAAGAGAGCCTTTGTTCGGGTTAGCTCTAATTCAGCGTGTTTTCTAGCTGTTATATCATTGAGTACCATAATGGTTTCCTTGTTCAGCGGATTGACACTCGAATTGATATTTGTCCAGTAATAAGAACCATGCTTTTCTTTTAACCTAATTTCTAGATTTTTAAATGGCACTCCCGAAATTAATGCGTGTCTTATAGCATGTATGCCTGTTTCTAAATCTTTCTGATGGATAAAATCTGCATAAAACTTCCCCACTATTTCATTTACTTCATAATCGTATAGCTTAGTAATATTGGGTGAAACGTACGTAATAATGCCACGATTGTTGACAGAAATTAATAAATCTGTCATGTTTGCCACCAATACCGATAAATCATTTTCTACCTTGACATGATCAGAAACATTATAGCCAATACACAGCACCTCAAAAGGTTTACCTTCATCATCAATTAGGGCTGTAAATTCCCATTGATTAGTAATAATTTCCCCTTTTTTATTTATTTTTCTTAGAAAGACCTCAAAAGGAGTAAGTGGATTCCTAAAGCATTTCATGACGGTTTCTCTGCATACTTCATGATCATCTTTAATAACAGATATCATAGAGTTTGTGCCTAGCAAGGATTCTTTATCAGTACCAAAAAACCGGTGGTAGTTATCATTAATGAAATTATAATTTCCATGAATGTCAGTTTTAATAACAAACAAGACATTACTATTGTTGATAGATGTGCCTATTGCTTTATAGGTTGCGTCGGAAGTTACCTGTGGAAATTCATAATGTTGGGCAAGCGTATTAGCACCTAAAACTCTGTGAGGATTTCCTTCAGCATCATAGAAAATCTTACAAATACAGTTCATGGCTACTGTCGAGCCATTTTGGTGAATATACTTTAATAAATACTCAGGATGCGGAGTATTGGTAGCAGTTAGTTTAGTAGTATTTAATAAATCATTACCAATAAAAATACTTATTAATTGATTGACAAAAGCAGAATACTCGAAAATAGCATTATAACCTAATATCAATTCAATTTCTGAACTTATCCAACAGAAATTTGATACCTCCAAATCCCAAAACCATAAACCGTTTTTTGCATTTTTTTGAACAAAATCATAAAGCTCTTCATCATTTTTTAAATGAAGTTCTAATTCATTCTTTAAATAGTTTGTCATAACATTAAAAATATCTTGTCGTAAGGAATACAGTTTTGTCACCTCTTATCGCTTAGAAAGAGTGAAAAAACAAGGAGGTAAATTGGTTTAATAATATTAATTGTAATTTAAATATACTGTTAATTTATACAGATAGAGTGATTTATATAATAATAAATTAAAGCAATCTTATTCTATGGTAAGTTTTGGGTAAAAACAGTATTGATGTGACTTGGTAGAAATCAAGCTTTTTGATGGAGTGTGCTATTGTTTAAATACAAATTACGTTAAAAATAATTATACTTCCAATAACCTGATGGGTGTCAGTAATATATTCTTAAATCTGTTTTTATGGAGAATAGACAATAGGGGGGTATTGTTTTGGATAAGACAATTATGAACTTATACTTGTTTACAATCCCTTGCTGAAAGCAGGGCTGTTAGGTTAAATATTTATTCTTAGGGAGAGACTTATATCGCTCCCTAAGAATAAATTCAAATTTTATGGCGTTGTGAACAAAACAACTATTTAAGCTGTGCCTTTCACTAATGCTTTTAACACATCATCATTTACATTGCCAAATAAAGAAATACCAGCAGCACCGTTTTTCAACGCTAATTTAATACCTTGTACGATTTCGTCATTACTATCAAAATCGGGTAAGTACAAACCTGCATATAATGGGAATTTACCATGTAATGCCTTTACGCCTTCTTCTACGGCGTCGCCTATCCACCTTACATCTTCTTTATAAAATTTGTGGTAAATCATTGGACAGATGGCAGATAGATTCCAGTTTACCCAGTCTTGTCTTACAATTCTTTTGGCTACTTCTGGCGTAGGGAAAACGGCCGCAGTAATAGGCTTTTTGAAACTTGCTGCTGTTTTGGCTAAATGATTTACCAGACGAGTAACATTATCATACCTGAATTTACGCCAAGATAAATTTTGGTCAGGATTCTCTACCGTTTTGATATCAATCCCTTTCAATTCTTTGAACTTAGCCTGACAAACTTCACAATAACAAAAATCATATTCTGGCAATTCTTGATTTTGTTTGATACCATATACTTGCCATAAATTTACTGCTAAAATCACATCGCAGTAACGTACATAGTCTAAGTGAATACCATCTACATAAGGCTTGCTTAATTCTGTTTTAACAGCTTTCTCCAAATAGTCTCTTACTTCAGGACGAGACGGACAAAGCCATCTGTAATAATTGACATAAGGAGGATTAGTCGCACACGATTCCCCTTTTCGGTTAATAGCATACCATTCTGGATGGGCCTTCAAAAGACTTTCTTCGCCTCTATTCAAGGTCCAAATCCAGCGATGCGTAGTCAATCCTTGCTTTTTGGCAATCGTAAAATGTTTTTCATCGTCGGCTTCAAAGAAAACACCTGTGATGCCATGTGCTTTATATTTTTTATAACGTTCAGTAAGTACGTCTTCTGTTTCCTTATGGTCAGGGTTTATCCAAACCCAGTTTTTTAGTTGAGTGCTTTTTTTCTCAGGAACTAAAGGGCGTGCTTGCAGTAAATTAGCACTTTGCCCAACAGCTAATGCTCCTAAGCCCATTTGTTTTAAGAAAGTACGTTTTTCCATTGCTTTGTTTTTTGTTGAAGATTGTTACAATTATAAAGACTTCAATTTGCTTATCTTGAGGAGGCTGTCCTGATTGAGGGATATTTTATTGTTTTCGGCTTTGTCAATAATCGTTATCACAAAAGTTTGACTAGTAGCTTCTATTTCGATGCTATGGGTTAATTCGCTAGTTTTAAAAACAGTAGGGTCTATCGCCAAAAGTGACAATTCTTTGGCATACTGGTGATTTTTAGCAAAGTACTCCTTTTGTTTATGATAAATATCCCATGCTATTTGCTTTACCTTCTCAATGTCAGGGATAGGGAAATCAAAATCTTCTGTTCCTACTTTTTTATCAGAAAACACTAAGTAGCCCCAATTTTCGGGCATGTGCATATCAATTTTGCCTTGTGGCGACCAAACCCAATTGTATTCTGGAAGCACACCTTGACCATCTTCCTTTTTCTTGCGACTGTACTTACCTGCCTGCACCTCATGATTCCATTCAACCCTTGAAAAATTTATTCGCCAAATCGACAAATCTTCAGGTTTGTTTAAATGATTATCCAAACTGATTGAAGCAAATGGAATTGCCATTTCTATTACCCAACGTTTATCCGTATCTGTAGCATTGTTTATCGTTCCGTCTATGCTTACCGCCGTTTTAAGTTGTTTAATATCCCAATTGATTAAGGCATTGCCACCATTTCTATAGGGCTTTGGCAGAAACAAATCAAAGGTATTGTTGATAGCGTTTATCTCTAATTCAAAGTAGTTATGGGCATCTCCGTCTGGGTCAATAAAAACTTCAAAGTCGTTTTCTAAAAATACAACCTGGTCTTTTTTGTTTTGATACGCCCAGATATTTTTTTCTTCCAGTTCAGCAGCTATATAAAGATGTGTATCATCCCATAAAAGTTTAGCTCTGGTAGTTTGCAAAGGGTTCGGTTTTTTATCTCCTTCAATATCTACAAAAAGGCTTGTCCACTTAGCTTTTTGCCATGCTGGTTCAGAGAGCTTACCGTCAATTTTTAAGGGTTCTGTAGTTCGAAAACAATGGTATTGAAGAGGTTCAGGAATAACTTGGGCGAACGAAGAGCACAGTTTCAACCCAATTATTCCAGTAAGGAATAATTTTTTCATATACTTTAAATTTGGATAATTGTCGCGATTTTCCTCATTGGATATACAAAATCACGCATCGCTTGTAATAATTAGTTAAACAAAGTAAGGATTAATTACTTCTAATTACTAATTATAAGGGAAGGAAAAGCCTATAAATACTCAATAAACTAGTAAAATAGGCATAAATGACTAGAAAATAAGAGGGTGTGGTTTAATTTAAAAATCAAATTCGGTATTATATTGCTTGTTGGTGGTGATTAGTTGGTGTTTGCTAATTCTTGACAATAAACGATTATCGCAATAGCGTAATACTTCCCTGACTGTTATAAGTGGTGCCGTCGTTTAGTTCTACCTCTACCTCATAGGCGTATATGCCTGCGTCTGAAGGCAAACCATTATGCGTGCCGTCCCACCCGTAACTAGCTTGTGAAGGAGCGATGTTTTCTTTCCAGAAAATAACTTCTCCCCATCTGTCAAACACTTTCATGGTTTTTATTTGCTTTACACAGCCAGAAGCAAAAGCATAAAAAGTATCATTGTTATTATCGTTATTAGGAGAAAAGGCATCTGGTAGAAAAACCAGTCCGCAACTCCTTACAGAAATATTGGCTACTTTTATTTTTTCGCATGCTTTGCCATCTAAACTACTTACATAGACAGAATATTGTCTGGTTGATGTGGGGCTAGCCCACGTTTCCGCACAATTAGCACAGCTTAAATCAGTCGCAGGTTGCCATAAATAAGAATAATTCCCCGTAGTGGATACAATGGCTTTGAGTAATACTCTATCACCCGAGAGGATATTAAAATCCTTGTTTTGTAGCGTGACATCAAAGTCAATCACTTTCAGATTTGTCGTTACGATACTATCACACTGACCAGCCCTCGGAATCTTGGTGATATACGTCCCCGTCGTATTATATACTTCCGTACCAACTTTGAAAGTTGTTCCTGCACAAATGACAATATCCTGTTTCTTTCGTGCTAAAGGAGTAACGGTAAGGTTCAATGTGATGGTACTATCGCAGACATTGGTTCTTTGTATATTTTTTATGTAGGTCCCACTAGTCTCGTAAACATCAGTTCCTAGCGTATATTTTTCCCCTTCACAAATGGTAGCATTAATAGTATTATAGGGGTGTTGGTATTTAATGGTGTAATCTAAATTCAATTCACAAGAAGCATCTAAGCTAGACTGTGGCAATATTTTTACAGAATATTTATCGCCTAATTTCGCCAACACTCTAATAGACGGTGTTGTCGCTCCATTACTCCAAGTATATTTTTCAAACCCATCAGGAGCACTCAATACCATATAACCATCTGCATCTGGACAGGCAGAAACAGGTTTGACCTCGGATTTCAAGCATTGTGCATCAAAATAAGCATAGCCAAAATGTCGTTGTTTGGTACAACCATGAGCCGTCACTTCTATATTAATCCTTTTTCCAATATAATTTAACAAGTTAATAGACCCAACTGTCCAGTTACGATACTCAATATTACCCCCACTTGTATAATTTTGTACACTAAAATTAGACGCTGTTCCAGACCTTGAAAGTTGGATATTAAAATTACTACAAGTCAGCGGGTCTCCGTTTTCATCCGTAATACTGATGTTGAAGGCTGGTTTTTGTGCATCGGTATGGTTATTATTATCGTTTTGAAGCACAACCGCAAACTTATATTGAAACAAAGTATTGTCTGGCGTAACCATAAACGAAGTTCTTAATCGATGATATACCCCTCCTGGGTTAGTCTCAGTCGTATTACCTAGTTGAATCGAATAGCTACTGCCCGGTGCTACCATCGCAATTCTTTCATTTGTTATTTTAGGGTCAAAACCACTTGAACTACTGGTAATCTTATAAATTCCTCCAGATTGTTCAGGACCATACTCTGTCTTTGCGCCATTATCTGTGATGGTTCCTGAAGTAATAGTCCAACCACTAATATTACCAAGCTCAAAACCAATATTTGTACAGTCTGTTTGTGCAAAACTGCAAATAGTTGATAAAACAAAAAATATGCTGACAAGTAAAAATTTTTGCATTTCAATCAGGTTATGAAATAATCCAACATGAATTCTAACTCATGAATTTATAAGAAATATGATGATTAATGTAAGCTGTAGAGGAGGTATAAATCTTAATAAAAAGGGTTGGTGTGTAGTAATTATATAGACAGGTAAAGCAGTATAAAGCGTTGCATTGAGGAATTAGATTTACTAATCAGGATAAAGTTAAAAAATCTATTGATTAATTTAAGTAATTGAACTAAAAATTTAGCTTTCTAGGCTATAGACTCATCAAGTGTAATTTAAAATATGACATACTTTAATATTGATAGTAATAAAAAACAAACTTTTGATGCCATCGTAATTGGCTCTGGAATCAGTGGAGGGTGGGCTGCAAAAGAATTAACAGAGAAGGGCTTAAAAACGTTGGTTTTAGAACGAGGGAGAGATGTAAAACATGTAACCGACTATCCAACTACAATGATGAACCCGTGGGAGTTTGAACATCATGGGAAAGTACCATTGGCACTGCACGACGAATATAAAATTCCACGCGACCATTATATTTTCGGAGAAAGTACTTTACATTTTTTGGTGAAAGATGCAGAACAAGAATATATTCAAGATGATCCGTTTACTTGGATGCGAGGTTACCAAGTAGGAGGGAGGTCGCTTTTATGGGCTAGACAAACCCAACGATGGAGCAACTTTGATTTTGAAGGGCCTGCTCGTGATGGATTTGCCGTAGATTGGCCCATTCGCTATGCAGATATTGCCCCTTGGTACAGCTATGTTGAAAAATTTGCAGGTATTACTGGTAATAAAGATGGATTGCCAGAATTACCAGATGGCGAATTTTTGGCACCTCACGAAATGTCATGTGTTGAAAAACATTTTAAACAACAAGTGGCTAAAAACTATGCGACCAGCAGGCATGTAATTATCGGAAGAGCAGCCCACATTACCGAAAGCAAGCCGATTTATGTAAAGCAAGGACGGGGGAAATGTCAAAACCGTACTTTATGCGAAAGAGGATGTCCGTTTGGTGGATATTTTAGTAGTAATGCTTCCACTATTCCTTGGGCAGAGAAAACAGGGAATCTTACGCTTCGTCCGCATTCGGTCGTACATTCTATTATTTATGATGAGCAAAAAGGAAAAGCCAAAGGGGTGAGAGTAATTGACGCTATTACCCAAGAAATGACGGAATATTATGCGAACATCATTTTCTTGAATGCTTCTGCCATCAATTCTAATCTAATTTTATTGAACTCCACTTCAAAGCGTTTTCCAAACGGCTTAGGGAATGATAGCGGACTGTTGGGTAAATACATTGCTTTTCATACCTATCAAGGCAGAATTTCAGCAGAATATGATGGAATGTTAGATGCTACGACTGACGGTCGCAGACCAAATTCAAGCTATATACCAAGGTTCAGAAATGTATTCAAACAAGAAACTGATTTCCTGAGAGGCTATGCTGCTGGCTTTTCTGCTTCTAGAAGTCCTATTCAATCTTTTGATGAAATGGGCGAAAACCTAAAAAGTGCCTTGTTGAAGAATGATTTAGGACCGTGGAAAATAGGCTCACACATGATGGGCGAAACCATTCCTAAAGAAGAAAGTACAGTGAGGTTAGACCCACATTTGAAAGATAAATATGGGATTCCACAATTGAGAATATCAGTGAAGTTTGATGAAAACGACCGCAAAATGATGAAGGATTTTCATGAGCAATTTGCCGAAATGTACACGAAGGCAGGCTTTAGTAATATTCAGTTGCATGAAACCCACAGAATGCCAGGTTCAGAGAATCATGAAATGGGCGGAGTAAGGATGGGGAAAGACCCTAAAACGTCGTTGCTCAATAAATGGAATCAGTTGCATACTTGTAAAAATGTATTTGTCACTGATGGCGCTTGTATGACCTCTACGGCTACTCAAAATCCATCACTTACGTATATGGCACTGACTGCTAGGGCAGTTGATTATGCGGTAAAACAGATGAAAGCTCAAAAATTGTGAAAAGCAAGAGATTAGACGTAAGAAGCAAGAAATTAGACATAAAATACAAGACGCAAGAAATTAGGGGATGACAAGTTGTGAATTGTGATAAGAAAATTCTTTCATAGTTTGAAAAATCACTCAATCACTAATTCACAACTCACTAATTCACAACTTATGAATACAAATACCCGTCGGGATTTTCTTATTAATTCACTCGCTATAGCAGGATTGGCTATGCTTGAAGTTTCTTTAGATTTCAAGAAAGCTAAACCCTTATTATCATTTTCAACCTTAGGCTGTCCTAATTGGTCTTTTGATACCATTTTGAAATATGCCGTAGAAAATGCCTATGATGGTATTGAAATCAGGGGAATTCAAAAGCAATTGGATTTGACAAAATGCCCTGAGTTTAGTGCCGTAAATATTGCAGCGACTAAAAGAAAGGTTGCTGATAATAAGTTGAAAATTATAGACTTGGGTTCTTCTACGGAATTACACCATGCCAATCCTATCAAACGCAAGGCACAATTAGACGATGCTAAACGATTTATCGATTTAGCTGCAAAGCTAGATTGTCCCTTTATAAGGGTATTCCCTAATGATTTACCCAAAGACCAAAATGATGACGAAACGATAGATTTAATCATCAAGGGATTATTGGAACTTGGCGACTATGCCAAAGGCTCGTCGGTTACTGTTCTGTTAGAATCTCACGGGAAAGTTATTCAGGCTGATATACTATTAAAGATAATGAAAGCATCCGAACACCCGAATATTGGGATGATTTGGGATATTTTTAATATGTGGTCTGTCACCAAAGAAAGTCCTACTTTTGTTTACCAACAATTGCATCAATATATTCGCCATACGCATATCAAAGATGCCAATTTGGTCAATGGCAAAGAAGAATACGTACTGTTGGGTAAGGGCGAAACGCCCCTTGCAGAAGCGATAAAAGTATTAACAAAGGGTGGATATAAAGGTTATTATAGTTTTGAATGGGAAAAACTGTGGCATCCAGAAATTCAAGAACCAGAAATTGCGATTCCTGATTTTCCGATAGCCATTAAAAAGTACTTTTAGTATGCCATTTTGGATTTTCAATATGATACAACCGTAAATAATGGCGTTTTGAAATTTTGTAAACAGGATGTTGAAATTTATTGATGACAAAACTAAGTCCTATAAAGCCTGTACTAATTGCCACAATAGCGGGATTAATAACAATAGGAGGGCTCTTGAGTTGGTTTAGTACATCAAATGAAAATAAAAAAACGCCTGCTCCGCCCAATGCACCCACACCCTTTAGGGCAAATAGCTGTTTTTGCCCTTGTGAGTATATTTTTTTAATATTCCTGAATTTTATTTCTTGAAGATCAAAAATACTATGTTGGTTTTCATAAGGAAAATAAAAAAATGAGCTATCGCTTAACTGAACGATTGTGAGGTGTTGCTTTTTCCTATTGCCAAACGTTTTGAAAATAATATCGCTGCCTTCATGAAAATGAATATTGCGTGTTTTGCCTGTCATTTGTAGGGTAAGACAACGAAAAGGTTTTTTTGCCTCAGGAGGTTTCTGAGCAAATGCAATAGTTAATGGTAAGAAGAAAAAAATAAGTAAAAAATTAGTTTTCATATTATGTGTGCAATTAATGTTTTGGTGAGAACGACCGACTTGATTTTGTATTTTTAAAATGATAAATATTAAGATTTTTTAACATTTGATAATTGATAATGAAGTACTTAGTAGAAAACTATAAAATCGAAAATTCAATTTGTATCTTTGTCTAAATGTTATTAGATTAGTTTTTATAATATTTGGTCTATTGGGTCAGTGCCGAATATTATTCTGTAAAACCTAAGAAAGCCAATTAAAATAATTATTTTTGGGTTCTTTTATCCAAAAAATCAGTTGAAATAAGTTTTTAACAAGAAAAAATTAAACTATGTCAAGTTTATCTTCTCAAAAAGGCGTATTGCATGGAGATGCAGTGCAAGAGCTCTTCGAAATCGCTAAAAAGCACCAGTTTGCTTTACCAGCCGTAAACGTTACAGGAACAGATACAGTAAATGGCGTTTTAGAAGCAGCAAAAGCCGTAAATTCACCAGTAATCATCCAGTTCTCAAATGGTGGAGCTCAGTTTTATGCAGGTAAATCGTTACCAAACGGTAAACAAGAGGCTTCTATCGCAGGTGCTATTTCAGGTGCTCATCATGTACACCAATTAGCAGAGGTTTATGGTGTTCAAGTGATTTTACACACTGACCACTGTGCTAAGAAATTGTTACCTTGGTTAGACGGTTTGTTAGACGCTGGCGAGAAGTTTTATGAACTACATGGTAAGCCATTGTTTTCTTCACACATGATTGACCTTTCTGAAGAGCCAATCGAAGAGAACATCGAAATCTGTAAAACATACCTTGAGAGAATGGCTAAATTAGGCATGACGCTTGAAATAGAATTAGGGGTAACAGGTGGAGAAGAAGATGGCGTTGATAATTCAGACGTAGATTCTTCAAAATTATATACTCAGCCTTCAGAAGTAGCTTATGCTTATGAAGAATTGAGCAAAATTTCTCATCGTTTCACGATTGCTGCTGCTTTCGGAAACGTACACGGTGTTTACAAGCCAGGAAACGTAAAGTTATCTCCAGTTATTCTTCATAATTCTCAAGAATTTGTGAAAGAAAAATATGGTTTAACTGCTGAGAAACCAATCAACTTTGTATTCCACGGTGGTTCAGGTTCATCTCGTGAAGAAATCCGTGAGGCACTTTCTTATGGAGCTATCAAAATGAACATTGATACAGATTTACAATGGGCATTATGGGAAGGTATCTTAGGATACTACAAAGCAAAAGAAGGTTATTTACAAGGACAAATCGGTAACCCAGAAGGCGAAGATTCACCAAACAAGAAATATTACGATCCACGTGTATGGTTACGTAAAGGTGAGGAAACTTTTGTTAGCCGTTTGAAATTAGCTTTTGAAGATTTGAACGCAGCGAATGCTAATCAATATTTATAGTAGTTTAGAGTTCATGAGTTTAAAGTTTAGGATTGAAAAGTTTAGTTTTAGTATTCATTTAGTTTAAAGCTTATGAAAAGCTATATTAAATAATTCTATTGCATTATTGTACTTTAAACTTTTAACTCATAAACCTTAAACTCAAAAAAGAGTCAGACTTCATCATAATGAAGTCTGACTCTTTTTTTATGGATAATTTTTGAATTTCATTATTGAAATTTAGAAAAATATTCATAACTTTGCACCCCAATTAAAGAGCAATTATGTGGCTGGGCAATCTGTATGAAGCAAGCAATTGTTTATCAGACCTTTAAAGTTACCGCTGGTTGTCTTTTGGATAAATTATTTAAGAATTTAACAGCAAAATAATCAAGAAATGAACGAGTTAATTAAATTCGTAGAAGCTGAAAATGCTGCACGCCGTGCAGAATTGCCCGAGTTTTCAGCAGGTGATACCATCAATGTTTACATCAAAATCCGTGAAGGAGCTAAAGAACGTATTCAGGTATTCCAAGGAACTGTAATCCAACGTCGTAATAGCGGTGCTGGTGAAATGTTTACAGTACGTAAAATTTCAAACAGTATTGGTGTAGAGAAAATCTTCCCTTTATTATCACCAAACATCGAGAAAATCGAAGTATTGCGTAGAGGTAAAGTTCGTCGTGCTAGATTATTCTATCTACGCGGAAAACAAGGTAGAGCTGCAAAAGTTAGAGAATTGGTTAAGAAAAAATAATCATACTGATTTTTCAATAAAAAAAGGTCGTTCAATATTGAACGACCTTTTTGTTTCTAACCAAAAAATACTAAAATACATAACTGTTTTTTTCAATAGCCGCTTCTGCAACTCTTCTGCGTGCTTCTTTTAAATTGATAGGTTCTATTTTAGTAAAACGTTTCAATCCCATCAACATCACACGAAGTTCGTCGCCTTCAGCAAAACTTGTAATCGCTGCTTTACCAGCATTATTTGTTTTCTCTACGGCAGTGTGTAAGTAAATTAAAGCGGCATCTTTTTGTAAAGCACACGCAGCTTCTCCACGCACAGCAATCAACTTTTCAACCCTTAATAATGTTGATTCAGCTATGTAAAGCTCAATCATCATATCTGCCAAATTCATGATAATTTCTTGTTCGTGTTCAAACTTCATCATAAATTTCTGTAAGGCAGCACCAGCCACCATCAAGATGGCCTTTTTCAGATTTTTGATTACCTTTTTTTCTGCTACAAAAATACCTTCGTCATCCGAAACACTGAAATCTGGAATTGACATAATTTCTTTGCCAACTTCCATTGCAGCAGGCATCAAATTGATTTCGCCTTTCATCGCACGTTTCACAACTGTTCCTACAGCAAGCAAGCGGTTAATTTCGTTAGTACCTTCAAAAATCCTATTAATTCTAGAATCTCTGTAAGCTCTGTCCATCGGTGCTTCTGCCGAAAAGCCCATACCACCATAAATTTGTACGCCTTCGTCAACAACATAGTCTAATACTTCCGACCCATGTACTTTCAACATAGCGCATTCTATGGCAAATTGCTCAACACCTTTTAGTTTTGCCTGAGCCGACTCTACACCCGATGCTAATAAATCCTCAATGGCGTCATCAATGTTTTGTCCAGCACGATAACAAGCTGATTCAGAAGCAAATATTTTAACATTCATTTCGGCAATTTTATATTTTATTGCACCGAAATTGCTGATAGAAGTACCAAATTGTTTACGTTCGTTGGCATAATTAACTGCCTTGCCAATAATACCCTTAGCCGCACCCACCACCGCAGAAGCCAATTTAATACGACCAATATTCAGAATATTTACAGCAATTTTGAATCCACCTTCACGCGTATATAGCTGATTTTCAACAGGTACTTTACAATCATTGAAGAAAATCTGACGAGTAGATGAGCCTTTTATTCCCATCTTGCGTTCTTCCTCATTCATCGTAATACCACCAAAATCTTTTTCAACAATAAATGCTGTTAAAGCTTTATCATTATCAATTTTGGCAAAAACGATAAACAAATCGGCAAAGCCACCATTGGTTATCCACATTTTTTGCCCATTGATGATATAATGTTTTCCATCTTCCGATAACACAGCTTTTGTTTTCCCTGAATTAGCATCAGAGCCCGCATCTGGTTCAGTTAAACAGTAAGCCGCTTTCCATTCACCCGAGGCTAACCTTGGCAAATATTTAGTTTTTTGCTCTTCAGTTCCGTAGTATAAAATAGGTAATGTACCAATACCAGTATGTGCTGATAAAGCTACCGAAAATGAATGTCCACCTCCGCAAGCCTCAGCGACCAACATCGAAGTATTAAAATTCATTCCGAATCCGCCATACTCTTCAGGAATAGCTGTCCCTAATAAACCAAGCTCACCAGCTTTGTCCATTAGTGATACCATTAAATCAGTATTTTTGGCATAATCGATATCATCTAGGCGTGGATGCACTTCTGTACGAAGAAAATCCAAGCAAGTCTGTGCAATCATTTGTTGCTCTTCTGTAAAATCTTCAGGAATGAAAATTTGCGAAGCGTCAATGTCTTTAATTAAAAACTCACCCCCTTTGATGGAAGCTTTATTAGCTGTGATTGTCATGTCTTTATAAATTTATTCTGAATAAAAGCCTAAAATATGATGCTTACATACTATTTTATGTAAAGATAAGCAATAAAAAAAATGTTATGCAAGCATAACATTTAAAATTATTTTTGTGCTCTCTAATTCTTTAAATAAACTCATCTTCGCCAATGTTATCAGCTTTATAACCAGCAGTATCGATATCTACTACTTCACTTATTTTTTGCATTACTTCAAAGAAAATCTCCAATTTTTCAGCCCCTATTTTTTCATAAATAGCATTATTGAAAATTAATACTCCTTCTCGTGCTTTATCTCTTTTTCTTTTTCCTTCTTCGGTTAGATACACTTTTACTACCCTACGATCTTCTTCGTCGGTTTCTCTTCTTATCCATTTTTTATCCTCTAAAGATTTTAACATTCTTGTTAAACTACGGGGTTCTAAACCCAAAGCAGGAGCGATTTTGGTCGCAGGAGTTCCCTTTTTATCAATATTCAATAATACATAACCAATTGCCATCGTCATGTCGAATGGTGCGGCAAATGAATTGTACATCCTGCTAATGGCGTGCCAACCAGATTTGATGTGGTAATCTACAGTTTTGTCTGCTTTCATATTGGTTAATTATTTATAAAGAATGGGTTCTGTTTTGGATATTTACTTATTGTTATGCTTTGCATAATATTGTAAAAATGAGAAGGAAAAAATTATTATGCAAGCATACTACTAAATTAATCATTTTGTTGATATTATAATTTTGAAAATGAATCAATATAGATACAATTTTAAAAAAAAGCCCTTCTTCCATGAATACGTATTTCATAGAAGAAGGGACAAGCATAACTTTAAAAGAAAGACTAACTTATCAAAAAGTGATCATTCGCTACATTTTCTGATATTTTGTATGAGTCGCTTTGATTCCTACGCTTAAAAATATAGAACACGATGATACCCATTACTAGAAAAACTACTCCAGTATAGGCGGTGTATTCCATTCCTCCACCTCTGACGATGGCAATTCCTCCTACAATTGCTCCGATAGCATTACCCAAGTTGAAAGCAAGCTGACCCAGAGCTCCTCCCATCATTTCTCCACCTTTTGAATTCAAGATAAATAGTTGTTGTATAGGCGCAGAAAGTCCAAAAAAACAAGATGCTGCTATACACAGCATTATTAACGAAACGATTGGCTGACTACCCCATAAATATAGTATGCCCAATGCTATTGCTAATACTATTTGCATATAAATGATTGTAGTTTTGGGCGTAAATTTATCTGATAACCTTCCACCTAGATAATTTCCAATACACATACTTCCCCCCGACAAAACCATCAGTAAGGGCATGAATTTTACATCTATTTTAGTTACATCAGTCATAAAAGGATTGATATAACTGTACCAAGAAAATATACCAGTATTAATAAGAACAGTGATGATAATCAAGAGCCAAGGGTTTAGTTTTTTTAAAAACCTAAACTGTTCTCTTACCCTTGTGCTAGGCAGGGCAGGAAGTTCGGGTATCCATTGATAAATAAAATAAATAGAAAGCAATCCACAGATAGCGTTTGAAAGAAAAAGCACTCGCCAAGAGATATAATGACCTATCACATTGCCCAGAGGAACGCCGAGTAGATTAGCTACCGTCATGCCCATCATGACTGTAGCTACCGCAGAAGTCCCCTTCCCAGTGGGTACTAGCTTGTTGGCCACGATAGCTGCTACACCAAAAAATGCACCATGGGGCAAACCAGAAACAAATCGCCCAATAATAGTGATAAGATAAAAATTGCTTACAGCGGTGATTAAGCTTCCTAGCATAAAAATGGATAGGAGTATTATTAAGATAGTACGCAGTTTTAGGTTACGGGTAATCGTAATCAGGAGTGGGCCTCCTGCACATACCCCAAGCGCGTAGGAAGCGATTAGATTGCCAGCTTTGGATATAGAAATGTTTAATCCATTAGCCACATCAGGCAATATACTCATCATTAGAAACTCTGCCATTCCAAAAGCAAATGCACCCATCGACAGGGCAAAAATATTTTTTTTCATTTTTATTAAAGTAAGGATTTTAAAATAGGATGCAAATCAACCAAAATCATAGCGATTCAAATTGTTCTGAATTACTCAGTTATTGTCTTATTTTTGTATTATTACTAAATAAAAGCTTTAACAATGACTGATAAGGTGAAATTTGAACAAATAGATGCCGATTTTCAGGCTTCCTATCGTTATGTATCTTCGAAGAAACATTATAAGCAAGAGATTTCACTTCATTTTCATCCAGAGCTCGAAATACTGTATGTCAAAAAGGGGGCGGGATACCGTATGGTGGGCGACTTTGTCGAATCCTTCTATGAAGGAGAGGTTATTTTTGCCCCGTCTAACTTGCCGCACTGTTGGATGTTCGATCCTTTGACTTGTCATTCTGATGGTTCCAGAGAAGTACTGTTTGTACAGTTTCATCCATCGTTTTTAAGCAGTGGACTAGCTTATTTTAGTGAATGGGGTGCATTGATTAATAAATTACGGGCTATTCAGCATGCGGTGAGGGTAGTGGGCGAAACTGCCGAGAAGATAATTGTGATACTAGAAAAAATGTATCATGAAGATAATATTTCAAGATTAATTTCCTTGATGAAACTGATAAGCTTGCTCGAAAAACAGGAAGACTTTTTAATAATTGGTCCCAACAACAAGGTGTCAAGTGGTATTAGCAAGAATATGAAGCGTATGGAGTCCATTGTAAAATATATCATGGAAAACTATCGTGAAAAAATCCCCTTAGAAAAGATTTCAGAAATAGCCTCTATGAGTCCAGCAGCCTTTTGTTCTTTTTTTAAGAAAGAAACAGGCAAAACTTTTACTACTTATCTTAATGAATATCGTTTAGGGATGGTCTGCTCTATATTGGATGCTTTCCCTGATACAAAAATTAATGAAGCCGCATGGAGATGTGGTTTTGTAGATATCAATTACTTCAATAGGTATTTTAAGAAAGCAAAAGGGGTAAGTCCGCAAATGTGGATGAAGTCTTTAATAAAGTAGATTCCAATGTCGTATCAATAAAAAGAGCAAGCCTTTGGAGCTTACTCTTCAAACTATATTGTTAAAATCAGAGGATTATACTATTACTTTATCTTGTTTCCTTTCATTCTGCGTACTTTTACTTTCATGTTTGTAAAAACGCTTCTTGAAAGCATAATACGTACCCTTGGTTTTTTATAAACGACAAGGTATTTGCTACCTTCGTAATCTATACGAGAAAACATCGGATTGCCATTAGGATCAACCAATTGATAGTAATATTCTCCTTTTTCGCCAGCTACTGGGCCAAATCTTAAAGAACTTTCTTCATTACTTTTTTCAAAGGCAATCATTAAATGTCCGTTGTTTTCTACTTGCACTAAACCGGGCGTGTTTTTTTCTAGTGTAATCCTATTGATATATCTTCCATTTTTGAAAACCACCTTTCCAGATTTAATATTGGCATCTGATGATGGCACTTCTCTTTCTAAATAAAGGGGATTGTCGTTATAAAATTGAATTCTAGTAAGGTCAAGTTCATTCTCTTGAAGTTGGTGCATTAATGAACCTGTCAAATAAACGTTTTTTTGACAGCTTGTTAGAGATAGGATACTAATGATGAACAGAATCTTTTTCATTGCTTCTGGTGAATTAGTTAAAAGGCGTGACCATAAAAGTAATCAAAAAGTTAATTAAATTCCAAATTTCCTATCATTATCAATATGAAAATTATGAGCTATCGGAAAAAAATAAACATTAGTGATATACAATGATATTTTTAGGTAACTAATTCAAAAAAATAATTAGCTATAACAGTACTTTTAAGGCAGAGGTTTATTTTTTTATTATGATGAATCCTTACTATATATAATATAGTAAGCTATCTCAGCTTTATTAAAAGATTAGGAAACTAAGATGTGTTCAATTAAATAAACTTGCGTTCCTAACAAACGAGCCGATTCACCCAAAGACGATACTTCTATATTTAAATTACTCTTGAAATCGACCAAGCAGTATTTATTAATAGCTTGTTCTATTGGATTACTGATGAATCGCCCAGCTTTTGCTAGAATACCATTGATAACGATAGCTTCTGGATTAAATAAATGTACAGCGATAGATAAGCCCTTACCCATTTCCTTCCCAATATCATGTAGTAAATCAATAGCCAAGGCGTCGCCACCATTGGCCACTTCAATCACCAATTCAATATCAATATCAGCCAGGTTAGCTTTGGCAAGTCTGGAAACTTTTCCTTCTTTTAAACATTCTTTTACCCTCCGAATTAATGATGCCGCCGAGGTGAGGGTATCTAAACACCCAACTTTGCCACACGAACATAACTCGCCATTTTCCTTTACTTGGATATGTCCTAATTCGCCCGCAAAACCAGTTGAGCCTTGAAATACTTTTCCATTTAATACAATACCTAATCCGACTCCACCCCAATCCATGTTGACAGACAATACATTTTGCATTCCTTTTGATAATCCAAATTGGTTTTCGCCAATGATAGTCGCTTGGGTATCATTAATAAGGTAAAAAGGAATAGAAAAATTGTTTTTGAGCCATTCAACCAGCGATTGGTTTTCAGGATTTATTTTTCTGTAGGTATAATTATAGCCATTGTTTGGATTAATCAATCCGGGCATAGAAATGCCAATGCCAATGATTTCCTGTAACTGAATGTCAGATTTTAATAAGATGGTATCAATAGAAGTACAGATTCTATCTAAGATAGCTGGGTTGTCTTCTAAACAAAAATGAATGTCTTGTTCAAATACTACTTGATTTTGCAAATTGATAATGGCTGCTTTAGAACCATGAATAGCAATATCTAAGATAATAGTATAGCGTTGTTTAGGATTTAAGGTATAAAGAATAGGCTTTCTTCCAAACTGAGCTTCCGCAGGACCGATTTCAACAATCCAACGTTCAACCATCAATTCTTCGAGCAATGCCGTAACAGAGGGAACACTGGTATGAATCTCTTTAGTTAACTGAGCAATTGTTTTATTACCATTGAAGTATAAGTCTTGTAATATTTTACGTCTTAAGCTATTTTTTTTCTTATCTACGATGGACTCTTTATCAAATACTTCTATCTCAGAAGATTCTAGGGAAGGAAAAGACATGTTTGAATAAATGGAGTTTATGTGAAAAATAAGGTTATCAATCTTTGGCTTTTATATCTCGATAAATAGTCATATTAAAACGAATTATCTGATATAAAAGCGATAGTTAAATGGGTTTCATTACAAAAGAACAAAAAAATAATTTCCTCTACAACCGAGCTATCCTTTACCTAATTTATTTTTTAAATACTTTTTAATAATTTTTACTAATTGCCCAAATTCTAAATTTATCAGTTGGTGTAAAATAATCTTAAATTATGTAATATGTTTCCGATTAAAAGAAATTTTTACATTTTTTTTTACTTTTTTCAATTATTTTGGTTAGAACTTATAGTATTTTCTTATATTTATTCACTTTTTAGATTATGTGTCGAAAATCTATATTTTAAATAAATTTATTATGTATTAAATATATATAAATTTTATTTACAAATAAAGAGAATTGTGCTAATTTAAATTAAATAAATAGTATTTCTCAACAACAAAAGTGGGCTGGGCTGTGTGACTAAAACTAATCAATTGAGCAACAAATTAATTAATAAATAAAGTTATGTACTCCAAAACCCAATTCCCTCCTTAAAGTCATTATTACATTTTTTTGGTCTAGGCCAAGTTTATTAAAGAAGTCTATTTTTCACTGTAATCTTAAAAAAAATGAAAGCATGCAAAAGTAATTTTACTATGTTAATTACTGCATTACTACTCTTTTCAAGCTCACAGCTTTTTGCTCAGGCTATAAAAGGTAAAGTAACCGACAGTAGTCAATCACCATTGGTAGGTGTTAACGTCCTTATCAAAGGAACTGCCAAAGGAACAGTTACCGATGTTTTAGGTAACTATACGCTCAATGTACCAAAAGGTAGTACATTGATTTTTCGCTCGCTAGGATTCGCTACTAAGGAAGTAGAAGTTGGAGACCGCGCTGTTGTTGATGTTGTATTAGAAGCTACGGCTGAAAGTCTTGATGAGGTAGTGGTAACTGCCTTAGGTGTTCAGAAAGACAAGAAAGCGCTTGGCTATGCCGTAAGTGAGTTAAAAGGTAGCGAATTTACGCAAGCTCGTGAATTAAACCTTGGTAATGCCCTTTCTGGTAAAATTGCAGGGGTGAATGCTACGAGTACTGCTACTGGCCCTGGTGGATCTAGCCGTGTAATCATTCGTGGTAACGGTTCTTTGGGTGGTAACAACCAACCTTTGTATGTAATCAACGGTGTCCCTATGGACAACTCTAACGTAAACTCTGCTGGTATGTGGGGTGGTTTCGATACAGGTGACGGTTTGAACTCAATCAACCCAGATGATATCGAATCTGTTACAGTATTAAAAGGTGGTGCATCTGCTGCCCTATACGGTTTCCGTGCTGGTAGTGGTGTAATTTTGATTACTACTAAAAGTGGTAAAGGACAAAAAGGCTTAGGTGTTGATTTCAACTCTACTTATACTGCTGAAATGCCATTGAAGCTATCTGATTATCAATATCAATATGGTTCTGGTACGCGTGGTGCAAAACCAACAACTGCTGCCGAAGCTATTGATGCTGGTACAATGTCATGGGGTGCTAAGTTAGATGGCTCTTCTGTAATCCAAGCTGATGGTGTTGCTCGTCCATACGTAGCTCAAAAAGATAATATCAAAAACTTCTACAATGTAGGAAGTACATTCTCTAACACGCTTGCAGTATCGGGTGGTAGCCAGAATTTGAATTTCCGTTTCTCTATGTCAAATGCAGATTCAAAAAGTGTTGTTCCTAACTCTACTTTCGGACGTAAATCATTTAACTTGAGTACGAACGGAAAACTTTCTGATAAAATTGTATTTGAAAGTGTTGTGCAGTACAACGTTGAAAAAGGTGAAAACCGTTCATTCTTGTCTGATACTCCTAAAAACCCTAACGTAGCGGCTCAATTATTGGCTACAAGTATCGATATTCGTACTTTGGCTCCAGGTGTTGATAGCCGTGGTTATGAATCACTTTGGAATAGTAACGTGTATTCTCAAAACCCATATTTTGCTACTACTAAAGTAAAAAACACTGATGATCGTAACCGTTTCATGGGTTCATTTAACTTACGTTATAACTTCAACGATAATTTCTATGCAAAAGGTCGTTTAGGTACAGACTATAACCAATTGAAGTTCTGGCAAATAGAGCCTACTGGTCTTGCATATAGCACACTTGGTAGCATGAGCCAAAGCGAGCGTAAAATTATCGAAACTAACGCTGAGGTGATTTTAGGATTCCAAAAAGAAATCAGTAACCTATCGATTAACGCTTTTGTTGGTGGTAACAAGATGTTAAGAACGAATGAATCTACAGGTATTAGCGGTAGCCAGTTTAACGTTCCATTCAACTATTTCCCAAGTAACTTGATTTCAAGTAACTGGAACTATGAATATAAGAAACGTGCTGTAAACTCTGTATATGGTTCTGCTGACTTTGGTTACAAAAATATCTTGTTCTTAACATTGACAGGTCGTAACGACTGGTTCTCTACATTAGATCCTAAGAACAATAATATCTTCTATCCAGGTGTAAGTACAGGTTTTGTATTCTCTGACGCTTTAGCTGAACGTCCAAACTGGTTGACTTATGGTAAAGTACGTGCTTCTTGGGCTACTGTAGGTGGTGGATATCCTGAAGAATATGCATTGAACTTACCATATACTTTGCAGTCAAATCCATATTTCTCATATCCATTGATGAATATCGGTAGCAACACAATTCCAAACTCAACGTTAAAACCAAACTCTACTACTACATCTGAATTAGGGATTGAGTTGAAAACTTTGAACAATCGTTTAGGAATCGATTTAACATTATATAACCGTGTTACTACTAATGATGCTGTTAAAGCTTCTGTTTCTTCAGCAAGTGGTTACCAAGATGTATTGTTAAACGTAGGTCGCGTTGAAAACAAAGGTATTGAAGTATTATTAACTGGTAACCCAGTAAGAACAAGTTCATTCAAATGGGATGTTAGTTACAACTTAGCATACAATGACAATAAAGTAGTAACGATTGCTCCTGGTTTGAAAACACTTTCAATGGATGAGTCAAGAACTCGTAACGCTTATATCTATAACTTTGAAGGACAAGCATATGGTATGATTGCTGGTTACAAAGCTAAGAGAGACGCTGCTGGAAATATTGTTTATAACAAAGCTACTGGTTTGCCAATACAAGGAGAATTTACTCAAATAGCTAGAGGCGTACCTCCAGTAACAATGGGTTTAACTAACTCGTTTAGCTACAAAAACTTCAACATGAGTTTCTTGATTGATGCTAAATTTGGTGCTTCGTTATATTCAGCGACTAATGCTTTTGCTACTAGATATGGTTTGGCGCAAAGAACTGCTGAAAATGGTATCAGAGAAACTGGTGTAACAGTAAAAGGTGTTGATGAAAATGGTGAAGCGTTTACTAAAACGATTTCTGCACAAGATTACTTCACTGGTATCTCAACTACTATCACTGATGAGTTTGTTTATAATGCTAATTACGCAAAGTTGAGACAATTGACATTTGGTTATACTTTCCCTAAATCAGTATTGGGTAAATCACCAATTCAATCATTAAGTATCTCTTTTGTAGCTCGTAACTTGTTGATGTTGTTCAACAACGTGCCAAATGTTGACCCAGAATCTACTTACAACAACGGTAACGCTCAAGGTTTAGAAATGTTTGGTGTGCCAACTACACGTAGTTTCGGCTTAAACTTAATGGCTAAATTCTAGTTTTTTTACTCAAAACTTTTGAAATAATGATTAGATATATAAAACAAAAAAGAGGATTAATGCTAACAGGTATGCTAACGGCTGCCTCATTGTTAGTGTCATCATGCGATAGTGGTTTCGAAGAAATGAACAAGAACCCTAACGCGCTTACTGACCCAGTTTTAGAAAACTTGTTTACTTATAACATCGTTAAAACTGCTGGTACTGGATACGAAAACCACCGTGCCAATTTGATTTACTGTGGTGCAATGATTCAACATTTTGCTTCATTGACTACTTACTGGTCGGGTGATAAATATTTATCGAATGTTGAATACTATAGTGCTTATTTTGATACTGGTTACCAAAACCAAGTAAAAGAAATTGAGCAAATCGTAGCGTTAACAAAAGATAATACTGCGTTAAGTAACAAATATAACATTGCTAGAATCTGGAGAGCTTATATCTATAGTCGTATGACTGACCTTTACGGAGATATTCCTTACTCAGAAGCTGGTAAAGGTTATTTGAATAACGTGTATTCTCCAAAATATGACAAGCAAGCAGATATTTATGCAGACTTGTTGAAAGAATTGGAAGCGGCTGGTACTGCTTTAGATGCTTCAAAAGCAACTTATGGTACTGCTGACCCTGTATATGCTGGTGATGTTGCAAAATGGAAACGTTTTGCTAACTCATTGATGCTTCGTTTAGGTATGCGTTTGACTAAAGTTGATGCTGCTTCTGCTCAGACATGGGTGAAAAAAGCTATCGCTGGTGGTGTAATGCAAAGCAATGATGATCTTGCTAAGATTAATCACCAAAATACCAACGATAAC
Organism: Arcicella sp. GW821-FHT09D11; assembly: GCF_059416265.1. Classification (NCBI taxonomy): domain Bacteria; kingdom Pseudomonadati; phylum Bacteroidota; class Cytophagia; order Cytophagales; family Flectobacillaceae; genus Arcicella; species Arcicella sp. GW821-FHT09D11. The sequence continues at coordinate 265,902 of NZ_JBWKOV010000001.1, read as the reverse complement.
AACCGTAACTTAGATGGTAATACCTTGAGAACACAAGAGTATGATGCAGCTAACTTGAAAGGTAAAGCGAATAGCAAATTGAGTAATACGTTTGTTTCTTTCTTGAAAAACAACAACGACCCTCGTTTGCCATACATTGCTACTTTGTGGCAAGGAAATGCTGATGCAACACAGTTGCCAACAAGCTCTCTTCCTGCTGTACAAAAAGGCTTACCAAATGGTTATGACAATACGACAATCAAAACGTTGATTCCTACTTGGGGCGACAATTCTTTGGCTGAATATTCTGAAGCAAACCTAAACTATATCGCTAGTCCAGCAGCTCCAACAGTATTCCAATCGTATGCAGAAGTTGAGTATCTATTAGCTGAAGCTGCAGTTCGTGGTTGGGGCGATGGCCAAGCGGCTACTCACTACAACAAAGGTGTTACGGCTGCTATGAAAATGTTTAGTTTATATGGTGCAACTATTTCTGATGCAGAAGTTACTACTTATTTGGTAGCTCACCCATATACTGCTACGACTACTGATGCTCAGATGCAACAAATCCATACGCAATATTGGGCTGTTAACTTCTTGAACTCTTATGAAGCGTATGCAAACTGGAGACGTACTGGATACCCTGTATTGACGCCGACTAACTATGTAGGTAACGAAACTGCTGGTGTTATTCCTCGCCGTTTAAAATACCCTCAGTCGGAAGCAAGTAAAAATGCTGCTCAGTACAATGCAGTAATTGCACAACAAGGAGCTGACTTGTTTACTACTCGTATGTGGTGGGATAAATAATAATAATATTCTTTTGAGCTTTAGGTTAACCAAACCTAAAGCTCTTGTGTACAACTTGTAATATTGAAACTATTGTCAAAATGCCTCTGTTTACGGAGGCATTTTGAGTGATAGAGAAGTTCTAAATTTTGTATCTTAATTATATTAAGTTATATTTTGATTTGTAATACTCCCTAACCAATAATTCATCACAAATTTAGAATCGTATGAAATTGACTTATGCATTGTTCCTACAAATGTTGTTTGGGTTAATTACAGTCTCTGTAAACGCCCAATTCAGGTTTGTGCCCTCCACGGAGTCTGGTGTAACTTTCGTGAATCAGTTGACAGAAACCGAAAAAAAGAATGTATTAGCTTATGAATACTTTTACAATGGTGGTGGCGTAGCGGTTGGCGACTTGAATAACGATGGATTACTCGATTTGTATTTTACAGGTAATATGGTGCAAGACCATCTCTACCAAAATTTGGGTAATTTGAAGTTTAAAAATGTTACTCAACAAGCAGGAATAAGTAAAGGTAATGGCTGGAAAACAGGTGTAACCCTAGTAGATATTAACCAAGATGGTTGGCTAGATATTTATGTATGTTATTCGGGAGATGGTGATGCAAATTCCCGACGCAATAAGCTGTATATCAATCAAAAAAACTTCATTTTTCAAGAAAAGGCCTCAGATTACGGCCTAGATTTACCCACCAATTCTACCCAAGCTGCATTTTTTGATTATGACAAAGACGGTGATTTAGATTGTTTTTTACTCAACCATAGTATCAAAGATTATAAACGCTTTGATGCCTCGGTGCTAAAATCTCAGCGTGATGAAACCGCTGGTGACCGTTTGCTCAAAAATGAAAACGGAAAGTTTGTAGATGTCAGTGTACAGGCTCATATCAAAGGCAATCCTTTAGGTTTTGGATTAGGTATCGCAATTGCTGATATTAATCTTGATGGTTGGCCTGATATTTATGTTTCAAACGATTATATAGAACAAGATTATCTGTACATCAATAATGGCGATGGTACTTTTACCGATAAATTGGAGGAGTCAGTTGGACATTTGAGCCAGTTTTCAATGGGTAATGAAGTGGCAGACATAAACAATGATGGTCTACCTGATATTTTTACCCTTGATATGCTCCCTGAAGATAACCGCAGACAAAAACTATTGTATGGTCCTGAGAATTATGAAAATTATAAAAGTATGATTCGCAATGGTTTTTATCATCAGATTATGCGGAATATGCTTCAACTCAATAATGGTGATGGTACATTCAGCGAAATTGCTCAGCTAAGTGGTATCTCGAATACAGACTGGAGTTGGTCGCCATTAGTAGCGGATTTTGATAATGATGGCTTTAAAGATTTGTTTGTTACCAATGGATACCTCCGTGATTATACCAACATGGATTTCATGAAGTTTTATGCAGACAAAGAACTCAAAGCCGCCCAAGGAAGTCCGACTGCCATGATGGATATTTTGAAAGAAATGCCTTCTACGGCTACTCAGAACTATATTTTTAGAAATAACGGAAGGTTACAGTTTGAAAATAAAACCAAAGATTGGCACTGCGATCAGCTTTTATTGTCGAACGGAGCAGTGTATGCAGATTTGGATAATGATGGAGACCTAGAAATTATTACCAATAACGTTAATAAAGAGGCGGCAATTTATCAAAATGAACAAACCTCACAGCATTACCTAAAAGTACAACTTGACGATATGGGTAAAAGTAGTACGTATGGTGCCAAAGTTTGGGTATATAATCAAGGAAAAATGCAATATCGTGAGCATTACCCAACCCGCGGATTTCAGTCGTGTATGTTAATGCCCTTGCATTTTGGTGTAGGAGAACATACTTTAATCGATAGCGTCAAGGTAGTTTTTGCTAATCAGCGTTCTCAGCTATTTAAATCAGTAAAGGCAAATCAAGTTTTAAACGTAAGTCCAGAGAAAAGTGTTAAAGACTTCCTTCCAAAAGCTACAGTCAGCTTATTTGTGGCAGTTAAAAAAGATACAATTCCCTACGGAAACGTGGAGGATGATTATAATGACTTCAAACGCCAGTTATTATTGCCCAATATGCTATCGTATATTGGCCCGAAAGTAGCCAAAGGAGATGTGAATGGTGATGGTTTAGAAGACATCTATATCGGAGGTTCAAAAGGACAATCGGGGGCTATTGTACTTCAACAAGCTGATGGTTCATGGATAGGGACTGAACAGGCAAGTATAGACTCAGATATTATGTGTACGGATACTGATGCTTTATTTTTTGATGCAGATAAAGACGGTGACCTTGATTTATATGTCGTAAGCGGAGGTTATGCTTATTTACCAGATGATTTATTACTGCAAGATAGGCTGTATCTCAATGATGGAAAAGGGTCTTTTAAAAAAGCAGAGGATAATCTAATTACTGGTGATGTGAATAGTGATGCCTGTGTAACTGCCCTAGATTTTGACCATGATGGAGACATAGACTTATTCATTGGTGGGAGAGGAGTACCCGGAGCATATCCACTTGCAATATCAAGCAGATTGCTCCAAAACGATGGAAAAGGTTTTTTTACAGATGTCACCAAAACACTAGCCCCAGCTTTTGAAAAGCTAGGGATGGTTACGACTGCTCAAAGCTTAGATATTAATAAAGATGGTTGGGATGACCTTATTATTGCTGGTGATTGGCAACCCATTACTGTCTGGATTAACAATAAAGGTACATTTATTCAAAATACTAATGCTATCGTAGGGAGTGAATTGAAAGGTTGGTGGAATACGATGGAATTAACCGATTTAGATAACGATGGAGATTTGGATGTGATTATAGGCAATTATGGCTTAAATAATCAGCTAAAACCTTCAGACAAAGAGCCTGTATCTTTAGTTTATGGCGATTTTGACCAAAATGAAGCCATTGACCCATTTCTTTGTTATTATGTTCAGGGAAAAGCCTATCCTTTAGTCAGTCGTGACGAAGCATTGAATCAAGTATTTGCCTTGCGTAGAAAATTTACAACCTATGCCGCTTACGCCAATGCCGAGCTAAAAGATATGCTAAATGCCGAGCAACTCAAACTAGCAGATACGTTAACAGCGAATACTTTTCAATCGGTTGTACTAGAAAACAAAGGAGATGGTATATTTAAGCCTATATACTTGCCTATTGAGGCACAATTTGCCCCCGTTTATGCCATTAGTTTGATAGATGCAAACAAAGATGGCTTGAAGGATTTGATACTAGCAGGGAACCAGTTTCATAGCCGTATCAAAATAGGGAAGATGGATGCTAACTATGGAATGCTTTTCTTAAATAAAGGTAACTGTCAATTTGAATATTTACCACAATCTCAAACAGGTTTGCAGGTGAAAGGAGAAGTGAGAGATATTGTAATTACGAAAAATAAAAAGGGACAACAGCTACATTTTTTTAGAAATAACGATACCATTTCGACTTATCAATTAAGGAATACTAATTAGGATAACTTATAACCTAACCACGAATAAAAAAATAGTAAAATGAAAAAACAGGGTTTTATCTATGTAATAATATGTTTGGGAATGTTATTACAAACTAGTTTATATGCTAAAGAAACGCCTTCTCTGACGGATACAAAGGCTTATGTAAAAGCTTTAAAGCAACTTACCGACGTCATGGTGAGCGATGTTACGGGCCCATGTGCAGCCGCACGTTATTATGCTTATGCCAACTTAGCACCCTATGAAATTTTATCACATAACGTTGCCAATACCAAATTAGTAAAGCTAAAAGGGAAGTTAAATGCTTACCCTAATTTTGATGATTTAAAATCTGCTGTACCCATTGCAGAAGATTTTGCGGCGATTTATTCGCTGTTAAGAATGGGCGAAGATTTGTTGCCGTCGGGATATACCTTAGAAAGTGCTCGTAAAGAATTGGTGAAAAATGTTCAACAATCTCGAAGATTAAGTCCACAAACCTTACAAGTCTCTATTGCTTATGCCGATTCTGTCGTAAAACGCTTAGTGAAATACGCAGCGAAGGACGGCTATGTAAAAACGAGTGGTTATTTAAGATATACGCCTATCAATAAAGAAGGTTATTGGCAACCAACACCACCTGCATATACAGAAGCTTACGAGCCACATTGGCGTACGCTCCGTCCTTTTGTGTTGGATAGTGCCGCTCAATTCAAGCCACATCCAGCTATTCCATACAGTAAAGATAAAAATAGTGCCTTTCATGGAATTGTAAAAGAAGTGTATGATGCTACGATACATCTTACCAAAGAACAGATTCATATTGCCAGTTTTTGGGATTGTAATCCTTTCTTCTTGAATCAAAAAGGGCATGTTAGTTTTGGTACCAAAAAAATATCTCCAGGCGGACACTGGATGGGTATTACTGGAATAGCTTGTTTACAGAAAAAAGTCAATCTAGCCGAAGCAGTACGTTGGCATGCGATGGTCGGTATTACGATGGCTGATGCCTTTATTTCATGTTGGGATGAAAAATATAGAAGTAACAGAATTAGACCTGAAACTGCCATCAATCAACAAATAGATCCTAATTGGAGAGGATTACTACAGACTCCGCCTTTCCCTGAATATACCAGCGGACATAGCGTAATTTCTTCGGCAGTGGCAACCCTTCTGACGCATTTAGTGGGAGATAATTTTGCCTATACGGATGTTGTAGAAGTAGAATTTGGTATTCCAAAACGTTCGTTTAAATCCTTCAAACAGGCTGCGGCGGAAGCGGCTATTTCTCGATTTTACGGAGGTATTCACTTCAAAGATTCTATAGAATATGGTGCACAACAAGGAGCTAATATTGGCAACTTTGTTATTAAAAAAGTGATTACTCAATAGATCATGGCTTAAAACGTATATCAAAACGGGTAATATTATTTGTAGAAGATTTGTCAACTTTTAAAAGTTGACAAATCTAAATCCAGATTACTAATAAAGAAAACTATTAAATATTTTCAACAACCTTCCCCAGTGAATCAAAAAGGTAATCTTTTTTGCTAGCCTCATCTTCACAATCAACCTTTTCTTTGCCTCATTTAACCTCAGCAGTCAGAAGATGTCTCTAATGACAGATAGTATATTTCATTTGTTTATTGTTTTAGATTGACGATGCAATAGTATAAAACAATGTTGTAGCAAATTTGGAGCAATCAGCAAATAATAATGATTTTTTTCCCCTTATAGACCTATCTCGTGGAGCTATTTACTCAAAAAAATGAAAAGATTGACGATTTATAATAGCTGGTATAATTTTTTAATAAATATGCTTACTACACTTACCAGCTTATCTGCCTGAATATGGTAATATTCACTACAAAAATTATAGGATTTTTTTGCGAATGATTAATAAAGATAGAGTCGTCATCCATTTTATAACATCAACACACATATCATGAAAATTACCAATGAAGAAATATTGAAAGGCTTGATTAATATCTTTAAAATTAATCGTCAACGTATAGAAGTGTATTGCAAACTGTCTGAGACAGTCTATACGCCAGAATTGCAACAGCATTTTAAAACACAAGTGGATGAATCGACCTCTTTACTGAATGAGTTGAATCCAATCTTATATCAATCGCTTGAAAATCCAGAAAATCCTGTTCTTTATGAAGATTCGGAAATAGACCAATCTGTGTTCTATTTTGGGATGGCACGTGCTTCAAATAATATAAGAACGGTAATGATTTCTTGCCAGTTCGGAGATGAGTTTTTGATTAAAACTTATCAAAGAGTTTTAGGCTTTTTAGAAGTAAATCATGTATCAGCTTTAAATGATGTGTTGTCTGATCATTTGAAAAGCATCGGACATACCGACTTTAATATGGAGAATATGTTTTCATGTAATCTGACGATGAAGTATTTTAAATTGCAGTAGGTGTTATTATAAAAAAATATTTAATACTATTGACCTAACTTCTTTTGCTATAAACATTTAATCCCTTTGGGATTTGAAACTACAAAACCGTTAAGATTTAAATGTTTATAGCAAAAAAACAATCCTCTAACCTATTTACGATAATCCAACGCAGGTTTTCTATCTCCCAATAAAGCTTCGTATTTAAAATTAGCGCCTCTTTTTTGTTCCCACTCAGCTTTTGCTTTGTCGATTAATGTTTGGTCTTTCAAAAGATCTATGGCTGTACAAGCAATGGTTTTAGCCGCCACTATCATTCCTTTTTGCCCAATACCCATACCACTCGCCGCGGTTGACTGCCAGCTATGTGCCGATGAACCTGGAACCCAAGTAGCAGTTTGCAGACCTACGGTCGGGACTGTCCAGCTAACATCGCCTACATCTGTAGAGCCTCCGCTTGTCGCACTTTCAGCACCATCACGAAAATCCTTTACTTGTGCCGCATTTTCGATAGGTTGTTTTTGTTCGCCAAGGGTTTCGCTGAGTGATAAGGCAAACTTCTTTTCTTCGTCATTGTAAATTACGCCTCCTACTTTAGCTAAGTTAGCATGCATTACATTGGCCAAAGTAATGTTTGGTAATAAGTTAAACACGCCTCCTAATACTTCCCATTCTACTTTAGTTCCAGTTCCCAAAGCAGCACCTTGTGCGGCATTTTCAATGCGTTTCCAAACGCTTTTTAATATTTCACGGTCTTTATGACGAGCATAATAATATACTTCTGCATAGGCAGGTACTACGTTTGGTGCATCGCCACCTTTTGTGATAACATAATGAATACGAGTATCCTGAGGAATATGCTCACGCATCATATTTACCATCATGTCCATGGCTTCTACACCGTCCAAAGCAGAGCGTCCGCGTTCAGGTGAAGCCGCCGCATGTGAGGCAATTCCTTTGAAACGAAATTTAGCATTTTTGTTGGCTAAAGAAGTACCTGCATCGGCTGAGTTTACTGCACCTGGATGCCAATGTAATACTACATCCACATCGTTGAAGAAACCTTCACGCACCATATATACTTTCCCAGAACCTCCTTCTTCAGCAGGACAGCCGTAAATTTTGATGGTTCCTTTCTGGCCTGATTTTACTAGATAGTTTTTTACCTCAACCGCCGCTGCTACAGAAGCGGTTCCAAATAAGTTATGTCCACAACCGTGTCCACCTTTTTGGTTAGGAATAGGACTTACTTCTGGAACTGCCTGTTGTGCTAAGCCTGGTAGGGCATCATATTCACCCAAAATACCAATAACGGGCTTGCCTTCTCCAAAAGTGGCTACAAAAGCCGTAGGAATGCCTGCAATGCCAGCTTGTACGGTAAAGCCTTCTTTCTTGAGTTGTTCTTGCAAAAGCAAAGAGCTTTTTTCTTCCATATAGCCCAATTCTGCAAAATTCCAGATTTGCTTGGATATACCAGCGTATTCATCAAAGCGTTTATCGATGTTGCTGATTACCGTTTGTTTATCGGCATCAGTAGCAACTGGGGCTGGTTTTTTCTTTTGGGCATTCCCCAAAAACGACATTAGCGTAAGGGCTAGTAATAATGGTTTTTTCATAAAGTGATGATAGTTTGTTAATTATACTGCAAAAATTACATCTTCGTTAGGCACTCTTATCCTGTCTGAATAAATACCTTCTGGTTTGCCGACACCACAAGCAATTATCATATTGATTTCAGCAGCAGAAGGGAGTTTCAAGATTTTCTTGACTAAATCGCTATCAAAACCTTCCATAGGGCAAGTATCATAGCCATCTGCCGCCATGCTCAGCATAAAAGTTTGGGCTGCTAACGCACATGATTTATGACACATCACGCGCTGGTCGCCATGATTGCGAATACGCAAAAAGGGTTTATTAAAACCCATAAAAAAAACGATGACGCTACGTATAAGCGTATTGATACCAAAAAAATCGTTGCGATATACCAAGGGCATCAATTTTTGATAATAAGCCAAAGCTCGCTCATCTTTCTTGGTTAATGTTTTGCCCTCAAATTGTTTATGGAGATTGGCTAAATTCCATTGTACTCTCTCTTTCCATTTATCTTGGCGAGTAACAAAAACTACTAATTGATTGGCTGTTTTTGCCGCCGATTGCCCCATACAAGCTTTGTTAAGGGCTTCATGTACACTTTGTGTTTTTACTTGATAAAATTCCCAAAGTTGCATATTGCTACTATTGGCAGAAAGTACGGCGAGCGATAAGGCTTTAGAAACTACTGAATCATCGAAAGGAGCATTGTTATCAAAAACTCTTACAGAGCGACGTCTCTCAACAATACTTTTAAAAAGGGAGTCAGACATATATGGGAATTAGGATAATTTGTAAGTGTAATTTACTCGAAAATCCTTAAAATAAAAAGCTAGTCCTTTGGAGACTAGCTTTTGAGATTGATATATGCATGATATTATTTTTTCCACTGCAAGGTATTTACCAGCCGAATTACATCCTTTTTTAGGTATTCAATAACTGGTTCCAGAGAGTCACTTTTGAGGGCTGTATTAAAATACAATGCCCCACGTAAATAGTGTTGGGTAGAATCTGTGGTATAAAATTGCAGGTAAGTAGGTACTTCTCCTTCAAGCTGTATCAACATTGCTTTTTGTTTTGCTCCCGTCGTTAATACAAAATTTTGAATAGACGAAGCTTTTTGATTATGTTTCGCCGCTAATTTGTAGGCATCATCAATGAGCTTCGATAATTTATTGGGGTCATTATTAAGGTCCTTATAGGTTAACTGAATCACTGCTTTATAGGCTGGATAATAAATGTATATCCAATGAGGCTCTGCCCATGCAACAGTATCCGGCTTTATAATGGCTTGGCTAGAATACTGAAAAGTATAAGGATGATTTTCAAGCAACTGAACATACTTCGTAGGGGGTAAGTCAATACGGTTAAACCCTTTTGGCTTAGGTACATAATCGTTATTGTCTTGCGTTTTCCTACAACTGCTTAGGCTCAAAATAAGAAAAGTGCAAGCCAATAGACTTGCACTACTATAAAAAAGAAATCTTTTTTTAATCATCATAAATAGTATCAATCAAAACTATCAACAAAAATAAGCCGATAATTTAGTTAATAGATTAATCGCCAAATATATTTCCTAAACCACCTATCACCGAGCCACTTTCTTTATTAGTATTTCCTCCGTATGGTGATAAAGTACGGATTAATTTTGATAATGGCATCGACTGAATCCAAACGCGACCAGTGCCACGAACAGTAGCCAAGAAGATACCTTCTCCTCCAAAAACCATCGATTTTAAGTTCCCAGCCTTCTGAATATCATAACTTAGTGTCTGTTCAAATGCAACAATACAACCAGTATCTATTCTTAGGGTTTCGTTATTTAATCTTTTTTCAATAATTGTTCCACCTGCATGCACAAAAGCTAAACCATCACCTTGTAATTTCTCTAAAATAAATCCTTCTCCACCAAACAAACCTGCTCCAATTTTCTGATTGAAAGTGATTGAAATTTGTGTCCCTAAAGCTGCACACAAAAAGCTATCTTTTTGGGCAATTAAGGTATTTCCAGGGAGTGTCGAGAGGTCAATCGGTATAATTGTTCCAGGGTGCGGTGCCGCAAAAGCTACTTTGCGTTTCCCATAACCACGGTTGGTAAAGTGCGTCATAAACAAAGATTCACCTGTTAACAAACGTGAACCAGCTTGAAATAATTTACCTATTATCGAATTATCAGCACTAGAACCATCACCCATTTTTGTTTCAAAAACGATGCCTTCTTCCATATAACACATCGTTCCAGCTTCTGCAATAACGGTTTCGTTAGGGTCTAGTTCTACTTCTACCAATTGGATGTCTTCTCCTATAATTTTGTAATCTATTTCGTGAGATCTCATGACTTTACCTTTTAGATTTTGATTGTTTATTTTGATTCAAAGTAAATTCTATCGTGTCAAATGATATTATTATTTTGGATAATAGGCAAAACAAACTTTTGATTGGATTTTATGGCATACTTTCTTGAAAATTGTCTTGCTTGTGATACGTCATGTTCAACGTTCCCTGAACAACATCAATAAACTGTTTTTTCAAAGACTCAATATCATTAGTAGTCATTCCTATTGTTTCAATGGGCTGATGAACAATTACTTTAATAGGCTTGGGAGATAATAAATACTCACCATCTTTTAACACATGAAAATTATTAAGAAAAGTAATGGGTACTACTGGCACTTGCTGGCTAATAGCCATTAGAAAACCTCCGTCTTTAAGAGGAGTATGCATTTGAGGAGGATGCTTGGTTTTAATACCACCTTCGGGAAATATAATGACACTTCTCCCATTTTTTAATGCCCTAAGCGAGCGTGTTAGCGAAGTTGCACGACTTTTTTTGTCGTTTCTATCTACTTGAATATGGAGTTTCCTAAACATATAGCCAAACAGTGGTACTTTCTTGAGTGCTGCCTTGCCAACAAATGCATAATAGTTTTGAATAACCATGCCCATAACGGCAATATCTATATAAGAAAAATGGTTAGCACAAAAAACATACGTTTTGTTTACATCAATAGGGGTTTCAAATTTAATATGGATGGGTACGCCTATTATAGGGAAATATATTTTACCCCATAATCGGTTTAGATAGTGTGCTTTGGGTTTCCATGCTTCTTTCTGTAGGAAAAGCCAGAAAAAAGGAAAAAGTATAAGGAATAAAGAAACGAACCAGAAAACAGCCCAAACGGTATATAAAATTTTCAGTATACGCATAATAGCAAAGATAATAAAATCTGCCATTCAGTTGCTTTCCAAAGTAGAAATGATTGATAATAAAAAAGGTTCAATAGCCGCCACCATTAAACCTTTTTCAGAGTAATTTTTGAATTACTTTAAGTAAATGTACTTAACTTGAGGTAACAAAAGCAAGAGAAAGTACACTTTCGCAGAAATAGAATGATGAGGTCAGTTTTAAGGGTTGGGCGAGTGAAAAAATGCTTTAAAATGAGAAATTTCAGGGTAAGAATTAAAAAAAACCGTTCAAGTGCAGAACAGAAAAGGTTCTCAAAATTTATATTTTGAGAACCTCCTAAAATTATAAGCTATAAATACGGATGTACTAAATACCCATCATGTCTTTAAACGCAACAGAGTTTCTTGTTGAAATCTCCAATTCTATTCCATTGTTTAGTACTACTTTCATGCCGCCTTTGTAGTAAGAATCTATCTCAGCAATGTATTCAGTATTGATAATTTGCTGGCGATTAGCTCTGAAAAATGTGTTCGGGTCTAAACGCTCCTGAATTTTGTTCAGCGAACGGTGAATCATCGGTCGGTTATTCCCAAAATGAAAACGACAATAGTTCCCCACAGATTCAATCATGTATATTTCAGTAAGACGTACAAAGTAACATTTGTCTCCATCTTTCAAGAATATTCTTTTATCAGGTGGAAGTCGCCCCTCAGATACCGCTTCAGAGATTCGTGTTTGTTGAATTTCAGCACGGATTTTTTCTATCGTTCTCGCAAGTCTTTCGGCTTTCATGGGCTTCAATAGGTAGTCCATTGCCTCCGATTCAAAAGCTTGAATAGCATATTGGTTGTATGCTGTTACGAATACAATTTTAGGAATGAACTCAAGCTCATCCAATAAATCGAATCCGTTTTTTTCAGGCATTTCAATATCCAAAAAAATTAAATCAGGTTGTAGTCTATGGATTTTTTCAATAGCATCGTCCACATTTTCAGCTTCATCAATTATTTGAATATCCTGATAATCTTGTAATAAATACTTTAATTCTTGGCGAGCTAACCTCTCGTCATCCACCAAGATAGTCTTAATTTTCTTACTCATTGGCTTAATATTGGACAAGTCTTGATTTTGGCGGTCAACAGCTCTTGGAGAGTAAGGTTTTCTATTAGCCATCTCGCTTAACTGATTTGCAATAATTAATATAGGTCATCACCTGTGAGCCTTTCAGGGGTAGTTCTAGTACTTACCTAGTATTTTCCGCTAATATAGCAAATTACATTTCATTTTCAAGGAATATGAACGTGTTAATTAGCAATTTTCTCGTTAATTTTTTTTGATTAACGTTGAAATATAGTTTTTTGGGATAGAAAAAACAACTTTATAAAAAAACTATATCTTAAATGGAATGCTTACCTGAGCTGTTACAATATTATTTTCACATTCAATAGTAAGCGCATCTTTTAGTCCATAATTGATAAGAAGTCTTTTATTGAGGTTTTCAAGTCCAATTCCTTTTCTTGTCTTATGTTCAGAGTTATCCGCCAAAATTGTGCCAGTATTTTGAATGCCAAATATTAGTATATTATTTTTTTTGTGAGCAAACACCGTAATATTCCCTCCGTTTTTATGTTTGCTAATTCCATGCTTTACTGCATTTTCGGCTAATAATTGTAAGGACATCGGTGGAACCCTAGCCAATAATACAGTTTTACTAATATCTGTTTTATAATTCAGCCGCTCGTCAAAACGCATTTTTTCAAGGTCTAGGTAGTTTTTAACCAGCAAGAGTTCTTCGTTAAAGGTAATATCTTTTAAATCGTAAAACGACAGAGAAACCCTTAATAAATCAGAAAGCTTCATCGTAGCATCTCGGGCTAGTTTAGGTTCCGTTAAGGTAAGGGCCTGAATGCTGTTGAGAGAATTGAATAAAAAGTGTGGGTTTAGCTGACTTCTCAAACTGACTAACTCTATTTCTTTTACATGCATTTCTGCCTCCAGTTTGGCTTTTTCTTCATTGATAGAGCGTTTTGCAAACTTAATTCCATGATAAAAAATAAACCAAGGCATGATTAATCTGAATGTTTTAACAAAATGAAAAACATGTCCTAAAAAGTCTGTATCGCTATTTGTTGAATAAGGAATGGTGATATTCCAAAAGAATAAGTTGACGCTATAAACTATTATTGAAATAAGAAAATTAGTCGCAATAGGAAATACGATAAACTTATGCCAATTTAATAATTCTATTTGTTTGTTATTGACAGCCAAATAATAAAGATGCGTACCAATGATAAAAATACATAAGTTGGTAAGGCCAGAAATAATGGCGGTATTGATGTTTGCTTTATAATAGATATACTCACTTGTTGTATAAACAATATATAGACTCCAACAAGTCAGTTGAATTGTCCAATATATTTTTTTCTTTCCCATACTACTTTACATTAATGGTTAGGCATTACGTCACAAATTAATCAAAACAAATTTCATTAAATTGATATTTAATATAAATTTTCCATAAGTGTAAGATATTGTTTATAAAAGTATCAATTACAAATTTTAATAGGGAGATTAGGTATAATTTTAGTAGAAGAAAATAAGCCTCAGGGCTTAAAGAAGGGTTATAAATAGGTAATTTACTAGATTAAACAAAAGTCCACATGGTAAATACCTTGTGGACTTTTGTTTTCAGATATGCTGAAAAGTTATTATTTTAATTTAGCTACCGAAGTTTTAATTCTTTCGCAAGCTTCAATTAATTGCTCGTCAGCAGCCGCTGTTGAAATACGAACGCAGTCTGGAGCACCAAAGCTAGTTCCAGCTACAGTAGCTACAAAAGCATCTGCTAATATCCACATTGAGAAATCATCAGAATCTTTAATCGTAGTTGTACCGTCTGATTTTCCGAAGTAATAACTTACATCTGGGAAAGCATAGAATGCACCATCAGGCATATTTACTTTGAAACCTTCAATTTCACGTAAAAGACCTACTACTAAATCACGACGACGAAGATAAGCCTCCTTCATTTTGTAAGCCTCCTCTAAAGTACCATTGAAAGCTACCGTAGCGGCTTTCTGAGCGATAGAATTTGTGCCAGAAGTAACTTGTCCTTGTAGTTTTTCAACACCATCAGCAATCCATTTCGCCGCAGCGATAAAACCAATTCTCCAACCCGTCATGGCATGACCTTTAGCAACACCATTTACAGTAATAACTTGGTCTTTAATTTCAGGGATTGAACCGATAGAAAAATGTCCAGCTTCTGTAAAGTTGATGTATTCATAAATCTCATCAGCCATCACAAAAATATTTGGATGTTTTGCTACGATTGCACCGATAGCTCTTAATTCAGCTTCAGTATAAACAGAACCCGTTGGGTTGTTTGGCGAAGCAAACATCACCAATTTCGTTTTTGGTGTGATAGCCGCTTCAAATTGTTCAGGTGTTACTTTGAAGTTATTATCAAAAGCACCATTTATTACCACAGAAGTACCTTCTGCTAATTTTACCATTTCAGAGTAAGAAACCCAGTATGGTGCAAAAATAATTACTTCCTCACCAGGGTTAACCAACGTAGAAATTACGTTTGCTAAAGAGTGTTTCGCTCCTGTAGAAACTACAATATTTTCAGGGTTCCACTCAATATTATTATCACGCTTGAGCTTATCAGCAATCGCTTTGCGAAGGTCAGGATAACCAGCTACAGGCGAATAGCCATGGAAACCATCATCAATGGCTTTTTTGGCGGCATCGCAAATGTGCTTTGGGGTTTTGAAATCTGGTTCGCCTACTGAAAGGCTGATAACTTTGTGTCCCTGAGCAGCAAGTTCACGGGCTTTTTTTGTCATCCCGAGCGTTGCTGACTCCTCCAGTGCATTAATGCGGTCTGCGAGCGATACTATTGAACTCATTTTTTGCTAGAATTTATTTATGGAAATCAGAAAGCCTTTATGGAAGAACTTTCATTACTAAAAAATTAAATCCCACAAAGTTAGAAGAGTATTATGGGATGCGAAAGAAAAAAAGGAATTTATTGAGCATTTCTGCTGGTATTTTGTAAATAGTGAATGAAAATCTTGCATTTTTCCCTTGTTTTGGTGTTCGTATTTTTAATAAAGGCTTTTCAAAATTGTGAATCTTTAAAATTAAAATAGATTTTATTCTACCTTTACTGTATGTATGATTTAGCAATTTTCCCGACAGATTCAAAAATCTGGGAATTTATGGCTTATTGTGCTGGTACAGGGGGAAGTGTTTTGATTATTGGCTGGGTAGCAGGTGTAGCGGTGATGGGTATGGAGAAAATAGATTTTCTTTGGTATATGCGTAAAATTAGCTTTACAGCATTGTTAGGATATTTTGCTGGGGTAGGGGCTTATTTGTTGATTTATGCTTTGTTGCATTAATTTCAAAAGATGTTGCTTTAAAAAGGGGAGATGAGAAATGAATTTCTATTAGTCGGTGACTTAAGTCTTATCAATTACCCACATCGTTTAAAAAGTTGAAATAAAGATGTGATTATTGATAAAATTGGTTTGAATAGGCTTAAATCGCCTTTCAAACCGAGCTTTGGTCGTCTCTTGTCATAGCCATTTCTTATTCCTAGCGAGGGACTTAAGTCCCTCGCTAGGAATAAGAATATGATTAGCACTTATAGATATATGAGTAATTGATAAGACTTAAGTCACCGACTAATAGAAAATTTATTATTATTCCTTAATCAACTCATCTATCGTGCTTTCAAATTCATTCACCCATTCAGTATAATATTTACCAGTACCAGGGCCAGAGAAACCTGCGTGTGTTAAGCGAATGACTCCTTTTTTATCCAATATGATGGTTGTAGGGAAGCCTATAACTTGGTTGAGGGATGGCAAACTTTGTGAAGCACTTTCTGAATTGTTTAGCCCAGCATTTAATAACTGATAGTCAATTCCAAAGCGTTTGCGAAGTAATGCCATTTTCTGTTTAAAGAATTCTGTTTCGGTCGATTTTTCGTAGGCTAAGCCAATTACTTCAAAACCACGTGCTTTGTTTTTATTATAAAAAGGCACTAGGTAATTAGTTTCGTCCATACAGTTTGGGCACCATGAGCCTAAAATTTGGACTACTACTACTTTGCCTTTATAAGCATTGTCTGAAAGAGATACTTTTTCACCTTTTTCATTTAAGAATGAGAAATCAAAACGATCGTAGCCATCTTTCAATAAAGTGATTTTACTTAAATCAGGCAGGCTTGCATTGTCATCTCTTTTCGCTTCAAAGTTTCTGAATCCTTTAATGCCTCCATAAAATTTACCAGTAATTTTATCCCCTTCAACTTTCGCTTTTAACAAGAAAGCATGGGAGCCATCGAAAGTAGAAAGGAACAAGCTATCGCCAACAATATTGCCATCCATATAGCGGTAGTCGCCAGTAGTTGTCAAGAACGACCCCGTTACGGTAGTTCCTTTTTGTTGGAAAGTACCCACAGCATAACTAGCTTTTTGAGTTTCAGCATTGATAAAATTCACAGACCATTTACCTGTAGTATTACCAAGAATCGCCATTTTGTTGGTTCTGAATCTGAACGCATATCCTAAAGTAGCTTGGAACGGAGATTGAGCAAAAGATTTACGACCCTTATTTTTACGATAAAAGCCTGTAAGGTTCTTATCACCTTTCTTCGCTATAATTTCAGCATCAAATAATGAAATTGGAATAATCAGCGAATCGCCTTCTAAAGTAGCTTCATCTGTTTTGAATCTTTCAGTAGCATTCAATACATACACATCAAACTTTTTTTTGTTTTTAGTAGGTTTAATCTCAAGGCCAAAAGGTAATGAACCACCGTCGGTCTGAATAGTTGCTCGCCAACGAGTAGCTACCTGTGCATCTACGTTTTGCCCAATCAGTGTGATTAAAAATAAAATGATTAATTTTTTCATTGTGTAATTAAAGGATAGTTGATGAAAACAGCATTTGAAAATTTGAAGATAAGTTAATTTGAAAATGTGACAAATCACTTACTATTCAAACAAAAAGTCTTGATATATTCGTTCCTTTTATATTGAAGCTGTTTAAACTTTCCCTTTTGGGTTAAACTAAGTCTTTTAGAATAGCTTGTTCCAAAATTTACTCAACGTAGCGATGCTATGCTTCGCAAATTTTGAAAAAATCAATTCAAAAATACAATACTTTCACCTCAGAAACGGAAAGTTTAAACAGCTTCATTTTCAAATCTACACATTTTCAAATCTTCAAATTAACCTTTATTTCTTCTGTAAGCAAGCCATATAAAAGCCGTCATAGCCTTCTTTAGCAGTAGAGGTTCTGCGTTCGCCTAAGAACTCCCATTCATCTCCAAACTCAGCCATAAATCGTCTAATATGATTTTCGCTTTCAGAAGGTAAAAGACTACAAGTAGCAAAAACCATTTTTCCCCCTTTTTTCAGCATCGCAGAATATTCAGTAAGAATATTCCATTGGGTTACTCTGAGGTTATCAATGAATTCTGGCGTCAATTTCCATTTAGAATCAGGATTTCTACGGATAACTCCTAAGCCTGAACACGGCACATCAAGCAATAATCTATCGGCACTGGCTTCGTATTTTTTCAATACTTTAGGCTCAATCAATTTTACTTCTATATTATCTACACCATTTCTTTTGGCTCTTTTCATTAACTCAACCAACTTGTATTCCTCCACGTCCATCGCTACAATTTTCCCTTTGTTTTCCATCAAAGCCGCTAGGTGAAGCGATTTCCCCCCTGCACCAGCACAAGCATCTATTACTCTCATGCCAGGCTGTACATCCAAGAATGGGGCAATCAATTGCGAGCCTGCATCTTGTACCTCAAAGAATCCTTCTCTGAAATAATCAGTTCTAAAAATACTCTGGCGTTGTTTTAATATCAACGCATCTGGCAGACCTTCTGGTACTATGGTTTCAATGTCGATAGCATCCAACAAATCTTGTAATTTATCCTGATTGGTCTTTAATCTATTGGCTCTTAATACTACGGGTGCTTGTTCGTTCATGGCCATGATTTCTTCCGACCATTTTTCATCGCCTATTTCTTCTTCACATAGTTGGTCAAGCCAGTCGGGTACAGATTCACGAATTTTGCGAATCAACATACCTTCTTCAAAGCGGTCTAATATTTTGCCCGCTTGGATATGCGAAAATTCGTCCCATTTTGGCAAGAACTCGACATTATCGGCATTTGGATACAAACGTTTTTTGATTAATAACCATGAGCCAACAATTTGCCAGAAGTAAGGAGCTTTCAGTTTATCTTCATAAAGATTGTTCGAGAAAAGTATTAAACGCCAGTAGCGGACAATTTCATAAGTAGTTTCGGCAATAAAGGCACGGTCACGGCTACCCCATTGCTTGTTCGATTTCAATGTCTGTTCAATTACTCGGTCGGCTTGACGAGGATTCTTAACAAAAAATATTTCTTGCAGAGCCTTTACGGTTGCTATCACTAATGGGCGATGAAGACGCATGCTAATCTTGGATTTTCAAATTTTGATACTATTAATAAATACAAAGTTCCGAAAATTTGTTGATACTTGCTCTTTTTTATAGAACTGAGGGCTTTTAAATACCGCTTTGAAAATATTTAATTTTATTTTGAAAAATAGTTTAATAATTTTTCAATGATGAAACAAAAATATATCATCTGGCGTTTTACTATCATATCGCAAATAAAACAAAAAAGCCCTGCTTCACAGCAAGGCTTTTTTTATGTTCAAAAACAAATACCTTTTACTAAGTAGTTAATGAAAAAACAATATTATTGTGTAAATGAGATTGACAAGTATGAGCTATTTTTACACTCAAAACTCACAATTCACAACTCTTAATTAGTCTTAGCTTCCGAATAAATCACTTGAAAGATAACGGTCGCCACGGTCGCAGATAATACAAACGATAACGCCCGATTCTAATTCCTGTGCTAATCTAACAGCGGCTGACGCAGCCCCACCGCTACTCATTCCTCCAAATACTCCTTCTACTTTCGCTAACGTATTAGCCATAGCACGTGCTTCTGTTTCTGAAATATCCATAATCCTATCAACTCTCGACGCATCAAAAATCTTAGGGAGGTATTCTTTTTCCCAACGACGAATCCCCGGAATCTTTGCTCCTTCAGTCGGTTGACAACCTACTATCTGAATAGCAGGGTTTACTTCTTTCAAAAATTTAGAAGTACCCATTATTGTTCCTGTGGTACCCATAGAACTCACAAAGTGGGTTATTTGCTGATTGGTATCTTTCCAGATTTCTGGCCCAGTAGAATGATAATGAGCCATGTAATTATCAGGATTAGAAAACTGGTCTAACATAAAAAATCCACCCTCTTTTACTTTAGCTTCAGCATAATCTCTTGAGCCTTCAATGCCTACACTAGCAGGCGTAAGGGTAACGGTAGCTCCGAAAGCCTCCATCGTTAATACTCTTTCACGTGTAGAGTTTTCGGGCATTACCAATTCAATGTCAAGGTCGTATAATCGAGCAATCATCGCTAGGGCAATACCTGTATTGCCAGAAGTAGCTTCAATCAATTTTGTGCCAGGTTTTATCTCGCCACGTTCTACAGCTCCGCGAATCATTCCATAGGCAGCACGGTCTTTTACCGAACCCCCTGGGTTATGTCCTTCTAGTTTTCCGTAAATCTTAACATTCGGATTCGGATTTATTCTGTTTAATTCAACAATTGGCGTATTGCCAACTAAGTCTAAGAGTGTTGCCATTCAATTATGTTACTGCAATATTTTTACCTGCTCTTGGTGATATATTTTTGTGAATGAAGGAATGCTACGGGTAAGCCAAACATTTCCTCCGATGATAGAATTTGCCCCTACTACGGTCTCTCCACCCAAAATCGTGGCTCCAGCATAGATTACTACGTGGTCTTCAATCGTAGGGTGACGTTTTAGCGAAGCCATTTCTTTGCTAACTGATAATGCTCCGAGGGTAACACCTTGGTATAGTTTTACATGTTTACCAATGGTGGTGGTTTCGCCAATTACCACACCAGTACCGTGGTCAATCATAAAATATTCATCTATGTTTGCACCAGGATGAATATCAATCCCCGTTTTTGAGTGGGCATACTCTGTCAGCACCCTAGGAACAATAGGTACGTTCATCTCTAATAAAGCATGAGCAAGGCGATAAAAGAAGATGGCATAAAAACCTGGATACGCCCTGATTACTTCGTATTCGCTTTGGGCGGCTGGGTCGCCCATCATGATGGCTTGTATATCTGTTAGTAGTACTCTGTAAATTTCTGGAAGTTTTTGAATATAAGCCTCTGCCAAAGTACGGGCATCCTCTTCAAGATGTTGTTGCATAGACCGCAATACACGGGTGAGCCTCAATTGAATTTGATCAAAGGCTTCTTGCAATTCGTCAACACAGCCAAAATGGCGTTGTGTTTGTTCTGGAAACATTGCCAACAAAATGTCGGTAAACAATTCTTTCACCGTCGAAGTAGAGGGAAAAGTATTGGGTTTTGAATGTTTTTGGCAAAGAGCCTCTAAAAAACTATTGGGCAACGGTTGAGACATCGGTTATCAAATATTTATTAGCAAACTAACCTGATATTTGTAAAAGCATAAAATAAAACCATATTATTTTGCTTTATTATGGAAACAATTAACTACTGATTAATTAAATTTCACGCAATGATAACGATAAATGTACTGATTTGATTCTGTTTTGCTAAAAAAATCGTTAATTCAGGACTAATCTAAATCCCTATTATTATGTTCCATTCAAAAATTGTTTTATGGTTGTTCAATCTTCAATTGCTATTGTGTAGCTGTCATAAAGAAAGCAGTAAAAGTGATTTTTCGAAAGGAGGTAATTTTTATAAAATAACATCCCTTGGGAAATTAGCTCCCGAAGTAAATGAAAGCTCGGGCATTACAAAAAGCGCTAAGGACACTACCTTCTGGACGCATAACGACAGCGGAGGTAAACCTGAAATTTATGAAGTAGATATGCATGGAAAGCTTTTATCTACAATCCACTTTAATAATATTGAAAGCGAGGATTGGGAAGAAATCACCAGAGATAAAAATGGGAATTTATATATCGGAGACATCGGTAATAATAGTAACACCAGAAGAAATCTAACGATTTATAAAGTAAACGAAAACAATCCTACTCATACGGAAGCCATTTCTTTTCATTATGCTGACCAAGAGCGTTTTCCGCCAGATAAAGCAGATAAAAATTTTGACTGCGAAGCATTTTTTGTGCATGGCGATAGCCTATATTTATTTTCAAAAAACCGAGGCAATGATTTTGTGAAAATGTATGCCGTTCCGACCAAGGCTGGGAATTATGCATTGTTGCCTAAAGGGCAAGTATTAATTAATGCTATGGTGACTGGCGCAGCAATAAGCCCCGACGAAAAAACATTTGCCCTTATAACCTATGGCAAAGTAGTATTTTTCAAAATCAAAAATCATGTAATAGACTTCAAACATCCCCAAAAATGCTATCTTTTGGCTTTTCAACAATCAGAAGCCATTACCTTTTTAACAAATAATACGCTATTGGTAACAAATGAGCAAGGGGAAATAATTAAAATTGACATTGAAAAAAAATGATAAATGGAGGGTGATACCAAATAATCATTTTCATTTTCAAAGAATGTCCAATGATAATTTGCTTAAATGCCTCATTATGTTTGCTTTCATGGATTCTGTAAAGATTCAATGATTTAGATTTAACAATTCCGTAATATTGAGCTTATTAATTTTGCATTAACAATTGAGCAGAAGAAGTATTTAATTAGGGTTTTCTTAATGAAAATTATGGATTGCTGCAAACGAAAATATGGCAAACGCATTACCTATTCCCAAAATTTTACTGGTTGATGACGATCCAGACATCATTGAGTTGTTAGAATATAATCTTCAGAAAGAAGGTTTTGAAATTCAATCAGCTTTGGATGGCATTCAAGCTTTAGAAGTAGCAAAATTTTTCAAACCAGATTTGATTTTACTGGATGTTATGATGCCCCGTCAGGATGGTATCGAAACGGCAAGACAGCTCCGTCTGATTCCAGAGTTCAAAGAGGTTTATATCTTATTCCTTACGGCTCGTGCGGAAGAATACACAGAAGTAGCAGCTTTTGATGTAGGGGCAGACGATTACATCGTGAAACCTATTAAACCTAGGGCGTTGGTAAGCAGGATAAAAGCGATGTTTAGGCGTGATGCACAGCAGATTGAAAATGATGAGAAAATTGAAATAGGCCAACTGGTGATAAATCGTACAAACTATAGTGTATTGAATGATGGAAGCCCTTTAGTAATGCCTAAAAAAGAATTTGAATTGCTTTCATTCTTGGCCAAACATCCTAATAAAGTGTTCAACCGCGACGAATTATTAGAAAAAGTATGGGGAGCAGATGTGTACGTGGTAGAAAGAACAGTAGATGTTCATATTAGAAAATTAAGAGAAAAGATTCCTGAGCATTATATCAAAACCCTTAAAGGTGTTGGTTATATGTTTACCTTGGAAGACTAAATAGTATTAGCAATTAAGGTTAGTAAAAGCAGTGTATATATTCTTGACACCTCAAGAATATATACACTGCTTTCTCGTTTAGAACCAGAGAGTTTTACCCGAATTACCGATTTAGGTGATAATTCATTATTTTTGTGTGAATACGGTTTAGCCTTTTTTCACAGGATTTTCTTAGACAATGTTTTTATTTAAGAAATCTCACCTCTTGTTTCGTATATGATGATTAATAAATTTATACTGATATTTTTTTCTAGCCTTACTTGTTTTAGCTGTAATGCCCAGAGTCCTGAGCTGAGTAAACCTCAGAAACACGAATTTAGAGCAGTTTGGATAGCTACCGTAGAGAATATCGATTGGCCAAAATATGGTCAATATGATTCAGACCTTCAAAAACAAGATTTCACCCGAATCTTAGACGAGCATAAGAAATCAAACCTGAATGCTGTGTTTGTACAAGTGCGTGATGCTTGCGATGCTTATTATGCCAAAAGTACCGAGCCTTGGTCTGAATTTCTGACAGGTCAGCAAGGTAAATTTCCCACACCATTTTATGACCCGCTCAATTTTATGATTGAAGAAGCCCATAGCAGAAACCTAGAGTTTCATGCTTGGCTAAACCTTAATCGTGCTACTTTCAAAAAAGGGAAAACGATTGCTCCAGACCATATCAGCGTAACAAAACCAGAATGGATGTTGGTGTATGATGGACAAAAACTATTGAATTTTGGTATTCCCGAAGTAAGACAATACATCACTGACATCGTAGTACAGGTTGCAAAAAACTATGATATAGATGGAATCCATTTCGACGATTATTTTTATCCTTATGAGGTAGCAGGGGGAGTGTTGAAAGATGAGGAGACTTTTAGAAAATATAATGGAGGTATCAAAAATATCAAAGATTGGCGGAGGAGTAATACTGATTCGTTAATCTACCAAATTAGCGAAGCCATCAAAAAAGTGAAGCCAAGGATGAAATTTGGCATTAGCCCATTTGGTGTTTGGAGAAACTATAGCACCAAAAATCCCACAGGCTCACTGACCAATGCTTCACAAACGTCGTATGATAATTTATACGCCGATACACGTAAATGGCTTCAACAGGGATGGATAGATTATATTGCACCACAAATTTATTTTGACCAAGCTCATGGTAAAATACCTTATAACGAGCTAGCATTGTGGTGGGGGCAAAATACCTTTGGCAAGCACCTGTATATCGGGCATGGAATCTATAAAATTAAAGCAGGGTGGTTATTAACAGAAGCCCCGAAGCAGATTAAATTTAACCGTGCGAACCCGACAATTCAAGGAAGTATTTTTTTCAGTTCAAAAAGTTTAACCGAAAACTACGGAGGATTTCAAGATTCCCTACGGAATGATTATTACCGTTATCCAGCCATTATTCCAGCGATGCCTTGGAAAGATAGCATTCCACCTTTGTCCCCCCAAAAGTTAATTGTTGTGAAAAATGATGAGGGAATCCCTGTATTAACTTGGCAACCTGGCGAAAAGGCTACCGATGGTGACGAAAATAATTATTTTGTCGTATATCGTTTTGAAAAAGGAGAAAAGCCAGACTTATCAAAGGCAGTAAAAATAATTTACATAGGTAAAAGCAATACTTTTAACGATACTTCTGTGGAAAAATACCGTGGTTATATTTATTGTGTGACTTCCTTTGACAGACTTCATAACGAGTCACAAGACTATGCTCTTTTTACCACCGAATATGGCTATTAATCCTTAGAATAACATTTGTCGATAAGGAAGATTCCAGCGAATACCAAAAGATTGTATCGTATTGGTATAATCCAATAAAGGATTGCCACTTTTGTAATTACGACTCAGCAAGTGTAAGTCTATGAAAAAATTATGCTTGAATTGATACGATGCCCTTACATCATAAATCATCGTATTGGTGCTTCTACCTTGTCCGATAATATTACCGTAATCATCACCATAAAGTACTTTTCTACTTCTGGTATCATAACTTTTTTGAATGTTTCCTCCCCAGTTTTCAGTTGGAGTTCTGTCTTCGCCGAATTTTGCGTAAATAATCGTTGCAATGATATTAAGTTTTTTGAGAGGTTGCCAACGAATAATATTAGACCATTCAACAAAATTGGCTCCAAGTGGGTGAGCTAAGGCTTGGTTATACTGTGTATAATTTGAACCGTCGGAATGACTATAAGTATATGGGCGAGCACCATTTACTTCAGTCTGGAAATCTAGATTACTTATTCCGAATACGTCAATATATTTTGCTCCAGCTTGAAACGCATATTTATTAGCCCAATATCCTGATGATTTGAAAATCTCTTTAGCAATAAATTCATCTAACATTAACTGACCATAGATTGAAAAACGCTTAGCAAAATTCCATTTAAAATCTAGGCCAATAAGGGCATTGTCGCCACTACCTTGAAAACTTTCTACTGAACGATAAAAAATCACAGGATTCAAATAATTCAAATCGAATCTATCACCATTTGTGCTATCACGTTGGAAAATAATGCTTTCAGAGATACCAATATTTAAATTGTTAGAAATATTTAAGCTAAGGTGGTGCATCGCCATGTATTTCTTGGGGAAAATCTGGCTGTTAGGTTGTAATCCCGTATAGACTAGCTGCGTAAAAAGATTTTGGTATTGAAACTTCCCGATATGGGTGTTGATTTTAAGAAAAAGATTAGGAGCAGCATTATCCGAAAGTAACATTGATCTGAAGCCATTCCCAATAAAATTCTTATCATGCCCGAATTGTAGTTGGATATTTTTAGTAGCTTGAAAAGTAATATAAGCCCTTGCTGCAAAGAAATCTGTACCATAAGGATTATTTTTGAAGGACTTAGTCAATCCTTCACCGGGCATTCCAGGTAGGCGGAGGTCGGCTTGTCTGAACTCATTTTGATTATAAGAATCGACAAAAGTCTTTACGTAGTCAGGAATAAAAGCTTGGTTTTCCGAAATGAAAGTATAAAAGCCTACTTTTCTATTAATCATTCCCCGAATTTCGACACCACGAGTATTTATACTTGTACTGTTCTGAGTACCGCCCGATACCGCACCATATTCTAAATTAAGTACAGGGCTGACGTGTAAATCAAGAACATCGTCGGAATTAGAATAAGCATCTGCCTTTTTTTGATAAAATATTTTCCAGAAAGGCTTTTTGCTATTGCCCGTAGTATCGTTGTTTTTCCATTCCCAGCTATCGTTTTCAAGATATTCAAGGTTAAACCTATCTCTGTCTGACAAAATCATCGAATTGCTTGCCCAAACACTATCGACCAATTGTACGACACCCTTGCGCGTATAAGGTTTGACAGTAGTATGAAAACCCTCAGAAAATTTTCCACGCTTTATTTCATAGCGATCTATTAAATGATAATAGTCTTGATTTAGAGGAACGAAAACACTTTGTGCTTGAGCATAAATACTTGCAAAGGAGCAAACTAAAAGAGTAAAAAATCGTAATTTTTGATACATAATTTTATTAAGGTTTGGGCATTTCATTTTACAATTAATACCTTCGCAAGTTAGTTTAAAATTATTGATTGAAAATTAAATAATTTCATGAGGAGATTTAATCAATAAAAAGTATAAATACTTGACTTACAACTACTAACACATTAATTATGACTTTTGGGAAATATTTTACCGTAATGCTTGCAACAGCCATTAAATTTTTTAATGGCCCTATCGCTGGAATTTTATTGGGATTGACTTGGTGGGAAACAGCTATTTGTTGTATCATTGGTATGATGACTACTGTAACCTTAATCACTTTTTTAGGAAAAAGAATTCAAACGTTAATAGCTAAATATCGAAAATCAAAACCAAAATTGTTTTCAAAAAGAACAAGGTTTGCTGTTAAAATCTGGAAAAAACTAGGCATTTGGGGTATTGCTTGTTTTACTCCATTATTTTTTACACCAATCGGTGGAACACTTTTAGCTTTATCTTTTAAAGTACCCTTCGCAAAGATTTTCTTTACAATGCTACTTTTTGCGGTATCTTGGGGTATTATTTTTAGTTATCTAATTTTCCAGATTACGTGGTTGAAATCACTATTTGTTTGATTATTTTTTCTTATAATCTCCCCGCGAAAAGAACTTTTCAATCATACAATAAAGCAAGATAAAGAAATATCTGCTTCCCATTTCCTTGATTTTTAGTTTTGATTCTCCATACTTTCTATTTGTCCAACTATTAGGGACAATCGCAAAAGAATAACCTCTAACATAGGCTTTTAGGGGTAATTCTACTGTTAAGTTAAAGTGTGGAGACATGAATGGTTTAATGCCTTCAATGGTTTCTCTTTTGTATAATTTAAAGGCATTGGTAGTATCATTGTATTTGATACCTACTAAAAAACGAATGATAAGATTGGCTACTCTGTTGATATAAAGTTTCAAAGGTGGGTAATCTATTATTTTTCCACCTTTCATAAAACGGCTTCCAAAAACGGCATCAACGTCTTTTTCAAGCATGGTGTTGTAGTACTTTACCAAATCGTTAGGGTCATCAGACATATCTGCCATCATTACCGCTACGCAGTCACCAGTAAAACGTTCAAGGCCATATCTAACAGCATAGCCAAAACCGTTAGGGCCTTTGTTAGTATAATAAACTAATGTAGGAATCTCCTTTTGTAGTGCTTGTAAAACAGCCTCCGTATGGTCTTTTGAGTTATCGTTTGTTACACAAATTTCATGCTCGATACCATTTTCTTGAAGGGTATGATATAATGACCTCAACGTTTCAGGAATTGACTCTTCTTCGTTATATGCTGGAATTACTACACTAAGTTTCATTGCTATCAACAATGAATCCGTTTGATAGCAAACGGATTCATCTTTTAATTAAATATTTTAAAGCGAAATCAAAGGCATTGAATCTCTTATAAACGAGATGCAATACCATCATGAATTTGTTGTAAAGTTTCGTTTAATCCGAAAGTCCAATTCCAATTCGGGTAATGAGACTTGAATTTAGAAAGGTCAGAAACGTACCAGATATGGTCGCCGATTCTATTGGTTTCCGAATAGCTAAAGCTCATTTTTTTGCCTGTCATTTCTTCACAAATAGCAATAGCCTCAAGCATTGAACAGTTGGCAAATCGTCCACCACCAGCATTATAAACTTCGCCAGCACGAGGGTTTTGATAGAAATTCCAGAACATATTCACTAAGTCATAAGAGTGAATATTATCACGCACTTGCTTGCCTTTATAGCCAAAGATGGTGTAGTGATTACCAGTAATAGCACATTTCATCAGGTAAGACAAGAAGCCATGTAGGGCAGTACCCGAGTGGTTTGGTCCTGTTAGGCAACCTCCACGGAAAATACCTGTTTTCATGCCGAAATAACGACCATATTCCTGCACCAATACGTCGGCTGCTACTTTAGAAGCACCAAATAATGAGTGTTTCGTATGGTCAATGCTATGATTTTCGTCGATACCGTTTTCAAAATAAGGGTGACTTGCGTCAATCTCATAACGTGTTTCAGTTTCGATTAATGGTAAATAATTTGGATTATCCCCATAAACTTTATTCGTTGACGTAAAGATAAAAACAGCATCTGGTGCATGTAAACGTGTCATTTCCAACATATTTAATGTACCGTTAGCATTCACTGAGAAGTCTGTGAAAGGTTCTTTTGCCGCCCAATCGTGTGATGGTTGTGCAGCAGTATGTAGCACACACTTGATATCAGTACCGTATTCTTTAAAGATTACTTCTAGTTGAGGAACCTCACGAATATCAGCTTGATAGTGTTTGTAATTAGAATATTGTTCTTCCAAACGATTACGGTTCCAAGCAGTAGAGGCTTCGTTACCAAAGAAGTATTGACGCATATTATTATCAATACCTATTACTAAATCAAATTTGTCTGAAAAGAAAGCGACTGCCTCGCTGCCGATTAATCCAGCAGAGCCTGTTACAAGAGCTATGTTCATTATATTGGTTCAAAGTTAAGAAATACGAAAAGCGTCACAATGTGATTTGCAACGCTTTTGAGATGTAATATTAGGTAGAAATTATATCCAAGAAGTAAAGATTAATTACTTTTAGTACCCGTACTATCATTGAATAGTTTTTCACGAATTTTGATTGCTCTTACTTCGTTTTCAGGCTTTGCTGTATATTTATTTTTTGTCTGACGAGCAGCAGAATCTGGATGTACACCATACACATATTCATCTCCTTCATGAAGGTCTGCTTGTTTGATGGTATTATTTTTTTGATAGTCACAAGCGATGGCTAACAAAGCGATACTGGCGATAGCTAAAATATTTTTGCGATTCATTTTTTCCGTGATATTCTGGTTTGATGACACAAAAATAACAGGGGATTCCCAATTAAAAAAGTTTATCATAAAGTTTAACCCTTTTTAATAAGATTCTATGAATTATCAATTTAAATCCTGCTAAAAGATAAATCCTAAAATAAGAATATCTGTTTAGGCTTTGAAAATATAATACGCTAGTGACGGTACTGATTATTAGAATGTTAAAAAAAATGTAATAAAAAATAAGCAAAAATATTTGATTATTTAAAATAATGGAATTATCATTGCAGAACAATTCACAATCCTGTGTGTTTCTTCCGTTAAGATTTTGATTATTAAATACTTAACATCATACATCCACATCATTCTAATATTTCCCAAATTTGACTTTAAAGTTGACAATCTTTTTTAAGATGTTTTTTATTAATATTTTTTAACCACAATTTAGAAAGACTTTGTTTGTAGATAGTCTATTCATTAACCCTTATGTACAAAATTGAAGAATTAGACATGATGCTTATTTCTGAGCTTCATGAGCTTGCCAAAGAATATGCCATTTCTAATGTTAATGACCTTCCAAAAAAAGAACTCATCTACAAAATTCTTGATAAACAGGCGGTAATGCCCACAAAAAGCCGCAAACCTTCCAGCAAAGATACTATGCAAGACGATAATAAAACAGAACGAAAAGTGAGGAAAGATTCCGGAGCAGCTTCAGATAGTCCTCGTCCTAAAAGACAGCGTATTTCTAAAGAAGATGCTGAAAATATAGCAGTGAGTGCTAAAAGCGCAACACCCAAAACAAGCCCTATAGAACAACCTAAGGTAAAACTGACAAAAGAAGTAAAAGAGATAAAAGTTAAACCTGAGGTAGTAACAGAAATAGCCTATGAATTTGATGAAGATCCAATCGTAGATTTCCCCATTGAAGTAGAAGAAGAATTTGCTATTGATACATCATTTATTACCCCTGATGAGCCTACGGGTGGTTTACCACAAGAACAGGAAGTACGGAGCAATGAAGTGGCTCGACAGAACAATAACGGTAACTTCAAAAAACCAATCTATAATCAAGCCATTCGTGAGTTTGATGGCATCATTGAAAATGAAGGCGTGCTTGAAATTATGCAAGATGGAGGATACGGTTTCCTACGTTCAGCAGACTATAATTACCTAGCTTCGCCTGATGATATTTATGTTTCACCTTCGCAAATCAAGCTATTTGGTTTAAAAACAGGAGATACCGTTCGCGGTTCGATTCGCCCTCCTAAAGAAGGAGAGAAGTATTTTGCCCTTTTAAGAGTAGAATCTGTCAACGGAAAAACGACTGAAGAAATCAGAGATAGAATTCCTTTTGAATATTTAACACCTCTTTTCCCAGAAGAAAAATTAAAACTTTCTTCTCGCCCAGACCAATATTCAACCCGTATTTTGGACTTATTTGCCCCAATTGGTAAAGGTCAACGTGGGATGATTGTAGCCCAGCCTAAGACAGGTAAAACGGTATTGTTGAAAGAAATTGCGAATGCTATTTCTAAAAACCACCCAGAAGTTTATTTATTGATTTTGTTGATAGACGAACGTCCAGAAGAGGTGACAGATATGCAACGTAGCGTTAGGGCAGAAGTAATATCATCTACCTTTGATGAACAGGCTGAACGCCACGTAAAAGTAGCAAGTATTGTTTTAGAGAAAGCCAAACGTATGGTTGAATGCGGACACGATGTCGTAATCTTACTAGATTCTATCACCCGTTTAGCACGTGCGTATAATACAGTCGTTCCTTCTTCAGGAAAAATTTTATCAGGTGGTGTTGATGCCAATGCATTGCACAAACCGAAACGTTTTTTTGGTGCTGCCAGAAATGTAGAAAACGGTGGTTCGTTAACAATTATCGCTACAGCGTTGATAGATACAGGTTCAAAAATGGATGAAGTAATTTTTGAAGAATTCAAAGGTACTGGTAACATGGAATTACAGCTAGACCGTAAGTTATCTAACCGTAGAATGTATCCAGCGATTGATGTTACCGCTTCAGGTACTCGTCGTGAAGACTTGTTGATGGATAAAGAAACCCTACAAAGAGTATGGATTCTGAGAAAACACATGAGCGACATGAATTCTGTAGAGGCGATGGAGTTTTTACAACAACAAATGAAAGGTACTAGAACCAACGAAGAGTTCTTGGTTTCCATGAATAGATAATAGTTTTTGAGAGGATGATATGATTGAAGATGAGCGGTCGTTACCATTTAAATTCTGTCATCCCGACATTTGAAAATAGAGGAGTTGCAATTTTTTATTGTGGCTCCTTTTTTTGTTTTATGCTGTTTGACCACGGCTTGTGTTCTAGGAGTGCATAATGATATAAATAACACAAATAGAGCAGATACAGATTAAATTTTTTATTAATTTATTGCTTGATTTGCCTTTCAAAATAAATCAAGCATAACCAGTAGAATATCAGTTGTACAATGTTGTTCTTAATCGATAAAAACGAACAAAAATGAATATACTAAGTAACAGAAGCTTTAAGATTTGGGCATATACTGTTAGTCACTCTACACTAATTTTGAGGAGTGAGATAAAATTTGAAGATCAAGAAGGATGGTCAGAAAACACGAGTTTTAATATTGATATAGAATTTTTTGCGGTCGCATATATAGATATTCCTCATTTTCTGCCAAATATTACTTTAAATGAAATGGTGATTAACATACCCGATAGATTTCAACATTACAAAGAACGTTTAGGCTATAAAGTCTTTGAAATTAAATCATCTAATAATGTATACTTTATTGTGGCGGGCGGTTATGTAATAGGTAAGAATAGTTGGATTGCAGAAGATAGAATTATCAATATGCAATTAAAGCATGATGAAATATTGGCAACATCATAATGTCCAAATTAATATTATTGATTTGGCCTATGAAATAAAAATATTGGGGAAGATTAGGGATACTAGCATTTATGTAAATCTCTTAGATAATGTTCACATCTTTTGATAAAATAATGAGCCACTAAAATACTAGAAATGAATATTGAAATTAATGAACAATATCTTGCTTTATTATATTATAAAGCCAAGCAAAACTATAAAGAATGTATTGGTAATAAGGACAATGGATTCTTAAAAGAGGAAGTTAGTGTGCCCTTTGAGTCTATATTATTAATAGAAAATAATATAAAAATTGTGTTTCATAAAAACATTTCTTATAGTTACTTATTGGAAGTAAGTCTAAAACTATACGCAGATGATAAAGAAATTGGTAAGTATATATATTGAAAACGAAACAGGTAATGAAATTGATGATAGTTTAGTTTTTTATTAATTGGGGTTGCTACTGGAGAAAATCGAGAAAATCAATAATAAAAGGAATACCCACATTAATCGATTTGTTCCTAAGCTAAAGATTTAGGCTATATAATTAAACAGTTAAGAGCTTCTTCTATAAAATGACAAACTCATCAATACTTTATAACTTAATTTTAGAATATGAGGCAACTGTAAATAATTTCAATGATTTACTTAAACAGAAGTTTAATGTTAAATTGTCTCCATTATTGGCTAAGAGAAAAGGACTTATTCCAGCTTCTGGTTTGTTTGAATCTGAAAATGGAATAATTAGATTTAGTTTTCATGGTAATGGATGCAGGTTTGAGAAAGACTCTATTAGTATCCTTGATTTTGACTATGAATTTGATAATGTTACTAAAGATTTTATTTATATGGGTTTTGAAGTAAATAGACTATTTAGCTTTGTAATGAATAACGCAGTACTAAAATCTGATTTAAAATTTAAATATATTTTCCTAAAAACCCTTCTTGAATTAGAATCTTCTGGAATCATATTGAGAAATAAAAATTCTGGTATTGATAATTATGACTATACATTAGCTAATGTATAACAAATGGGTCTTTAATTTCGTAAATCTTATTTTACCAATTATCAAAGGTCTTAATTGGTAATGATAACTAATTTCACTCTCAATAAAAGTCTAATAATTAATATTATAGCAATAGTCATATCATTGATTTTAAAAATAGAAAAATTTTTAAAAAAATATTAAAAAAAACGGCAAATCATCTGAATTTTACTTAATCTGGCATAAAAATTTGGTAATTAAATAGTCGAATACATATTATAAACCAAGTACTTAAAAAATAACAAAAGATGAAAAACCTGAAAAACTATTTCTTAATTACACTGTTATTCATGCTCGTGGTGCCTGTTTCGGTACAAGCAGAGACCTCTGAACTAGAAAAAGTAAAAACTGAAAAAGCAGCATCTCCCGAGGTGGAAGCCGAGGTAAAGTCTATGATGAATAGGCTAGAGGAAATAAAAGCAATGGATAAATCGAACATGAGTTCGGCTGAAAAGAAAGCCTTACGACAAGAAGTTCGTTCTATCAAAAAATCTATGAAAGAAGTAGGCGGAGGCGTTTACCTTTCAGCAGGTGCAATTATCATTATTGTTTTATTGTTGATTCTTTTACTTTAATTATTTATTGAGGTGTGAGCTAGTGAATGCGTTGACTAATTCACACCTCAAACTTTTTTAATATTCTTCGTGCTAAATGTGATGAAGCCTTATTAAAATAAACCTCCATTATTCCTCCACACGTACCATTGAAAAAGGCAGAAAAGATTGACGCACTCAATAAACTTATTCAAGTAAATAATGACCGCATAGTAGGTTATGAAACTGCCTTTAATGAAACCTTCGATACATCCTTAAAAACCTTGTTTACGCATTGTATTCAAACAAGTAAAGCAAATAACAAAGCCCTTATTCTGGAAGTAGAACAACTAGGAGGCGAACCTATAAAAGGAACCAAAACCGCTTTTAAATTCCTAAGAGTTTGGATGGAAATCAAAACATGGTTTACAAATCATGCTAATAAATCTATCGTACAGTCGTGTATTTTTGGAGAAAATATTGCTCTAATAATATACAAAAAAGTACTTGACGACTATCTGAAAACCCTTGAAGATAAATACGTCGTTATGATTGCTACGCAGTTGTCTTTCATTGAAAATGATTACAATAAGGTGAAGAGCCAACTAAGCGAATAATATACTTCATAAATATTCAACTTTCAGGATATTCAGTTGTCCATCAAATGTATAATTCCTTGGCGAACCTGTTGGAAGATTTACTTTCGAGATTGCTTCATTATCAATTTTTTCTAAATACATCATTAAGGCTCTCAAACTATTCCCATGGGCTACTATCAGCACGTTCTCTCCATTTTTCAGCTTTGGTTCTATCTCTGACTGATAATAGGGAACAGTTCTATTAAAAGTATCTTCCAGACTCTCTCCTCCGGGTGGACGAACAGCAAAGCTTCTTCGCCAAATCAATACTTGTTCTTCTCCATACTTTTTGGCTGTTTCTTCTTTATTGAGCCCCTGCAAATCTCCATACTTGCGTTCATCCAAAGCGCCATTTCTAACAACTGGCATAGTTTTTTGATGGATTTCTTGTAGAATAATTGCTAACGATTTCTGAGCACGTTTCAACATTGAGGTATAAGCAATATTATAGTTGATTGCTTTAATCTTTTTTCCTGCCGACAAAGCTTCTTGTTCTCCTAAAGGAGTCAATGCTACGTCTACATTTCCAGTGAAACGATTTTCTAAATTATAGGACGATTGTCCGTGCCGTATCAATGTTAATATCGCCATCTGTTTGTTTTATCAGTACTGAAAAATAAGTTTAATAACATAACGATATTAATGCATAGCTTATTCGGGGAAGGTCTAAATAGTATAACTGTTACAAATAAAAATAAATGTTTGTAATGCTAATATACCCTTGAAAGCCCTATCCTTTCCTAACTACTTTCATTAACAAAGTTATATACCGTTTAACTCCCTTTGGTATAGGGAATGAGATTTTATGAAAACAGATTCAGAAATGTCAAAAGTTGTAGTAGGGAAAAAATACGTTATCTCAAAAAAGATAGATGCTTTTTTTATAGATTTATACAATGTCTATATGTTTATTCTTCGATTTTTCAGAGAAGCTTTTTCTGCTCCTTTTGAATTCAAGGAAATCATTAATCAATGTTATTTGGTTGGTTATAAGTCACTAGCCTTAATTTCTTTAACAGGTTTTATCACGGGCATCGTGTTTACCAAGCAGTCTCGCCCATCATTGGCAAACTTTGGCGCCACCTCGTGGTTGCCCTCATTAATATCTATTGCTATCGTTAAAGCCTTGGCACCATTGGTTACGTCATTAATTGCGGCAGGCAAAGTAGGTTCTAACATGGGAGCCGAACTAGGCTCGATGAAAGTAACCGAACAAATTGATGCGATGGAAGTATCAGCCACCAATCCATTCAAATATTTGGTAGTAACCCGCATTACCGCCATTACAATCATGATTCCTATTTTGGTTTTATACACAGGTTTTGTAGGTATGATGGGCTCTTACTTAAATATCCACAAAACCGAGCTAACCAGTTTTGTTGCTTTTTTTAAAAGTGCTTTTGCTAACATTACCTTTTTAGATATTTATGCCTCTATTTTCAAAGCCATTTGTTATGGTTTTACCATTGGCGTAGCGGGCTGCTATCAAGGTTATCATGCAGGAAATGGTACGCAAGGGGTGGGCAAAGCTGCTAATACGGCAGTAGTAATATCCATGTTTTTAATTTTCGTAGAAGAAATGGTTATTGTACAATTTGTGAATGCTATTAGGTAAAAAGGAATGAAAGATAAAACCATAGATAAGGAAATCGTAATTGATATCAAGGATTT
This sequence comes from Arcicella sp. GW821-FHT09D11, assembly GCF_059416265.1. Lineage (NCBI taxonomy): Bacteria > Pseudomonadati > Bacteroidota > Cytophagia > Cytophagales > Flectobacillaceae > Arcicella > Arcicella sp. GW821-FHT09D11. The sequence continues at coordinate 229,858 of NZ_JBWKOV010000001.1, read as the reverse complement.
GAAAAAATCTTTTGATACGCTAAAAGTGCTTGATGGCATTGATTTGACCATTTACAAAGGTGAAAATGTGGCCGTATTGGGACGCTCGGGAACTGGGAAATCGGTGTTAATCAAAATAATATCAGGTTTATTAAAACCAGATGCGGGTACTGTAAAGGTTCTGGGGCAGGAAATAGATAAACTCAGTGGTGAAGACTTGCGAGCACTGAGGATGAAAATAGGTTTTTCTTTTCAGAATAGCGCTTTGTATGATAGTATGAGCGTAAGAGCGAACTTAGAGTTCCCACTGGTAAGAAATAAGCGTGATTTAAGTAAAAGCGAAGTAAACAATGCCATTGAGGAAGTATTGCATGAAGTAGGGTTGTCTCAAACGATCAACCAGATGCCCTCAGAGCTATCTGGAGGACAAAGAAAGCGTATTGGTATTGCACGGACACTCATTCTGAAACCAGAGATTATGTTGTATGACGAACCTACCTCTGGACTCGACCCTATTACCTCTATTGAAATTAATAACTTAATTGTAAAAGTACAGCAGGAATATAAAACCAGTTCAATAATTATTACTCATGACCTTACTTGTGCTAAAACAACTGCCGATAAAGTGACGATGTTGCAGAAAGGAAAATTTCCACAAATTGGTACTTTCAAAGAAGTTTTTAGCTCAGATGATGAGAGTCTGAGAAGTTTTTATGACTATAATTTTATTAACGATAAATGAAAATGGTAAAAAATAATCGCCCCGTAGTTGTTGGAATCTTCATCCTTTTGGGGATAGTAATTCTATTCCTTACCCTGTTTACCATAGGCGGACAAAAAGAAACCTTTGTGAAATCATTCACTGTAAAGGCTATTTTTAACGATGTGGGTGGTTTATCAGTTGGTGCTAACATCTGGTTTTCGGGTGTAAAAGTAGGGACGGTAAAGAAAATCGGGTTTTATGGTAACTCTCAAGTAGAAGTTACGATGAACATAGAAAAAGATGCTGAGAGCCATATCCGTAAAGACGCCAAGGCTAAAATTGGTTCAGATGGCTTCATTGGTAATAAAATAGTAGTTATCTATGGTGGCACGCCCGCTTATCCGCCAGTACAAAAAGATGATTTACTGAAAGTAGAAGATGGCATCAGTACTGATGATATGCTAGCAACGCTTCAAGCAAATAATAAAAACTTGCTTGCCATCACTAACGACTTCAAGAGCATTAGTGGTAAAATGAATGCAGGAAAAGGTAGTTTGGGGAGTTTGTTAAACGACCCTAGCTTTGCTATAAAGTTGAACAAAACCGTAGATCATCTGCAAGAAATGGCTAGTAATCTTAAAACTGTTTCAGAAAATAGTAAGACGACTATGCAGAATTTTGAAGAATTCTCTGGTAAAATTAATCGTCCCGGCAATTCTATTAATGATTTTGCTAGTGATACGCTCGTATATAATCGAATTGTAGGTACCGTTACGCAGTTACAAAGTGCATCGGCTTCTGTGAATAAGTTTACAGCAAACTTAAGAATGGTGAGCGAAAAAATGAATAGAAAAGATAATACAGTAGGAGTATTGTTGAATGATTCGGCATCAGCCACATCAATAAAAATGACTTTGAAGAATCTGGAGACTGGTAGTAAAAAACTAGACGAAGACCTTGAAGCGATTCAGCATAATTTCTTATTCAGAGGCTTTTTCAAGAAAAAGGAAAAAGAGAAAAATAAAGCTGACTGAAATCGTAAGTATTAAAGTTTCAAGAATAGCATTTTTAAAAAAATATTCTTTATCACTAGCGAGGGACTTAAGTCCCTCGCTAGTGATAAAGAATAAAAATTTATACTAATATCGAAGGAACCAAAAAGGATTTCGTTCTTCTTTGGTTTTCTCTTTGATAAACTTTATTTGCATGTCTTTATATTCTGCTTCAGTTATTTTCTTTCCTTTTAATTTCTTAGGTAAAGCCAGCTCTTGATTTAATTTTTTAAATTCAATTTTTGACGCTATTATCGTTACAGTGCCATCGTTGATATCTAATTCAAGAATCAATCCGGGTAATCCCCAAAGCCTTTCTGGACCAGCATTTATAGGAATATCTTGTGCAAACCAAGCAATGATTTTTTGATTTTTAATAGGATCTTCAATCATCGCTTTCATACAAATATGCCCTGCTACTTCTTTGATATCATTCAAGATTTTCCAATTAGGCATTTGTAAAGAATCTTCGATGATATAAGTTTTGCCTAACATTTCAAAAACATCAGTCATCGTATTTTTGGCAAAATTTCTATTCACACTAAATTCTTCTTTTCTGCCAGAATAGCCTTGGTCTTCCTCTGGTTTTTCATCAGAATCGATATACCTACTTTCGTTTTCATTAAAGTATAGAGTGGTATAAACCTTCCAATCATCCTTTCCTGCAAACATATAAGTCATTCTTTCCTTTTCTTGCTTACTGATATAACTCAATTGGTTGTTCATTTTTGTCCAATAAGTAGTACGAGTATAATGCACTATGCCCTCATTGGTTTGTGCAAAAAGCTGAATGGACGATAAAATAAATGCTATGATTAATATTTTTTTCATATTTCAAGTTTGTAATTATTGATATGATTCAGTTTTATAGACGATGCGCTTTCTCAGCTATCATAAGCGTTGAAAACGCATCTCCATTAATTCGATATTTCTTTTATCTACCAGCCATTATTTTTCTTTAATTTATCAACATGACCTTTTACGTTGTAAGTAATGCTTAACATAAAATAACGAGCTAATGTTAACGAAGTTTGGTTAGTCACATAGTTTTGGTAACCTTGTTGCGTAATGGTTTGTCTTTTGTTGAAAACATCAAATGCCGCTAAACGAAGTTCAACTTTGTTATCTTTCATCAATAAACGTCTTACAGAACAGTTCAAGATAGGAATATCTTGTTTGAATCCGAAGCGGTCGTTTTCATAACCATTATAATCAAGGTTGGTTTCAAAGAAAGTTTTCTTAGCAAAATTCCATTTGATTGAGGCATCTACGCCTGTAGTTTTGATATTCTGATTTTGCCCTTCTTCAATAGAGTATTTTATATTATTAAAGCCTAAATTTCCACTAAGACTCATCAATAATTTATCACTTGGCGTAATATTAAAGCCTAAAGTAGCATTGTAGCCTTGGTTTTGTGTTTCGTTTTTAACCCCATTAATAAAGGTTGGGTTTTTACTGATGTTAACACTACCATTCAAATTCACGGTGAATTTTGTTTTTACGATAGGGAAACTTGTGTACAAACCTGTATTAAAACGTGTTCCTCCCGAGATATTTTCTGGACGTGTTCTCGTTACAAAATTGGCATCCACTGTTTGATTATAGACAATCTGGCTTTGATAATAATTATAACTTGACCACAAGCTTATATTCGTAAAAGTAGCAGGGTCAAATTTATAGAAATCTACGCCTATTTCATGACTTTTGGTTGGTAACAAATCTTGATTACCTGTAGTAATATAAAAAGGATTGTTATTGTTTACCACTGGCTGAAGGTCGCTAATACTAGGAGCCTGTACGTTCAAGTTATAGCTCAAGCCCGCATAAGCATTGTTCTTGAATTCGATACTTGCCGAAAGGTTAGGCGTAAGGGCATCATAGCTTTTATTTATTTCAGCTTTAAGCGGAGCATTCTCTTTGCCATAAAGCTGACCCGTTAAGTCATAACGTAACACCGCCAAACCTGTAGAAATATTAACACCAGCGTGTGAATAACGCAAGCTACTTCCTAGCCTGTTATAAGTGATGTCATTTTTATAGAATGTACTTAAACTATCATATCGCTCATTGTTTGAAACGCCATTAAAAGCATCTCTTCCGACACTCTGCTTGTTATTGCTAAAGTTATAGAAAGTCTCCCAATACACTTTTTTAGAAAGTGGTTCTAAAAAGTTTAAACCTCCGTTTAATGCATTGGTCGTATTGGCATTTTGGTTGAGTTGACTAATGGCTCTGATTTGGTCGTTTACATTCTGAGCATTAAAAAACTTCGTCAATGAGTTAATTTTATCGGTTCCATCTGATGACGACACATTATAAGAAAGACTTGAGGCAAATGTGCGACCTTTCTTTTTGAATTTATGTCTGAAAATAGCTGTTCCAGAAAAATTAAAAGCATTCAAATTCGACCCATTATTGATAGCTACAGAGTTTTTAAGCGCATTATCTTGGTTAATATATCGCTGACTATTTATATCTGTGCTATTAGAGTTACTAAAACGTAAATTAGCTTTCGTAATCAGGGTATTGCTTGAATCTAACATTTGTTCAAAACGACCTGCGAGACTATGGTTACCTCTGAAATTGTTTGTATGAGTCGTATCAGTAGTAGTAAATGAATTATCTTGTAAGAATGTTCTTTTCGTTTGAAATTGATCAAGCGTAAGTTTTGTTTGGTTATAAAAATAGCTAGTACTCAATTTCGTTTTTTGATAGGTATAGTTATAGTTTACACCGCTACCAAAGTTGTTTGTAAAACCTCTTCCATCAAAGTTGTTTAAAATTCCTCCACCATCAGCAAAGAAATAACGACCGCTACTTCCAAAACCAAAATCACCATTATCATTTTGATTAAAAGAGTTATTTCCTTTAAACTCGCCATAATCACCCCAGTTTACTCCTGTTTCGTTGATGTTGTTTACATAACCCAATATCGAAAACTGTTCTTTTTTATTAAAACGGTTGTAGTTTCCTCGGGCAGCCCCTCTAGATTCTGTTCCGATAGCCCCTGTAATTTTTCCGAATGAACCTTTCTTAAATTCATCCTTTAGCTCTAGGTTAATGGTTTTTTCTTTTTTTCCATCATCTACACCCGTAAGCAATGCTTGGTCTGACTTACCATTGAAAACTTGTATCTTAGAGATAGTTTCAGCACCTAAATTTTTGGTAGCCGCTTTGGGGTCGTCACCAAAAAACGTTTTACCATCTACCAGTACTTTCTTTACATCTTTACCTTGTGCTTTGATATTACCACTAGCATCAATCTCTAAGCCTGGCAAACGGCGTAATAAGTCTTCTACCGATGACCCAGGAGGTACTTTGAACGACGATGCATTGTATTCAATCGTATCACCTTTGATAGTCAAAGGAGCTTTGGCTGTTCTTACAACAACCTCTAGTAATTCTTGAGAAATAGGTTTGATTTTAATAGGCCCTAAATCAGCAATTTCAGTTTCTGAAATTTTAATGTTTTGTTGGTAGGGTAAGAAACCCACGAATGAAATTTTAAGTAGATAAGGAGCATTTTTTACATTTCTGAATTCAAATACTCCTTTATCGTTCGCTCTGGAGAAGTTGACTAATGATGAATCTTTTGGTTGTAAAAGCATTGCCGTCGCTCCCGACATTACTACTGAATTGGTGTCTTGAACAATACCTTTAATCGTTACTCTTGTAGGATTTTGAGCTTTGACGAGGATAGAGGAAAACAGGCAGAGTAATAAAAGCAAAGTAGATTTATACATGATGATAGAGTTGATTATGTGGAGGTTTAATTATAAACGCTAAATTAACTAATTTATTAGTTATATAAAAACTAATTAACATTCTTTAACATTTATCTAACAGAGAGTGAAAAAACTACTTTTGTTGCAAGCTTGCATAGATATTTTGAGAGAACAGAGAGGGGAGGGCATAAAAAAGCACATGATATTTATCAAAGGATTGAAAAAACATCATGTGCTTAAGAAAAAATAATGGTTAACTATTTAGAAAGGTTAATAATACGCCGTTTGTCCAACCAAAGCCATCTTGGTTAGGATATTCCCCACCGCCCGCTTCAATATTTGGTGTTTGTACATTATATTTTTCGGTCATTTTACCCGTTTTTAAATATACTTTTTCATTGGTTTGTATCCAACGTGTTTTTACTTTGTCAGCCAAAATATCAAAGCCATAAGCCCTAAGTCCTTGGTAAGTAATGTATTGCAAAGGAGCCCATCCATTAGGAGCATCCCATTGCTGACCAGAGTTGATTGTTGTAGTAATTAAACCACCGTCTTTCAGAAAACTATCCTTTATTTTTTTGGCTACATTGGTTGCTTGAAATTTATTAGCAATCTCAAAAAACAAAGGAAAGCTAGATGCCAACGAATAAGAGGCTGTATGCTTTTGGGTCACAAAATCATAATCAAAATAAAAGCCTTCTTCTACACTATAACAATATTTCTTGATAGCTTTTTCACGCAATTTTGAAGCATTGTATAATTTATTGGCTGAAAATTTATCGTCTAGTAAAAGAAAAGCACGGAATAAAGTTTTTTCAAGATTCAGTAGTAAACAGTTTAAATCTATAGGAACGATGTCTGTAGTATGAATAGTCGTCATATTTTTTCCATCCTTAAACCAACGACTGCTAAAATCCCAGCCAGATTCAGCGGCAGCTCTGATATGACGATAGATTTCCGAGGGATTTTTCCCTGACTTTTCTGCCAATTCTATGTCTTCTTTATAGGCCTCTGGTCGGGGTGTGTCGTTTTCATCCCAATAGCGATTCATAATAGTTCCGTTAGGCATTTTTACGACTCTTGCAGTAGCGATACTTGCTTTGTCTTTGACAAGTTTATTTTTACCTGTCATCCAGAAATCATACTCTTTTTCTAAAGCAGGCAAATACTTTAGCAATACTTCGTCGCCCTTTTCTTCCCGCAATAATTCGACCATCAAAGAGAAAAAAGGCGGTTGCGAACGCCCTAAGAAATAGGTACGATTACCATTGGGAATATAACCAAGTTTGTTGATGAGGTAATTAAAGTTGTCGATAATACCTTCTATTAAATCAATCTGCCTATTTTCTTGTAAGCCTAGCATGGTGAAGTAGCTATCCCAATAATAAATCTCTTGGAATCTGCCTCCTGGCACTACATACCTTGAAGGTAAAGCAATCAAAGAACCGTCTTGTGCTTGTTGATTTGGCTCACGCGTAAGAATAGGCCATAATGCTGACAGATGTTCAGCAATAGGTATTGAAGTATCACTTTTATAATCGTTGGCAGATACTGTATTAGCGATATAGTTGGTATGAATGAACTGCTTTAAATCAAAATTAGACTTACTTTTTTCTTCGAGATATTTCTCTAATATTTTTTCAGAAGATTCCTTAGGTATATAATCATTAAAAGTCTTGGAATCAGGAAAAATATCACTCATCTGCACATCGACAAACAATTCATCGAAGGGATGATTTGATTTTGAAGTATTGTTTATGGACATCGTTATTCATTACTACAAAGCGAAAAGCAATCTTTTGAATTACGAATGCTTTCTAGTTTTAATTTTATGTGATTGTTTATAAATGATATTAAAATAATGTGCAATCTATTAAAAAATAATCAATGTCCTCCAGTACTCTTCAGTTCAACATTTTCATTATTTGATAACTTGTTGAAAACAATTAAACAAACAATTAAAATGGTAAGTGGAATTAATGAAAAATAAAAGGCACTTTCACCCCCGTAAGCTTCAAAGATATGTCCTGTTATTAATGAGCCTGTAGTTCCACCCAGTGCAGAGAAAATGACAATCAGACCCGACATTATTCCATGCTGACGATTAGGAAGTGAACTCAAGATTACTGAATTAATAGCTGGATAAATCGGTGCAATTACTAAGCCTATCATCGGAAAAATAAATGCTACTATTGGGGCATTTCCCCAGCCAGTAATTACTTCACTGCCTAAATTTTTGGCAAGTGGTAAAGCTATCAGTACTAATGCTCCAGCCAATATTACACAAGTCAATAATACATAAAGCCACTTAATTTTTCTAAGGACAATTCCTGCTAAAAATCTACCAACAGCCGTTGAGGCCGCCAAAATACTTGCCATTTGAATACTGAGGCTTGCTGGTAAATGTAATACCTTACTATTAAAAGTAGGTAGCCAACTCATAATGCTTTGTTCTATCAACACATAAATAAAAGCACTTGCCACAAATACCAAAACCACTGGCACTACTACCAAGCGAAGCATATCGCTAAACCCACCCATTGTATTTTCATCAGGTTGTGCTTTTATGCTCGATTCGTCCAAAGGTGACGTTAATAAAAGTAAAAAAGCAAAAACCGCCAAACCTGCCAATAAATAATAAACATTGACCCACGCTGGTGATTGTGGATTTAAGTCATCAATAAAAGCACTAAAAATAAAACTGCCTGTAAGCACCCCAATCATAAAGAATGATTCAATGAAATTCATCAAGCTGATATGTTCATTTTTATCTTTTGTAATTAATCCGATGGTTGCATACACAGATACTTTTATCAAAGCAAAGGACGTGCCAATTGAAGCAAATAGGAGCTTAGTCATCCAAAACTCATTCAAGATAGGCATCATCAAACAAGTAAATGCTACAATAGCCAAGGCAATCAGCATAGCATTTTTATAACCAATTTTAACAATAAAGGAAGCTACCAAAAACGAAACGACCGCAATACTTAAATCTTTGAAGGCCTCTAAGACAGAAGCCGCTGATTCAGAAATGCCATAAGTGTTTTGAACCTGTAGAATTACTGCTCCCACACTGTTGAGTAAAATAGCAAATAGGAAATAATTAATAAAGATCGATACCTTAATTTTCCAGTTGTTCATAATTGGCGGGTTGTGTAATAAGTAAAAAAGAAGCGAACAAAAGTCCGCTTCTTGTGTTTGTTGGCTCAGTGATCAGAATAGTTATATAAATGGTTAATGTTTGATGCAAAATTCCGTAAATAAGTATAAATAAACTACTCTTTCATTATTATAAAATATTACTATATTAATAAGCATTATTATTATTAAGTAGTTTTTTCAGTAAATTAGCAATAAAAATGAAAATATTTATAATTTGTATAAAAAATATTAAATGAAAGCTGAATTTGAAATAATTCAACCTGATGAAGGAAGCTCCTTTAGGGTGTTATATCACAAAGTACCCGCGGGGTCATCTGGTGATTTCAGGTGGAGTTATCATTATCATCCAGAATATGAAATCGTTTTGGTGTTTCAAGGAGAGGGTAGAAGACACGTAGGAAACCATTTAAGCTATTATGCTGATGGCGATTTAGTGATGATAGCTTCTGATGTGCCCCATTCTGGCTTTGGTTATGGCGCCATCGGTGTGCATGAGGAAATCGTGATTCAGTTTAAAGAGAATTTTTTAGGAGAAGGTTTTATTGAATCTCGAGAGATGTCTTCTATAAAATTACTTTTTGAGCGTTCCAAACAAGGAATTTCTTTTTATGGTGAAACATACGAAGAGCTTAGTAAGCGTATAAAAAAATTACTTGAACTTACTGCTTTTGAAAGGCTTGTAGCATTACTCAATATCCTTCAAAGTTTAGCAAAATCTACTGAATATATCTTGCTAAATGCGTCGGATATACGCTATAATTTCAGTCTGAAAGATCAAGAAAGGCTTAATAAAATATACAAATTTGTAGAAGGTAATTATAGGCAAGAAATTGATATACAGGAAGTTGCTGATTTATCTAACCTTACTATTCCTGCTTTTTGTAATTACTTTAAAAAGAATGCTAACCAAACATTTACTGAATTTGTGAATGAATTCAGGATAAATCAAGCTTGCAAAATGCTGTTGGAAGGGGAGGACATTACAGATGTTTGTTTTCATTGTGGGTTTAATAATGTATCTTATTTTGGGAGAGTCTTTAGGGAATTCAAAGGGAAAAGCCCTTCTCAATTTCGCAGAGCTTTCACAGATAGTTTCAATCAGGTGTAGTTTCCGCATAAGAGTACAGTATGCTTACATGAGTATTTTGACTGTAATTTTGAGCTTTATCGTAAAGATTGAATTGAAGCCCCATAATAATGAAAGTAGCGCTGTTTATTCCTTGTTATATCGATCAGTTTTATCCAAATGTGGCAATTGCTACCTTGGAACTACTAGAGAAATTTGGTTGTGAAGTATATTATCCACTAAACCAAACTTGTTGTGGACAACCCATGGCAAATTCTGGCTTTGAACACCTTACCAAAGGATGTGATAAAAACTTTCTTGAAAACTTTAAAGGCTATGAATACATTGTTTCACCATCAGGGAGTTGCACACTCCATGTAAAAGACCATGTATTGGGCAAAGGTGATGAAAATGCTAAAATCTATGAATTAACAGAATTTTTAGTAGATGTATTGAAAGTAGAAAATCTGCAAGCAAACTTTCCACATAAAGTAGGCTTACACCAAAGTTGTCACGGGCAACGTGGGCTGAAGCTTGCCCAGATGTCTGAATTAGTAGCCCAACCTTATTCAAAACCTGAGAAATTACTGAAAATGGTTGATGGCTTATCTATCATTGAATTGGATAGAAAAGATGAATGCTGTGGGTTCGGTGGAACATTCTGTGTGGCGGAGGAGGCTGTTTCTGCAAAAATGGGTAAAGATAGAGTAGCTGACCATTTGCGTCATGAAGCCGAATTTATCACAGGTGCTGACGTCTCATGTTTGATGCACATGGAGGGAATTTTAAGAAGAAAAGGCTCGAACGTGAAAGTAAAACATATCGCTGAGATTTTAAATAGCAAGTAGGTTAAGTAGTTGTGAGTTGTGATTGAGCGAATTAGTGAATAGAAGATTTAAGACAATAGACTTCAGACACTAGATAGACTGTTAGGAAAATTCACTAATTCACCACTCACTCAATCACAACTAAATACTCATTTGTGAAATTTTTATTCGATGAATAATCCAATCAAAGATCACGCTACGGCGTCGATTGAGTTCAATAAAGACGAAGACTACGTAAATTGGCATGACGAAACGCTTTGGTTTGTACGTTCAAAACGTGACAGAGCCGTTTTTCAAATCCCTGAATGGGAACAATTACGGGAAGCAGGTTCGCAAATCAAAAATCATGTATTATCAAATATGCATGATTTGCTAGTGCAGTTTGAAGAAAAAGCGACCGCAAATGGTATCAAAGTTCACTGGGCTGCTGACGGAAAAGAACATAACGAGATTGTACACGCTATCTTGAAAAAAGAAGGCATTACTCGTATGGTAAAGTCGAAGTCTATGTTAACGGAAGAATGTCATTTAAATCATTTCTTGGAAGAACAAGGCATAGAAGTAATCGATTCTGATTTGGGCGAGCGTATCGTTCAGATGAGAAATGAACCACCTTCACACATTGTATTGCCTGCTATTCACCTCAAAAAAGCTGACGTTGGTGAAACTTTCCATATACATTTAGGGACTGAAAAAGGTGCTACCGATCCACAATATCTTACAGAGGCTGCTCGTCAGCATTTAAGAGATACTTTCTTGACCAGAAAAGTAGCTTTGACAGGCGTAAACTTTGCCATTGCTGAAACAGGAGGTTTTGTAGTTTGTACCAACGAGGGCAATGCAGATATGGGTGCCCACTTGGCTGATGTGCATATCGCTTCGATGGGTTTTGAAAAGATTATACCTCGTGCCGAACACCTGAGTGTTTTCTTGAGATTATTGGCAAGAAGTGCTACAGGGCAACCAATTACTACTTTCTCGAGTCATTTTCATACACCACGCGAAGGGCAAGAAATGCATATTATCTTAGTAGATAATGGCAGGACTACTCAATTGGGGCGCCCAGATTTCAGAAATTCTTTGAAATGTATTCGTTGTGCAGCTTGTATGAATACCTGTCCAGTGTACCGTCGTTCAGGGGGCTTTAGTTATCACTCGGCTGTGGCTGGACCAATTGGTTCTATATTGGCTCCGAACTTGGATATGGAAAAGAATGCAGATTTACCTTTTGCTTCTACGCTTTGCGGGTCATGTTCAAATGTGTGTCCCGTTAAAATCGATATTCATGACCAATTATATAAATGGCGCCAAGTATTGGTGCAAGGTGGGCATGTTTCTAAAGTAAAAGCTGCTGGTATTAATTCCATGGCAATGGTGTTAAACTCTCCTAAATTCTTTAGAACAGCAGGTAAATTAGGAAGATTCTTTATGAAAAATACTCCTTTCTTAGTAAACAATGGCTTGAATCCTTGGTACAACCAAAGAGAAATGCCTGAGCCACCTAAAGAAAGCTTTAGAGAGTGGTATGTTCGTAAAAAGGGATTATAAGACTTTAGGAATTTAAGATTTAAGACGTAAGATACTAGACATTAGACTTGTTCAGTGAGTTCCCACAACCGTGGTCTGTGAAGACACAGACCACGGGTATTAGATATGAACATCTAGCATCTAATATCTAACGTCTAATACCTTACATCTTCAAGTCCTAAAGTCCTCCAGTCTAGCGTCTAAAATCTTCCAGTCCTAAAGTCCCCAAATCCTAAAGTCCAAAAAAAATAAAAAGATGTCAAGCAGAGAAAAAATATTATCACTTATCAAACAGAACCAGCCTGAATATAGAGAGTTGACTGTTCAGTTTAAGTTTGATACAGTTTATGAAAATAATTTCAATAAGTTTGCTGAAATACTCAGTTTTGTAGGAGGGAAGGCCGTTGCTGTGAACTCTTATGAAGAAATAAAAGCAGATATTCAGGCACATTATCAAGGCGTAACAAATATTGCTTCTACAGTAGAGGAACTAGCTGAGTTAGCCGACTTTAGTTTGAATGTTAGTGACCCACACGAGCTAGAAACCTTGAATTTAGCCATCATCAGAGGCGATTTTGGAGTGGCAGAAAATGGGGCTATTTGGGTTTCTGAAAAACAGCTACCACATAGAGTATTACCGATGATTACTCAATACTTAGTGATGATTATCAAAGGTTCTGAAATCGTAACTAATATGCACCGTGCTTATGAACGTATAAAAGTAGATGAAACAGGCTTCGGAACCTTTATTTCGGGTCCATCTAAAACAGCCGATATTGAACAAAGCTTGGTAATAGGGGCGCATGGAGCTAGAGGATTGACGGTGTATGTGCTTCCATAGATAAGAAATTACATCAATATAAAGTATAAGGCAAAGGAAGAAATTCACTTGCCTTTTTTTATTGTATGAAGATTAATATCAATTAATAAAGTTATGGTTGTATTATGTGAAATTGTATCTGCTTTTAGTACCTTTAAAAATTAGTAAATACACGACAATGATAAACGAAAAAGAAAATACTAAGATTAGTAAATTTCTAAGCTTAGTATTGCGCCACAAACCAGAAACTATTCAAATAAATCTTGATGAGAATGGCTGGACTAGTGTTGATGAATTAATTGAAAATGCACATAAATTTGGATATCATTTTGATAGAGAGATACTTAAATTTATTGTTGAGACGAATGCAAAAAAACGATTTGCTTTTAATGACAACTTCGATAAAATAAGGGCTAATCAAGGACATTCAGTTGAGGTTGAACTTGGTTATTCTCCTCAAATTCCTCCAGTAATTCTCTATCATGGGACAAGTGAAAAATCAGTAGCATTAATTTTACAAACAGGTTTAGAGAAACAAAGTCGCCATCATGTTCATCTAAGTAAAGATGTGGATACTGCTTTGGTAGTAGGTACACGACACGGAAAACCTTTTGTGTTTGAAGTGTTAGCAGAGCTTATGCATTCAGATGGCTTCGAGTTCTATTTATCTGAGAATGGCGTTTGGCTTACTGATAATGTGCCAGTTAAATATTTGAGAGAATACAGGAATTAATTATTACTAACACTGTTTTTATGGTTTGTATCTTAAACCTTTAAAATAGATATACGAATGAAACAGAGTATTATACAAATTGCTATTGTAGTAGATGATTACGATATGGCAATTGAATTTTATACAAAGAAATTGCAATTTGAACTTATCGAAGATACTCAATTGAGTGAAACCAAAAGATGGGTTTTAGTAAGTCCACAAAACTCAAATGGTTTTTGTTTGCTATTAGCAAAAGCTGCTAATCAAGAACAAATGAAAGCGGTGGGTAATCAATCGGGAGGTAGAGTATTCTTGTTTTTAAATACGGATGATTTCTGGAGAGATTATCAGTATATGAAAAGTGTAGGCGTTGAATTTGTGAGAGAACCTGTTGAAGAAGTTTATGGAACAGTAGCTGTCTTCAAAGATTTATATGGTAATATGTGGGACTTGATAGAGCAAAAAGGCAAGTGATATATGTTTCACTTGCCTTTTTAGTTAGCAATAAAGCAAACAGAAATACTTACTTCATCATCGCCAAATTATAAATCTCATACCAATCTTCATGACTTAATTTAATTTCTGTAGCACTTACAGCATTACGGATTCTTTCCTCAGAGAGTGAACCAATAATCGGCAAAGTACCTAATTGTAAAAGCCAAGCTACCGCAGTTTGTTCAACATTAGCATCATATTTTTCGCCAATTTCTGTCAATTTTGCTCTTATAATAGACGATTTAGCATCAGTACCATCCAAAATCTTACCACCAGCCAACGGAGCCCAAGCCAAAGGTTTGCTGAAACGTTGTTTAATAAAGTCTAATCTACCATCTTCAATCGCTGAAGTATTGATAAGGTTCAGCTCAATATGGTTCGTTACGATAGGCTTACGCAAATACGACTCTAATAATTGATGCTGAAATACCGTTAAGTTACTAACGCCTACGTGTTTGATTTTACCGCTGTTTACCAGCTCTCTTAATATCTGTGCTGTTTCTTCAGGATTACTAATCATGTCGATTTGATTCAACAAGAAAATATCGAGATAATCAGTTTTAAGTCTTTTTAAAGAGTTGTTTACACTTTCTAGCAAATACTTTTCGCTGTTGTCAAAATAAGTATAACCCTTATCAGACTTACGAACGCCACATTTGCTGAAAAGGACAATCTCTTCTCTTTTGATTGCTTTTTGCTGAATGAGTTTCCCAAAATATTCTTCGATGGTATAATTGCCATAAATATCTGCATGGTCAAAAGTATTGATACCTAATTCCAAGCATAAATTAACAATCCTCTCCATATTAGCAACAGTCTCAGCACCATTGTCTGTCCATCTCCAAAACCCATAGATTGCCTCAGAAACCTTTGGACCAGAATCACTCAAATAGACTTTATTCATAAAAATTAATTGGTTTTAATATAATCGAATACAAGATTGCTCAAAGATTGGAAAATTATATAAAACAGAAAACAAAAAGGCTGATAAATTCTGTATAGGAGCGATATTAAAGGCGATTATTGGCGTAGAGAGAGACAAATGTGTAAATTATTACTTCTATAAGTAAACTACCTCATCAGTATTTTGTTAGCAAAGAAAATTTCTTTGCTAACAAAACGATATAAACAAGAAGTTGATAAATTAATTAAAACTCAACAAAAAATGATCAAGCACTACACCTGTATCGATCATGAAAATCTTGAAAGTGTGTTCTCCCGAACTTAATTCCTTTGTTTTTAATATTCTTTTAGCGGTGTTTGTCAACACATTTTGTTTCCATTCTTCGCTTCTATCGTACGTCTGAAAATTAACAAATTGTACCTTTTGGTCATCAATCTGTATGCCTACTCTTTGTCCTATACTAAACTGAAGAGGGTGCAATGGCAATGCAACGACTGTTAATTTTAATGCTGATTTTTCGCTAACATTGAACCGATAAGTCAAAGTAGGAAGTTCGCCGAGGTTGGTACTATCAAGAGATGTGCCTAATTGAAATGGTCCACTCACTACGGATGAGCCTGAGAAACTAGGTTCTCCTATCTTTTTCCAGAATGCTTTTGCTCCTTGTTTTACAGAGATAAAGTCTCCAGCAGGAATTTTTGTTGTCTTTTGTGTGACAACAGTTTTCTTTTGTTCAACTTTTAATAACTTCTCTGGACTGTTAAATACAGGCAAATCTCTAGGCGAAGCATCCATCATAAATTTCCATTTCCCGCCCACCAATTGATTATTATAATAACTTGTCAATTCCTGAATACCTTGATAGCTTTTTATCGAAGCCTTAAGATTTTCATCTGCATTGTCTCTTTGGTCAATTGGTTTTTCATAAAACTTATCCAAATACAAGAATTTCTGATTCATTTTACTGGCCGCCAAAATAGGATATTCAACTAACTGAAAATAAGCATCAGACAGTGATTTATCGACAGGGCGATTTTCAAGTGTTTCTTTTTCTAATTGTAAATAATCCTTTAGTCTTTCGTCTATTTCAGCAGCACTAAAATCTGTAGGATGTGTAGCCCTTGTAGGTTCTGTTTGACTCCAACCCATAAATTCAGGCTTACGAACAAAGGCCAATTGATAATATTTCCATAGTAAATCAGCAGGATTAGTACTTTTTAAGAGCGAATAAGTCCAGTTACTTAAATGTTCTTTGATGCTTTTTCCTTGTTGAAAAGGCTTAATATTATAAGCCATATCCAAGAACAACTGTGTGCCATATTCATTGGCTTTAATATCTCCAACATTCACTATCCATATCTTTCTAGCGTCCATTTCATAGGCTTTGTTCATTTCAAAATGAATTAAAGCAGGGTGAGTAGTACCTAGCCAAAGATAATCGTGTGGTCTGCCCCAATATGAAATGTGATAATAAACTCCTGAGCCTCCTTTGCGTTTTCTTTCGGCCTCGTTGCTTAAATTTTTAATATATCCATAGTTATCATCAGGCCACATTAGCGTAATATCGTCGGGCACTTTCAAGCCATTTTCATAAAGATGTAATACCTCTTTGTAGAGTGTCATCGTTTGCGGAATGTCCTCCAATGGTTTGTTGAGGTTTTTCTTTAGCAAATCTCTTTGGAGTTGTATAATTTCCTCTGTTGTTTCTACGGCTTTGCTAATGTCTTTTACCCCTTCCATACCACTATCATGCTTGCCACGCATACCTAGGGTATAAAAGTTTTCATAATCTTTAATTTCCTTAATTCTACTTTCCCAATAGTTAATAATTTTATCTTTGTTGGTAAAATAATTATAGTCGCCCATAGTTTTATCTATCCATTCATCTACATTATTTCGCATCATAGGTTCTGCGTGGGAAGTCCCCATAATGATTCCATACTTTTTAGCTATTTCTTTATTTTCTGGGAAATGATAAAAAGCCTTTGTAGAGGGGTGCATCGCTGGCCAAATAATGTTGGCTTTTAACCTCAGTAATAATTCAAATACTTTGGCATAAGTAGCAGGGCCAATATCTTTTGTTTGTGTATCAAATGTTTTGGCAGCCCAAGGTTGTAAGCCCCAGTCTTCATCATTGATAAAAATTCCACGGTATTTTACCGAAGGTTCTGCGCTGATAGTGTCTCTGATAATAACTTTTTTGCTTGTCAATTTAGCAATCGGTACATCATCCCAAAAATACCAA
The DNA here is from genome assembly GCF_059416265.1 of Arcicella sp. GW821-FHT09D11. Lineage (NCBI taxonomy): Bacteria > Pseudomonadati > Bacteroidota > Cytophagia > Cytophagales > Flectobacillaceae > Arcicella > Arcicella sp. GW821-FHT09D11. Next base: position 212,641 of record NZ_JBWKOV010000001.1, on the reverse strand, counting down.
GGATTTACGCCCAATTTTTTAGAAAGCTCGAATACACCATAAGCCAATCCTCGGGCATCGCTACCTGTAATTATTAATATTTGCTTTTTCGCTTTACTTTGGTTGCTATAACTAAATACTTCCCATTTCCCTGCTATTTTTTTATCGTTTTGTGTGATTAAGTTTTTCAATTCAGCAGGTACTTTGTCGCCAACAATTCTTAGAATAATCTGAGGATCTGTTTTTTGATTAAGATTTACCTTTATCCCAAAAACCTGTTCAATGTCTTGTTTAAATAACTGAGCAGTAGTGTTTACTAAAGGATGTTGCGAAGAATAGACAATGTTGATAGTGGGTGTAAACTCAAAAGATGAATTGTTTTTCTGAGAAAAGGCATTGAAAACGAAAAATATTAAGAAAATAAACGATAGTCTCAATTTCATAGGAATAACATTTAAGGATTGATGTGATGCTTTATAAAGCTAAATCTCTAAGCAATCTACTGAATTAATCGGTCTATATCAGGTTGAAAAGATAATCACCTGCCTCATTTTGGATACAATATCAAGGGATTTGGCTACTTTTTTAAATGAGTGTTTATAGAACTTTGTCATGTTAAAGATAAACACTCATCTTAAAAATTAAATCATGAACAACTTAAATAAAATTGCATTAGGAAATCAAGGATTAATAGTGCCAAAAATTGGCTTAGGTTGCATGGGTATGACCCAAATAGCTGGAGCAGATATTTATGGAAAAGCCGACGAAGCTGAATCAATTGCAACTATTCATCGTTCATTAGAATTAGGAGGGAACTTCCTAGATACCGCCGATTTGTATGGACCATTGGCAAACGAAAGGCTGATTTCAAAAGCTATTAAAGGCAACAGAGATAAATACATTATTGCTACAAAATTTGGGTTTGAAATTGATGACAATGAACAACTTACTTGGCAAATAAATGGTAAACCTGAATATGTTAAAAAAGCCGTTGAGCGTTCGCTGAAAAACCTTGGGACAGATTATATCGACTTATATTATCTTCATAGACTAGATGCTAATACGCCCATCGAAGATACGGTTGGTGCAATGGCTGATTTGGTAAAAGAAGGTAAGGTGGGCTATATCGGGCTTTCGGAAGTGTCCTCAGAAACCATCAAAAAAGCACATCATGTGCATCCATTAACAGCGATACAAACAGAGTATTCTTTATTTGAAAGAACTGTTGAAGAAGCAGGTATTTTAACAACACTAGAGGAATTGAATATTGGCTTTGTAGCCTATTCTCCTTTAGGCAGAGGATTTCTTTCTGGAGATATTGAAATTAAAAGTCCAGATGATTTTCCTGCTGATGATTTTAGAAGAAGTATTCCTCGTTTTCAAGGTGAAAACTTCTATAAAAATCTTGAATTGGTGAGCGAAATCAAAAAGATTGCTGATGAAAAGGGCATTACACCCTCTCAATTAGCCATTACTTGGATTATCTCTAAAGGATATTTGCCAATTCCTGGAACGAAACGAGTGAAATATGTTGAGCAAAATATTGAGACAATTAATATTCAGTTGAGTACAGATGAATTAAATAGATTAGAAGGTATCGTGCCATTGGGCACATCAACAGGCGACCGTTACGATGCTTGGGGGATGTCTATGGTAGGGTAGGTAGTAAGAATGACATTTAAGGGAAAGTCTTTTAAAGGCTTTCCTATTTTATCTTTTTTTGAAACATTTACGAAAATGAAAAAAGAAACAAATCTGCCATATATCATCAATTCAATTTCTGAATTGCACCGCCTGTTGGGTTTACCTAAGCCCGAACACCCTTTGGTAAGTGTAATTAGTATGAACAGCATTAATTGTCATTTTGATGATAATATGAAGAGTGTTATCTATAACTTTTATTCTATTTGTATCAAAAAGGATTTTACAGGCAAGTTAAAGTATGGACAAAACTATTATGATTTTGATGAAGGATTAATGACGTTTTTCTCGCCTGGACAAGTAATCTCAACAGTCGTGACAGAAGATATTGCTTTAAAAGGTTGGTGGTTGGTTGTCCATCCTGATTTTATCCGTAATTATTCCTTACAAAAGACAATTAAAGAGTACGGCTTTTTTTCTTATGCCGTCAACGAAGCACTTCATCTCTCTGAAAAAGAGGAGGCTATGCTAGATACTATCATTAAAAATATCGAACAGGAATACGGTTCTGTGATTGATAAGTTTAGTCAGGATGTCATCGTTTCTCATATCGAACTATTACTAAATTATTGTAATAGATATTATAACAGACAGTTCATTACCCGTAAAACGGCCAATGATGAACTTTTAATAAAACTAGATGAGTTGCTGGCAAGTTATTTTGATTCAGGCAAGAATGAACAATTAGGCTTACCAACGGTGCAATATCTTTCAGCACAATTGAATGTTTCGGCGAATTATTTAAGTGATATGCTTAGGAGTTTAACAGGGCAAAGTACACAGCATCATATCCATACAAAGCTGATTGAAAAAGCTAAAGAGATATTGACAACAACCTCTTTATCTGTCAGTGAGATAGCCTATCAATTAGGGTTTGAACATCCACAGTCATTCAGTAAATTATTCAAGAACAAAACCAATGTTTCTCCGTTAGAATTTAGACATTCTTTTAATTGAGGGTAAGATACATATTGCAAAACCCCCATTCACCAATTCTGGTAAATGGGGGTTTCTTGTAATATAATCAAAGCGATATGCTTAGGAGTTTAACAGGGCAAAGTACACAACATCATATCCATACAAAACTGATTGAAAAAGCAAAAGAGATATTGACAACAACCTCTTTATCTGTCAGTGAGATAGCCTATCAATTAGGATTTGAACATCCACAGTCATTCAGTAAATTATTCAAGAACAAAACCAATGTTTCTCCGTTAGAATTTAGACATTCTTT
>NZ_JBWKOV010000001.1:0-209628 GCF_059416265.1 Arcicella sp. GW821-FHT09D11 | reverse complement strand
GATACATATTGCAAAACCCCCATTCACCAATTCTGGTAAATGGGGGTTTCTTGTAATATAATCAAAGCGATATGCTTATTTCGAAGTAAGTACTGCTCCGTAATACTCACGGTTCATGCGTGCGATATTTTCTAGTGAAATACCTTTTGGACATTCAGCTTCGCAAGCACCTATGTTTGTACAAGCACCAAAGCCTTCAACATCCATCTGAGCCACCATGTTTTCAGCACGAATTGTACGTTCAGCTTGTCCTTGTGGAAGTAAAGCCAATTGTGAAATTTTTGCTGATGTAAACAACATCGCAGAAGCATTTTTACAAGCGGCTACACAAGCACCACAACCGATACAAGCTGCTGCGGCGAAAGCTTCGTCAGCATCTGGTTTTGCAATTGGTAGAGAGTTCGCATCTTGTGCATTACCCGTGTTTACCGAAATATATCCACCCGCAGAAATGATACGGTCGAATGAAGAACGGTTTACAGCTAAATCTTTTACGATTGGGAATGCTTTTGCTCTCCAAGGTTCTACAGTAATAGTGTCTCCATCTTTAAAGCTTCTCATGTGAAGCTGACAAGTCGTAACACCTTTATTTGGCCCGTGTGGCTCACCATTGATGTACATTGAACACATCCCACAGATACCTTCACGGCAGTCGTGGTCGAAAGCTACTGGAGTTTCGCCTTCGGTGATAAGACGTTCGTTTAATACGTCGAACATCTCTAAGAATGACATATCTTCAGAGATGCCTTTTACATCATATTGCTGAAAATTGCCTTCGCTATTTGCATTTTTCTGACGCCAAACCTTTAGCGTCAAATTCATATTTCCTTCCATTTTGTCTGAGAGATTAGTGATTAGTGATTGGTAATTAGCATTTTGTTTTCTAGTTACTCTGTGTCACTTATCAGCTTTTTTTCAATACTAAAAATTAGACTATTTATCATTTTGCCAATTTCATTAATCTGCATTAATAATTGGTCGTAGTCGGAATCATTTAAATAATTTTGATTAACTGCTATTATTAATAGTGTATCTAGTTCGAAAAGAGACCCTCTTGATATTCTCAAAAACTGAATGAAAGATTTTTTACTTTCTCTTCCCCAGCCCTCAGCAATATTAGAAGCAACTGAAACCGATGCACGATTTATTTGAGAGGTTAATCCAAATTTTTCATTTGATGGAAAATTATTTGACAAAGAGTAAGTTTGATTAATCAAAACTATTGATTTCTGCCAAATTTTTAAATCTTTAAAAGAATTAATCTTTTGATTTTCCATTGTTTACGTGGTGATTAGTGAACCGTGATTAGTGAATAGGATGTATTTTTATAGTTTAAAACCTGACTTACAGTTTAAGACATAAAATACTTATAATTACCTTAAAAATACTAATCACTTGTTAAAAAAGTCTAATCACCAATCACTATTCACTAATTACTTATAAGAACGTTGAGCAATCTTAATATTCTCATAAATCAATTCCTCTTTGTGTAATTCGAATTGAGAGTCGCCTTTGTATTCCCAAGCCGCTACGTAAGCGTAGTTCTCGTCATCACGAAGTGCTTCTCCTTCTTCTGTTTGGTATTCCTCACGGAAGTGACCACCACAAGATTCGTTACGGTTCAAGGCATCGATACACATCAATTCTCCTAGTTCGATAAAGTCAGCTACACGCGTTGCTTTTTCTAATTCAGGGTTAAATTCATCTGCATCACCTGGAATACGTACATCCGACCAGAATTGTCTTTTGATTTCTTGAATTTCAAGAATAGCTTCTTTCAATCCTTTTTCGTTACGAGCCATCCCACATTTATCCCACATAATTAAGCCTAATTTCTTGTGGAAATAATCAACAGATTTTGTCCCTTTGATAGACATCAACTTGTCGATAGTATCTTGAACAGCTTTTTCAGCAGCAACGAACTCAGGAGCATCTGTTGGAATCGCTTTAGTACGAATATCACCAGATAAATAAGCACCGATAGTATAAGGAATCACGAAATAACCATCAGCCAAACCTTGCATCAATGCAGATGCACCCAAACGGTTAGCACCGTGGTCAGAGAAGTTAGCCTCGCCCATTGCATAAAGCCCTGGAACAGTAGTCATTAAGTTATAATCAACCCAAAGTCCACCCATTGTATAGTGAACCGCAGGATAAATACGCATTGGCAATTCGTAAGGGTCTTCACCAGTAATTTGCTTGTACATATCAAACAAGTTACCGTATTTCTCTTTCACAACCTCTTTACCCATTGTTTGTAGCTCTTCAGTAGTAGCATTGTGCATCCCTTTTTTCGTAGCCTCTCCACGTCCATAACGCAAGATAGCCGCAGCGAAATCAAGATAAACCGCTTTTTTAGAAGCACCCACACCGTACCCTTCATCGCAACGCTCTTTAGCCGCACGCGAAGCAATATCACGAGGCACTAAGTTACCAAAGGCAGGATAACGACGCTCTAAGTAATAATCGCGTTCCTCTTCAGGAATATCAATAGCTAGACGAGTATCGTTTTGTTTTAATGGCACCCAGATACGACCATCGTTACGTAACGATTCCGACATCAAAGTAAGCTTTGATTGGTGGTCGCCAGAAACTGGAATACAAGTAGGGTGAATTTGTGTATAGCAAGGGTTTCCGAAGAAAGCACCTTTTTTATGCGCTTTCCAAGCCGCCGTTACGTTTGAACCCATTGCGTTGGTAGACAAGTAAAATACGTTTCCGTATCCACCAGTACCCAACAACACAGCGTGACCAAAGTGACGTTCTAATTTACCAGAAATCAAATCACGAGCAATGATACCACGGGCTTTGCCATCTACCATTACTACGTCCATCATTTCGTGGCGAGTGAATAATTCTACATTACCTAAACCTACTTGGCGTTGTAAAGCAGAATAAGCACCTAATAATAATTGTTGACCAGTTTGTCCTGCGGCATAGAAAGTACGTTGTACCTGTGTACCACCGAAAGAACGGTTAGATAACAAACCACCGTATTCACGTGCAAAAGGAACACCCTGAGCCACACATTGGTCGATGATGTTACCAGATACTTCAGCCAGACGGTGAACGTTTGCTTCACGAGCACGGTAGTCACCACCTTTGATAGTATCATAAAAAAGACGGTAAACAGAGTCACCATCGTTTTGATAATTTTTAGCAGCGTTAACCCCACCTTGTGCAGCGATTGAGTGTGCACGGCGAGGAGAATCTTGGAAACAGAAAGCCTTAACTTTATATCCCATTTCAGCTAAAGAGGCTGCCGCAGAAGCACCAGCTAAGCCAGTTCCTACAACAATAATTTCAATATTCCGCTTATTTGCGGGGTTTACCAAGGGTACAGTAGAACGGAACTTTGTCCATTTTTCTGGTAATAATCCTCCTGGTATTTTGGCATCTAATTTAGTTGACATAATTTTTGATTAAGAATTATGATTGAGAATCGTGTGATGGAGTGATGAAAGAATATCATGAAATGTATACATTTATATCATAATATACTTTTTCATTATGCAATCCATCCGAAATACATTGCTATTGGCATTGCTGCAAAAATAATGGGTACGATAATCGAAAACCCAGTACCCAATGACTTAACAAATGGAGTATATTTCGGGTGATTCCATCCCATCGTTTGAAAAGCACTTTGGAAACCATGTAATAAATGGTAGCCCAGAGAAATGCAACCCAACACATAAACAACAACAACAATTGGGTTTTCAAAAACTTCTTTCATTTCACCGAAAAGAGTTTCTCTTCCACTTGTAATCTCATCAGTAAAACGGCTAACTACCCAAAAATGACGAAGGTGAATAATTAGGAAAATCAATAATAATGAACCTAATAGCCCCATAGAACGTGAATACCATGTAGAATTAGCTTCTCCTTTTACGATAGCATACTTTACAGGACGCTTCTCTGAATTTGTTTTCCAAAGCATCAATCCATCCACAATGTGGATAATAAAGCCTAGCATCAAGCCTACTTCTGCAGTCCTGATTAGCCAGTTGTGCGCCATAAATTCTGCTGCTTCATTGAAAGTTTCGCCACCGTCGTTTAAAAAAATACATGCATTGATTCCACAGTGTACTACAAGAAAGCCTATCAACGATAATCCCGTAATGGCCATCAGTAGTTTTCTACCCAGTGAACTCGTTAGTGTTTTTGTTACCCAAGACATCTTTTAATTGTTTTAGTTATCAGTAAAATGGTTAATAGTTTTAGGTGAGTAGATAATAATCATGGGTGAATTTGATTCTTTGAAAGGCTAAATGTCACGAATAATCAGTATCTAGTATTTTAAAACTAAATATCCTCCCCAAAACTACGACCCAAACAATTGTGTATCAAATTATCTATCACTTTTTAGCAATTATTTATAATGTTTTTACGTTTTTTTACAATAAAATAAGACTTAGATCTTGTTTTTATTGTTAAAGATTAATTTTGAAGAGCCTTCCTGTTGGCTCTTGTAATTTAACTTAATGTTCGATTTTTTGTTTCGTTAGTTAGCCAAAAAAATAATATATAACTTGTAGGCAAATCATCCGAATTTTATATTCTAAATTTTTATGAGATTTAAACAATTTTACCTTTTTGTATTAGGCCTTTTACTGGTACTTTCCACTACAGAGTCTTTCGCAACACACATGAGAGGCGGAGAAATTTCTGTAAAAAGAATTTCATCAACTTCATTTACCTATGAATTTACACTAACAATTTATTGTGACTTAAACACAGGATTTAGAGCGTGGCAAGACCAACGTGATGCGTCTTTTTGTTTTGGTGATGGTATTGGTAGTATCAGGGCTCCTCGTATCAACGGTGGAGGTAATGGGGAAGATATTGGTAATGGAATCGGTAAGGGTATCTATAAAGCAATTTATACCTATTCGGGTGCGGCAGATTATAAAGTAACTGTAGCGATTTCTAACCGAAACCAAGGGGTAAGAAATATCGGTGGGGCATCTGATGCAGTAGCCTTTTATGTAGAAACTATTTTTAAGGTAAACCCAGGACTAGGACTTAACTCTACACCAGTGTTATTAAATCCTGCGGTTGATTTAACAGCCGTTGTCGGTCAAAAATTTATTCATAACCCCAATGCCATTGATGTAGATGGCGATAGCTTGGCGTACCGTCTTACTTTTTGTAGAAGAGGTGACCAAGATAACTGTACTGATAGAAAAGGAGATTCAGTACCAGGTTTCCGTCAGCCTAACGAAGTAGCTACTACACCAAGTAGCTTTACAATTAATGCATTAACGGGTGATTTGATTTGGGATGTGCCTCAAGAAATCGGCTTATATAACTGTGCATTTTATGTAGAAGAGTGGCGAAATGGTGTATTGATTTCTATTACAGAAAGAGATATGCAAATTGAAGTAAAAGATGCCGACAACAAACCTCCCGTTATTAAAGTACCTGATGATATTTGTGTGGAGGCGGGGACATTAATTAGCCAAACGATTACAGCTACCGATACGCCTTCTAACTCTGGAAGAGTAGATAATATGACAATTATCTCGACAGGAGCTGTTTATAGATTACCAGACGGTACTACTTTCATTGGTCCACAATATGCTACGTTTACATCAACTGCTAATCAAGCGTCGCCAGCTTCTGGTAGATTTGTTTGGCAAACGGGTTGTAACCATATTCGTCAAGAGCCTTATGATATCCTCTTTAAAGCACAGGATTTACCACGGAGTGCGCTTATTCCTAGCTTGGTAGATAGTAAAATCTGGAAGATTAGGATAGTAGCCCCAAGAATTAAAAACCTGAAAGCTACTGGCGATGCGGCCAACAAAACAATCACATTAACTTGGGATAGTTACGCTTGTCAAAATGCAGGTTCTGAAATAGTTATCTATCGTAAAGAGGGTTGTACGAACTATACTCCTAACTCATGTGACACAGGCTTGCCAGCAAGCTTAGGCTATGTAGAGGTAGCGAGAGTACCTGTATCTTCCACAAGCTATGTTGATAAAAACTTAAAAAGAAATACTGATTATAGCTATAGAACAGTAGTGGTATTTACGAATGGCATTAACAAAGCTGAAAGCATTGTATCAGACCAAACTTGTACCAACTTGCCAATACAGATGTCTGTCATGACGAATGTAACGGTAGACAAAACAGATGCAGCAACTGGCGAGATGACCGTGAAATGGACTCGCCCACTTGGTTTGGATAAAAATATTTTCAAAGGACCATATCAATATCGTTTGTCAAGAGCAACAGGATTGAACGGAACAAACTTTGTACAAGTTTCTCCAAACATCGATACTGATTTGTCGGGCAAAGCTGATACAATTTTTGTAGATAAAAACCTGAATACAACAGCTAATGCTTATACCTATCGCATTGCATTTTATTATACAAGCAATACAGGCTTAACATTGTTGGATAGTACAGATAAAGCAAGTAGTGTACGTTTGGCTGCAACACCTGATAAAAAATCAGTTCGTTTGACATGGCAAGCAATAGTACCTTGGAAAAACGAAAACCAAATTCACCGAGTTTATAGAGAAACGCGTTCGGGTTCAGGTGTATTTAACCGTATTGCTGATGTGCCTGTCACTACAGCAGGGACTTTTGCCTTTACCGATACAGGGGCTGATACTTATGCTGCCGACGGAATAGCCCTTGCAAAAATGTCGCAAGATTCTAGCTATTGTTATAAAGTAGAAACAGTGGGTACTTATGGTGACGCAAGGATTAAGCCTGATATCTATTATAACCTCTCGCAGATTATCTGTGCAACACCTTTGAGCGATATTGTGCCTTGTCCTCCACAATTAACGATTGATTTACTTGACTGTGATAAATACAAAAAGGATAATACCAATTGTGATTTAACATCATTCGAGAATAAGTTAACGTGGACTAATCCAGATAAATCGGCTTCTGGAAGTGATTGTACGAAGGATATTGTAAAATACACGATATATTATGCTGAAAGTTCAGATGGAACTTACACGAAAGTAGGAGAGGTAACCAGCCCAACACCACCAGCGCAGACGTTTACCCACATAAAAAATGATTCATATTTGGGTTGTTATTATGTGACTGCTACCGATAAATATGGAACTGAAAGTGCGCCAAGTAATAAAGTTTGCAAGGATAACTGTCCTAGTTTTGAATTGCCAAACGTATTTACGCCTAATGGTGATGGCAAGAACGATATTTTCCAAGCAATGAGATGCCCAAGATTTGTTCAAAGCTTGACGTTTAGTGTATACAACCGTGCTGGACAAAAAGTATATGATTATACTGGACCAAAATTAGCTTGGAATGGTACTGACACTAACGGAAAAGAATTGCCAGTAGGAACTTATTTCTACAACGCAGAAGTAAAATTCTTGATGCTAGACCCTAGTTATCCAACGGTTAAATTAAAAGGTTGGATAGAGTTATTGAGATAGTATTATTGGATACATTGAACTAAAAAAGGCTTGAAGTTTTAAAACTTCAAGCCTTTTTTTGATACATTATTAAAAGCTCATAAACCGCCTTTACATCCAAATGTTGAAGACCTCCTGCTACGTGAAGCCCTTATCACTAGCGAGGGACTTAAGTCCATCGCTAGTGATAAGTAGTCTGATTGTCAGTATCTTATAATATTTATGGTAATCAGTAAGCTCATAACTTATCGTTACCAAGCTTACTTCTTCTTCAAGCTTGCCAAGAACTCAATTAAGTCTACTGCCTCTTCTTTACTCATTCCGTCCATCAATCCCGTAGGCATCATTGAATTATTCATCATCTTCATTGATTTTACAGCACTGGTTTTGATATTCTGAACAATTCCTCCCGGCATTTTTAAGCTAATATCTGTTTCAGTTTTTGAAGCAATAATACCACTCATGGTAGAGCCATCCTTCATTTTAATATCCCATCCTTCATAGCCAAAACCAATACCTGCATCTGGATACATAATGGCAAAATACTGACCATCCTTTCCTAGTTTTGACCCAATTTCAGAAAGCTTTGGCCCAAAATCCATACCATCGCCATTTATCTGATGACATACCGAGCAATTGCTAGCAAATACCGCAGCCCCTCTTTTAGCATCACCCGTTAAAGCAACCAATTCTGTTACAGGAGGTAGCTTTTTAGCAGTACTTGTTGATGCTCCCAAATATTTTGATGCTTCAATACGTACATTTCTACGCCAAGCTTTACTAACACCCTCTACGGCAAAAGGAATATAATCTTTCTCAATTTTACCTTCTTTCAAATATGCCAGAATCAAATTTTGTCCGCTGTCACTGTCGCCAATAGCCCTTGTAGCTTCGCGACGAATGCTCACTGAACGTGTTTTATTAAGCATCAAACCCTTTAGTATATCAATCGATACTTGTCCGCCATTTGATTTAATGCTGTTCAATAATTGAAGTGCCAACACTTCTTTCTTTGGGTCATTGATAGTTTGTTTTACGATGATTAACCCTTCTGGAGATTTTATCAAAGCCTCTGCTGCCTGACGAGGCATTTCGCCTTTGCTTACCATGCCTAATAAGCGTGCGTTTTCTTCGGGTAACAAATATTTAGTTTGTAGTTCTATGTATTCTTTCCCACTCAAGGTACTCAATAATTTACTGAGCGACTGTTTGGCTAGGGGAGAGGTTCTTACAAAATCTACATCTAAATGGTTTAAGGCTAATTTATTAATGGCGTTTTGGTCAGTAGCATTGCCTTTTAGCAATGATAATAACGTTTCGGATTTCTCTTTTCCTTTGATAAAATCAAAAGCCCTGAAATAGCGTAAACGTTCTTTTAAGCTGATATGACTATCGGTTGCCAAGCTAGCCAAAAACTTGACAGATTCAGTTGTTCTAGCACGCCAAACAATGTCTTTTCCCGCTGGGGTTAATGTTGGGTCTGGTACTTTTTTGAGGTAAGCTACAAAACAAGCATTCCAATTATTGTCTGCACCAATGCCCAATGCTTCAAGGTACCAACGATCTTTGCCATCATACTTTGATGCTAAGTCTGCCCAAATGGTAGGAACTTCAGCAGAAGTATTACCGTGCAGTGCAATGGCACATTCTCTCAAAATGTGAGGGTCGTTGCTAGTCGCCAATTGTTTTACATATTCAATCACATTTAGTTTCAACTGGCGTGCTGCACGCAAGCCTGCTATCTTAATATCTGGATTAGCATCAGCTAAGGCTATTTCTACATATTTTTTACCATCGACAATTTTACACAAAGCCCAAAAAGCACGTGCTTTCATTCTTTGGTTGTCTGATGCCCACAGTTTTAATAATTCAGGCTCAGCACTTTTGCCAAATTTAGTCAAGGCTTCCCATGCTAAATATCTTGTAGCAATATTAGGACTTGTTAAAGCCGTAATAGCTCCCGTAGGAGTTGATAAATCTAAACTAGGAACAGTGTAAGGCGTATTGTTAGGGGCAATCCTATAAATTCTTCCACGCGTTTGGTCACCTGCTTGGTGTCCACCAACGCCTGGGTCATACCAGTCGGCTACGATTAATGAACCATCAGGAGCCACACAAACATCAGCAGGACGGAACCATTGGTCTTTTTCCTGTTTCATGATATTCACAATGTCAGCAGTATAGCCAGCGCCCGATTTTTGAACTGGATACGAACGCACCACATTATGTCCCGGTTCGCAGTGAATCATTTGTCCTTGAAAAGCACTTGGCAATAAATTGCCCTCATATACAATCATTCCCGTTGGTGAGCCCGAACCTGTTTGTAAAAGGTTTGGTACAGTCCCAGGGTCATTTAAATGCCAGTGGCGTCTTGGTATTTCTTCTTCAATATTGGTACGATTACTTGGCCATGAAGCGTGCGTCATGGCATCTTTATACCCAAAATCGCCATATTCCATTACATAATTAATTCTTACCCCTTTGTTGCCATCATCATCATTATCCGATTGCCACATTGTGTCGTAAGAATCAATCGCTACTTCATAGTTATTTCTAAAGTTTTGTCCTAAACATTCTACTTCTGAGCCGTCTATATTACAACGGAATACCATGCCTTCTTGGTAGTTTTTAGGCGAAATCTCTTTGCCAAATTGGTCTTTTACAATATAACCATTCGCATCTTTTAATTGACGCCCTTCGTTGCCGAAGTTGAAATAGAGTTTACCATCTGGCCCAAACACAAAAGTATGCATACCATGGTCATGCTGTTCACCACCGATGCCTTGGAATAAAATCTCTTTTTTATCAGCTTTGTCATCACCATCGGTATCAGTCAATTTCCAGACATAAGGACTTTGTGAAACCAATACTACATTCCCCAATACGGCAATTCCCAAAGGAGCATTCAATGAAGCATCCTGATAGAATATTTTACTGCCGTCTGCTTTGCCATCACCATCTTTATCTTCCAGAATAACAATTCTATCCCCTTCTTTTTTGGTTGGGTTGAGTGTAATATTAGGGCGATAATTATAAGCCTCTAATACCCAAACTCTCCCTTTGGCATCCACATCAATATCCGTGGGATTTATCAACATTGGCTCAGTTGCAAAGGTTTTTACAGCTAATCCATCTGTCATTTTTACACCTTCCAGCGAATTATCGGGTAATCTTTTTTGAGCTTCTGTCAACACCGAATCTACATAATGATTAATAAAGCGACTGGATGGAGAATTTTGATAACCAGTTGTAAGTAATGCACCCCCAAGCAAAATTGCTGGGATTCCAAAACGAAGTTTAGTGGATAATTTATTTGACATGGAAAATATGGTTTATGAACAATAGTTTCAATAATACTTTTCACCTAAAAGTAATATTGCCGTGATTTGTACTGAATGATAAACCCGAAAATATTAAATTAGTGATATAAACTTGTACTTTGTTGTAGGTGATAAGCTGAAAAAAAAGAGAACTCTATAGAACTGTAACTTTCATTTATAAGGAATAAAAAAACTAAGTCAGGAAAAATATAGCCATAAAACCATGTTAAAAAGGCAAAACTGTCTGTTTTATAAAATCTATTAGCCTAACAGAATAAGATTATATGTTAAAATTCGTTAAAACTTATTGAATACTAATGATTACGGTCTTTTTAATGACGAAATTTGACTTTGCTTAATTTCTGATTAACAAATACAAGTATTGATTTTCAAACTCCCAAAAATTACTTAACTTTGCGAACTTATGCAGAGAACTCACAAATTTTTATTATTTATACTGTTTGCTTTGACCCTCAGTGCGTGTAGCAATTTCGAAAAAATCAGAAAGATGACTGATGAGAAGAAAAAGTATGACGCCGCTATTCGTTTTTTCAAGAAAGGTCAATACGACAAAGCAAGCATACTCTTCGAGGAATTGTTACCAATTTTAACGGGAACAGACCAACAAGAAATCGCTACGTTTTATCAAGCTTATTGCGATTATCATACAGGCAATTATGAAATGGCAAATTTCCATTTCAAACGTTTTGCTGAAACTTTTGCGAGAAGCGAATATTATGAGGAAGCAGTATATATGTCTGCTTATTCATTGTATAAAAACTCTCCGCAGTTCAATCTTGACCAAAGCGGGACGATTACAGCGATTAATGAGTTGCAAAACTTTATTAATAACTACTCAGACAGCAAGTTTAGAGAAGAAACGTCTGATTTGATTAAGGAGCTAAGAAAGAAATTAGAGAAGAAGTCTTACGAAAAAGTAAAACTTTACTATAAAACTAGTGAATTCAATATTGCTTCTTTGAAGTCTGCTGTGATTGAAATCAACAATTTTCAGAGAGATTATCCAGATTCAGATTATAACGAAGAGCTAGCGTACTTGAAAGTTCAATCACAATTTGATTTGGCTCAGAGTACTATCGAAAGTAAACAAAAAGAGCGTTTTGATGATGCTATTAAGTTTTATCAAGATTTAGTGGATAAATATCCAAAGAGTGACTTCTTGAAAAAAGCTGAGAAATTATACGACATCAGCTTTAAAGAAAGTGACAGAATTGCAAAACTTGAAGCCGAGTACAAAGCTGCTAGAGACAAAGAGAAATCTAATACAGCTAAAGTGGGTGCTGGCGACAAACAGAAGTAATCAGTATTTTATTGAAAACATTTAACAAGAAACAGTAGAACAACCAAAGATATGGCAACGAATCCATCAATCATTACCAGAGACGTAGATAAACTAGCTATTAAAGCAGGCGGAAATACGTATGAAGCCGTAGCAATCATCTCGAAACGTGCAAGACAAATTGCTTTGAAGTCTAAAGAAGAATTGAACAATAAATTATCAGAGTTTGCTTCTTCAGTAGATAACTTAGAAGAAATTTTTGAAAACCGTGAGCAAATTGAAATTTCAAAATTCTATGAGCGTTTGCCAAAGCCAACGTCATTAGCAATCGACGAATTTATGGAAGATAAATTCACTTTCGTTTTGCCAAAACATGATGAAAGTTCGGAAGACTAGGAGTTTTCTATCAATTATTAATCAAAAAGGTCAGATGTTTTACATTTGACCTTTTTGATTTTGATTAAGTTTGTATCCATAAACCAGTGTTGAATAAGATGCTTAAAAGCAAGAAAATATTATTAGGTATTTCGGGTAGCATTGCTGCTTATAAAATTGCGATACTCACTAGGCTTTTGGTGAAAGAAGGAGCAGAGGTAAAGATTGTAATGACAGAAGCCTCTAAAGAATTTATTACACCGCTTACATTATCGACACTCTCAAAAAATCCAGTTTTGTCGGCTTTTGTAAAAGATGAAACTGGACAATGGAATAATCACGTTGACTTGGGCTTATGGGCAGATGTGATACTGATTGCCCCTGCAACAGCCCACACGTTAGCAAAATGTGCGAATGGCATTTGTGATGATTTGCTTACTGCGGTTTATCTTTCGGCTAAATGTGATGTATATTTCGCACCTGCGATGGACTTGGATATGTACAAACATCCGAGTACGATTGCAAACCTTGCTAAGTTGACTGAATACGGAAACCACATCATCAAGGCAGGCTATGGCGAATTAGCCAGTGGCTTAGTAGGAGATGGGCGTATGGCCGAACCCGAAGAATTACTGGAAGTCCTGCAAAAACATTTCTCTGTCAATCCTGTATTAGCCAATAAAAATATACTGATTACCGCTGGGCCAACCCAAGAGGCTATCGACCCTGTTCGTTTTATCAGCAACCATTCTACTGGAAAAATGGGCTATGCGCTTGCGAACAAACTGGCCAAAGCTGGTGCAAAAGTAACGCTAGTAAGCGGACAAGTAGCCTTGAAAAAACCAGACGAAAGCATCAATTTAATAAAAGTACATTCAGCACAAGAAATGTATGTTGCTACGCAGGCAAATTTTGAAGAAGCAGACATCATTATTTTGGCGGCGGCCGTGGCTGATTATACCCCTGCGGTGGTGGCAGATAAGAAAATAAAAAAGAAAGAAGATACGTTTAGTATAGAGCTTATCAAGACCACCGATATTGCCAAAACCTTAGGGAAACAGAAACGTTCAGACCAATTAATGATTGGCTTTGCCTTGGAGACAGATAATGAAGTTGAGAATGCAAAAGGAAAAATCAAGTCTAAAAATTTGGATATGATTGTCTTGAATTCTCTACAAGATGTTGGAGCAGGCTTTGGGCATGATACTAACAAGATAAGCATTATTAAAAAAGATGATAGCATCATTGAGTTTGATTTAAAATCAAAACAAGATGTTGCTCAAGACATTATAAACGCCATCATCAATACCATGATGAGTGAATAGAAAGTAAATGAATCAATTTCGAAAAATAACATTGATGAAAAATAGCATTACATATTATACTTTTTATAAATATACACTTTGTTCGGTGATGGCTGTAATGGGAATATTGGCTTTATCACAGCCGCTACGAGCCCAAGAAATTAATTGTAGAGTAACCATTTCTACAGACCAAATCCAAGTAAATGAACAGCGCGGTGCTACCCAGATTTATACCGAATTGCAAAATATCATGCAAGAGTTTATGAACAATCGCCGTTGGACAAATGATAATTTTGCTCCAGAAGAAAAAATCAATTGTTCGTTAGCCGTGATTATTACCAAAGCTACTGCTACAGGCGACTATGAAGCCAACGCTCGTTTTCAGGTTACTCGCCCAGTATATGGCTCTGCTTATGAAACCGTCATTTTAAATTATGTAGATAGAAACTTCGTATTCAAATATATCTCAGGCACACCCCTTACTTATAATGATAATAATTATAACGACAACCTAACCCAGATATTAGCCTTTTATGCCTATATCGCCTTGGCTTTCGATTATGATTCCTTTGAAAAAATGGGGGGTATCAATGCAGCCCAGAAAGCATTGAACGTAGTGAATTTAGCGCAAAATGCAGGCGGAGGTTGGTCGTCTTCAAATGATATTCGGAGTAGATATTGGGTAGCGGAAAATATGTTGAATCAACAGCTACAGAGCCTACGTGAGGGCTTCTATACCTATCATCGCGTTGCGATGGATAATTATGCGAATGACCCTGCTGGTAGCCGAAAACAGATTACGGAATACTTGAATACCATTAAGCAGGTAATTCAGAACCGTCCTGGGCAAATTTGGTATCGCCTTTTCTTTGAAGCAAAATATACGGAATTATTGAATATCTATGGCGATGCGCCGCTTGATGAAAGAAAAAAGATAGTGCCATTGCTTACTTCGCTTGACCCTAATAATTCTGAAGCATACAGAAAACTGAGTAAATAAAACAAAAGGACTTTAAGATAATTGTTCGCCACAATGCGGGCAAAACTTGAAGTCCTTTTTATCTTGTTTAGAAGATTTTATATGTTCATTAAAGCCTGATACAAAAATACCCGTTGGCAAAGCGAACATCGCAACACCTGCTACTGCAACAATACCTCCTAATAATTTTCCAAGTGGTGTAATGGGATAAGCATCTCCATATCCTACCGAAGTGATAGTAGTAACGCCCCACCAAAGCGTAGCTGGGATACTTGAAAAAACGTTGGGTTGTGCAGGGTTTTCGATATAATACATCGTAGAAGATGCAATCAATAGCGTAAAGATAAAAAACACAAAACTTAAGATAAGCTCTTCTCGTTTGTCTTTAAATACGCTTTCAATTACTTTTAAGGCATGTACATACCTTGAAAATTTGAATAGCCTGAAAATTCTGAATAAACGAAGTATTCTGATTAAACTAGTATCTGACGTGAAATTAGATAAATAGAAAGGCATAATTGCCAATAAATCAATCAACGCCCCTGCTGAAAACATATAACGAACTCTACCCCAAAGAGGATGACGATATTTTTCATTCTCAACACAAACCCACAGTCGAACGAAATATTCTATCGTAAAGAAGATGACGGAGAAGTATTCAAAATCACTGAAGAAAGTGACAAAATCATGTCTTAGGCTTTTTACTGAATGCAAAATGATGGCAAAGGTGTTCAGAGAAATCGTTGTTAATAAAATGGAGTTGAATAATAACGAAGCCTTGCTTTTTTTACCTCGTGTTACTTCCAGTACATTATAGATTTCTTTTCTTGACCAATTGCTGTTCATTAGGGAAAAAGATTTTTATAAAATTATAAAACTAATAAGCATATATAAAATAAAGGACGCTTGTATATTAAACTTATTACTCACAATTCATCATTCACAATTCATACTTCTTCTACTTGTAATTGTTTTTCGTAAAGTTCTCTATACACATTATTGGCATTCATCAGTTCCTCATGCGTACCTTGTTCTATGATGTTTCCATCGTCGAGCATGATGATTTTATCTGCTAATTTGGCAGAAGAAACCCTGTGTGAAATAATCACTGATGTACGGCCTTTCATAATTTCCTGTAGATTATTCAAAATCTGGTTTTCAGTTTTGGTATCTACAGCTGAAAGGCAATCATCCAATATTAAGATTTTTGGTTCACGCGCAATGGCACGTGCAATAGATAAGCGTTGTTTTTGTCCGCCAGATAAAGTTACACCTCTTTCTCCTAAAACCGTATCAAAACCTTCAGGAAAATCTATCACATTATTGTATAAATCAGCATCTTTGGCCGCTTTGATGATGGTTTCCTCGGTCATATCACTACTTCCAAAACTCACATTGTTTCGGATAGAGTCTGAAAACAAGAAAACATCTTGAGGCACATACCCAATTTGTGAACGATACATATTTACATTCAAGCTTTTGATGGGCAAGCTGTCAATGTTTATTTCTCCTGCCGAGGCATCATACATTCTACAAAGCAAATTGGCTACTGTACTTTTTCCTGAACCTGTAGTACCTAAAATGGCTATAGATTCCCCCGGCTTGATCGTCATTGAGAAATCCTTTAAAGCCACAATCCCTGAATCTGGATAAGTGAAGTTAACGTTTTTCATTTCAATAGCTCCTTCAATGGTATGATTAATGTCTTCTTTAGAAACAATATCAGTTTTTATCTTCAAAAATTCATTGATTCTTTGCTGAGAAGCGGCCGCTCGTTGTATTTGCGAGGTTGTCCAGCCCAAGGCAATCATTGGCCATGTCAGCATGTAGACATACAAAATAAATTCGGTGATGCTTCCAGCGGTAAGTCTGCCAGCCATTACCTCTAAGCCACCCACATATACTACTATCACAGAACTAAGACCTGCCAATACCGAAACTAGTGGGGTAAAGAGGGAATCAACTTTTACTAAATCTAATGATTTTTCACGATATACATTGGCTTGTTTGGTAAAAGCTATTGTTGATGGTTCTTCTTGTACAAAAGCCTTTAATACCCTAATGCCTGAAAAGGCCTCTTGTGTAAAAGTAGAAATCTTAGATAAATTTGCTTGAATCTGTTCAGATTTTCGCATGATGATGGTATTGACAAAGTATATACTACCCGATAAAAAAGGAACAGGCAATAATACATACCAAGTAAGTTTCTCGTTGACGGAAAGCATGTACCAAACCACTAGAATAAACACTGATATAAGGTTCAGTCCATACATTAAGCTAGGACCAACATACATACGCACTTTATTGACATCTTCTGAAATACGGGCCATCAAATCGCCAGTATTGTTCTTTCTATAGAAACTCAGTGGAAGGGTTTGGTAATGCTGATAGATTTCGTTCTTTAAGTCGAACTCAATATGGCGGGACATTACGATGAGTGTCTGTCGCACTAAAAAAAGGAAGAATCCTTTTAATAAAGCCAGAATCATGATTAATGAGCCATACAACAAGATTGAAAAGGCGAAGAATTCATAGACCATTTTTTGCGAAGCAAAGCCATCATACAGAAAGTATAAATCGATGGTTTCTTTGACCAAATCGAGCGCATAGCGTACAATTTGAGCAGGAACTACACCAAAAAGATTGGAAATGAATGTAAAAAGTGTACCTAGAATAAGGTACCATTTATATTTGAGAAAGTATTGATTGAGATGCTTTAGGGATTTCATATTTCAATAACCAACGGAGGAAAGTAAAGGTTTCATCCATTATGCACTTTTAGTATTCAGTAAAATTATCATTTATATTGAAAATTTTGTGCTTGAATAATGCTTTTTTCTTTAAAAAATACTAATTTTGCACCCTCTTTGGATAAAGTAATATTACTTTACCGAAGCTTCACTACCAAAACGTTCTTTCTAAATTACCCAATGGTAAACAGACGACTTCTCCGAACAAAGGCATTTCAAAGCCTTTATGCCTTCCGCCAAGCGGAACGTGCTGATTATCAGTTAGCATTTGACCAAATTGCTGATTCTTTTCTCCCAAATCTTGACTTAATGATTCCTAAAGAGCAACAAATGCTAAAGCTAGATGCTTTGCGTAAGTTGGCTGAACAGCGCTTTGAGGAACTATTCAATCTGAAATCGACAGATGATACCATTCCTGCTGAAGCTAAAAATGCAGCAAGATATGCATTGGAGTCATATAAAAGTTATGTAAAAAAAGACAAAGCTACGATTACTGATAATATGGTAGCGGAGGTGGAAGGAGTATATGATGCTTATCTGAAAATGCTTCAATTGTTGTTGGAAATTACTGAAATTGCGGTTTGGGATGAGCAACGTCGTTTGGTTGAAACAGACCACCGTACGTCAAGATTAGCCAGAAACCAAGTATTGATGGCCTTGAAGAATTTACCGATGTTTACTACGGGTATTATCAGGAGCAATGCTAAGTGGGGAGAAGAAGACCAAAACCTTTTGCGTAAACTTTTCTTAGAAGCAATCTTGCCTGATACTACTTTCCAGTCGTACCTTCGTATAACAAAACATACTTTTGAGGAAGATTTGGCGTTGGTTCAGTATCTTGTAAAAACTTTCATACTGAAACATCACCTTATTGCTGATTATTTTGAGGAAAAAGACCTAAATTGGAACGAAAATAAGGATGTACTTAAAAGCCTTTGTGTAAAGACTTTTAAGATTGAAAAAGTGGAAGATTTGACACTACAACCTTTGGCATTAAATTGGGACGATGATAAGCATTATTTCGTAGACCTTTTTAATAATGTGCTGGATAATGACGAATCTTATGAGAAAATCATTACAGACCAAACGCAAAACTGGGAAGGCGACCGTCTGGCGATGACAGATATGCTTATCTTGAAATTGGGCTTGGCAGAAATGATTCATTTTACCAGTATTCCTGTAAAAGTATCAATCAACGAATACATTGAATTGGCAAAAAACTATTCAACACCAAAGTCAGGGCAGTTTATCAATGGTTTATTAGACGTACTTTCACAGAAATTACAGAAAGAAGGAATCATCAGAAAGTCGGGACGAGGATTGATTGATAATAAATAATGGTTATTTGAACAACGCCACAGGCATAATCTATAAATTTGATTTTTTAACCGATAACTTGCAATACAATGAGTAAATCATCAAAAACATTTTGGGCATTCATGACTGGCGCTGCCGTTGGAGCTGCCTTAGGAATTTTATATGCGCCTGATAAAGGAGAAAATACCCGTAACAAACTGTTTTATCAACTTCAAAAGTATCGTGACCAATTACAAGGTTTAATTTCAGATTTGATTGATGGAAAAGAAATCCCTGAGACAATGGCCAAAACTGAAGGTAAGAAAGTAGTAAACGAAGCACGTGAAAAAGCAGAACGTTTATTAGAAGATGTAGAAAGCATGATGAGTCAGATTAAAGCTAAAGCCTAATTTTTGAAATTAATTTGAATATTCATCGTATGAAAAAAGCAATCATTTTGGCATTGGGTATTAGTGTTTTTTTTGCTTGTCAAAATAAACAAAAGACCGATAGCCAGACAATGGCAGACTCTGCATCTGCATATAAACCGACGAGTGATAAATTCCCTGTGATGCAAGCTGATTCACAATCAGTAGATTTAGGTGTAATTACACAAGGTGATACCATTATCCACATTTATAAATTTAGAAATACTGGTAATATGCCATTAGTGCTAAGTAGTGTAAATGCATCGTGTGGTTGTACTACGCCATCGTACTCTACTTCCCCAGTTCAACCGGGTGAGCAAGGCTTTATTAAGGTGAAATTTGATAGTAAAGGCAAAGAAGGAAAGCTTAGTAAAACAGTAACAGCGATAGCTAATACAACTCCTGCCGAAAACACTTTTTCTTTTAAAGTAGAAGTACTAAAGAAATAGTAAGACCACAAAGAATATTTAATCAAACAAAAAACAAATATGTTTAACAGTATTTTATTACAAGGAATGCTCGGTGGAGGTGGTGCATCTTCTCTTTTATTAATTGGTGGTATGTTCGTTGTCATGTATTTTTTCATGATTCGTCCTCAACAAAAAAAACAGAAAGAGCAACAATCATATGTTGATGCATTAAAAGCTGGCGATAAAGTAGTAACGATTGGTGGTTTGCACGGTACTGTTACTTCTGTAAGAGAAAAAACAGTTGTATTAGAAGTAGATTCAAGCAAAGGAGTAAGAATGGTATTTTTGAAAACAGCCATTTCTAAAGACTCTTCAGCACAGATTGGCGAATAAAATTTGTCATTTCCCTAATTGAAGTTACCTCAAAACGATGAGATGTTAGGCACGATAGTTTTAGTATTTAAAATATCTGCGTAATGTCATTGGCTTAAAACTATAGTACGTTAGGCATGATAGTTTTGAGATAACTTCAATTTGTAAATTCTTTCAGATGAAACCCGCTCCTAAAAAAACTGATTTCAAAGCTGTAATAGTGAGCCTATTCGCTGCTATTATTTTTTGGATAATGAATGCCTTGAACAAAGAAGGCTATTCACAAAAAATTTCCTTTCCTATTCGTATTACTTACGACGATTCTCTTTACATACCAACTCAGCCACTTCCTGAAAAAATTTCTGTCAATGTTTCTGGTAGCGGATGGGATTTATTACGCAAGTCATTTGCTTTTAATAAAACGCCTATTCAATATGCGATCACTAAGCCTCTGAAGACTAAGTTCTTGAATACTGGCATGCTGACAGATTCTATTGCTGAATATATCAGAGATGTACAGGTGAACTATATAGTAGCTGACCGTTTTGAGCTTGAATTTGACAGGAAAATTAAGAAAGAATTTACGTTAAAAATAGATAGCTTACATATTCCTTTGAAAGAGCATTACGTAGTTTCTAGTGTGATTAACCTTAGCCCGAGAGTATTGACGATAGAAGGCCCAGAATCTATGTTGAAAGACATGGATAACACAATTTATATTAAAGTGCCTGGACAACAGATTAAAGATAATTTTGATGATGAAATAGGGTTGCCTTTTGCTAAAAACGGTATGTTGAAAACTAGCAAAAATAAAATCAATGTAAGTTTTGAGGTTGAAGAATTATTGAAATAATGACAAAGGTAATTGGCATTACAGGGGGAATAGGGTCGGGCAAAAGTCTTGTGTGTAAGATTTTTTCTATACTAAGTATCTCAATTTATGAAGCCGATACACGTGCTAAATGGCTTGTCACTCATAATACTTCGCTCAAAAATTCGATTATTCAATTATTAGGAGAAAATGCTTATACTGCCAGTGCTGAATACAACCGCGAATGGGTAGCTTCGCAAGTATTCAATAATGCTGATTTACTACTTCAATTAAATGCACTAATACATCCAGCAGTTCGGCAAGATGCCCGAACATGGATTGAAGAACATCAACAAGATTCATTTGTATTGTATGAAGCTGCACTCATGAAAGCCGCGGGGGATGGAAATGCCTTTGATAAAGTAATTGTGGTAGATGCTCCAAAAGCCCTAAGAATAAAGCGTGTAAAGGAAAGAGACGGACGTACAGAGGAAGCAATTGAAGCCATCATTGCCAGACAAATATCTGAAAGTGAAAGATTGAAAATTGCTGATTTTGTAATTAATAATGACGAGAAAGAACCCTTATTAGAACAAGTATTAGCTTTGTATAAAGAACTAACAGCAGGACAATAATAAAGGCTCAGGCACAAAAAAACCACTTTCAATGCGAAAGTGGTTTTTTTGTTACTCTTTAGCTTCTATTCACTGGTGTCTAACCAAAAGTTTTTTGGTTACCAGTGATCTACCATCAGCAGACAGTTGATATAAATAAATGCCATTTCCCCAGTCTTTGGTAGAAATCTCTTTTCTTGAAGCATCTTTGTCTAAAACTTCTTCTTTAATCTCACTACCCAAAACGTTGTAAAACGTGATTTTTACTTCGTTTACTTGGGATGAAATACTATATTTAATCGTCGCAATATCGTCTGCTGGATTAGGATAAATATTCCAAATTGATATTTTGTCGTTGTTGAAAAGTTTATCGTCAGCACTAAAAGATTCTTCTACTTTGGTCTCTACAGATGTTGTTGATGCCACCACTTGAGAATCATTTTTTACAGCATAATTTTTAGGCGTTTGCACCATCAACGAATTAGTAAAATACTGACTAATAGCAGCACTCTGATAGTTTACATTCCTATCAAGAGAAAGATGCGATGGCTGGAAATATGAGAAAGGCATCTTTTTGTAAGATGACGAACTTGTAATCTGGCTCATAGTCTTTTGCTTTGGCTTAACATCCAAGCGACTTTTGTAGCGATTCTCAGTAGTCTGAGCAATCCCTGATATCGATGATATCAAGCATCCCCAAATTAACCAAGCTTTTGTATTAAAGAGTATAGGTTTCATTTCATTTAGTATTTCTTTATGAAGACAACATTAATCAATTGATAAATATTTTTACGCCTCTATATTATTATAGACCTAAAAATCGTTTGAAAGGTTGCTTTTGCTTTTAAATATTTTATTTATAGAACAAAAATATATTAAAAAAGTTCAATTTTCAAAGTTTCGGCAACGATTTTTTGTTTATTTTATTATGCGGCAATTCATTAATTTTCTTTTCTATCTTTTTTTCTACCTTTTTTATCAAGACAGAATCCTTTGAAGCAGTTAATGGAGGGGTAATAATAGGACGTGCAACTCTTGCTAAAATACTTGCTTTATTAGGCATTTCGTTTATTCGCCACCTGAATCCATCCAACTCTTTATCGTCTTCTTTTACTTCTTTGGGCGGAATAAACTTACCATCTGGTTTAGCTAAAAAAGCTATGCGAGATATCTTGTTTTTAGCAAAATTCATATTCATTTTCCCACATTGTACCCTATTCATCCCAGTTAGGGTATTTTTTTCATCAATTGCGTAATAGATACTTTCCCCATTTCCCTCCACATTCACACGTTCAATTTTAGAATCATCTGTAAATCTAACCACCATTTTACGGCCTTTAATCTGGTTATAGTTAGCTAGTGTATCTGTGGCAATCACGAAAGACTTGCCCTTCATATTCATCACACTGATTTTATTTCTTTTCAGTAAAATATTGATTGAATCAGCTTCCGATTGATTTTTTAAATTCCAGAGAATAGGTTTCTGATAAAAATAAATGGTTGAGTCTGAAACATTATAGCTCAGCGAGTCGCACTTTGCTGCAAAATCACTTTTAGAAATCATGACTCTTTTATAAGCATACATTTTCTTCGTTTTGGTTTCCTTGTTATCCAATGAAACCAAGGTGTCTGCCGTTAAAAAAAGTGTATCATTCTCAAAAACATTCTTCAATAAAGCATGTCCGAATACTCTAGTAACCCCAGTTTTCTTAGCATATCTACCACGGTCGCCCGTAAGGATAGCCTTGTCTTTTTTCGAGACGAAATGAATATTCCCAATCGCAATACCAATTTCGGTTGGCGGGTCATAAATCATCGTATCGGCCGTCATGGTATAATCTTCCGTTTTTACAGTCGACCGCCCTTTTAGGTTCGAAATTTTTGTGACAGTATTATACTGGCTACCGGGGTTGGCATAAGTGGTATCTTTTTTATTAACAACCAAGGTAGGGGCTATAAAAAAAGCTTCTTTTGATAAGGTGCTATACCGTAAGGAATCTCCCGTTAGGCTACCATCCTTATCGATAACGTGAACATCCGTTTTAAAATCAAAAAGCTTTGTAACCGTATTATAATAGCCTTCTCTACTGGTCAACGTACTCTTTTTATCAATGATTTTACCACCAGTATTGTAGTAAGCAATGCTAGTATTTAGATTATAATCTAGCTTATTGGTAGTAAGTAAAATCGTTTTATCGTCTAACTTCACATGACCATTGATGATTGCTTTTCTATCATTACCGAAATAATAGGCAGTATCACCAGTAATCGTAACAGTATCTGCTTGAATAATTTTTACTTTCCCGTAAGCTTCAAGAATATTCGTTGTTTCGTTCAAAATAGCCAGATTACAATACATCAGCGTAGTGCCTTGTCGCAAGGCGACATTGCCAATCAGTTTCTTCATTTGCATAAATGGCTGGTTCTGACCAATCAAACTATCGGCTTTAATGATATCTACTTGGCTTCCACCAGTAGTTTGGGCATTAGCTGAAAAAAAAGTAAAAAATGATAAAATTAATCCTATAAAAATATACGATAAAGTACTGGAAATGGATTTGACTATTTCAAATGCTTTCATCGATTCTGGAATTACTTTTATTTGATGTATTTTTGTGGAATATTTCATAAATCTTGTGCTTGCAAAATTAGCCAAATAAAATCATGCTCAACGAGTTTTTAACGTTTATTAACAAACAAAATCTTATTCAACCGTCTCAAAAAGTACTTTTAGCGGTAAGTGGTGGTATGGATTCTGTCGTGATGTGCGACCTTTTCAGCAAAGCAAAACTTAACTTTGCGATTGCCCATTGCAATTTTGGACTTCGTGGCGAGGAATCGAATGAAGATGAAATGTTTGTGAAGAAACTGTCTATTAAATACAAAGTACCTTTTTACGTAACTACCTTTCAAACGACTGATTTTGCCGAAAATGAAAAAATTTCTACGCAAATGGCTGCGCGTATTTTAAGGTATGAATGGTTTGAAAAAATAAGAACCCAACATCAGTTTGACTATATCGCTACGGCGCATCATCAGAATGACGTACTCGAAACAGTATTATTGAATTTGACCAAAGGAACAGGCATAGCGGGCTTGCATGGTATCAGGGTAAAAAACGGTCATATTATTCGTCCAGTGTTGTTTGCTGAGAAAGAATCCTTTTTTGACTATGTCGTAGAAAATCAGATTATCTGGCGTGAAGATTCTTCGAATGAATCTAATAAATACCAACGTAACCTGATTCGTAATGAAGTAGTGCCTTTGTTAAAGCAAATCAATCCAAATCTTGAAAATACCATTCAGCAAACCATAGAAAGAATTTCGGCAGTAGAAGATATTTTTGAACAAGAAATGGAAATGCTCAGAAAACAAATCACTTGGTCAGATTCGCAGGCAGTTTATGTGAATTATAAAGCCATTCAAACGCTTTCGCAACCTGTGATTAAACTAGCAGAATTGTTAAAACCTTACAATTTTAGCTATCAACAAAGTCAGGATATTGTTGAAGCTTTTGATAAAGAAGCAGGCAAAATGTTTCTTACCCCAACACATACCTTGGTAAAAGACCGTACAGAACTGGTAATTACCCCGAAGAATCTACAGGCTTTTACAAGCAAAACCATTGAGACCAATAATGTGGTAGTAGAGTTTGGCGATAGAATGTTGAACATTGGTGAGTTTACAGAAATAGAAGAAGATTTTGTAGTGCCTACGGCTAAAAAATTAGCTTGTTTGGATGCCGACAAGGTTCGCTTTCCGTTACAGCTACGTAAGTGGAAAGAAGGTGATTGGTTTTGCCCGCTAGGAATGAATAAAAAAAAGCTCATCAGTGATTTCCTGATTGACCAAAAAGTACCTTTGAACTTGAAAAAAGAAATATACCTGCTTACATCAAACGGTTCGATAGTTTGGGTAATTGGCTTTAGAATTGATGATAGATTTAAAGTAACTGAAAAGACTACTAAGGTTTGTTTGATGGAAGCAAAGTAAAGGGAGTTTTGAGTGTGGAATGCGGAGTTGAAGGGAACAAAAATAAGGCTATCTGTCTTTGTAAGATAGCCTTATTTTTGTTCCTTATTTCTTTTTAGTCGCTTTAAAATTACCATTTGGTTGAACAAAAGTAAGCGCAGTCACTTCCAGACTTGGCGTTATGTCAAACAAAACACTATAACCTTTCAGCTTGACAAGGTTAAATTTATGATTGCCAATAGAGGCTAATTCATATTCGGGCTGACCAGGAATGAAGACATAGAGTGTTTTTTCATTTTTAACATACGTTTTAATCGTAACGCCTCCTAAATCAAACTCGCCTACATACTTTTTCAATTCTTCTGCCGAAATAGGCTTGATAGGAATCACTCTACTAAACACAACTGGTTTACCGATAGTAGGTTCCAATCCTATGGCTGATAAGGTTTCAATCTCACCATTAACTCCCGTGTTGAATTGAAAAAATATTGAACTTTTATTCGTCGTATCAATGCCATACCTAGTATCAAAATTCAAGAAAGTATCATAATGATAATGCGAAAGCCACCATTTGTGATTGGGCGATTGTAAAAACAATGAATCTCCTTTTTGATTGACATTTAATTTCCCATAACCATCACTAGCAAATATACCAGTATAGTCGGTAAGGCTATGCGAAGGTTTTGTATTCGTTTTTCTGTTGCTTGTTGGTTTATTTTGAGCTTCTTTTGACTCTTTGATGGCTTTTTTATACGACTTCAACCGTTGTCCACTCCAATTATAATATTTAAGGTCGAGCATCTTGTCGGCTATGACATTACGTACAAGCGTAGGAATAGCAGAACCATCTTGATTTGTCAGCACAACAATACCTAAACTATCACTAGGGAAAAAAGAGGTGTTGGCACTGAAACCATCAATATTTCCACCATGTTCTACCCGATAATGTCCACGATAGGAGGAAAGAAGCCACCCAAATCCATAAGTAGATAGGTGGAGGTCAGGGGTTTCTTTACTGGGCAAAGCACCGTTTATGACCATCTGAGAAGAAATCGCATCTGTAACATATTGAGGAGATAGAATTTCTTTCCCTTCAAATTTACCACCATTAATCCAAGCGGATACCCAATTCGCCATTTCTAATACATTACTATTAATACTACCCGCAGGGCCCATTTCATCGATATTAAAATAATCTAAACGATAAATCAAGCTATCCTTTTTTAATCCGTACCCTTTAGCCACATCACTACTTTTATCAAATTCTTTGATAGAGAAATGAGAGTTTGTCATATTTAGCGGCTTAAAAAAACGCTCTTTAATATTATCTTCCCAACTTTTGCCGGTAAGTTTTTGTGCTACAATACCTTGAGCCGCAAACATGAAATTATTGTATTGCCAGCGTTCGCGAATACCAGTAGAAGGCTCTAAAAATCGAATACGCGTTAAAATACTATCGCGAGTAGTAGGAGAAAAATACCAAGAATAATCATGTCTGGGAAGTCCTGTACGATGGGTCATCATATCACGAAGGGTGATTTTATTATTCATATCATCGTTGTAGAACTTCAGTTCAGGTAAATAATTACTCACAGGCTTGTCTAATTCCAGTTTGCCATCTTTCTGTAAAAGACCAATCAGCGAAGCCGTAAAGGCTTTTGTACACGAACCGATTGCGAATACAGTATTCGGTGTAACTGGTAACTTATTTTCATAATCACGGTAGCCAAATCCTTTTGCATATACCACTCTGTTTTTTTGGATGATGGCTACTGCAAAACCAGGGGCTTTCCAGTCGACAAGAATATGGTTTAACGCAGTATCTAAACCCGCAAATCGGTCAGGGACAGGAGTTTTTCGTTTTTGAGCATTAGATAAGAAAGTGAGGAATAATAAGCAGGTTATCAGTAGCTTTTGCATAATTTTGAATTGACTTTTAGAGATATTAAGAATCATTCAATTTAAACAAAATCTTAGATAGATTGAAATAGGTATGTGTTTTATTTTATGGGCTTTTTGCCTTTGCTATCGTCCCCGAAATAACTTCAACAAGGACAGATATTAAAATTGATAAAAATAATCTCTTTTTTGTGTAATTATCGTAATCTTCGTTCGACTAATCATTCAAAACCTCCAATGTATTGAACCAAATAGTAGAAAATCAATTTGTTGAACTAATCAAAATCCATCAGGGCATCGTGCATAAAGTGTGCGGAATGTATCGTCGTGACCACGATGACCGAAAAGATTTGTTTCAAGAAATTGTGATTCAATTATGGAAAGCTTTTCCGAAATTTAGGCACGAAGCAAAGGTTTCAACATGGATATATCAAATTTCACTAAATGTCGCTATTTCTGATTTTAGAAAAGAAAGTAGAAAACCTATCCGAGTAGAATTATCGGAAACCATTACCAATATTTCAGACAATCAATACGACTATGGTATTGAAGAAAAACTAACGGTATTGTATCAGGCTATCGACCAACTATCTGAAATTGAAAAGGCTATTATTATGCTGTATTTTGAAGAAAAGAACAACGAAGAAATTGCTGAGATAATCGGTATTAGTCAGAATAATGTAAGAGTAAAAATGACTAGAATACGTGAAAAACTAAGAACTTTGATGGCTAATGCCAAATAGTTTCACAACTATTGTAAAAACTATTATGCTCCAAAACAAAAGATGGAATTAGACGAATTAAAAAATATTTGGCAACAAACATCCCTTGAAAGTATGTCTGCTCAAGTGATTGAAAATGATGAGTTTTCAATGATGATGAAGGGTAAATCAAATGATGTGATAGCAAGACTCAAAAAAAACATGATGTTTGAGTTCAGCATAAGCATTTTGTTTATCCCCATTTTCCTATACTTTATTTTTTTTACTGATATTCCTGTTTTTCATAAATATATTTGCTCAATCCTGACTTTTACTACTATTGTTACGCTAGCTGTCTTTTGGTTTGAATATCGTTCTCTGCAAGCCTTTGAAACAAGATTAAGCTTAATTACTTCGTTACGTATTACAGTAGAACAATGCTCAAAATTCATACTTATCTACATGATTATCAATTATGTGCTGATTTTTCCGATGATGTTTTATGGAATGGTAGTGGGTGTAGAATTGACAGGGCAAGAATTATCCTTAACATTTTTAATAGCTATTACCGTAATTACTTCTCCTTTAGGCTATTTTTGGGTTAAATTTTATATCCGTAAAGTATATGGACAGCACCTAGACAAACTAAAAAGCTGTTTAGCGGAATTAGAAGAGAGCATAGACTAAGCGATATTGGTACAGACACAAACAAAATTTTTACATTCAGGCAAGAAACAAAACCTTTAATATTTATTCCCCCAATGGCAAATCCTATTAAATTCTTTACCATTTCATTAATCTTTAGCTTTCTATATTTCTCTAAGATTTATGGACAAAAAGAAGAGAAATCATTACTGTATGAAATTTCAGGCAATGGACTTTCACAACCTTCCTATATTTTTGGTACCATACATGTTATTTGTAAAGATGATTTTTTCTTGCCAGAAGTTGTAAAAAATAAGTTTGCCAAAGCTCAGCAAGTTTATTTAGAAATCGATATGGATGACCCGTCGATGATGACAGAAATGCAAAAGAATATGATGATGCCCGACGGCAAGACGTTGAAAACAATCATGTCAGAAGCTGATTATACCAAAGTAGCCAAGTTTTTTAAAGACTCTTTAAAAACCAATATTGCTTTTATGGATGGCATGAAGCCTTTTATCCTAAGCTCTATGAGTATTCCTAGTATGTTAGGTTGCCCAATGCAAGGCTATGAGGAGGTTTTTATCAAGATGGCACAAGAGCAGAAAAAAGAAGTAAAAGGGCTTGAGTTAGTACAAGAACAATTTGATGCCGTAGATAAAATGGGCATGGAAAAACAAGCCGATTTGATGCTAGTAAAAATGGTAGATAACTGGACAGACGGGAAGAAGGAATTAAAACAGCTGATTAAAGACTATAAAAAACAAGATATAGAAGCATTGCTGTCGGACATAACTAACTCACCGACATCAGATGCTGGTTTTGAAAAAGATTTACTTGAAACCAGAAACGCCAATTGGGTTCCTAGAATGGCTACTATTATGAAAGAAAAAGCTACCTTTTTTGGTGTAGGAGCGGGGCATTTAGGAGGTACGAAAGGAGTATTAACCTTATTAAAAAAACAAGGTTATACGGTAAAAGCTGTAACTAAAATCTAAACTAGATGCTGATAAAGTAAGCATTGGAACAAGAGTAAGAAGAATAATTACGTTCTTTTTAAGAAAACAAAAACCTGTGTGAATCATCAAATTCCACAGGTTTTTGTACTTTTGGGGGAAATTATAAATATTATGCTTCAACTCTCTGAAATCTGGATTTACCCCGTAAAATCGCTCGCAGGCATTAGTCTTCAAAAAGCAAAAGTTACCGAAAGAGGTATTGAAAATGACCGAAGATGGCTTTTAGTAAACGAAGATGGTGCTTTCCTTACCCAAAGACAATTCCCACAGTTAGCGCTTTTTCAGCCTAGTATTGATGATGAATTCTTGACGATTACCCATAGAAAAAACATTATTGCGCCTCTTAAAGTAAGTATTACGCCACCCAATCATCATGAATATGTGCGTGTAAAAGTGTGGGATGACACCATAGATGCCTTGGAAGTAAGTACTGAAGCCAACGAATGGTTTTCAAAGGCTTTGGCAATGACTGTAAGATTAGTTTATATGCCCGAAGACAGTAGGAGGGAGGTAGATAAAAAATATGCCATTACTGGCGAAGAGATAACGTCTTTCTCAGACGCTTATCCTTTTTTAGTAATCGGACAATCGTCTTTAGATGATTTAAATAATCGTTTAAAAGAGCGCGTAAAAATGAATCGTTTTCGTCCGAATTTAGTTTTCAAAGGAGGAGAAGCTTATGAAGAAGATAATTGGTACGAAGTGCAGATAGGAAAAGCCACCTTTTGGGGTGTGAAGCCATGTAGTAGATGTATCATGACGACGGTAGACCAAGAGTCTGGAGAAAAAACAGGTAAAGACCCCCTCTATACATTATCAACCTATAGAAGGGCAGGTAAAAAAGTATTGTTTGGACAAAACTTACTAGTAACTGTGTTGGATACCATACAGCTTGGCGATAGTGTCAATGTGATAAGTACTAGAAAATTGCCTCAATTTGAAATAGGAGTTTCTTAATGGGTTTCTCTTGAAAAATGTATTACGCTAATCATTAATGAGAACAAACTTAAAAATATGACAGATTTATCCCCCAAACAATCTCCTTACGAAGCCCTTAAATACCCAGAATTTGTAGCCTTCATTTTTGCTAATGGTTTTGTTACGATGGCATTGCTCATTCAAGAAGTAATTCTTGGATATTCTATTTATAAAATCACCCATGACCCTCTGGCACTTGGTTTAATTGGTTTGGCAGAAGCCTTACCTTATATTTCATTAGCATTGTTCGGAGGACATTTTGCCGACCGTAGAAATAAGAAAACCATTATGCAAATTAGTTTAGCTTTTATTACTTTGGGTTCAGTCGTATTAATTTGGGCAACTAATCCTACGAGTGGTCTGACCCAAGCCCAAATGTTAATGGTTGTTTACGGAGTAATTATGCTGATTGGTTTTTCAAGGGGGTTTTATAGCCCAGCATCAAGTTCATTGAATCCATTTTTAATTCCCAAAGACGTTTTTGCTAATGCTGCTACTTGGCAGAGTTCTTTTTGGCAAGCAGGAGCTATTTTAGGCCCAGGTCTTGCAGGTTTTTTATATGCTTATCTTGGGCTTACGCATGCTTTATGGTGTGTAGTAGGGTTATTTGTGTTGGTAATGATACTCATTTCTATGATAACTGCTCCGCCAATTCCACAGCAAAATGAGCAAAAAGTAAATATCTTCTTCTCACTTCGTGAAGGAATCGTGTATGTTTTCAAAACAAAGATTATCCTTTATGCTATCTCATTAGATTTGTTTTCAGTGCTTTTCGGAGGGGTAATTGCCTTATTACCAGTGTATTCAGAAGATGTACTCCATGTAGGTGCCGAAGGGCTGGGGATTCTAAGAGCCGCTCCTTCAATTGGGGCTGTATTGTGTATGATTGTGATGGTTTATATCCCACCTTTGGGGAAAGCTTGGCGTAACTTACTCTTAGCGATTGCAGGTTTTGGCTTGGCTACGTTGGTTTTTGCGGTATCTACTAATATCTGGTTATCGGTTGTTGCTTTGTTTTTTACAGGCGTGTTCGATAGCGTAAGTGTTATTATTCGCCAAACTGTTTTACGTTTCTTTACTCCTGACGAAATGCGAGGAAGGGTTTCTTCTGTGAATGGCATTTTTGTGAGTTCATCTAATGAATTAGGGGCTTTTGAATCAGGATTTTTGGCTAAAGTAATGGGAACAGTACCATCTGTAATATTTGGCGGAGCGATGACCTTAATCATTGTGACCATCGTATGGATTCGCTCAAAAGAATTATTTGATTTGAGACTGTAATTGTTTGTTAATAACATTGATTCCTCAAATTTCAATAGGGTGCGATTAATACTGATGGCATGACTTCAAGTCATGCCATCAGTGACCTTCATACAAGACAAACACCTAATTACTATTGACTAATCACCAATCACTAAAAATATCACTAAAAGAACTTGACTAAAGATTCTGTAAAAAATATTTCCGAGAAATCTAGCTTACATCCTCGAAATCCTCATCGTTTTCGATATGATTTTAAGGCATTGAGTGCTAGTTTACCCGAGCTAACAAAATTTGTTTTTCACAATCAATTTGATGTTGAAAGCATAGATTTTGCCAATCCAGAAGCCGTGAAAGTACTTAATAAGGCTTTATTAAAGCATTTTTATGGTATTAGCCATTGGGATATTCCACGCAATTATCTTTGTCCACCTATCCCCGGTCGGGCAGACTATATTCATTATTTAGCAGATTTACTGGCTAGTGGCAACAATGGAAATATACCAAGAGGAAATAAGATACAAATATTGGATATTGGCATGGGTGCAAACTGTGTCTATCCCATTATCGGTAGCCATGAATACGGTTGGAAATTTGTAGGAGCAGATATTGATAAGAAAGCCATAGAATCGGTCAAGACAATTATTGAAGCCAATGATTCTTTGAAAAATACAGTGGAATGCAGATGGCAGGCATCTGCTACGAATATCTTTAAAGGAATTATCCAACAAGACGAATATTTTGATTTGACTTTATGCAATCCTCCTTTTCATGCTTCGTTAGCCAAGGCAAAAGCTGGCACTGAGCGCAAATGGAAAAATTTAGGGAAAAGTAATAATAAGGTACTTAACTTTGGAGGACAAAATAATGAACTTTGGTGCGAAGGTGGCGAAGAAACATTTGTAGCAAATATGATAACTGAAAGTACGATGTTTGCTAATAATTGCTTATGGTTTACTTCGCTTATTTCCAAGAAAACCACCTTGCCAAAAGCATATGCTTTATTAAAAAAAGTAAAGGCTTTAGAGGTAAAAACCATTGATATGGCACAAGGTCAAAAAGTAAGCAGAATACTTGCTTGGACATTCCTGACAAAAAGCCAACAGCAAGATTGGCAAACAAAACGTTAGTAATAAGCTTTGAGCTTTCAGTATAAGATGTTGATATTCAGTTTTATAGCTTGTTGTGCATAGATTACTTACTAATAAGCTATTACTTTACTGGCGATGGCTTTTTGTCTTCTTTAGGACC
Source organism: Arcicella sp. GW821-FHT09D11 (assembly GCF_059416265.1). Classification (NCBI taxonomy): domain Bacteria; kingdom Pseudomonadati; phylum Bacteroidota; class Cytophagia; order Cytophagales; family Flectobacillaceae; genus Arcicella; species Arcicella sp. GW821-FHT09D11. Next base: position 176,535 of record NZ_JBWKOV010000001.1, on the reverse strand, counting down.
TCTTAAATGAATTACTAAGCCATTCAAAAAGTTTCTTAGAATCTGGTCTCCACAAGGTTTAAAATTTGGGTGGTCTTCGTTGCGGAACAAAGCACCAATTTCTGCTTTTGATACGTTGAAATCTACCAATTTTAGAATATCTACAATTTGGTCATCTCTTAATTGAAGAGCTACCCTTAGCTTTTTTAAAATATCGTTATTAGACATGGAATGATTGCTTAATGATTATTTCTATCAGCAAAGTTACCGCCTTCTCTTCATTTTTCAAGTTGCTTTCTTTCTATAGGATGATTAATTTTGAATCCGAAAGCTGATAATGAGTAATTAATCAATTTAATTACTTAATTTTCAATCTGGTAGAAGTCAGACGATTGATAATATTTATTACTGCCAGTCGTTTTTAGGAATAGCCAAATTTGTTATTAGGTATAAATTACCTCCAAACAGAAAAATCATCAACAGAGTGTTTCATCTTCAAAAAGCATTGCGTATTTATTTTACTTTCATGATAGTCTTGCTGAGTTTTTCACAGCAGGCTAAATCGCAGGTACTCGATGCTTTTGATTTAAAAAAAGATGCGGCTGGTCTTTGTCCAGGGGGACAAATTAGGGTATACATAGACCCAAATCCTAACTACGTTTTCTACTCTTGGGAAATCCTTCGTGATAATGGCTGGTCTGCTGTTCCTTTTGCCAATAATCCATCACTTAGCCACAACGAAGCTTTGCCATATAGGCTAAAGGTAATAGATGTAAACGGTGTGGTAATGTATTCTAAACAATTAGATGTAGTTATATTACCTGCACCACAGTCAATCATCACGCCTGTGCCTAATGTCAATCAGATTTGTCAAGGCGATGAAGTAAGGCTAGATGCCAACCAGTCACTGACAGCTTTTTATAAATGGGAATATGAAGGGACTATTTTAAAAGACGATGGTCTTTTTATAACAGCTAAAAAAAAGGGAACCTATAAACTCCATGTTACTGATCAGAATGGATGTACCACTGAGTCACAGCCTTATACATTAAGTTATTTTTCCTCTCTTGTCGTTCAGTTAAATACAGTACCCACTATTTGCGGGCTAAATACTGTTCCTTTCAATCTTCAAGGCTCGCCCGCTGGCGGAGAATATCGAGGAATAGGAGTAACAGATAAAACATTAGGTACTTTTAGCCCTGCTGTGGCAGGTGTAGGAAAACATGAAGTTTCTTATGCCGTACCCAATACAGGAGCTTGCCCTGAAATTGTTGAGAAAATTACAGTTACCATTGCTGCCCCTAAGGCAACTATTACCAATGACCCAAATAGGACAGAATTTTGTGAAGGAGATTTAGTAACCTTGAAAGGGCCAACAGGACTAACTAACTATAATTGGTTTTTGAATGGAAGCAGTATTAGTACCGACAAAGACATACAAGTAAGGACTAACGGAGATTATACCCTAAAAGTAACCGACGAACTAGATTGTAATGATACTTCAGCACCTGTTAAAATAGCTTTTTTTAATAGCTCGTCTACTTCAATGGAAACCGTTGCTTCTGTTTGTGGAACAGAACATCAGCCTGTTACGTTAAAAGGCTCTCCGTCTGGAGGTATTTTTACGATTGATAACACAACGGCTACAGTATTTGATTATAAAAAAGCAGGTATTGGTAAGCACGTTATTAAATATAAAATAAATGGAGTATTGAGCTGTTTAAATGGCGAGCTTAGCCAAGAAGTTTATATTGAAGCATTGCCCAAATTGAATTTAGGCAATGATATATATTTAGCCAAAGGAAATAGCGTAACATTAAAGGGCTATATCGGTTCAGACTATACCTATGCATGGTCGCCAAGGAATTATCTTGATAATCCTAATGCTCCCAATCCTGTTGCATCACCCAACCAGAGTATTCGATATACACTTTTAGCAACCAGTCCCAGAGGGTGTAGTGCCAAAGATTCTATCGCTGTGCTAGTTTACGACAAAGTATACGTGCCAACTGCTTTTTCTCCTAATGGAGATGGTCAAAACGATAAATGGGAATTATCTGGTATCAACAATTATCCTGATGCTGAAATATATGTTTATGATAGATGGGGAAATGTAGTATTTTATTCAAAAGGAAATTATGCGCCTTTTGATGGAACAAACTCGGGAAATCAATTATATGAAGGCACTTATATTTATAAAATTATCCTGTATCCAGACCATCCTATTTTTCAATATAATGGTACATTGACGATACTGCGGTGAGTTTTTCCATCATTATCACTAGCGAAGGGACTTAAGTCCCTCGCTAGTGATAATGATGGAATTTAATCGCATTTTTGAGCATAAAAAAGCCCCTTCTCTGAAAGAGAAAGGGCTTTTTTATTATTATATCCGATTCAAGCTTTAAGCCTGTGCATATTCTTCGATAGGCAAACAGCTACAAACCAAATTACGGTCGCCATAAGCTGAATCAATTCTTGAAACTGCTGGCCAGAATTTAGTAGCTTTCACATACGGAAGTGGGAATACTGCTTTCTCACGTGTATATGGTCTATCCCATGTTTCTGATAATACTACCGACTGTGTATGTGGAGCGTGTTTCAATACATTGTTTGCTTTATCCGCCTGACCATTTTCTACTTCACGAATTTCTTCACGAATGGCAATCATGGCATCACAGAAGCGATCTAATTCAGCTTTTGATTCTGATTCAGTCGGTTCTATCATCAATGTACCTGCTACAGGGAATGAAAGCGTAGGAGCATGGAACCCATAATCCATCAAACGTTTAGCAATATCTTCTGCTTCCACACCTGCTGATAATTTGAAAGGGCGACAATCCAAAATCATTTCGTGGGCACAACGTCCTTGCGAACCTGTATAAAGTACAGGATAATATCCCTCTAAACGAGCTTTCACATAGTTAGCATTCAAGATGGCAGTTTCAGTAGCACGCGTCAAGCCGTCGCCACCCATCAACGCAATGTATGCATAAGGAATAGTAAGGATAGATGCCGAACCGAATTGAGCAGCAGAAACCGCTGTAATACCTAATTCTCCACCAGTATCTTTTACGACAGCATGGCTTGGTAAGAAAGGTACTAATTGTTTCGCCACACCGATAGGCCCCATGCCTGGACCACCACCACCGTGAGGAATACAGAATGTTTTATGAAGATTTAAGTGGCAAACATCAGCACCAATCGTAGCTGGCGACGTTAAGCCTACCTGAGCATTCATATTAGCGCCGTCCATATATACTTGTCCGCCAAACTCATGAATCATCGCACAAATCTCTTTGATAGATTCTTCAAAAACGCCATGTGTTGAAGGGTATGTCACCATCAAACATGATAAGTTTGCAGCATATTGTTCAGCCTTAGCTCTTAAATCTGTAAGGTCGATATTTCCGTTTTCATCACATTTGGTTACGACAACCTTCATGCCCGCCATTACTGCCGACGCTGGGTTGGTACCATGTGCAGAAGAAGGAATCAAAGCAATGTTTCTGTTGAAATCACCACGAGATTCATGATAAGCACGAATTACCATCAAACCAGCATATTCACCTTGTGCGCCAGAGTTTGGTTGGAACGACATCGCTGAGAAACCTGTGATTTCACAAAGCCAATCGTTCAACTCATTAATCATTTGAGTATAACCACCAACTTGATTTTTCGGAGCAAACGGATGCACGTTACCAAATTCAGCCCAAGTAACAGGAATCATTTCGGTAGTAGCATTCAATTTCATCGTACAAGAACCCAAAGCAATCATGGAATGTACCATTGATAAATCTTTGTTTTCTAATGCTTTTAAATAACGAAGCATTTCATGTTCTGAATGATAACTATTGAATACTGGATGTGTTAAATACGTTGAAGTACGTTTTAGCGACTCATCGAATGCGTAGTCTACTTTATCAAACAGCGTAGCAACTTCTACTTCTCTTCTGCCGATTTTTTCAAAAATATAAACAATTGTCTCTACGTCTTCTACCGTACAAGTTTCATCCAGAGAGATTCCGATATAATTATAGTCTTCGTAATAACGGAAGTTTACGCCATTGGCTACAGCTTCCATTTTCAAGCGTTTTTCATTTTCGCCTACTCTTACTTTAATGGTATCGAAATATGAATCTGTTTCGATATCATAGCCTAGGCTTTCTAACGCTAGTGCTGTTAATTTTGTCAAACCGTGTACTCTTTCGGCAATAGCCTTCAAGCCTTCTGGACCATGATAAATAGCATAAGCCGAAGCCATTACTGATAATAATACCTGTGCGGTACAGATGTTTGAAGTAGCTTTCTCACGACGAATATGTTGCTCACGCGTCTGTAAAGCCATACGCAATGCACGATTTCCTTCAGCATCTACAGAAACACCAATGATACGACCCGGAATCTGACGTTTGAATTCTTCTTTTGTCGCAAAGAAGGCAGCATGTGGACCACCAAAGCCCATAGGCACACCAAATCTTTGTGAAGTACCAATTACTACATCAGCACCCATCTCACCTGGTGATTTCAATAAAGTAAGGGCTAGCAAATCAGAAGCCACTACTACATTGATACCTAGTTCATGAGCCGAGGCAATAATATCTGTATAATCAAATATTTGTCCGTCTGAGGCAGGGTATTGCAATACCATCGCATAGATGTCTTCTTGGGTTAAGTCAACAGTGCGGTGGTCGCCAATTAATAATTTAATACCCAATGGCAATGCCCTTGTCTTCAGTACATCGATTGTTTGTGGATGACAATGTTCAGAAACGAAGATGGTTTCAGCATTTTTCTTTCCAGCTTTTCTTTGTCCGTGAAGCATCGTCATCGCTTCCGCAGCAGCCGTACCTTCGTCTAATAAAGAAGCATTGGCAATTTCCATTCCAGTTAAATCAATAATCATGGTTTGGTAATTTAACAACATTTCTAAACGACCTTGGGCAATTTCTGCTTGGTAGGGCGTGTAAGCTGTATACCAACCCGGATTTTCAAGAATGTTTCTTAAAATAACGGCTGGTGTATTGGTATCGTAATAACCCATCCCAATATGAGACTTGTAAGTGTCGTTCAATTGTGATAGTTTCTTGAAATCTTTCAAAAATTTGGCTTCAGACTTTGCCTTTGGAAGATTCAAGGGACGAGATAAATGAATGGCAGCAGGAACAGTTTGATTGATGAGTGTTTCAATAGAATCAACCCCAATAATGCCGAGCATTTCCTCACGGTCTGCAACATTTGAATTGTTGTGGCGATTCTCAAATTTTTCTTGATACTGAAAGTTTATTTTCATTTTAGAAGGAAAAATAGTCTTAATACTTTGAATATGCTGCAAATTTAATGATAATTTATTGGAAACACGAAAGATAAAATATCGGCTTCCTTTAAATTAACCTGTTCAATTCGCTCAGATAACTGGAATTGAATTATTTGAAAAACAGGAGGTTAACAAAAAATGTTTCAAAGTTTAAATGAAATTAAATATAATATAGTTAATCATGGAATAATACAAAATAAGGCCTCTGTGTTCTACAGAAGCCTTATTTGAAAAATTTAATATGAAAGATGACTAATTAACTTGGTCGATTGTCTTAACGCTTACGTTAGGATTGCGTTCAAACATTTGTGCAAGTAGCCTTCTGTGCGAAGCTCCTACAAAAACCACTACCTTCTTAGCTTTACTTTGCTTGATGGCCTTTAGGGTATTTTGTACCATTTGCTCATTCCGTTGTTGCCAGTATTTTCTTTTTTCTTGGTAAGCCTCCAACGGAAAACCTTCTAATTGATAAATATCTTCTCTTAAAAAATCTCCCCATTCCGCTAGGTCATCAAACTCTTTGGTATTGAAAAAATGAATTTGCGTTCCTTCTTGATAGGCTGCTCTTAGTCTTTTTTGACTTGCATAATATTCTTTCATAAAAGCATCTATTGTTTTCAACGACTTCTTGCTGTTTAAATCGTTGGTATCTGCTTTTAATTTATCTTCAAACGCTGTATAAAGGCTATCTGATTTTTCCCAAGCTACATTCCAAAGAGGGTCAAAGCGCTGGCAATCGAAACCATATAGTTTTTGGATGTTCAATTCATCAGCCAAAGGAAAAACAAGGTTAGTATATTCGTTATTTTTACGACAGGTATATTTGATAAGAGAATCTTTCACATCGAATGTATTGCTCAAATAGTCACTTTCTTCTTTGTTTAAATCAGCTTTCATCAATTGATAAATCTGATAATGGGCATTGCCTAAATCTTCATTGAGGTACAAAGCATGGGCTAAATCTACTCTAGCTTGTTTAGAATCGGGATTTGCCTTTAAGGTTTTATAACTTTTTTTAATGATTTCTGGAATATCTTTTTCTTCTATGGGTTTTTTGGCGAGTAGTAAATCTCTTCTCTGAGTCATGCGCTCGCCATAATATGTCTCAATCACAGATTGAGATTCATTGTCTTTTGACAGGTATTCTGTACAAAAAATATCAGGTTTGAAGTTTCTAACCGCCTCTTTTACATAATCAAAATCATTGGTTACGTTAAGTTCGTAGTTATGCGAAGTCCCAATTAATAATATTTCTACCTTTTTTTGGGAAAGGCCGTCAAAATTTAAAACCAATAAAAAATTTATGAAAAGTAAGAATGTGATTTTCATTTGAAAAAATATGTTTATTAAAATGCACTTCATGAGGCAAAGATAAAGTTTATTAGATTAATATCATATTTTAAGTATATAATATAAATTTTTAAAGTAGAGCGTCTTGGATAAATCCAATAATAGCGATTTGTGAAAATGTAATTAAGGAAAGAATAAATTTAATTAATCCTTAAATTGAAATCTTAGCCTTTTACTTTCGTTGGTTTCTATTACCTTTGTACAATTTTTGGGGATACGTTATCGGTTATTCGTTAATAGTTATCCATTATGCTAGTCTCCGAGTTAAGTATCTCTTCAAAAATTACCCAAATCGCTTTCCAAAATCAGTGGTTTTAATTTTTTTAATTCTTGGATATTGTTCTTATCATAGAACATTGGGAAGTAAATACCTTAAAGAATGTCTTTAAATTAAAACTATCCAACTCAAAAACTAATACAAAAAGTGCCAAAAGATTCATCCATCAAGTCCGTTTTGATTATCGGTTCAGGTCCAATTATCATCGGTCAGGCTTGCGAGTTCGACTACTCAGGTTCGCAGGCAGCTCGTTCACTCCGAGAAGAAGGTATCAAAGTTGCTTTAATTAATTCCAATCCCGCTACAATCATGACTGATCCACTTAATGCGGATTATGTCTATCTAAAACCCCTTGATAAGAATTCAATCATCGAAATCTTAGAAAAACACCAAGCTGAAGGCATGCTAATAGATGCTGTTTTACCAACAATGGGAGGGCAGACGGCTTTGAACTTAGCCATCGACTGTGATGCTTCGGGTGTTTGGGAAAAATATGGTGTACGCATTATTGGTGTTGATATCAAGGCAATCGAGACAACGGAAGACCGTGAGAAGTTTCGTCTGAAAATGATTGAAATTGGTATAGGCGTTTGTAAAGGACGCACTGCTCGTTCGTTTTTGGAAGGTAAAGAGATTGCACAAGAAACAGGTTTTCCATTAGTAATTCGTCCTTCATTCACTTTGGGCGGAACAGGTGGAGGTTTCGTAAACAATCCAAAAGATTTTGATGCTGCCTTAAACAAAGGCTTGCATGCATCGCCAACACACGAAGTACTAGTAGAACAGTCTATCATGGGTTGGAAAGAATATGAGTTAGAATTATTACGTGATAATTTAGGAAACGTAATCATCATTTGTTCGATTGAGAACTTCGACCCAATGGGTATTCACACGGGAGACTCAATCACGGTAGCACCAGCCATGACATTACCTGATACAATCTATCAGAAAATGCGTGACATGGCTATCAAAATGATGAATGCTATCGGTCAGTTTGCGGGTGGATGTAACGTTCAGTTTTCTTTAAATCCAGAAAACGACGACATCATCGCTATCGAAATCAATCCACGTGTATCTCGTTCGTCTGCCTTGGCTTCTAAAGCTACGGGTTATCCGATTGCGAAAATTGCTGCTAAAATGGCGATTGGTTACAACTTGGATGAATTGACAAATGCTATCACAGGTACAACGTCGGCTTTCTTTGAGCCAGCACTTGACTATGTAGTAGTAAAAGTACCACGTTGGAACTTTGACAAATTCAAGGGAGCAGACAAAACATTGGGCTTACAAATGAAATCTGTTGGTGAAACAATGGGTATCGGACGTAACTTCCAAGAGGCACTTCAAAAGGCTTGTCAATCACTTGAAATCAAACGTAATGGTTTAGGAGCAGATGGTAAGGGATTGGTTGACCAAGATGCCATTATGCACTCTTTGGCAAATCCATCTTGGAATCGTCTATTCCATATCTATGATGCCTTCAAAATGGGTATTTCTTTCAAAACGATTCAGCAGACAACTAAAATCGACAAGTGGTTCTTATACCAAATTGAAGATTTAGTAAGAGTTGAAAACACGTTAGAGAAATATACGTTAAGCTCAGTTCCAAAAGAATTATTGGAAGAAGCGAAGCACAAAGGGTTTGCCGACCGTCAGATTGCTTACTCTCTACGTTGTTTAGAATCAGAAGTTTTTGAGAAAAGAAATAGCTTAGGTATCAAGCGTGTATATAAATGTGTAGATACTTGTGCGGCAGAATTTGAAGCCAAAACACCTTATTTCTACTCAACTTTCTCGCAAGGTTCAGAGACTTTAGATAACGAGTCAGTAAAAACAGATAAGAAAAAAGTAGTAGTATTAGGTTCTGGTCCAAACCGTATCGGTCAAGGTATCGAATTTGATTATTCATGTGTACACGGAATCTTGGCCGCTAAAGAAGCAGGTTATGAAGCCATCATGATTAATTCGAACCCTGAGACAGTTTCGACAGACTTTGATATTGCTGATAAACTATATTTCGAGCCAGTTTTCTGGGAACACGTTTACGAAATCATTCAGCATGAAAAACCTGAGGGCGTAATCGTACAATTGGGTGGACAAACTGCCTTGAAATTAGCAGAGAAACTTACTAAGCACGGCATCAAAATCATCGGTACTTCGTTTGAAGCCCTAGATTTAGCCGAAGATAGAGGAGCGTTCTCTACGTTATTACAAGAAAACGATATTCCTTTCCCTAAATTCGGAGTATGCGAAGACGCAGACAATGCCGTAGAATTGGGTCGTTCTTTGGGTTATCCTTTATTGGTTCGCCCTTCTTATGTATTGGGTGGACAGTCGATGAAGATTGTAATCAACGAACAGGAACTAGAACAACACGTAGTAGATATTCTAAGAGATATTCCGGGCAATAAAATCTTGCTTGACCACTTCTTAGAAAATGCTATCGAAGCAGAAGCAGATGCTATTTGTGACGGCGAAGATGTTTACATCATCGGAATCATGGAACATATCGAGCCTGCGGGTATTCACTCAGGTGACTCACACTCAGTATTACCTCCATTCGATTTATCGCCAAACGTGATTCGCCAGATAGAAGAACATACCAAGAAAATCGCGGTGGCACTTCGTACAGTAGGCTTATTGAACATCCAGTTTGCGATTAAAGACGAAGTAGTGTATATCATCGAAGCTAACCCTCGTGCATCACGTACGGTACCATTTATTTGCAAGGCTTACCAAGAACCTTATGTAAATTATGCTACTAAAGTAATGCTAGGGGCGAAGGTAAAAGACTTTACTTTCAATCCAGTGAAGAAAGGATATGCAATCAAAATTCCAGTGTTCTCGTTCAATAAATTCCCGAATGTAAACATGGAATTAGGACCAGAAATGAAATCGACGGGTGAAGCAATTTACTTCATCGATTCATTAAAAGATGACTTCTTCCGCAAAGTTTACGGAGAACGTAATTTATACTTGTCAAAATAAATGATAAGAAGTAGGTCTGTAGCAATGACTTTGTAAGGAGTATTGTTTTAATAATACTTCATTAAAGTTGATTATTTTTCGCTTATCAGGCTTGTTGATAAATAGTAAACCCTAGTCTTGAAAATTGGACTAGGGTTTATTTTTTTAAGTGAAAATTAGTTTTTTGAAATGATTATTTTCTTGGTTTTAAGTATTAATTTAATCCCCTATTATCTCTTTAAAACCTAAAAATATTACTTTGGTGTTCAGAAAAGCTATTTTATCCCTTATAATTTTATTCTTATCCTACTTGTCGAAGGCGGATTGTCCTTCACGCAATGAAACCATTAATGCCCTTCAAAAAATCTCAAAACTAGCGCCTGCTCAACAAAAAAAAAGCTATTTATTGTTGTTAAAAAAGAGCGCAAAATGTTTTGGCCAAGATTCGGTTTATACGTCAATTCTTAAAAATATTGCTGATTGTTATGCGAACGATAAAGATTATGATAATGCCATCATCTATACCAAAAAAGCCATTCAAATCAATCAATCTGGCAGAGGCAATGTTAACCATTTTAGCTTAGAAGTTAATTATTTCTATTTAGCTCGCTATGAAAACCAGCTAGGGCATTATCAGGTATCGTTAGATGAGCTAGATAAGTGTATTGCTATTGCCAAAACTAATCTCGAAAAAACCAACTATCTCTCAAAAGCCTATGCCCAAAAAGCTAATATTTTCAGTAAAATGGGCGATTTTGAAAAGGCCATCAGTAGCGTAGATTTAGGCATTAGCTTTGGCAAACAAACCAAAAATCATGAAGGATTAGCCTTTAGTTTGATTGAAAAAGTAAAGACACTCACGATGATGTCACAAATCGATAAGGCGAGTGATAACCTGAAAGAAGTAATACAATTATTAGAAGAAAAAGACCCCCTTGGTTATTTACCCTATGCCTATTATTGGGCAGGGCAATTATATACGGCTCAACAACATTACAAGGAAGCCATCTCATCTTATCGGAAAAGCCAACAACTTTACAAGCTTAGTAACAATACCTATAGTTACTCTTTGAATTTTTTAGACATTGGGTTTACCTATTATCAGTATTTGCAAGACTACGACCAAGCCCTACAAAACTATTTGATGGCCTTGCAAACGATGGATAACGCCTACATGAAAGTAATCATCTACGATGATATTGCGGCGGTGTATTGGAAGAAAAAAGATTATCCAAAAGCGTTTGAATATTATCAAAAAGCCTTTGAAATAGCACCAATCGGCTTTAAATCGAGACAACTAGCAGATATTCCTTCTATCAAATCATTACAAGCGGCCGACTTTAAATCTTATTTATTAACTACCCTGCAAGATAAAGCAGATACTTGGCTGGAATATCACAAAGCCACCCAGCGAAAAGATTATTTAAGAAATGCCTTGAAAACCTACATCGTAGCCGATCAGTTGGTAGACTTAATGCGTTTTGAACACTCGGGAACGGAATCGAAGCTTTATTGGCGAAACAAAACCCATCACCTTTATGAACAGGCTATTGAAACCTGTTACCTATTAAAGAACTACGAAAAAGCATTTTATTTTTTCGAGAAAAGTAAAGCCGTCTTGCTAAATGACCGACTGAATGAACTAAGTGCTAAGCAACAACTTTCGCCCGAAGATTTACAAAAAGAGAAATCGCTACAACAAAAAATCACGGAGTATAACACTAAATTGGTAGGACAAAATAGCAACAATGCTAAAAATACAACCTTACAAAACCAGTTATTAGAAGCTCAGGAAGAGCAAGCAGCTTTTATTAAAAGCCTTGAGCTTAAAAACCCAACTTACTATCAGTATAAATACGATACCACGACGGCTTGCTTAGCGGATGTGCAAAAATACCTTAAAAAACCTGCACAGTTTACGAAGGAAGACATTTGCTTAGTAGAATATTTTGTAGGCAACGAGGCTATTTATGCCATGAAAGTATTGCCAGACCAAGCTTATTTACAGAAAATTTCGTTGGTAAATTATGAAGAAAATTCAAAAGCATTTTTGAAATACTGTGCCGATAATCAACAAGCCAATGCTGATTTCTCTGGCTTTTTGAAAGTAGGAAATCAATTGTATCAACAACTTTTTGCGAAACTAGATGTCCCCAAAGGTAGGGTAATCATCGCACAAGATGGATATTTTTTACCTTTTGAAGCCATGAGTAAGTCTTCAAGGAAATCTGAATATTTACTGAAAGACTATGCGATTAGCTATACCTATTCGGTACAATTTTTATTGAAAAATATCAGCAACGAAAGCTTCTCCCTGACAAAGAAATTCTTTGGAATGGCGCCTGTAGCTTATCAGAAAAACTTGAATCAGACAGAACTGACTGATTCGGATAAGTCATTATCAAAAGTAGCCGACTTTTTCTATTTCGGGAAAACCTTTATCAATCAAAGCGCTGATAAAAAAACATTCTTTAATAATGCCCATAACTATCAGATTGTGCATTTATACACCCATGCCCAAGCAGATGATAGCGACCAAGAACCGATGATTTACTTTGCCGATTCTGTCCTAAAACTATCAGAATTGGGGGTTTTGAACAGATTTAAAACGCAATTATTGGTATTATCGGCGTGTAAAACGGCAGTAGGGAGAAATGCCACGGGCGAAGGCATTCTGAGCTTATCCAGAGGTTTTGCCACATTAGGCATTCCTGCTACTTTAACAACGCTTTGGAGTGTGGAAAACAGAGCCACCTATTCCTTAAATGAATTATTTTATCAATACTTGTCTGAAGGTCTTACCAAAGACGTAGCCCTTCAAAAAGCTAAGATAGCCTTCTTGCAAAGTCAAACAGGCGAAAACCAATTACCTACTTTTTGGGCAGGAGCCGTATTGGTGGGCGATGCCTCCGCTTTAAATTCATCTCATACTATGTGGTATGTGTTGGGAGTTGTAGTATTATTGATACTGGCTTTTATAGGCTGGAAGAAATTTAAACGTCCTACTATTAAGAGCAAACTAAGTATTTGACAAACAGCTTTTTCTTTCCCTTCTTTTGCAAATTATTTTTGGTTCATGCAACCCTTTTATTGGGTTGGGTTGTCTATCTGTTTGAAATGCATCTCAAATCTTCCCTTGACTTTCCTGATCAAAAAATCAGGGGAAACAGTTTTAACTTTTCAATCAAAGTGTAATCCAAATTTGTGTGAAATTATGAAAAAAATCCTTTTTGTCTTTGCATTCGCATTGACGGGCATTTTAACGAGCTGTAAAGAAAACATAAATCTTGATCAACAGAGCCAAAGCCAAACAACAACCAATGCGGCAGCAGTGGCCAAGGTTTCGGCAGTAATTAAACAAGGTTACCCAACGGCCACAGAACTTTTAGTAACAACGATAGATTCAAATAAAGTATATGGTTGCGATTTTTCAGTAAATGGTGTTGCCCACGAAGCTACAGTTTCGGCTAATGGCAAAATTTTGAGCACCTATACCGTCAAGGCAGATACTACTAAAGCTGCTTTGATAGATGCCATCAAGGTATATCTTGAAACGAATTACAAAGGTTATAAGCTTGAAAAAGTAGCAGTAGGAAAAGATGCCAACGGTAAGGATGCGTACAAAATTTTGATAGTTTTCAACGACCAAAGAATTACGTTACTCTTCGATGCTACGGGTACTTTTGTGGCTTCTTTCACAGAACCGAAAAGTCAAAAGCCTGATCCGAAAAATGCTCCTAAAACGTATTCAGTGAGTTTAACAGATTTGCCAGCCAATATTCAAAGTCAGTTGAGCGGCTATGAATTTGAAAGGGCGTTTGTAAAAACTAATGCTGATGGAACGAAGAGTTATTTTGTTTCAGCTAAAATTGGCGATGTGTTGTATGAATTAACCTTTGATGGTGCAGGTACGTTGAAAAGTAAGAACGCAATAAAATTGAAATTGCCGAAGCTTGAAGTTAAAACTTTGAAGGATTCAGAGCTACCAAAAGCAATTAAAGATTATCTTAGTACTAATTATTCGGGATGGAAGTATGAGAAAGGGATTGTTATTTTAAAAGATACCTTGCCAGATTCTTATACGGTGGCTATTTCAAAAGACGGTAAAATTGCTACCCTCAATTTTGACGGAAGTGGTAAATTTATCAGTGTTTTAGAACCGAAATTGCCAACAGTTCCTAAAATTGAAGAAAAGAGCATTGCATCTGCCAATGACCTTCCGCAGGTAATTAAAGATTATTTGAATAAAGTATATGTTGGCTGGGTATTCAGTAAAGGAAGCATTACATTAAATAACGATGTAGCACAGGCTTATTTAGTGGTTATTACCTTTGGTACAGACAAATACTATGTTTATTTCGATAAGGACGGAGCTTTTATAGCTGCTAAAAAAGATAAATAGTAAAAGGCAGAACAGTTGTAGGAATGACTAACCACAACTGTTCTGTTTTGAAAACAATATGAGAATTTTTGTAGGAATATTTTTTATGATGGTGTTATGTTTGGTTTGTGCGTGCGACGAAATTATTGAAGTCGAACCCGCTATAAAACCAACCACAACTACTATTTCGTTGATTGATACAAAAAATTATTACACACCCCCTAATAATTTTATTGCTATTGATCTTAAAGTACTATTGAAATCATCAGGATATACCTCCATTAAAATTGAAAGTGCGCCTCAATATGGCAAATATTCTTTTTCAAAAACAGGGTATCTAGTTTATAAGTCAGATTCAACGAAAAACGAAGTATCAGAATTACTGATTTATAAGATGACAAATGGTAACGCGATTAAACGCGATACTATAAAAGTAAATATTACTTCTGATAACAATAAGATTCCGTGTAATGCTGGAGCCATTCCAGATTTCTTTACGGTAAAAGTAAATACGCCAACGGTGTTGGATGTATTGAAAAACGACCGTTTTTGTAATGCCATCGTGGATTCTAGTTCATTAGCCATTTTAGACAAACCTGCTTTTGGAACGGTAGAAATCATCAAAAATAAGATTGTTTATACACCGAGTAGTGGCAATCAAGATGATATTTTCTTTTATCAAATATGTACGGGTGGAAGTAATCCAGTTTGTAGGATTGTCGGCGTGAGGGTTGATGTAGAAGGTACGTGGTGTAAAAATATTTTGATTCCAGATGTAATTGTAGTGGATAAATACGATACTTCTGTACAGAAAATAAAGGTGTTGGAAAACGATAAAATTTGTGATGATTATGATATAAAAAGTTTAAAGGTGTCGATAAATCCACAGTTTGGCAAGGCAACTGTAAATGCCAATTCTGAAATTGAATACAGCCAGACAATCAAGCAAGAAGCTAACGATTTGTTAGAATACACGATTTATGACAAAAACGGGAATAATCCACAAAAAATGTTTGTCGAAATATTGATTCGCACAATTCCTGCTTGTAAGGCTTATATAAAAAATGGAGAAATGGAATTGTCGGCTAGTCAAGTACAAAGCTCAGAGGTTGAACTTCCTTACAGATTATATCTGGCTAGTTGTGTAGGTGTAAAAAGTATAACTATTGAAACCCAACCCATTTATGGAATGATACGCATTGAAGACAAAAAGCTTTTGTATAAGCTTAAACAACAAGATGGCAAAGAGTATACGGATCAATTTAAGTATGTTATTACTACTACCAATGGAGAGATACTGAAAGCCAATTTTACCATAAGAATAAAAAAATAAATGATAAATTTTTAAAGAGGCAGCCCATAAACTTTGTATAAATGGTGTATTCTCTTTAAACAATTCATCATTTAATAAAACTCACTAAATGCTCAACGAACAGGAATTAGTCAAAGCCTGCCAAAAAAACGACCGCAAAGCCCAAACTGCTTTTTATAACCTGTATAAAAGTAAGTTGATGGGTGTTTGTCGTCGTTATACTCGCACGCCCGAGGAAGCCGAAGACATTTACCAAGAAGCATTTGTGAAAATATTTAATAATATTCATTCCCTAGAAAACCCCAAGGCCGTAGGTGCTTGGGTTAGAAAGGCCGTGATACATACTGCCATCAATTATTATCATGCTAATTTAAAATTTCAACAAAATACAGACTATGAAAATATTGTACTAAGCAATGATGATTACCCCAACCTATTATCAACCCTTACAAGTGAAGAACTTCTTGCGCTGATTAACCAATTGCCTGATGGATACCGCATGGTTTTCAACCTCTATGTAATAGATGGTTATAATCATGCAGAGATAGGGGAGCTGTTGGGTGTGAGCGAGAATACTTCAAAATCACAGCTTTCAAGAGCAAAAGAACTGCTTAGAAAGCAACTAAAACAACTGGGAATTATCAGCTATGAGCGCACTTGATAAAGATAAAGATCCTTTTGAGGACCTTTTCCGAGATAACTTGTTTGATTTTGAGTCAGAACCAAACGACAAACTCTGGAAAGCGATAGAGCCTCAACTTCCTGCTAATCCAGCAAGGAAAATACCTTATTGGCAATTTGCCGCAGTGGCTGTCTTATTATTGCTGACGGGCATAGGAGTATACCTATGGCCTTCTGAAACAAGTAATGAAATTGAAGCCAAGATAGAACAGCCTGCCCAAAAGCTTGTAGTTAGCCCGAAAGAGGCAGAGAAAAGTATTGAGAAAAATGAAAACCGTAAGGTTGAAACAAATAAATCAGACAATATAGCGAAAGATTTACCTACTGAAGAGATAAGTACTTTGTCATCAAAAAATATAGCTAAAAACCCTACTGAGGCTACTAATAACAATAAATTAACGGAAGAATTGGCAAGTATATCTTCAAAGATAAATGTATCCAAATGGGCAAGTATCCATAAAAAAGAGGAAATAGTGTCTTATAAAAAGCAGATAGGTTCAAAAGCTAAGAAGGGTAATAAGACTTATATTGGCGAAGTACCACCTATTACCCCAACAGACAATCATCAAAGTGAATTATCAAGTGCTGGTGAACAACAAGGGAATATAACATATAGTAATACTCAGAAATATTCCTTTAACAAAAGCAATACAAAGGGGCGTTCTGGTGTATTCTCAGATAGAACCGACAACACAGTTAATGATAATGTAGTAAATAGTAATAATCAATTAAATGAAGTAACAGAAAATCGTTTTAAGATGCTTTCAGTACTTGATTCAAAAGATTATCATCCGTTTACCAATCATTTTAGAACACCTAAAATAAAATATCGTGGGCCAAAGCCTACTGTATATTTTAAAGAATCTAAACCATTAGAATGGTATGTAAGTGCGATGCCACTTATTAATTACTATACCATCACCGCTAATGGAAACGATGCTAATTATGTGCATAAAATTGCGGTGAATGATGATGCCGACAGACTGGGCTTTTACACACAGGCAGGTTTAGTATTTACTTTATCAGACAGATTTAAGCTTAGAACGGGGCTGACTTTTACCAAAACCAATCATAGTTTTAGTTATCAGGTACGTACAGATTCATTGGTAGTACAGTCGCCTGACAATTCAGGAGTAGATGTAAGTTTTGCAGAGATTAAAAAAGTGTATTCACAGTCTGCTTACTATTTAGGTACTAAGGTAGAATTACAATATACTTTTCTGAGAGGCGAATCACTTTCACATTATGTGAATGTGGGAGTGGAGGGAGCTTACAAAATTAATGGTACTAGCCAATTAAATGGGTTTGCAAATATAGCCTATGGTATTACCAGACAGATAGGGGATAATGCCTATTTGTTTGTTGAGCCGACCTTTAGTTATTCGTTGAATCAGCAGAGTGATTCAAATTCGTTATTATTAATAAAGCCCAATAAAATTGGATTCAATATTGGGATAAACTTCAAATTAAGATGAGAGACTGTTTGAAATTTTTCTGCAAAGGGTTAGCTTGTGTAGTAATCATAGTTGTAGCTATGGTAGTGGCTCTGTTTAGTAGTGAAGTTAGTAAATTGTAATATTAGCTGAGGAGTGTGTTTTTGAAAGGCTCACTTCTCAGCTTTAAATTATTCGGTTCTTAATCTGACAATAATATTCTTCAAATAACTCATCTCTCCATAATGCGTATTTTCATGAAGGAGAAAAAATGAAACTTGGTCGCCGACTGTATTCCCTGCTGGCAATTTATAAGGACTTTCAGTATCCCATCTTTCTTGATTTATTTCAGCAAGCAATGCTATAATTCTTTCTCCTCTTTGTTGAAAAGTAGCTACTAGATTATCCAAGGTTGGATACATTTCATTCTCCAACAGTGCTGTGCCTGGTGCAAAGGTTATGCGTTCGTTATCAAAAGCTGATAGCTTTTCAGTCGGATTCAATAGTTTGATAATGGTATTCCTAATAAAAGTTACATGCCCAAGTTCCCATGTAAAATGATTTACTTTATCATAAGGACGAAAAAAGGCTTCTTCTTGATTAATTAAACTAGTCAGCTTAGTGATTCTGTTATTTGACAGCGCAAAGCCTTTTTGTAAGAAGGGTATTAATTGCATGTTGATTGCGTTTGATTGAAATTGCCTCAAATTTAGAAGAAAAACCTTTAAAAACAGATGGCATGACTTTAAGTCATGCCATCTGTTAATATATTCAAAGTGTCCGTAGAAAATCTTCAAATAATATTACTTTCCTAAAACCTTGTTTCCGTAAACCTTCATATAATGGATTATCTCTTGTCAAGAGGGGTAAATCTAATTGCATTGATAATGCTACGTAAGTAGTATCTTTCAAATCAATTTTTTGAAGAAGTTGCATTGCTTTGTCTAAGCTCTCTTGCTTTAGAACATATTGAGGTAAAATTGTAATTTTAGAGAATACAAAGTAAGTCCATTGAACGAATTCCTCTTCTTGCATTTTCGTTCTATGCTTCAATGTATTTTTATACTTTTCAAGTTCTATTAAAACAAAATCAGGAAGTATAAAATTATAATAACTTAAAAGAGGTCGGTAACTTGCCTTTCCACTTATTAGTATACTCATCAGAATATTTGCATCAATTACAAACTCATTCATTTATGTGCAAGATATTTATGTTCCTCCTGTTGCCAAGCTAAATTTCTTGATACTTGCCACTCTTGGTCATTTTGAAGGTCGATAGACTCTAAGTCGTTTAAAATGTCTTGTGCAGCAAGTTTAATGACATATTTTTGCACAAATTCCTGCAAACGTTTGTCAATTTCTTTGTAACCAAACGTTTGAACAAAAGTATCTTCTAATTGTATTTTGAACTCTACCATTGTGTAAGTATTTAAGTACAAACAAATTTACTGATTATTTTGTTGTTTCTGAGAAAGTAATGAATTGATTTACAGAACTAGTTTAATTATAAAACACAGATGGCACGACTTCAAGTCATGCTATCTGTGAATGTTAATAAGTTATATATCTTACAACCCCTTTAAAACATAAACGCCTCCTTTAGTCGTTTGAAAATCATAAGCATCAAATGCTTTAGCTTTTTTCAATGTTGATTTTCCTGCTAATTTCAATTGATTAGGCGTTTTAATACTACAAATTCCACCTATTGATGAACGGATAACCAATTGCGTTACTTGCTTGTTTTTCCAAGTAATATCTACTTCAAAACCGCCACGTGCTTTCATTCCTTTGATTTCACCATCTTGCCAATCGTCTGGAATAGCAGGTAAAATGTTAATTAGCCCGTCTTGACTTTGGATAATCATTTCTGAAATACCAGAAGTACCACCAAAGTTACCATCTATTTGAAATGGAGGATGTGCACAGAATAGATTTGGATAAGTACCACCACCATTTGTGTAATTAGTACCTTCCATACCTGTCAATTTCAATAGTTCACGCACTAGTTTGTAGGCATGGTTACCGTCGTGTAGCCTAGCCCAGAAATTTATCTTCCACGATTTACTCCACCCTGTGCCGTCATCACCTCTAATTTCCAACGTTTTTCTAGCAGCATTGGCAAATTCAGGGGTACGAAGAGGGGAAATTTGGCGACTAGGGTGCAACGCAAACAAATGCGAAACATGGCGATGTTGTGGTTCAACATCTTCCCAATCTTTGTACCATTCTTGCAAATTCCCTTTTTTGCCGATGTGCAAAGGGAACATTTTTGCTTTCTTAGCAATTAATTCCTTTCTGAAATCAGCATCAATACCTAATTTCTCTGAGGCTTCAATCGTATTAGTAAACAAATCCCAGATAATACCCATATCCATGGTAGAAGCGATAGAAACAGAGCCTTTTTCACCTTTTTCAGTAATAAAAACATTCTCTGGCGAAGTAGATGGTGCTGTCACTAAATAACCATTTTTATCTTCAATAAGCCAATCTTCACAGAAAATCGCCGCATCTTTCATTAATGGATACGCTGTATTTTGCAGATACTTTTTATCCCCTGTAAAAGCATAATGTTCCCACAAGTGTTGACTTAGCCATGCACCACCCATTGCCCAGTTTGCCCATGAAGGCGACCCTTTGCCTTTATCTCCCACAGGGTTAGACAAAGCCCAAATGTCTGAATTATGGTGAACCGTCCAGCCACGGGCATTATAAAAATTCTTGGTTGTTTCTTTTCCTGTTTTAGCCATGTAGCCAATCCATTTCAATAATGGCGTGTGCAATTCAGATAAATTACACATCTCAACCATCCAATAATTCATTTGTGTGTTGATATTGGTGGTGAAATTGCTACTCCAAGGCGGACGAACGGAATTGTTCCAAATACCTTGTAGGTTGGCTGGTATGCCATCAGGACGAGAACAGGAAATCAATAAATAACGACCAAATTGAAAATAAAGACTTTCTAAGGCAGAATCTTTACCACCGTTAGCATACTGTATCAATCGTTCGTCGGTTGGTAAATCTACAGCAGGATTTCCATTCAAAGAGAAGCTTACACGTTTGAAATACTTTTGATAATCAGCAATGTGCGCTTTTTTCAGGGCATCTACACTGAGTGACAATGATGCTTTGAGGAATTTATCTGCAATGGCTTTTTCATCTTTTCCATCGGAATCAGGACATTTATCAAAACCATTAAAACTGCTTCCTACTGAAATAATCAATACAGCTTCGCTGGCATCTGAAATAGTGATGCTCTCTGCATTGGTTGTTACTTTTCCGTCGGTAGATTTTACTTTAATTCTCCAGTCAAAACGAACGCCTCCGCAACCTGTAGAGTCTGTGTAACTAACAGGAACAGCGTTATATTTTACATAACTCGGGTCGGCATGTGCAGGAGTTTTACCTCTAACAACTAATTCATTTGTCCCTAAAACAGATTTTTGAATAGGGTGTGGCGAAGTAGTAGAAGCAGTGAAATTTAATGCTCCTTTTGTACTAGCTTTCAAGCGAATAACCATCACTTGGGCAGGTGCTGAGACAAAAAACTCACGCGTAAATTCTGTATCACCTACTTTAAAACGTGTACTGGCAGTAGCTTCAGCAATGTTTAAATCTCTGTAATAATTGCTTACTTCTCCTTTAAAATCTTGTTGCAAAAGCAAATCTCCCAATGGTTGATAAGCCTCTGAATAAAGTCCTTGTAATTTGTGTGTAAGTTGTTCTGCCTTTTTATAATCTTCATTAAACAGCGCTTCTCTTACTTGTTGAAGATACTTTGGGGCTTCTGGATTGGGGTTCGGATTGATAGGCTTCCCCGACCAAAGTGTTTGTTCATTGAGTTGAATCAATTCGTTGGAGGGTCTTCCAAAAATCATTGCTCCGATGCGTCCATTGCCAATAGGCAAGGCTTCATTCCAATTCCGAGCAGGCTGTTTGTACCAAAGTGTAAGGTTCTTTTGGGCAAAAGAGCTTACTGATGATAGCAAAAGTGCAAAAACAAAATACGTTTTTTTCATAATTTATTATTTTGAGAGATATTTGTTTTATTGTGAGTTAGTTGTGAATGAGTGAATTGTGAGTTAATGATTGAGTGAAATTTTAAATTTGATTAAGTGAGTTCGCGATTGTACATTAGAAGAGAAGATTCAAACGTATTGTAATAATTCACTAACTCACAATTCACTCATTCACAACTAAAACTTCACTCAATCGCTAACTCACTAAATAACAATTGCTTAATACATTTTCTTCAGCCCTTCCCAACGTACTTTCCATTTGCCATTTTTGGGAATACCGGGGTTAGCTGTTTTACAACCGTCATATCCTGCACACATCATGACTACTGCTGATAGTAAGCCACCATTCCCCGGTAAATACAAACGTAAGCGAGCATCTTGGTAATTATGTCCGTTGGGTAAATAGGTATTCGTTCTGATGTCCATCATCAATGCATCCACTGCCTTTTCTGGCTGTCCCAATCGAGTAGCAGTCATGGCTACCATCGGAAAATCCCAACCCCAAGTATCATCCCAATGCCATATTTTCCATACTTTATCAAAAGTGCTTTGCATGGTTGTCATGTTCAACATCGTACTTGCTGGCAACATCCCTAAGGTACAAAGCACACTCGGGTGGTCGGTTAAAAACACTGGATTGGTATAAGAATCCTTAGCGCTTTCTGTGGCTAAATACACCCCATCTTGTACGGGTAGGGGAGATAGTTTTTTCAGCACATCATCATATTTAGCATTTCTTTTCAATCCTAAACGTTCACGCCAAACTTGTGCTGTCGTCAATGCCCATTGCCAATAAGCCAACTCGTATGTCGGATTAAAAGTCTCTTCGGGTTTAAAACGCTCCTGAGCAGGAATTACTCCTTTGCCCAAAATATACCTGCCTTTTTCAGTATCGAAATAAGCATACGATGCCATGAAATCGGCTGTTTTAAATACTAAGTCTTTATACTTTTCTAAAGTAGCTTTATCTAAGTGTTTCCGATAAGCCAATTCAGCAAATGTAATAAAATGAGGTTGTTGCCAAAGTAAATAAGCTCCTACCGACGATGGTGCTTCTTTCCCATCTGGGTCGGTCATTTTTTGCCAACGAACACCTTCAAAACCTTGTCTCTCTGCAATGATTCTAGCTTCTGGTTCTACTTTTTTATACCAAGCCATGCTTTTTTCAAGCAAATCGGTTCTGTTCCATAAGGCAAAATGAACACCATGCCACCAATGCATTTCTAAATGCGGTTTGCCAAACCAAGAATTATAAGTCAAGCCAGTTTCTTGTGGAGGCTCATTGTTAGCACACTGTATTTTGGTAAGATATTGCGAAAGAATGATTCTTCGCTCTAACTCTTTTGCCCTTGGGTCGGTACTTCCTGCAAAGTCTACGACTCCCCCAGTATTCCAAAAAGTTCTCCAAGTTGATTTTGTACTCAATAAAGTGTTGGTAAAATTTGGAATTGTTTCTTTTGGAAGCTTTTCAGAGAACATTACACTGAATTCAAGCGTACTTTCTTTTGTATCTGGACTCACCACAAAATAATGGGCTTCACTTTGTAGTACCTTCGACGGCTGGCTACTTTCTATTTTGATAAAGTATTCAGTATCATCTAATTGATGGTTGAAAACGAAAGATTTATCTGTTGATAACATCAACGAAGACTGGTGCTTATCTGCATTCTTCCAATTATTTCCTTCATCTGTAAACTGGTTGGTTGGGTAGGGCAGGCGTAAACGATATTTTAGCTGACCAGTTTTTAATAATTCAGACTGCACTTTTACCGAAATCAAATCTTTTTGTTGATGAGCAACTGTAATCACTTTTACAGGAACGCCCTCGACAGCAAACTGACTAGTAATTTCACCCGTATAAACATTCAATGTTTGGTGAATATTGGTTAAATCTTTTGGTTTTACGCTAGAACCGTCTTTTTTGAAGAGTTCAAAACCGAGATTGCCTAATTGTAAACGATGTGGATTTTGGCGGAGGAAATTATTAGCAGCTTTTGCTCTCTCGCTGTTAGAGGCCTGTACGGCATAAGGTATTTTTCGACCGTGCGAATTAATCTCTTTGAAGGTCTCTTCTATTTTATAGTTTTCTGTATTGGGGTAACGATGCCAGCCCCAAACGGATTGAGTGCCTAATGAAATGCCTTTGGCATAAAAATCAGGGAAAGTTTGTAAACCCGTAATGTCGGTAGTAAAAGCAAAATCTCCATTACCCACAGACAATGATGCTAAGGTGTCAATCTTGGATAGTACAACTGTGTGGCGTTGTACCAAAGCCTTTCTGTCGATTTTACCTTGTGCAAAAGTATGTTGAACAAGTAAAGCGTAAATGCAAATGAAAAATAGTTTTAGGTTTTTCATAGACTAGATAGTTGAGAATTAGTGAATTAAAAAATGATTTTTATTTGTCTGCGAAAATCAGCGATAATAATCAGCGTATGTCAGCGGGATTATTTTTTTACCCGCAGATTCACGGAGATAAGCAACCGCAGATTTTGGAGATTTTTTAATTTCTCCACGTAAATCAGCGGGAAAAAATAAACCCGCAGCATCAAAAAAGCACAGATTAAGTCATCAATCTTCACATTGATAAACATTAAAGCTGTGCTTTTTTATGATACAACTGCACTCGGAAATCTGTCATTAAGACATTCTATATACACAAGATAAATTGGTAACTACAGGAGAATTATCTGGATTGGTATCCATAATATCACCCATAAATGCCCACCATTTTTTCATGATTTCAGTTTCTGGTAATTCATCGAGGGTATGATTATCTACTCTTTTCTGAACAGCAAACAAAATTCCAGACGCTTCATCTAAATAAATAGCATATTCTGTAATACCAGACTTTACTAGTAACTCAGACAATTCTGGCCAAATTTCATCGTGACGTTTTTTGTATTCTTGCTCAAATCCTTTTTTGAGCTTCATCGTAAAAGCGATTTCCTGCATTTTTTTGAGTTTATGAGTTTAGGGTTTATGAGTTTAAAGTTTAATGTTTATGAGTTCAAAGTTTATGAATCAGAACCTTAAACTCATAAACTTTAAACTCATAAACGCTATCTAGATTTGTGAAAAATCTGTGGGTGTTAAGAAATGGATTTCGGCTTTGGTCATCGCATGGTCGTATTCAGGGAGTCCTTTAATACGATTCCATTCAGAGTCTGCCCCGAAAGCCTTCCAGTGTTCATCTCTCGATGCTTTGTTATCAAAAGTGGTCATATACACCAAATTAGGCTGTTTGCCACCAATGATAGTCTGTGCATAAAACACAGGATTAAATCCTAATCTTACAAAAATATTGATTTCGCCACCTTGATTGAACATATGAATTTTGCTTAATCCTTTTACTTCACTGTGGCTTTCGTACAAACGATATTCGTATACTCTTTCAGCCTTTGGTGCAGTAGTAGTAGGTGCTTTCAATTTTGTCCAGTCTTTAAAAGCTACCGACAGCGAACTTTCATAACGTTCGTAAGCTGGTGTGGCAAAATTGGCATCTAAATAGGCTTTTGCCGCTTTTTGATATACCGCATCAGCCGATAATTTACTCGCTATTTTGCTAAACTGATCCAACGATTTATAAGGAATCAATACATATAGCTTAATGCCATCTTTCTGGTCAGCTTCATTAAAAACACCTACGGGACTAATTCCTAAACGATTGAACGCAGGAATGGCAGCATCTTTGAAATAATCTTCTACTACCTTTTTCTGCTCTACGCTTTTGAAACTGTATACCCTAGTTTCGTAATACTCCGATTGAGATTTAGCAAAAGTTAAGCTAGTAAAAGTGGCAATAAACAGGTAAATAGTAAAAATTGAGATACGTTTTAACATGATTGATATATTGTTTAAAATGGTTGAAAATACAAATCTGTATTCAACGTATCTCAGTCTCAAACCTTTATTTCAATGATTCCACAGGCGTTAATGTTACTTTTTCTAATAATCCAGATTCCTTTGGTTCCCAGTTTTTAGTAGTAAAATAGCCTTTGTCTCCTAGATTTTGTTTTAGTCTTGCCGATACGTTGATGTTATAAAACTTCTGCCAAACTACGCCTTGTGCTTCCAAGGCCGTTACCCTGTTTGCCATTGAATTAGATACTTTTACCTCTAACACATTTTGTGCTTTTAATAAAGTAGTAGGCACAAAAACTTTGTAAGTTGGACCTAATAAAGTACCTAATGATTTCCCGTTTAAAGTTACCGAAGCACTTTCCGCTACTTTACCTAAGTCTAACAAATAACCTTTGGCAACAGTTTTAGGCTTCGCAAAATTCAATTGGTATGAAGCAGTTCCTGAAAAATCCTGATATTCCTTACCTGCTTTTGTCCACGAGCCTAACTTAGTCGTTTCAAGCGTTTTTGGTAAAGTTGGTCCACCATTCAAGAATGATATTTTCCATGTACCTTTCAACTCTACAGCATCAGCACTTGCTTTCCAATAAGGATATTCCGCACCTTTTTCTACTGCTTTTAATGTTTCAAGAATGCACGATTCTCCTATAGCCAATTGCAAATAAACTTCGTTACCATTTTTGAACTTTGCCATGCCCAATACTTCAGTCATAGGATTGTACAAAGCCGCAGATTTTGCTTCAACTTCCAATTTTACCCAGCCTTCAAAAGGTTTCCCAGACTTGTTATTGATAAAGTAATAGTTGCCTTTAGCACTTGTTTTTCTAACAAACTGCAAGCCACTATCGGTCATCGTTTCACGATACACTTTAGCGTAAGTCATCATGGCTTCTAAATCATCGCTCAATAAAAATGACCCTTCGCCAATCTTAGCTTGACTTACTTTGTCGTTTACTTTGGCAAAATTCAATACTGCTAACAATGCCTTGAATTTCGCTCTGCGTTCGTTTAAGTTTCCTAAGCCCGGTACATCAGTAGGTAATTTATGATGAACAATGATAGTCGCCCCTTGTTTGGCTAACTGCACCAATTTTTCCAATGTTTCCAAAGGTACTTGCTCGCTCTCTGCCAATAGTACTGTTTTATAGGCAACGCCACCAGTAATAATTTGCTGATTTTGAGATTGCAGATTAGCAATTTGTTTATCCGAGATAAAATCGAAGCCATAACCACGGTCAATCATCTTTTGGGCTACCTCTTTAAAGTCTGTTCCGTTAAATTCTGGTGTTACGCCATCAAAGTGTTCTAATAAACCTTTATGTGAAGGTTCGGTAAGGCGGTCGGTAATAGGGAAGTACAACAATACGTCGTTATTAGGTTTGCTATCTTGCAAGAACGCCTGTGTACGGGCTACGTAGCCATTCAAAGTAGAGAAATTCTTCCAAAAAGGGTTGTGTGGCGTAAAGTGTACGGCTGCATAAAATAACCAACCCGGAAAGGCTTCGTCTTTAGGAGAATAGTTAATCCCATGATAGAAGATATGGTTTACACCACCGACCAAGAATAGGTCTAATGCTTTTTTAACATCGCTTAATGACGACAAGAAATGCTCGTTTTCCCAAGTGGCCGATTCTGATGAAGTTAGTTTCTTGCCTAATACGTTGGAAGCTGATGAAGCAAATTTGATTCTCAATAAATCAGTCCCTTCAATTTCTGGAATATCTACCAATCCGTATAAATCAAGGGTATTAGCAGGTGAGCCATGTGCCTGATTTCTGACAATCTTACCACGTCCATGTGCCCATTTCGCCCATTCTCCAGTATATTTTTCCAGAATCAAATCTCCGATTGTCGTCCTGTAGTCGAACAATACTCTATGGTTTAAATCTGTATTTTCTTTACTGAAAAGGTTAGGGAGATAGTTTCTTAAATCGTAGCCTCTTCTTTGCTGAAATTCTTGGAATAAATTTTCTGTCCAGTCCGACTGTCCACGTGCATCATCTACTTCGTAAGAGTCATTGAAAAAAGCCCGCATGCTCGAAATATCCGTATTAGCGAAAGCCTTGTCAAACTCCTTTAAATAATTCTGAATAGCTTTTTCTGAAAAGTGGTCGATTACATCGCCTTCGCCACCTGGTCCAGCACGTTCTACCAATTTGCCATGCCAACCTTGGAAGATAGCATATAGCTTCCAGCTTCCTTTAGGGGCTTGCCAATTTAATTGTCCCATAGCACTAACCTCAGCCGTCAAATTGAGCACCTCGCCTTTATCCGAATACGCCATCAGAGTTTGTAATGGCAATGGTCTTTCATATCTTACTTGGTCTATCGCTAATTCTTGGAGATTCTCATTCTTAGAAACAGGGTATTTTAAAGCAGAAAGTTCTGTTTTATTTGGCAAAACATAGCGTAGCAATGGAGCTTGCTGAAAGGTAATCACCTCCGAAAGCTTTTCGCCTTCCTTTAGTTGATAGGTTTTGAAATTGACACTCTTACAAGCATCTTCTGGGGTTACCCATCTGCCCCCAAAAGGCCAGCCCGAAGCATTGGCAACGTCGATACCTAAACCCAAGCGAGTACCTTCATTCAAGGTATGCTTGAACATTTCTACCCATTTTGGTGAAAGAAAATCAATAAATTTCGATTCTTCCCCTTTTACACCATAGATAGGTGTAATCTCTAAACCGCCCAGACCTGCTTTCTGGTAGGTTTCCATATTATACGTTAAATCTTTGGGATTAACTGCGTTACCTTCCCACCACCAGCGTGACCAAGGTTTGGTTTGTTGCGTGATTGGTTTCCACTTTGCTTGTCCGAAACTTAAAGAGCAAGTAATTGATAAGAGAAAAAAAGTTTGAAAGGCTTTTGTTGATCTATGCTGTTTCATCAAATATGGTTTTTATTTCTTGCAAAGAAAAATCAACGACTTACCTGAAGCATCCTGTGATGTCATGCGTTTAGTAATATTTTCTGAAAATATATAATTTTTTAGAAGAGACATTCTGATAAAAATCAACCATGATTTTCGAGTACTGGGACATGCTAAAAAAATAAATGAAAAATATTTTTTTAAGCCTCTCTCATTTGTCCTCCAGTTTGAATAATGGTAAAATACATTAATGCCAAAACCCACTTTGAATAAATACAATTTTTTTGGCATATCAATTTCATGGAAATACACCATTTGCGATTTTATGGCAACGTTCCCGATAACGATGACATGCTAAAATCGTTGTATTTTTCTTATAAAAATGAGATACTATTAAATAATCTCCACTATATCAACCTTAGCGGTAAATATTGTAAAAGTACAAATTGTTATTGTGTTTAACTTTCCTGCTTTGTTTAGTGAAGACACTATAGCAGGAAGGCACAGGATAGTGTTTTTTCTTTGATAATCAATATTTGTTATCAAATTTATACATTTTAAATTTGTATTTCAGCAACGAGATTCTTTATAAAATATTTTTTCTTTATAAGAATATTTACAAAATTGACAGTATATGTTTCCACCATAACGGAAACATTTAGCAATATCCTTGATAGTTCGACTACCTTGTTTTTGATTGAAAATAACAAAAGCATTATAAAATAGATTTTTTGGTGTAAAGACTAAGCCCTGCTGAGAGTATGTTCGGCAGGGTTTCTTATACCTAAAGGGAGTTATTATCGAGGCTTTGTATCATATAAAAAGAGAACCTAAATCGACAAATCATTAAAATTATCTTTCAAACTTATGTTTAAACATTATTGCTTTATTGTATGCTTGCTGGTGAGCAATATGGTCTCTGCCCAGAAAATCTCATTGGCTGGTGATTGGCGTTTTAAAACTGATTCAACAGATATTGGCGTAAAAGATAAATGGTTTAATACTAAACTTCCCGAGACCATTAAATTGCCAGGCTCGATGCTTGAAAATGGAAAGGGAAACCGCGTAACGATTAATACACAGTGGACGGGTAGTATATACGATAGCTCATGGTATTTTAATCCACATTTAGCTAAATACCGTACACCCGATAACCTAAAGTTTCCTTTTTGGTTGACACCTGCTAAATATTATGTTGGGGCAGCATGGTATCAAAAAGAAGTAAATGTGCCTAAAAATTGGTCGAACAAACGCATTGTGCTGACCTTAGAAAGACCACATACTGAGACCCGCGTGTGGATTGATAATGAAGAAATAGGCTTAGAAAACTCGATGTGTGTTGCCCAAACCTTTGATTTGACCGATAAGCTTTCTACTGGAAAACATACTATCTCTATCAGGGTAGATAACCGTATCAAAGCTATTAATGTAGGGAAAGATTCACACAGCTTGACCGACCATACCCAAGGTAACTGGAATGGGATAGTAGGCAAAATAGAATTAGAAGCCGAAGGTAAAATTTGGTTTGACGATATTCAGATTTACCCTGATTTGAAAAAACATTCCGCTCAGTTAAAAATCGTTTTGAAAAATGCATACAAAAAGCCTATTAATGGGCAAATAAAAATAAAAGCCCAAAGTTTTAACAGCATTAAATCACACACACCCAATTTACTCGTAACCGATTTCCAGATAGATGACCAAGAAAAAACCATTACTATCGATTATCCGATGGGTGATGATTTTCAAACTTGGGATGAATTCACCCCAGCCTTGTATCATCTATCTGCTGAAGTCATTGTACAAAAACAGGTACAGTCTGCCCGAAAAGTACAGTTTGGGATGCGTGATTTTGCCATAAAAGGCACCCGTTTTGAAATTAACGGTCGCCCTATATTCCTCAGAGGAACCGTAGAAAACTGTCAGTTTCCATTAACGGGCTATGCCCCAATGGATGTAAAATCTTGGGAAAAAGTGTTTAGAACAGCCAAGGCTTATGGATTAAACCATTTTCGTTTTCATTCATTCTGTCCACCAGAAGCGGCTTTTATAGCAGCCGACATCGTGGGTATTTATTTACAACCTGAAGGCCCAAGTTGGGCCAATCATGGTTCGTCTTTAGGCGATGGGCATCCTATCGACCAATTTATCATGGACGAAACCAACCGCATGGCAAAAGCCTATGGAAATTATGCTTCTTATTGTATGTTGGCTTATGGAAATGAGCCAAGAGGAGGCAAACAAGTAGATTACCTAACCAAATTCATAAACTATTGGAAGACTAAAGACCCTCGTCGTAAGTACACTGGAGCATCAGTAGCCATGAGCTGGCCTTTAGTCCCTTCCAATGAATACATGATTAAATCAGGGCCAAGAGGCTTACCTTGGAACAAGCTACCAAGTAGTAATGAAGACTTTGCGGATAAAGTAAAAGATTTTAAAGTACCTTATCTGACTCATGAATTAGGGCAGTGGTGTGTATTCCCGAATTTTAAGGAAATTAAAAAATATACTGGGGTTTATAAAGCTAAAAACTACGAGCTTTTTGAAGAAGACCTAAAAGATAAAGACATGGGAGACCTTGGCGAGAAATTTTTCATGGCTTCGGGAAAACTACAAGCATTGAGTTATAAAACTGAAATAGAAATGGCTTTAAGGACGCCTATTTCAGCAGGGATTCAGATGTTGGGACTAAACGACTACTCTGGTCAGGGAACAGCACTGGTTGGTATCTTAGATTCATTCTGGGAAGAGAAAGGGTATATTACACAACCTGAATTTGCACAGTTTTGTAATACCACCGTTCCTTTGGCACGTATTCCAAAGTTTGTATATAAGAACTCAGAAAGCTTTGAAGCCAATATTGAAATGTATCATTTTGGGAAAGAAGCCCTAGCAAATGCAACAATTTCATGGCAAATTCTGGATGGAAATAAGCAAGTAATTGCCAAAGGGAAATTTGATAAAACGAATATTCCGATTGGAAACAATTTCCATATCGGTAATGTGACTTTTCCATTGAGTAGCATTGAGAAGGCTCAGAAATTAGTATTTGAAGTGCAAATCAATGATACCAACTTTAAAAATAATTGGGAGTTTTGGGTATATCCAGAAAAGCTACCTACCATCAATACCGACCAAATTTATTTCTGTAAAGAATTGGATGCCAAGGCTGAGGAGGTTTTACAAAATGGTGGGAAAGTATTTTTAGAAGCCACAGGGAAAGTAGAAAAAGGCAAAGAAGTAGTCAACTATTTCCAACCTGTGTTCTGGAATACGTCTTGGTTTAAGATGCGTCCGCCACATACTTTAGGATTTTTAGTCGACCCAACCCATCCTGCATTCCAAAACTTCCCTACCGAGTTTCATAGTAATTTGCAATGGTGGGAAATCGTCAATCGTTCGCAGGTGATGTTATTGGATAGTTTTCCAGCAGGCTTTCGCCCTATTGTTCAGCCGATAGATACGTGGTTTTTGAACCGTAAATTGGGATTAATCTTAGAAGCTAAAGTAGGAAAAGGTAAATTGATTATCTCAAGTGCCGATTTAAGCTCAGACCCCGACAAACGTTTTGTCGCTAGTCAATTATTATACAGCTTGAAAACATATATGAATTCCGAGCAATTCAATCCATCTTCTTCGGTGGATATCAAAGAAATAAAAGCGTTGTTTGATAAAAACTATAAGTCAACTTTCAAAACTTATACGAAGGATGCACCAGATGAACTGAAGGTTAAGAAGCCTACGGCTAATTAAACAAAAATGCTGTCACTCATGGCATGACTTCAAGTCATGCCATGAGTATTTTTTCAATCCTTATCACTAGCGAGGGACTTAAGTCCCTCGCTAGTGATAAGGATTTTTTGCTACTGATTATGGATTGAATCTTTATGTTCCCACCTCCAATTTATACCCTTTACCATGCTGATTAGTAATTTTTACTAGATCATCTTTCTGCAATTTTTTACGAAGTTTCGATACTAATACATCTAGGTTTCTACTTATCACAAATATGCCCTCATTTTCCCAAACCTCCTTCAAAAGTCGTTCCCTTTCAATCAATTGGTTCTGATTCATGGCAAATATTGCTAATAGTTTTGCCTCTCGTTCAGACAGTTCTATGGTTTCATCATCCCACTTCAGGATGCTTTTATCAGGATAAAAAGCATATTTACCGATACTAGTATAATCTAAAACAGGCAGTGGAGTAGGGGCAATACTTTTTTTACGGTTAAAATAGTTGCCCCGCATAAAATACCCGACTATACCCAACGGAATCAGAAGCAGTAAATAATTGTAAAGACTGAGTGATTTTACTTTCAAAAACTCAATTTGAATCATATAGCATCCTACGGGTTGTTTTCTACCCAAGCAAGGCAAAATATTGTCCGTTTTAATACTTACTTCGTAGGCAAAAATCAATTCCTTATTACCGCAATCTATCACATTTACGATGTATTCTGTGGGTAAATTAGTCGTTTTTAGTTTCTTATCTACTAAGCTCACAAGCGTATCAGACACAAAGGTAAAATTGCTCTGAAAAGTAATCTGGAAGGTATTGTCTTTGATTTTCTTGATGGGCAACACCCGAGACGTTGAGTCTTTAGCATGTAGTAGTAACTGATGCCCAATGTCGCGTAGCACCACTATCAGGTGTTTTTCTGCATAGTCGTCATTTTTAGTGGTAGTAGTAGCCATAAAAAATAACGACCCAATCACTAGCACGGCAGATAGTATATAAAATTTTGTTTTCATAATCAGGGGCAATTTAAAGGATAAAAAGCTTGTTTCAATTGTATTTACATGGCTTTTACACTTTTTTACATTTGATTTACTACCTACCACCTTCCATTAGATAGGTTTGTGTCAGTTAATTCAAACATAAACAAATATCGACATGAAAAAAATGCTCACCCTTTCGCTTATGCTATTTTCTTATGCTTTAGTAGCAGAAACACCTGCTAAAAATTATTCGGACGTATTGTTTAATAGTAAAACAATGGTTAAAAAGTTTAATGCAAAGAAATGTTGTAAGCCATCATCAAAAGCCAAAGCAGTTGTAAAAACGGTTATTATTGAATCATCAAAAAAAGAAACGAAAGCAATTACTTCTACTTTCCCTTACCGTGTTGCTATCAAAGACCAAAATTTAGTACAAAAGATGCTTTCTTTTAATGAAGTCTTCCCGAAAATTAATATTAACAATGTTCCTGTTACCTGCAAAAAGAAGGACGCATCAGTTTTATTAGCTTTAGCTAGTACTGACAAACAAGTTGATGCTAATAAAGTAAGTGAATAAGGAAAAAGGTTTGAAGTGTAAAAACGATTATTCAAATCTTACTATTAGGGTGCGACTTAAGCCCTAATGATTACCACAAGTATATAAATGACTGATAATCAAGACTCTTATCCCTAGCGAGGGACTTAAGTCCCTCGCTAGGGATAAGAAATGGCTATGACAAGAGGCGACTAACGCTCGGTTTGAAGGACGATTTAAGCCCATTTCAATCAATTTTATCAATAATCCATCTTTATTTACTTTTTAAAAGATGTGGGTAATCAGTAGGACTTAAGCCGCACCCTAATAATAATCGATAAATATATTCTAAAACTTATGTAATCATCATGAAAAAATTACTCATCTTTTCGTTACTTATTTTTTCTCATTCTTTGCTAGCACAAAGTACATTTACTGACTGTACCGCTGCCTTTTTAAACAGCAAAATGATTGTTGAGAAATATGATAATTTATCAAAATGTAAGGTTTCATTAAATGCCAAAGGTTCTTTGGCAGTCAGTACTGTTGAACTATCACAGGATAAGGCAAAGGCTATTAATAATATACCTTTTAGTATCGCTATCAAAGACCAAAAAACAGGAACGATAAAGCTTTCTTTTAAAGAAGTGTTTCCCAATATTGATATTCAAAACGTGTTGACAAAATGCAAAAAAGGCGATACGATAGTTTTATTAACCAGTTCTGATCAGTATGCCTTACCCCATAATGAAATTTCGGTTGAATAAGCAATTGACCCATAGCTAATCCTTATCTAAATCCTGTTTACTATGAAAAAACTTATCACCTTATTCTTGTTGTTTGGTTATTTATCAGGTTATGCTCAACAAAAATTCAATTTGTCAGTTACCGAAAGTCAGATTTTTTGGAAAGGTACGCCTGCATTTGGTTATGGTGGACATGAAGGTACTTTAAAATTTTCGTCTGGAAATATTATTGTTTCAAATGATGGAAAGATACAAGGAGGTACTTTTGTCATTGATATGAACAGCATCAAAAATACCGACCAAAAAGATTTAAAAGGACAACGGAATTTAGAGGAACATTTAAAAGCAGAGGATTTTTTTGCAGTCAGCAAGTATCCACAAGCGAATTTTATCATCACTAAAGTCCAACCAACGGCTCAACCTAATAAATATTCGGTAACGGGGAATTTTATTATGAAGAGCATCTCCAACCAAATTGTCTTTACTGCGTTTATTAATGTTAGTAAAGATAATGTTGTTGCCAAAGGGGATTTGAGTATCTATCGTTCCAGATGGGGAATTACTTATAAAACACCCAATTTTATTTCAACAATTAAAGACGATTTAATCGCTGATGAGATACCTATTAAGTTAGATTTGGTATTTAGAAAAATATAGGATTGTACTCTTTACATTTAGCCGGCGACTTAAGTCGCCGGCTAAATGTAATAAGAAAAATCTTTTAATAATCAATCTACCTCTTCTCACTTATATCTTGCCCAAACTGAATTAAATACCCATTATTATCATAAATAGCAAACTCCCGCATTTGCCACTCAAACTCTTCAATGTCATAGCATATCTCAACTTTATCTTTTAATTCATCCCAAAGTTCATCCACTTTGTCCGTATTGATGTAAAAACTACCCGTAAAAACAGGCTTATCAAAAGGGATATGCTCGTTGGGTTTAGCCAGCATAATTTCTACTCCATCTTTGTACAGAGAAGCCCATCCCCATGTTTCATTTTGTTCAGCTACAGCAAAACCTAATATTTTGGTATAAAAATCAATTGTTTCAATTAATTGATTCGTCCACAGTATGGGTCTAAGATTATTAAATTTCATATGTTTGTTATAATGCAATACTATTAGTTTTATTAGGTAAAGTAATTCTGAAAATAGTGCCAATTCCTTCTGTACTTTCAAACGCTATCAAACCTCCTAGCTTTTCTATTAGATATCTTAAGGTATAAAGTCCAAGCCCTGTACCTTCAGATTGTTTCGTAGCACGGTAAAATAACTTGAAGATGTTTTTCTGGAGTTCTTTTTTAATACCAATACCGTTGTCATAGAAAACAATCTTTATTAAACTATTATCCCCTGAAATTTCTATTTTTAGAAAAGAATCTTCTTTATTAATATTTCTATACTTAATGGCATTATCAATAATATTTTGAAATAATGAGACTATGATGGTTTTGTCACAATAAAAATCAAAAGGATATGCTATGTTTTCTACAAAGTCAATATGATTGTAACCTTCCATACTAGCCAAGGATTTTTTTACTTCATCTACTACAGTATAAAAATCTATCAATTCAAAGTAGGGAGCCTGTTTTTGAATTTTCAAAGATTGATTTACTTGTTTTACGGTTTCTAATAATCTACTTGCACTTTCATGGATTAATCCACAATAAGTCTTTAAGGTAGTATAATCAATCGGTTCTTCTTCATCAAGAGTAAGCGCTGTTAGTGCTAAAATACTTGAGATAGGGCTTTTAATATCGTGGGAGAGCCTATAGGTAAACACTTCTAATGATTCGATGGCATTTTTATATTCAGTAATATTGGAGGCAGTTACCCCAACGCCATTACCCACCTTAAAGGCTTTTAATCGATTGCTTTGATTGCCATGGATGGGATGAGTAACGCTTTCTTCTATAATGATAGGCTTACCAGTACGTATTACTTCCATATATTTTTCATGCAAGCCTCTCTCTTTAGCATTCGGAGAAATCTCGAATATATGTTTCCCAATTAATACTTCTCTGTCTAAATGGTAATGTTTAAGCAAAGATTCATTAACATCCAATACGTGTAAGTCACTATCAAATAGTAAAAAATGTAGCTCAGCATTATCAAAAAAAGCAGAACGAAGAGATTGAATTTCATTTGAAGGTTTCATAATTTTAAGTGTTTTAGTATTAAAGAGGAGTCTGAATTAAAGTCTGATTCTTTTGTTTCCGATATTTCTAATTTAAGGTATCATTTTTAGTTAATTAATCTATAGAAATAAGCGATATTAATTTTTAGTAATTATCATAAGATATGATTTGTGCTAACAAAAGGATAAGCTTTAAATATATTGCTCGCTTGTTTATATTTCATAAATAAGCAAAGGGGTAAACAAAACTTTCCATTTAAAATTATCTGATATGTATTCAAGAATCAAATTTCTTTATACTATATTTATAGTAAGCTAAGTTGTGATAACTTACTGAATGAATGCCCAAGCAGTATTTTTACCATATTATCCTTTTAAGATTATGTTTTTTAAAGTTTTTAGGTTAATAATCTTTCTTCTTTTATTTCCTTTCATCGTTTTTTCTCAACAAAAAAAGCTAGAGCAATTACTCTCTAAATGGAATAAACTTACGGTAGTGAATCAGACAAAACCTGATACTGCAACGATTAATTTATTAAATGCCATTTCCTCTGAATATATGGAAACGGTATCTGATAGTGCCTTTATTTACTCTAACAAAGCATTAGCATTAGCAGAGCAAATAAATTATAATAAAGGTCGTGCAAGGGCTTATGCCATGCTTGGCAAGATGCATTATATGAAAGGAAATTATGACCTTTCATTAAACAATAGCCTGATAGCTTTAACGATTAGTAATCAAAATAATGATAAATTGGGGGTGGCTAATGCTTCAAATATCGTCGGACTTATTTATTTGGCTCAGAACAAAATTAATTTAGCGTTAAAAGAATTTTTAAAAGCAGCAGCCATCAATAAAAGCCTCAATAAATTAAATAGACTTTCGGCCAACTACTTCAATATAGGTTTGTGTTATCTGGAGAATAAATCTGATAGCACTATTTATTACCTTTTGCTGTCTAAATCAGTAAGCAAACAAATCAATGAAGAGCATTTGCTGGCGATGGCCGACAACAGGCTTGGAGATTATTATCTACAGAAAGAACAATTAAATAAAGCCATTTTCTACTATTCATCTGTCATTAAAAATACTAGTTATCAGAACGATTGGGAGAATAGTTTTGCCTATACAGGTCTGGCGAAATGTTATTACAAACTGGGCAAATATAAGGCAGCTGTATTCTGTAGTCGGAAAGGACTTGTGTTAGCTCAAAAGACAAATACTAAGTGGGATATAGAGCAAGCCTTAAAGATATTGCATCAATCTTATAGTGCCGTCGGAGATTCAGGCAAGGCTTATCAGTACCTTTTGATGGATAAACAATATAGCGATAGCCTATTTAATGAATCGAAGGATAAAGAAATAAACGCCCTCTATCTGAAACAAAAACAGGCTGAAAATGAAGTATTGACCAAAGAGAATCAAATAGCACAAGAAAAACAGCTTGCCGATAGGATGCTTATTGTGTTTATTATCCTCGTCGCTTTATTCTTGATGGTGATTGCGGTAATGGCTTTTAGGACTGCCTCTAGAACGAAGAAATTATACGACGATTTACAGAAGAAATCTGATTACATCAATACCCAAAATCAATTGATTGAACAGAAAAATGATGAACTAAATAATTCTAACCAAACGAAAGATAGGCTGTTTTCTATCATAGGGCACGACCTGAGAAGTCCCTTCGCAGCGATGTTGGGTACATTAGAACTATTTAAATCGGAAGAGTTAGAGGAGGATGAAAAACAGATGATGCTCGACAAAGTATTTGAGCAAATGACGGTAACATCAGCCATGCTTGAACACCTGTTGACATGGGCAAATAGTCAGCGAGATGGTCTGAAAACTGAAATGATAGATTTGTCATTAACAGGGGTAATTGATGAAATATTAGGTGTTTTTGTGGCTGTGGCCAATGAAAAAAAGATAGAAATTATTCATGAAAAACAAGCATTAACCATCATACAAGCAGATGCTGATCAGGTTCGCATCATTTTTCAGAACCTCATTGCCAATGCTATTAAGTTTACCAAACCCACTGGTAAAATTATGATAAGCTATGAGCAGACTGCTGATAGCATTAAAGTTTTAGTAAAAGACAACGGATTGGGGATGTCGGAAGAAAAGCTAAAACAAATATTTCATGAGTCGGGGAAAAGTATCTCTACCTATGGCACTAAAAAAGAAAAAGGCATTGGTATTGGCTTAATGTTGGTTAAGAGATTTGTTGAGCTGAACAATGCTACTATATCAGTTGTTAGTCAAGTAAATGAAGGAACAACGTTTGTCGTTGAATTTAAGTTATCGGTTTAGTGATTACTTTGCCATTGATTTCTATGAACCCTTTTAGCTAACAGATTATGACACATACAGCTTCCTTAGATAAATTCGTAAAAGTAACGACGGTTGCGATTAATATCTTATTCGCCGTTTCAATCATCAGTTTCTTTACAGTAATGAAAGAAGTTGGGTTAGAGTTTAAATTGATAACAGGAATATTCTTGCTATTAGTCTTCGGACTAGCTTATGCTTATCGACCTATGAGTTATACCATCAACGATAGTAGCCTTATTATCCACAGACCCATCAAAGATTTAGAGATAGAGCGGTATAAAATTGTAAGTGTGGAGGTATTAAATCCTGAAAACTTAGCTTATTCACTCAGGACCTTTGGCGTAGGAGGATACTATGGATATTTCGGGAAATTTGCCAATACCAAAATGGGAAGTATGACATGGTATGCCACCAGAAAAGACAATACCGTTTTGGTAAGAACAACCGAAGACGAAAAAATCATCCTAACACCTGATGACCCGCTAGCTTTTGTGGCTGATTATTATGGATGATAAGGTTTGATTATCGACTGTTGTTTGTGAAGATAGTAAGAATATCAAAAATCTCTCACCGTGGTCTGTGGCACACAGAACACTTTCCTCATGGTGTTCTGTGTGCCACAGACCACGGGAATAGGGAATAAATATAAAAATCATTAGCCATTTATCTATGTTTAATAGCTTTAATCAATTTGTCATTACGTCGTTCTGCTCTAGCATTTTGTAATGATATAACAGCCCATATTGCCGCAGGTATCCAACCAATTAATGTTATCTGTAAAAGCAAACAGATAATCCCAGTGAGTATTCTTCCACGCAGAAGGAATGAAAGAAAAGGGAAGAATATTGCAATTAATGTCATAGAGTATACAAAATTAAGATATTAGGTTGATGTTTTTTATACAGATGCAAAAACAGATTAACTGTATTTTAGTATATTTTCAGTACAAAATTCTCTTAGATGAATATCTCTTGTTTCATCATTGGCAATTTGTACCAATAATGGGAAATATTTGTCTTTATCATACTTTAAAAGACCTGAAACACATTCTATATAAGTTAAAAAGAAATCATCCCGTTCTTCTAATTTTTTCAAAAATATCTCCTCTGCCACCTCAGACTGGTAGAATTTTAATAAGATGACTGCTTTCCAAGATAGTTCACCTTTGTTTTCAAGAATCCAAATGCTTAAATTGTCAACAAGGTTTTCTGGCACATCAAAGGCATCATTTTCTGAACTCTCTTCCAATAAATTTACTACAGCATATAAAAAATCGCTTAACCAAATATCATCTTTATCAGATAGACTAATTGTTGACAATAGCGGATTGATAAAAGCTGAATTGTGTAGTTCACTTAATAATGATGCAAATTTGTTAGTATCTTTAATTTTGTTTGGATTAGCAATTAAGTCTTTTAACTCAGCTTCAAGTAGCTCAGAATTATCAATTAACAAATCGTAGAGTGTTTCAAGTTTTTGGTCTATATCTGTCATTATAGTTGTTGTAAAAATATTGTCGTCATTATCTGCTTCCCTTCTCCGTGGTCTGTGGCACACAGAACACTTACTCCACTGTGGTCTGTGTGCCACAGACCACGGAGAAGGGAAGCAAATAACCCTATTCCTCCTCAACAATCTTAAATCCCCAAGGTTCTAAATCAATATTTTGATTTAGCTGAATACCAGTGTTTGAAATCAGTTCCTTTCCTGATTTAAAAGGATATTTTAAGCTTTTACTTTCGGCAGAATAGTTAAAATAATAATGGATTTTTTTGCCTGCCATATTCGTGCCTTCTTTGGTGATGAGAGGGAAGTATAAGTTTTGATTCGTTCCCCAAAGATTAGCTTTCTTTAGTGCTTCTTTCAATACACCTTCTGTGATTTTCTCAGTCGTCATACAGCCGATATAGGTTGCTACGCCTTTGCCATATTCGTTTTGAGTAATGGCTGCGTATTTGCCCCAAGCTGGGTGTTCATAATAAGCCAATACTTTGGCAGTCGTTGGCGTGATAAGCTCCATCCACGTGTTTACTTTGTTGTTGGCTGTTCCTACCTGATAAGGGTCACCTTTCAACGAAACATTATTGGGAATAGTAAACTGGCTGTATGAAATACCGCACGCCTCGCTGACAATACCTGGTTGAATAGTAGCTCTTACTTTTACGTTTTCGTCCGAGAACCCACTTTTAAAAGTATATATTACATGACCACCGTTCTTGGTAAAAGTATTTAGTCGGTTCAATAGTTCGTCAGATGCCGCATAAAGAGCAGGTACTACAATCAGTTTATACTTTTCAAAATTAGGAGTACTTGGGTCGATAAAGTCGGTGCCGACGTTCATCCGATAAAGGGCGTCGTAAAGCGGACGAAGAATATCATTATAACGCTCTCTAGCGCCCCAACCAAAACTAAAAGCATTGAAGGCCGTTTGGGCTTCATTGCTAAATAGGATGGCTACATCATTTTGCTTTTTAAGATTGATTAACTTAGAACTTAACTTTTCAAAGTCTTTACCAATCGTTTTTGCTTCGTTATAAGTAGGATTTGGTTCAAAATCATGGCTTAATAAGCCTTTCCAATAGGTTTCTGCCGAGTTATGGATGGAATGCCAATGCCAGTATTCTAGCATATTTGCCCCAGAGGCGATATGACTAAAGGCTTGTAAACGCAATTGGTTAGGGTAGGGAACCCACTGCGGAAAACCCTGTGCCTCTGTTTCAATCACCAAATAGTTTTTACCATTCTTCATCGAACGACCTAAATCACCACCAAAAGAAATTTCGATACCTGTCAAAAAATCCTGTGTTGGGTGATAAATATCAACACCCGCATAATCCATTGCTTTGGCAGCATCAAAATGGTTTACATCGGTTTGAATACCATAAGAAATCCCTCGCCAGTCGAAATCAAAGTTTTGGGTGACAAACTGGTTCGGCTTGCTATATTCTTTTACTAAGGCCACTTGCCACGCCAAGTAGTCAGTCACTAATTGTCTTTGAAATTTAGAAAACTCGGCACTTAAACTGGCGTTGATAGAACCCACTGTCGATGGAAAATCATCCCAATTGTTAATTCTATTACTCCAATAGTCTAACCCAAAAGCTTTGTTGATAGCCTCTAAGGTTTTGTATTTTGCTTTCATATAGGCTACAAATGCTTTTTGAACATTATCGCCTGCGGTGTTGTAGTGTTTAGTTTCGTTATCTACCTGATAACCAATGATGGCAGGGTGGTCTTTTACGTGTTCCATTATTTTACGAATCACCCTTTCGGCATGAAACCTAAAATGTTCATTTGTAATATCCATGTTCTGACGAACGCCATATCGGTTTTGTCCCTGAGCAGTAGTAGCCAATACCGAAGGATATTTTTTGACCAACCAAGTCGGTACGGCATAAGTAGGCGTCCCGATAATCACATGGATTCCTCCTTTGTGCATGGCATTCAGAACACGGTCGATATGCGAAAAATCATAGACATTATCTTGTGGTTCAACGGTACTCCATGTTGATTCTGCAATCCTAACCACGTTAATACCTGCCTCTTTCATCATGGCAACATCTTTATCCAAACGTTCGTAAGGCATGTATTCGTCGTAATAAGCTACCCCGAAAAGTAATTTATTGTTGGGACTTTGTGCGGAGGAATACAAAGCATTACCTAATAGCAGCCAAGTCATCAACAGACACTGAGCCATGATTTTGGTGAATAATCTGGGATTTTTCATAATCGAGGAGGAATACAAATATGATACTATTGATTGTTTTTGATTGAAAATTAACCTTTCATTTCAAAAATAATACAAAAATGTATCAAAATGATACAATAAGAGAAATTCTTTTTTGTACTTATGTTGTAAGCGATTACAAAACTTAAAAACACTTAATCTATCTTCCTAAAATTAATATAATCATAATTCATATTACCTACATCAACAGTATGAATCGTAAAAGTTTGAATGCCTTTTTGAAGTTTAATTGTTGCTATATTATCAAGATAATTCCAGTGATGCCACTGACGCCAAGCGATGGTATCTGCGGCTGCAAAGGTTGAAGGGATGGTAATCCGACCAGTTTTAGGGACATCATTTACCGAAAAGGAAATTACTCCATCTTTATTGGCAGTAAACATGATGCCTAATTGATAAGTACCTGCTTGTTGAACATCAATCGTGTATTTTATCCATTCCCCTGGCATCGTCCAGCCCACATATAATTGATTTGGTTTGGTGGGTGCCAAATTATAGCTTGAATTGTCGATGGCTGGGTCTTGAAATTTGGTGTATGAAATATCAACGGATTCGTTGATACGGAAAGAATGTAAATAACTGCCATCCACTTTATTGAGGCGACCGCTTCCTGAGTTAATGCTATCAGCATCATGATAAGCAATACCTTCACCTCCCAAATCATAGTATTCACATTGCAGTTTTCCTGGGATTTTCTGTGCGCCCTTTTTATACAAAGCATCTTGATAGGGAGTGCCTTTATAAAGGGAAGCCTGTTTTTGAGCACTGACTGACTTTAAAGAACAAATTATTACACAGCATAACAGCAACAAGGTATGTTTGGACATTGGAGGAATTATTTACGCGTTAACTTTTCATAGTCTTCCAAGTTAAGTGTATAAGTCGAAATGTACAAGTTGGTTTGTATGGTTCTGTGGAGAGTAGAGAACCCTTATCCCTAGAGAGAGACTTAAGTTTTATAGATTATTAAGTTGTTGCTAATTAAATAGTTAATCACTAGAGAGGGACTTAAGTTCCTCTCTAGTGATAAGAGCATTGATGGTATGACTCTAAGTTATACCATCAGTATTTTTTGAGATTGGCAATCAGTATGATTACTTTAGATATTTATTCAATTTACATTTTTTCACTCCTTTCAAGCCTTCTACTACTGTCTGAGCATTCACTTTTGCTCCTTCGTAATTAGTATGTGTATGGTCGATAGGGAAGTAGTTTTTCTTTAAAGTAGCCTCATCCGACTGCTCGTATTTTACGGCAACCAGTTCGTTTAAATCTACAAAGAAAGCCCCCGTAGTTTTAGCTGTTTCAGCTGCCCATTTTCCATAAGTATCTCTAGGAATTTTTCCACCTTTCCACACATTGCGTGGCACAGGCGAGAAAACGATGGCTTGCGCACCTTTTTCTTTGGTTTCATTGATGTATTTACGCATGTACCAGCCGTAAGTGTGTACGGTTTCATGTTTTTTAGTCATCATATTATCAATCTCTTCGGTCTCTTCGCCGATTCCTTTGATGCTTCCTCTGGCACGTGTACTATCATTCAATGCTCCGCCGTCGTTATGACCAAACTGT
The DNA here is from genome assembly GCF_059416265.1 of Arcicella sp. GW821-FHT09D11. Taxonomy (NCBI): domain Bacteria; kingdom Pseudomonadati; phylum Bacteroidota; class Cytophagia; order Cytophagales; family Flectobacillaceae; genus Arcicella; species Arcicella sp. GW821-FHT09D11. The sequence goes on along the minus strand of NZ_JBWKOV010000001.1, from coordinate 132,284 downwards.
ATCATCACATAATCTCCTTTTTTAAGATTAGCCATGATTTTATCCCAACGTCCTTCTGTCAAGAATGTACGGCTACTTCTGCCACCAATTGCATGGTTTTCGATATGGATTTTAGTCGTGTCAAAATAATCTTGAATTACACTTCCCCAACCCCATTGTCCGTCAGAACCTTTACCTGAGCCATTTCTCACGGTAGAATCTCCTATGATATACAGCGTAGGTTTTTCTTTTTTAAAGAAGGTAAAAGAAAGAAAAATAATACTTGATAGAATTAAAATGCGTTTCATGTTGTTGTTTTTATGAAAATTTTAACCTCATCCCCCAGCCCCTTCTCCTTCAGAGAAGGGGAGCAGACCTTGGGATTTAAATCTCCCCTCTCTGAAGGAGAGGGGCTGGGGGTGAGGTTGTTATGTCTTGATTGTCAAATATTGATTAACTTGTGAGTAATCGGTAGTACTTAAGTCACCCACTAATAGGAAGGATTAACGCTTAACAGCCTATTTCATTTTCAAAACCTCTGAACCTGCCAATAAAAAACAGCCTAGTCCGAAATCTTCAAAATCTGGTTGTTTGTCAACGCTCAAAGGCTGTCCGTCTTTCGGTTCTTTTCCTGTGCCTTGTACATAACCCAAAAATCCATTAGGTTGCACACAGTCTTTCAACATCGCATTGCTTGCTTTGGCAATGATAGGCAAATATTGTTTTTTGCTCAATAGCCCATGGTTGATACCCCACGCCATCCCATAAGTAAACAAAGCCGTACCTGTTAATTCTTTACCACCAAAGTCAGTTTCATCAGTTAAGCTTACATTCCAGAAGCCATCAGCACGTTGAAGTGGAGGCAAGGCTTTCATCATTTCTAAATAAGTCTTTTGGTATTCTTCACGATGGGGGGCGTTTTTAGGCATAATTTCTAAAACTCTTACTAACGCAGCCACGACCCAGCCATCTCCACGTGACCAGTAACAGTTTTTTCCAGCAGGCGTTTTATAAGGAGGGTCAAAATCTTTATCTCTCCACCAAAGTCCCTCGGCAGGGTTGTATAATCCTTTGTCTCCATGAATCGTCTTGGTATGCATGTACATCTCATACATCTTTTCGTAATAACGGTCATCTTTGTAAATCTGTCCTAAACGAGCAAACACAGGCATTGCCATTTGCAAAGCATCTACCCACGACCAATCGTCTTTTTTAGTACTGTTCACCATGCTATCGATAGACGCTTTGATATCACGGATTCTTTCAGGTTTTTGGTCAATCAAATACAAATCCAAATAGGTTTGTCCACAACATTGGTCATCACCATTACGGGTTTTGATACCATTACGCAAACCCCATTTATGGGCTTCTCCCCATGCCACGGCATAGTCGTAATAACGTTTTTGTTTGTCGACACTATACAAGGCCATCAACCCTTCATAATATACCCCCCGTGTCCAAATATTACTTGGACGAGTTTTATCAGGACGCACAATCGGGGCAGAAACATCAGCCCATTTTGTCATAAAGTAATCGTTGGCTACTGTTAAAGCCTTTAACATTTCCTGTTTTTTAGGAAGTTTCTGTGCCTGTAGCTGACAGATACTTATCAGTGCAAGAAGACAGAGCGTTGTGATGTTTTTTTTCATATCTTTTGTTTGAGTTAGTTGTTAGTTAGTGAGTTAGTGAGTTAGTGAATTGTGAGTTAGTGAATTGTGAGTTAGTGAATTAGTGATTGAGTGAATTGTGAGTTAGTGAATTATGAATGTTATAGCACATCTATAATTCATTCTCCACTAAAACAATCACAACTCACTCAATCACTAACTCACAATTCACTAACTCACAACTCTCTACCCTTACTTCACTTTTATATTCGCCTTCGGTGGAGTTTTCATGCCTGTTCCTAAAAAGTAGCTTGTATGTGGCGGTTGGTTATAGCCTACATTTTGCCAAGCGATGCTTAGTCGGTATTGCGGGTCGTGCATCAACGTCGGTAAACGGTGTTCGGTAGGAATAGTTGTTGAAAAAATACGCAATTCCTTTTTATCATTCGTTTTAAAAATCACCTCCTCACGCCAGTCGCCAAATAAATCGGCACTCAATGCTGGAGTTGATTTTGTACCATTGTTTGAAGAACAGTTTTCAGCAGTAAACAACCTGCCCACTTTGTATTTGTCGATGTGGTTGCCGTCCAATAATTCGCGCGATAAATCACCATCCCACCAAATTACAAAGTTGGTTGAACTCGGATTATCACCAATTTCATCACCTTTTGCATTAAACAGTCCGCCTGAGCCCGACCACCACATTTCAGCACCTTCGTTACTAGGGTCAATGTCTTCGGCTACGCCTCTGCCTGCATCTTGTCCTTCATTTTTACGCCAGATGATTTCACCCGTTTTAGCATCATACAAAGCAGCACCTGGACCTTCGGTTTTTTCTTCAATTTCATGTACACCAAATACTTCTAAGCCAGGGCGAGAAGGGTCTAAATCTGTAACGTGCAGTGCATCACCATGACGCAAGCCAGTCGTAAACAACCCCTGCCCGTTATCATCAACGACCATTGAGCCATAGACAATCTCATCTTTGCCGTCAGCATCCACATCCGCTACCGTTAAGTTATGATAACCCTGTCCTGAAAAAGGGTTACTGCCATCTTTAGAATCAAACACCCAACGAGAGGTTAGCTTACCACCACGCCAGTCCCAAGCAGCTAAAACGGTTCTTCCGTAATATCCTCTACACATAATCACACTCGGTAATTTACCATCTAAATAAGCCACGCAAGCCAAGAAACGGTCGCTACGGTTACCCGATTTGTCATTGCCACCGTTTCCACCTTTGCCACCCCATCCGCCAAGGTCACCTCTGGCAGGGATATAATCGGTAGTCGCTAAAGCCGCACCCGTTAATCCATCAAAAATGGTAAAGAACTCTGGGCCATCTAAAATCTTTCCATCTGCATTTCTATAATCAGCCTTAGCATCGCCTATTACTTTGCCTTTGCCATCGATTGTCGCATCAGCCGTTTTACAAGCAAATTCAGCCTTTCCGTCACCGTCAAGGTCATACACCATAAACTGCGTGTAATGTGCCCCATCACGAATGTTTTTACCTAAATTAATTCTCCACAGTAATGTGCCATCTAGCTTATATGCTTCAAAAATAGGCTCATCAGTAACCCCTTTCTGAGAATTATCTTTAGCGATACCCGCTTGATGAAGGATGATTTCATACACACCATCGCCATCTAAATCACCTACCGACGCATCGTTCGGTGTATATCTATCAGGTGTTTGTAAAGGAATAGAAAGATAGTTTTGTGCAGGGGAATTAGCTGCTAGTACAAAAGACTCACTCGCATTTCCTTCTGTTTTACCCGTAATGGTTTTCACGAAATAGGTATTTACTTTAGCAGAATCTACCTTTTCATCTACGAAGTTGGTGCCTTTTGTCAAAGGCTCTTTATTGAGCTTAACAGCTTTGGCATTGCCTGTTGTTTTGTAAAGGTTGAATTTTGTATCAGGTGCTTCCGTACCCAATAAACGCCAGCTTACAAATACTTTCCCACCGCCTTGGTTGATGGCGATGATACCCCTGTTAAGGTTTTCCATTAAACGTTGTGCCGACGTTTGGAACGATACTGCACAAAGGATAATGATACTTTTTAAAATAGTTAATTTCATTGTTAGTTGAATTAGAGCGTCTTAATTACCATCAGGTTTAACAACATGTACTAGTGGACTGTGGGGAAAATTAAAGCTAGCTTCGTCGTCTGGATGAGCAGGGTCGAAACTTGGTAAATCACTGATTAATGAAGTAGCAATGCCTAATTTTGCTTGCTTAATGCCCTCAATGATACATTTGGCTATTTCATAAGCACCATAATTGCTAAAGTGCGTGTTGTCGTGGATAGCCTTTGTTTGCTCAGGAAAAGTATTGGCTTCGTAATGCACAAAGGCTTTCATTGATTTGTCGGGCCCCATCGTTTCAAAAAGCACTTTGCTCATGGCATTCAAATCTATCAAAGCTACATTTTCGTCTTTCGCTACCTGACGCATCGCATCGGGAAAGTCGCCTAGTGTGTTGATGATTTTACCATTATCATCAAAATTTCTTCTAAGCATAGAAGTTACCAACACGGGAATGCCACCTTTTTCTTTTGTTTTCTGAATGTATGATCTTAGAAATTCCTTGTACGTCGTATTTGCTTCAACGCCAGAGCCCGCCTTTTGGTCGTTATGGGCAAATTCTATAAAGAAATAATCGCCAGCTTTCATTAGGCTCATTACTTTATCCAAACGTTTGGCACCTGCAAAACTTTTGATAGTCTCTCCTGATTCAGCATAATTGGCAAAAACTACCTCCTTGGCTTTAAAGAACCTAGGAATCATTTGTCCCCAAGCCGCATAAGGTTCTTGGATTTGGTCTACCACGGTTGAATTGCCCGCTAAAAAAGCAGTTATAACTGAATCATCTGCTTTGGTGATTTCTAAGCCACAAATTTTAGGATTCACATCAGCGAATTCAAATGTCAACTGATTATCCCAATGCAAGTATTCAAATTCCCTCGGTTTAAGTTTTACACTTTCAGTATCATTGATACGAGGAGTTCTTACATTTACCGTAAATTCTTTGGTTTCAACTTTGCCTGTTGGTGTAATTACTTTCTCTAACATCAACCTGCGGTTTTCCACTTTCACGGTGGTGGTTGAAGTGCCTTTTGTATCTCCTAGGTATAACTTTACATTATAATTCCCTTCTGGAATATCTACCGTAAAATAGAAAGACTGTTTACTGGTACAGAAATCTGAGGTCAACGCATCTTTACCTTTTCTGGTTTCTGAAACGATGGGTGCATTTGGCAAAAAGCCAAATCCCTTTTCTTTGGTGTAAACGGATTCAGGCAAGACCTGTGTATATCCTTTAGCAACTTTTCCAGCACCAAAGTCAAATTTGAAGCTAGTTGGCGATTGAGCAAAAGTGTACAAAGAAGAAAATGTGGAAATAATACCCAATAATAATCCCTTAAATTTATTCATCTTGAATGTGATAGCGTTGAATTATGTATAAAGTCCTATAAAAAAAGAAATCGTTGTATTAAAATAAGACTATCTTATCTTTTTTAAATGATAATACAAATTAAGGGTTACAACGCTCTAAAACTCTCCTGTGGTCTCACGGGGTAGGTATAGTAGGGTTTTGGAGATAAAAAATAGCTTAATCAGGAAACAATAAATATTCCCATCCATAAAAAAAACTGCGCAAGATTTTTTGATTTTAACAAAAACACGGAAGATAACAGGCTGTAAAACTTTATATAAATATAGCGATTTTTCTTTTAAAAACAAAACCTTTCTACATGATTTTTGCCCTTGATTTTGTCATAGCAATCAAAGGCAAAAAAATAAAGCATTGTTATTCATCTTAACAACAATACTTTTTTTATCATTGTTGTTGTTATTGTTTTTAATGGTTTATATAGTTTTCTTAAGTTTTAATAGTTTTATTATACTAGCTTTGCTTCTGCAGTGCTGTGGTAGTTGCTCCTGCTTTGCTTCTACAGTGCTATGGTATTTGCTTCTGCTTTGCTTCTGCAGTGCTGTGGTATTTTTTACCAAAGCAAAAGATAGGCATTTCACTACAAGACTATGTAGTATTAGTCATTCAAGGAATGGAAATAGTTGCTTATATTTTATAACGCTCATAATATACGTTGATGGGTAATTTTAAAAAATAAGAAGGGTTTCATTGATGGCATGACTTCAAGTCATGCCATCAGTAATCAATCTAATTATTAAAATCAACATCAGGACGCGTAATTTTTTGCTCCTTCTTCTTGGCAGCAGTGCTGTTACCTATTGGCAATTGCAAGGTGATTTTATAAAACCTTACTTCCCTTCGGTTCATCGACTCTTGGTATGACGTTGGCTGGTCGTAAATCGTAATAGGTTTTCTTGAATTAAAAATATCATTAATCGTAAACAATACGCTAGCCTTGTTATTCATAAAGCTTTTTCTAAGGGCAAAATCCATTGCTTTTATCCCTTGACGATAGCCTTGTAGTTGTGCCGATTTGCTGTCATAATTTGAATTCAATTGAGCCGAAATGCTATTGCTTACCTTATAAGTAATATTCAACTTGCTATTAAAACGCCACAACGTTTTTTCATAATCTGCCGATTTCAATACCATGTTGAATACATTCAAATTGGCTAAGAAATTAAAGCGTTTACCTATCGCAAAAGTCAACGTATTGTCAAAACCCGTTTGAATATCAGCCTGTGCATTGATGAAAGTAGTTACATAAACAGATGGGTCTGTTGGCGACGCTTGTACAATTTGCTTAATAGTGTTGTCTTCATACACGTAATAGAAGCTCGACAGCCAGTTCACTTTGCCTAATGAAGTATTATAGTTCAACTCAGCAGTATTGACAAACTCAGGTTGAATTTGTGGGTTACCAATCGTAATATTCTGTTTATCATTAGCCTGAATTCCGACAAACAATTGTCTGAAATTAGGACGACCAACTTTTCTGCTAAAATTAATACCAACCTCCGAGTCGGCATTGAGCTTTTTACTGATAGATAGCGAAGGGAACAACGCTTTTATTAAGTTTGAGCCGTCGCTTGAGGGAAATTTGTACCCGAAACTAGATTTAGCATCAAGATTTGAAATGCCCGTCAGGCTCGACTGTTCAAAGCGTAAGCCAGCTTCAAAACTAATATTCCTTTTCCATTTGGTAGCATACATCACATAAACAGCATTGATGGTTTCAGTAATGTTAGCATCCTGTGAAAAATCCTTCTGAAGAATCAAGGTATTACTTGCTTCATCTAGTTTTGAAAAAAGATATTGTTGGTCACGTATATAGGTATAGCTTCTTACACCCATCTCAAACTTAGTAGAATCGTTGATAGGCTTTACATAATCCAATTGAGCAAGTATCTGGCTTCCCACGGTATTTCCTGCAATAATATCCGTTTCAGGAAACCCTGCTTGGCTGTTCCCATCGGCATTCAAAGCCGTAGTAAACCAATTAGCCGCATTCGATAAATTATTACGGGTAAAAGAACTCACAAAACTCAAAGTTCTGCCTTTCTGAGCAAAATTATGCTTCCAGTCGAATTCAAGACCCACGTTATTAAAAGTGTTGTGCGGTTTCGTAGTTCTGCCACCATAACTTACTAATGTCTTACTAGCATCTAAATTCTGGTACTGTTGGTTGGTTTCTGAATTATATTCACCCGTCACATAACTACCCGCCAACGAAAGCGTATTAGCTTTATCTAGGTTATAATCTGTTGCCAAACGTATATTATGAAAAAGGTTGTTCAAGGAAACATCCGTATTTTGATTATAATAGCTCGCAACAGCCCCCGTATTAGTAAAATTAGTACGATAAGCATAACCATTCAGCGGGTTTTTGGTCGCATTAAAGTTATAGATGGTTGAAAAATTCCATTTTCCTTGGTTTACGTTCAGGTTTACCATGCCATCATACCGTGAATTATTGCCAATACCTATGCTTGCAGTACCATTATAACCAGCCTCACGATTTTTCTTCAAAATCAAGTTGACAATTCCCCCCGAAGCCGCTGCTTCATACTTAGCGGAAGGATTTGAAATTACTTCAACCGATTCAATCTGTCCTGCTGGAATTTGTGCTAAACTCAATTGTGTGGGTTTACCGTTGATATAAATCGTAGCCCCCATATTCCTTAAATTAGCAGAGCCATCTGCATTAATAGTTAACGAAGGCAAATTACGCAGTAGATTCTCAGCCGTACCACCTACTGTAGTGAGGTTTCGTTCTACATTAAAAACCCTCTTGTCCATCCCCATTGAGGTAGTACTTTTGGTGGCCGTTACCGTTACTTCCTTCAACATTTTAGGTTCTGGCAACAATGCGATGTCATCCAAGACAGTCTCCTGATTGGTTAAGGTTACAACTTGTTCATAATTTTGATAGCCTATAAAAGATACCCTGACTTTAAGTTTTTCAGCAGGCAAATTAGTGAGTTGAAACATTCCAGCTTCGTTAGTATTAACGCCTTTGAGCAAAGAATCTTTTCCAGTTTCAAGCGATCTTAATACAATAACAGAAGCAAAAGGGAGAGGCTCTTTAGTAGTACCATCAATCAATTTACCAGATAGACTGTTACTTGGTTTAGTTTGAGCAAAGACAAAAAAGTTACTCATGACAAGTAACACTACAATTAGTAATTTATTCATACGATTTTATATAAATGCTGATGTATTATTGATTTTGATGAAACAAAGTTAAGGAAGGATTCTGTAAGGAATCTGAAGTTGATAATAATCCTTGTACTGGTCTTAGATTTTTCAGGGGCTAAAAAGTTTAAAGAGGGGAAGGTAGGTTCATGATAATTTATTTTTAGCGAGGGACTTAAGTCCCTCGCTAGAGATGAGGGTTTCAAAGCTTGGTTTTAAAGACTATTTATGTACATTTAAGCTAATTTAATCAATAATAACATTTCCATTTCAACTTTTTAAAAGATGTGGGTAATCAGTAGGACTTAAGTCCTTCGCTAAAAATAAAGATTGAAACCCAAAAATATTCTTCAACCGTGGTCTGTGGCACACAGAACACAATAGTTGACTATTTTGGTTGGTAAAGCCATGAATATGAAAATTTAGTTTTGTGTTCTGTATGCCACAGACCACAGGTTAGAACACGCGTGATAATAATACCATGACACGCTTCATCAAAGGCGTGTCTTTGTTTTATCTATCTGTACAGTACAAGCTATAAATTCAAGGGAATAATTTGATTTTTGTGAAAAACTAAAAACTATGAAACTAACAACTAGAATTATTTTAGGGGGACTGCTATGTTCTACCATGTTTGCTTGTAAAGTTAAAGAAAAAGAGAGCCTTCCTATCATCGGCACGTGGGAATTGGTTTCGGCAGAAACCATTGAAAAAGACACTTCCTTTTCAACCTTTAACACTAAAGTAAAAATGATTAAAATTATCAACCCAAGTCATTTTGCTTTTTTAAGCCACCCAATTGCTAAACAAGATTCAGCCATTGCCTTTACAGCAGGTGGAGGTGAATATACGTTGGTAGATAGTGTTTACACTGAAAACTTAGAGTATTTTATCGACAAAAATTGGGAGAATAATAAATTCACTTTTGTCGTGAAAATCCAGAACGATACTTTAATTCAAAAAGGCATAGAGAAGCTAGAAAAACTAGGCGTAGACCGCGTAATTGTGGAGAAATATATAAGAGTAAAAAATAAGTAATGAAATCAAAAAACGAATTATATACGAATGATTTTCTCCTTGCCAAAGCATTAGTATATAATCAATGTAGTGTCAATTGTACTACACCTACTCCAGAAGCTGAAAGTGCAGAATATGGTGCTTGTGATTTTAAGATAGATGCCCTAAATATCAAGTATCGCATCGCTAAAATTACACCTACTAAAACGGGGCAATTTGTTACCTTATGGAAAAGAAATAACGAAGGAATTATTGAACCTTACGACATTGATGATGAGATAGATTTAGTAGTGATAAGCACCAGAAGTGAAAAACATTTTGGGCAGTTTGTTTTTCCTAAAGCTGTTTTACTCCAAAAAGGGATATTGTCAGGTAATCATAAAGAAGGGAAAAGAGCCCTTAGAGTATATCCTCCTTGGGATATTGCCAATAGCAAACAAGCTTTGAAGACCCAACAATGGCAATTAGCGTATTTCTTAGAAATTCCAGAGGATGGATTGGTAGATTTAGTTTTGGCAAAACGATTGTTTGGTAATTTCTAACTTATCACTAGCGAGGGACTTAAGTCCCTCGCTAGTGATAAGTTATTGATTTTGAAATACTTATAGGCTTGTGTCTAAAAATTATACCCGTGGTCTGTGGCACACAGAGCACAAAGCTAAATTTTCATATCAATGTTTTTATAAGCCAAAATAGTCAAATGTTGTGTTCTGTGTGCCACAGAACACGGGTTAGGCATACAGAATACGGATTAATAACTTCCTCTTAGCGAGCGACTTAAGTCGCTCGCTAAGAGGAAGTTATTAATTATGAACTACTATTCCCTCAAATCCCACACTACCACTTCCCAAAGCTCAGGATATGTTGTATCAAAATATTCGTGAATAATTTCAAAGCCTACTCTTTTGTGGGCTGCCAAAGAACGAGTATTACGTTTGGCAATTTCGGTAACGCATAGCTCAAATTTATCTGACAATTCAGTTTTATGTTTGGCGTATAGTCCATCAAAAAGTCCTTGCCCACGATAGCCCTCCGCCACACAAATTTGCCCCATCGCATAATAGCGGTAATCTTTCACCAATTTGCCTTTATATTCCAGTTCATCGAGCATCGTAAACATGGCAGTAAGCACGGGGATATCATTTCTAAAACTTTCGGGCATTACCAATGCATAGCCCACCACTTGGTCGCCATCTTTGGCAATGATTTGCGGATAGGCATCATTCATGCGAGCAAGCAATTTGAAATTATGAACAACCGTTACAAAGCCTTGGTCATTGGCTACATTCTCTGAAATATTTCGGGTTAAGTTTTTCTGTTGTAAATCCAATAACTGCCAGATTTCTTCGTCTTTAGTAATAGTGGTGAAAATTACGCTCATTGTTTTTGTAAGGAAAATATTAGTTTAATCGTCGTGTCATTAATGCTTTGATTACTTCATAAAATTGTCGGGGAGCTAATACTCGCCAATTTACTACATCTAGTGTTCCGCCAAAGTTTAAGTAATAGTCTAGTCGAAATTTTGTCCATTCCTGTTGAATGAACTCTCTGAAATTACAGGCCGCTATCCAGCCGTCCTCTACTTCTTCAAACCATTCAGCATAATAATCGTCCTCGTGGCTACCGTGGAAATTCAGTACGTTTTCGCCTACCAAGATAAATTGATTGATACCTTGATTAATGAGGTGGTCTATCACATTTCGTTTAAACCACATAATATCATTGTGAAGGGTATCATTCCATTCACCAAACATTTCGATGATGACAAAACGGAGGTCGTAATCACAAAATAATATCTTACAATATAGTGTTTCCGACTCAAATTCATCCCAAAAAGGATGAATAAAGTAGCCATAAATATCGTGTTCATAATAGGACGTGTTATAAAGCCGCTCATAAAAAGGTGAGCGTGGATCTTTGGAAGCTACATAAAGGTTTTCCCAATTATAAAATGGTTCTATGTCTTGCATTTTTTTAATTGTGAGTTAGTGATTGAGTGAGTTGTGAGTTAGTGATTGAGTGAATTGTGAGTTAGTGATTGTTTTTAATTAGTGAGTTAGTGAATTATGAGTTGGTGATTGTTTTTTAATTAGTGATTTAATATTTCCTTCTTTTTCTCTAATTCCCAACATCCTAAAGTCTAATATCTAGCGTCTAAAGTCCTTTAGCCCTAAAGTCCTCAATAAAATCCCCCTCAGTAGCTTTTCGTCATATCATCAGGGATAGCGATGATAAAGTCTGCTGAGTTTTTTGCCTTGTCTGATGGATGTTCGATGTCACTTTCTTCAATCGTGCTAATCGTTACGATTTTCAACGCTGGATTCTTTCTTTTTAAATGCCAAACTATCCCTTCAAAGTTATTTGAATGATAACTTCCATTATAATGTAAAAAACACTGTTCTTGTTGCCAATTCTTTAAAATAAAGTTTGCCATCGTTGCATCCTTAATAATTTGTGCTTTGGTAATATTTTCTGCTGAAATACTTGTGCCACCACTGCCGTGCATACCGCCCATCTTCATCATTTCGGCATAGGCAGGCAAGGTTAAATCTACTTGGATGGGTAGGGGAGCAATATTCTTTTTGGCATCGTCTGATAGTTGATTGAGGGCTTCTAATCCACCTTTTGATACCATACTGGCATATCTACGAGGAATATTAGAGGCTACAAAGTTTAATTTATTTTTCAAGGCAAAATCTAACAAAGGCTTATAATCAGTTTGATAATTTTGCCATACTTTTGCTTCGGTTTCCAATTGTTTGGCAGTAATAAAACCTTTGAGGTATTCTGTCAATACAGTTTGGTTGTCTGCCTCAAACATTTCGGCACCGAGTACCAGTTTTTCTTTTTTGAGCGCAAATAAATCCTTAGTAACCTGTAATTCAAGCCAATGATTTAAAGAATTATCATGTAATTCACCAAAGAAAACAATATCAGCTGTTGCCAATTCTTTCATCATCTTTTGGTAAGAAGTTTCTTTCAATTGCTTGTTATAAAGTATATAGGCAGGTTTGTCTGCTGATAGTGAACAAGTAAATAAGAGGAAGGCAATGGCATATAAATAAGTTTTCATAAAGGTATTTTATTGAGTGAATGTCGATGACGAATAGTTTAAAAATGTATTCGTTAAAATTAAGAAAATCAATTGAAATACTGTTAACTATACAAGACTGAATAACGATAAACCCCATTTTATATTCCTCATTAACTATGAAAAACACACGGAGAGATTTCCTAAAAACCTTTGCGGCTACGTCGCTTACTGTTCCTATGCTTTCAGCTTTACAAGCCGAAGCCGCTTTTCCTGAGAAAAAATTAGGCGTTGCCTTGGTCGGTTTGGGTTATTATGCTACCTATCAATTAGCCCCAGCACTCGAAAAAACGACTAATTGCCGACTAGTTGGTATCGTGACAGGTACGCCTGAAAAGGCAGAAACTTGGAAGAAAAAGTATAATATTCCAGACAAAAATATCTACAATTATCAAAATTTTGACCAAATTGCCAACAATCCAGACATTGATGTGGTGTATGTGGTATTGCCCAATTCAATGCACCACGAGTTTACGCTTCGTGCTGCCAAAGCTGGCAAGCACGTGATTTGCGAAAAACCGATGTCCGTTTCGGTAAAAGAAGCCGAAGAAATGATTGCTGCCTGCAAAGCTGCCAATGTTCAGTTGGCTATTGGTTATCGTTTGCATTACGAACCATTTACCAACGAAGTAATGCGTTTGGCAAAAGACAAAGATTTTGGCAAGGTTACTTTTGTAGAAGCAAGTTTTGGATTTCCGTTACGTGACTTAAAAGCGTGGCGATTGAACCCGAAACTGTCGGGCGGAGGGCCAATGATGGATGTAGGTATTTATGCCTTAAATGCGGCTAGGTATGCCACTGGCGAAGAACCAATTTCAGTGACAGCACAAACCGTGAAAACACGACCAGATATATACTTACCAGGCGTAGAAGAAACGCTTTTCTGGCAAATGAAATTTCCGAGCGGGGCAGTTTCAAACCATACTACTACTTATAACAGCGGTTTGCAACGCTTGTATGTAGGTTATGAAAATGGGAATTTAGAGATGTCGCCTGCCTATGATTATGGACCATTGAAAGGGAAAACATCAAAAGGAGAAATGAAATTGCCAATCGTTTATCATCAAGTACTTGAACTGGATGGTATTTGCGACTGTATTATCAATAACAAACCTAATATCACCCCTGGAGAAGAAGGTTTAAGAGATATGAAACTGATTGAAGCTATTTTTAAAGCGGCTAAGACGGGGAAGGAAGTGAAAGTATAATTTTAGCTTTCGGGTATCGGTCGTCGGATATCGGTCTTAGGCTTTCAATTGTCTGCTTACAGTTTTAGATTGCTGAAAACTAAAAGTGGAAGACTGACAACTGATATCCGAAAGCCGACGACCGATAGCTGAGTACCGAAAATAAAAAAATATGACTCCCAACGAAACACTAATACAGACATTCTATGAAGCTTTTAAGGTAAAAGACTTCAAGACAATGGGCGATTGTTATCATCCAGAAGCTACATTTAAAGACGAAGCCTTTGACTTGAAAGGCAAGGAAATTCCTGCTATGTGGCGAATGCTTTGCGGAGTAGGAGCAAGCACCATCATAGAATATTCTGATGTAAAAGCAGACGACAATACAGGTCAGGCACACTGGGAGGCATGGTACACTTTTTCGCAATCTGGCAACAAAGTACATAATATCATAGAGGCTAGTTTTATTTTTAAAGATGGTAAGATTCTTACGCATCGTGATAAATTTAGTTTTTATCGCTGGTCGTCACAGTCGTTAGGAATGATAGGAAAGCTCTTAGGCTGGACACCCTTCTTGAAAAAACAAGTAAGAGAGCGAGCTATGGGAAATCTTCGTAAATTTATCGCCAAACATCCCGAATATCAATAGCATGGAAACAGTAGTCGCCACCCTTCAAGATAGAATTACAGCAGTAGAAAACTATATTTCGCAATGCTCAGAAGCTGAACTAGCAACCAAAGAAAGTCCAGAGAAGTGGTCTAAGAAAGAAGTATTAGGACATCTGGTAGATTCTGCCCAAAGTAATATTCGCAGAATGGTAGTGGGGCAGTACCAAGAAAATGCGCACATCATTTATCGACAAAACGAATGGGTAAAAGCCGCTGATTATCAGCATTATGATAGCAAAGATTTACTTCAATTGTGGGTATTGTTAAACAAGCATTTTTGTAGGGTGTTGCTTAATTTACCCAAAGAGAACTATGACACTATCACAAATTGGGGAAATGCAACGACCCCAATGTTGGGACAAGAGTTAGTAACCCTTGAATTTGTGGCAAATGATTATGTCCGACACCTTGACCATCATTTGAAACAATTAGGACTTTCTTAGTTTTGAGTTTTGAATGTGGAGTGAATTTAGAAAGCTGAATAAAGCCAATCCCGAAGGGATATCAGGATTGTAGACAAGAAAATAGCAAATAAGCTAAAACCCCGAAGGGGTGATACAGGAATTCTTTACAACCTTTCTTTCACCCTTTCAGGGTTCTGTAAACAACAATGCAATCATTGCTATAATCCTGACATCCCTTCGGGATTTACATTTCCCTTTTATGCTTTATTATTTATCAATTCCTCTTGTTCTTTAGCCTCCGCCAGTTTCCACCAAGGTAAATAGGGGTAAGCATGGTGTTCGTGATGATAACCAAAAAAATAGCAAGAAATAAACGCCACAACATGGTTTAGTTTTTGGCTACGAGCTTTGTGGAGGTCGTGAGCTTCATGTTCGCCACGGTGGGGGAGGTATGTGCCAAAATAAAAAAGCTGTAGCGTACTCAGAATAGCAGGAATTTCCCAAAAAACAATGAGATTTTCCATTGGATAGACCAGCTTCAATAAATTATAAGTAATAGCCATTAATAAAATTTGCCAGAAGGTTACATACTCTAAGGCAAACTTTAAATACCATCTAAAAAATCCTCCTGCATAATAATCTGGGTCTTCGTCGGTCACTACATTTTTATGGTGTAGATGATGCTTCTTTGATAATTTATAATAATTATTAAAGGCAAAAAGCGTAGCACAGACAAAGCCAATGGCATTATTCAATCGTTTGTTGTCAGGGGTCACTACTCCATGAATCGCATCGTGAGCAGTAATAAAAATACCCGTGTACAACTGCATTTGTATTAACACAAAAACATACACCAAAGGATTAGAAAAATCGATTGGGTAATTCAGTAAATATAATAGCGACAATGCCCAAAGCGAAATAATGCTGATGGCAAAGAATAGTCCTTTATGTCTCATGGAAAAGATGTACCCGAGCAAGTAATTTCAGTTTAATACGTTAAAAACTCATTTATCCGTAACTTTGTTATGAAGATAACAACAAATCATTGCTTCACTTTTTGTATTAGGAATGGCAAAATTAGAAAAAGAACTACAACAGGCAATTGTTTCGATGCCTCAGAAAGATAAAGATAAATTATTATTAAGGCTTATTGGCAAAGATGAGGTATTGATTCAACAATTAACCTTTACTTTGGTAGAAGAAGGGCTAACGGTTGAGTCGAGACGAGAAGATATCAAAATCATCATTGATACCTTATATGATACGCCTGTTTTCTCATCGGGTTATTTAATGATGGATATGCGTTTTACCAATGCTCAGATTACTCGCCATGTAAAAGTGACGAAAGATAAGTATGGTGAAGTAGAATTGACGTTGAAGCTCCTGAAAGATTGTTTTGAGAAACAACTCAAATGGATAGAAAAGTACAATTCAAAGTCGGATACATTAGCCCTTTATATCGTAAAACGAGTAGATTTTTTATTGAAAAAACTCGTAAAGCTTCATCCAGATATTCAGTTTGACTTTCATGCTGATACTAACACTTTGTTAGGATTCGTTCACAAGCACGGCACAGCGCATTATGCTAGAGAAATGGGCTTGCCAAAAATATTTGAAATCGCTGAGTAATATCCACATACCATGAACCAACCAGAACACTTAGCGACATTTATCCAGACTATCCATGAAAGTCTGCTAGATAATTCTTTCGTTAAAATATCATTAGGCAATTATAAAGGTGCTGAAGAACAACTCAAGAATATTTATATCAAAAGGGTTTTAATTAAAAAAGAAGAGAAACTTAGTTTTACGTATCGCTATAAAACCCGAGACATTGTAAAAAACTTTGGTGTAGCAGAAGGCATCGATTTAATAGAAAAAGCTTTACAAGAAGGCTTTAATATTGCTACGCTTTTTAGCACACAGTTTGATTTGATGATAGAAAAAATCAATCAGAAAACAGTACTTCGAAAAAATGCTTCTACCAATCCAAATGCTACTTCTTTAGAACACGACAAGGCTAAAAATCGCTTAATAAAACCACAGGAAAAGCCTTATTTGCATGAATTGAAGATTACGGATGAAGAGGGGAATGTCTATAAAAATGCACAAGATAAATATCGACAGATAAACCATTATGTAGAAATACTAAGCACGTTAATCAAAGATATTCCTACACAAAACCTTTTGAAAGTAGCAGATATGGGTTCGGGAAAAGGATATTTAACCTTTGCGTTATACGACTACCTGACGAATGTATTAAAACTAGAAGCGGAGGTAACAGGCGTAGAGTTTAGACCCGATATGGTGCAATTATGTAATCGTATTGCCCAAAATACGGGTTTTGAGAAGCTTAATTTTGTGGAAGGCACCATTGAAGACTATAATAGCATTGGCACGAATATTTTAATTGCTCTTCATGCCTGCGATACTGCGACTGACGATGCCATTTATAAAGGAATCACGGCTGAAGCCGATTTGATTGTGGTAGCTCCGTGTTGTCATAAACAGATTAGAAGGGAAATAGAAAAACATAAAGCCAGTAATGAACTAGACTTCCTGACAAAATATGGTATCTTTCTGGAACGTCAGGCAGAAATGGTTACGGATGGTATCAGGGCGATGATTCTGGAATATTTTGGCTATAAAACTAAAGTATTTCAATTTATTTCGGATGCCCATACGCCTAAAAATGTATTAGTAGTAGGTATCAGGAATCCGAAAGTGCAACAAAAGAACCCAGAGATTTTAGAAAAACTAAAAGCAACCAAAGCTTATTTTGGTATTGAATACCATCATTTGGAGAAACTATTTCAATTATGAGTTTTTAGTTAGTGAATTGCGAGTTAGTAGGTTGCGAATTGTGAGTTAGTGAATTATCAGTTAGTGAATTTTTAATTGATAATTAATGAATTAACTTTTCTACGTTGATAAGTAATACCAACAATTTACAATTCCTCTTAACTAAAAAAACACTAACTCGCAATTCACTAATTAAAAACTCACTAACTCACAACCCACTAACTCACAATTACAATCATGAAAAAAAACTCTGAAATAGACAAGCTTTTAGCTGATGAAAGCCAACATATTGAAAAACTTCACCAAATCGTTGAAGATACGATTAAATCAGAACGCCTTATCGTAGAGGATCAACTAAATCCACCGATAGAGAATATTACACGAGGACAAGCTATTTCGGATAAAGTAGCTCAATTTGGTGGAAGCTGGAAGTTTATTATCATGTTTATCAGTATCCTTACTGTATGGATAATTTTTAATTCACTGATAGTGGCAAAATTCCGATTTGATCCCTATCCTTTTATTTTGATGAACTTGGTGTTATCATGTATTGCAGCCTTGCAAGCACCCATCATTATGATGAGCCAAAACCGACAAGAAGAAAAAGACAGGATACAAAGCGAAAATGACTATTTGGTCAACCTCAAAGCAGAAACTCAAATCAGGAGTTTACAGCAAAAGATGGATTTATTGTTGGAAGAGCAAATCAAAACACTTTTTGAAACACAAGCCAAACAATTTGCTTTATTGACTGAAATTAGTAAAAAACTGGAAAATAATAATACCAAATAGCCCTTAACATTATCTAACCCAATAATGAAAGAAGAATTCTATGAGCAAACTTTTGAGAAGATTGATTTTTCAAAACAAGCAATTACCCATAAAGAATACGATAGTTGCACCTTTAAAAACTGTGATTTTTCTAATGCTAACCTTTCCAATAACGATTTTATAGATTGTACTTTTGAAAGTTGTAATCTTAGTAGCGCTAACATCAATAATACCAGTTTAAAAACCGTAAAATTTATTGATTGTAAAATAATAGGGGTAGATTTTAGCATCAGTAAAGAGTTTTTGTTTGCAGTATATTTCAACAATTGTTCTTTAAATTATACCTATTTTTTCAAAAAGAAACTTCAGAAAACGAAATTTGATAATTGCCAAATTCAAGAAGCAAATTTTACAGAGGCAGATTTGACGAGTGCTTCCTTCAATCAGTGCGACTTGTTGAATACTGTTTTTGAACAGACCAATTTGTCAAAAGCAGACTTTAGGAGTGCAGAACATTTTGCGATTAATCCTGAAAAGAATACCATCAAAAAAGCAAGGTTTTCTTATGATGGATTGAGAGGATTATTATATCAGTATGATATTGTGATAGAGTAAATAGAATATAATCTTATTTTGTATTGCCCAGAAATACATCCTTCTAGGCAATACAAAAAATCATTAAAAAATATATCCTAAAGCTAAACTAACAGAATTAAGTTTTATCGAACTCTCGTTATCAAATAATCTACTACCACTTGTATAAAATAGCTCTACTTTAACCTTTTTAACGTTAATTCCAGTACCTACCAAAAAACCACGTTCTACTTTCTTTTGATTTCTGGTGATGAGTACTCCGTCATAAAGGTTTGTATTAAAATCTATTCTTGTAATGTTTAACGAATTTTTAGCGTCTAGGTAATATCCGAGATTTCCTCCTATTCGTATAAAGGGCTTTATGGCACTATTAATAAAGGTATATTTCAAATAAGGATTAAAGTCTATCACTTTGTCTGAAATAGAAGCAACCACCCTATTTCCTAGTATTTCTGAAGAAGTATTATGACTATTTTGTCTAAAATAGATATCCAGACCAGCTGAAATGGGGTTTGTCACACGCTTAGATTTAATCTCAATGCCAAGTCCGAAAATTGGATGAACAGCATCCGAAAAAGAAGACATGGCTGCAAATTGATAAAATCCAGCATTAGCATCATTCCCTGAATAATCCATTTGTTTAAAGGATACGCCAGCTAAAAAGTTGAAGGATATTTTAGAACCTACATGTTTTTGAGAATAATTTGCGGGGATAGCACCTCCACAACGGTTGTTATATCGTTCAATCAATTTTTTGAGAGCAACTTGCGAATATTCTGTTTTATCAGCAGTAACTGTAGGACAATCATAAAACATGAGGTTTAATTGATTTTTATACTCCTCGACAGTAGCTACTTTCCCGCCTTCTTGTCCGATGGTGATGGTATATTTAATAATCAGTAATTCTTTGATTTTTTCTTCAGGGCTTTCAATAAAGAAATGATAGTTCTCGTCCCAGCCTTGTAAGCGATAAAGGTTCATTTTACCTTTAGTGAGCAAAGCCAAAAAAACTGTTTTTTCAACAAATTTGGGAGTAACATCTAGGTCTAGTTTGCCGTCAGTGAATGGTTTAATATTGATGTTAACTGTTTTGCTATAATAATATTCATCACTTGTTTTAAAATAGGCTACTTTTAATTCATCAGCTTTGTATATAGTGCTGTTTTGATCGCCATTGTTTCTCTTGAAAATTACTTCAGAATGTGTGTGAACAGCTTCTTTAAGAAAACCTCTAAGGGTATCATTCTGAGTAGTTACTACATAACCTTCTACAAAGTTTTGTTGAGCCTTCGAATAATGGAAAAATAGTAAAAAGAATAGTGTAGCGAATAAGGTAGGAGAAAATTTCATATTATGGGTTTGATTATGGATGATAAGTGTTTTTAATAATTCAAATGTAAATTTACCACAAATTGATCTGAAATTACGTGTTCTATAAATAGAATGATGTTTTATAAAAGGGTAATATTTTAATTAAATAATATTATTTCCTTGTTTCATTAAGTTGTCTGCTAAACTCTGGGGTAATTTATCAATTGTAATTGTTTTTTGCCACATTATTACTAACTTAATCCCAACGTATTTTTAACACAGTGCTATTAATAATCTTCCTCTATGTTTATCTTAACTTCAACCAACACAATTGCCAATCATTTTATCGCTGAATTGCGTGATGTAACCGTTCAACAAGATGCGATGCGTTTCAGAAGAAATATGGAGCGACTAGGAGAGGTATTGGCGTATGAGATTTCTAAAACACTTAGTTATGAAAAGGCTTTTATCCAAAGTCCATTAGCCATTGCTAAAACAGAGCTTTTGAGTGAACAACCTGTTTTGGTGGCTATTTTACGGGCTAGTTTGCCTTTTCATCAAGGGTTTATTAATGTATTCGATAAGGCACAGAATGCTTTTATTGGGGCATATCGTGGCAAACATCGGGCAGATGAAACATTTGACATCCAAATGGATTATTTGGCAAGTCCAGACCTGACGGGCAAAACCATTATTTTAATAGACCCGATGTTGGCAACGGGGAAATCTTTGTTAAAGTCGTATGAGGCACTCTTAGCCTACGGCAAACCTGCCAAAGTAATTATTGCTGCTGCCATTACTGCCCCCGAAGGAATAGCTTACTTACAACGAAATATGCCCGAAGCCGAGTTTTTTGTGGGCACAATAGATGACCATCTGAATGAAAAATATTACATCGTTCCGGGCTTAGGTGATGCTGGCGATTTAGCTTTTGGGTTGAAATTATAGCTTTTCTCGTAACAAGCTAATGCCTACTTCACAAGAAAGGCATTTCTTGGTACTACAAAACTGATTGAACCATTCAATACCCGCTTGGGAATCAAAAGCTGTTTTCATTGGCAAATCTAATGTTTGCCAATGTTTAGTGATTTTATTGTTCTCAGCAGGCAATTCTTCTAAAAATCGGATAGCCTTTTCGAGGTATCTTTCATCATCTTTTTGTTTGCTATAAGCCACTAGCAATGGTACAACGGTATTGATGACAATATTCTCTACCGAAGTTTCTCCAATAATCGGTACTTTCCCCGTTGCTTCCTTCCCAAAGACATAGTGTTCTTGCCAATAAGCAGATTGTTCTATCTTAAAGGTCTTTGAAACATTTTCGATATTGTCGAGGTGCAGTATTACCGAAAACAAATTAATGTTTTCTTGAATGAGCTTAGCAAATTGTGCTAGCCTGACTGTCGGGAAATTAGCTGGTCTTAGTCGTAAATATTTCCATTCGTGTGCTCCAAGAATATCATCTTGTAGTTGGTATTTAGCCGAAAGAAATTGAAATTCCTTGGCTAGTTTTGTTTGATATTCATCCTCCAAACTATTCGCTGATAGAAAACCAGCTACCCCAAAAAGCAATGCTTCAAGCTGAAAAAGGTTATCACGATGTTTGCCCAGTACTTTCAAAGGTAAAGCTTTTGCTAAGCGAAAAAAGGGTTCAGCGTTTAGTTTAAAACCAAAGTTTTTTGCCAATGTTTGATACGCCGTTTCCTCCCAATCTTGGTTGTTTTCGGATAAATATTGATGTACAAACAAAGCTTTATTTGCTAGTCGTTGCATCAATACCTTGTCAAGCATCGCATATTTCTTTACTCCAGATACCTTCTGGAATTGTGAATAACAGGCCATAGGCTGTTTGCTTTCAAGCAAAGCCTGATATTTCTGTGCCAAAGAATAATCCGTCTTATCAGAAAGAATCAGGGTTGGAATTTTGGTTTGGTCACTTCTTACAATAGGTTTATCATCTTGCCAAACCACATGAAGAATTACGTTTTGATATGCCACATCCGAATCATGTGCATGGATATTCCAATCAGAAGATTTCACATGGATTTCAACCGTACCAGCCCATTCTACCTCATCAATCAGTAGTCTGGCATCTTGAAAATCTGCCCCAGCATTGGTGTTGGGCTGTCCAATTCTTAAAACTTGAATCGTTTCATCATCAGTAGTTTGTAGGCAAGATTTGTCAAAATATTGAAATTGCCATAGAAAGTGTAGAAAGGCTTCGTTCATTTAGTGTAGTATTAAGTGTATGAACAAAAATAATGACTTTTGTGGATTTGTGGATGATAGTGGGGATTTTTTTAATTGATTAAGAATCGTGTTATCGTTAGAAGTGTTATTTTTGATGTAATAAAAGAAGAATATGAAAACAGAAAATAATATTTTAACCCTTGATAAATTTAAGGATAAGTATTAGGGCAAACGTGGCTCAGCACGACGAGAAAAATTAGAAAAAGGGTATAAAAATTTTAAAGAATTGTTGAGCTTGGTTTAGGCGGACATTTAGATGTTTCAATAAAACTTTGAGGAGGCTGTCTAAAAAGGAAATTACTGCCAAATATTCTTTGGTTTTCAACCTCACCCCTAACCCCTCTCCTTCAGAGAGGGGAACTTTTGGGCTCAAAAGCCCCTTCTCTGAAGGAGAAGGGGTTGGGGATGAGGTCTTTCGCAGAATAATATTTGGTTGTGAAAACTTTTGGACAGCCTCCTCAAAGACACTTACCAAACATAAGTAGCTACCATTCCCGCTTCTAAAGTCTGCACTGCTTTTTTGCCTTGATAGGAAATGTTGAATTTCTGAGGCTTAATGCTTTCATTTTGTACAATCAATACCTTTTTGCCTGTTGGCGTTTTGAACGCTACATTTGTCAATGTCATCGTAGTGTTAGAGGCTATTCTTACAGAATTTGGTCGGACAAATTTAGAGGCATGGGCAATAATATAATAAGCAGGGTTACGGGTAATCGTGTTTTTATCAATCGTAATGGCTCCTAAACATTCCGTACAGCCACCTTCAGTATGTGGATTTTGTTTAGGGTCGGCGGCTAAGTTCCATTCCAACACAGTCTTACACCAATTTCGTGGACCACCAATAATCAAGCTCTTGATATGCCAGCCTAAATCCCCTGGGAAATTCCCCGGACTGCCAATCCACTGCTCTGTAAAATATAGGTTTTTATCAGGATGCGCATTGTGAACATCCGTCAAAGCGTGGATACTTCCGCCATATAAATGAAAGGCTGAGCCATCAATGTATTTTTTAGCTTCCGAGTCGTCTAAAATACTGATAGGATAATCTGGACGGTCGGCATTATGGTCATAAATAATAATCTTAGTATCTATTTTCGCTGTTTTGAAAGTTGGGCCAAGGTGTTTTTTTACAAACAGTGACTGTTCTTCTGGTAACATTAATAGACTTGGATTATTGCCAGGGTGTAATGGTTCATTCTGAACAGTCATGGCATCTATTCTGATACCTTCCTTTTTCATTTCTTGCACATATTTAGCTAAATATTTAGCGTAAGTAGTATAATATTCGGGCTTCAAACTTCCACCTTTTGAATTGCCATTGGTTTTCATCCACGTCGGTGGCGACCATGGCGAAGCGAGAATTTTAATGTCGGGATTAATGGCTAAAATCTGTTTTAATACTGGGATAAGATATTGTTGGTCGGGAGCGAGGTTGAATTTAGCTAGTTCAGTATCTGTTTGTCCGTTAGGCAAATCATCATAAGAAAAAACATGGTCGTCCAAGTCGGAAGCACCCACGCTAATTCTTAGATAACTGACCCCAATATTGTTGTTATTGGTCGCAAAAAGCTCTTTTAACAAAGCACTTCTTTCATTAGCCCCCATTTGATTAATCAACATCGCACTTCCGCCCGTAAGGGTAAACCCAAAACCATCCATTTTCTGGAAAGTTTTACTTTCATCTACGATGATACTTGGCAAAGTGTTACTGGTAACTTCAAAGTTAAACGTCTTTGCTTGTTTCTGGAAAAGGATAGATTTATCAGGACTTGTCAGCCAAATTTCTGCATTTTTAGATTGAGCCTTTATATCAAAATGGTTAATGAAGTATAAGCCAATGATGAAGATAATATGGTAAATATTTTTCATGTTAAAAAGATTATTTTGCACAGAGATTGTATCGGAATGCAAAATAATCTTTTTTGTTGAGGAAGTATTATCCTGCCTTATTTGTTTTATGTTACTAATCAATAGAGATTGATTTTGGAAAGTATGCTAAAGCCCTGCTTTTATTTGTTCCATTAAAAAAGTATGATATTTTTCCAGTTTCTTCTGTAACTGCGTTAACTGATTTTTAGAACCCAGATAGACGGTATTCCGTTGGTGAATGCTTTCTGGAACGACATCTAAAATACTTTGCATACCATCAGACGACAATCCGCCTGCCTGTTCAATCACAAAAGCCAGCGGATAGCATTCATACAGCAATCTTAGTTTACCCTCTTTTGCTTTTCTGGTTGGGGGATACATATAAATACCTCCCTTCAATAGATTTCGGTGGAAGTCGCCAACTAAAGAACCAATATAACGAGCCATGCAACCCGAATGCTTGCGCATATCTTGAATAAAGTCTTTGACAGGATTGGTAAACTCTTCAAAGTAAGCCTCATTGACAGAATAAATTTTACCCTCCTCAGGCATTTTTATATCTGCATGCGACAGAAAATATTCGCCTAATGAATTTTCATAAGTAAAGGCATTCACACCTTTGCCAGTGGTATAAACCATGATGGTCGACGAGCCGTACAGAATATACCCCGCTGCCACTTGTTTACGTCCGCCTTGTAAAAAATCATCTTCAACGGCAGGAGAGCCAATATCACTTACACGTCTGTAAATCGAAAAAATGGTTCCGATAGAAACATTTACATCAATATTAGACGAACCATCCAGCGGGTCCATCGCCACTACATACTTGGCATTATAATTCCCTGTTTGAATAATCTCATCGTCTTCCTCAGAAAGAATCCCCACTACTTCCCCACCATTTACTAATGCCCGAATAAATCGAATATTGGCAATCATATCCAGTTTTTGTTGCGCTTCCCCTTGAATATTTGAACTTCCTAAAGCACCTGTAATATCAATCAAGCCTGCTCGATTGATTTCGCGGTTAATGATTTTGGAAGCAAGAGCAATGTCTCTTAGCAATTGTGAAAGCTCGCCTTTTGCATAAGGGAAAGCCTCCTGTTGACGATTAATAAATCTATCAAGCGTTGTGCCAACAGGTAAAGCTAGTGTCAGATTATTAGTCATAGTATAAAGGGTTTTTTTAGCTGTGAGATATGAGCTTTGAGCCGTGAGCTGTAAGCTTTGAGCTATCAGCTTTCGGATGTCAGTCTTCGGATTTCAGCTTTTCTTTGATTCAAAATATTGGTATTATAGATTATACACGTCTTCAATATACAAATACTGAATTTGATGTTTAAACTTATTATTAAACCCGTAGCGGTAACCCTTGCGGTTACCGTTTCTTACGTGAATGTTTCGTCCAACTGTAACCGCAAGGGTTACTGCTACGGGGATTTTTTATGCAAATTGGTGCTAAATCTCAAAGCTCATAGCTCACGGCTGACAGCTAAAAAATCCGACGACCGAAAGCTGACAGCTTATTGCTCACGGCTCAATGCTCACAGCTCAAAAGCTTATCGCTAAAAAATTTTCCTCAAAAGCCTTCGCTAGACTTTTAGCTTTTTGGTCATAATCATCCTTGTCTGCCCATGTATTTTTGGGGTTAAGCAACTCTGTTGGCACATTCTGGCATTCTTCAGGCATTTCTAAACCAAATATATCATGTTTATTGAAATTTGTATGCGCTAATTCACCTTTTAATACTGCATGAATCATCGCACGAGTATAAGTCAATTTTATTCTTGACCCTACACCATAACCACCACCCGACCAGCCAGTATTGATGAGCCAAACTTGTACGTTACCAGCCTTAATTTTCTCTCCCAGTAAATGGGCATATTTAAGTGGATGGAGCGGTAAAAAGGCAGCCCCAAAGCAAGCCGAAAAGGTAGCTTGAGGTTCTTTAATGTCCATTTCCGTACCCGCCAATTTAGACGTATAACCTGCCACAAAGTAGTACATCGCTTGCTCTGTACTTAATTTAGAAATAGGTGGTAACACTCCAAATGCATCTGCCGTAAGAAAGAAAATATTTTTCGGGGCATTGCCTACTGAAGGCATTGCTACATTCGGAATAAAATTAATTGGATACGCCGTTCTGGTATTTTCTGTCACACTTTGATTGCTATAATCTACCGTTTTTGTACCTGTAACGAAACGAGTATTTTCTAAAATAGTACCATAACGAATAGCCCTAAAAATCTCAGGTTCTTGCTCTTCGCTCAGGTTAATTACTTTAGCATAACAACCACCTTCAAAATTAAAAACTTGCTTATCGTCCCAACCATGTTCGTCGTCGCCAATCAGGTTTCTGTGTGGGTCGGCAGATAAAGTAGTTTTTCCTGTACCCGACAAACCAAAGAATAAAGCAGTGTCGCCATCCTCACCAATATTGGCAGAGCAGTGCATTGAAAGCACCTTTTTCTCCTCAGGAAGAATAAAATTCAGTACCGTAAAAATTCCCTTTTTCATTTCCCCAGCATA
Source organism: Arcicella sp. GW821-FHT09D11 (assembly GCF_059416265.1). NCBI lineage: Bacteria > Pseudomonadati > Bacteroidota > Cytophagia > Cytophagales > Flectobacillaceae > Arcicella > Arcicella sp. GW821-FHT09D11. Next base: position 105,570 of record NZ_JBWKOV010000001.1, on the reverse strand, counting down.
AGCCGTTCCGCCAATCAGGATGATTTTTCGGGTAAAATCAATGATGGTAAAATTACTTTGGCGAGTACCATCTATCGTTGGATTCGCTTCAAAATCAGGCACATTCAAGATTGTCCATTCTGGCTCAAATGTTTCTATTTCACTTGGAGTGGGTCTGAGAAACAAATGATGACAAAACAGGTTGTGCCAAGCCAACGTGTTGATAATTAAAACATTGATGCGATGTTCGGGAGTAGCACAAGCATAACTATAACGAGCGTACAGCTTTTTATTAGTTACAAATGTTAACATTTTTTGATAAAGTGCCTCGAATTTATCAGGGTCAAAGGCTTGGTTGATTGCACCCCAAGCTACTGTGTCGGCAGTCTTGTCGTCATAGACCGTAAACTTGTCTTTTGGCGAACGACCAGTAAACTTACCAGTGTCGCACATAAATGCACCTTTGTCAGTAAGCGTTCCTTCTCCGTTTTTCAAAGCCTCTTCAATCAAAGTTGAAACACTGAGATTCAGGTGAATGTCAGTATGAAGGCTTAGGGTCGGGTGGTTCACTTTTTGTTTAGCGATAGCGCTAAGGTCAGAAGTAAGCGTATCATTTTTCATGTTTGTAATTGTTAATTTGATCAAAACGAAACTGAAAATATTGAAGCCTTCGAAAGCCTTACAAAAGTATATTAGCGTAAAATTAAAAACAAGCGAAATTTCGCTAATATAAAAATAAATTTATTTTTATATTAAAATTCATGTATAATATTATAATAGTTCAATTTTTAGATTAATTTGAAAAATAATTCACAGATTTGATTAGAAAAAGGAGAGTACAGAAGAGTAAAGCGAAAATTCGCTATTTTTATTTCCCAGTATAATGTTCCAGCAAATAGTATTAGCTTTGTGGAAATTTTATAACAATGAGTGTGAACAGCGATAAAGTAAAAATAATATTCGGACTAAAAATCAGACAGTTGCGTCTGGATAAAAAACTCTCGTTAAGCGAAGTAGCCGAAAAATCTAAACTTTCGATTTCATACTTAAATGAAATTGAAAAAGGGAAGAAATATCCTAAAACTGAAAAAATAATGGCTTTGTCTGAAGCCTTAGCAATAGATTATGATTCGCTTGTTTCCTTAAAGCTGAGTAAGCAATTAGAACCCATTGCTGAACTATTGAACTCTAATATTCTTACGGAGTTGCCCTTAGAGATTTTTGGCGTTGAACCTTCTGACTTTATTGAGTTGATGTCGGAAGCTCCTGCCAAAATCAGTGCCTTTATTAGTACAATTGTAGAAATTGGGCGGAATTATGATATGAGTGTCGAGCAGTTTTACTTTTCAGTCTTGCGGTCATATCAAGAAATGTATGATAACTATTTTGAAGATTTAGAACAGTCAGCCCAGCAATTTAGGAAACTCTTTGAAATATCTGCTACTACCTCGCCCAATGAAAAACTCTTGGCCGATATCCTTCAAAATTTCTATGGCTATCATATCGAAGAGTTTTCTAAAGAACAATATCCTGAATTAATTTCGATTCGGTCGGTGTTCAATCCAGCTACTTCCAAACTACTCATCAACAAGGATTTAAGTACCGAACAAAAAACCTTTACGTATGGGCGTGAAATTGGCTATCAGTTTTTACAATTGAAAAAAAGGTCTAATGTTTCGTCGGTTATTGAAGTAGATTCTTTTGAAGAAGTCCTTAATAATTTTAGGGCATCTTATTTCGCAGGAGCGATTTTGATTAACAAAGATATTCTGATTGATAGGTTGACGTATTTTTTCGCTTCGCCAAAATGGGATGAAAATATGTTGTTGAGCATCATGCGATTGTTCAATGTAACGCCCGAGATATTTATGCACAGGTTATCTAACTTGATGACGAACCATTTTAAGATTAATAATCTTTTCTTCCTTCGTTTCAATAATCAAATAGATGATGATTTGTTCTATTTAACCAAAGAAATGCACCTAGCCAAACTTCATACCCCGCATGGTACGGCGCTCCCCGAACATTATTGCAGGAGATGGATGGCATTAACGATTTTAAAAGATTTAGAGAAAATACAAAAGGCAGAAGGCTATGATGCAGAAAAGGTATTATGCAAGGCACAGGTCTCTGAATACATGGATACTGGCAACCATTATTTAGTCATCTGTTTGGCAAAGCCTTCGCCTCCAAATTTAAGAATGAATAGTAGCGTCACCTTGGGTTTTGCCATTGACGATACCTTAAAAGGCATGGCTCAATTTTTACAAGATTCAGCCCTGAAACATCGAAAAGTAAATGAAACGTGCGAAAGATGTGGAGCAGTAGATTGTGCAGAGAGAATGAGACCTCCGTATGTTTTGCAAAAAAGACAAGCCAAAGAAAAAATAAAAGAATCAATCGCAAAATTGAGTTGAACCTAAGTATTGATGGATTGATTTCTTTGAAATGTACAAGGGTTAATATGGTTTGTTGTACAAAACGAATAAAATTCTGATATTTTAATTATTTCAAAATAAAATTTTGAAATAAAATGATTTTAAAACCATTTTCACGTGTAAAAATAAGTTTATCCTAAGTATTGTATTGTTGCTTAATTGATATATATTTGCTAAATATACTATATCGTATTATTTCTATGAAAAATCCAAATTGTCCCCGCTGCGACTCCCAAAATGTTACTAAAAGTGGCGTAATCAAAGAAAAACAACGTTTTAAATGTAAAGACTGTAATTATAACTTTACAGTAGAAAAGCTAGGAAAGGGAATCTCAGCCTATTATGTTATCAAAGCGTTACAATTGTATATTGAAGGAGTGAGCTACCGTGAAATAGAAAGACTACTAGGGGTTTCGCACGTATCTGTGATGAATTGGGTGAAAAAATATCAAATCAAAATACCTAAAAACTCTGATTATTACCCTACCTATAAGATAATGAATCATAAAGAGTTAGCGGCTTTTTATGCGGATAGAGAAAATCTGAGGGATTCTGGGATGATTGTCACTGAATTAGGAGATAAGTTTATGTTGATAAAATGGGAGCGTCTGAAACATTAAATTTTTGGTACTCCGTCAATAAATAAAAGACATATTTGAAGAAGGGCTAGGATATTTTTCTAGCCCTTTTTTTGTTGAACTATACTTAAATAGCGTTACTATACCAATGCTGTCGAAGAGATAGTTTTTTTTTTGACCTTTGGTGGTTCGTGTTCAATAAAAACACGTTAAAGTACAAAAAAATATATGGCTGAAATAGGATAACAATTAGTATTGTACTAATTGTTTTCAGCCACTGAATTTTTCTATTAAAATATGAAATAACTGTTAGCAATAAACTTATAAATAAATCACTAATGCTTTTAATCACTATAAAATATTCACTCTAAAAATAAAACCCCTTATCTAATTAACGTTATGACAGTAGAACACACAGTAAAGAAAACTTCGACTAAACAACTCGCTGCAATTATTGGCGCTTCGTCGGTAGGAACACTTATTGAATGGTACGATTTTTATATATTTGGCAGTTTAGCAACAATCATTTCAACCCAGTTTTTCCCAAAAGATAATCCTACAGCAGCCTTCCTTTCTACGTTAGCTACCTTTGCCGCAGGCTTCGTTGTTCGTCCGTTCGGGGCATTATTCTTTGGTCGCTTGGGCGATTTAATTGGTCGTAAATATACCTTTATGGTTACGTTAGTGTTGATGGGCGGAGCTACTTTTGCCATCGGCTTAGTGCCTAAATATGAAACGATAGGCTTTTTTGCCCCATTGATTGTGTTAGTGCTTAGACTTTTACAAGGCCTAGCCTTGGGCGGTGAATATGGCGGAGCAGCCACGTATGTAGCCGAACATTCCCCTGCTAATGAACGTGGATTTTGGACGTCTTGGATTCAGATTACAGCTACCGCTGGCTTGTTTATTTCATTAGGCGTCATATTATTGACCAAAAACATGATGTCGAAAGAATCATGGGAAGATTGGGGCTGGCGTATACCTTTTATGGTTTCTATCATCATGGTTTATGTATCGGTGTTGATTCGTAAAAATATGTCGGAATCACCCCTTTTTGCTAAAGCTAAGGCGGAAGGAAAAACATCAACCAACCCGCTGAAAGAATCGTTCGGTAATAAATTAAACTTCAAATTTGTATTGCTAGCCTTGTTTGGGGCTACAATGGGGCAAGGCGTAGTGTGGTACACAGGTCAGTTTTATGCACAAACATTCTTGTTGAAAATCATGAATGTAGATTTCGACCAAGCCAATACACTATTAATCATTGCCTTAATGATGGGGACGCCTCTGTTTGTATTTTTTGGATGGTTGTCAGATAAAGTGGGTCGCAAGCCTATCATGTTAGCAGGGATGTTATTCGCAATTCTTGCCTATCGACCTATTTACGAGAAAATGTACCAGACCACTAATTTGAATCATAAAGATGAGATTAGTGCTGAAACAAAAATAGAAACAAAGCATATTTTAGTAGCTAATTCAAGCACAGATTCGTTGGTTACCACGACTATCAGCAAGGTTTATACAGATGGTACAACTTATAAGGAAGTAAAAAAACAGACTTTACTCGCTGGAAAAGCTGAAGCTGAACAGCCTAAACCTGAAATTAGCAAAACTGTTAAAATCAACGATAGCGACCATTGGACGCTGGTTTGGCTAGTGTTTGTTCAATTAGTGTTTGTCACAATGGCTTATGGACCCATTGCTGCCTTTTTGGTAGAGATGTTCCCTGTCAAAATTCGTTATACTTCTATGTCTCTGCCATATCACATAGGCAATGGCGTATTCGGTGGATTAATGCCAGCTATTGCTACTTATTTGGTTACTAAAGCGAAAGACACGAATGAAATAGCTGAAAAAACTGGGCAGGCTGTTATCAATACACAGCCTTATTTAGAAGGATTGAACTATCCAATATTGATAGCAAGCGTATGTTTTGTGATTGGCTTGTTGTATATCAAGGAGGATAAAAGTATCAGAGATTAATCGCTCAAGACTAAACGATTTCGGCGTTATTAAACATTTATGTTAAAACACATTATCATTAAAAAGAGATGAACAGCATCAAGAAAATATTAGGTATCGTTTGGATACTTTTAGGGTTGGCTACTGCCTATTTCGGGATTTTTGAATTGGGCATTCCCAAATTTGCTTCGGGGAATCAGGAAGATTTAGTGTTTGGTATTATCATCATGATTGTACTGACACCAATCATTACTGGAGGATTATTGATTTTTGGGAAGTATGCTCTTTCGGGAGAGTATGATACTGAGGATTAAATTAATTGAAAGAGTTTTTAAAGAATTTTTCTTTAGAATAAAAAGTTTGAGAAGTTTGATATTTATTATCGTTCTGTCCTTACTTTTCTTGTCTTGATACAAGAAAAGTAACCGCGCGGCGGACCGCAAAAGAAAATCAAGAATTCCTAAACTCGCTTCGCTCAAACAGTAGGAATTCGTTGTTCATCAATCATAAAAAAGCGGTCCAAATTAGTTTTTCAACCGCTTTTTTATGATTTTGAAATTCGGGATGACTCATGTTTTATGATTGATAGTTCCGTTAGGAACAGAATATCGGTAGAAATATCATGTCAATATCCCAACCTAGCCCCATCGGGGCGAAATATTTCGCCCCGATGGGGCTAAGAGAAAAATGTTGTTTAGCCGCTACCGATATATCGCCTCTATGAGGCTTATTAAACCTCTCTATTTTAATTGAAAATCAAAATGATTCATATTTTTTTTGTTTAGATATTTCTATTAAAGTGATTGTGTATAATATTTTACCAACTATAGTTATCTCTTTCTAAGAAGAGTTAAATTTTTACCTTAAATTGTGATAAAATTAAGGTCTGATGTCAAAGACCTTATCGTTTATCATGAAAGAGAAATTAAAGAATCAAAAACTTTTGGTTTTAGGAGTTGTGTTTACAATTCTCTTTAATTTCCCTATTCTTTCAATTGTCAATCACGACACAAAGATTAATGGTATCCCTACACTTTACTTCTATTTCTTTTCTATTTGGGTATTATTCATCATCATCATTTATTGGAGCGTCCGCAACAAAGAGCAAGAAATTAATAAAGATGAATAGTGCAGTATTGATATTAACCTCTCTGCTCTATCTGGTTTTCCTTTTCGGAGTAGCTTATTGGGCTGAACAACGTTCTGCTAAAGGCAAAAGTATTGTCAACAATCCCTATATTTATGCCTTATCTCTAGCAGTTTATTGTACGGCATGGACATTCTATGGCTCAGTAGGTAGGGCAGTAACTAATGGCATTGAGTTCGTAACGGTGTTCATCGGACCATCTTTAATGATGCCCCTTTGGTGGATAGTCCTTCGTAAAATTATCAGGATTTGTAAAATTCAGCGGATTACTTCTATCGCCGATTTCATTTCATCACGCTATGGCAAAAATGCTACCTTGGGCGTCATCGTAACCATAATCTGTATTTTAGGCATTTTGCCCTACATTGCTATTCAGCTAAAAGCCATTTCAAATAGTTTCCTAATTGTAGCCGAAGCCTCTGGTGAAATCAGTAGCCAAGGTTTTTTCGCAAATGATTTAGCCTTTTATATTACTATCGTACTATCCGTTTTTACCATCATCTTTGGTACTCGTACTATCGACTCTACGGAACGTCATGAGGGCATGGTAACAGCCATTGCGGTAGAGTCTATCATTAAGCTAGTCGCTTTTTTGATAGTAGGAATTTTTGTCAGCTATGTTATTTTTGATGGTTTAGGAGATATTTTTCAAAAAGCATCAAAAGTCCCTGCCTTACAGAAAGTTTTTGTCATAGATGCCCAACAGGATACTTCGGGTTGGTTTTGGCATTTATTGTTATCCATGATGGCCATCATGTTTTTACCACGCCAGTTTCAAGTAGCAGTCGTAGAAAACGTTGATGAAAAACACCTCAATAAAGCCCTTTGGCTTTTTCCTTTGTATTTATTGTTAATCAATATTTTTGTGATACCCATAGCCATGGGTGGGGCATTGCTATTTCCCAATCATGTAGTAAATTCTGATGGCTACGTGTTAGCGATTCCGCTGAAATTCAACCAAGATTTTATTACCCTCCTTACCTACATAGGTGGGTTTTCGGCAGCCACTAGTATGATTATTGTAGAAACCATCGCCCTGAGCGTGATGATTTCCAACAATATCGTCATGCCAGTGATACTCAAGAAAACAACTTTGCAAGACAGGTTTGCAGGGAATTTAAGTGCTTTAGTAAAATACATCCGTCGTGCGTCAATTATCTTGATTTTACTGTTAGCCTACCTATATTACAAAACCATTGCCGAACATTACTCGTTGGTTTCCAACGGAATGGTGTCTTTTGCTGCGGTATCACAATTTGGACCTGCCATTATAGGCGGAATTTTTTGGAAAAATGCTACTAAAAAAGGAGCTTTAATAGGGTTATTAGTAGGCACATTTTTTTGGTTTTATACCTTAGTAGTCCCGTCGATGGTGAGGGCTGGTTTTCTGCCAGAATCAATTGTCGAAATGGGATTGATGGGCTTTTCGGCCTTGAAACCATATTCATTGTTTGGTTTAGAAGGCATGGATAGTATTTCACATGGGTTGTTCTGGAGCTTACTATTGAATATTTTCTGTTATGTTTATTTCTCCATCAATAGTCATGTTAGTTCGATAGAGCATAATCAGGCAGTAATTTTTGTAGATATTTTTGAATATTCAGAGCAAGTAGAAAACCCAACGATTTGGCGAGGAACGGCTCATTTATCAGACATTCAATCGTTATTGAGTAATTTTCTGGGGGAAAAAAGAGCAGAGAAAATATTGAATCTCTATGCCCAGAAACATAAAATTAGGCTGATTAATACGAAGGTTGACCCACAAATTGTGACTTATGTTGAAAAACTGTTAGCAGGGATTGTAGGAACGGCTTCGGCGAGAATGATGATTTCGTCGGTTTCAAAAGAAGAAAGTATTTCGACAGAAGAAGTAATTAGAATCTTGAAATCATCACAAAGTTTATTATCAGCCAACAAAGAACTAAAAAGAAAATCTGTCGCGTTAGAAAGAGCCACCACTGAACTAAAAGAAGCCAACGAGATACTGCAAAAGACAGATAAACTCAAAGACGATTTTTTATCAACTGTTGCCCATGAAATCAGGACACCACTTACTTCTATCAGGGCATTATCAGAAATTGTTTATGATAATCCTGATATGGACTTGGAGGAACGGGAACATTTTTTAAGCACCGTAGTAAAGGAATCCGACAGACTCAGCAGGCTAATCAATCAAGTGTTGGATTTAGAAAAATACGAATCAGGTAAGCAAAAGCTGATTTTAGAAGATGTTGATATTCAAGAGATTGTAAAAGATTCTATCGATGCCCTATACCAACAAGCCAAAGAGAAGGAAATAAAGGTTGTTTTTATTCCTGACCGTTTTGCACCAAAGTTCAAGGCTGATAAAGATAAACTAATTCAAGTAATGGTCAATCTTTTATCGAATGCTGTTAAATATTGCGAACCACAAAAAGGAGAAATTATATTAGCTACCCATTACGCTGACAACAATATTTACATCAGTGTGCAAGACAATGGTGCTGGAATTGACAAGCATTCTCAACGGTTGATTTTTGATAAGTTTTTTCAAGCAGAAGACCAAACCATTAAAAAACCAATCGGGAGTGGCTTAGGGTTGGCAATTTCTAAAAAGATTGTAGAGTTACATAACGGAGAAATTTGGGTAGAAAGTGAAGTCGGAAAGGGTGCGAAATTCACTTTTATGATTTCGGTTGTTTAGCTTACCCATCAATAATAATCACATATACTATTGAAATAAAGATATGAAAAAGATAATAAAAGTATTAATCGTTGATGATGAACCTAGCATTTTGATGTCTTTAGAATTTTTAATGAAGAAAGAAGGCTACAGTGTTTTTATTGCACGTGATGGCTCTGAAGCCTTAGAAATTATTGAAAAAGAAGTACCTTCTATTATTCTATTAGATATTATGATGCCCCGTGTAGATGGGTATGAAGTATGTAGAATTATCAAAGAAAGCATTCGGTTTCAGCATATCAAAATTGTATTCTTAAGTGCCAAAAACAAAGAAGCAGATATTGAAAAAGGGTACCTGACTGGTGCAGATTTGTATGTCTCAAAACCGTTTTCAACAAGAACATTAGTGGCTAAAATCAATACTTTGGCATTAGGGATTGTCTCAAATTAAGAGAGAGTAATGTACTGATGCTTGCAAGATTTTGTATTTTACCTTATAGATACACCATTGATAGCTTTTTAAGCAAAATAAGATACTTTTATGGTAAAAGTTCAAAATATCAATCAAAAAACTATACTTTGTTTAGTAAGAATAGCTATATTATTTTAGCGTAAAACCTAGAAAAGTGTATTTGAATAAAAAAAATGTCTTGTACTTTTACGGTAGAAAATATTAAATTCTGAAGCGAGTCAATATCATACAATTTATATATCCAAATTAATGATGAATTTACAAATTAGCTCTTTTGAAGATTACGAATCAGCATATAATCAGTCAGTAACAGACCCTGAAGGTTTTTGGGCAGAAATCGCTCAAAATTTTCAATGGCGTAAACCTTGGAAAAAAACATTGGAATGGGATTTTACAACAGCCACTACAAAATGGTTTGCTGGCGGTAAAATGAATATTACTGAGAATGCGCTTGATCGTCATTTGGCAACCCGTGGAGACCAAGCGGCTATCATCTGGGAATCTAACGACCCTAATGAGGAATCCGTGACGCTTACTTACAAAATGCTTCATCAAAGAGTTTGTCAGTTTGCCAACGTGTTGAAGAAGCACGGTGCTAAAAAAGGAGATAGAATTTGTATATACATGCCAATGATTCCAGAATTGGCTATTGCAGTATTAGCTTGTGCGAGAATCGGAGCAATCCACTCAGTCGTTTTCGGAGGTTTTTCAGCACAATCAATCGCCGACCGTATCAACGATGCACAATGTAATATTGTCATTACTTCCGACGGTTCGTTCAGAGGAAATAAAGAAATAGGCCTGAAATCTACCGTAGATGATGCCTTAATTCAATGTCCATCCGTTCAAAAAGTAATTGTTTCTACCCGTACACGCACACCAGTTTCAATGTTGAAAGGACGTGACGTTTGGTGGGAAAATGAAGTAAAAACGGTATCGTCTGATTGTCCAGCAGAAGAAATGGATGCAGAGGATATGTTATTTATCCTTTATACCTCTGGTTCAACAGGCAAGCCTAAAGGCGTAGTACATACTTGTGGAGGCTATATGGTATATGCTACCTATACGTTTGCCAATGTTTTTCAATATCAGCAAGGTCAGGTTCATTTTTGTACGGCAGATATTGGTTGGATTACTGGTCACTCATACATCGTTTATGGTCCATTGTGCCACGGGGCAACCTCTTTAATGTTTGAAGGCGTACCAACTTACCCAGATGCGGGTCGTTTTTGGGATGTAATTGATAAGCACAAAGTTGATATTTTATATACAGCACCAACAGCCATTCGTTCATTGATGGGCTTTGGGTTAGACTATGTCAACGGAAAAGATTTAAGTTCGTTAAAAGTATTAGGTTCAGTAGGAGAGCCAATCAACGAAGAAGCTTGGAATTGGTACAACGAAAATATCGGTAAAGGCAAATGTCCGATTGTAGATACTTGGTGGCAAACCGAAACAGGCGGTATTTTGATTTCACCGATTGCGGGCGTTACCAAAACAAAGCCAGCTTATGCTACGTTGCCTTTGCCAGGGGTGCAACCAATTTTGGTGGATGAAAAAGGAGAGGAGATAACAGGCAATGGCGTTTCGGGTAATTTATGTATCAAGTTCCCATGGCCAGGGATTATTCGTACTACCTATGGCGACCATGAGCGTTGTATCCAAACGTATTTTTCTACCTATAAAAATCTTTATTTTACAGGCGATGGCTGTATGCGTGATGAAGATGGATATTACAGAATTACGGGACGTGTGGATGATGTAATCAATGTATCGGGACATAGAATTGGTACGGCAGAGGTAGAAAATGCGATTAATATGCACTTGGGAGTGGTTGAGTCTGCGGTAGTAGGGTATCCACACGATATTAAAGGACAAGGTATTTACGCGTATGTCATTTGCGAAAAAGTTCAAGGGGATGATTCAGACTTAACGCGTAGAGATATTTTGGCGACTGTAACTCGTGTAATTGGGCCTATCGCCAAGCCAGATAAAATACAATTTGTAAGTGGTTTGCCAAAAACACGCTCTGGAAAAATCATGAGAAGGATTCTAAGAAAAGTAGCCGAAGGAGAAACCAATAATTTGGGGGATACTTCTACTTTGTTAGACCCAGCAGTAGTAGAAGAAATAAAAGCAGGAGCTTTGTAGTAACGAATAGATGAAGAGAAATTTTGAGGAGGTTTCGTTGATAGCGAAACCTCTTTTTTAATAAATATACCTTGGTGATTCTTTGTTAATGTTTGTTAAACTAGCAAAATATTGAAAATTTAATAAGAAAACTTCATAAAAGATAGGCTATAGGTGGACAGTTTAAGAGAATTATTGCTTGAAAATTTGAAAAGTGTTGATAATCAGCTAATTTACAAGTGGAATAGGAGTAAGGGGTACAGTGAAAATAGTTGAGAAATTAAGATATTAACCTGATTTTATACATTTAGCCTTGATACTTGTTAAGGATTGTCATGGTCTATACATCCGAATTTTGGATAAAAAAGTGTAAATTGCACCCTTGATTTAACAAATGGTATTTAAAGAAATAGTATTTGGTGAATTTTTTTTGCAATTTTTTAAGGTTTAAGTTAACGGTAGCGTATCTGAATATTAAATGATTGTTTCACGAAACCCTTATTGTAAAACGATTTGATATAATCTTTTTCAATATCAATTGTACTACATCGCTAGGCTTTTGCGGTAGGTTTCTAAATATGTTATTATGATTTTAAAAACAGTTTTCCTGCTTTTTACAGCCACAATTACTAGTTTATCAACTCCTTCCAAACCTAAGAAGACTTTACATGGAAAGATTTCGTATTATGCTAGTAAGTTCGAAGGGCGAAAAACTTCAAGCGGTCAACGCTACAAAGCCACTCGCAGAACAGCTGCACACAAATACCTTCCATTTGGTACTTTATTAGAAGTAACCAATCCTTCAAATGGTTTGGTGACGGTAGTGAAAGTAAACGACAGAGGGCCACATAGTAGAGGAAGAGTTTTGGATGTTTCTTATGCTGCGGCTAAAGATTTAGGGTTAATAGGCATAGGAACAGCCTCAGTTAAGATTAAAGTACTCTCTTTTGGTGATGGTGTTGTGAGTTTGAATGAAGAGGAAGATGAAATACCAATGGGTATAGACAGTACTCAACAAATATCAATGGTTGATGTGTTATTAAGCAGAAAACCAATGTATATGATGGTTGTCAGAGATTCAGAAGGAAGGTTTAGGTTGGATTCAACCGCTACCAGACCGATGAGTTTACCAGTAAAAGAATAAAAAAAATGCTTCGCTGTTCGGCGAAGCATTTTTTTATGATTAAAACTAATCATTTGAATTATTTTCCTCCGAATCCGAAAGTCAAACCTGCATTTACCATGAAGAATTTAGAAGAAGTACTAAAGTCTGCATTTGTAGGTGAGCCATTATCATTTCCGTTTTTGTTATCGAAGATAAAGTTGTAAGTACCTTCAGCAAAAATACCTAGATTACCGATTGGAATAGCGATACCAAATTTTGGAGCGGCTCCGAATTTTGAAGAACTACTCTCAGAACTTACACCTAATACATTTCCTTTTACTTTTGAAGTAAAAACACCTGCTTCTGCACCAATATATGGACGAACAACACCTGTTGTTAAATAGTATTCAAGCATCCCTGTAACAGGAATAATGGTATTTGTGAACTCGTAGCCAGTGCCTTTGAATTCTTCTTGGATAGATTTTACACCCACACCCACCGCAAATTGTTCAGTTACAAATACTTTTGCTTGTAAACCACCACCATAAAGACCCTTAGCATCTTTAGCATCTGGAGCGAAATATGAACCATGAATACCTAATGAGAATTGTGCAGCAGCTTTCTGAGTTGTAGCAACTAAAGCCGTAGCAAGGATGGCGAATGTTAAAAATAGCTTTTTCATATTTTAATAATTTTAATGAAGAGATAGAAATATTATTCTTCTGTTTGATGTAGAGATATAGAAAAAACCTATTCCATCTTGGTAATTCCTTTAATGTGTGGCATTTTTTACACGATTGCATATCTATACGTCTATTAAGGAATAGATGGGCAAAAAAGAAATGGGGAAAATCAACATGATTTTCCCCATTTCTATAGTAAAAAATACTCATTTGCTTACTTTGTCCCGATATATCTTTCAAAGAATTCATAAATTCTAAGCATTCTATCAATTTTCTGACGAACATTCCCCGACCTCGAAAGCTCGTGTGTACCTCCTGGCATTCGTACATATTCTACTTCTTTACCCATAATCTTTAATGATTTATACATCATTTCAGATTGTATGACGCCAGTTCTTAAATCATTTTCACCATGCTTGATTAAAAACGGCGTTTTGATTTTATCGACATACGTATAAGGAGATTCCCGTGCTAAGATAGGTTTGATATTTTCTTCCCAAGGATAACCCCCGAAATAATTAGGCGTTAGTCGCCACGCGTTACCTTCACCCATAAAGGTAGATAGTTCATAAACCCCTCTTTGTGCAAAGGCAGCTTTAAAACGGTGGTCGTGCGAAATAATCCATGCTGTTAAATAACCAGCATACGAACCTCCTGTGATTACCTGTTTAGAAGTATCCGCCCAACTTTCTTTAGCAGCATCGCTTGCAGCAGCTAATACATCTTCCGTAGGCCCTTTACCCCAATCTTGATAATTTGAAAACTGGAAATCTTTCCCGTATCCCCCAGAACCTCTTGGATTAGCATAAACAAGTCCATAGCCTTGTGCACAGAAATATTGAAATTCATGCCACATCGAGCCTTCGCCTGGTCCCCACATCGCCGTTGGTCCACCATGCATGTTTAACAATAAAGGATATTTTTTACCAGCTTCATAGTTACTAGGCTTCATAATCCAGTATTCTACCGACTGTCCCTTAGAGTTTTTGTAAACCCTTTTCTCAGGGAAACTCAAGGCTTTATTTTGTAGCCATTCATCATTATGCGCACTTAATTTGATGGCGTTTTTCATCAATACATCAGCAGTATATAATTCAGAAGGATTTTTTACTTCTGTTTTTGCAAAAACGATACGTTCTTTTGAGATGTCAAAACCGCTAATGCCCGAATCAAAATCGCTTAGTCGTTCTATTTTCTTGCTTTGAACATCTAATCGATAGATAGGAGTACCCCCGTTTGAGCTTGCCGTAAAATAAACATACTTACTGTCGTCTGTCCATTCAAAATTATTGGCAGCCCTATCAAATACTACATTGGTTTTATTCGTACCGTCAGCATTGGCTAAAATAATTTGATTGAATCCTAACCAATCTGTTTTCGACATCGTAGCAATCAACAATTTTCCATCGGGTGATGGCGTAGCACCACTATACGAAATACCTTTTTCAGCAATAAGTTGTTTTGAATCCGAACCATCAGCGGTTAGTAACACAATAGCTGAATTAAGCTCACGGTCGGGGTGTTGCAAACTATCTCTACCGCTCGAAGCATATACTTTCTTACTATCAGCCGACCACGTTCCACCACTATACGACCAGAAGCCTTTTGTAATCTGCACTGGTTTTGCTCCTTCTTTCGCATCAATCACAAACAATAAGCTAAAACGAATTTCAGGTTCAGTAGTAGATTCTCCTTGAAAATTCAGACGGTTAATAACTTTCGCTTTTTTATCTTCCACATCTTTTTCAAGATAAGCTCTGATTTCTTCGATGCTTCCATTTGGATTAGCTTTAATCTTTTTATCACCTTTCAAGAAATCGTTGTTTTTAAAACCGGCTTTTTCAATCGACCATGAAGGAAGTTTTTTGCTAGGATTCAATAAGGAATCTTTCAGAATATCAGAGAAAGTAACGCTTATTGAAAAGAGAATCTTAGAGCCGTCTGGCGACCATTGGGGATTGTTAGCGCCGTATTTAAAGTCTGTTAATTGATATGCCTCTCCGCCGTCTAAGGGCATAATAAATATTTGCGATTTCCCTTTTACGTTCCTAGCAAAAGTAATCTGTTTGCTATCTGCCGACCATGTAGCACCATCAACACTTTCAGTACCGCGAGTTAACTGTTTAACGGTTTGGAAGTCAGTAAGCCATAAGTGCGAGCGATAATCAAAGTCTAATTTGTCGGTTTCGCTACCTTCGTTGGTTCTTAATACATAAATAGCTCTTTTGCCATCGGGCGAGATAGATACATTGCCAGCTTGTTTGATTTTGGTCATATCGGTAACCAAAATTTTCTCCTTACCTCTCTGTGCAAAGGATAGGTGAGATAATAGTAAAACTAAAAATAGTAGCGTTTTTTTCATGATTGATGAAGGATTTTAGATTTTAACAAATCTAATAAAAAAAGGCTGTATTCCCTCATTGGTTCAAGTACTGGTCTTAGGATTTCCTAATACCTAAAACCACATAGAGCATTTGCTCGTTCTAAGAATTAGCTAGGAATGTTTTTAGGTGAGATGTTCTTTGAATTTTAGGAAATTCATAAACGATAGTCTGTAGCACACAAAATATAATACTTGTTACTCATGGCATGACTTGCAAGTAATTGGTAAGTATGATAAAACAGGCAAAGTCATGCCATGAATAGTGTTTCTTTTGAGCGAGACGCTCTTTTAATTTGAGGTCTTAGGAAAACCTAAGACCAGTTAATTTTTTCAAAGTCAATAAAATCAAAAAAGGTGTCTCACTTATCGCAAAACACCTCTTTCATTATATCTATCAAGAAAAACTATTTTCTCTCAGCAAGATTAACATAAGCACGTTCAGTAGCACCTACATATACTTGGCGTGGGCGACCGATAGGCTCTTTGTTAGCTTTCATTTCTTTCCATTGAGCAATCCAACCCGGAAGACGACCAATTGCAAACATTACTGTAAACATATCAGTTGGGATACCTAAAGCACGGTAAATGATACCTGAGTAAAAATCTACGTTTGGATATAACTTACGTGCTACGAAGTATTCGTCGCTCAAAGCTGCTGCTTCTAATTCTGAAGCAATTTTCAATACTGGATCATTGATACCTAAAGCTGCTAACACATCGTCTGCTGCTTTTTTGATGATTCTAGCACGAGGGTCAAAGTTTTTATAAACACGGTGACCAAAGCCCATTAAACGGAAACCAGAATTTTTATCTTTCGCCATCGCAATGTACTTAGAAGTATCACCACCATCTGCTTTGATAGCTTCAAGCATTTCAATTACTTCTTGGTTAGCACCACCGTGTAGTGGTCCAGAAAGTGCATTGATACCTGCCGAAATTGAAGCATATAAACTAGCATGAGAAGAACCTACTAAACGAACTGTAGAAGTTGAACAGTTTTGTTCGTGGTCAGCATGAAGAATCAATAATTTATTTAGAGCTGACGCAACCACAGGATTAACTTGGTAAGGAGCAACTGGTAAAGCAAACATCATGTTCAAGAAATTTGAACAATAATCCAAAGAGTTGTTAGGATAATTTACTGGGTGACCTTGAGACTTTTTGTAAGACCAAGTAGCCATTGAAGGCATTTTAGCCATTAAACGAATAATGTTTAATTCATCAGCCCCCGCTTTGTCGCCTGTGTAGAAAGCAGACATTGCACAAACCATTGCAGAAAGTACGCCCATTGGGTGTGCATTTACAGGGAAACCTTCAAAAATTTTACGCATATCCTCGTTAACGATGGTGTGCATTTTGATTTCGTTTTCGAAGGCGGCATATTGCTCTGTAGTGGGTAGTTCACCGTAGATTAACAAATAAGCAACTTCCAAGAAAGTAGCTTTTTCTGCTAATTCTTCGATAGAATAACCTCTATAACGAAGAATCCCTAGTTCACCGTCCAAAAACGTAATAGCACTTTTTGTTGCTCCAGTGTTTTTATAACCAGAATCAATGGTGATATGACCTGTTTCATCACGGAGTTTGGCAATATCAATTGCTTTTTCATCTTCACTTCCTGTTATTACAGGAAATTGATACTTTTTGTCACCTAACGAGAGTTCTGCAAATTCTGACATAACCTATAATTTATTGGGCTTTATCTTGAAAAAATATGTTTTTATTTTGTTGATACGAAATTAAATGAAAAATCCTCTTTCTAATGGATAAGTGGGTTTTTCTTTGCAAAATTTAGATAGTTGTTGAAAAAATTCTATTTTTCAATAAGAACCTTATATTCTGTAATAATCTCGTCGCAAGTTAATCACGAAAATTTAAACCTTTGTTACCTTTGTAAATAAAATACCTTAATAATTAAACAGACAATTTAAAACACGCTAAATGCTAACTAATTATAAAAATACATCGACAGAAAGATTTTTGAGATACGTACAAATTGATACGCAGTCTGACCCCAATTCTTCATCTCAACCTTCTACCTTTAAACAAAAGGATTTAAGTAAAGTTTTAGTTCAGGAATTGATTGAAATGGGCGTGAAAGATGCCCATTTAGACGAATTTGGCTATGTTTATGCTACTATTCCTAGTAATTCAGCCAAAAATGTTCCTGTCATTTGCTTTTGTTCGCACGTAGATACCTCTCCCGACTGTTCGGGTGCTGGCGTAAAGCCAATTATTCATTATAATTATCAAGGGCAAGATATTGTCTTACCAGATGATAATTCGCAAGTCCTCAAATTGACCGAACATCCAGACTTGGCACATCAATATGGCAACGATATCATAACGGCTAGTGGAACTACTTTATTAGGGGCAGACAACAAAGCTGGTGTAGCTGAAATAATGGATGCTGCTTATCACTTAGTCAATAATCCTGCTATAGCACATGGTACTATCAAGATTTTGTTTACACCCGACGAAGAAATCGGTAGAGGAACAGCAGCAGTAGATTTACAGAAATTAGGAGCAGACTTTGGCTATACGATAGATGGCGAAACTTTAGGTTCATTAGAAGATGAAACCTTTTCTGCTGATGGTGTGAAAATCACGATTCAAGGTGTAAGTCAACACCCTGGTTTTGCCAAAGGCAGAATGGAAAGTGCTTTAAAAATTGCAGCAGATATTGTGGCTAATCTTCCAAAAGATAGTCTTTCGCCAGAGACAACAGAAGGTATGGAAGGCTTTATCCACCCTGTTGGTATTTCGGGCATGGTAGAAACAGCCACAATAGAGTTTATTATCCGCGATTTTTCTGAAGAAAAATTACATGCCCATGAAGCTAAACTTCAAGAAATTATGGAAGCAGTATTGGCGAATTATCCACATTCAAAAGCTATCTTTGAAGTATTTGAACAATACCGCAATATGAAGGAAGTATTGGACAAAACACCACAAGTAACAACCTATGCTTTAGAAGCTATTCAAAGAAGTGGCATTGAAGCTAAACAAATGAGTATCAGAGGAGGTACGGACGGGTCAAGGCTTTCATTTATGGGATTGCCATGTCCGAATATTTTTGCAGGCGAGCATGCTTTTCATGGAAAACATGAGTGGGTTTCTGTACAAGATATGGAAAAAGCTACGGAAACTATTGTAAATTTGTGTGAAATTTGGGAAGAAAAAACACACTAACAATTACCGATAAATCAAATGATTAAGATTAAAAACGAAGCTGAATACGAAAAGGCCTCGGAACGAGCAGACAAACTTTACAATGCCAAAAAAGGCTCGTCGGAATACAACGAATTACAAGCATTATTAAAAGCACTAAAAGCCTATGAAGATGATTTTGTAAAGATGTTGAAAGATGAGTATTGAAAGGAGGTAAAGAAAAATAACGGCTGTTTCTGGGAGGGGGACAGCCGTTGTTTTATTTAGAGTGTTTCAATAAATGATTTTACTTGGTTGTGGAAAAGCTTGAAGCTTTTTGATTGTTTTGCTAGTTCGTCAAAGTCTGCTTTTTCTGTAATCGTCTTAACTACTGTTTCGATTTTGTTGGAATCAGGATTGGATTTATTATACAATTCTCTCTTTACAGCATCTTTATTTTTTGACTCCCAATAATTACTTGACACTTTTGACGAAGTTTTATTTAGATGATATTTTTGGTATAAAATCCAGTAATCTATGGCTTGGATTGGGACAAATAAAATAGTTTTATCTTCAAACTTACTGTAAAGCTTTCCTAACTTACTTTTCATTTCTTCGATTCTTCCATAATATTTAGGCATATCATCTTCAAAATCTGATTCATCTAAATCAATTCCAGCAATAAAAAGGTTTACATCATTTTTGTTGATAAAAGATGTAATATAATGGTCTTTAATTTTCGATAGAATGACTGATGAACTTGATTTGCCTCCACTCGGTTTCATCTGTCTGCTTGAAACCAATTGAATATTAGGTTTTTCTATTTCAAAAACTCTTTTCAAATAGGTTTCTAAAAATGCATACTCAGCGTATCCTTCGCCAAGTAAGGTGTAGATTAATTTTTCTTTCATGCTGGTACACCTCCCATTAGACCCATAAACCAATTTTCGCCAATATTATCAGTATAGTTAATTGGTTCAATACCAAATTCTTTTGCTTTAACAATATTAGGTTCAATAATGTCTTTTTGAAGATTTTTAACAAAAGTTGCTCCTTCTTCATCTTTATCAAAAATAAAAACTGATTCTGGCATTGTGCTAAATTCTTCCAAAATATGTTCGTTATGACTTGTCATAATAACCTGAATATCTTTATCTTCCACTAATTGAAAAATAAATTTCATGATTTCATGAATTCTTCGTGGATGAATACCTTTTTCTGGTTCTTCTAATAATAATAATTTGGGTGGATTTGGTTGATGAATAATACAGAGAAGAGCGAGAAAGTATAAAACCCCTTCTGAAACTTCGTCTGCCCAGTAATCATTATCCTCTTTATCAAAAAGCTTTAATCTTAATTTATTTCCTTCTGCTGGTGTACCAATTGAAACTAAATCCTCTATACATTTGGCTAAATTATCCTCAAGGGTTTTGAATAACTTTTTATGATTCTGACCTAAATTAAATAAGAAAGGAACTAAGTTTGAGCAGTTAGGTAATAATTTATCCGCCGAGTTTAAATCCGCAAGTTTTGTAAACGTATTTGGGTCTGGTTTATAAATGTTGGATTCCTCAACATAAGAAGATATTGAATCATGCCCATTTTTAACAAGAACTATTGTATCTTCTAAATTTTTGTTAGAAAGATTTATATTAATTTCTTCTGATACGAATAAACCAAATTTATCACTTGTACCTTCAAGTTTTATTAAGCTTTTTTTGTTATAATTTTCTATGTAGAAAGAAATGCTTAAAATATTTTCCAAATTCCTCTTAAAAAGTAAAGTACTGTCATATATACTTTTATCTTCTTTTGTAAAAAACTCCAACCCTTTCAAAAAATTACTCTTCCCCGAATTGTTTGGACCAATCAGGAGATTAACTTTTTGGAGTTCGAGCGTCACATCTTTAAGGCTCTTGAAGTTCTGTATTCTTACTTTTCGTAACATCTTCTTTTCATTTATTTACACAATATTAACCATCTTTTCAATCTTCGTGAAACAGAACCAATAGATTTTGGTATTTTTGAGGAAATCTTGTCTTTCAAGACATATACTCTTCGTTACAATCAGATGAAAAAACTATTTCTTCTCGACGCAATGGCCTTGATTTATCGTGCGCACTTTGCTTTCCAGAAAACTCCTCGTATTACTTCTAAAGGACTGAATACCAGTGCGGTGTTTGGGTTTACTAATACTTTGTTGGAAGTACTCACGAAGGAAAAACCTACGCACCTTGGTGTGGCTTTTGATACGGCTGCTCCCACTTTCAGACACGTTCAGTTTGAAGCTTACAAGGCTCAGCGTCAGGCTCAACCCGAAGATATTACCATTGCCATCCCTTATATCAAACGTCTTTGTGCAGCCATGAATATCCCTATGTTAATCATGGAGGGTTACGAAGCCGATGATATTATCGGAACGATTGCCAAAAGGGCTGCTCGCGAACATGAAGATATGGAAATTTACATGATGACGCCCGATAAAGATTACGGTCAGCTCGTTGAAGAACGTATTTTTATGTATAAGCCTGCCTTTATGGGCAAACCAGCGGAGGTACTGGGTGTAAAAGAGATTCTAGACCGTTGGGGTATTCTGAATGTTTCGCAAGTGATTGATACCTTGGGCTTGATGGGCGATGCATCCGATAATATTCCTGGGATTCCAGGAATCGGAGAGAAGACTGCTCAGAAACTCATTCAAGAGTATGGTACTTTGGAAAACCTTATCGAAAACGTAGATAAACTGAAAGGAAAACAGCAGGAAAACGTTAGAAATTTTGCAGTTCAAGGATTATTATCGAAAGAATTAGCGACTATCCACTGTGAAGTACCTGTAATTTTTGATGAAGAAGATTTAAAAGTTTGTGACGTAAATAAAGAATTACTTTCTCCGCTTTTAGATGAACTAGAATTTAGAACATTACGCAGAAGATTATTAGGAGAAGAAAATACTGAGCAAGTTTCTGTTAATACGGAACCGAAAAAAGCTATTGCTTCGGGTAAA
This sequence comes from Arcicella sp. GW821-FHT09D11, assembly GCF_059416265.1. Lineage (NCBI taxonomy): Bacteria > Pseudomonadati > Bacteroidota > Cytophagia > Cytophagales > Flectobacillaceae > Arcicella > Arcicella sp. GW821-FHT09D11. The sequence continues at coordinate 83,877 of NZ_JBWKOV010000001.1, read as the reverse complement.
TCAAAAACAGCGACTGGACAATTTGATTTGTTCGGAAGTATTGTGGAAGAAAAGAAATTAGAGCTTTTTGATATGACCGAAGGTGATGATAATACATCCCATCAAAAAGCAACAATTAATACAACGGTACATCAATATCATTTGATTGATACACCAGAACTACGCCAGTCATTAATTCATTTTTTGAGTTTGCAAGATGAAATTTGTTTCGATACCGAGACTACTAGTGTAGATGCAGTAGAAGCAGAATTAGTAGGAATGTCGTTTGCCTACAGAACTGGCGAAGCATATTATGTACCTACCCCTGCAAACAGAGAAGAGGCGCAAGCCATCGTAGATGAATTTAAGCCCATTTTTACCAATGAGAAAATTGAAAAAATTGCCCAAAATATCAAATATGATTTAATGGTGCTTTCGCAATATGGTGTGGAGATAAAAGGTAAAACGTATGATACGATGTTGGCCCATTACATCATCGAGCCTGAAAAACGCCATGGGATGGATATTTTGGCGGAGGACTTCTTGCAGTATACCCCTGTCTCAATTGAGGAGTTGATTGGTAAAAAAGGTGCTAAACAAGGCAATATGCGTGAGGTAGAGTTTGAGAAAATCAAAGAATACGCTGCCGAAGATGCTGATATTACTTTACAGTTAAAAGGGAAATTGCATCCTATTCTAGCCCAAAATCCGAGTGCAGTAAAGCTATTGGAAGAAGTAGAAATGCCTCTGACCCAAGTGCTTTGTGACATTGAAATGGAGGGCGTTAAGCTGGACATAGATTTCTTGAAAGTGATGTCAAAGACTTTGGAGAAAGATATGCTGGAAGTACAAACCAAAGTGTTTGAATTAGCGGGACAAGAATTTAATATTGGCTCGCCAAAACAATTAGGAGAGATTTTATTCGATAAATTAAAACTTGACCCTAAAGCAAAAAAGACAAAGACTGGGCAATATATGACTGGTGAGGAGGTATTGTCTAAACTAGAATCTGAACACGAGATTGCTCGTAAGATTCTGGATTTTAGAGAATTACAAAAACTTAAATCTACTTATGTAGATGCCCTGCCATTGATGATTTCTCCACGAACTGGGCGTATTCATACTTCGTTCAATCAGGCTGTTACGGCTACTGGTCGTTTGTCAAGTACCAATCCTAATTTGCAAAATATTCCTATTCGTACACCGCGAGGTCGTGAAATTAGGAAGGCATTTATTCCTAAAAATGATGATTTTTTAATTCTTTCAGCCGATTATTCGCAGATAGAATTACGTATTATGGCTGCTGTTGCCAATGACGAGTCGATGATTGAAGCTTTTAACCAAGGGCGAGATATTCATGCAACTACGGCAGCCAAGGTATTCAATGTAAGTTTAGACGAAGTAACCTCTGATATGCGTAGAAAAGCCAAAACCGTAAACTTTGGTATTATATACGGCGTTTCGGCTTTTGGTTTGGCACAGCAAATTGCTATTTCCAGAACCGAAGCCAAAGAAATTATTGATAGTTATTGGCGAGAGTTCCCAGCTATTAAACGATACATGGATACTGCTGTAATCAATGCGCGTGATAAAGGGTATGTAGAAACCATTTTGGGAAGAAGACGTTATCTCCGTGACATCAATTCAAACAATATGGTAGAGCGTGGTTTTGCTGAACGTAATGCCGTAAACGCACCGATTCAAGGGTCGGCTGCTGACATGATTAAGTTGGCGATGATTAAAGTAAATAACTTTATCAAAGAAGAAAAATTACAATCACGTATGATTCTGACAGTGCATGATGAATTAGTATTCGATGTACATAAATCAGAATTGGAATTGATGAAAGAAAAAGTAAATGAATTAATGGTAAATGCGCTTCCTTTCCCTGTAAAAATGGAAACAGGTATGGGCGTTGGCTTGAATTGGTTAGAAGCACATTAATTTGGAGTGTAGCGTATTGGAATATGCAGTGAGGAATTACAGCTTTGACAACTTTTAAAAGTTGTCAAAGCTATTCAAAAAGTTGACAAACCTATATAATTTACTATATTTGAATATCTTCAACTAAACCATTCCCACAACTTTGTGAATATACTATACAACCTTTACCTTAGTGTACGACGTAACGAGTACCTTTCATTTTTTGTGATTTGGATGAGGTATCTCATTGGATTTGCTTTTGTCCCCTCTGGTCTTACCAAATTAATGGGAAACCGTTTTACAACTATCCCAATTTCTAATCCAATCGGATTCTTCTTTGAAGCCATGTACCAAACAGGTATCTACTGGCAATTCTTAGGTTTTACACAAATACTTGCTGCATTATTATTAATGACACAACGGTTTGCTACCATCGGAAACCTTATTTTCTTGGGTATCATTACCAATATCTTTCTGATAACCTTTTCAATGAATTTTGCAGGAACAGTCTATATCACGTTCCTATTATTGATAGCCTCAATCGGATTATTACTTTGGGATTTCCCTAAATGGAAAACGCTTTTCTTCTCAGATAACTTTACCGTAAATATTGAAGTCGAAAACCTACCTACTTATAATGCATGGTGGATATACACAGGGGTTATTTTCTTTATTGAATCATTATTATTCAGCACACTCACCTCAATATTCAAGGATGTTAAAATAGTAATGGCTTTATTGATATTGATTATTGTTACCGCTATCATATCGCTGGTTTTATATAAGAGATATGGGACTGCGGTCAGGAAAGACTAATAAATAAAAATCCATCCGCTCTACTAGAACGGATGGATTTTATTAGATTCATCAATATCAGATTGGTCAACTTTTAAAAAGTTGACCAATCTCTGACTCAATATATCTATTGAATCTTAAAAGGCAAAAACCAATTGTCTTTATTCATCAATTTACTTCTTATCGCTGCTGCATTAGGGTTGTTAGCTTTTCTTAATTTATCATAGATTTTATCCGCCAAGAATGCAGGGTTATCTCTACGAAGTGCTACTCTTAAAAGGTCGCTCCAACGGTGGCCTTCAAAAGCAAGCTCTAAAGCTCCTTCATCCAAGATAGAATTTTCAATAGATAATGTACTATCACCAACTACTGCTACGTCTTTCAACATCGCTCTACCTCTGATTCCCGTAGCCAAGTGCCATGATGAACGATAACGAACTGGGGCATCACCGTTTCTTGCATCAAAGTCATAAGGAGGAACATCAAAAGTATTCATCAAGTTGGTTTTATCAGTAGATGTACCATTATAAGTAGCGGCTACTCCACTGTTCATTAAAGCAAAAGCTAATTTTCTACGACCTTCACGATTGGCTGCTTCAGCAAATTTTAAGTGTACGTTAGCTGCTCTGTTCAAGAACCAACGACCATTCTTTTCTTGTAAACTTTTACCTACTAAAGTAAGTACCGAACCCGTTAAGTTTGGATTAAGATAGTTATACAAATACTTGTACACAACAGGTCTACCATTGACCATTTTATACGACATTCTTCCACGAGCATCAAATGAGAAATTGTTCGTTTGTGTTTGCGAATTCCACATATCCTGTGCTTGTTGCGAAGGCTGTAATAAATAGCTACCACCTACATTCGAGAAAAGATCAATGAATGGGTTTTGAGGTAAAAACTTATTATCAAATGGTAACAACCACAACCATTCAGGGTCACGCGAGATAGATGATGTATTAGAAGTACCATTGTAGTTAGTATTCGAACGGTCACGTGCGAAAAGTGAACGCCAGCCAGTACTATTGTTATCCAATAATCTACTTTCGTCGTTGATATTACTATCATAACTTACCGCTACTGGTCCCATACCACTTGATATTTGTCCACGTGTAATTTTGTATAAGTGATACCAAGTATTGATGTCTGTTGCTTCATAACCAAGACGGTCAGATGTCGTCATGATATATTTATACATCGTAGCAGCCTTGTTAAATTGGTTATCCCATAAGTACAAATCACCTAATAACACGTGTTTTTCAATAAAGAAAGTAGTAGGAGAGTAGCCATCTACGTTGTTTGACACAAAAGTGTTATCTAACGTATAAGGGTCAAGATACACACTTGGAATCGTTTCCATGGCCGTAATAAGCTGTTTTACCATTTCTTTTAATGGAATAGAAGGCTTACTAGCAATCGCCGAAACGTCTGACACTTGTTCTATCGTTTCAGTAATGTAGGGTACATTATTGAAATGGATTGCCAATTGTAAATAAAGCCAACTTCTCAGGGCTATTACATCGGCATAACGTTGATTGTATTCGGTTCTTTTTATTTTGTTAGACTCTACCATAATCTTGAAATTCTTCAAGATGTCGTTACAGTTAAGAATCACCTCATAATAAGGACGAGGGTCAGCATAAGCATTATTAGCAGAAACACTGTGATTGTTGATTTCACGGAGTGATAAATCAGCGTTTTCAGTAACATCGAGCAAGTCAGCACGAAGTTCGTTTAATACTACATATTGTTTAGCAAGCTTCGAAAACTTACCATATAAGCCAATAATGGCAGCATCTGCATCATAGATGTCACGATACATTTGCTGGGTAGTTAGGGCTTCTTCAGGATCAAGGTCAAATACCTTTGAACACGAGGAAGTACCAATCCACACACAAGAAAGTACACCTAGATTGATGATTATTTTTCTAAAAATTGATTTCATCTTATTTCGATAATTTTAACGATTAATAATTTCAGTTTACTGAGGGTTCTTGTTAAGCTTAATCTTATAAACCTATTTTAACGCCTAAGTGAAATGATTTTTGGATAGGCTCTAATGCATTATCAACGCCTTGTCCTACTACTGCATTTGTTGCACTAAATTCTGGGTCATACCCAAGGTATTTTGTCAGTGTTAATACATTGTTTGCCGAAGCATACACTGTTAAATACTTCAAAAGACTTTTGTTGACAGAGAAATTATAAGAAACTGAAATTGATTTTAATCTAAAATATGAACCATCTTCAATCCATCTGTTCGAGAAACGTGAGTTTTGAACAGGGTCACCATACGTAGCTCTTGGAATATCTGTTATTTGTCCTTCTCCTCTCCAACGAGTTACCATTGCTTGCGATTGGTTTAAATAACCATTACCAGACTCTAACACTCTGCGTGTATAGTTATATACTTCGTTACCAGATACAAAGCTACAAAGGGCATCTAACGTCCAGTTTTTATAGATTATACGGTTGTTGATACCACCATAAAAATCAGGATTTGGGTCACCGATAATCTTTTTGTCTTGGTCATCGATTATTTTATCGCCATTTACATCTTCAAATCTTATATCACCACCTTTGAAAGCTCTTAAAGAACCATCTGCCAGTCTCGACATATAACCGTCTGCTGCTGCCGCCGCATCCGTAGCATATACACCTCTTGAAACATTACCATAGAATGCATTTGGACTTTCACCTACTCTGCTCAAGAATGAAGCCTGTCCGTAGTTAGAAATGATGTCTGCATTACCGTTCGGAAGCTTATCTAACTTTGTTTTTGATGTAGCGATAGTAACACCAAAATCCCATTTCAAGTCTGATTTGTTCAATAATTTAATGTTCAAACTAGCTTCTGCTCCTGTAGTACTCATCGCTCCACCGTTTGTCATTACATAGCTTAATCCCGTTACTGTTGGCAATTTTTCAGCCACAATCATATCAGTTGTTTTATTGTTAAATACATCAACACTTAAACTCACACGCTCATGAAGAATATTCATATCTAACCCAGCATTGAATTTTGAAACGCTTTCCCATTTCAAGTTCGGATTAGCAATGTTTCCACGTACAATACCTTGAAGACCCAATAAGTTTTGTCCCACATAATATTGCTTAGAAGCATAGTTACCGATATCATCATTGCCAACACGACCAGTAGATACACGAAGTTTTAATAAATCGAAAGGACCATCTGCTAAGAATTGTTCAGACGAAAGCAACCAAGCCGCAGAAACCGAAGGCATCAATGCAAATGGTGTGTTGCCAATTCTGATAGCATCGCTGGTTGATACACTTTTACCAAAGCGAGACGACGCATCCATGGCTACGTTGAATGATAAGAAGTATTTGTCTGAATAAACATAATTCAAGTTCAAATAAGTGTTCATCCAGTTGTATGTACCAATGCCTCCTTGAATATCATTATAAATAACAGAACCATTACCCACACTGATTAATTGGTCAGTAGCTGAGTTATACCCGAAGATTTTGTCTTGTTCTATTCTTGAATTAATAAAACGTACTCCTAAGCGTCCTGATAAATCATGAACGTTTTTAAAAGTCTTGTTAAACGCTAAATACGTTTCGTTTGAAACATTGAACAAACGCTTCGTTTGTGAGCTCAACTGGTTAAGAGCCAATACGTTTTTAAGGGTATCGCTTACTAAACCATAGTTTGGTATAAAGCGGTTTTCTTTGATTTTATCAAACGTAACAGCAATGTTAGTTCCGATTTTTAATGCACTCGAAAAAGCAAATTGGAAATCAAGTACACCAAAGAAACGATATGCTTTGTTACCACCAATCGTACTTGTAGCAGCCACCGCAGGGTTACCTACTGAGAAAATATCTTCGTCTGCATAAAATGGCGAGAATATACCCGTATTTGAAACACTATAATCTGTTAAGAATGGTGCTTTTACCAATGATAAATAGATTGGGTTGGTCTTAGAAGCAAAACCAAAATCTTTTGTTTCGGCTTCGTTATAAGAGAAACTCAAATTGGCAGCAGCAGTAAGCTTACGGCTAAGGTTCATGTCTGCATTAAAACGTGTGCTGTATTTTTCTAACGTAGAACCAACCACACCATTTTTATTGCTCAAATAATTGATTGAAAGAGCATATTTTGCAATGTTGTCACCACCAGTTACACGCAAATACATGTTGGTTAATGGCTTGCTAGCATATACTTTCTTTTGCCAATCTGTTTCGTTATGATAAGTATAATAGTCAGGGTTGGTAGCCTTGTTATCATTCATATAAGGCAAACTTTCAATCTGTGAATTTGAATAGCCTGACGAAGATAAAATATCTGATAAATAACTTCTATAGCTATTAACATTCATAACAGGCAAATCTTTAGGAGCCATGTTTACCCCGCCATACATCGCAAAGTCAATTTTTGTTCCTAATTCTTTCGCTCTTGATGTAGTAATTAAAATTACGCCATTCGCCGCCTTCGTTCCATACAATGCTGCTGCGGAGGCATCTTTTAACACCGTAATGTTACTGATATCTCTTACATCAATGTATCCTAATGGATTATCGAAATAATTACTATTCAGCGAGCTTCCATATACGCCAGCATCATAAATGATATTATCAACTACATAAAGCGGGCGATTGGTACCTTGCAATGAATTTAAACCACGCAAAGTAGTAAATGTTCCGCTGTTAGCAGTACCCGAATAGCGTGTGTTGTTTAAACCTGCTACTCTACCTTGTAAATAGCTATCTGGAGAATCGGTAATTTTTGACCAAGCATCAGGCACAGGCAATGAACTTGTAGCACCTACTACACGCTTTCCTATTGAAATTCCTGTTGGCAAAACATATGATTTTTCAAGGCCAGTTTGGTCTTGAATAACAATGTTGATTTTACTGCGTTTTGCTACAGCAATCTCAGTACTCTCATACCCTGGGCATTCAACAGAAATTGAAACCATTGGATTAGGAATACTTAATTTAAATGTACCATCTTCAGCAGTAATAGACGAAGTCATGCTTTTATAATACACCCTTGCACCAGTCACAGGTTTGCCTGTTGATGCACTGATAATAACCCCCGAAATTTCGGTATTATATTTTGGATGAATTTTAACTACTTCCTGAATTTTGGTTTCCTGAGCCTGTACAGCCGAGCCGCACAGTACTAATCCACAAAAAGATGCTAAAGCGACAGTCGTTTTGGGGAATGTTTGTATATTTTTTATGAAATACTTCATTAGAATCATCGTTCGTTTTTTGGCAAAATATTATGTAGCAAACTAAAGAACTGGTACAAGCTTAATGTAATCCAGAGACATGGCATTGGTTCCGTTGGCTACTAAATATAGGCTTAGTGTACCATAAGAACTTACTGTGTACTCACCGAGTAATTGTTCTGTATAATTCTTCACTGGCAGTGCCGCTGCTGGATAAGCAAAGGTTGCTGAACTCAACGAGCCCATCGCTAACTTTTGGTTAATCGCAAAAGTAGCTGTTTCGCCCGTTGCTGTGTTTGAAGCATACAAATCGTTTATCGCTACCCAGTACACTCTGTATTTAATAGATGGTGTTTCAGGTAAGTTATAACGAAGCCAGAAACCTGCATTACCATGCCCAACCACAAAAACTGATTTCGAAGTTGTATTAGTCAATGGATTTAATAAAGTACGTGTCGCAATTACAGTAGAGGCAAGGTTTGATGCTGTTGGCATTCTGCTAGCATAATTTTCACCTTCAACAATGATTGGCTTAAACTTCTCGTTGACAGCTACGCTAATTTTATTCAATACATATACCGTTCCGTTACTTACTTTAATCGTTTGCACGATAGCCGACTTATCAATCGTAAGATTTACATCAAATTTTGATTTTAACGTAGCTGGAAGTTGATTGATTGAATATTCTCCTTCAATAGCCAAATCCTTAATGGTTTCATAAGCAGCTTTGCGGTAAGTACTATCCGTTGTGCTAGTTTTGAAATAAGGAGAAATTTTTGTCACTTCCTGACTGAATACATCATTTGCCAAAAGGAAATAGGTGTATTTTTTCGACTCATCATTCAAATCATATACGCCTTTTGTGAAAGAGTTTACTGTTTCGTAACCTGTTCCTGGTCGATATACTGGCAAACCAGTAGTTGCGCTAATACTATCAATCGTAGCTTTACTAGCATTAAATACCTGTGAAGTAAGGTTGATAATGGCTGCATTTTGAGAAAAAGTAGCTTTGGTACTATTGACATATTCCCATAAAGAAGGTAATACAGAAACCGCCGAACCAATAACATGTAATATACCATTGCCTACATACTTGTTAGAAGATGTAATGGCTGCTGTAGCAAAAACATCCTTCCCGAAAGTAACATATTTACCATTGACCAAACCAACCGTTTCGGTGGAGGTAGTGGTAGGCATAATATGACTCTGTAAAGCAATGTGATTACCTACAAAGGCCTTTAACGCTACCGAGTCGTTGATGATGGTAGTACTCAAGCTAGCTAAGGCATCGTTGGTAGGAGCCCACACTGTATAGTTTTTAGAAGAAGAAAGTACTTTGCTATACCCCGATTTCTCTAAAAGTTCTTTAAACTTACTCAAGTTAGTTTGTGCACTAATTTCAGCAAATAAGGTTTTTCCTAAATCATCATTTGCAGATACTAAGCGGTCATCCCAAGTCTTACACGATAGTAGGATTGTTCCCCAAAAGGCAATTAGTAAAAAGTATAAGTATCTTATTTTCATTTGAATGCTTTTAATATTTATAATATAAGTCTCTTTATTGACCAGTTTCTATCATCGGAATACAAGCGGTTACTCATTGATTAAAGTACCGTCTGGTAAATGGCGAGGACTAATTTGATTCTGGTTGATTGGAATGAACTGAATCATATCGATGTTGTTTGGCGAGTGCGTACCATTGATAGCCTGCAAACGGAAAGTATGTCTATCTGTCGTTTTAATATCAATCGTTCCAAGCAAACGTGCTGCCGCATTGATGTCTGTTCCTGGCGACATAAAAATTTTCCAACCTAATGATTCTAATTCTCCAGCAGATAATGAAGGAACTTGATCGATAAATAAGAAAGGACGCGTAAGCGTTTCGCCATCAATAGCCCCTGTACAAGTAATTGTAAAGCTGTTTGATGTACGTTGACGTCTGTAGCACATCCATACTTTATACTTACCCTTTGGAATAATTGGCGTTTTCATATCAAGCCATAAGTTTCTACTAGGTACACCCATTGGTACTTGTAGGTAATCTCTTTTGGCTGCATTTTCAGAACCCGCATATACATAAGTAGGAGGGAAGCTGGCATTTGCCCAAGTGATGTCTTTCAATACAGTACCCACTGGGAAAGCATAAGTTCTTTTACCATAATATGTTGAAAGCTTTTTGATTTCAGGAAAATCGCAAACGTCCCAGTCAATTCTGATAGGTAAACGTAATTTCACATTGTAGTCTCCTAAACTGCTGTGTACTACACCATTAGTGGCAGTGTTGTCGCTTAGTGTACGTGATAATTCAACACCTACTTCTCTTACTCCGTTAAAAATATCGTCGTTCAATAATACAGTTTGTCCCTCTAATTTAGAACTAACTACTGTAGGTTCTGTAGATACCTTTGTGATGTGTGAAGTCGCTGTAATAATATCCCCCAAATATTTAGCACCATCTAGGATATGGTATGCCACATAAATATTAAGGCTGTCTGTTTTAAGTTTTGGATTACCCGTCTTCGAATATCTCGCTTTCAGCTTCGCATAATCTGTAAAACCACCCTTTGCTAATACGGTGTTCGACTCCGCTACCAAAGTCATAAAGCGTTTGTCGATATTCTCGTTAATAACATTTAGCGAATCATAATAGCCAGTTTCTTTCAATGCCTGTGTAAAGATTGAATAGTCTGGATTATCACCTACAAATTGTGCAATTGTTTTAGTAGCAGGTTTCAATACTGCATCCAAAATATGCAACATTCCGTTACCAGTTTTGATGTTCGACTCAGTGATATTCGCTTGGCGGTTTAATGTATAGCTTGAACCCTCTGTGCCATTAGTTACTCCTGATAGCAAGTATTGTCCATACATCGTTACTAAAGGTAATTTACCATCTTTGAAAGAATTGGTAGTAAGGGTATCTCTGATTACGTGAATTTTCACGATACCTTGAGCCTCCTCTTTAGTAAGTTGGTCTGTCGTTTTGCCAATTTGAGTTAAATAAGCTTTCACGGCAGTGTTAGTAGGAGCAAACATCGTATAAGCTCCGTAAGCATCCAAGAAACCACTATAGCCAGACTTGTCAATAACTTTGGCAAAATCTGAATACTTTTCAGGGTATTTCAGGAGGTAACTATATAAGTTGGCATCACCTGTGGTGCTTTCAACAATTTTTACGTCCGTACAGCTCATAATACCTAGCCCTATTAATAGGCTAAGCAATGGTAATGTGAGCGATTGTATTAACTTTTTCATTTTCTTATTTTTTTAATGTCTCCAAAATCATCTTGAAAAATCTTGTTATAACCTTTGCTGGTTATTTATAAAATGGATTCTGAACCAAAAGTGTATTTGTTTGAAGTTCATATAGATAAATCGGCAAATAGTGACTATTAGGGTCCTTGATTTTAGCAATCGCAGATTGTTGTCTCTCGCTCGGAACACTTCTGGCTGTTAAATCAATCAATAAGTCAAGACGCTTATAATTACTTCTTTTGGCATGTCTAAGTACATCAAACCAACGTTTTCCTTCAAAGGCAAATTCTCTGGCACGTTCATCCAAGATATATTCCAGCACACCCCCTACACCATCAATATTGGTAGGCTCTGGCGACTTTTCAGTTTGTGGAATTGCCCAAGCTCTTTGACGAATTTGCTTAACAATGGCTAACGCTTCTGTTCCTCTATTAAGCAAGGCTAAAGCTTCAGCTTTCATCAAGAGTACATCTGCATAACGATACACGATAAAGTTAAAAGGAGTATCACCTGTCAGACGGTCGTATTTTCTAATTACCCCCGTAGCTGTACTTAAAGAAGCATCATCAGCACGTGTGTCATAATTAGTAGGGTCTATGATGTCTTCCGTGAAAAGTGTTTCAGTTACATAAGTGGTAGATTGGTATCTTCTATAAGTACTAGAAGCACCTGAACCAAAAATGGCATAGAAAGGATAAGTAGTCGCTACAAATCTGATTACATAATCACTACCATGAGCCAACTCGAAAATACCTTCGTTTGAATTTCCCGCTTTGATGGTATTGAACCAAGATATACTTCTTTCAGGGCTTGAAACTAAACCGAATTTAGCACTTGCAATTACTTTATTGGTAGCAGCCAACGCTTCAGTTGGTTTTTCCATCCACAAATACACATCAGCCTGTAGGGTGTTTACCATGTGTTTTGTTATTCTACTATGGTCTTTTTCTTTGTTGCCATAAGTACTTGGAATATCCTTCTCTGCTTCTTCTAAATCCTTTACAATCTGTGCAAGAATAATATCTTTACCTGATTTTGCTAAAGGAACAATCTCATCATCACTACTAGTTGCCGACAGTTTCAATGGCACATCTCCGTATAATCTTACTAAATAGAAATACATCCATGCTCTCATGGCTTTTGCTTCAGCAACGTGCCCTTTTAAAGCTGTTTCTGTATAAGTCTTATCTTTGTCTAATACAGTTGGAGCAAACTCTACTACAGTATTACTGTAATTGATAATACGATAGAAATCTCTCCAGTCTGTTAAGTAATTCGTTGGTAGAATGTTACTACTCATGATGTCTAATTCAGCACTGGTAATTCTGAATGAACTAGTAACCATGTCTGATCTGATTTCGCCCAGAATAAACATTTTTTCAGGCAAACCATCTATCAAAGAAGCATAAATACCACCTACTGCAGACTCCACTTGTTCTTTATTTTGCCAGAATCGGCTCTGCACGATTCCGTCTTGTGGGCTCAGTGCTAACCAACTGTCGCAAGAACTAGCAATCAGTAATGAGCTTACACAAATCAGGTTATAAAATATTTTTTTCAACATTGTATTTTTATCTATAATTGTTGTATCTGTATTGATTATGCTTGGTTGGCTTAGAAAGTAGCCGCTATACCAAAGGTCACCGTTTTAGGTGCTGGTGTCATCGAGTTGTCTGTCGCTACTCTGAATGGGTCACTACCACGCATCTGTACTTCTGGATCTTGCCCGCTATAGTTTGTCCAAGTCATTAAGTTTTCTACCGTTGCATAGGCTCTCAATGCTGTAATATTCAAGGTTTTCAAAAGCTCTTTCTTGAATGTATAGCTTACTGTAGCTGTTCTGAAACGTACGAATGAAGCATCTTCCACATATCTGTTAGACCCTAACCAGTTATAACCTGTGTTATATAAGGCACGTGGCACCATTGTTTCATCGCCTTCTTTTCTCCAACGAGCCAATACCTCAGTACTTTGATTTCCAAAACCATACATATTGGTTGTGTTCATACGTGTAGCATTTACTACGTCGTAATCGTTACGGAAGTTGAAGAAGGTAGTCAATTTGAAAGATTTATAAGTAACACTTGCTCCGAATCCACCTGTGAAAGCTGGGTTACTGTTTCCTAAATACACTAAGTCCATGTAGTTGATATTTCCATCTTTGTTAACATCTTCGTACATCGCATCACCCGGTTGGAACACGTAGTCAGTTTGTGGGTAATTGAAACGCATATAAACCGACTGAGCATCTGGTGTAATGATTGGCTCGCCACTTTTACCTCTAGCTACTGTAGCTGCTTTGTCTTTATAAACTCCTAAATAACGGTAGCCATAGAATGAACCAAACGGATTGTTTACTTGCATATAAGTCATGTAAGCACCATTCAATGTTGAAATACCACCTTGACGAGGATATAAATCTGAGATTTCGCGGATTACGTTGACGTTATGAGCAATGTTCATGTTGAAATCTACCAACCATGATTTAGTCTTATAAGCATTCAAGTTTAAGCTGAATTCCCAACCTGAGTTTTCCATCGTACCCACGTTCATTTGAACAGTGTTGAAACCTGTAAATGCTGGAATCTGTAGGTCTTCAAAGAATAAATCTTTAGTACTGTTTTTGTAGAATTCAGCATCAATCGTTAATTTTCTGTTACGAGTAATTAAGTTGATACCAATGTTTCTACCAATGATACGCTCCCAACGGAGGTTGTTCAACTGCATCGTTTGTGGTACAACACCAGCAGAACCAAGGTAAGACCATCCTAAAGTATTGTATTTACCATAGAACAAATAGTCTTTGCGTGGAGCATTACCACTTTGTCCGTAACTCATTCTTAAGCCTAAGTGCTCAATTAAGTTATCGAATCTTTTCATGAAAGGTTCATCCGAAATAATCCATTTTGTTGAAATAGAAGGGAATAAACCATAACGATAGTCTGGACCAAAACGAGAGTTACCATCACCACGAAGACCAACATCGAAGATATAACGGTCTAAAAAGCCATAGTGAATGTTCCATAACAAACCAATGTTACGAGTCTGTGAAACACCTGATGATAATTTTGAAGTAGTTAAACGAGCGGGGTTAGTAACATCTGTTAAATCAGATGATGCCGTGTTGGTAACATAAGCTTCTTGCCAAACAGATTTTACATCAGATGTATTCAATGCCCACAAACTTGTGAAGTCATGTTTGGTGTTTTTCAATTTTGGTGTGTAAATCAAACTTGTTTTTGTTGTTACCGCAAAACCATCAGCATCACCATCTGTAGCAACGTTTACCGCAGGGCTAGTGAATGTTTGTCCTGTAGCAACTTGTGGTAAGAAAGAGTTTGTTTTATTATTATTGATGTCAAACTGAATATCAAAAGTAGCTATCCATCTTTCAGGTACTAAATCGTATTGTACTTGAAAGTGAGGAATAATTCTTTCTGAAATGATATTGTTTTTCGCAGACTCAACCATTGCAACAGGGTTATAAGTACCCGGGAAAGCACCCTGAATGTTTGTTAATGGCGAAAAGTAATTACCTGTTAATGTTCCTAAGTCATTGTATTCAAAAATACTCATGTTAGGCATCTTGCTATATGCTACCGAACGAATTAAATCTTTATTACTTGTTAATGCTGAAACATAGTTTCTTGCATTTGACGAGTGTGTAAACGATAAGTCGGTTTTGAAACGAATATTGTTTGATACGTTATAGTCAAGGTTAATACGTGTATTCAAACGGTCTAGGCCAGTACCAATTGTTGTTCCTTTTTGAGTAAAATAGCCAGTAGAAGCATAGTATTTAGCTTTTTCACCACCACCCGTAATAGAAACATTGTGATCTTGTGAATAACCAATTTGTGTAATAGCATCTACCCAGTTAATGTTTTGTCCATAGTTGTTGTACCAATAAGGGTCATTTGGGTCATACTGGAATTCTTTTACTGTTTGTGTATTCAATGGCACACCGTTTCTGTTCATGACAGCTTCAGGAATCAACATAGAGTATTGGTCACCCGAAAGCATTGGAATAGCATTTGGTTGTTTAGAAACCGAACCTTTAAACGTATAAGTAACCTTAGGCGTACCTACTGTACCTCTTTTAGTATTGATTACAACTACACCATTAGCCGCTCTTGAACCCCACATAGCAGTAGCAGCAGCATCTTTTAACACAGCAATATTTTTAATATCCGACGGCGCTAAGTTCAATAAAGAAGCATAACCCATTTCATCGGCACTACCAAAGTTAAAGTCAGACGGAATAGATGTTTCATAAGGCATACCATCTACTACAATCATAGGGTCAACAGATGAGTTGATTGATGATGTACCCCTGATTCTGATTTGCATACCTGTACCCGGGTCACCCGAAGCAGCCGTAATATCTACCCCTGATAAACGACCTTGTAACATTTGGTCAATAGATGTTCCCTGCATATCTTCCACAGCCTTTGCATCAATTTTCGCAACGGCAATGGTCGTATTTCTTTCAGAAACCGACATCAAACCATTATCAGTCGGACGAGCTGAAACTACTACTTCGTCAAGGTCTGAAGTAGTTGCCTCAAACCAGATTTTTATCGAAGTACGTCCTTTGATATCAATCTTTTGAGTTTTGTACCCGATACTCGAAATCGAGAGTCTGTTATTGGCATTAGAAACCCTGATAACGAAGTTACCTTCCACATCCGAGCTTACCCCTTTGATGATACGGTTGTCGCGGTCAAGCTCAGCTACTGTAGCACCTATCACAGCAGAGCTATCTTTGAGGTCAATAATCTTACCTCTAACAGTATGTAAATTGGGTGTTTGTGCTATCGACAAATGTTGGCATAATAGCAATACACCTGTTATTATTAGTAATTTGGTAAAAATTTTCATTGGCTTATTTGCAAGTTTTTTTAAACGAGTTGTATGACCTATAAATCCACTAGTTGTTTACCCTTGGGGTCTAGTTGGCCTTTAAATAACCATCAATCAAATGAATCATCGCTCTGTTAGAAAGGTTGTTACTTTTGTCAACTCGAACATTAGATTTCTTTGAAGTAGCATCTGCCAATTGCATCGCCCCTACGCTATTGAGTACAGTGACTTTTACAGGATCGCCTACAGCATCTTTAAGCAAGGTTTCCATCGCTCCCGATTCTTTACCGTCTGGTGCAATTGATTTTTTGTTTAGGATATGATAACTGATAAAGTCTTCTACCTTCTTTTTATCAAGCAAACTAGCAGGGTTGAAATCTGGCGTTTTTACAGCTCCCGTACCCGTTCCTGGTAAAACACCAGCGTTTACTGCCGCTTGAATCGCCGCATTGTCAGGTACAAAGAATGTATAAAAACTACCTTCGTTTACATTGGCAATGGCAAATGTAGCAGCCGTGAAAATCGTTGAGTTTTTAAGGTATTGGTAGAAATTATAATAAGGTAAATCTGAAGTAGCACCCAATACAGAAAGGTCTTTACCGATAGGGTCAGCAATGATGGTATTAGCTGGTGCAAAATTCAATAAACCAGAAGTATAATAAACCTTACCGTTTGAAGCCGTTTTAGATTTTACAATGCTTAACGGAGCCGTTTTAATACCTGTAGACGTTACTTTGTTGTTTTCGTATTTGATGTATTCACCATTGATTGCATCAATTACGCCTTTTCCAGATAAATCATTCAATTGATTTTGTGGAGTGTAAACAACACTAGTAGCCACAATTCTTTGAAGGTTTGCTAAGATGGAAGTACCAGATGTACGCGTAGTAGTACCCGGTGCGGTATATCCCCATTCGCTATTCGCCACGTTTGATACAAACTTTGAAGGGTCATAATCATAGCCAGCCGCTTTGAAGGCTTCATCGCTAATCATAAACAAGGTATAATTTACTCTTGGGTTAAGGATGGTATTTTTCCAGTCCATATCCAATACTCTTGTCATGATGCTGTATTTAGGGTCTAGATACGCCTTTGAATAAACCGACGAGAAAAGGTTAGATTCTTGAACTTTGTTAGTACCATACAACAAAGCATTACTCAATACTTTTTTCTCAACAACGTTGCTAGCTGCATCAAAACGAGCTTCTTCGCCCAAAGCATTAAAGCTGTTTCTGAATTTCGTTGGCCAAACTGTCGTCGGGAACAAATGCGCATTGATAAGGTCGATGATAATTCCCGGAGGCATAGCATCCAACGAAGTATAGTTTTCTAATAATACAGTATTGATATACTGTGTCAGGACATCATTGGTAGGAATAAAGGCCGTCCACATATCTAACTGAGAATCATTATCTGCATTCTTCAAAAAGTTCTCGCAGTTAGGAGCGAAAGTCAAATACTTAGCACTACTAGCTTGTTTGTTGAATGTTTTGACATACACTTTGTCGCCTTTTCCAGTTAGGTTAGCATACTTAGTAGTCATTGGGTCATTCAAGGCATACGTTGCAGCGTATTTCTCAATCAGGTTTCTGAAAACACTGTATTGAGGCTTAGTACGTAGAAACTCATCGATAGAAGGCTGTGGTGTTAATACATGATCGATTTCGTGAATCATACCATTTTCAGCAAAAATATCTGCATTCACTACCTTCGCTTCCATTACATTGAAGCCCGTATAGGCTGAAGTTGGATAGAAGTAATTGTAGTCAGCAGCGCTCAATCCTATGGCTGTGAAATATTCGTCGATGAAATATGAAATATGCTTGTTGTTATTATCACCTACGATATAGTTATTATAAGGGCGGTTTAATGAAACAGCTTTTAGTTTAGTACCTTCAAAAGTAGTTTCATCATAGAAACCTGTATAAAAGGCCGTTTTTCTTCTGAAAGCTCTTGATTCTTGCCAGCCTAGAGGTGACTGATAGTCGGCCAGACGAGATTTATCAAAAGCATTAAAAACTAAAACGTTTTGTATAAGTTCGCGAGATTTGATAGAATCTAAGCTAGCCAATGTAAGGCCTGTTGTAGCAAAATAAGCTTTGAAGGCTTCATCATTGGGCGCAAAAAATGTCCAATAGCCAGCACTACTAAGGGTACGTTGATAGCCACTTTTATCAATGACTCCTAGCAATGTGGTGAAATTGCCTTTGTTTTGGAGTGTTTGATAAATGGGTGGCTCTAATGTTTCTGGACGTTTGTATATATCCAGCTCTTCTTTAGTACAGCTACTAAGCAAAGTGAACACGATGCCAAGCATGACAAAAAAATAACGAAAAGAGTATTGATACATCATTCTTTATGGTTTATGTATATTATAGGATTGTGATTTGAATTTTTTGATTTTGCTAATTTTTAAACAAACAGGTTTCACACGAAGATTTTTGACCTTCATTGATTCTTAAAATAAAATTGGATGAAACCCTTTTTAGAGTGTTATCTTATATAATAGTAGCAATTATTGTGGTAATGAAATGTGGCTTTGTTTGAGTATGTGTCTCCTTAACACATTTCAAGTAATTTATGAAGAAGTACTGTTTTGCTCATATAAAATAGTTTGTGTTATATAGTGATTTAATGATACTTTGGACTTGGGAAAACCCTTTTAGACTAGCTTTTAGGGATAAAAAAGTTTGATTTATGGTTTAATAATCTTGAAATTGTTTGTTTTTTCTAGCCTATTAAAGACTGATTTGACCTAATTCATAAAAACCATTTTTGTATTTTATGAATTATTTATTGTAAAATAACCTATTAAGCTTTCCCTGACCATCATGTACCATCCTGTAAGTACTGTTAAATGTCGGAATAGTGCAATTATTGATACTCATTGAATTGTAATTTTTTTTTAATTATTTTTTTGAGGAGGTCAACAAGAGGAGAGTATATTTTAAAAAAATAAAAGAATAATTAAGTATACGCTGTATAGTCTTGCTACTTTGTTGATAAAAAAAAATGAAAGATTAACAAGAGTATTTAGCTCATGAGGCTAATGAGTGATGATTCGTAAAAAGCTGAAATAAAGTGTTATACCATACTTTTTAACAGACAAGTGAATATATAGCATAGTATAGTCAATTAGTGTAAATATGCTGAAAATCAACATCCACTACGCGGAGATAAAAAAAAATGCTAATGATATATATACTTAAAATAGGGGTTTATCTACCCATAAATTGCCAATTTTAATGGACAAATGGCTATTTTAAAATCTATAAGGTAGAGTGGTGATAACGGTAATCGTTGTATTTTTCCAATACCAAATTATTTAATAAAAAATGATTTTTTTTTATTTTTCTGTCCTTTTCTATTATTCTTTTGGGAAAAAACAGGACACTTTGATAAAATAATACTGACTTTACCCTCTAAAAATGATAACATCTTACATTTCACCCCAAATATCCATGTGTTTAAAACATTTTAAAATACGCAAAAGGCTAGCATACTAGTTTTGAAGAAAAAAAACGACATGAATGCACACGAGAGACTCAGACCTTACGAATTGTTTTTTATTCTTTTAGCCATTACCCTTTACATCCTCAGAAGGCTCTTTGGGATTGCTTCTGATTTTGATTCTGATATAGAATACCTGCAACATATTCCTATAAGTAACCGTATTATTTGGGCAGACCTTTCTGACTATAATCAATATGTCAATAATATATTTCCAACAGTAGTTGCCGCACTACTTTTTACTATAGCATGGGGTATTTTTCATTTTATTGTTTTCCCTGAAATCAAAAAGAAGCATATTGATGCCTCCACAATTATCCTATTACTTTTATCAATGGCTTTGGTAGTAGCTAGTTGTTATGTATTCAAAGAGTTTAAACTTTTTTGGCGGTTTCGGTATGATGATTACGGGAATGCTATTGGTTTTAAAGTGTTTTCTCTTTACCGAAAATTACATGTGCTGACAGACGCTTTTGGGGTAATGATTATCATCGGTTTTTACGAAGTTGTTGCCCAGTTATATTATTATACTGCCGAATTGTATGAAACCAAACAAGCACCTAAGCATCAGATACTAAGTAATGTTATTCTGGGGATAAGTGTATTTGCTATTACCTTTTTTGCCCTTTTTGGAAAAGTAGCGAACCTAATTGTAGGCAGTACGGGGCTTGTCACTGGGGTTACTCAAATTCTCTTAACGGTTGGAATCCATTATTTCTGTTATAAAAAGATAATTCCTTATTTTGTAAAGCTCAATTATAGTAAACGAGAAAACCTGATAGTACCTACGCTATTGATTTTTTCCTATTTCCTGTCGGTTATCATCCTATATTTACTTTGGTATAGAATGGGCAATAGAGGATATTTTGCAGGAACGGTTATTTTGCCCAATGTATTCGGAGGAATCTCAGCCATTATTCGTTGGATATTCTTTGAAGAAAAGAAACAATTACAAACACAAGTATTTAAGAAATCTGCTGAACTGGATACTTTGCGGACACAAATAAATCCACACTTTTTGTTTAACGCTCTAAATACCTTATACGCTGTTGCATTGAAAGAAAATGCAGATAAAACCTCTACTGGTATTCAGAAACTAGGCGATATGATGCGGTTTATGTTGCACGAAAACCACCAAGACCGTATTCCAGTAAGTAAAGAGATTGAGTATTTAGAGAATTTTATCGATATTCAGCGAATGCGTTTGGATGAATCTCACGAGATAGAAATTCGGGTAAATATTCAGCCACTCAATCATGAAATTTACATAGCACCGATGTTGTTGAATCCGTTTGTAGAAAATGCGTTTAAACACGGTATTAGTTTCAGAAAACCCTCTTGGATATATATTACGCTTACTTTTGATGCCAATAAACTTTATTTTAAAGTACATAATTCCTTACATCCTAAACAAGAAAACGACACAGAAAAACACTCGTCTGGGATTGGGCTAGAAAATGTAAAAAAACGACTAGAGTTGATTTACCCCCAACGATATAGCTTGGATATTCAACAATCGGAACAGGATTATTTTGTGGCATTAACGTTTGTTATTTTTTGAGGGATTGGTTTTTTAGAGATTAGTAAATAGTGATTGGTGATTAGATGTGTGTTTACTTTAAAGCAAACAGCTAATGTCTTAATTTTACACTATATTTATTACACTTCAACAAAGAAATCACGTATAAATAATTTTCTAATCACTATTTACCAATCACTTAAGAAACCACTCACTAATCACTTAAACAAACCAATCACTCAAAAAGAAATGACAGCCATTGCTATCGACGACGAACCAAAAGCATTAGAAGTAATAGAAATTCATGCCTCCAAAATTCCCTTTCTGGATTTGAAGGCAACTTTTACGGATGCCTTCGAAGCGATTCCATATCTACAAAACAATAAAATAGACCTTATTTTTTTAGACATCAAAATGCCAGACATATCGGGGATAGAGTTTGTCCACTGTTTGCAGAAAGTACCGATGGTGATATTTACCACAGCCTATTCTGAATATGCTGTTCAAGGTTTTGAGCTAGATGCCCTCGACTATCTTTTGAAGCCTTTTTCACTGGCTCGTTTTATGAAAGCCTGCAACAAGGCACTATCGATCAAACAATTGAAAGAAGGAGAGGAGCGAGATTTTATTTTTATCAAGACGGGCTATGAAGAAGAAAAAGTGTTCTTTGATGATATACTATACATCGAAGCCGAAGGAAATTACCTCACCTTTATGTTGAAAAATGGCAAATTGCTCAGTCGTCAAACCATGTCTGATATTTTACAAGTATTACCCGAAAAGCTATTTGTCCGTATCCATCGTTCCTACATTATTGCGTATAATAAAGTAGAAAAAATAGCCCGCCAAGCAGTTTTTATCCAAGGAATAGAAATACCGATTGGGGCATCGTATGAAGATAACTTAGACTTGATTAAAGATAAATTGAAAGGATAAGTGGCTCGACTTTCCAAGTCGAGCCACAAACCTCAAATTTTTAACTTAACATTTATTCTACCCAGTAAAGTAGCAATACCAATAATGATAAACGAGTAAATCAATGATTTTACTAAGCCTACTATACCCGTAGTGAGAAAAGCAGGTAAGGCAATACCTGATAAATTAGCGATGCTATAATATAAATAAGGAATCAAATAGCAAGTCAGCGTGCTAGTACCCGCAGTTTTGATACTTTTAAACCAATGAGCTTTTGCTTTGATGTCAACGACGTAATAAATTAAAGCATAGAAAATAAAGGAAATACCACAGCAAAGGAAAACCCAAGTAGGCGTTGCTAGAATTTTTGAAATAATAAAATACTGTCTTAGTATAAAGCCCAGTATTAATAATACGATACCGATTATCACATAAACCCTTACCAGTTTTTGACGATTTTCAGAACTAGCATATTGTTCTAACAACACACTAGCCATGATACCTTCGAAGGCAAAAGCAAAGAAAGCACCATTCGCCAAAATCCAATCAGAAGGACCTGTACTCCAAATTTTCTGTAACAATCCTGCATGACCAGCAATGGCAAAAAGATTGAAAAGCACAGTGAAAAAAACGAGTAGATATGTTTTTTGATAGGTAAATAAGTAAATAAGGGCTGCTGTAAGATAAGTCCAGCCAATAAGACCTAAAATTCCCCACCACTGGGGCGTCATACCTATTATATTATTGTCAGGTCCCGCTTTAAAAATATACGCTAATATTAATAATAGGATTACTCCTAAAGCCTGTAGTCCCACAAATATTTTGCTTTTAGTAGCATCTGATTTTGGATATACATTCCAAATTAAAAAGAAGCCTAACACCATTAATATCTGGAATACTTCACTACTCATTCCCGTAGCTCTTTCATTGATTTCTGGTACGTTTACCGTAAACACGCCCATGATTAGTAAAGCTATCGAACGCGTAATGATATGTTTGGTTAGCTGTAGAGGAGTGTCGCCTTTGGCAATACGATTTTTAATGGCAAAGGGAATAGCCATGCCAAGGATAAATAAGAAACATGGGAAGACAGTATCAGCCAGTCCCATACCATCTTGCTCGGCTTCGGTGTGTTCTAACCAAAGAGGTATATCTTTCAATGTCCAGAGGTCATTTACAAAAATCATTAACAGCATTGTTAATGCCCTGAATATATCGATTGAAAAAATACGTTTGGTTTCCATCAGTTTATAAGTTAGCTATTATTTCTCAAGGCGATTTATCTCTGAAAACATTGCTCTAAAACAATTAGCAGAAGTGTTTTCTTCCGCTACTTTATTGGAATTTCTTCCATAAAATTCATCTAAAAAACCTTCAGCACTAGACCAAACCGTTTGCATCATTCCTTGAAAATGCGGTTTCATCGTTGAGGTGGCCGACTGTCTAAATTTGACCATATCCTGTGTTTGGGTTACTGCAAATTTGGGCATTCTCCACGGGCAAGTGATTACGTTTAGCCCTTTCATCGCAAAATAAACAGCCGTTTGGTCAGGACGTTCATAGTGCCAATCACAGATGGTAACGTCTTTCGCAATCAGGTCAATAGCTCGGTGAGTGTTGTTAAAACTAGCTTCCCACATACCAATGCCCGTTGTTTTGCCGTCAATTAGACGGTCACCCCAAATCCAAAGTTTTCTATTTTTTAATGCCAAATGATTTCTGATTTCATTTACTTCTCCTGCAAACAACTCCGCCTTATCTCTTCCCGAACATCTTGGACATTTATCATCGCCAATATAAAATACTTCGTCCATTCCTGCATGAAACGCCTCGCTTTCAAATGCCTCGCAGATTTCATCCACAAGCTCAAAAACTACTTTATGTACTCCTGGATGTAGAGGACAATAGCTTTTACAATACAATCCGTCTGGATTAGGCCAAACGTATTTTTCTGGCATTTTTACAGCAGGCGTTTCATCAAATTCTGGATATACCTTTAGTAAATTAGTAGTGGTGCTTGCCCAAGACTGATGCCCCAATAAATTGATTTGTGGGATAATGCGGATATTGTTTTTCTGGCAAACCTTTACCAATTTTTTAACATCTTTTTTAGAAAGAGCCTCAGGGTCTCTGAGTTCGGGGTGACTTTCAAATTGATAATTATAGTCAACCCGTAGAATCAACGTATTTACTTGTCGAGGAGCAAGTTCTTCTTGGATAAACTTAACGAAATCGTCAATTTTTTGTGCTTTGGGAGCAGTAATGCAAAAACCCCGTGTAGGAAGAAGGCTATCGATTTTTGATTGAGCCATCAAGTTATTCCATAAAGCCGCACAAAAGCTAATAAGTAAGATAAGAGAAAACTTAGCCATAGTTATAAGAGAGTATTAGATTGGATGTGCTTACAAGTTGGCTAAATTCACTAAGGATAACAAGGGCTATAAAGCCTAAAAGCAGGCAAAACAGGTCAGTTTAAAGCTTATTTTATAGAAAAATATGGATAAGTAGGTATTATATTTCCGTTTTGATAAAAAAAGTAGTTTTTATCTGCTATTCAAAATTATCGTAATAGGTAAAGTCTTTAGTAATCAGTCCATTTTCAATGGTGAAAATTGTACAGATAGGTAATTTAAAAACAGATTTATCAGGAGCAGTGCCAGTAGAGATAAATTCTACTACAATGTAGGTATCACCTGAAGGATAAATGCTAGTGATAGAATCCTTTAAATCAGGAAATAGTTGATTCAGCTCGCTGTATTTTTTGAAGGTTTGTGCTCTTGTTTGTTTAACAATACCTTGACCCAAGGAAGGGTCTTTGAAGTCGGCAGTTTCAGTATACATATCTGCCATCTTTTGCCATTCATGTTTGTTGAAATACTCGAAATATTGTTTTACAAATGTTTCGTTAGTATTGACTTCTGTTTTGGGTTTACAAGCAATAAATATAAAAATGGTGATAATGAAGGCGAATGTATTTTTCATGGGTTCAAAGTTTGTATAAGGTTTAGGATTTAGATTAGACAACTTTTAAAAGTTGTCTAATCTTGCTTCAAATATAAGGAAATCAGTGAATTAGTATCAAAATTATATGATTTCTGTTTAACAGGTATCCAAATCTCCTCCTCAGAATTAGGGTCGTCGTTGATATATTTATCACCCAATATTTCAAAATGAACCCTGTCGTCTAAATCATATTCAGAATTTGGCAACCAAGTCCCGAAAATGTATTGAAAAGTTTGTGGACCAGTTGCAGCAGCTCCTTTGTGGATAAATACAGCGTACAATCCACCTTTCAGCGTAAAGGCTTCCATGCCTTCTGGGATGTTATCAAAATCACTTACCTCCATCGCTGCCCATTTTTCAAAAATTGCCGTTGGATTGAAATTGATAAAATCATGAGATGACGTATAGACTTGCAAACAATATAAATCATTACTTAAAGTATTGGGTATTTCCTTTCTTCTTGGCATAAAACTTTGCCATAATATCCTTGTTTTATTATCAGCAAAAGACATTTGGATGCCTTTTCCAACTAATTTCTTTTCTAATAAGGTCTCTATTCTTGGAATCATATTTTATGCTTTAAGATTTACTTTCCTACCTACAAAATTTCCGTATTTTTCTATTGCTTTCAATATTTCTTGTGCCTCTATCGTTGAATTAAGAAAGTTCATTGCTATATGAACTGTATCTTTTTTAAAGCTACGTTTCCATGAACCTATTACATTCCCATTGACCAATATGGAAGGATTGAAAATGCCATTAGCTGTAATAATATCTTTGTTCAATGAAGGAATAAGCGACGCCGATCTATCTTTATAACTGATTAAAAACTCATCAAAAGCAGGTAAAAAATGAATACATGGAGTTGACTGATTTTTATAATTAGTCAGTTCAGTAAACCAATAAGTTTGATGTTCAATCGCGAAATAATGAAGTGTTGGTTTAATGAGTTCTAAAGCCATTTTAGCATTACCCGCAGTTAATCCCGACCACCAAATGAAATCTTGTAAGGTAGCTGGTCCATGACTTTGGAAATACTTTTTTGCTAATGTTGCCAGAGCTTCTTCTTTACTAAGCATTTTTGTAGGAGGAACTCTTTCATCAAGTAAAGCATAGGTAAACTGTTTGACCTGCATAATTCCATTGCAAACGATACCGTCTTGTTCAGCATCTATCATGATTAATGCCGAACGAATATCATCCGTTTGAATACCATGACTATTGAGTTCGAGCATTATTTGATCACGAGTCAGGTGCTGATTATCTCTTAAAATCTTCTCGATAATCGCTTTGCAATGATTTAGGATATTGCTGTCTAACTCAAATTTTTTAGACATCACTGCATTTTTCTGCTTTATCTGCGGAGCTGTAAGCATCAACATCCAGCGAATATCTTCGGCAGAGACAAAGTGCCAAGTAGGGCGTAAAATATGCGTACGGATGATTTCGGCATTATTGATAGCCTGTTCGATGGCTTCTTCATTAATTCCTAATCTTAACCCAATAGCCCATTTTGCCATTGCATAATCTTGTGCTTGCATTGCGCCAAAATAAGCCAATATATCTTTGGGCGATGTAAAATCTGTCCCAACAAGTTGGTGTTTCGATAGGCGATATTGAGCGATATCTGTGAGTAACATTGTTGGGGTGATAAGGCTAGTTTTATGTTATCAATCATAAGCAAACTACCTAAATTCCTGAACAATTACAAAAGTACTTTTGAGAATAGCGTTAAAATTTTAGCTACGTTATGTATTTTAAATTTTTGATATTGGATTATGATATAGAATGGGTTTTCCCAAAAATGAATAAAAAAAACTCACAGTTCGCCCAGAGGGCTTATGCGAATAGGTGTCACTCGGTGAAACCGAGCGACTGCGTTACAAAAAATGCCCCAATCTTTCGATTGAGGCATTTGCAACAAATTTTATCAAAATAGCATTACGCAATTACTACTGCAATGCCTTTTTCTACATCTTGTTCTACTGTTTTGTATTTGATGTTTTCTTTGATTGAACCATCACGATATTGAACCGTTACTCTTTGATTACGGTCAGCAATTTTTACTGCCTGACGTGGAGCAACTTTTTCAACTACCTGAGCACTTGGGTCATGATAATCGTTTTCGTCGCCTCTACCACCTGCTAAACCTCCCAATAAAGAAGAAATCGCTTCATCTTTTTGTACTTGTAGTTTTGGCTGTGGTGCCTGACGACGTTGTTGTGCCGCTGGTTCAGCTTCTTGAACTTCTGGCATATCTGCTTTCATCAAGAAACTTACTGTATCCAAATTGATTCTGCTTAAGAAACGTTCAAACAACTTAACCGCTTCAAATTTGTAGACTAACAATGGGTCTTTCTGCTCGTAGCTTGCGTTTTGAACCGATTGTTTCAAATCGTCCATATCACGTAAATGTTCTTTCCATTCTTGGTCAATCAAACTTAAAGCGATTGATTTTTCCATTTCTTGAATCAATTTACGCCCATTAGTGTCAAGGGTTTCTTGGGCATCAGCAAACAATTGCGACATCATCGTGCCACTCATCAAAGGGACTTGCATCCCAGCATAACCATGCGTGATGGCTTCATTAGCAAAAGCAACTACTTTTTCAGCCAGACCTTTGTTTTTAATATGATACTGTTTTTCAGCCGCATCGTACAAACGTGTAGTACGTTGTTGTGTATTCAATCTGCCGATTTCCTCACGGGTAAACGGAGGTTCAATACCTAAAATTTCAATACAACGTAATTCTAATTCATCATAACTAATATTATTTTGGATGATTTCAGAACATACATCATACGTATTATTGGCAATATCCAACGCCAAACGTTCTCCGAAAAGAGCATTTTGACGACGCTTATAAATCGCATTACGTTGGTAGTTCATTACGTCATCATATTCTAATAGACGCTTACGAATACCAAAGTTGTTTTCTTCTACTTTTTTCTGAGCTCTCTCTACGGAAGAAGTAATCATCGAGTGCTGAATTACCTCGCCTTCTTCCATACCCATTCTGTCCATCACTTTTGCGATACGGTCTGAACCGAACTTACGCATCAAGTCATCTTCTAATGAAAGGAAGAACTGAGAAGAACCTACGTCACCTTGACGACCAGCACGACCTCTCAACTGTCTGTCAACTCTTCGTGACTCATGTCTTTCAGTACCTACAATGGCCAAACCTCCTGCAGCACGAGCCTCTGGTGATAGCTTAATATCCGTACCACGACCCGCCATGTTAGTAGCAATAGTTACTTTACTCGCCTGACCAGCTTCTGCAACGATGTCTGCTTCGCGAGCGTGCTGTTTGGCATTCAATACATTGTGTTGAATTTTACGAATTGTAAGCATACGGCTTAATAATTCAGAGTTATCAACAGATGTTGTACCCACCAATACTGGGCGACCAGCATTTACTAATTCTTGAATTTCGTCTGCAACGGCATTGTATTTTTCACGAACAGTTTTGTAAACTTTATCTTCGTGATCGAAACGAGAAATCTTGCGGTTTGTCGGAATCGTTACAACGTCTAATTTATAAATCGTCCAGAATTCACCTGCTTCAGTTTCGGCAGTACCTGTCATACCACAAAGTTTGTGGTACATTCTAAAGAAGTTCTGTAAAGTAATCGTAGCATAAGTTTGGGTAGCATCTTCGATGTTTACACCTTCTTTGGCTTCAATGGCTTGGTGCAAACCGTCTGAATAACGACGCCCCTCCATAATACGACCAGTAGACTCATCTACAATCTTTACTTTCCCTTCGTCTAATACATATTCTACGTCTTTTTCAAATAAAGTAAAGGCTTTCAACAATTGGCTAACAGTATGAATACGTTGAGTTTTAGCAGAATAATCACGGATTAAAGCTTCTTTCTTAATCAAACGTTCTTGTTCTGTAATGCCTAACGCTTGCTCAATTTGATTCAAATCAACTGATAAGTCAGGAATAACGAAGAAATCAGGATTTTCAACCATGCGAGTCATGAAGTTCAGACCTTTTTCGGTCATCTCTACTTGGTTGTTTTTTTCCTCAATCGTAAACATCAACGGAGCATCTGCTTCTGGCATCAATTTCTGATTTTCAGCCAAATAGATGTTCTCTGTTTCTTGTAAAATCTGCTTAATACCTGTTTCAGACAAGTACTTAATCACTGGACGAGACTTTGGTAAACCTCTGAAAGCACGGAATAAAGCCAAGCCACCTTCTTTTTTATTACCAGCAGCAATCAATTTTTTCGCTTCTACCAAGAAATCTTGTACCAATTTCTTTTGTTGCTCAACCATACGAGCCACCAAAGGATTGAAAGCATCAAATTCTTGCTCGTCACCACGGGCCATTGGTCCACTGATAATCAAAGGAGTACGGGCATCATCAATTAAAACTGAATCGACCTCATCGACCATGGCAAAATGGTGCTTGCGTTGTACTTGCTCTTCTGGAGTACGTGACATATTGTCACGTAGATAATCAAACCCAAATTCGTTGTTAGTTCCGTAAGTAATATCTGCCAAATAGGCCTGACGACGTTCTTCCGTATTAGGGTCGTGTTTGTCAATACAATCAACTTTTAAACCGTGGAATTCAAATAAAGGAGCATTCCACTCAGAGTCACGTTTAGCTAAGTAATCGTTTACAGTTACTAAGTGTACACCCTGCCCAGCCAAAGCATTTAGATAACAAGGTAAAGTAGAAACTAATGTTTTACCTTCACCCGTTGCCATTTCGGCAATTTTACCTTGATGAAGTACCACACCACCAATTAGTTGAACATCGTAGTGAATCATATTCCACTCGATTTCATTACCAGCCGCAAGCCATTTGTTATGCCAGATGGCTGTTTCACCAACAATCTCAACGTTTTTCTTTTTAGCAGCAATAAATTTATCGTGAATCGTAGCGGTTACTTCCAGTTTCTTGTTCTCGGTAAACCTTCGAGCGGTTTCCTTCACTACGGCAAAAGCCTTCGGAAGAATTTCGAGTAATACTACTTCTAGTTGTTTATCACGATCAAGCTGTAATTTATCAATTTGATTGAAAATTGTTTCTTTAGCATCAACAGACATCTCTTGGTTAGCTTCTACTTCTAATTTTAGATCAGAAATTTCGGCATCAATTTTTGCAAGGTTTTTCTGTATAATAGCCTTTAGGTCAGCGGTTTGTTGACGGAGCTGTTCGTCTGAAAGATTGCGAAGAGTAGCAAATTCTGCATTGGTTTTAATCACGTAAGGCATCAATTCCTTGATGTCTCTTTCTGATTTTGTGCCAAACAGTTTTGTTACTGCTTTTGTGATTGAATTTATCATTGTATTGGGTTTTAATCATTTAGAAGTAATGATTGAATTAATTTTCTCAATCATTTGTATTACAAACTAAAAATAGAATACTTACAAATTTAGTTCATTCAACGCTTTTAAAAACAATTTCTGTATAATAATATTGCAGATTGGTACTTTATAAAATCTTAAAAATATATCCCTCAAAAATAATGCCTTTATAATCAGCGTTTTACAAAAACTATGTTTAGCGGTAATTCAATATGCTAAAAGGAACTTTATTTATTTAATATTTTTAATCATTTAAAATAGTGAACTAAAAATATAGTTTTAGAAATATATTATCTATATTTAACCTTTGATATTAAACAACAGCAAATAATGGAACAAGCATCGCCACGTCGTCGTCCACCTCGCCCAAAACTAAAAATGCCTTTAATTGGCAATATGCTTGGCGGAGCAAATAATTCTTCTGCCAAAGCCCCGAGTTTTTTGTCGAGTAAATTAACCCCTTTGATTGTGGGTGTGGTAATCGTTATTTATGCGATAGAATACTTCAGAGGGAAAAACGATACACACAGAGTATATCAAGGTGTTTCTGATATAAAAGAGATGGCTTGGGATGGAAAAGTTGCCAAAAAATGGGTCAATATTATTCCTCCAGATAATGAGATTCACTATATGTTTCAAATAATTGATGCCAAAGGAGAAGTACAAACAGTAGATTTAGGAGACGAGAAGGCTGGATTAGGGGATTTGATGATGCCGAAAAATACCTTAATTAAAAAAGCAGGAAGTTTTGATGTAACTGTAAAAAGATATTTTAAGAACGATACGACGATTGTATTGAAGTATTGAAAAGGCTTTCTTTAGATATGAGCCGTGAGCTATCAGCTTTGAGCTTTTTAATTAATATATCATTAATAATAATATAAAAACTCAAAGCTGATAGCTCATAGCTCACGGCTGATAGCTAATCAAGATACACCTCTTTTTCAGGATTATCTTTGTATTCAAACATCATTTCAATTTGGGAAAGAACATTTCTAGGCTCTGAAAGGAGAGGGAGGTTTCCAATACCGAAATATTGAATATCTGAAGTCTCTACAGTATTTACTAAAATCTCACCACCTATTTTTTTGCAAAGAATAAATAGTTTATACACATACCAAGCTTCCTGTGGATGTGGATGGTTTTTCTTATCCATTACAGCTAATAGACGTACTGCTTTTACATCCAATCCTGTTTCCTCTTGTACTTCTTTTACTGCCACTTCCGAAGGAGTATAGCCAACATCCGCCCAGCCCCCTGGCAATGCCCAACGGTCATCTACTCTTTCTTTTACCATCAAAATTTCATCCTTTTCATTAAAGACTACTGCTCGTACATCAACTTTAGGTGTTTGGTAACCGTCTCGTTCATTAGTGAACAAAGCCCCAAATTTTTCGATAGGTTCGTCAGTTAATTTTTCTAAAATTTGTACACTGAGGTCAGATAATTCTTGGTAACGGTCTTTATCGTAAGCACTTTCTGTATAAAATAATCCAGCCTGAGCAATTGCCTGAATTCTTTTAGCCATTGCTAGCCAATCTGTGTTTTGCATATAAAGTAAGGGTTTGTTTTGGGCTATTAAATTAATATCAGAAAAAGCAATGTGCAATTTTTGCACATTGCTTTTTCGTCAATATAAATTCACTAAAATGTATCAAAAAGGGTCAACCATTGGCTAACCCTTTTTCATAAATCCTTAATTCGGCTTAGGAGCCTTATAATTTAAAGGCTTCCAAGTATTATTTTTTGAATTGAAATCTGGGAAAGCGTGGTCTGGGTCTATTGTTACCGATTTTAGGGGTAAGTTGGTCATTGTTTTAAAAGTCCAAGTACCGCCTCTTTGCCAAATTTCTACAGGTAATGTAACTCTTTCCTTAGTTCCGCCTACCATTTCCATTTCTACAACGGCAGGCATGGCTAATTTCTCTAAGTTTTCAATCACGATAATTGCACCATTTTTGGGGTCTTGTTCTATATACTGTACATCTTTTACAGACTGGTCTAGTTTCCAAGTTTCATAAAACCAACCTTTCCAGAACCAAGATAAATCTTCGCCAGCGGCATCTTCAATCGTCTTAAAGAAATCGTAAGGAGTTGGATGCTTAAATGCCCAACGTTTAATGTACTCACGGAAAGCATAATCAAAACGTTCTTGTCCAAGTATTTGCTCACGCAACAGCTTCAAGCCAATAGCGGGCTTATAATAAGCTTCATAGCCTAAGCTATTTGGTTGGATAACATCAGGGATATTCATGATAGGCTCGGCAGTTTCTCTGAAAAGCTGTTTCGACATCTGGTGCATATCTATTTTATTGCCTTTGTATTCTCCGTTATTAAAATTATCAGTCGAATAAAAATTGATAAAAGTATTGAAACCTTCGTCCATCCAAGCAAACTTACGTTCGTTCGTGCCTACAATCATTGGGAACCAGTTATGTCCAAATTCGTGGTCTGTTACACCCCAAAGACTTTCGGTTTGGTCACGCATTCCGCAGAATACGATACCCGGATATTCCATACCACTAATAGAACCTGCTACATTGGTTGCTACTGGATAAGAATATTCATACAACCATTTTGAATAATATTCAATACAACCTTTTACATATTCGGTAGAGCGTGCCCATGCTTTATCGCCTGCTGATTCAACTGGATAAGCTGACATCGCTAATGATTTTTTACCACTTGGTAAATTGATTTTGGCAGCATCAATAATAAATGATTTTGAACTAGCAAAGGCTACGTCACGCGCATTCGTACAACGGAATTTCCATGTGATTTTCCCTTCTTTTTTGGGGCGAGATGTGCTTGTTCCTACTTCATCTTTGCCCAAAATTGTTACAGTTTTATCACTATTAGATGCTTCTGCAAAACGCTTGATTTGGTCAGCAGTCCAACAATCATTTGGATTAGTCAACTCGCCAGAGCCTACTACAATGTGTGATGCTGGTACTGTTACAGCATATTCAAAATTGCCATATTCCAAATAGAACTCGCCAGCCCCTAAGTATGGCAATACGTTCCAACCCTCAATATCATCATAAACAGACATCCTAGGATACCACTGAGCCATCTCGTAAATAGTTCCGTTTTTTACTTCTTGCGTTCCCATACGGTCTGAGCCATATTTTGGGATAGGGAAAGAATAAGAAATTTTGATTTTAGTAATCCCATTGCGTTCAACCAGTGGCGATGCCAATTTGATTTGCATACGGGTATCATTTACTAAAAAGTCAGCAGGTTTGCCATCGATGCTTACCGATTTTATTTGATAGCCTCCTTCAAAACTTGTGTTACCAAAACGCCCACCATTGATAGACGTAGTAAGTCCTCCACGTGATTTGGTGTTGAATTGGTTTTGGTCTAATTGTAACCACAAGAAATTCAATTTATCAGGCGAAGCATTTTTGTAGGTAATCTCTACATCGCCTTCAACTATATTTTTTTCGTCGTCTAATGCTATATTGATTTTATAATCAGCTGAGTTTTGCCAGTAAGTAGTACCAGGGGCACCTGTTCCACTTCTAGTGGGAGTAGAGAGCGTATAATTGAACAAAGGGTTGAACAAATCGTACTGACTATAGTTTGATTTTTGTTGTGAAAACAAACTTTCTGACCCAAAGAGTAAGCAAGCTGCTAAAAGTAGTTTTTTCATTTGTAAAGGAATTTTATGGTAATCTATATAATATTCAACGCTCAATATAAAAACTATGTTATATGCTGTGCAAGATATTCATTAAAAATAGAAAACTACAAAGGTTTGTCATTAATAGCTTATAAATAATCATCGGTGCTTTTGATAAGTTAAATATTCACGTATGCTAGTGATTAATCAATGATTAAATTGTTATTTCCCTCTTTTCTCTAATTGACGATTTGTCATTCTGAAATGTTTATCGTAATATTACGATAAATGAATGAGAAAACATGGGAGCAACCAAAACTAACTACTTCACCGAACGTCAAAATCAATTAGCAATGCTTGCTAAAGCCATCGCACATCCTGCAAGGATTGCCATTCTGGACTATCTAATAAAGGTAGATTCATGTATTTGTGGAGACATCGTAAATGAATTGCCTTTAGCACAAGCAACCATATCACAACATCTAAAGGAGTTAAAGAATGCTGGATTAATTAAAGGTGATATTGAAGGGAATGCCATTTGTTATTGTATCGACGAGAACACATGGAAGAAATTTCAAGATATTTTGAATGCCCTTTTCGATGGTTATACTCCCAAAACCCAATCTTGCTGTTAATAGCTTAGTGCTTTGTTAAAAGCTTAAAATTATTGAAATAATGTATCCTCCAATCAAAAATCTATGCAATGAATTAGTTAATTCATTCGATGCTATTCCTGACCAAAGACAAACTTTGTTGCTAAAAATTAGTAAATACATTCAAGCTAAGAAAGATGCTAACCAGCCTATCCAATTGGTTTATGTATGTACGCACAACTCGAGAAGAAGTCATTTCGGGCAAATTTGGGCAGCCGTTTCGGCATCTTATTATGGTGTGCAAAATGTAAAAACCTATTCTGGTGGCACAGAAGCCACAGCTTTTAATATCAATGCGATTAATGCATTGAAAAGAACAGGCTTTTTAATTGAAAGTGGTGACAGTACTAATAATCCTGTTTATACCGTGTGGTTTAGTGAAAACGAAAGCACTACTTGTTTTTCAAAAGTATATAATGATGTCGTAAATCCACAAGAACATTTTGCTGCCATCATGACTTGCTCGGATGCAGAAGAAAACTGTCCTTTTATTCCAGGCGTAGAACTGCGAATAGGTACTACCTATGATGATCCCAAGGCTTTTGATAATACTCCACTTCAAGAGGCTAAATATGAAGAACGGTCGCGTCAGATTGCCCAAGAAACTCTTTTTGTCTTTTCAAATATTCAATAAATATGTCTGCTAATCATTGTGCTCCCGTAGCTGAACGTAAAAAATTGAGCTTTTTAGATAGTTATCTCACCCTTTGGATATTCTTAGCAATGGGGATAGGCGTAGGCTTGGGCTATTTTTTCCCATCAAGCGCTATTTTTATTAACTCCTTCTCGCATGGCACTACTAATATTCCCTTGGCAATTGGTTTGATACTGATGATGTACCCACCTTTGGCCAAAGTAAAATACGAAAACATGGGCGAAGTCTTCAAAAACACCAAAGTGCTAACAGCTTCTTTGATATTAAATTGGCTTGTTGGTCCAATCTTGATGTTTTTATTAGCCATTACTTTTCTGAGAGAACATCCAGCATACATGGTTGGCTTAATCTTGATAGGATTGGCTCGATGCATAGCCATGGTAGTAGTCTGGAACGAATTAGCGGAAGGAAACCGAGAATATGCCGCAGGTCTAATAGCCCTCAATAGTATTTTCCAAGTACTTTTATATAGTGTGTATGCGTATGTGTTTATTACTATTCTGCCCCCATATTTTGGTTTAACTGGACTTGAAGTAAATATTACCATTGGGCAAATTGCCGAAAGCGTAGCTATTTATTTGGGGATTCCCTTTGCGACAGGCTTTATTAGTAGATATATGTTGATAAAAATCAAAGGAGAAGAATGGTTTCAAACAAAGTATGTACCTTTTATTTCACCCATTACCTTGATAGCCTTACTTTTTACGATAGTAATAATGTTTAGCTTAAAAGGAGAATTAATCGTGAAAATCCCTTTTGATGTTGTGTTAATAGCCATTCCTTTAGTGATTTACTTTGTCATTATGTTTATCCTAAGCTTTTTTGTGGGTAAAACATTTGGGGCAGATTATTCCAAAAGTACCTCTATCGCTTTTACAGCTACAGGTAATAATTTTGAATTGGCTATTGCCGTAGCCATTGGTATTTTTGGAATTAATAGTGGTGAGGCATTTACGGGAGTAATAGGTCCTTTGGTTGAAGTTCCCGCACTGATTGCCTTGGTAAATTTAGCCTTTTGGTTTAGGAAAAAATATTATTCAACGGAAGCTCAACTACAATCATAAATGTATGAAAATTGCCTTATTCAGTGATATACATGCCAATATCCTTGCCTTAGATGCTTTTTTTGTAGACCTAGAAGAGCAAAAACCTGATGCCATTTATTGCTTGGGCGATTTGGTGGGATACCATATTTGGCCAAATGAAGTAATTGAAGCCATTAAATCAAGAAGAATTGCTACGCTAGCGGGTAATCATGATATTAAAGTTACGCTACCTTTTGAATCTGAAAGTGAAATAACGGCTAGCAAGTATGCCTATGATATCATAGAAAAACAGCATCGTGAATATCTATTGTCATTACCACACCATATCCGACTATCGTTCTTTATTCAAGGCACAGAGAAACAAATGTTGATGGTACATGCTAGTCCGAGAAGTATTACGGAGTATATCTTGCCAGATATGGATGAAGATGATGTAGACGCCATCATGGTAGAAGCCAAGGCCGATATTTTATGTTTTGGACATTCGCATAAACCGTATCATCAGGTAATAGAGCGAGATGGTAAGAAAAAACATATCATCAACATCGGTTCCTTAGGCAAACCCAAAGACGGAGATATTAGGGGGTGTTATGTACTATTAACAATCCATCCCAATTCATCAGAGATTGAAGTTGTTTTTAAGCGTGTAAAATATGATGTAGAAAAAGCCGCGGAGGCACTTATACAAAGTCCTTTGCCTAACGAACTGGCAGACAGATTGCGTGGGGCTTATTGAGCTTTCCCTATCAATACATCATAAAACACAAAATTTGTGTAAATTTGATTTTGGACTTTATTGAAATACTGAGTTTTAAAATCAATTGAACAAAATGCTTTTTAATTGGATTGGCTTTGGGAGTGTTTTATTTTTGCTTGGCTTGGCTATTTTCTTTCTGAAAAACCGGCATAACAATGCGGAAAGTAATCTTTATTTGGGCTTACTTTTTCTACTTCAAGCTATAAGCAATCTGCATTTTTTTGCTTTCCGACTATCTGATATTATTAATCATATTCCTTACTTTATTCATTTTAGCGCAGGGTTTCGGTTTCTTTGGGGGGTATTATTATACTTTTTTGTAAAGACTTATACAGGCAAAACGATAAAATATCAGGGCATTACTTATCTACATTTTGTGCCTGCCATTGTCGCTACCGTTTTCTTTTATGGTAAACTATTCTTTATTCCTACTAACGAAATTCATCAGTATGTAACACTCATCAAGCTTGATAAACACCCCGTCAACAGACCTTACCATTTACTACTATATCTTTCAAATGTCTCCTATTTGGTAGCTTCTTTGGTTGCATTGTTAAAATATCGCTTAGCATTAACTACTTATTTTTCGAATATCGAAAAACTAAGACTGGTTTGGCTATTTAATATTTTACTTTTTTTGATGATTTTCCACTTCGTATTGCCCTTGGGATATGGCTTGATAAGTATCAAGTTTTTCCCTTATGTGCCACTGATGCAATTACCAATTTTAAGCTTCGTTGCTTGGAAAGCTTATGCTCATCCAGAGCTGTTTACTACATTAGAAACCTTTTCAGAAGAAATACATCAAAAGGGAATTCCAAAATTGGATGAAACAAAAGTCGTTGTAGCCATGCCAACGCTGGACGATAGTTTTATCAATACTTTGCTCCAGTTTATGGAAGTTAATAAACCTTACCTGAATGCTGAACTTACTATAAAGATACTCTCAGACGATTTAGGGATTCCTAGCTATCAATTATCTAAAATCTTGAATCAGCACTTCCAAAAAAACTTCTTCGATTTTGTGAATACTTATCGGGTAGAAGAAGCCAAAAAGAAATTGATAGCATCTGAATATATGCACCTTACTTTGGAAGGCATAGGGTATGAATGTGGTTTCAATTCAAAATCATCTTTTTATGCAGTCTTTAAAAAATACGCAAGCCAAACCCCAGCAGAATACCGTAAAGAAAGAATGGTGTAATTGAGTGATTGAGTGAGTTGTGAGTTAGTGAATGAGTGAGTTATTAATTGTGAATTAGTGAGTTATTATAATTATGGATTAGTGATTTTTAGTAGGTAATGTTTTTGATTATTATCTACTAGTTTTATTTGATTTATTCCCACCCCAATAACTCACAATTCACTCAATCGCTCAATAAATAAGTGCAGATTTATAAGTTTGGACTCCTTTATTTTTTTGTTTTTATACCCTGTTTCTACCTTTGCCACAGATGCTAGTAAAATATGCCACTTCTTTAAATTCCTAAATATCGTTTCTTTACACAAATCCGCCCACTGTTTTAGATAATTCAATTACTAGTCCGCACGTTTTTGATAAATTCAATAAAGTAGATGAAAAATAATGGACTAACCTTGTCACCTAAAGATATTTTTTATCGTACTAATGAATAAGTGATGATATGAATAAACGCTTTCAGGTTTCGGTACAAACAAAAAACTATCAGACAGTTTTTCTAATGTATGATACCGAAAAGGAAAGTCAAAGAGAAATAGGACTAGTAACGTTAATAAAGACAACAGAAAAGTAGCATAAACTGTCATCTTGTGCAAAAAGAAATCGCTCAAAAGATGATTACAGTATTTTAAATGCTCAGTAAAATTTTAAATATTTAGTGGTTAGGTTTCTAAAACTCTCGTTCACTTGAGCGGGAGTTTTTTGTTTTTTAGGAAAATATTATGGTTGCTTGAAATTAAATTAACAATGATATTTCTGATGGAGAAGGACTTATGTTATATTCTCAAAATTCATTTTCTATTAGCTGGTGACTTAAGTCACCAGCTAATAGAAAATGAATTTTGAGAATTTTAAGGGAAATATATTTAAAATACCCCTACTTCTTCAACAAACACTTCTCAAAAAAAGAACCATTCTTCAAAGAGTATTCCAACACAGCCGTGCTATCGCCGTACATTACCTGTTGAAAAGATAACATATTATGTAATTGTCGATAGTCCGCTTTTACGATGGTAGTCTGTGGTTTTGAAGGCAACATACTTTTGTAAACTTGATGTAAAGTAGGCAAGGTATTAATCAAAAAGAATGCAATGCCCAACCAATAAAATGTTTTACGACTACGGTGATGCACAAAGACATAAGCAATAGCTACCGTAAGAATGAGCATAGCAGGAATAGAAGCCCTAATGTTTAAATCGTTAGCAATACCGATTTGATACAAGGGAATAATGATGAGAAACAACAATGAAACCTCTACCATCTTTTTGAAAGGATGCTCGAATTGTCTTAGGAAAAAATACCACGTCAAGAAATTGAAAACGATGTAAAAGAGATAACACCAATACCATTGATTAATCCCCGCTTGCCACATAAATAAGGTATTGCCATGATTTACACCTTGTGTACTTAGAAAGTAGATCATTAGTGGGCTAAAAGCTATTACTATCATTATCTTTAGTAATATACTTTTCCATTGAAAGAATATCGACCAATTACTTAAATAATAATACAATACAAAAGGGAAAATACCAATGCTTGCTAGCGGACTCCAATACATGGTGGCTAATAACATCAATAAGATTTCATCTAAATTTACTTTCTTTACAAGGTTGGCTTCTAACATAAAACACGCACCCAAGCAAGCAGGTAAAATATGTTGTGGGGCTAAAGAAAATCCATCCCAAAAAGATGGACGCATTAGCCAGAAAGCATGGAGTTTTACATGATAGGGAGGATAGATATAAGTCTGAAAATCTAGCCAATAAATGACTTTATAACATAGCCAAGCATTTGAAAACAAGACGATTACAGCAATAGCCATAATCCTGTATTTATCTAGAAAAGTGCTAACCCACACAAATACCAAGAAAGTGCCAGTGGTACTCCAAATCAAAGAAATATACCGACAATATTCTAACCCAACGAGTTTTCCCAAGCCTGCTGTAGGTAAATAATAGCCTAAATAATAGCACATATAAACCTTAAATGTTGGATAATACAAAGGCCATTGATTTTGGACAAGGTCACGGTATTTTAGGTTATTTGCCATGAAATCAATCGATTGCTCTCTGAATTCACCGATACCCACCAATAAATTAACAAGTAAAGCAAGGATAAAAGCTACAAAAACCGTAAGCCAAGAGAGTGGATTTTTCAGCGTACGAAAATCATTAGATTGAAGATTTTTAAGATACTGAAAAGCAAAAACACTAATTATCAAGCAAGCAGAGATACCAATTTCAAGCTTTACCCATGTCAGTAAAAAAAGGTAAGTAGGAATCAATAAATAAACCAGCGAGCTAATTTTTAAGAGTTTTATGATTTTCATGCTGAGTAGGTTGAGCAAATTTTCTCTAAAATTAAGCTGTGTAATGGTTTTTGTAGCATTAAGTTTGATTTTTTATAATGTTAATGGGGGGTAGCTTGTGAAGGGGTTTTAGATTAGACAACTTTTCAAAAGTTGTCTAATCTGTAGAAAAATCTTTAGAAAGTTAAAATGTACTTATATCATTTGCCCCATAGCTGGGTCAGTATAGCTTTCTTTCCCAGTTTCAATGTGTCCTGCATAACGTTGCTCAAAGGTTGGGTTTCCTTCAATTTTTACTGAAACGTCATACCACGCATGACTTTTTGCTAAATCTAAAGTAACAGACACCGTTTTGCCTTTGGCTACTTCTACTACTTTTTTGCCTGTCTTATAGCTCATATCCTCAATGACAAAACGAAGCGTTTGTGAGTCATTATTTTTTAGCATCAAGACAGCATTTCCTGTTAAACTTGGTTTAGTGCCTTGATACGTTAGTGTCGTTTCACCCTTAGAACTTGTCGCATTTCCTTTAAAACATCTAAAGAAACCATTTGGGCCATACACCTCTATATGATATTGATTATCACCAAAATCACTTAATTGCCAACTATCCTTTAATATATCTCCAGCCTTTACAGCGTAGTTGCGTGTATGTAATTCATCTTTTTGGGCTAACGATTGACGAGCATAAACTATAAAGGCAGCACCCGCTGATTTTGTGCCAAATACTTTATTATCAGCCGAAAAAGTAATATCAAAAGATTTTTTATCAGCACTCAAACTACCTTCTACATATAATTCATAAGGCAAAGCACAAGCTTTACGAATACCTTTTTCTTGTTTAGGCATCAGGTCAGATGCAGTGCCTTTTGTATTAGCTTCGCTGATTTCTGTAGCCGATAAAGCCTTGAAATTAGACGGTACATTTTTAAATTTAGCTTTATGTACGCTTTGAATAAATGGCTCTTTTTCAACAAAAGTAGGGAGCGCTATTTTCTCTCCATTGTAAGGTTTAAACACCGAGGTTAAATCTCCACAGATGGTCCTTCTCCATTCCGAAATGTTTTCTTCTTTGATATTTTTCTTCGTTTTTTTACTCAGAAATTTCTCTAAAAACTGTAGGATAGAAGTATGGTCGAATATCTCAGAACATACATTGCCTCCTCTGCTCCAAGGCGAAGCAATTACTAAAGGGACTCTAAAACCTAAACCGATAGCACCATCACGGGTTTCGGTTTCTGGGTTTTTATAACCTCGCTTTTTCTCATCATTAATATTCACTTGTTCTACCGACACATCAATGCCCGAAGATACTTTACCAGTATTAGCTATTTTATGATGCGGTGGAAGGAAAGGAGGAATATGGTCGAAATAACCATCGTTTTCATCATAGCATAAAATGAAAATAGTTTTCTTCCAAACCTCAGGATTTTGCGTAAGAATATCCATCACTTCTGATAAATACCACGCACCATACCACGGAGCACCAGGGTGGTCAGAGAAGTTTTCAGGAGCAACTAGCCAAGTAACAGCGGGTAATTGGTTCTTAGTTACATCTTGTCGGAACTGATGTAAGACATCACCTTTAGGAACTTCTAGTTTTCGGGCTGTGCCATTGTCAGTATATTCTAATGACGTAAGCTCGTGAAAATGTGGGTCGTTTCGATTGTTGGTAAATGCTTTCTGGTGAATGTTTTTCTGGAAAGTAGAAAGCTTTGCAAAATTCTCTGGTGTATAATTAACAATATCTTCCTGAGCAATTTTTAAATACATTTTCTTCTGTGCCAAAGCCCTTTCAGCTTTTTTTAGGGCATCGCTTCCAGCAGGAAGTGTTGGTATTTCGCTAGTCAGTTTTTCAATTTCTTTTGGTAAAAACTTTACTACTTCCTGAATATAGCGATAATATTCAGGTGAAAATTTCACTTGATATTGCTCAAACCATTCAATAGGGTTATCTGTAAAATTAGCTAACCAAGCATCGCCTTCCCCTTCTAAACCCGTAGGCAGACTAATTTCATTTTGATAAATTTTCCACGAGATGCCATTTTCTTCTAAGCGTTCAGGAAACGTTTTCCATTTTGCCCATTTACCATAATCAAGGTCTTCATTTTTAACATTGGCTTTTGAAGAAAAATCTTGTTGCTCACGAATCGTGCCCGTCCATAAGTATAAACGATTGGGTGTAGTGCCTGTTAATGAAGAGCAAAAATTTTGATCACATACCGTAAAAGCATCTGCCAAAGCATAATAAAAAGGAATATCCTCACGATTATAATAACCCAATGTCAGGGGTAAATCTTTATATTCTTTATGTCCAGACTGTTTTACATGAAGCCATTTGTCATTTTTACCACCGTTCAGCGCATCCACTTGGTTCTCCCAAGAGTGTGGCAATGAACTCATCCAAGTGGCATTAGAATCTCTCAGGTTTAAGCGGAAAGGAGCAAAGGTTTCACCTTTTTCGTTTTGTTGTAACCACACTTTATTTTTACTAGGCAGGGTAATCGCACGGGGGTCATTAAAACCACGCACTCCTTGTAAAGTACCAAAACAATGGTCGAACGAACGGTTTTCTTGCATCAAAATCACGACATGTTCAGCATCCCAGAAAGTACTTCCTTCGGCAGGATTAATGGCCATTGCTTTTTGAATAGAAGCGGGCAACATTCCTAGAAAACTTGCCCCACTAGCTAATACTGACGCTTTTTTGATAAACTCTCTTCTTGATTCCATGTGTTGATTTTGTTATTGGCTATCAGAATTCGGATGTTGGCAATCTGAAAACAACGTTAGATTACTTATAACCGTTTTCTTCAAAAGTAGGTTGATTTTACCACAAAGATAGAGGAGGGAAAAGGATTAAACTGTACTGATATATTATTGCTTTGTTAAGGAAATAGAAAACCTTTTAAAATGCAAACGGTAACCACAAGGGCTACCGCTACATATTATAAATAATTGATTTTGGTTGATAAAAGAATAATATCTACACCAAAGCCTCAAACAAAATCTCGACAGCATGTTTCGCCGTTCTGCCAGTACCATCATGAATTTGGTGACGGCAACTTGTACCAGAAGCGGCTATAATTACAT
This sequence comes from Arcicella sp. GW821-FHT09D11, assembly GCF_059416265.1. NCBI lineage: Bacteria > Pseudomonadati > Bacteroidota > Cytophagia > Cytophagales > Flectobacillaceae > Arcicella > Arcicella sp. GW821-FHT09D11. Next base: position 40,242 of record NZ_JBWKOV010000001.1, on the reverse strand, counting down.
CTTCACCTTGCTGACGAATCGTTGGAAAAAGTACCAATTCACCTACTTGGTTCGATAATTCAAAATGTTCTTTTTCATAACCAAAAGAACCCGCCATACCACAACATCCCGAAGGAATAATCTGTACTTCATAGTTTTCAGGTAACGAAAGGGTTTTCTTCGCTGGCACTAAACTAGACAATGCTTTTTGCTGACAGTGACCATGAAGTTTAATCAAACGTTTCTCCGTAGTAAATACCTTTTTAGAAATACGTTTAGCATCGATTTCTTTGGCTAAAAACTCTTCAATCATAAAAACATTTTTAGCTAAAGCTTTAGACGCATCCACTAAATCATCATTTACCAAATCAGGATATTCATCACGGAAAGTAAGAATTGCCGAAGGCTCAATGCCTATCAGTGGTGTTTCAGCCGTAATAACGTCTTTTAAAAGGTTAACATTTTTATTCGCCAATTTCTTAGCATCATCTAACAAACCTTTTGATAACTGCGGACGGCCAGATTCTGCATGATTAGGAATAATTACCTCATAACCCAAACGATTCAACAACTTAACGGCGGTAATACCAATTTCAACATCGTTATAGTTAGTAAACTCATCAATAAATAAGAATACTTGCTTTGACTTCACTCCTTCAGCAAGGGGAGTGATTGTTTGAGACATTGTAGAATTGAGATTTTTACCAGCCCATTTCTTCAAAGTAGTATTTGCCAACAAAGGCATTGTTCTGTCAGGGTGAAAACCTACTACAGTGTTCGCAATTTTACGAAGAGCAGGCGTATCAAAAATAAAGTTATAAGCCCACGGCACATAAGACGCTACCTTTGAAAGGGAAGAAAAATTTGCTACCAAGCGACTACGAATAGGTACACCATTTTCTTTATAATATTGGTGCAAAAATTCCATTTTCAATTTCGCTACATCCACATTGGATGGACATTCGCCTTTACAACCTTTACAAGCCAAGCATAAATCAAATACTTCCTTAATTTCTTCGTGATTGAAACGATTGGCTTTATCCGAATGCGTTAAAAATTCACGAAGAATGTTGGCTCTAGCACGTGTCGTTTCTTTTTCGTTACGAGTTGCCATATAAGACGGACACATCGTTCCGCCCGAAGCAGGCGTTTTTCTACAATCACCCGAACCATTACACTGTTCGGCATGCTGTAAAATATTTTGGTCTTGAAAGCGAAAAGTCGTTTTAAATGCTGGCGTTTCTTGTCCCGGAGTATAGCGTAAAAACGTATCCATTGGAGGCGTATCCACAATCTTGTTAGGATTAAACACATTGTATGGATCCCAAGTACGCTTTACTTCCTTCATCAATTCATAGTTATGGTCACCCACCATTTGTTTGATGAACTCTCCACGCAAACGCCCGTCGCCATGTTCACCCGAAAGCGAACCTTTGTATTTTTTTACCAATGTCGCAATCTGCTCGGCAATCAAACGAAATTGCTTATTTCCTTCAATGGTCTTTAAATTGATAATCGGACGTAAGTGAATTTCGCCAGAACCTGCATGTGCATAATGTACAGAATACATATCATTAGCAGTTAGAATCTCATTAAATTCACGGATAAAATCTGGTAAATCGTTTACATCAACCGCCGTATCTTCAATGACAGCGACGGCTTTTTCATCACCTGGAAGGTTAGACAATAAGCCTAATCCTGCTTTTCTAAGATTCCAAACCTTTTTGGTGTCTTCACCATATATCACAGGGAAATGATAACCCAAACCAGCCGCACGCATTTCAGCTTCCATGGCTTTAGCTTGTATCTCAATCTCCTCTTTATTATCAGAACGCAATTCTACTACCAATAAAGCTCCTGGGTCGCCTAATACAAAGAAACGGTTTTGACTGTGTTCTACACTTGCTTTGGTACATTCCAAAATATAGTGGTCAATCAATTCCGAAGCCGAAGGTTTGTATTTTAAGGCAATCAAATTAGCCCTTAATGACTCCTCCACATTATTAAAATGCACGCAAACCAAGCCTATTTCTTTAGGAGGTAAATCATTTACATGCAATTTAATTTCTGTCAAAAAGCAAAGTGTACCCTCTGACCCAGCAATCAATTCACAGAAATTGAAAGGTTTGCCTCCTTCAGTATAAGGCTCGCAATTCAATAACATATCTAAGGCATAGCCTGTATTTCTTCTTTCAATGGTTGGTTTCGGAAATTCATTCTTGATTTCCGCCTGATTTTTTTCATCTGAAAGCACCTGATTGGTTTTCAAATAAATTTTGTCCAACAAAGTAGCCGACCCATTTTTACTTCGTGCCGACTCAACAAGTGCGTTAAACTCGTTTAAGCTATCACTTTTGAAAATCACATCAGTTCCATCCGCTAAAATAGCTTTTACTTCCATCAAATGCTCGCGGGTAGAACCATACACTACCGAGTTTGAACCACAAGAGTTATTACCCACCATCCCGCCAATCATGGCACGGTTGGCTGTAGATGTTTCTGGTCCAAAAAACAGACCATGTTTTTTAAGTTCTATATTCAGTACGTCGCGTACTACCCCTGGTTGTACTCTTACCCAATGTTCATCCTTGTTGACTTCCAGTATCTTAGTGAAATTCTTAGAGACGTCCACAACGATGCCGTTTCCAACCACTTGGCCCGCCAACGAAGTACCAGCTGTTCGTGGAATAATGGAGGTCTTATTGTCACGAGCGAAATTTATTAATTTTCTAATATCTTCAATCGTTTTCGGAAGTGCCACAGCTTGAGGCATTTCTCTATAGGCCGAAGCATCAGTTGCGTAGAGGGTACGCATGACGGTATCGAAATAGAGTTCACCTTCTAATTGACTGGCAAGTTGAGTAAGAATGTTTGGATTGGTCATTTTTGGATTTTACAAAGAATAATATAGTTTTTCTAAGTTCTCTTTTCAGACTTCAAATTTACCAATAAAATCAATTTGAAACTTAGAAAAATATTTTATTAAGATATTTGTATTGAAAAAGTACAAAAATACATTAATAGAATGTCAATTGAAAATTTAACATTTTTTAACAAAAGAGCCTTTAAGCACTTTATTTGAACAGTTTTGCTAGGGACGATGCTATTGCTTAAGTTTTTAAAATAAGTATAAGTACAATTTTATTGTAAAAATTAAAAAACAAAGAATTAAATTTTTTCCTAAAAAAATTGAATTATAGAAACTTTTTCCTCTACTTTGCAGTGATTTATTAGAGCAATTTTACATTTTTTATTGTGAAAATACCAAAGTTTCATGCTTCGCATCCATTCTCTTTGAAACTTAATACGCGGTAGTTTTCCTTTCTTTCTCATTAAAAATCTTGTGAAATTACTCTTGATTTCATTAACCATTTTCAAATCTTAACAAAACCTTATGAATAATCATTTTTACAGATGGTTCTGTCGCTCTGTGCGACAAGGTGCAGCATCAAACTCGCTAGTTAAAGTAGTTATGATGGCTGTTGCTATGTTTGTATCTATGGGCGTAAATGCTCAAGATAGAACTATAACTGGTAAAGTAACAGAATCAGGAGACGGTTCAGGATTGCCAGGTGTATCAGTTGCAGTAAAAGGTACAAATAGAGGTACTCAAACAGATGTTAACGGAGCTTATAAGATTTCTGTGCCTAGTAATGCAACATTGGTATTTACTTTTGTAGGTTTCGCAAAGCAAGAAGTTGCAGTAGGAAGCCAAACGGAAGTGAATGTGCAATTAATTTCTGAAACTAAAGCTTTAGACGAAGTAGTGGTAGTAGGTTATGGTACAACTACTAAAAAGGATGCAACAGGTGGTGTTGTAGCTTTAACTTCTAAAGATTTTAACAAAGGTGTTATCGCTTCTCCAGAACAATTATTACAAGGTCGTGCGGCGGGTGTTCAAATGACACCAAACAGTGGCGAGCCAGGTACTGGTATTAATATCCGTATTCGTGGTACCACTTCAATTCGTTCTGGTAATGGTCCATTATATGTTGTTGATGGTATTCCTTTGGATGGCTCAAGTACAACAGATGGTGCTGACGGTAGTGCTGGTTTCGGTAATGCAGCCGCTAAAAACCCATTGAACTTTATCAACCCTAACGATATTGAAAATATCTCAGTATTGAAAGATGCTTCTGCGGCAGCTATTTATGGTTCTAGAGGTGCAAACGGTGTTGTATTGATTACAACTAAAAAAGGAAAATCAGGACAAAGTAATTTGAACTTCTCGGCAAATACTTCGATTTCAAATAATTACAAGAACTATGACGTAATGTCACCAACTGATTTCTTGAAAAATGCTACAGCTGCTGGCTTAGATGTTTCTAGTAAATTGATTAATGGTGGTGCTACTACAGACTGGCAGAAAGAAGTATATCGCACAGCAATCACTCAAAACTATAACTTGAGTTACGGTGGCGGAAATGATAATACTAACTATTTCTTCTCTTTAGGTTATAACGACCAACAAGGTACAGTGAAAGGAACAGCAATGAACAAGCTTACGGCTCGTATCAATGCTACGCACAAATTGTTTGATAACAAAGTAGTTTTAGCAGTAGCCATGACTACTACGAGAATCAAAGACAAAAGTGCTGCGATTGGTGGGGACATCGGTTTTGAAGGAAACGTAATCAGTAGATCAATTCAAACGAACCCTACATATCCTATTTATAATACTGACGGTTCTTTCTTTACAAATGGTACGCCTGCTTTCCGTAACCCAGTTGCTTTGTTGAATCAAATCAGCATTGGTGCTAATACAGGAAGAACATTGATGAACTTCAGTGCATTATGGAATATTACTAAAGATTTATCTTACAAAGCTAACTTTGGTTTAGATAATTCAGATGCTGTAAGTAGAACAGCTGTTCAGCCAGGTGCTATTGGTTTTGCAAACAGTATTGCTGGTAACCAAGGTTATGCTAGAATTGCCAACCGTTATATCACTACTACTACTATCGAACATACTTTGAATTACAAAACAGTAGTAGGTAAATCAAAAATCGATGCGATTGCTGGTTTCTCATATCAGAAATTCGAAAACCAAAGCAATTATGTTCAAGCACTTTATTTTGTAGCACCACAAGGTTTTGATTTAACAAACAATATCAACTTTGTTGATAATAGTGGTACTAACAAAGCGTTCTCTGGTGGTTCTGGTAAAGGACAAAGTGATTTACAGTCTTATTTCGGTCGTGCGAATTATTCATACAACGACAAATATTTATTGACTGCTACGCTTCGTGTGGATGGTTCTTCTAAATTTGGTATCAATAACAAATATGGTTATTTCCCATCTTTTGGGGCTGCATGGCGTTTATCTAACGAATCGTTCGTTCCAAAAGAAATATTCTCTGATTTGAAATTAAGAACTGGTTATGGTATTACTGGTAATCAGGAATTCCCTACCAATACTTCATTGGCTACCTATGCACCAAACTCAGGTTCAGGAGGTTTAGCGAAAGAAAACGTTCCGAACCCAGATATCAAATGGGAAACTACTACTGCTTATGGTGTAGGTCTTGACTTCGCATTATTAAAAGGTAAATTATCAGGTACAGTTGATTATTTCAATAAAAGTACAAACAACTTGTTGTTCCCTTTTGCAGCACCTCAGCCAGACGTAGCCACAACAAGATGGAGCAATATCCCTGCCGATATCAGAAACACAGGGGTTGAATTTAGCTTGAACTATCAAGTCTTATCAGGTAAGAAATTAGATTGGGAAGTAATGGTTAACAGTACTTTCTTGAAAAACAACGTAGCAAGATTAGATGTAGCAACTATCCAAACAGGTAACTTGTATGGACAAGGTCTTTCAGGAGCTTATATTCAACCAATTACACAAGGTTATCCATTATATGGATTTTTCTTGAGTGAATTCAAAGGATATGATGCTAATGGAAATACTCTTTTATCAGCAGAGAAATCATACAGAGGAAGTCCATTCCCTTCAATGACTTGGGGTTTAACTAACAACTTTACTTTTGGAGCTTGGAACGCAAGTTTATTCATCAACGGTCAGTCAGGTGGTTACATTTACAACAACACTGCCAACGCTGTATTGAACAGAGCTTCGTTGAAACAAGGTAATAACGTTACTTATCAAACTGTTTCAAGCACTACGGGTCAGGCTTATGGTGATGCACCAGTTCCTTCTACGTTCTATTTAGAAAAATCTGACTTTATTCGTGTATCTAACTTGTCATTAGGTTATAATGTTAAATTGCCAGCTAATAGCTTTGCTAAATCGCTTAATATTTCATTAACAGGACAGAACTTATTGTTAATATCTAGCTATACAGGTTTAGATCCTGAAATTACTAACCCAGCAGCTTCAAGAGGTTCAGGTACTAACGCAGTTCCATCTTTAGGTATTGATTATATTTCATATCCAAAAGCAAGAACATTTACTATTGGTCTTAGTGCTAATTTTTAGGAATATTTTAGTGCCAATTCATAACAAAATAGTTTGAATAGTACTTAGTTGAAAAAATCTGAAATATAAAAATGAAAAATATAAGAAAAATATTAATCCCTTCATTAGTCATTGCATTAATGGGCGGAACTATGGGATGTAGTAATTTAGATGACGTGGTTCTTGACCGTGTGTCTGATGCTTCATCTGTCCAACCAGATTTGACATTAAAAGCTGCTTATAATAGTTTAGGTACTTTTACTGACCAAGCTGCTATCTATGCATTAACAGAGCATCCAACTGATGAGATGCAAGGCCCAACAAGAGGTGCTGACTGGGATGATAATGGTAGATGGAGAAACCTTCATACGCATACTTGGACTAACCAAAGTGATGACGTATTGAACGCTTGGAACAACTTGAACAGAGGTCATGCCTTAGCAAATGAAGTTATTGGTAATGCTAAAGCAACGAAAGCTCAAGTAGCTGAAGCTAAATTTTTGCGTGCATTTTACATGTTTTATACAGTAGATTTATTTGGTCAGGTTGCTTTCAGAGACTTAGCAAAACCAGGTGATTTACCAAAAGGATTAAGCCGTAAAGATGCTACAGCTCAAATAATTACAGAGATTCAATCAATCATGGGTGACTTACCAAGCGCAACTGCTACTAATGCAGGTACTGCTACTAAAGAAGCCGCTTCTTTCCTTTTAGCAAAATTGTATTTGAACAATGGCGTATTTGGACAAGACCCAACTAAGCCAGCAGGTCCGTTTACTTTTGCTAAAGCTGATATGGACGCTGTAGTAGCTAGTGCAGATGTTATCATCAATTCAGGTAAATATTCTTTAGCTGCTAATTATTTTGATAACTTCCACTGGGATAACACTACAAAATCAAAAGAATTGATTTTTGTAATTGCCAACGAAAAAGGAGCCAGTCTTACAAATAACTCATCTGTAAGAAACCGATATTACATGACATCACACTATAGTACAATTCCTAGTGGATGGAATGGTTTTACTACTTTAGCTGATTTTTATAACAGTTTTGACCAAAAAGATAGCCGTGTAGGTGCAGCTATTCCAGGCTTAACTGATAAAGGCGGTGTTCGTGCGGGTTTCTTGATTGGTCAACAATATGGCTTGAATGGTGTAGCATTATTAGATAGAGAAGGTAAGCCTTTGATTTTCACAGCAGCCATTGATATTAAGAGTGCTAACGAAAGAGAAGGTATCCGTGTAATTAAATATATTCCAGATATTAGTGATATCGATTCTCCAGGTAATGACTACGTATTCTTCCGTTATGCTGACGTTTTATTGATGAAAGCAGAAGCTTTGTTTAGAGGTGGAAATACTTCAGGAGCTTTAACAATTGTTAATAGCTTGAGAACTACTCGTGGCGTTGATCCATTAGCTACTTTAACAGAAGCATCTTTATTAGCAGAACGTGGACGTGAAATGTACTGGGAAGGTTGGAGAAGAAATGACCAAATTCGTTTTGGTAAATTCTTAGCACCAGTTGATAACCGTGCAGCTACTTCACCTGACTATCGTGTTGTATTCCCTATTCCTCAAAGAGAATTGGAAATCAACCCGAACTTGAAGCAAAACTTTGGTTACTAGAAGATTTGAATATTAATGCAATAAAAAAATGCTCGTACATACGAGCATTTTTTTATTAATCTCATCTGTCAATAAATTTTAAAAAATAGAATGATTAAACGTGGTTATTTATTATCTAAAGTATTTATAGTATTCGTTACTTGCTTTTTTTTAACGGCTTGTTCTTCTGATAAAAGAGAAGAAGAAATTTATCAATCATTAAAGAATAATCAATCTAAGTTCATTTTTAAATTAAATGGTGCAGATTTCTATCATGCGGAAAGTGTTTTTACAGGACATTTAGAAATTGTTGAACGTTCTTTTACAATCAATTTCTTTGATCAATTTGAAGGAAATACGATGATACATTTTAGTGGGATAGACTGGTATAAAGGTAGACCCATTAAAATACCTATAAAATTAGCCAGTAGCTACTCCAACGTAATGTTTGGTAGAATAAAGGATAAAGCAAATAAACTTGGGGAGGGCTATTTGATGTCAGAAGGAACCATTACTTTCAAAGTACTGACAAAAGAAAGAATAGTGATAAAAATTGAGGGTAAAGCAAAGAAGTATCCTAAAATTGATGCTGATAACCCAACTTATGATGTGCAAGGGTTGGTAGTTTGTAAAAAACCTAAAATCGATTTCTTAGAGATTGATGAGAAAAAAGCATTCTACAGTAAATACTAAAATGATTATAATTTTTCATCGTCAAGCATATTAAATATTGTTTTAGACATGATTTTAACAAAGCCTAATAAGTTTATTGTTTTGTTGATATTTATACTTTTCTCAAGTACGCTACTAGCACAACAAAGAAAAGCATATTCATTGAAAGGAAATGTAACAGATGCACTAACAGGTAAGCCTTTGGTAGGTGCTATCATTTCGATAGATTTTAAGAAATCAGGCATTTTAACCGATTCTCTAGGTAATTATTTTCTTCGTATTCCTGAAGACGAATATGTATTGAAAGTATCATATCTGGGCTATAAACCTTTTAGGTTATATGTTAAGCTCACTAAAAATACAGTAGTTGATATACAGCTTCAGGATGTTACTAAGCAATTAGAAGAAGTTATCGTATCTAGTATTGCTACCCGAAAGAACATTCTTACGCCTTCGTTGGGGGTTTCTTTACTCAGCATGAAAGGTATCAAGAAAATTCCTGCTATGATGGGCGAAGTAGATATTCTGCGTAGCCTTCAAACCTTGCCAGGGGTATCGTCGGTAGGGGAAGGAGCCAATGGATTGAACGTGCGTGGTGGAGCTGTTGACCAAAACTTGATTTTCATTGATGATACACCCATTTTCAACCCAACGCATCTTTTTGGATTGTTTTCTATTTTTGCTTCAGATGGTATTCGTGAATTAGAACTATACAAAGGCGGAGTGCCTGCCCGTTTTGGGGGCAGAACAGCATCAGTTTTGGATATTAAAATGATTGACCCAAGTTTGGATAAATTTAAAATTGAAGGCGGAATAGGACCAATCTCTAATAGGTTATTGTTGGATATTCCCATCGTAAAAAACAAACTATCTATTTTAGCAGTAGGTCGGGTATCTTATAATGATTTTTGGTTCAAAGCCTTTGCCCCTGATAACATCAAAAATACCAGAGCCAATTTTTATGACATAGCTACCAAGGTATTTTATAAACCTAATAAAAACAATACCATCTCGTTGATGACTTACCTAAGTCATGATTATTATCGGGTAGATTCATTATTTAGCTTAGAAAACGTAATCGCCAAAGAATCTGAATTCAGATATGGGCATCAAAATGCATCTTTGAAGTGGAACCACTACATTAGTGCGAAAGCGAGTTTTGAACTGATAGCGGCTTTTAGTAAATATAAAACAACTACAGAGTCACCCGATTCAGTTAACCGAATAGATTTAAAGAATAGTATCCAGTACCAAAACTTCAAAGCCAATCTTGATTATGCCTTTACTGAAAAACACAAAGCTAATTTTGGCTTTAGTGCTGTTAGATATGATTTAAGTCCGGGAAGTTTGAATAGAGACATTGTATCGAAAATTTCAAAAGTTGAATTAGAAAAAGAACAAGCATTAGAATTGGCTGTTTATGCCGATGATGAATACAAATTGAATGATAAACTAACCATTCAGTATGGCTTGCGTTATACCCAATTTTTGAATCTAGGGCCTATTGAAGTAAGGAAGTATCTGGAAGGTGAACCAAAATCTACCGTCTCGCTGATTTCGACAGAACTAAAAAATGGTGTTGCCAAAAGCTACGGAGGCTTTGAACCAAGATTAACGATGCTGTATGTGTTTAACCCTACGACTAGCCTTAAGCTTGGGTATAACAGAATGCAACAGTTTTTACATTTAATTTCTAACAATACCACTCCTTTACCCACTTCTCGGTGGAAAATTTCTGACGAAAATGTATTACCACAAACAAGCGATTTTGCTTCTATAGGATACTTCAAAACATGGAATGATAATGTTTGGGAAGCATCTTTAGAAACTTATTTCCGTAACATTAACAATGTAGTAGATTATGTGTCGGGTGCGAATTTGCAGTTGAACCAAACCTTGGAAACACAGCTACTGAAAGGGAAAGGACGTTCGTATGGTGCGGAATTGATGATTACTAAAAAGAAGGGAGAGGTAACAGGTTGGTTTAGTTATACTTATGCAAGGTCGTTTATACAAACTACTGGGCAATATCCAGAACAGCGAATTAATGGAGGAAATTGGTATCCTGCCAATTATGATAAACCTCATACTGTTAATATAGTGTTCAATGCCACGCCTGATAAACACAATAGTTTCTCGTTTATTTTTGCCTATAACACTGGTCGCCCATTTTCGTCGCCCGCGGGTACTTATACGCTCGACGGTCAACAATTGCCTTTATATTTGAGTAGAAATAATGATAGAATTCCTGATTATCATCGCCTAGATTTTTCTTGGACGATTACCAACCCAAGTATGAAAGAGAAAAGGTGGGAGGGAAGTTGGATTTTTACAGTATATAATATTTATGGACGCTCGAACCCTTATTCCGTATTTTTCACCAACGGTAAAGACGGAACAAAGGTATATCAGCTAAGTGTTTTTGCGAGTCCTTTGGTTTCATTAGCTTATAATTTCAAATTTAAATGAAAGTTGTAAAGCGCCTTATACTATATTTTTTACTGTTCTCAGTGGGCTTATGGTCTTGTATTACCGAAGTCCGAGACTTTGAACAAATAGATAGTACCGCTTTTTTGTCAGTAGAAGCTACGATGTCTAACCAAAAAGGACCACATAAAGTAATACTTTCTTTTTCGTCGCCCAGTATTACGATTAATGTAGAAAATGTACCCGTAAAAAATGCACAAGTATTTATTACAGACAATAAAGGAGGAAGAGAAAACCTCACGGAAATGGATAAAGGCATTTATGTGACCTCTGCTACTTATCATGGTATTGTGGGCAATGCTTATACTTTGCATATTGATTTACCTAATGGGAAAAAGTATGAATCAAGCCCTGAAATATTAAAAGCTGCTCCAGTTATTGATACCATTAAAACTCAATTTAGCATAAATAATAATTACCCATTAACGGATGCAAGAAGTGTAGGGTTTGATGTAACGCTCGATTTCAAAGATTCACCCGAAACAGCTGATTATTATCAATGGAAATGGACACATTATGAACGTACCGTCTTTTGTGCTAGTTGTGAACGTGGCTACGACTATTCACTAAAGAAATGTAGCATAGAACCGAATTATCCATACGGACAGACTTCTCCAGAATTGGTAAATTATGGCTGTTTAGAACCTTGTTTTGATATTTCGTTCAACGAAACCTATAATATATTATCGGATAAACTAATGAATGGTCAGCAAGTAGTGAATTACCCTATTATGCGTGTGCCATATAGTAGTATGAGTATCTATTATTTGAAAATAGAACAACGAGCTATTTCTGAAAAGATGTTTCGGTATTTTAGAAGTATTAAAGATGTTACCCAAGGTTCAGGAACGCTTTTTGACGTGCCAGCCGAAACACAATTTAGTCCGAATATGGTTTCCTTAAGCGACCCTAACGAGAAAATTATTGGTGCTTTTCAGGTGTTTGGTTCACAAGAAAAGATTATCTATGTTAACAGACAAAGAACAGATTATTCGCCTGTACGGGTTGTTTATCGAGGACGAGAGTTACCAATACCACCAGGGGGCAGTAGCCCGAAAGCCTATTGTACAGAAAGTAAATACAGAACCAAGACAGAACCTGAAGGTTTTAAAGAGTAGGTTTGAGCTATGAGCTATGAGCGGTGAGCTTTGAGTTATCAGCTTTGAGCAAATAGCAATTAAAGATATTCTAAGCTATTAGCTTTAAGCAATGGGTTTTTAGTCAGTAGCAGGTTGAAAAAAAGACAATATGTCTCTTTGTAATAGGGTGCCAATTGTTCGTGTTTTTACAAGTCATTTGGTTTCTTATAGCTTATAATTTCAAATTTAAATGGTGGTTATGAAGCGTTTTATCATATATTTTTTACTATTTTCAGTGAGTTTTTGGTCTTGTATTACTGAAATACGAGACTTTGAACAGATAGATAGTGCCGCTTTTTTGACGGTAGAAGCTACGCTGTCAAATCAAAAAGGACCACATAAAGTAGTACTTTCTTTTTCGTCGCCCAGTATTACGATTAATGTGGATAATGTGCCCGTAAAAAGTGCACAAGTATTCATTACAGACGATAAAGGAGGACGAGAAAATCTGAGTGAAACGGATAATGGTATTTATATCACGTCCGCTACTTATCATGGTATTGTGGGCAATGCTTATACCTTGCACATTAATTTGTCCAATGGAAAAAAGTATGAATCTAGTCCTGAAATATTAAAAGCTGCTCCAGCTATTGATACTGTTAAGTATCAATTTAGCGTAAAAGATAATTATCCCTTAACGGATGCCCGCAGTGTAGGCTTTGATGTAACGCTTGATTTCAAGGATTCGCCCGAAGCTGATAATTATTATCAATGGAAATGGACACATTACGAACGTACCGTCTTTTGTGCCAGTTGCGAACGTGGTTACGACTATTCTCTAAAGAAATGTAGTATAGAACAGAATTTTCCACAAGGGCAAACTTTTCCAGAATTGATAAATTATGGTTGTAATGAAACCTGTTTTGATATTTCGTTCAATGAAACGTACAATATATTGTCGGATAAATTGATGAATGGACAACAGGTAACCAATTATCCGATTGCGCGTGTGCCTTATAACAATAAAAGTATCTATTATTTGAAAGTAGAACAACGAGCCATTTCTGAAAAGATGTTTCGGTATTTTAGGAGTATCAAAGATGTTACCCAAGGTTCGGGAACGCTTTTTGACTTACCCGCCGAAACACAATTTAGTCCGAATATGGTTTCTTTGAGCGACCCTAACGAGAAAATCCTTGGTGCTTTTCAGGTGTTTGGTTCACAGGAAAAGATTATTTATGTGGATAGACAAATAGGCACTTTAAATTACTCACCTGTATTGGTTGTTTATCAAGGAAGAGTATTGCCTCCTCCACCAGGAGCTATCAGTGGCCCTAAGGCTTATTGTGTAGAAGGAAAATACAGAACCAAGACTGAGCCAGAGGCTTTTAAAGAATAACATTTAATAGCTATAAGCTTTGAGTCATTAGCCATTAGATTTGTAAAAAAAACAGTATTGATATATAAAATTTTACCCTTTGGATGAGCAAAAAAGACATTATATATATAATCATAGGAGGTCTATTCCTATTGTTTTTGGATGCCTGTAAACAAGATAAGACACTTTTTGAACAAGTAAATGCTGAAGAAATTGGAATACAATTCGCTAACAATGTTCAAGAGTCTGAAAAGGAAAATATCTTGAATTACGAATATTTTTATAATGGTGGTGGTGTAGCTGCTGGAGATTTTAATAATGATGGATTAACGGATTTGTATTTTACGGGCAATCAGGTTGAGAACAAATTATACCTAAACACTACTAAAGAGAATAAACTAAATTTTGAAGACATTACGACCAAAGCGGGCGTAACGGGAAGAAAGGGAGGATGGAAAACAGGAGTGAGTATTGTTGATATTAATGCCGACGGTTGGTTAGATATTTATGTGTGTTACTCTGGACTCAGAGAGGCTAACTTACGCAAAAACCAACTGTTTATTAATAATCATAACCTTACTTTCACGGAAAAAGCAGAGGAATATGGATTAGCCGATTCTGGCTATTCTACACAGGCTACTTTTTTGGATTATGATTTGGATGGTGATTTAGATTGCTTCCTTATCAATCATAATTTAGGAGGTTATCAACGCAAGGAGGCCGCTGTAATGCGTAATGCACGAGATGAAAATGCAGGAGATAAACTATTCAGAAATGATACTAGACTAGGTGAAGCGCCACATTTTACAGATGTTTCTGCTGAAACACGCATTAAAGGAAATCCTTTAGGATTTGGCTTAGGCGTTTCTGTGGCGGATGTGAATCAAGACGGTTATCCAGATATTTACGTTACCAACGATTATGTAGAAGATGATTACCTATACATTAATCAAAAAGATGGAACATTCAAAGATGAATTGCGTGATAGAATTGAGCATACTGCCTATTCCGCGATGGGGGTTGATATTGCCGATGTAAACAATGATGAATTGCCAGATATTTTTACACTGGATATGTTGCCAGAAGACAATGCCCGCCAAAAGTTATTATTATGGTCGGATAGTTGGAATACCTACGATGCACAGTTGCGAAATGGCTTTTGGCATGAGAATATGCGCAATATGTTGCAAATGAATTTGGGAAATGGGGCATTCGCTGAAATTGGACAATTATCAGGCATATCGAATACAGATTGGAGTTGGGGAACGCTTTTAGCAGATTTTGATTTAGATGGCTACAAAGATATTTTCGTGAGCAATGGTCTCGGGAAAGACTATACCAATGCTGATTTTATTAAATACTTTAGCGAGCAAGAGGAAAATGGGATTAAAAAGCCTATGCTAGAGCATTTACAACAAATGCCCACGAGCCAAACGAAGAACTATATTTTTAGAAATAACCATGACCTGACTTTTTCTAATGAGCAAAAAAACTGGGGCTTTGATACGCCCACAGTAGCAAGTGGAGCAATTTATGCAGATTTAGATAACGATGGTGATTTAGAAATCATCACCAATAATCTGAATGAAACTGCCCATATCTACAACAACAGAAGAATTGAAGAAAATACTAATGCTAAATTTCTGAAAATTCACCTAAAAGGGAATGTGTTAAACCCTTTTGGCATTGGGGCTAAAGTAAGCATCCGTTCAAGTGAAAATGTACAAATTCAAGAAGTTACGGCGACACATGGTTTTCAGTCTAGTGCGATAACGGATTTGCTTTTTGGCATACCCGAAACAACAAAGCCTTTAGAAGTAATCATTGTTTGGAGTAATGGTAAATCGCAGAAAATTACAAATCCTGTAGTAAATCAAACGTTGGTAGTAGAGGAGAAAAATGCTGTAACAGCATCTAAACCAGTATCAAAAACAGAAGATGTTCTATTCACTGCAACTGAATCGCCAGTATTTTTTCCAGCGATAAATCCGATTAATAATTTTGATAGACAGGTAATGTTGCCTACTCATTATTCATACACTGGGCCAAGAATGGCAGTAGGAGATGTGAATGCAGATGGCAAAAAGGATATATTTATCTGTGGAACAAAACTACAAGCTGGAGCATTTTTCTTACAAAATACTAATGGCAGTTTTACTAAAAAAGAATTGCCAAATCTTGCCCCTAAGTTTAATCAAGATGCTGTAATCGCAGATTTTAACGGAGATAAATTTCCAGATTTGTACATTACTAATGGCAATTATAGTAATGCTCAGTACGAAGAACAAAACGACGAATTGTGGTTAAATGATGGAAAAGGTAATTTTCAGAAGAGTATCTCTTTTGAAGACCAAGCCAATAGTTCATGTGTAAAAGCCGCCGATTTTGATAAAGATGGCGACATCGATTTATTTGTGGGGGGACATATCAAGCCTAATAGATTTCCAATAGAAGAAGAAAGTTTCTTATTGAAAAATGATGGAAAGTCACATTTTACCAAAGTGTCTTTAGGCGTATTAGGGTTGGTGACAGACGCTACTATCATAGATACCGACAAAGATGGTTTTGACGAAATTATTGTAGTAGGAGAGTGGATGTCGCCAGTATTATTAAAGAATAACAAGAACTTTCGTTTTACCCAGAAAAGCCTAGGTGTACCATCGGGTTGGAATTACAGGATTGAAAAGGCAGATTTAGACAATGATGGTGATGAAGATTTGGTGTTGGGAAATCTTGGAACAAACACCCAAATAAGGGCATCACAAGCGGAACCAGCCTTTTTAATATATGATGATTTTGACCAGAATGGAACGATGGATTTCTTCTTAAATTATTATATTCAAGGGCAACCGTATCCAGCCTGTTCAAGAGATGAAATGGCAGAGCAGATTCCAGCCTTGAAGAAGAAGTTCCCTAATTATCAGGTTTTCTCGGAAGCTAAAATGGAGGATTTCTTTGATGCGAATCAATTATCAAAAGCCAACAAGAAGGAAATCGTTAATTTAAAAACCATCGTCCTTGAAAACAATAAAGGTGTATTTGTCGCTCATGAATTACCCCTTCAAGCACAGTACGCCCCTGTATACGCTATTTCGATAGAAGATATTGACCATGACGGAAAGAAAGATTTATTATTGGCAGGAAACAACAGTAAATTTAGATTGAGAATTGGTAAGGTAGATGCCAATTATGGCGTAGTTTTGTTGAACAAAGGTAATTTTAACTTTACAAATCTAGCCGTTACAAAATCAGGTTTGTACTTACGTGGCGATGTTAGAGAAACCAAAGCTGTAGATAAATTTCTGTTTGTTGGCGTAAACAACGATAAGTTGAGAGTTTTTAAGCATTAAGCTGTCAGCAGTGAGCTATGAGCAATGAGATAGCAGTAAGACTGAAAAAAAACAAAAAGTAAAATGCTCATAGCTCATAGCTCATAGCTCATAGCTTAAAGCAAGAAGATTAACCATTTTTATCAATAATAAAATTATAATCAATGAAGTATTTAGGCACATTTCTGATGGTGCTTTGCATTTCTTTTGTAGGCATAGCACAAAAAGTAATTGAATTAAATTCGCCTGATGGTCGCCTTAGGCTACATGTTTCTCTTCAACAAAAAGGAGAAATTACGTATGATATTCGCCTTAAGAATGCTGTTGTGATAAAGCCCTCTTCGCTAGGATTTAAACTAAATAAGCCCGCTTTATTACTTAATCATTTCAACATAGTTTCTGTTGATACCTCCACCCATTATGATACATGGACACCCGTTTGGGGGGAAGTCAAAACCATTACCAATCATTATAAAGAAGTAAAACTAAATCTGAAAGCCATCAATGCAGGTAATGTGCTCTTGAAAATTGTGTTCAGATTATTTAATGATGGCTTAGGATTTCGCTATGAGTTTCCTGAGCAAGCTAACTTTAAACACTTCGTGGTTGACGAAGAATTGACGCAGTTTAACTTAGTAGGAAACAACAAAACCTTCTGGATTCCGGGAGATTATGATACTAACGAGTACTTGTACAATACCACAAAATTCAGTGATATACATGCACTAGCGGCAGCATATAAAGAAAAAGATATAGCTCTACAGTCATTAATAGCGGATAATGCTATGCAAACGCCTTTGATGATGAAAACGCCAGAAGGGATTTATGTAAACATTCACGAGGCCGCTTTGGTGAATTATCCAGTAATGCACTTATTGGCTGATAGAAAGAATTTTAAACTCGTTACACACCTTACTCCAGATGCGGTAGGCAATAAAGCATATCTGCAAACGCCTGCAAAAACTCCTTGGCGAACTATTATTATTAGCGATAAAGCTACTGATATTCTGGCATCCAAAACAATTTTGAATCTGAACGAGCCTTCTAAAATAGAAAATACGTCTTGGATAAAACCACAGAAATTTATTGGGATGTGGTGGGAAATGCATGTGGGGAAAGCTACTTGGGAAAAAGCCAGTGGAAAACATGGTGCTAATACAGCTAATGTGAAGAAATATATTGATTTTGCTTCTGAAAATGGTTTTGACGGTGTTTTGGTAGAGGGCTGGAACGAGGGTTGGGAAGACTGGTTTGGTAATTGGAAAGAAGAAGTGTTTGATTTTGTAACGCCTTATGCTGACTATAACCTAGACGAATTGCTAGCCTATGCCAAGCAAAAAGGCGTAAAATTGATTATGCACCACGAGACTTCGGGTTCGGCGACCAACTATGAACGTAGAATTGATAAGGCTTTTCAGTTGATGAACGAAAAGGGCATCAATACCGTAAAAACAGGCTATGTAGGTAAAATTATTCCGAGAGGTGAACACCATGACAGTCAGTGGATGGTGAATCATTATAACAGAGTGGCTGACAAAGCGATAGATTATAAAATCATGTTAGAGGCACACGAGTCTGTTCGTCCGACAGGGTTACATAGAACATACCCGAACTGGTTAGCCAATGAAGCCGCCCGTGGAAATGAATTTAACAATGCCCCAACTTTGGGATTAGTCCCCGAGCATGAAACCATTTTACCATTTACTAGACTCATGGGCGGGCCGATGGATTATACACCAGGGTTTTTTAGAATGCACTTGAATCAGTTTGTACCCGAACGTAAAACTAGGGTAAGAACTACTATCGCCAAACAATTGGCCTTGTATGTAACCATGTATAGTCCTTTGCAAATGGTAGGCGATTTACCTGAGAATCTTAATGCCCATCCAGATTTACTACAATTTATTAAAGATGTACCTGTGGATTGGGACGATACTAAAATGCTGGAAGCAGAGCCAGGAGATTATATCACGATTGCCCGTAAACAAAAAGGAAAAAATAACTGGTTTGTAGGCGCAGTGAGTGATGAAAATACCCATAAAGCAACCATTAACTTTAACTTCCTTGACAAAGGAACAACGTATCAAGCCATTATTTATCGTGACGCACCCAATGCCGACTGGAACACTAATCCAGAGGCTTATATCATCGAAAAAGTGATGGTAGATAATAATACCATATTAAGTATTAATTTAGCCAAAGGCGGAGGCTGTGCAATCAGTATATTCAAATAAGTTTGACGTTTAACCATCTAACATATTCAAAAACATTATTATCAATGAGCATTTTTCAAAGATTATTTTTTATAACTTTTTTATACCTATGCCTTGCTTGTTCGAGCAAAGACAAAAATACTTTGTTCGAGCTGATGGATGAGAAAGACACAGGAATTGGCTTTAATAACAAGATTGAAAATACCGAAGAATTCAACATTTTCAATTACCGAAATTTTTATAACGGTGGAGGGGTAGCTGTGGGCGACATCAATAATGATGGACTGCAAGATGTATTTTTTACTTCGAACATGGGAAGTAATAAATTATACCTGAACAAGGGAGGGTTAAAATTTGAAGATATTTCTGCCAAAGCAGGAATTGAAGAAGCCGACAAATGGAATACGGGTGTAGTAATGGTAGATGTTAACCATGATGGTCTGCTAGATATTTATGTATGTAATGCTGGAGTGAAAAAGTTTGTAAAACAGCAAAAAAATGCACTTTTTATTAATAATGGTAACCTAACCTTTACAGAATCGGCAGCTAAATATGGCTTAGACGAAGGCGGATACACTACCCATGCGGCCTTTTTTGATTATGATATGGACGGCGACCTTGATTGTTATATACTCAACAATAGTTTTATTCCTGTAAATACGCTCAATTATGCCAACAACCGTGATATGCGTGCGGAAGATTGGCCTGTAAAAGATTTCTTAAAGGGCGGAGGAGACAAGTTAATGCGGAATGATGACGGGCATTTTCATGATGTTTCAAAAGATGCAGGCATTTATAGTAGTTTAATTGGTTTTGGTCTGGGAGTAACCATTGGTGATGCCAACAATGATAATTACCCAGATATTTATGTGTCGAATGATTTTTATGAGAAAGACTACCTTTATATTAATCAGCATGACGGTACTTTTAAAGAAGAAATCGAGCAACGGATGAAACATATTAGCTTGGCATCAATGGGTGCAGATATGGCTGATGTAAACAATGATGGTTTTTCTGAAATAGTTACTACAGATATGCTTCCAAGAGAAGAATACCGTTTGAAAACGACTTCTTCTTTTGATAATCATTATGTATTTAAACTGAAAAAAGATAGAGGATTCTATAATCAGTTTCAGCAAAATAGTCTTCAACTGAATAATCAAGACGGTACTTTTAGCGAAATTGCTAATTATGCAGGCGTCGCAGGGAGCGATTGGAGTTGGGGTGCTTTGATGTTTGATGCTGACAATGATGGTTACAATGATATTTATGTGTGCAATGGAATTTATAATGATGTAATAGACCAAGATTTTATCGATTTCTTTGCCAACGAATTGATTCAAGGGATGGAAGCCAGTGGCGTAAAGAAAAATATTAATACCATTATTGAAAAAATGCCTTCGGTTCCTATTCCCAATAATTTCTTTCATAATACCAAAACCTTGAAGTTTGAAGAAAAAGGCGAAGAGTTTGGCCTGGCTGAACCGTCATTTTCAAATGGTGCTACCTATGCAGATTTAGATAATGATGGTGACTTAGATTTAGTAGTGAACAATGTAAATATGCCTTGTTTTGTCTATAGAAATAATGCTGATAAAAAAGTTGAAAAGAGCCATTACCTAAAACTTAATTTTAAAGGAGAAGGGAAAAATACTTTTGCGATAGGTACTAAAGCAGATGTATATACCAAAGGGATGGTGCAAACTCGCTCAGTGATTCCTTCAAGAGGGTTTCAATCAAGTACAGAGTATAACTTAACCTTTGGGTTGGGGAACATTACTAAAATAGATTCTATCAAAATCACTTGGCCAGATTTACGAGTAAGTACTGTGAAAAACCCAAAGGTTGATCAACTGCTTACCTGTTCTATCAAAGATGCTAAACTTGAAAAAACGAAAGCTAAAGCGGTTACTCCTGCGGGATATTTTGAGGCGGTCAATTCAAGCTTTGATAAACATCAGGAAGATGAATACGTAGATTTTTACCAAGAAAAAAACTTACCTGCCTTATTATCTAAAGAAGGTCCAAAAGCAGCCATTGGCGACGTAAATGGCGATGGTTTAGAAGATGTATATATCTGTGGAGCTAAAGACCAAGCAGGTCAGTTATATCTTCAAACATCTGCTGGTTTCAAGAAATCTCCTCAAAAAGTGTTTAACGATTTTGCCTATTTTGAAGAAACAGCCGTATTGTTCTTTGATGCTGATAAGGACGGCGATTTGGATTTATATGTAGGAAGCGGAGGAAACGAAGTACACTTTGGTGAAAGAGAATTGATTGACAAACTCTATATAAACGATGGTAAAGGGAATTTTACTTTCAATTCCAGAGCGATTCCTCAAAATACTACTAACACTGCTGTGATTGCCCCTTATGATTTTGATGGCGATGGCGACTTAGATTTGTTTGTAGGAAGCAGAAGCTATCCAATGGAATATGGTAAAAACCCTCCGAGTTTCTTCTATGAAAATAATGGAAAAGGAGAGTTTAAAGATATTGCCCAGACAGTTAATCCTGAATTGACGGAATTAGGAATGATTCGGGATGCTTATTGGGAAGATGTCAATGGAGATAAAAAGAAAGAATTAATCGTAGTAGGAGATTGGATGTCTCCACTAATTTTTACCTTGAAAGGCAAAAAACTGGAAAAGTTAGTAACAGGACTAGAAGAATATACAGGTTTCTGGGGAGCCTTAAAAGTGATAGATATTGATAATGATGGTGATAATGATTTGATATTGGGGAATATGGGCGAGAATTTCACCCTAAAAGCTTCGCAAGATGCTCCGCTGAAAATTTGGGTAAAAGATTTTGATAACAATGGTACTATTGATAAAATCATGACGAAAACCATTGAAGGAAAAGATAAGCCCGTGTTTCTAAAAAGAGAAATGGCAGAGCAATTCCCAGCCTTGAAAAAACAGATTCTCAGACACTCAGAATATGCCAAAAAAACGATTACAGATTTATTCCCAAGTGAGGTTTTAGAGAATGCCTTGGTTAAAACAGTGAAGTATTGTAAATCAGCAGTGGCCATTAATAATGGGAAGGGACAGTTTACGTTGGTTGAATTGCCAGAAGTAGTTCAAACGTCGTGTGTGAATGCGATAATGTATTATGATATCAATCAGGATGGCTTAAAAGATATTATTTTAGGGGGTAATTATACAGGATTTATCCCACAATTGGGCATGATTGACGCTAGCAGAGGAAATGTATTACTGAACAAAGGAAGGGGACAATTCAAGGCATTGACAAACCAACAAAGCGGTTTCGTGATGAATGGAGAAGTAAAACAAATCAGTTCCATCAAGATTCAAGGGAAGGTAAATATCTTGACTTTGTTGAATAATGATGTACCAAAGATTTTTAAATTTAAGTAATTCGCTACCCTATTCTAAATCCTAAAATGATGATAAAACGTAATAATAAACAAATATATTTTTGTTCATTACTATCGATGGTAATAAATAATCTTATCCACAGTCACTCTTCTTCAAAGAAGGGAGATGTTAAGTTCAAACCCTTATCACTAGCGAGGGACTTAAGTCCCTCGCTAGTGATAACAATTAGGAAAATTATATTATTTAAAGAGCTATTTTATAAAAATATCATTTCATTTTTAGCATCAGCATTACAGGTAAGGTTAATCGCACTCTTCCTCCTCCTAACTACCCTCTCATGTACCAAAAAAGAGCCTTATGCTTTTGAATTATTAGAAACTGAAAAAACAGGAATAGATTTTTCAAATGACCTTACACCTACTAAAGACCTCAACATATTTACCTATATGTATTTCTATAATGGCGGAGGTGTTGGGGCAGGAGACTTTAATAATGATGGATTAATAGATTTATGCTTCACAGCCAACTTAAAAGACAATAAAATCTACTTGAATCGTGGAGGGATGAAGTTTGAGGACATTACCGAAAAAGCAAATTTCAAAGGAGATAAAGGATGGTCGAATGGGGTGTCGGTAGTAGACATTAACCAAGATGGTAAATTGGATATTTACGTGAGTCAGGTAGGAGGTTTTGAAAGCTTACAAGGACATAATTTGCTTTTTGTTTGCAAAGAAATTAGCAAAGAGGGTATTCCAGTTTATGAAGAAAAAGCTAAAGAATATGGCTTAGATTTAGTAGGTTTTGGCACGCAAGCAGCCTTTTTTGATTATGATTTGGACGGTGACTTAGATATGTTCCAGCTCAATCATTCTGTCCATCAAAATGGCACTTTTGGTGCTAGAAGTGCTTTTCAAGGTACTTTTCACCCTTTAGCAGGTGACAAGTTTTTTAGAAATGATAATGGTAAATTTGTAGAGGTAGCCGAAAAAGTTGGTGTAAAAAGAGACGCCTTAGGCTATGGGTTGGGCATAGGATTAGGAGATGTCAATTTTGATGGATATCCTGACATGTATGTCGGCAACGATTTTCATGAAAATGATTATCTGTATATTAATCAAAAGAATGGCACTTTTCTGGAAAGTATCGAAAGCTCAATGATGCATACCAGTCAGTTTTCGATGGGTGTCGACCTTGCTGATATTAACAATGACCATTATTCGGATATTATTTCGTTAGATATGCTTCCTTACGACCGTGAGATTTTGAAGCGGTCGGAGGGAGAAGATTCTTATAATACCTTTCGTTATAAACTGAGTTATGGCTATAACTATCAGTTTTCTAAAAACAATTTGCAGTTAAATAATGGCAATGGTACATTCTCAGAAATAGGATTATTTTCAGGAGTCTATGCTACGGATTGGTCTTGGTCGCCTTTGTTTGTCGATTTTGATAATGATGGGCAAAAAGATTTATTCGTTTCCAATGGGATTCCTAAGCGCATGAATGATATTGATTACATCAACTTTATTTCGAATGAAGAAATTCAACGAAAAATGGAATCAAAAACATTGGATGAAAACGATATTTTGTTGACTGATAAATTACCCGAAATCAAAATTCCGAACAAGTTTTTTATCAATAATAAATCCTTAGAATATCGTGATGCCGAAGCCATGATTGGCAATAATCAAAACTCGTATTCAAATGGAGCGCTATATGCAGATTTAGATAATGATGGCGACTTGGATATTGTCACCAATAATATCAATCAGAAGGCTTTTATCTACGAAAACAAAGCTAACGAATATGCTCCAAACAATGCTCATGTGCGAGTGTACCTAAAAGGGTCAGAGAAAAATCTGAATGCTATTGGAGCAAAAATATTAGTTTTCAAAAAAGGAGGAGAGACGATAGCTTACGAGAAATTTCCTGTTAGGGCCTTCCAAGCAAGCATGGAAATTCCGCTAAATATCGGGTTAGGAAACAAAGCTGATATAGATTCTACGTATCTGATTTGGCCAGATAGAACTTATCAGAAAATTAACCTTAATTCAGAAAAGGATTCTTTAACGATTACTTATCGGAAAAATCTGCCACTATTTGATTACGAACATTTTAAGCGTAAATCATCTCAAACCTCCACATTTGCCGATATAGCACATGACCTAAATTTGGATGTAAAACATCAGGAAAATGAATTTAATGAATTTGAGCGTGAAGCCCTGATTCCACATAAAATGTCGGCAGAAGGCCCTGCTTTAGCCGTAGCAGATATTAATCATGATGGTTTAGAGGATATATTTATAGGTTCTGCTAGAAATTCATTCCCTCATTTATTCTTACAAAATACTAATGGGAAATTCAGAGAAAGTATTCAGCCAGCCTTCCAAAAGGATAGTGTTTATGAAGAAGTAGATGCTATTTGGACAGATGTAAACAACGATACTCACCCAGACTTGGTAGTGGCCGAAGGTGGAAATGAGTTTTATGGTAAATCCAATTTCTTGTTTCCTAGAATCTATCTGAATGATGGCAAAGGCAATTTATCGGTAAAAGAAGATGCTTTTAATAAAGATATTGCCTTATCGGCTTCCGTAGTTACTCCGCTTGATTTTAACAAAGATGGTAAAATAGATTTGTTTATAGGGGCTAGGTCAGTGCCGTTTTCGTATGGGAAAATTCCTGATTCGTATCTTTTGCAAAACGATGGCACAGGAAAATTTACAGATGTAACCGACAAATATGCGAAAGAATTGAAGACCATAGGCTTGGTGAAAAATGCTATAGTACAGGATTTAGACAAGGATGGTGACCCAGATTTATTATTAGCCTTGGAATGGGATGGAATCTGTGAGATGGAAAACCAACAAGGAAAATTTGTCAAAAAAATGCTAACTACCGAAAAAGGTTGGTGGAATTTTGTGATGCCTTTTGATTTTGATAATGATGGAGATTTGGATATTCTGGCAGGCAATCTCGGACGTAACAGTCGATTAAAGGCAAGTGTTAATGAGCCTATAAGAATGTATGTGAGTGATTTTGATAAAAATGGGACGACCGACCAAGTATTGAGTTATTACCTCGGAGGGACAGAAGTGATGTTTGCCAACAAAGCCGAAACACAGAAGCAATTTCCGTTTACCAAAAAGAAATTCCTTTTAGCCAAAGATTTTGCCAAAGCCAGCATTGCAGATATTGTAGGACAAAGTGAACTAGCTTCGGCTAACGTTTTTGAAGCCAATTATTTTGATAATGCCATTTTAGTAAATGATGGCAAAGGAAATTTTAGTTTACAGTCGCTTCCTCCCAAAGCACAGTATGCCCCTTTTTATGCAGCACAAATTATTGATGCCAATGGCGACAAATTGCCAGATGTATTGATGCTTGGGAATTTCTATGATTGTAATATCCAGATGGGGAGATGTGATGCCGATTATGGAACAGTTTTGATTAATAAAGGCAACTGTAAGTTTGAAGCTGAACAACTGAACGGCATCCAAATAAAAGGACAAGTAAAGCGTATCAGGAGTATTAAGGTAGGTAAAGAAAAGGTGTTTTTAGTGGCAAGGAATAATGAGAGAATGATGGCGCTTAGATTTTAATTGTGAATGAGTGAGTTGTGAATGCTCATCCAAAGAGTGATAAATAATAGAAGCCTCTAAAATTATTGCTGACAACAATTTTAGAGGCTTCTATTTTATCAATTTTCTTGAAAAATAACTCTCAATTCACTAACTCACAACTTAAACCACTAAACATTACTCAAACATCAAATACAAAGTAACACTATGAGCATTCAATCCTTGGATGTCTCTTGCATAGTTATTCACACTTGGTGGAATAAACAGATTGGTTAAACCATGCGAGAACCTGAGTTCAGGCGTAAATTTAAAGTACTTAAAAAACTGCTCGAAGCCGATACCATATTCTAGCGAAAGGTCAGCTGTTCTAGTATCCAATTTTCTCGTTGAGTTAGCGTTTTTCCTGACGTTGGTTTCCATACCAATTTTTACACCAGCATCTACATACATCCTAGAGTTGCCCCTCCGCATCGATTTATATTTCAATAAAATCGGTATTTCAAGCCAAGTAGATTCGCGTAATTCTGGTGGAAAATCAGGAGAATTGGTAAAACGATAATTCAACTGACGACCATATAAGGCAATATTAATACCCGATTTTAAATCAAATCGGTCATTTAATTTAAGGTTCACTAATCCGCCCACTTGAAAAGAAAAGTTGCCAGGCGAAACAATCGTTACAGCAGTATCACCAGGTGCCTTAAAATTTGCACTATGGGATATATTGAATCGGGATGAGCCAAAACCAAATAAAAAGCCAAAGTGTACGGCTTTATCATCGTAAAATTCATCGTAAACTCGCTTGTAGTCATAACGTTGCGCCTGTGCTTGGTTGATAGTGCTCAACATAGCTACACAGGCAATTACTACAAAAAGTATTACTTTCTGCCGATATAAATAGTACTTATTCCGAAAGTGAGTGGTAAGCATTGGGTTCTGTTAAAACCTGCACGTTGGAATACTTGGATAAAATCGTTTCCATCTGGAAATGCTTGTACTGAATCATGCAGATATGTATAAGCAGAGGTATCTTTTGAAATGATTTTACCAACTACGGGCAAGATATATTTAAAGTAAAAATTATATAGCTGTTTAAATGGAAAAGCAGACGGCTTCGAAAATTCAAGAACGATACAAGTGCCATCTTTTTTCATAACACGACACATATCTGTAAGACCTTTTTCAAGATTCTCGAAATTACGCACACCAAAACTAACGATAACGGCATCAAAAGTATTGTCCTCAAAGTTTAATCTTTCAGAATCGCCTTTTTGTAATTCGATGATATTATCGACACCAAGTTTCTTGATTTTTTCACGCCCTACATTGAGCATTCCTTCTGAAATATCTACACCCACAATTTTCTCAGGTTTTAATGCCAATGCCTCAATGGCAAAATCGCCTGTCCCTGTGGCAATATCCAAAATAGTTTTTGGGGCTGCTTTTTTCAATAATTTGACAGCTTTTTTACGCCATAAAATATCAATACCACCGCTCAACAAATGATTTAAGAAATCATATTTGGGTGAAACATTATCAAACATCTGAGCTACCTGCTCTTTTTTGCTTGCACTTTGCTCTTTGTAAGGAACTACGCTCATTATGTTGCTATGCGGACAGCCTTGTCCGTCGGATTGATTCTATCTTAATAATTTTACAAAATTACCATACTATCCCGAAATAACATCTTGTTTGAAAATATTGTTTCTAAGATATCACAAACCTTGTCGGAATAATCAGTATTATTACAATGAAACTGTTTAAGCTTTCCCTTTCGGGTTAAACTAAGTCTTTTAGAATAGCTTGTTCCAAAATTTACTCAACGTAGCGATGCTATGCTTCGCAAATTTTGAAAAAATCAATTCAAAAATACAATACTTTTACCTCAGAAACAGAAAGTTTAAACAGCTTCTAAAACAAAAACCAGATGATACAGCAAATAGGCCTTTACCTGATGTCCGTCCTTTATACCCTTGCAGGCATCAATCATTTTATCAAACCCAAAATGTATTTAGCCATAATGCCACCATACATCCCTGCACATGGATTGATGGTGATGCTAAGTGGCATTGCCGAAATTGTGTTGGGGTTAGGCTTGCTTTCTCCTGTTACTCGTCCTTGGGCGGCTTGGGGCATTATATTGTTATTAATCGCTATTTTTCCTGCCAATGTGTATATGCTTACCTCTGGTAAATTTACAAAAATCGCCGAATGGCTCCTTTGGCTTCGTCTTCCCTTACAGTTCTTTTTGATTTGGTGGGCTTATTTATACACTAAGGGGTAATATTACTAGTTTAGAAGTATACAGAAGAAGAGTATTAGCCTTAAATTGAATAATATTCCTAAAGATGGGTTATCATTGTTAAAGGATTGATTTTCTTTTGGCTAGCAAAATAAAAACCTTTATATTTAGGATATATTATTAACTGCAAACAAACCTGACAATCATTAATAATTACTCAGTTATAAGACATTAAAACCGATAAATCCGTTTAACTTTTTAGAGTTGCCTCGTAAAACAGGCAACTTTTTTTATGTCTTAAATTAAAACAGTATGCTTGCATAATAATTTTAATGTTATTATTTTTACATTTTATTGTATGCAAGCATAATAACAAGCCAAACCCTTAGCCATGACTCAGCAATATTCACGTCGGAACCTTGATTTTATGTTAAAAGAAGTACTGCAAATCGCAGAACTTACCAAATATCCTTTCTTTCAAGACTATACCCCCGATATGTTCGATATGGTTTTGGATACTTCTGAAGAAATTGCTGAGAAAATCCTGCGAAATGCCTTCAGTGCTGCCGATAGAAATCAGCCTCAATTAGTAAACGGCCAAGTAAAAGTACATCCTGCTGTAAAAGACTATATAAAAGCGATGGGGGATGCTGGCATGATAGGAGCGACTTTCTCTTATGAAAATGGCGGACAACAATTGCCTACCATGGTAGAAGCCGCTACAGAAATGATTCGGGGCGCCGCCAACAATGCGTTTGTCATGTTTACGGGACTAACAGCAGGTTCGGCTAATTTGATTTTTACTTTTGGTTCGGCTGAGTTAAAAGAAAAGTTTGCATCAAGAATGATTACTGGGGAATGGACAGGCTCTATGTGCTTGACAGAACCTCAGGCTGGTAGTTCACTATCAGATGTGATTACAACTGCCAAACCACAAAGCGATGGTACTTTTAAAATCAAGGGACAGAAAGTATTTATCTCAGCTGGCGACCATGATATTGCCGATAACATTATTCACCTTGTACTTGCTCGAATAGAAGGAGCACCCCTTGGTACAAAAGGTATTTCATTATTTGTAGTGCCAAAGTTTAGAGAGGAAAACGGTAGTTTTACGGTAGATAACGATGTGATTTCTACAGGAATCTATCATAAAATGGGACAAAAAGCTACGCCTGCTATGCATTTAACCTTTGGTGATAAAGACAATACCATCGGATATTTAGTAGGGGATGCTAACAAAGGACTGAACTATATGTTTCAGTTGATGAACGAAGCCCGTTTAGGTGTAGGCATGGGTGGAACTTATATCGCTTCTGCTGCTTATTATGCCTCATTGGAATATGCCAAAGAACGCCCGCAAGGACGAAAATTGAATAATAAAAATTTAGAAGAAGAACAGACGCACATCATTAACCATCCAGACGTAAAACGTATGCTATTGTTTCAAAAAGCCGTTGTTGAAGGCTCTTTGGGACTCTTATTAGAATGTTATCATTGGCAAGATATGATTCATGCCTTGGGCAAAGCCTCGGAAGAGGCCAAGCCTTATCAATTAATGCTTGATTTGATGACGACGGTAGCTAAAACCTATCCAGCCGAAATGGGCATCAAAGCAGTAAATGAAGGTTTACAAGTATTTGGAGGCTACGGTTATACCGAAGATTTCCCTTTAGAACAAATGGCGCGTGATGTCAGGATTATGTCTATTTATGAAGGAACTACAGGGATTCATTCCCTCAACCTTTTAGGCAGAGGCATCACACTAAACAATGGTAAAGCACCACAATTGCTCTTTAATGCAATTACAAAAACCATTGAAGAAGCAAGTACTTATGATGACTTAAAACCTTACGCCGAAAAGCTAGAAAAAGAGTTAGGTCGCCTACAAAAAGTGACGATGTATCTATTAAGCACTGCTGCCAAAGGTGATAACGAAATATTCTTGGCTGATGCGAACCTTTACATGGAGTTTTTTGGCATCGTTAGTGTGGCATGGGTATGGCTAAAACAAGGTATTGTAGCTAAAAAAGCATTAATTACCCACAATCAGGAAGGAAGCGAATTGGCATTTTATGAATCTAAAATTCATACGATGAAATTCTTCTATCATTATGAACTAATAAAAACGTTGGCTTTAGCTACTCGATTGACCGATCCAACTTTATTGACTGTCAATTCAGAGAAGCAACAAGTTTTTCAATAATATCAAATTACACATACATCAAAACAAACTCACATCCCTGCTTTTTAAGTGGGGATTTTTTTATGAGGATGTATGAGATAATAATAGGTTTTGAGATATAAAACGAAATGATTTAATGTATTAATCCCGAAGGGATGACAGGATTATAGAAAAAATTATAAACAAAATTATTAAACCCCGAAGGGGTGACATAAATGGGTCGGTGCGAATCCTGTCACCCCTTCCGGGTTTGTATGTTGACATTTTTTAATTTTTTCTATAATCCTAACACCCCTTTGGGGTTGTATTTCTTTTTTTAATTTTTTATATAATCCTGTCATCCCTTCGGGATTCTGGCACTGAAATTTTTCAAATATATTTCATATTGCTATTCAAAAGATTATTAAATTCAATCTAATAAAATATGATTCAAACCTAAATCAAAATATGGCTGGAACGTTCTCACAAATGTATATTCAGATTGTTTTTGCTGTAAAAGGTAGAGAGAATTTGATTGATAAAACTTGGAAAAATGATTTGTATAAATACATTGCTGGAATCATCAAAGGCAAAAATCAGAAACCAATCATTATCAATGGTATGCCTGATCATATACATATTTTTATTGGTTTGAAACCTTCAATGGCAATTTCCGACTTGGTTCGTGATATAAAAAACAACTCATCAAACTATATTAATGAACGCAGATTAGTCAGGGGGAAATTCTCATGGCAAGAAGGATATGGTGCATTTACATATTCTCATTCACACATTTCTGCGGTTTATGATTACATTCTCAATCACGAAGCACACCATAAAAAACAAACATTTAGAGAAGAGTATTATAATTTTTTGAAGAAATTTGAAGTTGAATTTGACGAAAAATATCTGTTCGACTGGCTTGACTAATAATTTTCTGAAAACTACATAATTGAAAAACTGTAGCTTTGCTTTCAAATCATCAAACAGTCAATAATGACTCCAGAAATCAAAAAATATAGCTTTAAATACGGTCTTCCACAAGAGTTTGAAATTGTAGATATAGCCGAACTCTGTAAGGAATTCCCTGAAACTCTCACGACTACGCATAGAATAGGCTTTTATAATATTATTTGGTTTCAGCAAGGTAGTCCCACTCATATTGTCGATTTCAAACCTGTAAAAATAGAGCCTAACACCTTACTTTTTCTGAATAAAGATACTGTTCAACGATTTGATAATAAAACTCCATTTGAAGCAAAAGCTATTCTGTTTACTGATAGTTTTTTCTGTAAAACAGATGCCGATATTAAGTTTCTAAAAAACAGTATTTTGTTCAACGATTTGTTTGTGGTATCACAAGTTCTTGTGTCAGACCAAGCAAAACCTTTTGCAGATTTGTTGGGTTTAATGGCGGAGGAGTTGCAAAATAACAAAGATGATTATCAGGCGAGTGTTCTACAAAACTTACTCCATAACTTCCTTTTGCTAGGCGAACGAGCAAGACGTAAGCAAAATTTTGTTGAAATTAAAAAAGGAGCAGATCTAGAATATGTAATGCTTTTTAAAGACTATTTAGAAGAACATTATCGCAAGCAAAAGCAAGTAAGCTATTATGCTAGGCAGATTTCTATCACTGAAAAACGTTTGAATCAAGCAACTACCAAGGTGTTAGCCAAGACCCCAAAGGAACTCATTGATAATAGAGTCATGCTAGAAGCAAAGCGCCTTTTAGCACATACTAGCCAAAATGTCAAAGAAATCGGCTTTGATTTAGGTTTTGAAGAACCCACCAACTTTATCAAGTACTTCAAAAAGCATACTTCTTCAACACCTGTTGAATTCAGAGAGAAAATCAATCTGGACTAAAAGTATCATTCAAAGGAACATTCCTACCTTTCCTGTTTGTCCTGATTACTGCAACTTTGTATCGTAATTAAACATTAAGCAAAAATGAAAAAAACGATATTAAGTACAGCAGTAATACTAGGATTAGGCTTATCTGCTTTTACCACAACCAACAACTTAGTTTTTAACACAGATAACGACAAAAAGATGGAAACTCCAGACAACAAAAAGAAAGTAGTAGCATTACTTAAAGCCATTGAAACAGGTGCTACTGAACCAGTTGGATACATCAATCCTAACAAATACATTCAGCATAACCTCGGTGTTGCTGACGGACTAGCAGGTTTTGGTGCATTACTTTCGGCATTGCCTAAAAACTCGGCAAAAGTAAATACCGTAAGAGTTTTTCAGGATGGAGATTTTGTATTTGCACATACAGGATATAATTTCTTTGGACCAAAAATAGGTTTTGATATTTTCAGATTTGAAGACGGGAAAATTGTTGAACACTGGGATAACTTGCAGGAAACGGTTACAAAAACTGCGAATGGTCATACCATGATTGATGGAGCAACGGCTATCAAGGATATTAATAAAACTGCTGAGAACAAAGCATTGGTTACTAAGTTTGTAAATGATTTCTTGGTACATGGCGATGTGTCTATTATCCCAAATTATATTCACCCTACAGCTTATGTACAGCACAATCCACATATTGGTGATAAGCTAGAAGGACTACAACAAGCACTAAAATATTTTGCAGAAAATAAAATAGGCTTTAAATATGATAAAATACATAAAGTATTAGGTGAAGGGAATTTTGTATTAGTAGTAAGCGAGGGACAAATGGCAGGAGTACACAGTTCATTCTATGATTTGTTCAGGGTAGAAAATGGTAAAATTGCTGAACACTGGGACACTATCGAAGCTATTCCAACCAAAGAAAATTGGAAGAATGGAAATGGTAAGTTTTAGGGTGATATAAATTTAGGTAGGTAATTAACTGTGTGAAAACCTTCTTCTTATTAGTCGGTGACTTAAGTCCTACTGATTGCCAAAAAGTATATAAGTAACTAATAATCAATCTATTATCTCTAGCGAGGGACTTGAGTCCCTCGCTAGAGATAATAGATTCAACGCTTGGTTTTAAAGACTATTTATGTATATATAAGCTAATAACATTTCCATTTCAACTTTTTAAAAGATGTGGGTAATCATTAGGACTTAACTCACCGACTAATATGAATTTACATCCTCTCCCCAGCCTTCAATGCCACATTTAAAAAATTCTCTGCTGGTGGCACAGGGCATGTATAAGTAGGATTATAGGCACAATAAGGCTGATAACAAAGGTTGAAATCAATTTCAATTGTTTTATCCTTAATATTTTCCATCTTCAAATCAATGTATCTGCCAGCCCCATAAGTCTCTTTATTGGTAGTCAAATCACGAAAAGGTAAAAACAAGTTTCCCTCTGGCGTTTTAAAAAGTTTCAAGGCACATTTCTTCCCATCTATCTCAAATTTAACATTGGCAAAGGCTTCATATTCTTCTGTTTCACCGCCAGTCATAGCAATTTTTATACTTTGTCCGCTCGTTAGCATATCCACAGTAGCCACTACTTTATAAGCGGGATTAACCTCAAAATAATGTAATCCCTTAAATGCAGCCTTATTTTCAATAGGCGAATCTTTTTCCTCTCTAAAAGCTTGGTCTTTTTCAAGTCTTAGCTGTTGGATAGTTTTAGCATAATTATCGTCTCCTTTCACAAGCTCGGCAGGTTTTTCTTGTGAATCAACAAACGAATAAATAATGATAGCCACTAGAATTACACTGGTAAAAACAAGGAAAAATTTATTTTTGAACATTTTCTGAGGAATTTTAATAGGAACATACCTGTTCTTGATAGAGAAGCAAATTTAGTAAATTAACTTGCGAAATGGTATTTCTTTTTAAAAGAGCTTTCAGCTTTCGGTCGTCAGCTATCACACTTAGATAGTACCCATTGCTTGAATATTGAAAACAAAAACTAGCAACCAATAGTCGAGTACAGTCGAAGAATATTCGAAGATAAAAATCTGACATCCGAAAGCCGACATCCGAAAGCCAAAATAAACTTTTCCACAATTTATCAATACAAAAATGTTCACAGGAATTATCGAAGCCATTGGCGAAGTAAAAAAGCTTAGTAGCGAAGGAACAAACATTACTTTTACCCTTACTTGTCCGTTTACAAACGAACTAAAAATAGATCAAAGTCTTTCACACAATGGCGTATGCTTAACAGTAATAGCTATTGAAGGAGAGCAATATTCCGTCACAGCTATCGACGAAACTTTGAAAAAAACCAATTTGGGAGCTTTACAGGTAGGCTCTAAAGTAAACCTTGAAAGATGCATGCCAGCGAACGGTCGTTTTGATGGTCATATTGTTCAAGGACACGTAGACCAGACAGGAATAGTTACTAACATCATCGAACAAAATGGTTCTTGGTTATACGATTTTGAATATAGTAACGACGGTCAAAATGTAACCGTAGAAAAAGGCTCTATTTGTATCAATGGTACTAGCCTAACGGTGTTTAATTCAAGCATAAATACCTTCAGAGTAGCCATTATTCCTTACACTTACGAGCATACTATTTTCCATACATTAGAGGTCGGGAATGTGGTAAATTTAGAGTTTGACATCGTTGGAAAATACATCAAAAAGATGATAAATATTTGAAGAAACATAGCGTATTTTTACCCTATTTACTTGTATTTTTACCCCATTTTTCGTATATTTATAGTAGTGGAAGGAGTAAGTTTGTACATTTGAAGCTTATGCTACACCACGATTAACAATTTAAATAATTTATAAAAATGGCGGGAAAACTAACCAACCCAGAATCTGAAAACATTAAACAACAAATTGCCAATTATCAAGAGAAAAACGATGTTCATGCACACCATGTAAGTGTGTCCGTTTTACAAAAGTTAATTGCAGAAAACCCAGACATTGTAGGGCTAAAGATTGAACATGCCTATGATGAAAACAATGTTCATAGCCTAATTATTAGTGGAGTAAACAAGGATAGTGAGATAGTATCTAGCTCATGTGTTACAGATGGACCTCCTTGTCCGCCACTATGTAAGGCTATTTTTGAATAACAATTTACAAATGAAGATACATTTAACACTTGTATATATATCTTCTTCGGTTGTATTTCTTCCTTTGATAATTATCCTTCTTAGGAAGAAATACCTCACGAAAGAATTAAAAATACTTTTTTTGTACTTAATAGCTTCAATTATTTTTGAAGTTTTCTGCATTCTATGGGGGAGAATACTGCATCGTCCCAATCATTTTATATTAAATACTTTTGCCTTAGCAGAAGGGATTTTATTGAGTTTTACTTTTCGAGAAGTTTTTATAAGTGAAAATGTGAAAAGGATAGCATTAGTTTTGACAAGCATTTATGCATTAGTTAGTATTTATCTTTTCCTAATGCCAAAGGGTTTTTTCAATTTTAACAGTATTGTCAATACAATATCGTGTTTTTTAATAATTGTATGGGTTTTTATGTATTTTTACCAATTACTTCAAACTCTTCAAGTAATTAAACTATACACATTGCCTTTATTTTGGATAAGTGTAGGTTGTTTATTGTATTTCTCTGGAACACTCTTTATTTTTCTTTATGGTGAAACTATTCTTTTTCAAAAAGAGCCAGTATTATATTTTCAACTCTGGAATATATACTATGTATTGCTTTTTGTTTTTAGAGTCCTTTTAGCAATAGGCTTATGGTTTAGTAAAACAGCTTTTCAGTTAAGTAATTCACCCTCAAATTTAAATTAGCATTAAAGCCTTAATCAAGTAACGAGTGGCTATCAGTACACTATCATATATTGCTTCAACTACGATAGTTATTCCTTTGATAATAGCTATAAAACAGAGAAAATATCTTAGTAAAGAATTAAAGATACTTTTTGGGTATCTAGTAATAACATTTATCATAGAAGTATTAGCTAATATTTGGTTTATTTTAAATAGGTCGAATCATTTTATCATCAATGCTTTTGTAATCATTGAATTTGTTTTATTCAGCTTGATATTCCATCAAGTTTTTATAGGAAAAAATCTAAAAAGAATCGTCTTAATTGCAACAAGTATTTATATACTAGTCTGTATTTATACATTTACGGTGTCAGAAGGCTTTCAAACATTTAATAGTACCCTCAGCACCATCGCTTGTTTACTTATTATCATTTGGGTATTTATCTATTTTTATCAACTTCTTCAAAAATTAGAGGTAAAGAGGTTAACAGTAATACCCATGTTTTGGATAAGTGTGGGCTGTTTGTTCTATTTTTCAGGCACACTCTTTGTATTTCTTTATAGTGACGTGATTATTTTTCAAAAAGAACCAAAGTTTTACTACCACCTCTGGAATATATATTATGTTTTACTTTTCATCTTTAGAATCCTTTTAGGAATAGGTTTATGTTTCAGCAAGACCCCTCTACAATTAAAGCCATTATCGAAATAGGAACGACGATTATGCTTACATTTGCTACTTCTATTACTGTTTTAGTGTATGTGTTACATGAACGCCTCATTAAACAAAAATACGGTAGCTTATAAATACGCATAATTGAATGAGTGAGGTTAAAATCGTTATACTTGGTACAATAGCCATGCTTTTGCCCGTTTCGGCAATTATATTTTTTGTTATACTCTATTACCGTCGCCAACGTATACAACGAGCAGCCCACGAAGAAGCCCTTCATCAAGCCATGCTTGAAGCCAGTGTGGTTTCACAGGAAGTAGTCCGTCGTCAAATCGGAGGAGACCTTCATGATGAAATTGGGGCGATACTTTCTGCTACTAGAATGAGCCTTTCGCAGATGAATAAGTTTGCTGATAATGAATCTAAACGAAAGGTACTTTTGGGCAGAACCGAAGAGCTACTCAACGAAGCCCTTTTTAATGTAAGAAGAATCTCTAAAGATTTAATGCCAAGTACCCTAGATGAATTCGGGTTGATTGAGGCATTGAAAGACTTCTCACAAAAAATGACTCTCCATACCAACTTGCCTATTCACTTCTGTCATGATAATCTCAACAAAAGATATGACCCTAAAATAGAGTTATCCTTATACCGCTCTACCCAAGAATTAGTGAACAATGCCATCAAACACGCGGAGGCTAAAGAAATCAAAATTTCTTTGAAAGAAGGTAAAAACGTCCTGATTTTGCAAGTCAGTGATGACGGAAAAGGTTTTGATTTAGTCGCTATTAATCAGCCTAGCAGGGGCATTGGAATAAAAAATATTGAAAGTCGTATGAGTCTTATCAAAGGACGTATTAAATTTGATGTAGAAATTGGCCGAGGCTCTACTTTTATCATCAATGTACCTCTTTAAATAGCGAGCGATAAAAGTTTAATGGCGATTTCTAAGCATTAATTTTCTATGTAAATCTAACCATTAATGAGTAATACAACTAAAATTAGAATTGCCGTCACCGACGATCATGCTCTTTTTCGTCGTGGTATAGTGTCTTTATTAAGCCACAATGATGATTTTGAAGTAGTACTTGAAGCATCAAACGGACAAGAGTTAATTGATAATATTCCCCAAGCACTTCCGAATGTCGTTTTAATGGATTTGAATATGCCTGTATTAGATGGCATCAGAGCCACTGAAAGGATAAAAACACAGTTTCCTAAAGTGAAAATAATCGTGATTTCAATGCACGACGAAGATAAATTTGTTTCACACATGATGTCTATCGGTGCCAACGGTTATTTACTAAAGGATGCTCATCCTGACGAAGTAGAAAATGCCATTTATACTGTTTTTAACGAAGACTACTATTATGGACCTTTTCTGGTTAAAGTAATGCATAATAGGCTCATCAATAAGCCTGAGAAAAAAAATCCAACTCCGCTAAG
Organism: Arcicella sp. GW821-FHT09D11; assembly: GCF_059416265.1. Lineage (NCBI taxonomy): Bacteria > Pseudomonadati > Bacteroidota > Cytophagia > Cytophagales > Flectobacillaceae > Arcicella > Arcicella sp. GW821-FHT09D11. Next base: position 1,960 of record NZ_JBWKOV010000001.1, on the reverse strand, counting down.
TTTACAAGCAGGTATTTCAGAGCGAGAACTAGAAGTGCTAGAACACATTTGTCAAGGTACGACCACCCAGAATATTGCGGATATGCTGTGTTTGAGTGCTAGAACGGTAGAAGGGCATAGAAATAGAATAATGGAAAAGACTGGTACAAAAAACGTGGCAGGATTGGTAGCATGGGCAGTTCGCAATGGCGTTTGTTAAGAAAATACGTTAAACAATTAAACTTCCTTTATCGATAAGAATCTTACTATAACTTTCTCCACATTGCAGGAATCCCAGCCTGACAAGTGAAATATCAATATACAATCTCTAACTTTGTGTAAAATTTTAGAGAGACTACTTATTAATCAAGAAATGAAAACCAATTTTATAGAGGAACTTCGTTGGCGTGGAATGCTTCAGGATGCAATGCCTGGAACAGAAGAGCAACTTCAAAAAGAAATGACAGCCGCTTATATCGGCTTTGACCCTACAGCATCATCATTACATATCGGTAATTTAGCAACGATTATGTTGTTAAAACATTTTCAATTGTGTGGACATAAACCTTATGCCTTAGTAGGAGGAGCGACAGGTATGATTGGTGACCCTTCTTTTAAAGCATCAGAAAGATCGTTCCTTTCTGAAGAAACCCTACGATTTAACCAAGAAGGTATCCGTGCACAATTATCTAAATTCTTAGATTTTGATTGTGGTGAAAATTCGGCAGAACTTGTTAATAACTACGATTGGTTTAAAGATTTTAGTTTTCTAGGATTCCTTCGTGAAGCAGGGAAATACCTTTCGGTAAATTACATGATGTCTAAAGACTCAGTAAAGAAACGCCTTGAAACAGGGATTTCATTTACCGAATTTTCTTATCAATTATTACAGGGCTACGATTTTTACTGGTTATACAAAAATAAAAACGTTCGTTTACAAATGGGAGGCTCTGACCAATGGGGGAACATTACCACAGGTACAGAAATAATCAGACGTAAAGAAGGGGGTGCCGATGAAATTGAGCACAAAGCTTATGCCCTCACTACTCCACTAGTTACTAAAGCAGATGGAACAAAATTTGGTAAGTCTGAATCAGGCAATGTTTGGTTAGATAGAACCATGACAACACCATACCAATTCTACCAGTTTTGGTTGAATGCCACAGATGCCGATTGTAGCCGTTTGTTAAGAGTATTTACTTTACTTAGCAAAGAGGAAATAGAAAAGCTAGAGACCGACCATGCGGAAGCTCCACACCTTCGTATTATGCAAAAAGCATTAGCGAAAGATGTAACAACTAGAGTACACTCTGAAAAAGATTATGATATTGCTGTGAAAGCCTCAGAAATCCTTTTTGGAAAAGGTACGCTAGAAGTACTTCAAGGAATGAGCGATGCTGATATATTAGCCGTGTTTGATGGCGTGCCACAAACAACGATTAGTACAACTGACTTTGAAGGCAGTGCTACAGTGACCGATTTAGTATCAGTCGTAACCAATGCTGAAATTTATCCTTCAAAAGGCGAAGCCAGAAGAGCGATACAAGGAAATGCATTAAGCATTAATAAAACTAGAATCGCGGATCCAAACCACTCAGCCAATTTTGAATTACTGAATGGAAAGTACCTATTAGTAGGCAAAGGAAAGAAAAATCACTTGATAACAGTGGCTTAAACCTGCCGAAATACATAGTATCTCAGCCCTGAAAGATAATTTCAGGGCTATTTTTTTGTAATGTGATTGTTGATTTCTGGAGGGTAAAGTATTGGGTGAATAAATTCTTTAATTTTTTTTGAAATTTTTTCATCTTTTAAGTTGCTGAAAAACAGTACAGTTGCGGATTATTTTGTAAAAAGATTGAAAAAAGTTTTGATTTAGGTATTGTTATTAAAAAAAAAGCTTGCATCTTTGCACTCCCAAACGACGCCAACGGGTTGAGATAGGGGAGTAATTAGGAAGATAGTTACGACGAGATTTAGG